>NZ_JADEYH010000012.1 GCF_017114865.1 Streptomyces verrucosisporus | reverse complement strand
CTTACCAGAATCATTTTCCGGTCCGTTTCCGTCCCGTTCACTGATTCCGGCGGCCGGGAACCTTCCAGTGCAAGACTGTTTTCGGTTCCCGTTCGGCGGAGCCCTAAACGTACTGGAGCGGGGCGCCCGGATGCAAATCCGGGCGCCCCGCTCCTGGTTGAGCCTCAGACCTCGACGACCACGGGGAGGATCATGGGCCGGCGGCGGTAGTTGTCCGACACCCACCTGCCCACCACACGGCGGACGAGCTGCTGCACCTGGTGCGGCTCGGAGATGCCGTCCTGAGCCGACTTGGCCAGGACCTCGTCGATCTTGGGGATCACCGACTCGAAGTCCTTGTCGTCGATGCCGGAACCCCGGGACTGGATGTGCGGACCACCTGTGATCTTGCCGGTGGTGCTGTCCACCACCACGAAGATCGAGATGATCCCCTCCTCTCCCAGGATCCTGCGGTCCTTCAGCGATGTCTCGGTGACGTCGCCGACCGACAGACCGTCGACGTATACGTAGCCTGCCTGGACCTTTCCGGCGATCTTGGCCCTGCCCTCGATCAGGTCGACCACCACACCGTCCTCGGCGATCACGATGTGATCCTTGGGTACACCGGTCTGCGCGCCCAGTTCCGCGTTGGCGCGCAGATGGCGCCACTCGCCGTGGACCGGCATCAGGTTCCTCGGACGGCAGATGTTGTAGAAGTACAGCAGTTCGCCGGCCGATGCATGGCCGGAGACGTGGACCTTGGCGTTGCCCTTGTGGACGACGTTGGCGCCCCAGCGGGTCAGCCCGTTGATCACCCGGTAGACCGCGTTCTCGTTGCCCGGGATCAGCGAGGAGGCCAGGATCACCGTGTCGCCGGGGACGATGCGGATCTGATGGTCGCGGTTGGCCATCCGCGACAGCGCCGCCATCGGCTCACCCTGCGACCCGGTGCAGACGAGTACCACCTCGTCGTCCGGCAGGTCGTCCAGCGTCTTGACGTCCACGACGAGCCCCGCGGGCACCTTGAGATAGCCCAGGTCCCGGGCGATGCCCATGTTCCGGACCATCGAGCGGCCGACGAAGGCGACACGGCGGCCGTACTCGTGGGCCGCGTCGAGGATCTGCTGGATGCGGTGGACGTGACTGGCGAAACTCGCCACGATGATGCGCCTCTGTGCTCCGGCGAACACCTGGCGCAGCACCTGGGAGATGTCGCGCTCGTGCGGGGTGAAGCCCGGCACCTCGGCGTTCGTGGAGTCCGACAGCAGCAGGTCGATGCCCTCCTCGCCCAGACGCGCGAAGGCGCGCAGGTCGGTGAGGCGTCGGTCCAGCGGAAGCTGGTCCATCTTGAAGTCACCGGTGTGCACGGCCATGCCCGCGGGGGTGCGGACGGCGACGGCCAGGGCGTCCGGGATGGAGTGGTTGACCGCCACGAACTCGCAGTCGAAGGGGCCGATGCGCTCGCGGTCGCCCTCGGTCACCTCAAGGGTGTAGGGACGGATGCGGTGCTCCTGCAGCTTGGCCTCGATCAGGGCCAGGGTCAGCTTGGAGCCGATCAGCGGGATGTCCGGCTTCTCCCTCAGCAGGTACGGGACGCCGCCGATGTGGTCCTCGTGACCGTGGGTCAGGACGATGCCGTCGATGTCCTCCAGCCGGTCCCGCACGGAGCTGAAGTCCGGGAGGATCAGGTCGACTCCGGGCTGCTCCTCCTCGGGGAAGAGGACGCCGCAGTCGACGATGAGCAGCCGGCCGCCGTACTCGAAGACGGTCATGTTGCGGCCGATCTCCCCCAGGCCGCCCAGCGGGGTGACGCGCAGGCCGCCTTCGGGCAGTGGCGGCGGCGGGCCGAGTTCGGGATGCGGGTGACTCAAAAGTCTCTCCTCACCACGCGCGCCACGCACCCTGGCGGGCACGTGGCGCGCGATCGTCGTGCACTTGCAGTTGTTGGTCCGTATCCAGTTGTGAAGTCTGTTTCAGAGCTGTACCCCGCCGGCGGCGAGATCGCGCTTGAGCTGCTCGGTCTCCTCAGGGGTCAGCTCGACGAGCGGCATGCGCAGGGGACCTGCCGGCAGCTTCTGGAGTGCGAGGGCGGCCTTGGTGGTGATCACGCCCTGGGTGCGGAACATACCGGTGAAGACCGGCAGCAGCTTCTGGTGGATCTCCGTCGCCTTGGTCACGTCGCCGCTGAGGTGGGCGTCCAGCAGAGCGCGCAGCTCGGGGGCGACCACGTGGCCGACGACCGAGACGAAACCGACGGCGCCGACGGACAGCAGCGGGAGGTTGAGCATGTCGTCGCCGCTGTACCAGGCCAGTCCGCTGGTGGCGATGGCCCAGCTCGCGCGCCCCAGATCGCCCTTGGCGTCCTTGTTGGCGACGATCCTCGGATGCTCGGCCAGTCGGACGATGGTCTCGGTGTTGATGGGGACGCCGCTGCGGCCGGGGATGTCGTAGAGCATGACCGGCAGGCCGGTGGCGTCGGCGATGGCGGTGAAGTGCCGGTACAGGCCCTCCTGCGGGGGCTTGCTGTAGTACGGCGTGACGGCCAGCAGGCCGTGGGCGCCGGCCCGCTCGGCCGCACGGGCCAGTTCCAGGCTGTGCCGGGTGTCGTTGGTGCCGGCTCCGGCGACGACGTGGGCACGGTCTCCGACCGCCTCGACCACGGCCCTCACGAGCTGGGCTTTCTCCGCATCGCCGGTGGTCGGGGACTCACCGGTGGTGCCGTTGACGACGATGCCGTCGTTACCGGCGTCCACCAGGTGGACGGCGAGCTGCTGCGCGCCGTCGAGGTCGAGATCGCCGTCCGCGGTGAACGGCGTGACCATCGCGGTCAGGACCCGCCCGAAGGGCGTCTGCGGTGTGGAGGTCGGAGCCATGGGTCCCACGCTACTCGCAGCCTGAGGTCCGGCGCGCCCTCGGGAGGCGGTTGAGGAGCCCGGCACTGTCCGCTCGGGGGTTCAGACAGTGCCGGGTCCGTGGGAAAAGCGTAGACGAACATTTCCAAAAGCCGCAATCCGGACATAGATAGCGACGGTCCACGTGCTACGGGGCGACCCGCCCGTTGGCGTTGAACGCCTCGTGCGTCAGCGGCATGAGACCGGCCCAGTGCGCCTCCATGCGCTCGGCGACCATCTCGATCTCCCGCTGCGGGAAGGAGGGCACCTTCGCCAGTTCGTGCCGGGTCCGCAACCCCAGGAAGTGCATCAGCGACCGGGCGTTGCAGGTGGCGTACATCGAGGAGTAAAGGCCGACCGGAAGAGCCGCGCGGGCGACCTCGCGGGCGATGCCCGTGTCCAGCATCCCCTGGTACGCCTCGTAGGAGCGCCGGTAGCTGTCCTCAAGGGTGCGGACGGTGCCCCGGTGCTGCTCGGCCGTGCCCTCGACGAACCGGTACTTGCCCGGACGCCCCTCCTGCACCAGCTTGCGGGAGGTGTCCGGCACGTAGAAGACGGGCTCCAGCTCCCGGTACCTGCCGCTCTCCTCGTTGTAGCTCCAGCCGGCCCTGTGGCGGTGGAACTCACGGAAGACGAACAGCGGCGCGCTGATGAAGAAGGTCATCGAGTTGTGCTCGAACGGGCTGCCGTGCCGGTCGCGCATCAGGAAGTTGATCAGCCCCCTGGAGCGCTGCGGATCCTTCTCCAGCTCCTCCAGGGACTGCTCACCCGCGGTAGAGACCCGCGCCGCCCACAGCACGTCGGTGTCTGCGGCCGAGTGTTTGACCAGCTCGACGGTCATGTCACTGCGGAAGCGGATGTCGGGGGCGTCGGACACCGGGAATCCTTTCGGTCGTGCCACGCGGGAAGTCGGGGCGGCGCACAGCCTATGGCGGGGGCGAACCGGGGGGCGACCTCGCCCCCTCGGCCCGCCTCCGCCCGCACGGCGGCGGGCACGGTCGCTGATATTCTTCCGCAAGCAACGGAAAACGGGCACTTACCCGAATGCCTGGGCGTTCTCCCCGTGGCAGTACAGACCACCCTTGAAGGAGCAGCAGCAGATGGTCCGCCGCGAGGAGTCCGTGCCCTTCGCCTTCGTCGCCGACTCCGGGCACTTCCGCAGTAACGTCACTCCGCCGCGCCGCCGTCCGTCGAGGGCGGACATGGCCGGTCGCGTGCTGCTGGGAGTGGTCGTGGTCGCCGGCCTCGTGGGATCCCTGCTCCTGGGGATGCCGGCCCTGGACACCCCGCGGCCGCAGGACGGCGGGCCGGACCGACCGACCGCCGCCGAGAGCCGCTGATAATCTCCTCGCTCACAGGCCCCCACCCACTGTGTCCGTGAGCGAGGATTCCGTGCCACTGCACTTCCTGACGGCCGACGGCGAACTGGACGCCACCGCCTCCGACGCACCGCTGCCGTACGAGGAGCGGGAGAGATGGCGTCGACCTTACCGGCCGGGCCCCTGGCGGGTCGCCGGAGCGGCGCTGACTCTGCTGCTCGCCGCCTACATGCTGATGTCCACCCTGATCATCGCCATGGCGGGCGCCGCCGTGGAGGCACTCGTGTGCCTGCTGGTGGCGGCACTGGTGATCGCGTACGCGCTGCGGCTGCTGCGGGTGGGGGTGTGGGTCAGCGCCCGCGGGATACGCCAGGTGGGCCTGGTCTCGACCACGACGCTGTCCTGGCGCGAGGTCTCGGCCGTGCGCACCGTACAGCAGCCGGTGAAATGGCTGGGCCTGCCGCGGACCGTGCAGGGGCAGGCCCTGCTCGTCGAACCGCGGCGCGGCGAGGCGCTGAGGCCGGTGCTGACCGACCACAACGCCGACTTCCTGTCCCGCCCCGACTCCTTCGACGAGGCGGCGGACGTGGTCGAGGGCTGGGCCGCGGAGAACCGCCGCTAGCCCACGCCGGCGCGACGGGCCCCGGGGCGGCGGGCTCCGTTCAGGCGGCGGTCTCCCGCACGGGCCTGCCGTCGTGCAGTGCGATGGCGCGCTGCATGGCCTTGCGGGCCCGCGGGGTGTCCCGGGCGTCGTGGTAGGCCACGGCCAGCCGGAACCAGCAGCGCCAGTCGTCCGGGGCGGCCTCGGTCTCCTCCTTGCGCCGGGCGAATACCTCGTCCGCCGACGCCTTGTCCACGCGTCCGCCCGCCGTCCGCGCGGGACCGTCCTGCGGCAGCCCGCCCTCGGCCTCCAGCTCCCGCGCCAGACGGCCGGCGTTCCGCGCGAAGCGGGTGTTGTGCCACAGGAACCAGGCACCGACGCACGGGAGGACGAAGGCGACGACCCCTATCCCCATCGCGGCGGGCTCGCCCGTCCTCAGCAGCAGCACGCCCTGCACCGCCACCACCGCGAAGACGGCGACCAGCGAGACGGCGAGGAAGGCGTAGGTGATCTTTCCGCCCATGGTTCTCAGTCCAGGTCCATGAAGTGCTCCAGCCCCACGGTGAGGCCGGGGGTGTCCGTCACACGGCGCACTCCCAGCAGGATGCCGGGCATGAAGCTGCTGTGGTGCAGTGAGTCGTGTCGGATGGTGAGGGTCTCGCCGGTGTCGCCGAAGAGGACCTCCTGGTGCGCCAGCAGTCCGCGCAGCCGCACCGCGTGCACCGGGACTCCGTCCACATCCGCGCCGCGGGCACCGTCGAGGGCGGAGGTGGTGGCGTCCGGCTGCGCCGGGCGGCCCGCCTCGGCCCGCGCCTCGGCGATGAGCCGGGCGGTGCGGGTGGCGGTGCCGGAGGGCGCGTCGGCCTTGTTCGGATGGTGCAGCTCGACGACCTCGGCGGACTCGAAGAAGCGGGCGGCCTGACGAGCGAAGCGCATGGTCAGCACGGCGCCGATGGAGAAGTTCGGCGCGACCAGCACTCCGGTGCCCGGGGACGCCTCCAGCCAGGTGCGCAGCTTGCCGAGGCGCTCGTCGGTCCAGCCGGTGGTGCCGACGACGCCGTGGATGCCGTGGCCGACGCAGAACTCGAGGTTGTCCATCACCGCGTCCGGATGCGTCAGGTCCACCGCGACCTGGGCGCCCGCCTCGGTGAGCGCCTCCGGGGAGTCGTCCTTGTCCAGGGCGGCGACGAGCTCCATGTCGTCGGCGCCCTCCACGGAGCGGGCCGCCTCGGAGCCGATGCGGCCCTTCGCGCCGAGGACTGCTACGCGGAGCTTGCTCATGTGCGTGTTCCCTTTCACGGGTACGGGCCCTGCGGGGCCCGCGTCGGGCAGGCCGGGCGGGCCTGCGGTCAGGCGACGGTTTCGTCGAGGCGGGCGCTCTGCCGGTCGGTCAGTGGCCCGATGACCGACAGCGAGGGCCGCCACCCCAGGATCTCGCGGGCCACCGAGCGGATGTCGTCGGGTGTGACGGAGGCGATCTTCGCGAGCATCCCGTCGACCGACAGCTGCTCGCCCCAGCACAGCTCGCCCTTGCCGATGTGGTTCATCAGCGCGCCGGTGTCCTCCAGGCCCATGACCGTGGAGCCGGAGACCTGACCGATGGCGCGGCGCAGTTCCTCGTCCCCCAGGCCGTGCGAGGCGACGTGGTCGAGCTCGTCGCGGCAGATCTTCAGCACGTCGTGGACCAGGTTGGGGCGGCAGCCCACGTACACGCCGAACAGGCCGCAGTCGGCGAAGCCGGAGGTGTACGAGTACACGCTGTAGGCCAGCCCGCGCTTCTCGCGCACCTCCTGGAACAGCCGGGAGCTCATCCCGCCGCCCAGGGCCGCGCTGAGCACTCCGAGCGCCCAGCGGCGCTCGTCGGTGCGGGACAGCCCGGGCATGCCGAGGATGACGTGGGCCTGCTCGGTGGCGCGGTCGAGCAGGTCGACGCGGCCCGCGGTGCGGATGCGGCGCGAGCCGCTCCGGGGGGCGACGGGCTCGGCGTCGGTGCGGCCCAGGGCGCCGGCGCGTTCGAAGGCCTCGCTCACCTGGCGTACGACCGTGTCGTGGTCGAGGTTGCCGGCGGCGGCGACGACCAGGTGGGTGGGGTCGTAGTGGCGGCGGTAGAAGCGGGCGATCTGGTCGCGGGTGAGGGCGTTGATGGTGTCGGTGGTGCCCAGGACCGGGCGGCCCAGCGGGGTGTCGCCGAGCATGGTTCTGGCGAACAGGTCGTGGACGCAGTCCCCGGGATCGTCCTCGGTCATGGCGATCTCCTCCAGGACGACGTTGCGCTCGGCGTCGACGTCCTCGGAGCGGATCAGCGAGCCGGTCAGCATGTCGCAGACGACGTCGACCGCCAGCGGCAGGTCGGTGTCCAGGACCCGGGCGTAGTAGCAGGTGAACTCCTTCGCCGTGAAGGCGTTCATCTCGCCGCCGACCGCGTCGATCTCCGCGGAGATGTCCAGAGCGCTGCGCCGCCCGGTGCCCTTGAAGAGCAGATGCTCCAGGTAGTGGGTGGCGCCGCCCAGCGCGGGCGTCTCGTCGCGGGAGCCGACCCGTGCCCAGATGCCGAAGGTGGCGGAGCGGACGGTCGGCACCGACTCGGTGACGACCCGCAGGCCGCCGGGGAGCACGGTCTTGCGGACGGTGCCCGTGCCGTTTCCGGCCGCGGTGGCGGACGGGGACCAGCGCCCGAAGGCGGGTCCGGCGGCCGGGCGGGGGGCGTGGTGAGGACGGGCGACGGCCCGCCCCACCGGGGCGGTGGGGCGGGCCGTCGTACGGGGCGTGCGCGTCACTTGGTCGCGGTGTCCTTCGCGTCGGTGGTCTCGGCGCCTTCCTTCTCGTCTTCCTCGAGGACCGGGATCAGCGACAGCTTGCCGCGCTGGTCGATCTCGGCGATCTCGACCTGGACCTTCTGGCCGACCCCCAGCACGTCCTCGACGTTCTCCACGCGCTTGCCGCCGGCGAGCTTGCGGATCTGCGAGATGTGCAGCAGGCCGTCCTTGCCCGGGAGCAGGGAGACGAAGGCGCCGAAGGTGGTGGTCTTGACGACCGTGCCCAGGTAGCGCTCGCCGACCTCGGGCATCGTCGGGTTGGCGATGCCGTTGATCGTGGCGCGGGCGGCCTCGGCGGCCGGGCCGTCGGCGGCGCCGATGTAGATGGTGCCGTCGTCCTCGATGGTGATGTCGGCGCCGGTGTCCTCCTGGATCTGGTTGATCATCTTGCCCTTGGGGCCGATGACCTCGCCGATCTTGTCGACCGGGATCTTCACGGTGATGATCCGCGGCGCGTTGGGGGACATCTCGTCCGGGACGTCGATGGCCTCGCTCATCACGTCCAGGATGTGCAGGCGGGCGTCGCGGGCCTGCTTGAGGGCCGCGGCCAGCACGGAGGCCGGGATGCCGTCCAGCTTGGTGTCGAGCTGGAGGGCGGTGACGAACTGGCGGGTGCCGGCGACCTTGAAGTCCATGTCACCGAAGGCGTCCTCCGCACCGAGGATGTCGGTGAGGGTGACGTAGTGGGTCTCGCCCTCGATCTCCTGGGAGATCAGGCCCATGGCGATGCCGGCGACCGGCGCCTTGAGCGGCACACCGGCGTTCAGCAGCGACATGGTGGAGGCGCACACCGAGCCCATGGACGTCGAGCCGTTGGAGCCCAGCGCCTCGGAGACCTGGCGGATGGCGTACGGGAACTCCTCGCGGGTGGGCAGCACCGGGACGATCGCCCGCTCGGCCAGCGCGCCGTGGCCGATCTCGCGGCGCTTGGGGGAGCCGACGCGGCCGGTCTCGCCGGTGGAGTACGGTGGGAAGTTGTAATTGTGCATGTAGCGCTTGCGCGTCACCGGCGACAGGGTGTCGAGCTGCTGCTCCATGCGGAGCATGTTGAGGGTGGTGACGCCCAGGATCTGAGTCTCACCGCGCTCGAACAGCGCCGAGCCGTGGACCCGCGGGATCGCCTCGACCTCGGCGGCCAGGGTGCGGATGTCGGTCAGCCCGCGGCCGTCGATGCGCTTCTTCTCCTTGATGACGCGCTCGCGGACCAGGGCCTTGGTCAGCGAGCGGTACGCCGCGGAGATCTCCTTCTCGCGCCCCTCGAACTGCGGCAGCAGCTTCTCGGCGGCCAGCGCCTTGACGCGGTCGAGCTCGCTCTCGCGCTCCTGCTTGCCGGCGATGGTCAGCGCCTGGGACAGCTCGTCGCGGACGGCCGTCCGGAGCGCCTCGTACACGTCGTCCTGGTAGTCCAGGTAGATCGGGAACTCGCCGACCGGCTTGGCGGCCTTGGCGGCCAGATCCGACTGGGCCTTGCACAGAGCCTTGATGAAGGGCTTGGCGGCCTCCAGGCCGGCGGCGACGACCTCCTCGGTCGGCGCCTCGGCGCCGCCCTTGACCAGCTCGACGGTCTTCTCGGTGGCCTCGGCCTCGACCATCATGATCGCCACGTCGCCGTCGGGCAGGACACGGCCGGCGACGACCATGTCGAAGACGGCCTCCTCCAGCTCGCTGTGGGTGGGGAAGGCCACCCACTGGCCGCTGATCAGGGCGACTCGGGTGCCGCCGATCGGGCCCGAGAAGGGCAGGCCGGCCAGCTGGGTGGAGCAGGAGGCGGCGTTGATGGCGACCACGTCGTAGAGGTGGTCGGGATTGAGGGCCATGATCGTCTCGACGATCTGGATCTCGTTGCGCAGGCCCTTCTTGAAGGACGGGCGCAGCGGGCGGTCGATCAGGCGGCAGGTGAGGATGGCGTCCTCGCTCGGGCGCCCCTCGCGGCGGAAGAAGGAGCCGGGGATCTTGCCCGCGGCGTACATCCGCTCCTCGACGTCGACCGTCAGGGGGAAGAAGTCCAGCTGCTCCTTGGGGTGCTTCGAGGCGGTGGTGGCCGACAGCACCATGGTGTCGTCGTCCAGGTAGGCCACGGCGGAACCGGCGGCCTGACGGGCCAGGCGGCCGGTCTCGAAGCGGATGGTGCGGGTGCCGAAGGTTCCGTTGTCGATGACGGCCTCGGCGTAGTGGGTCTCGTTCTCCACCAGGGAATTCTCCTCGTCTGCGTCCGTGCCCGTGTGGCTCGGACGGTGGCGGTGGAGCGTCTTCCCGTACGGGCCGGTCTTCGATCGAAGCTCCCGGGGCCTTTTTGCCCGGGGGCCACTACCGAGGACCGGCGGCGTGAAGGCGCTCCGCCTCGTTCTCGTATGTCGTTGTGGGACCAGACTACAAAGCTTCCGGCCTCCGTGAGTGCCTGTGAGGTGCCGCGAGTACGGCGAAGGGAGCGGTTCCCCTTGCGGGAACCGCTCCCTCTCACGGCGTACTACCGGGCGCCGGCCGCACCGCGGCGGATGCCCAGGCGCTCGACCAGCGCGCGGAAGCGCTGGATGTCCTTCTTCGCCAGGTACTGCAGCAGGCGGCGGCGCTGGCCGACCAGGAGCAGCAGGCCCCGGCGGGAGTGGTGGTCGTGCTTGTGGGTCTTCAGGTGCTCGGTGAGGTCCGAGATGCGGCGGGTGAGCATCGCGACCTGGACCTCGGGAGAGCCGGTGTCCCCCTCCTTGGTGGCGAACTCGGCCATGATCTGCTTCTTCGTAGCGGCGTCGAGCGGCACGCGATACTCCTTGGGTTCTTCGTCGAGGCCACCGAGTGCCCCTGGTCTTCCGCGCAGGGGATCTTCCATGACTCGGGAGGCGGGGTCCGCTGGGCGCTGCCTCCAGGTGGTCACCGGAAGACGCGTACACAAACGGCCGCCGACAACCCTACCAGTCGTGCGACGGGCCGCTCACCGCAGGTCGCCGCCGGAACCCGGAGGCCGCCGGGGCGCCCGGACGCTCCCGGACGTCCGTCTCAGCCGGTCATGCTCCGCGCGGCGGAGTAGGCGTCCAGCACCGCCAGGCACAGCGGGACCAGCGACAGCAGGACGAAGCCCTCGGCGAAGTCGAGGAAGCGGCCCCAGAAGGGTGTGACGCCGCGCCGCGGCACGACCAGGCCGATGGCCGTGGCCAGTGACGCCGCTCCGGCCAGGGCGGCCGACAGCCAGACGGTGCGCAGGTCCAGCGGGCCTCCGTCCCCGGCCAGCAGTTCGCCCACCAGGTCGGCGGGCGGGTTGAGGGCCAGTCCGAGCGCGAGGAGGGCCAGGGCGGCCAGCCCCGCGGCGAGGGTGCAGGCGACCTGGGCGGTGTAGCGGAACAGGCGGGCGCGCGTCAGCGCCGCCAGGCCGGCGGCCAGGGCGAGGAGCTGCCCCCAGCCGGAGTCGGAGAAGCCCAGGACGGCCGCCGACGCGACGGTGACGGCCGAGCAGCCGCCGACGAGGCCGAGCAGCGCCTCGTGGCCGCGGCGGGCCTGGGACGCGACGCGGTCCGCGTCGACGGGGCCCGCGGTGTCGGGAGCGGCGTCGGGGTCCTCGTCGTAGCGCATGGTGCCGGTGCGCGGCGCGTTGTAGCCGATGGGGAGCCGGGCGAAACGGGCGGACAGGCCGGGCAGGAAGGCGATGGCGCCGATCGCCACGGGGGCGCACACGGCCGCGGTCTGCACCGGGCTCAGTTCGGCGAGGATGCCGGTGAAGGTGGCCAGGGTGCCGATGGCGGCGGCGAAGGCGGCGGCGACGAACGGGCCGTCCCCGCCCGGCATGGCGGCGATCAGGGCGACGGAGGCGACGAGGACGGCCACGCATCCGAGCAGGAACTGCAGCCTGCCGATGCCGCCGCCGTCCGCCAGGGGCAGCAGTCCGGAGCCGGCGATCATCACGTGCGGCAGGGAGGCGAGTCCGAGCGCCGTCGCGGAGGGCCGGTCGTCGTACACCCGGGCCCGTACCGCCGCGAAGGCGATCAGCAGCACCCCGGTCACGGCGGCGAGGATGCCCGGCAGGCTGTGCATGTCGTGGCGGACCGGGTCGGCGAACCACAGCACGAAGGCCATGAGCGACAGCAGCACCACGCCGCCGACCAGCCCGGCACCGCGCATCAGGTCGTCGCTCCACATCCGGCGGTCCCTGGAGACCGCGGAGGCGACCGCGTCGGAGACGTCGTCGAAGACGGCCGGCGGCAGCGACTCGGCGAACGGGCGGAGGCTGAGGACCTCGCCGTCCAGGATCTGCTGGGCCGCCAGGGAGCGGGCGCTGTCGAGCACTCCGCCGTCGCGGCGCACCAGGTGGTAGCCGACGGGGGCGCCCTCCGCGGAGGCCTGGCCGCTGAGGCGGAGGATCTCGGGGTACAGATCGGCGGCCGGCACGTCCTCGGGGAGGGCCACATCGATGCGGCTGTCGGGCGCGACGATGGTGACCCGGCAGAAGCCGGTGGCGGCTGCCGGTGCAGTCGTACTCACCTTGAGATCCCCCTCGTGGGCTGCTCACTGGCTCACTGGCTCCACACGATGCGCACGGGCCTTCTACCGGAACTCCGCGTTCTTCCGCGGCTCTTCACCCTGGCCGGCCGCTCACGCCGCGCACACGCCGCGCGCCACCCTACCGCCCCCCCGGCATCACCGGCTGCCAGTAGTATCGCCCCGCGCGGACGGGGTCCGTCGCCACGGGGGCGTCGGCAGGCACACCACCGTCCCGCTCTGCCCGAGGGATTGATGCTTCCGTGAGCCAGATCGTCGTCAAGCGTCCGCCGCGGGTGCTGCCGCCCAGCGTGCCCGGCGAGGATCTGAGGCTCGAACCGCCGCCCGAACTCCCGCGCGGGCAGCAGGAGAGCGTGCTGTTCCAGCTCCTGCCGATGCTGGGCATGGGTGGTTCGGTGGTCTTCTTCTTCATGCCGAACGCGCATCCCTTCATGCGCATCATGGGCGTGATCATGATCGCGTCCACCCTGGCCATGCTCGTCGCCACCATCGTGCGGTACCGGCGGGGCACCCAGGGCGAGATGGCCCAGATGCGCCGCGACTACCTCAAGTACCTGGCGCAGACCAGGCGCAGGGTCCGCAAAACGGCGCGGATGCAGCGGGACGCGCAGTACTACCTGCACCCCTCGCCGGACCAGCTGTGGGCCCTGGTCGCCGAGTCCTCCCCGCGCTTCGCCGGGGAGGCGCCGAGCCGGGTGTGGGAACGGCGCGCGAGCGACGACGACTTCGTGCATGTGCGGGTCGGCCTGGGCGAGCAGCGGCTAACCACCCCTCTGGTGGCTCCGGAGACGGCGCCGGTGGACGAGCTGGAGCCGCTGACGGCCGGTGCGATGCACCAGTTCCTGCAGACGCAGGGCACCGTCGCGAACCTGCCGATGGCCGTGTCCCTGCGCGCCTTCTACCACCTGACGGTGAGCGGCGACCCGGAACCGGTGCACGGCGCCGTCCGAGCCATGGTCGCCTCCCTGGTCACCCTGCACTCCCCCGAGGACCTGGTGGTCGGCGTGGTGACCGGGCGGGACGGCGCCGAGCGCTGGGAGTGGGCCAAGTGGCTGCCCCACGTCCAGGTCCCCGGTGTCGCCGACGGCGCGGGCAGCGGACGGCTGATCACAGGCGATCCCGCCGGCCTCGAGCATCTGCTGGGCGCGAAACTGGAGGGCCGCCCCCGCTTCAACTCCTCCGCACCGCCGCTGCTGGACCAGCCGCACGTGGTGGTCGTGCTGGACGGCGGTTCCGTGGTGCCCCCGGACTCGATGCTGGCCTCCGCCGAGGGGCTGCAGGGGGTCACCGTCATCGAGGTCGTGCCCGGCGACATCGGCAGTCCGCGCGGCGGGCTGTCGGTGGTCGTACGGCCCGGCGAACTGCGGCTGGAGTCGGCGCACGGCGCGGTGTACCAGGGCCGGCCCGACTCCCTCTCCGTGGAGGCCGCCGAAGCGCTGGCCCGCCAGCTCGCCCCGCTGCGCATGGGCACGGGGGGCGACGACGACGAACCTCTGCTGGCGAACCTGGAGTTCACCGACCTGCTGAGCCTGGGCGACGCCGCCTCGGTCGACGTACGGCGCACCTGGCGGCCGCGCTCGACGGCCGAGCGGCTGCGGGTGCCCATCGGCGTGGGCGAGGCCGGCCAGCCGGTCATGCTGGACCTGAAGGAGGCCGCGCAGGACGGCATGGGCCCGCACGGCCTGTGCGTCGGCGCGACCGGTTCGGGCAAGTCCGAGCTGCTGCGCACCCTGGTGCTGGGCCTGGCGGTCACGCACTCCTCGGAGACGCTGAACTTCGTGCTGGCGGACTTCAAGGGCGGCGCGACCTTCGCCGGGATGTCGCAGATGCCGCACGTGGCGGCCGTCATCACCAACCTGGCCGACGACCTCTCGCTGGTCGACCGCATGGGCGACTCCATCCGCGGCGAGCTCAACCGCCGCCAGGAGCTGCTGCGCGACGCCGGCAACTACGCCAACGTCCACGACTACGAGCGGGCCCGGGCCGCGGGCGCCCCGCTGATCCCGCTGCCCTCGCTGGTGCTGGTCATCGACGAGTTCAGCGAACTGCTCACGGCCAAGCCGGACTTCATCGACATGTTCATCCAGATCGGCCGCATCGGCCGTTCGCTGGGCGTGCACCTGCTGCTGGCCTCGCAGCGTCTGGAGGAGGGCCGGCTGCGCGGCCTGGAGACCTATCTGTCGTACCGGATCGGTCTGCGCACCTTCTCCGCGGCCGAGTCCCGCGCGGCGCTGGGCGTGCCGGACGCCTACCACCTGCCGTCGGTGCCCGGTTCGGGCTACCTGAAGTTCGGCACCGACGAGATGGTCCGCTTCAAGGCCGCCTACGTATCGGGCACCTACCGCTCCGGCACCTCCGCCTCCGCCGGGGCCGCCGGCGGCCCGCTGCCCGCCGAGCGCCGGCCGGTGCTCTTCACCGCCAGGCCGGTGCCGGTGCCCGCCCCCCGGCGCCCCGGGCCCGTCCCGGCCCCCGTGCCCGCCGCCCCGGCCGACGACGACGCACTGGCCGACACCGTTCTGGACGTCGTCGTGCGCCGGCTGGAGAACCAGGGTCCGGCCGCCCACCAGGTGTGGCTGCCGCCGCTGGACCGGGCGTCGCCGCTGGACGAGCTGCTGCCCGGTCTGTCGGTGGTCCCCGGCCGTGGCCTGACCCAGCCGGACCACCAGCACTCGGGCCGGCTGACGGTCCCCCTGGGCCTGGTGGACAAGCCGTTCGAGCAGCGGCGCGAGACGCTGCTGCGCGACTTCTCCGGCGCCGCGGGCCACATGCTGGTCGTCGGCGGCCCGCAGGCGGGCAAGTCCACCCTGCTGCGCACCCTGATCACCTCCTTCGCCCTCACCCACACCCCGCAGGAGGTCCAGTTCTACGGGCTGGACTTCGGCGGCGGCGGCCTGTCGGCCGTGCGGGACCTGCCGCACGTGGGCGGCATCGCGTCGAGACTGGACCCGGAGCGGGTGCGGCGGACCGTGGCCGAGGTCGCCGGTGTGCTCAATCAGCGCGAGGAGTACTTCCGGGCCACCGGCGTCGACTCCATCGCCACTTTCCGGCGCCGCCGGGCCCGCGGGGAGATCACCGACCAGCCGTGGGGCGATGTGTTCCTGGTCATCGACGGCTGGGGCGCCTTCAAGCAGGAGTACGAGATGCTGGAGGCCGTCGTCACCGACATCGCCTCCCGCGGTCTGGGCTACGGCATCCACGTCGTGGTGGCGGCCTCCCGGTACATGGAGGTGCGTCCGGCCCTGAAGGACCAGCTGCTGAACCGGCTGGAGCTGCGGCTGGGCGACACCATGGACTCGGAGTTCGACCGCAAGGTCGCGGCGAACGTGCCCACCGGTGTCCCCGGGCGCGGCCAGACACCGGAGAAGCTGCACTTCATGACCGCGGTGCCGCGTATCGACGGCGTCACCTCCGACGAGGAGCTCTCCGACGCCACCGCGGCGCTGACCCGGGCGGTGGCCGACGCCTGGCAGGGGCCCGCGGCCCCGCCAGTGCGGCTGCTGCCGCGCGAGCTGCCCGCCGGCCGGCTGCCCGGGGGCGGCGACCACCCCCGGCACGGCGTCGCCTTCGGCATCGACGAGAACACCCTGCAGCCGGTCTTCGTCGACTTCGAGACCGACCCGTTCTTCCTGGTCTTCGGCGAGAGCGAGTCGGGCAAGACGGCGCTGCTGCGCCTGCTGGCCAAGCAGATCTGCGAGCGCTACACGTCCGACGAGGCGCGCATCGTCGTCGCCGACTACCGGCGCTCGCTGCTGGGCGACATCCCCGACTCCCACCTCATCGTGTACGCCGCCATGTCCAACGCCATGGACACGCACATGGCCGCGATGAAGGACCTGATGGAGAAGCGCACCCCGCCGGAGGACGTCACCCCGCAGCAGCTGCGCGACCGCAGCTGGTGGCACGGCCCGAAGATGTTCATGATCATCGACGACTACGAGCTGGTCTCCACCTCCAGCGGCAACCCGCTGGCGATGCTCACCGAGCACCTGCCCTTCGCCCGGGACATCGGCGTCTGCTTCATCATCGCCCGCAGCTCCGCCGGGGCCTCCCGTGCCTCCTACGAGCCGTTCATGCAGCGCATCAAGGAGCTCGGGGCCCAGGGTGTGGTCCTCTCCGCCGACCCCGGCGAGGGCGATCTCCTCGGCAACGTCCGCGGTCGGCCGATGCCGCCCGGCCGGGGCCACTTCGTCTCCCGCAAGCGCGGGGCCCCGCTGGTCCAGGTGGGCTGGCTGCCCCCGAACTGACCTTCGCGGGCGGCGGTGCGTCCGGCCCCACGGGCCGTACCGCCGTCCCGGGGCCTTCCCCGTACCGGAGGTTGTGCGGACGCCCCTCGGAGCGCATACCGGGCTGTTATCTTGCCCGGGGGCCGTGAGCCGCGCAGCACCGCGCCGTGCCCCCACGTTCACCGATGCCGCATCTCGGATACGCGGTGCGGCGTGGCACGGGGGCAGGCTCCCGTCGCCGGCGTCCATCGAGGAAGGACACTGATGGGGACTCAGCAGGAGAAGGACGAGCTGTACGCGATGGACATCTCCGACGCCGTGTGGGAGAGCGCGCCCGGCGGTCCGGAGGACGAGAAGGTGGAGATCGCCCATCTGCCGGGCGGCGCCGTGGCCATGCGCAACTCCAAGGACCCCGACACCGTGCTGCGCTACACCGCCGCCGAGTGGCGGGCCTTCGTCCTCGGGGTCCGCGACGGGGAGTTCGACCTCAAGCCCTGAGCCTTTGCGCCCCGGCCTCTCATCGGCCGGGAACGGGCGGGAAAGCGGGAGGGCGCCCGGTGGCCGGATCTTCGTCCGGCCACCGGGCGCCCTCCGATGTGCTCGCGGCAGACCCGAGCGATCAGAACTCGAACCGCTGGGCCGCCTTGCGGTCCGTCCGCTGGTAGCCATTGGTCGACTCGACCAGGTTGTCGGCGATGGCGTTGAGGGTGGTGTTCAGGCCGCTGACGTCCCGGCCCCAGCCGTCGTGCTTGGCCTTGAACGCCTGCTTCGCCTCACCGTCCCAGGTGTTGACGACCTTCATCACTTTGTCCTCGAGCGCGTTGAGCTGGATCGTCAGCTCCTTGGCCGCATTGCGGACGTCATCCGCCGCGGAGATGACGGTGGCATACGTGATCTTGATGGTCATATCGACCCCTGCCTTCTCTGTGCGGCTCGTTACTTGATGGTCGGGGTGCTGCCCGTGCCGGCGAAGTCGCTGATCGGGCTCGCCTTCGCCAGATGGTTGAACTTCTCCATCTGGTCGATCTCGTTGGCGGTGAACCCCTGCTTGCTCGCCTCGAGGGCGTCCTCGATCAGCTGAAGCCGACCGTCCAGCTTCCGGCCGTAGTCGTTGGTCTGCCGCTGGAGCCTGTCGTAGGAGTTCGCGGCATCGCCCTTCCAGGCATGCTGAATCGTGTCGACCACGTCATTCAGCCTGGAGAGCTTGTTCTTGAGCTTGACCTGCATCTCGTTGACCTCTTTGATCAGGTCGTTGAGATCGGCCTCGCTTGACTGGAAGTCGCCGCCACCTTCTCCGGACATACCGTTCTCCTCGAATCGGGTTGATGGTGTTCACTGGCTGGTCTTCGTGGGCGCTCCGCGTACGGGCCCCGTCATGTCCCGCGGATCGTCCTCCGCACGAGAACGAATGCGCCGACGACCACGATGGCCGCCGCGGCACCCGCCCCCAGGTAGATCCACAGACTGCCGTCGTCCTCCGACGCGGCGGCCGCGGCCTCACCCTGGTCGTTCCGGTCCTCGTCCGTTCCCCCGGCGCCACCCCGGTCGTTCTTGCCGTCGCTCTCCCCCTCCGAGGAGGACGCCTCCGGCGGGAGGGTCGGTTCCGTGACCTCGATCGGGTTCGTGCCCGGTTCTCCGGGATCGCCCTTGCCTTCGAGGAGGTGGATGCGGGGCCGGACGGCACCGTATCCGATGTAGACGCTGGAGGCCCCCTCTTTCCGGTCCTTGCGCCCGGCGGTGTCCACGAGCACACGCAGAACCTGATTGGCCGTCCAGTCCGGGTTCTTGGCCCAGATCAGAGCCGCCGATGCGGAGGCGATGGCAGTGGCAGCACTGGTGCCTCCCTTGCCGGCGCAGTACTTCTGAAAGTTCTTGTCACACCATCCGGGCATTTCGCTTCCTGGAGCGGACAGATCCACGTTGACGCCGTATTGGGAGAAGCCCGTCACCTCGCCCTTCTCATCAGTGGCGCCCACACCGACGACGCCGGGGTACGAGGCGGGATATCTCGGCTTGTTCTCACCTTCGGCATCATTTCCGACGGAAGCGAAGAGCAGTTTCCCCTTGCTGATCGCGTACTCGACGGCCTCGGCTCCGGCAGAGTCGTAGTACGAGCCTCCGAAGGACATACTGATGATCTTGGCATCACTGTCGGCCGCCGCACGGATCGCCTTCATATAGCCGTCGGCTTTGAGCTTGTTGCCCAGGCCTTTCAGCGGAATGCGATATGGGATGATCTTCGCTCCAGGGGCCAGCCCCCGGATGCTCCCGTTCTTCCCTGTACCGGCGATGACCTCGGCCATGTCCGTCCCATGGCCGAGGTAGTCATCGGTGGCTTCCCCAGGGGATCCGGTCATATCCTCCCCGGGCAGCACCTGGCCCCGGAGAGCATCGGTGGAGTCGTTGACACCGCTGTCGATGACGGCCACCTTGATGCCCTCGCCCGTGCTGACCTCCCACATCTCCTCGGCCCGCATGGCGTCCAGATACCACTGCTGCGAACGGACGTCTTCCGCCCGAGCCACAGGTGCCGTCCCGACGAGGCATACAGTCCATGCACCGGTTACAGCCAGCACGGAGAGCAGGCGCCGTCGCATCCGCCGCGACGGCAACCTGTGGCCGTGGTCGTGTCCTGCCGTCATCGCCGCTCTCTGTCGTGGGTTAGTCGATAACAGGAGGGGCGATTCCGTTGCGCCCCGTCCGCCAGGTCTCTTCGTCCTCGGTGAGGTAGTCGGGCCTGCGGGAGTCCTTCCGGTCCACCTCGCGGGGGCTGGTGCTTCCGCCGCGGGGCACCGCGCCCGTCGTGCTCTGACCGCTCCCACCCGTTCCGCCTGTGCCACCTCTCGTCAGCCCGGAGCCGCCGGGTGTGAAGGAGCGCACCGCGCCGCCCTGGCCCGGGGCGCTCCGGGGGGCTCCGACGGCACCG
The DNA here is from genome assembly GCF_017114865.1 of Streptomyces verrucosisporus. Taxonomy (GTDB): domain Bacteria; phylum Actinomycetota; class Actinomycetes; order Streptomycetales; family Streptomycetaceae; genus Streptomyces; species Streptomyces fenghuangensis. Next base: position 150,489 of record NZ_JADEYH010000012.1, on the reverse strand, counting down.
CCGCCGGTCGACGCACCCGGCCTGCGCCCGGTGGAGCCGCTGCCCGCCCCCGAGCCGATCGCTCCCGTGCCCGTGGCTCCCCCCGGAGGGCGTCCCGTTATGCCGTGTTCCGCGCCGACCACGGTTCCTCGCGGAAGACGCGGGCTGTTGGACGTCCCTTGACCCTGCTGCGGAGTCCCTCCGAAGATGCCGCTGCCGCCCCGCCCCATGGGCGGGGCCGTCGCGGTGGGCGTCCTTCCGGCGGGTGAGCCGGAGCCTGTGATCGGACGGGGATTCGTGTTGTTCGCCGGCGGAACGGTGGGCGGTCCACCTGCTCGTCCCGTGCCGGGCTGACCAGACCCCTGGCCTGGAGCGTGTGTGGTCGGGAGCCTGGAGGTCCCCACCTGCTTGAGGTTCCCCCCTCCTCTGTGAGTGGGAGCGGGGGCAGGTCCGGGCAGGACGGGGCCGGGCGCTGCGGGCCCGCCGCCCGTCGAGGCGGCCGGGGCGCGCGGACCGGCGTCGGCGGGTGCGGGAGGCGCCACGGGAGCGACGGTGTTGAGGTCCGTGCGCACAGACTCCTGAGGAGCGGGGGATCCCCCGACGAAGCCGGGCTCGGTCGGAGCGGAAGGCGTCGCTCCCATGCCGGTGGCCTGCGAGCCGCTGGCGAGTCCGCCATTTCCGTAACCGGAGGCTACGGAGTTACGCCCGGGCCCGGGAAGGAACTCGTCCCCGGACCCGGGCGGCGGCGCCGGCGGCATGCCGACGTTCGGCATCGGGCCGAACTCCGGCTCCTCCAGGTCCTTCATGTTGTCGTGCGAGACCTTGTAGTAGGAGGCCAGGCGGTTCATCTGGTTGATGGCCTCCTGGCGGTTGTCCTCCTTCTTCTTGGCCAGTTTGTACTTCTCGTTGGACTCGTCGCGCTCCTCGGGCGGGATGCTCTCCAGGCGCGGTGCGGCCATGACCGCCGGGTCGCGCTCGGGCATGCCGCCGCGCACCATGGACAGGCCGACTCCGGCGGCCTTCAGCTGAGTGCTGGCCTTCTCGGTGAAGTCCGCGAGGAGCAGGGTGTTCTTGCTCAGCTTCCGGCCCCACTCGCGGAAGCTGTCGCCGAACTCGCCCTCCCAGTCGACCTTGTCGATGTGCTTCCTGAGGTCGTCGCCGACCTGTCTGATCCTGCCGCCCGCGTCCCAGAGCATGTCGGCGGCGTTCTCGATGTCGGCCGGGTCCGCGTCGTCCACCAGGGAGAACATCTCTTCGAGATCCTTGTTCTCGAAGTCCGTGGTGCTCATGACGCTGTTGCGCGCGGCCGTGCCCCCGAACAGGTCGACCGGGACGAGAGCGCCGCTGCGCTTGAGGTCGGTCATGACGAGCTGCGCCGCGACGAACGGCTCCTCGGGCCTGTCCGGCCCGCTCTGCCCGTCCTTCTTGTCGGTCATGGTCGTACCTCCCCCGTCAGTAGGTGACCCCGGTGGCATCGTCCTTGGGCGGCTGCTTGCCCGCCGCGTGCTGCTGCTGGTACTGGTGGGCCCTGGTCTGGAGCTCCCAGAAGCGCCGCTTCAGGTCGTCCTCCAGATTGCCGAAGCCGACGTCGGCGCCGTGGACGGCGATGCGCATGGCCTCGATCTGGTCGCCGAGGACTCCGGAGAGCCTGGTGAGCTGGGTGTGGACCCGGGCGTACTGCGAGTAGACGCCGTCCGCCTCGGCGAACTCGCCCCCGAAGGAGGACCGCTTCACTTCCTGCTGGCGGACCCTCGTGGGGGAGGCGGGCGAACTCTCCAGCTCCTCCAGGATGTTGTCGACCCGGTTCTTGAAGTCCTTGAGCGACTCGAGTTCACCTTTGAGCTTCTCGGCCGGCACCCCCATCAGGCTCCCCCTCCGCCTGCTCCAACGCACATCCCGATCCGTGCCCCATCACTCTAGCCACTGCCTGTGACACGACGGCAACCCGGTTCTCCGGCACGTCACATGGGCGTCCCGGCGCCGCGGACGCGCTCCTCGGCCGGTCCCCGTCTGCGCCGCCAGTCCCGGTACACCAGCGAGCCCCCGGCTATCACCGACACCAGGACGCCTCCCCCGACCACCGTGTAGGTGCCCAGGCGCCTGTCGCGTTCCTGCGGGGTCTCGCCGAGGTGGAGTTCGGCCGGGGTGGGCGGTTCGGCCCGGTCCACGCCCTCGCGGGCCACCGGCTTCTCGATCCGACTGTCGTCCTCGGTGAGCGCCCGGACGGGGTCGACGACGCCCCAGCCCACGTGGCGGTCGTGCCCGGGTACGGACCGCTCGGCGGTCTGCGCGATCTGGGCCGCGACGTGGTGCGGTTCCCAGTCCGGGTGCTCGGCCACGAGCAGGGCCGCCACGCCCGCCACGTAGGGCGCCGAGAAGCTGGTGCCGTTGTCGGCGCAGTGGCCTCCGCCCGGGACCGTGGAGATCATGTCGACGCCGGGCGCGGCGACGTCCACGAAGTCTCCGGACTGGGAGAAGGGCGCCCTCTCGTTGTTCCGGTCGGAGGAGGCGACGGCGATGACGCCCTCGTAGGAGGCCGGGTAGGTCTCCTTCACGTTGCCGCCCAGGCCGTCGTTGCCGGCCGAGGCGACGATGACGACGTTCTTGGCCAGTGCGCGGTTCACCGCCTGCTCGAGTTTCGAGTTGGGCTTGAGGGCCCTGGTGGTGTCCTGCGAGATGTTGACGACCTTCGCCCCGACGTCGACCGCGTGGTCGATGGCCTCGGCCATGCTGTCGGTGTTTCCCCTCCCGGCGGCGTCGTTCTGCTGGATGGGGATGATGGTCGCCTCGGGGGCGATGCCGACGAATCCGGTGTTCTCGGCCGGGCGCGCGGCGATGATGCCCGCGACCTTGGTGCCGTGGCCGACGGTGTCCTCCGTGCCGTCCTTCGCGGGTGGCTCGGGGGTGTTGCCGTACTCGTCCTTCTCGGGGGCGGGCAGGTTGCTCATGCCCAGTCCGGCGTCGACCGCTTCCTTCAGCTGGGGGTGGTCGTCGTCCACTCCGGTGTCGATGACCGCGACCTTGACGCCCCCACCTTTCGTCTTCTCCCACAACTGGTCCAGGATCACCCGTTTCAGCGACCAGGGCCTGCCCTCGAAGGGCTTGGCGGGGAAGGTGCACTGCCCGGTGTCCGCGACGGCCGGCGGTGCCCAGGCCAGGGGGCCGGCGACGGCGCCCATGGCCGCCAGGCCGACCGCCGCGGCCGTCGGGAGCGCCGCCCGCCTCGTCGGGGCGGGTGTGGTGGTGGCCGAAGTGTCCGTCATCTCGCGCTCTCCCGGCTCAGGAACCCTGCGGCTGCTTCGCCGCGCTCGTGCTCAGCCTCGGCCCGGTTGGCAGGAAGCCCGACCAGGCGGCGGGCACCGGCACCGGCCGGACGCCCTGGTAACCGAGCATGATCTGCGCCTGGTTGCCTTCCTGGACGCTCTGCGCCGGGTCCTTCTTCCCACCGTCCGTGCCGATCTCGGACTCGTCCCGGCCGCTGTCGGTGTTCGCCTGCACCGCGTAGCGCAGACCGGTGTCGGTCACCAGGAAGACTCCGCCGGATCCGGTGTCCCGCCCGGTGACCTGACGGAAGAGCAGGCCCGATCCGGGGGTCACGTAGGCGCTGGTGGCCCCGTTGGGCAGGGTGGCCGGATAGTCCTCGCCCGCCCAGGTGCTGAGCGTCGTGGTGCCCTTCTTCTCGTCGACGCCGCGCAGCACGCTGCACAGGGCGTCCCGGCCGCTGTCCGCCCGGTTGACCGCGCTCGGTTCCGCCTCGGGCCAGTTGAGGCTGTCGCCGTAGAAGGTGCTCTCGGGCCGGATGGCGCCGGCGCTGACCTCCCGGGCCTTGCCCTGCTGGCCGAGCACGGTGGCCTGCGGGCTGTTGAGCAGCAGCTTGGCCATGAAGTCGGTGACCGGCCTGATCTGGTCCCTGAGCACCACGTAGTGCTGGTGGCCGGTGCCGGAGGGGGCGCGCAGCACCATGCCGACCCGGTTGGCCTCGGCGTCCAGGTCGCCGGGGGCTCCGGCCGGGGTTCCCGTTTCCTCGATCCCCTCGGGGAACCGGACCGGGTCGCCCTGCTTGAGGGTCTTGAGCCAGTCGCCGGTGACGTCCTGGGGCCGCGTGTCGCCGACGACGGTGCGCAGCAGCGTGTCGTCCGCCTCGATGGGGTACGCGGTGCCCTGCGCGTCGACGATGTGCAGTTCCTCGCCGGGGCCCCTGACGTACAACACCTGGCCGCCGCGCAGCCGGTTCCTCCCCTCGACCCGCTTGGCGTCCCGGTCGGCGAGGACGAAGACCGCCTTCTGCACGCCGTCGTCGCCGGGCTGGACGCACACGGCCCAGCGTTTGGCCTTCGTCGCCTCCTCCTTGCCGGGCAGCCGGTCGGGGGCGTAGGGGATGCCGATGGTGGCGCCGTGCGGGATCTTCCCGCTGTCGAGGACCTTCTCGTCGACCTCGACGATCCCGAACTTGCCCGGATCCAGCAGGAGTTTCGCGGAGGCCAGGTTGAGTACCGGGTGGAGCTGCTTCTTCCCCCTGGTTTCGAGGACGACGTAGCGGGTGGTGGACTCGCTGCCGATGATGACCTTCTCACCGGGGTTGTCCCAGCCCTTGGGCGCCTTGGGCTTGAACATCCCCCAGGCCCCGAAGCCCGCCAGGATCACCACCCCGACGACCAGCCCGGGGAGCACCGCCCGCAGCGGGCGCGGCGCTCCCTCCTCGGTGCCGGTCGGTGTGGGCTGGAGGAATGCCGAGACCAGCCGCTTCTTGGCGAAGGTGTAGGCGTTGAGCTCGTCCCGCCGTGATGCCATCTCTCGCTGCTTCTCCCCACTGGTGGGCCCAGTGTCCCCCGGGATTCCGGAGCACCGCCACTGCTGCCTTCTGTCGGTCCGGGCCCCTACTATGCCCGTTGGCGATCGGCCCCTGCTGCTCCGGTAGGGTGATCGCCCGACCAACGCCCTGGAGGGTCAGGGTGATTACGGACACAAGGGGATCTACAGGGGATGGGGACCGCCACGCGGGCCCGGACCGCCACGTCCGCGCCCGACAGCCCGGCGCCGGACGGCGCACGCCCCGAGCCCGCGAGGCCGCGTCCGGTGCGCTCGGCCACGCCGCGCGCCGAGGCACGCCGCCGCGGCCTGGGGCCGCTCCGGCTGCACCATCTGGTTCTGGCCGAGCTGGCCGCGGCGGGGGTACTGGCCGCGGCCGCCGTGCACGAGGTCCTGGTGCTCCCGGCGGCCGTGGTGGCCGTCGCCCTGCTGTTCGTGACGGTGCTTCGGCGGCGCGGCCGTCCGCTCCCGGAGTGGCTGGGCACCGTCATGGCGCTGCGCCGTCGCAGGCGGCGGGCCGCCGCCGAGGTGCTGCCTGTGGACACCGATCCGGGCCTGGCCCCGGCCATCGAGTGCGATCCGGCCCTGCGCAGCCTGACCTACGTCGACCGCGAACGGCGCGGTGTCGGCATGGTGGGTGACGGCACGTTCCTGACGGCCGTGCTGCGCGTCGAGCCCCGCCCCTCCGCTCTGCGCTCCGGCCCCGGCGAGCGGCCCCTGCCGCTGCGGCTGCTCTCCGACGCCCTGGAGGTGGACGGCATACGGCTGGAGTCGGTGCAGGCGGTGCAGTACACCCAGCCCGCCCCGGCGCCGCATCTGCCGGCGCAGTCGGTGGCCGCCTCCAGTTACGGCCCCCTGCAGGCGTCGTGCGGCGCACCGGCCGTGCGTGTGACCTGGGTGGCCCTCAAGCTCGATCCGGAGTTGTGCCGGGAGGCGGTCCGGGCGCGCGGGGACGGCCTGGAAGGAGCGCAGCGCTGCCTGGTGCGCGCCGCTGACCAGTTGGCGAGCCGGCTGGCCGGTGCGGGGTTCCGGGCGACGCTGCTGCCGGAGCAGGAACTGGTCACCGCTCTGGCGACGTCGGCCGGGGCGAGCCCTGCGGCCACGGCGCGGGCAGGACGCCCCGACTCCGCTCCCGCGCGGCGCACCGAGGAGAAGGCCCGTGCCTGGCGGTGCGACGACCGCTGGAACACCACGTACGCGGTGTCGCGCTGGCCCGAGCTGGGGCCGGGGGCCGCTCCGCTGCCGTCGCTGGTGGCGTCGCTGACGGGCCTGCCCGCCCTGGCCACCACCTTCGGTCTGACCCTGAGCCGGGGCGGGAGCCGTTCGGTCGCGATACGCGGGCATGTGCGCATCACCGCCCGCAGCGACGCCGAACTGGTCGACGCCCGGCATGTGCTGGAGCGGCTGGCGCGGGAGCACCGCGTCGGGATCGCCAGGCTGGACCGCGAGCAGGTGCCCGGGGTGCTGGCGACGCTGCCGCTGGGAGGGACACGCTGATGCCCGGATCCGCCGACTCGGTGCGCACGGCCGCGCGTTCCCGTCTGGGGTTCGGACTGCGCGGACCGCGGACGGCCCGTCACGTCCTCTCCGCGGAACAACTGGACGCGCTCGCCCTGCCGGTCGGTGACGACGGGGTGGTGGCCGGGGTCGACGTCGAGGACCGTCCGGCCGTCATCGGCCTCCACCACCCGGCCCCCTACGACGTGGTGCTGATCGGCGGCCTGTGGACGGCCCAGGTGCTGGCGCTGCGTGCGGCGGGCACGGGCGCACGGGTGGCCGTCGAGACGGGCCGGCCCCAGGCATGGACGGGTCTGGCCCGGGCCGCGGGCGGCGGCCAGCAGTGCATGACGCTCCACGACGTCGGCCGGGTGCCGCCGCTGGGCGCCACGGCCGTCTCGCCGGTCGTGGTGATCCGGGACTGCGGCATGAAGCCGCCGCGCGGACGGGTCTCCTCGGGGCCCTGGCAGTCGGTGCTGACGCTGCTTCCGTATCTGAGCCCGGTGGCCCCCCGGCTGCTCAGAGGCGCCTCGCTCACCGGTGTCCAGCAGGTCTCCCCCGAAGAGGCCCGGCAGGTGGGCAGGATCCTCTCCCTGTCCCGGCAGGAGTCCGAGGCGCTGTCCACGCTCGCCGACGGTGTGACGCTGTGGTGCACGGGCCGGGACCGGCGGTTCGTGCTGACCCGGTCGACCGACGCGGAGACGGGGCTGCTGGGCGTGGCCCGGCGGCTGGACTGACGTCCGCCGCCGGCTCCCCCGGCCGCCCGTCCGCGGTCTGCCGCCCCGTCACCGGCCCGTTGCCCGAGTGGGACAGGACCGGCATGCCGTTTCGGGGCCTGTGGCGACTAGGGTGGGCGTGCGCGCGGCAGGACATTCCGAAGGAACGGGCCGGAGGCCGCGGCGGCGGGGGAGCCGGTTGCCGCGCCCGTCCGTCGGCAGGGAGCGGTCCGCGCGGTTCGGCCGGGATGCTCGACCAGATCAGCAGGAGGCATTGTGAACAGCGACCGGGACGAGATCCGCGTCGACGGGATCGAACCCGGCGACGACCTGCCCAAGGACGAACTCGACGCCACGGGCGAGTTCACCATCGACTACACGCCGCCTGCCTGGTACACGCGGAACGCCGACCCCGCCCCGCGGCCGCCGGCCGCTTCCGCCGGCCCCGCGGACGGGGCGGAGACGGGCAGGACGGACGCGGACGCCGGTACCGGTGCCGACGCGCCTCCCGCCTTCCCCCCGGCGACGCCGTCCGGCGCCCCGGCGGCGGACGTCCGGGAGGAGTCCGGTGAACCGCGGACCGGCCCGGCGCCGGGCGCCGCTGACGGCGACCGCGACGGCGACGAGCAGGACGGTCGGCAGGTGGAGCACCCCGCCGGCGACGGTCCCGTCACCGACGCGACCATGCGTTTCTCCTCCGCCGCGCTGCGCCGGGAGATCGCCGGACGGCAGGCGGCCGAGGAGTCCGCCGAGGGCGGGGAGTACCTGCGCGAGAACGCGGACGGTGAGCCGTCCGGTGACGCGGCCTCCGCCGATGAGACTCCCCCGGTCCCGGCGCCGGCCGCCGGCTCCGATGCCCTGCCCCGACCCCGGTCCGAGGGCGACGCGGGCGGGGAACCCGGGGCGGCCGACGGTTCCGTCGGCCCCGAAGCCGGACCCGAAGCCGGACCCGAAGCCGGAGCCGGGCCCGAAGCCGGAGCTGCCGGTGAGCCGCCGCACGGTTCGGCTCCGCAGGCCCCCGCGCAGCCGCCGTGGCAGACCGCTCCGGAGGGCGGGGCACCGGTCGGGCTGCCTCCTCTGCCGCCGCACTTCCAGCCCGCCGCTCCTCCGGCCGGTGCGCCGGCGCCTGCTGCACCCAGCCCGCCCGCGCCGCAGGACGGTTACCCTCTCCCCCAGCCGCAGGCTCAACCCCGGCCGCAGCAACAGCCGCAGCCCCCGGCAGCGCCCAACCAGCTTGCCGCGCAGGGCGGTTACGGTTTCCCCCAGCCGCCCGCCGTCCCTCAGAACGAGCCCGACCGTCCGCAGCCCGCGAACGCCCCCAACCCTCCGGCACCGCAGAGCGGTTACGGCTTCCCCCAGCCGCAGGAGCAGTCGCGGGGCCAGCAGCCGCCTCAGCCCCTGCCCCCGGCCGCGCAGCAGCCCGGCCCGCCCCCCGGGCCCGCGACCGGTCAGGCCGGAGTCCCCATGCCGCTCCCGGAGTCCGCCTCCCAGGACGGCTACGGCTTCCCCCGCCCTCAGCCGCAGCCGTCGGCGCAGCAACAGCCGCAGCCCCCGGCAGCGCCCAACCCTCCGGCACCGCAGAGCGGTTACGGCTTTCCCCAGGCCGGTCCCTCTCAGCCGATGCCTCCCGCCCAGCCCTCCGCGCCCGGCCCGCAGCAACCGCTGCCGCAGCAGCCGCCGCAGGACCCCCGTGCCGGCTCCGCCTGGCCCGACCCCCGTCAGCAGCCTCCGAGCCGGCCCGGCGCACTCGGGTACACCGCTTCGGTGGAGCTGTCATCCGATCGCCTGCTGAACCAGAAGAAGAAGCCCCGCCCGCAGAGCAACCGCGGCGGCTCCCGCTTCCGTATCGGGGCCAGGAGGGAGGAGGCCGAGCGGCAGCGCAAGCTCGACCTCATCCGCACTCCGGTGCTGTCCTGCTACCGCATCGCGGTGATCAGTCTCAAGGGCGGCGTCGGCAAGACGACGACCACCACGGCGCTCGGCGCGACGCTCGCCAGCGAGCGGCAGGACAAGGTCATCGCGATCGACGCCAACCCGGACGCGGGTACGCTCGGCCGCCGGGTGCGGCGCGAGACGGGTGCGACGATCCGCGACCTGGTGACGGCGATCCCGTACCTCAACAGCTACATGGACATCCGCCGGTTCACCTCGCAGGCGCCCTCCGGTCTGGAGATCCTCGCCAACGACGTCGACCCGGCGATCTCGACGACCTTCAACGACGAGGACTACCGGCGCGTCATCGGCGTGCTGGGACAGCAGTACCCGATCATCCTCACCGACTCGGGCACCGGCCTGCTCTACAGCGCGATGCGCGGCGTCCTCGACCTCTCCGACCAGCTGATCGTCATCTCCACCCCGTCCGTGGACGGCGCCAGCAGCGCCAGTACGACGCTGGACTGGCTCTCCGCGCACGGTTACGGCGATCTGGTGCAGCGCAGCATCACGGTCATCTCCGGGGTCCGCGAGACCGGGAAGATGATCAAGGTGGACGACATCGTGGCGCACTTCAAGACGCGCTGCCGCGATGTGGTGGTCGTCCCGTTCGACGAGCACCTCGCGGCGGGCGCGGAACTGGACCTGGACATGATGCGGCCCAGGACGCGCGAGGCGTACTTCAACCTCGCCGCCCTGATCGCCGAGGACTTCTCACGCCATCAGCAGGAGCAGGGCCTGTGGTCTCCCGGCGGGAACCCGCCGCTGACCGCGCCGCCCATCCCCGGCCAGCCGCAGCAGCAACCGCCGCAGCCGCAGCCCGGCCAGGCACACCCCGGCCACCAGCAGCAGCCGCAGGCCCCCTACCCGCCGCAGCCGCAGCCCGGCCAGGCACACCCCGGCCACCAGCAGCAGCCGCAGGCCCCCTACCCGCCGCAGCCGCAGCCCGGCCAACCCCACCCCCACCAGCAGCCGTACGGGCAGCCCCAGCAGCCGTACGGGCAGCCGCCGCAGCCCGGTCAGCCGCACCCCCACCAGCAGCCGTACGGTGCCGCCGGGCCGCCCGCGTCCGGCGCGCAGTGGCAGCAGCCTGATCGGTGACGGCGGCGCGGCGACGCGCATACCGGCGGGCCCGCCCGTATGCGCGTCCCCGCTCGTCCGCCGCGGGCGGGTGGGCCGGGTCGCTCAGCCCAGCAGTTCCTTCGCCACCCGCACGTCCTCGGCCATCCGCTCCAGCAGCTCCCCCAGCGTGTCGAACCTCTCCTGGCCGCGGATGTAGGCCAGGAAGTCCACCGCGACGTGGAGCCCGTAGAGGTCGAGGTCCACACGGTCGATGGCATACGCCTCCACCGTCCGCTCGGTGCCCTCGAACTGCGGGTTGGTGCCGACGGAGATCGCGGCGGGCATCGGCTCGCCCTCGACCACCAGCCATCCGGCGTAGACGCCGTCGGCGGGGATCGCGGTGTGCGGCAGCGTCTCGATGTTGGCCGTCGGATAGCCCATCTCGCGTCCGCGCTGCGCGCCGCGGACGACCACGCCCTCCACCCGGTGCGGCCTGCCCAGCACCTCGGCGGCTCCCCGCACGTCGCCCTCGGCGACCAGCCGGCGGGTGAGGGTGGAGGAGAACGGCTCGCCGCCGCCCGCCTCCCCGCGCTCGAACAGGTCGACGACCATCACGTCGTAGTCGTACGTCCGGCCCAGCTCGGCCAGGGTCTCCACGGTGCCGGCCGCCCGGTGGCCGAAACGGAAGTTGGGACCCTCGACGACGGTGCGGGCGTGGAGCCTGTCGACCAGCACCTTCACCACGAACTCGGCCGGCGGCAGCTTCGAGAACTCCTCGGTGAAGGGCAGGACGAGGACCGCGTCCACCCCCAGGCCGGCCATCAGCTCCGCGCGCCGGTGGTGCGGTGCGAGCAGTGGCGGGTGGCTGCCGGGCCGCACGACCTCGCTGGGATGCGGGTCGAAGGTGACGACGACAGCCGGTACGCCCAGCTCGCGGGCGCGGTCGACCGCCCTGCCGATGATCAACTGGTGCCCGCGGTGCACCCCGTCGTAGGAGCCGATGGTGACGACGCTGCGCCCCCAGTCCTCGGGGATGTCCTCCAAGCCACGCCAGCGCTGCACAGTGCCCGCTCCTCGCCGAATACCAGTGGATGGTGCCGGGTCCAAGGGTGCCATGACCCCCCGTCGTGTTCGCACGGGGACCCGCGCCGGACGGATCCCACCGGAAAGCGCCCCGGTGCGCGCCGTGATTCACTCCGCGCGCCCGCCCGGTGGGGTGATTCCGGGCCTCCGGGTGGACAGAGAACCAGATGCACACAGGAGGGGGATCGTGGGTGTGGGCGCCGGATCCGGCGCCCACACCCACGGTGCGTACCACCGTCCCGCCGGGCCGGGTCAGGCGAAGACGGCCAGGCTCCTGGCCCTGCCCCCCTGCTCCTCGACCAGCGCGAGGAAGCGGTCCTCCGGTCCGAAGACCGCGACCGGTCCGGGACGGCCGGACGGCGGCATGGCGATCCGCACGCCGTTCGCCAGCAGCCTCGCCTGCCGCTCGTCCACGTCCCAGCGCGGGAAGGCGGCCGCGGCCGCCTCGCCGACGGGCATGACGGTCAGCGACTCCTGGTGCTGCTCCAGGGTGCGCGCCGCGTCCAGACCGTACGGGCCGACCCGGGTGCGGCGCAGCGCCGTGAGGTGGCCGCCGGCCCCCAGCCCGGCGCCCAGGTCACGGGCGAGCGCCCGGATGTAGGTGCCGGAGGAGCAGACGACGGAGACCAGCAGGTCCAGTACGGGGGTGCCGTCCTCGGCGCTCCCGGCGCGGACGTCGTGCACGGTGAAGGAGGAGACGGTGACCGGCCGGGCGGCCAGCTCCACCTCCTCGCCCTCGCGCACCCGGGCGTAGGACCGCTTTCCGTCGACCTTGATCGCGCTGACCTTCGAGGGGACCTGGAGGATGTCGCCGGTCAGCTTGGCGACGCCGTCGTCGATCGCCTCGCGGGCGATGCCGTCCGCCGGCGTGGAGGACGTGATCTCGCCCTCCGCGTCGTCGGTGACGGTGTTCTGGCCGAGGCGGATGGTGCCGACGTACTCCTTCTCCGTCAGCGCCAGGTGCCCCAGCAGCCGGGTCGCCTTCTCGATGCCCAGGACGAGGACGCCGGTGGCCATCGGGTCCAGCGTGCCGGCGTGCCCGACCCGGCGGGTGCGGGCGATGCCGCGCATCTTGGCGACCACGTCGTGGGAGGTGAAGCCGGCGGGCTTGTCGACGACGACCAGCCCGCCGGGCTCCTGGGTTCCTTTGCGTGCCACGGGTCAGGCGTCCTCGCCGTCCGCCCGGCCCTTGTCGTCCCCCGCGTCCCCGCTCTCCCCGACGTCCTCGGCGTCCTCCTCGCGCACGGGCTTGCGGTACGGGTCGGGCTCGCCCGCGTACGCGGCGCCGGAGGACGCCTGGCGCACCTGGGCGTCCGAGGCCCTGGCCCTGGCCAGCAGGTCGTCGATGGTCCGGGCGTTCTCCGGGAGCGCGTCCGGGACGAACGTCAGAGACGGCGTGAAGCGCACGCCGGTCTGCCGCCCGACCTCCGAGCGCAGTACGCCCTTGGCGCTCTCCAGCGCCGCGGCGGAGGCCGCCCGCTCCTCGTCGTCGCCGTAGACCGTGTAGAAGACGGTCGCCTCCCGCAGGTCGCCGGTGACCCTGGTGTCGGTGATCGTCACATAGCCGAGCCGCGGGTCCTTGATCCGCCGCTGGAGGGTCTCCGCGACCACGACCCGGATGCGGTCGGCCAGTTTGCGTGCCCGCGCGGTGTCGGTCATGTGTCTGCTTCCTTCTGTTTCGGATCGTTCGGTTCGGTCCGGCCGGGGCTGCGCACCGGACGCGTTCAGTCCTCGTCCCCGTGGAACCGCCGGCGCACCGACAGCAGTTCCACCTCCGGCCGGGCGGCCACCAGCCGCTCGCACCGGTCGAGCACGTCCGAGACGTGCCCGGCGTCCCCGGAGACCGTCGCGAGGCCGATCAGGGCCCTGCGGTGGATGTTCTGGTCCCCGACCTCCGCGACGCTCACCGTGTACTTGCGCTGCAGCTCCGCGATGATCGGGCGGACGACCGACCTCTTCTCCTTCAGCGACCGTACGTCGCCGAGCAGCAGGTCGAACGAGAGTGTGCCTACGTACATGGGATGCGGGTCCAGCCGACCCGTGGGGCCTCGTGGGGCGAAGCCCTGCCGACTCCCGGCAGGACACGGGAAACCGTACACGCAACGGTTCCCGGTGATCGACGCATATAACGGCCGGGAGCCCCCCGCCGGGGCGGGAGGCTCCGTGGCCGTTCACCGGTGGCACCCACCGGCTGGGGTCAGGCGCGGGGCTTCTCCCGCATCTCGTACGTCGCGATGACGTCATCGATCTTGATGTCGTTGAAGTTTCCGAGGTTGATACCGCCCTCGAAGCCTTCGCGGATCTCGGTGACGTCGTCCTTGAAGCGGCGCAGACCCTCGATGTTGAGGTTCTCCGCCACGACCTTGCCGTCGCGGATGAGACGGGCCTTGGTGTTCCGCCTGACCTCGCCGGAGCGGATGATGACACCCGCGATGTTGCCGAGCTTGGAGGAGCGGAAGACCTCGCGGATCTCCGCCGTGCCCAGCTCGACCTCCTCGTACTCCGGCTTGAGCATGCCCTTGAGGGCCGCCTCGATCTCCTCGATCACCTGGTAGATGACCGAGTAGTAGCGGACGTCCACGCCCTCGCGCTCGGCCATCTGCGTGGCACGCCCCTCGGCGCGCACGTTGAAGCCGATGACGATGGCGTCGGAGCCGGTCGCCAGGTCGATGTCGGTCTCGGTGACCGCACCCACGCCGCGGTGCAGGATGCGCAGGTCGACCTCCTCACCGACGTCGAGCTGGAGCAGCGAGGACTCCAGCGCCTCGACCGAACCGGACGCGTCGCCCTTGATGATGAGGTTGAGCTGCTGCACCTCGCCGGCCTTGAGCACCTTGTCCAGGTCCTCCAGGGAGACCCTGCGGGTGCGCTTGGCGAAGGCGGCGTTGCGCTCGCGGGCGGCGCGCTTCTCGGCGATCTGCCGGGCCGTGCGGTCCTCGTCGACCACCAGGAAGTTGTCGCCCGCGCCGGGGACGCTGGTCAGGCCCAGCACCAGGACCGGGGTGGCCGGACCGGCCTCCTGGACGTTGTTGCCCTTGTCGTCGAGCATCGCCCGGACGCGGCCGTAGGCGTCGCCGACCACGACCGTGTCGCCGACCCGCAGGGTGCCGCGCTGGACCAGCACGGTCGCCACCGCGCCGCGGCCGCGGTCGAGGTGGGCCTCGATCGCGATGCCCTGCGCGTCCTGCTCCGGGTTGGCCCGCAGGTCGAGCGAGGCGTCCGCGGTCAGGACCACGGCCTCCAGCAGCCCGTCGATGTTCAGGCCCTGCTTGGCGGAGATGTCGACGAACATGGTGTCGCCGCCGTACTCCTCGGCCACGAGCCCGTACTCGGTGAGCTGGCCGCGCACCTTGGTCGGGTCCGCGCCCTCGACGTCGATCTTGTTGACCGCCACCACGATCGGCACGTCGGCCGCCTTGGCGTGGTTGAGCGCCTCGACCGTCTGGGGCATCACACCGTCGTTGGCCGCCACCACCAGGATCGCGATGTCGGTCGACTTCGCACCGCGGGCACGCATGGCGGTGAACGCCTCGTGACCGGGGGTGTCGATGAAGGTGATCTTGCGCTCTTCGTCGTTGACCTCGGTCGCGGCCTGGTACGCACCGATGTGCTGGGTGATGCCGCCGGCCTCGCCCTCGATGACGTTGGTCTTGCGGATCGCGTCCAGCAGGCGCGTCTTACCGTGGTCGACGTGACCCATGACGGTCACCACCGGCGGACGCGAGACGAGTGCCTCCTCGCCGCCCTCGTCCTCGCCGAACTCGATGTCGAAGGACTCGAGAAGCTCGCGGTCCTCCTCCTCCGGGCTGACGATCTGGACGACGTAGTTCATCTCCTCGCCGAGGAGGTGAAGCGTCTCGTCGGAGACCGACTGGGTCGCGGTGACCATCTCGCCCAGGTTGAACATCACCTGGACCAGCGACGCCGGGTTGGCGTTGATCTTCTCCGCGAAGTCGGTGAGCGACGCACCGCGCGACAGCCGGACGGTCTCGCCCTTGCCGCGCGGCAGCATCACACCGCCGATGGACGGGGCCTGCATGGCCTCGTACTCCTGGCGCCTCTGCCGCTTCGACTTGCGGCCGCGGCGCGCCGGACCGCCGGGACGGCCGAAGGCGCCCTGCGTGCCGCCGCGGCCGCCGGGACCACCGGGACGGCCACCGAAACCGGGACGGCCACCGAAACCGCCGCCACCGCCGGGACGGCCGGCGAACCCGCCGCCGCCACCGGGACGACCGCCACCGCCGCCACCGGGACGGCCGGCGAAACCGGGACGACCGCCGCCGCCACCGGGACGGCCCGCGCCGCCGCCGGGACCGCGGCCGCCGGGCCCCGGACGCGGACCCGCGGCCGGACGCTGCGGCATCATGCCCGGGTTCGGGCGGTTGCCGCCCGGACGCGGACCCGCTGCGCCGCCCTGTCCGCCCTGCGGACGCGGCATGTTGCCGGGGCTGGGGCGGCCGCCGCCGGGAGCCTGCGGGCGGGGGCCGCCCTGGCCGGCTCCGGGACGCGGACCGCCCGGGGCGCCGGGGCCGCCGGGACGCGGGGCGCCGCCCGGACGGGGCGCCTGCGGGCGCGCCATGCCGGTGGAACCGCCGGAGGTGAAGGGGTTGTTGCCCGGACGCGGGCCGGCCGGACGGGCGCCCGGCTTGGGACCGCCCGGCTTGGGACCGCCGGGACCGCGGCGGTCCTGACCCGCCGGGGCGGGACGGCCACCCGGCTTCGGGGCGCCCGGACGCGGCGCGCCCTGGCCGGACGGCGGCGCGGTGAACTCGGGCTTGGCCGGAGCCGGGGGCTGCGCCGGGCCCGGCTTGGCCGGGGCCGGACGCGGACCGGGGGTCGGCGGGGTCGGGCCGCTCTTGGCGGGACCCGGACCCGGGACGTTCTTCTGGGGCGCGCTCCTGGGCGCCTCGGCCGCGGGGGCCGGGGGCTTGGGCGCGCCGGGCTTGGGGGCACCCGGGCGGGGTGCGGAGGCACCCGGCTTCGGGGCGCCCGGCTTGGGGGCCGCCTTGCGGGGGGCGGCGGGCTTCGCGGCGGACTTCTTGGCGCCTCCGGCGCCGTTGCCCGCGTCGAACGCGTCGGTCAGCTTGCGTACCACCGGCGCCTCGATCGTCGAGGACGCCGAACGGACGAATTCACCGAGTTCCTGGAGCTTGGCCATGACGACCTTGCTCTCGACTCCAAGCTCCTTGGCGAGCTCGTATACCCGGACCTTAGCCACTTCGCTCCTTACGGTCCGGAGGGATTCGTCCGCCGGACCTTCGCTACTGCATGGGCGTACTCATCGCGTACTCATCGAGTGCTCATCGCAATCTCGACCTACTTCCAACTCGCGAGGTACCTGTCCCGCACGGCGGGGTGCCGTACGGACGTCGTGCGTGCTTGCTGTCTTACGGTGTTGCCCGCGGTACTGCCTGCAGCAGCTCCGCGGTATCGAGCGGTCCGCCGGCCCGGAAGGCCCGCTGGAACGCCCGGCGGCGGACCGCCAGGTCGACACAGGTCGGTGCGGGGTGCAGATAAGCGCCCCGGCCGGGCAGCGTACCGCGATGGTCCGGAACGCATCTGTTCCCGACCAGCACCACACGCAGCAGATCGCCCTTGCCCGACCGCTCCCGACAACCCACACAGGTGCGTTCAGGGCATGCGCGGGCGCGCGTCCGGTCAGACACTCTTCAGTCTACCTCCCCGCGCCGATTGCGCCGTTGGCGGGGTCGTCGGTGGGGTACGGACGGTGACAGACCTCTCAGCCCCTCTCAGCCCCTCTCCGCGCCGCTCCCCCGGTGCTCCCCACCGCGTTCTCCGCTCTGCTCGACGTCCGGGCGGATGTCGATCCGCCAGCCGGTGAGCCGGGCGGCGAGCCGGGCGTTCTGCCCTTCCTTCCCGATCGCCAGCGAGAGCTGGTAGTCGGGCACGGTGACCCTGGCCGACCGGGCCGTGGCGTCCACGACGTCCACCCCGCTCACCCTGGCGGGCGAGAGCGCGTTGGCCACCATCTCCGCCGGGTCGTCCGACCAGTCCACGATGTCGATCTTCTCGCCCTGCAGCTCGGCCATCACATTGCGCACCCGGCCGCCCATCGGGCCGATGCACGCGCCCTTGGCGTTCAGGCCCGCACGGGTGGACCGTACCGCGATCTTGGTGCGGTGGCCGGCCTCGCGCGCGATGGCCGCGATCTCCACCGAGCCGTCCGCGATCTCGGGCACCTCCAGGGCGAAGAGCTTCTTCACCAGGTTGGGGTGGGTGCGCGAGAGGGTCACCGACGGACCGCGCACGCCCTTGGCGACCCGCACGACATAGGTGCGCAGCCGGGTGCCGTGCGAGTAGTCCTCGCCGGGCACCTGCTCCTGCGGGGGCAGGATCGCCTCGAGCCTGCCGATGTCAACAAGGACGCTGCGCGGATCCTTCCCCTGCTGGACGACCCCCGTGACGATGTCGCCCTCGCGCCCGGCGTACTCGCCGAGGGTGACCTCCTCCTCGGCATCCCGCAGACGCTGCAGGATGACCTGCTTGGCGGTGGTCGCGGCGATCCGTCCGAACCCGGAGGGGGTGTCGTCGAACTCGCGCGGCTCGGCGCCCTCGGGCAGATCGGCCGGGTCCTCCTTGGCCCACACCGTCACATGGCCGGTGGAGCGGTCCAGCTCCACGCGGGCCTGGCGGCGGCTTCCCTCGGTGCGGTGGTACGCGATGAGAAGAGCGGCCTCGATCGCCTCGACCAACAGGTCGAAGGAGATCTCCTTCTCCCTCACCAGACCCCGCAGGGCACTCATGTCGATGTCCACGGCTACGCCTCCTCCTGGCTCTCTTCGTCAGAGGCCGCAGCCTGACGCGCCTTCTCGGCCTTCTCGGCGGCCTTGCGGTTGAACTCGATCTCCACCCGGGCCCTGGCGATCTCGGTGTAGGCGAGGCGGCGGGCGGTGGGCCTGCGTCCCTTGACGCCGGGCACCTCCACGTCCACGCCCTCCTCGTCCGCCGCTCCGACGCGGGCGACCAGCTCGCCGCCGCCCGCCTCCTCCGTCAGCCGGGCCCTGACCAGCCTGCCGACGGCGCGGCGGTAGTGCCGCGGCTCGGTCAGCGGGCGGTCGGTGCCGGGTGAGGTGACCTCGAGGACGTACGGGGCGCCGCCCATCACGTCGGTCTCGTCCAGCGCCTCGGAGGCCTCGCGGCTCAGCTCCGCGCAGGTGTCGAGCCGCACGCCGTCGTCGGAGTCCACCACCACGCGCAGCACCCGCCGTCTTCCGGCCGGAGTCACGGTGATCTCCTCGAGATCCAGCCCCTTCGCGGTGACGAGAGGCTCCAGCAGTCCTCGCAGCCTCTCGCTCTGGGTGGTGCTCATCCGGGTGACTCCTCGGCCGCGTGTGCTGTTGTGGGAACGTCCAGTCCTGGGTTACGGGGGTCAAGCCTATCGTCTGCCGCGGGCCGCGCCGACCAGACGGCCCGGACGGCCGGAGGCGCTGCGCCGGGCGGCCGTCCCCCGCGCGGGGCATGCGCGGGGCGCGGCGGTGCCCCGCCGAGGGGGACGGTACGAACACGGGTACGCTCACATCCGCGGTGATCGCCGCCCGTCCCCCCGCGCCGCCGAACCACCTGCCCTGGGAGCGCCCGTGCCGATCGACCCGCGTCCCCGCCGGCGGAGCCTGCTGGCCACCGGTGCGGCGGGCGCCGCCGCGCTGCTGCTGACCGGATGCTCATGGGAGGAGCCGACGGCCGCCGAGCGCGGGCTCGCCTCCGCGGGCGAGCGGCTGCGCGGCGCCGCCGCACGCGGCAGCGCCGCGCTGCTGGTCCGCTACGACCGCACCCTCGCCGCGCACCCGGACCTGGCGGAGCGGCTGGAGCCGCTGCGGGCGGACGTGGCACGGCATGTGAAGGCCTTCGGCGGGACGGGGTCCGGCGCTTCGGCGGGCCCGAAGGCCTCCGGCACCCCGAAGGCCTCCGAGAGCACCGGCGGCTCCCCGGCCCCGGACGCCTCCCGGAGCACCGGTGCGGGCGTGCCCGCCGATCCGGGGCGCGCGCTGGCCGCTCTGGCCAACGCCGAACGCGCCGCCGCCGACGCCCTCACCCGGGCCCTCGACGGCGCCCCGCCCGAGCTCGCCCGGCTGCTCGCGTCCGTCGCGGCGGCCGGGGCGGTCCACGTCTACCTGCTCACGGACGGCGAGTGATGAACCAGACGACGAGCCCCGCTGTGAATCCGGCGGCGAATCCGGCGATAAGCCCGGCGACGGCAACGGCCGCTTCCCCGGGCTCCCCCGCGTCCTCCTCCCCCGGCGGGAAGGACGACCCCGCCCTGACCGCCCTGCAGGCCGCGCTCTCGGCCGAGCACGCCGCCGTCTACGGCTACGGCGTCGTGGGCGGGCGGATCGCCGAGGACCGGCGCGCGCAGGCGCGGCAGGCCCACGACGCCCACCGTGCGCGCCGTGACGCCCTGCGCCGCGCGGTGCGGCGGATGGGCGCTGCCCCCGAGCCCGCCGCGGCGGCCTACTCCCTGCCCTTCCCGGTCCCGGACGGCGCCGCGGCGGTGCGGCTCGCCGCCGAGCTGGAGGAGCGGGTGGCCGCCGTCTACGCCGATCTGGTCCGGGCCGGCGAGGACGGGCTGCGGCGGGAGGCGGCCGCCGCGCTGCGGGAGGCCGCCGTCCACGCGGCACGCTGGCGCGGCACGGGCGTACCCTTCCCAGGTCTCGCCGAGCGCGCCGCACCGGCGGGCCCGGAGTCCCTCTGAAGGGCTCCTCCGCGCAACGCCGACGACGAAAGGGACGCCCGGCATGACATCGGCTCCGCACGTCGAACCCCCGCAGCGACTGGTGCGTTTCCTGGGCGCGGACTCCCCCTGGCTGGCACGGCTGCCCGGCCTGGTGCGGGCGTCGCTGGAGCGCTGGGAGCTGACGGCCGAGCGGGTGGTCTCCCCGGGCGGACGCGGCAGCCTGGTCGTCCTGGTCCGCCGCGCGGACGGCTCACCGGCCGCGCTGAAGCTGCGGGCCACCGGCGCGGCGGACGAGGCGGCGGCACTGTCCCGCTGGGAGGGACACGGCGCCGTACGGCTGCTGGACGCCGCGCCCGGGGACGGCGCGCTGCTGCTGGAACGGCTGCACGCGGACGTGTCGCTGCGTTCACTGCCGGACGCGAAGGCCACCCTGGAGGCGGTCTCGGCACTGCACCGGCTGTGGGTGTCGCCCACGCCCCCGGGCGTCCCCGACGACCAGCACCCCTTCACCACCGTCGAGGAGTACACCGCCCGGGCGGTGGAGGGCATCCGCGCGCATGTGCCGGAGGAGGCCCGCCCGCTGGCCGACGAGGCCCTGGCGCTGCGCTCCGAGCTGCTCGCCGATGCCCCCGAGAACGTCCTGCTGCACGGCGACTTCCGGCAGGGCGCGGTGCTGTCGGGGGACCCGGGGCGGGCGCACTGGCTGGTGGTCGGCCCCGATCCGCTGGTGGGCGAGCGGGCGTACGACCTGGCCCGGCTGGTCCGCGACCGGCTGCACGACCTGGCCGCCGGATCCGGCGCTCCGGCGATCGCCAGGCGCCGGGTGGGAAAACTGGCGAACTCCCTGGAGGTGGGCCGCGACCGGCTGCGCGCCTGGAGCCTGTACCGGGCGGTGGAGTCGGGCGCGCGGCACATCGCCGCCGGCGACCGTGCCGACGGCGAGGCTCTTCTGGAGTTCGCCGGCTGGCTGTGAGCCGCGGCCGCGGGCCCCTGACCGGGGCCCGCGGCGAAAAGCACGGCGAGAACCGCGGCGGGGCCCGTCACGAAAGCCCCGCCGCGACGGCTCAGGCGGATTCGCCGGCCGAGCGGACCAGCCGCTCCACCGCCTCGTCCACCGGCACCTCCTCGCGCTCGCCGGTGCGCCGGTCCTTCAGCTCCACCAGGCCCTTGGCCGCGCCCCGGCCCACCACCAGGATCTCCGGCACGCCGATCAGCTCCGCGTCGGTGAACTTCACACCGGGCGAGACGCCCGTACGGTCGTCCACCAGGACGCGCACCCCGGCCGAGGCCAGCCTCCCGGCCAACTCCAGGGCCATCTCGATCTGGGCGCCCTTGCCGGCGGCGACGACGTGGACGTCGGCCGGGGCGACCTCGCGCGGCCAGCACAGGCCCTGGCCGTCGGCCGTCTGCTCGGCGAGCGCCGCCACCGCGCGGGAGACGCCGATGCCGTAGGAGCCCATGGTGACGCGGACGGGCTTGCCCTCGCGGCCGAGCACGTCCAGGGAGAAGGCGTCGGCGTACTTGCGGCCGAGCTGGAAGATGTGGCCGATCTCGATGGCCCGGTCCAGCTTCAGCCCCTCCCCGCAGGACGGGCAGGGGTCGCCGTTCTCGACGGTGACCACGTCCAGGTACTCGTCGACCTCGAAGTCGCGGCCGCACACCACGTTGCGGGCGTGGGTGTCGGGCTTGTTGGCCCCGGTGATCCAGGAGGTGCCGGGGGCCACGCGCGGGTCGGCGACGTAGCGGAAGGCGGTGCCGGCCAGCCCCTGCGGGCCGACGTAGCCGCGCACCAGGGCGGGGCGGCCGGTGAAGTCCTCGGCGGCGACCAGTTCCACGGTGGCGGGCGCCAGGTGCTCGGTGAGCTTGCCGAGGTCCACCTCGCGGTCGCCGGGCACGCCCACCGCCCAGATCTCCCCGTCCACCTTGACCAGCAGGTTCTTCAGGGTGGCGGAGGCGGGCACGCCCAGGTGGTCGGCGAGGGTCTCGATGGTGGGGGTGTCGGGGGTGTCCAGCTCCTCGGCCGGCGGGTGGCCCATGGGGTCGGCCTGCTTCAGCGGGAAGGTTACGGCCTCGGTGTTGGCCGCGTAGCCGCAGGCCGGGCAGTCGGCGAAGGTGTCCTCACCGGCGGCGGCCGGGGCCAGGAACTCCTCGGAGGCCGAGCCGCCCATCGCACCCGAGACGGCGGAGACGACCCGGTGGTCCAGGCCGAGCCGGGTGAAGATCCGCACGTACGCCTCGCGGTGCAGCCGGTAGGACTCGGCCAGCTCCTCGTCGGAGGTGTCGAAGGAGTAGGAGTCCTTCATCAGGAACTCCCGGCCGCGCAGGACGCCCGAGCGCGGGCGGGCCTCGTCGCGGTACTTGGTCTGGATCTGGTAGAGCATCACCGGCAGGTCCTTGTAGGACGTGCACTGGTCCTTGACGACCTGGGTGAAGATCTCCTCGTGGGTGGGCCCGAGGAGGTAGTCGGCGCCCTTGCGGTCCTTGAGGCGGAACAGCAGGTCGCCGTACTCCTCCCAGCGGCCCGAGGTCTCGTAGGGCTCCTTCGGCAGCAGGGCCGGGAGCAGTACTTCCTGGGCGCCGATGGCGTCCATCTCCTCGCGCACGATCCGGGTGACGTTCTCCAGGACCTGCTTGCCCAGCGGCAGCCAGGTCCAGATCCCGGCGGCGGTGCGGCGTACGTAGCCGGCGCGGACCAGGAGCCTGTGGCTGATGGTCTCGGCGTCGGCCGGGTCCTCGCGCAGCGTCTTCAGCATGAGCCGGGACATGCGCTGGACACGGGCTGCCATGGGTCTCTCCTGCGTGCGGTAGGTCGGTTTCCGGGGCCGCGACGGTGTTGCGGCCCGTCCAGGAGACTACCGGCGCCGCAGCGGCAGCGGCGCACCCATCACCGCGTACGGACTCCCGGCGCTCGGACCCCGCCTCCCGGGGGCCACCCCCGGACCCCCGGCCGGACCCGCCTCACCGCCGCAGCGGCAGCGGCGCACCCATCACCGCGTACGGACTCCCGGCGCTCGGGAACAGCACGTGGCGGGCCAGGTCGCGGTAGCCCAGCGAGCGGTAGAGGGCGCGGGCCGGGCTCTCCGTGTCGATGGCGGAGAGGATGGAGCGCGGTTCGGCGGCGGCGTCGGTGATCGTGGTGATCAGCTCCCGGCCGAGGCCGTGCTTCTGGTACGCCGGGTGGACGTGCAGCTCGGTGATGACGAAGGCGTCGTCCAGCCACCCGGCGTTCCCGTTGCGCCGCAGGTACGGCTCGACGACCGTGGACCACCACTGCGTGCGGTCGTTGGGCATGCCGTAGACGAAACCGACCAGCCGGCCCTGCGGCGTGGTGACGCCCAGCGCCCGGACGCCGGGGGAGGCGGCGTGCCGCAGCACGATGTGGCGGCGCACCTCCACCTCGTCGTCGGTCAGTCCGAAGGCGACGGCCTGTACGGCGAGTGCCTCGTCCACGCGGGCTGCGAGGTCAAGGGGACCGACCTGGGCGTCTTCCATGGTGAACGACCCTACTGGAGGGGCCGGGTGGATCCGGCGAACACCCGCGCGGGCGGCCGCCCGTCCGGGACCGTTCAGAACAGCACACTCATGAACTCGCCGACCTCGCGGAAGCCGACGCGTCGGTAGGCGGCGCGGGCGGCGGCGTTGTAGTCGTTGACGTAGAGGCTGACGACCGGGGAGACCTCGGTCAGCGCGTAGCGCAGCACCGCCGCCATGCCGGCGACGGACAGGCCCCGGCCGCGGTGTTCGGGCGCGACCCACACGCCCTGGATCTGGCACGCCCGCGGTGTGACGGCGCCGATCTCGGCCTTGAAGACCACCCGGCCGTCCTCGATACGGGCGAAGGAGCGGCCGGCGCCGACCAGTTCGGCGACCCGGGCCTGGTAGATCAGCCCGCCGTCCCCGGCCATCGGCGAGACGCCGACCTCCTCGGTGAACATCGCCACGCAGGCGGGCATCAGCACGTCCATCTCGTCCTTGCGGACGCGCCGCACGTACGGGTCGGGCCGTATCCCGGAGGGCATGCGGTCGGCGACCATCAGCGGCTGGTGGCGGCGGACTTCGCGGGCCGGCCCCCAGTGCGGCTCCAGCCGGGCCCACAGGGCCGCGGTGGGTCCGGCCGGGCCGACTACCGACGAGCAGCGACGCCCCTGGCGGCGTGCCCGCTCGGCGAAGGCGCGCACCGCCTCCCGCCCCGCGCACACGGGGACGAGGTTGGCGCCCGCGTAGCACAGGGACTCCAGCCGCCCGCGGTGGTACCAGCCCCACATCTCGCCGCCCAGCCGCCACGGGTCCAGGCCGGCGACCCGGACGCGGGCGGCGACGAAGGCGTTGTTGACCGGTTCGCGGTCGAGTACCGCGAGGGCGTCGTCGAGCTCGTGGGGCTCGACGACACGGATGGTGGTGGTCGTCAACACGTGGGATGCCTCACCGTGCGGCCGTAGTGGCAGGGGAGCGTCTTTTCGACTTTACCCCCGGGTCGTGGCGGGCGGCCCCGGCCGGTCGGTCAGCTGACGGAGACCTCCGGCTCGCCGGAGATCACGCCGTCCTTCTCCATCTGCTCGGCGATCTTCATGGCCTCGTCGATGAGGGTCTCGACGATCTTCGACTCGGGGACGGTCTTGATGACCTCGCCCTTGACGAAGATCTGGCCCTTGCCGTTGCCGGAGGCGACACCGAGGTCGGCCTCGCGGGCCTCGCCGGGCCCGTTGACGACGCAGCCCATGACGGCCACCCGCAGCGGGACCTCCATGCCCGCCAGACCGGCGGTGACCTCGTCGGCGAGCTTGTAGACGTCCACCTGGGCGCGGCCGCAGGAAGGACAGGAGACGATCTCCAGCCGGCGCTGGCGCAGGCCGAGGGACTCCAGGATCTGGATGCCGACCTTGATCTCCTCCACCGGCGGCGCGGACAGCGAGACGCGGATGGTGTCGCCGATGCCCTCGCTCAGCAGGGCGCCGAAGGCGACGGCCGACTTGATTGTGCCCTGGAAGGCCGGGCCTGCCTCGGTGACGCCCAGGTGGAGGGGGTAGTCGCACTGGGCGGCGAGCTGCCGGTAGGCGTTGACCATCACGACCGGGTCGTTGTGCTTGACCGAGATCTTGATGTCGCGGAAGCCGTGCTCCTCGAACAGCGAGCACTCCCACAGCGCGGACTCCACCAGCGCCTCGGGGGTGGCCTTGCCGTACTTGGCCAGCAGCCGCTTGTCCAGGGAGCCGGCGTTGACGCCGATGCGGATGGGGACGCCGGCGTCGGAGGCCGCCTTGGCGATCTCCTTGACCTTGTCGTCGAACTGCCGGATGTTGCCCGGGTTGACGCGTACGGCCGCGCAGCCGGCGTCGATGGCGGCGAAGACGTACTTGGGCTGGAAGTGGATGTCCGCGATCACCGGGATCTGGGACTTCTTCGCGATGACCGGCAGCGCCTCGGCGTCGTCCTGGGACGGGCAGGCCACGCGGACGATCTCGCACCCGGAGGCGGTCAGCTCGGCGATCTGCTGGAGCGTGGCGCCGATGTCGGCGGTGACGGTGGTGGTCATCGACTGCACGGAGACCGGGGCGTCGCCTCCGACGGCCACCGAGCCGACCTGGATCTTCCGGCTGGCCCGTCTGTCGGCCAGTTTGGTCGGTACGGACGGCATTCCGAGCGAAATGGCTGTCATTGTGGTGTGCAACCCCAAGCTGTGGTTCAGTGCCCCGTTCGGCGGCGGGCTCCGGCCTCCGAGATTACGGTACGCCCGGTGCCCGGGGCACACCGTGGTCCGCCGTACGCGGTGCGGGGCCGCGGGCGCGCCTGCGGCCCCGCACCGCCGCGTCAGCCGGTCAGGCGTACGGGGTTGACCACGTCCGCGATGAGCACCAGCAGTGTGAAGCAGACGAAGACGCCGGCCACCACGTACGCCACCGGCATCATCCTCGCCACGTCGAACGGGCCGGGGTCGGGACGGCGCAGCACCCTGGCCAGGCCCCGGCGCAGCGACTCCCACAGGGCGCCCGCGATGTGGCCGCCGTCCAGCGGCAGCAGGGGCAGCATGTTGAACAGGAACAGGGAGAGGTTGAACAGGGCGAGAGTGAGGAGGGTGATCGCCACCCGCTGCTCCGCCGGGATCTCCAGGGCGAAGATCTCCCCGCTGACGCGGGCCGCGCCGACCACGCCCATCGGGGAGTCCGCTTCGCGCTCGGCGCCGGCGAAGGCCGCGTTCCACAGGCCGGGGATCTTCTCCGGCAGGCGGGTGAGCGCCTCGGCGCCGGCGATCATCATGTCGCCCATGCGGTCCACGGCCTGCGGGAAGGACTGCTCGACCACACCGGTGGCCGGGGAGAAGCCGAGGAAGCCGGTGGTGACGTACTCGCCCTCGACGTAGCCGCCGCGCCCGTCGGACTTGGCGACCTGGTTCTTGACCAGGTCCGCCTGGAGTACCTCGCGCCCACCGTCGCGCTCGACGGTGATGGTGGCCGGTCCGATGGTGTCGCGGATGCGCCGCTGGAGGTCGTCCCACTCGGTGACCTCGGCCCCGTTGAAGGCGACGATGGTGTCGCCGGGCTTCAGGCCGGCGGCCTTGGCCGGGGAGTCGGGGGCGCCCTTCGGGCAGGTGTCGGTGCGCTCGGAGACCTTGACCACGCACTCGGAGACGGAGGAGACGGTGGTGGTCGTGGTGTTGATGCCGAAGGTCATCAGCGTGCCGAGGAAGATCGCCACGGCCAGCACCAGGTTCATGAACGGGCCGGCGAACATCACGATCACGCGCTTCCAGGGCTTGCGCGTGTAGAACATCCGCTTCTCGTCGCCCGGCTGGAGCTCCTCGTAGGCCGCCGCGCGGGCGTCCTCGATCATCCCCCGGAAGGGGGAGGTGGAGCGCTGCCGGACGGCGCCGTCCTCGCCGGGCGGGAACATGCCGATCATGCGGATGTAGCCGCCCAGCGGGATCGCCTTGACGCCGTACTCGGTCTCGCCCTTCCTCCGCGACCACAGGGTAGGGCCGAAACCGACCATGTACTGCGGCACGCGGACGCCGAACATCTTGGCCGTGGACAGGTGGCCCAGTTCGTGCCAGGCGATGGAGAACAGCAGGCCGACGACGAAGACGACTATGCCGAGGATGGTCATCACCGTCGTCATGCGCGTGCCTCCGCTGTCGGTCGTGTCATGTGTGCCGCCAGTTCGCGGGCGCGGGCGCGCGCCCAGGTCTCGGCGTCGAGCACCTCGTCCAGGGTCAGATCGCCCCCCTTGGGGGTGCCGTGCTCCTCGACCACCGCGGCGACGGTATCCACTATGCCGTTGAACGGCAGCCCGCCGGACAGGAACGCCTCGACGCACTCCTCGTTGGCGGCGTTGAACACCGCCGGCGCGGTGCCGCCCAGGGCCCCGACGTGGCAGGCCAGCGCCACGGACGGGAAGGCCTTCTCGTCCAGCGGGAAGAACTCCCAGCTCATCGCCCTGGACCAGTCGAAGACGGGGCCGGCGTCGGGCACCCGGTGCGGCCAGCCGATGCCGAGCGCGATGGGCAGCCGCATGTCGGGCGGGCCGCACTGGGCGATGGTGGAGCCGTCCTCGAACTCCACCATCGAGTGAATGTAGGACTGCGGGTGGACGACGACCTCGATGCGGTCGAAGGGGATGTCGTACAGCAGGTGCGCCTCGATGACCTCCAGGCCCTTGTTGACCAGGGTGGCGGAGTTGACCGTGATCACCGGGCCCATCGCCCAGGTGGGGTGGGCCAGGGCGTCCTCAGGCGTGACGTCCTCCAGCTCCTCGCGGGTGCGTCCCCGGAAGGGGCCGCCGGAGGCGGTCACCAGCAGCTTGCGGACCTCGGCGCGTGTGCCGCTCATCAGCGCCTGGAACAGCGCGGAGTGCTCCGAGTCGACGGGGATGATCTGCCCCGGCTCGACCAGCGCCTTCACCAGCGGACCGCCGACGATCAGGGACTCCTTGTTGGCCAGGGCCAGCGTGCGTCCGGCCTCCAGGGCGGCCAGGGTGGGGCGCAGGCCGATGGAGCCGGTGATGCCGTTGAGGACGGTGTGGCACTCGGACGCGGCCAGTTCGGTGGCCGCGTCCGGCCCGGCCAGCACCTCGGGCAGCGGCTCGGCCGATCCGTAGCGGGCACGCAGCGCCTCGCGCAGCTCGCCGGCCCGGCCCGCGTCGGAGACCGCGACGGTGCGGACCCTCAGCCGGTGGGCCTGCTCCGCCAGCAGCTCCACCCGGCCGCCCGCGGCGGACAGCGCGGTCACCCGGAAGCGGTCGGGGTTGGCCAGCACCACGTCGACGGCCTGGGTGCCGATCGATCCGGTGGAGCCCAGGATCACGATGTCGCGCGGGCCGTCCCCGGCGGGGGTGTCGGCCGGGTGGCGCAGACGCGGGTCTGCGAGGGGAGCGGGACTGTCGGTCATCCCCCCATTGTGTCCGGTCCGCGAGACGGCCCGGACACCGCGTCACCCCGCGCCACCCCGCGCCACCCGGCCGGTGTCCGGCCGGGTGGCGCGGGGCCCGGCCGTCAGCCGGTGCGCAGCTCTTCCACCGAGGTGCCCGGGCACGGGAACAGCAGTCCGAGGCCGGTGGCGGCGGCGACGAGAACGACCACACCCAGCCCGTGGAGGGCGAGGTCGTCCAGCGGCACGGGGACGGCCGTGTCCACCACGTCCATGGCGTCGAGTTGGCGGCGGCCACCCCCTGAGGGAGTAGCCGCCGCCAAGTCGCTTCTCGCTCAAGCCTATTGCCGCTCACCCGGAGGCGAGCAGCCAGGCGGCGCCGGAGGCGGACAGGACGGTGAGCGCCGCCAGGACGGTCTCGGCCACCGCGAGCGCGTAGCGCGTCACCGCGTCGGCTGCCGCGCCCGTCGCGCCCGGCAGTCGGCGCAGGCGCTGACCGGGCAGGACAGATGCCCGCCGGGCCGCCCGGTGGCGACCCGCGCCCAACCGATGTAGGCGAGCGGCTCACCGCGAGTGCCGCAGTGGACGCAGGCCCGGCCGTTGAGGCGGTCGCCTGGGGTGTCGGCGGGCAGTTCGATCACCTCGTCGGGGGTGCCCCGCCTCGGCAGCGGCGCGGCACTCACGCCCACCCCCCCGTCCGCCCGTACCGGTCGCGGCACTCGATCAGCCGGCCGAGCTGCGCGTAGTGCAGCTCCAACTGGCCGGGCTCCAGCACCATCTCGGTCTCGACGGACACGCCGTCGTCCCCGTGGACGGTGACGGCGACGGTCACCCGGTCCCGCACCCGGTCGTACCGTGCGTCCCTCTTGCTTGGCGTTGCGTGCATCGCTCGACCCTTCTGACATCCGGCCACCGGGCCGCGAACGCCCGGCGTTACGACTTGGACACCCAACGTGTCCGGTTCACCATGACACCGCAACCCTTCGAAGTGCAACACGAACACTTAACTTCGCCGATTCGCGCACCCGTGGCCCACTTCTTCGACAAACTGATCTCTCGTCAAAGCTGTTGAAGGAGAACCCATGCCTGCCGACCCCACACCCACAGTCCGACGCCGTCGGCTGGGATCAGCGCTGCGGAGGCTGCGTGAGGCGAAGGACCTCACCCTGGAGGACGCGGCACGTCACCTGGAGTGCCACAAAGCGACGATCTCCCGTCTGGAGCTGGGTCGTTCAGGGGTGCGAACTCGCGACCTGCGTGCGTTGCTCTCGCTCTACGGCATCACCGACACAGCCCGGGTTGACGCCTTCCTGGAGATGGCACGCAAGGGGAAGGAGTCCGGCTGGTGGCAACGCCATGCCGGCGTACTGCGCCCCGGCTACACGGACTTCATCGAGCTTGAAGCCGAAGCAGCTGAGATCAGCTGTTACGAACCTCTTCTCGTTCCGGGACTTCTCCAGACCCGTGACTACGCTCGCGCTGTGATCAGCGCATATCCATCGGTGCGCACCGAGGAGGATGTCGAGCGCAGGCTCGAAGTGCGTACCAACAGGCAGAGCCTGCTGACCGATGGACGAGGTGTCCAGTTCTGGGCTGTGATCGGGGAAGCTGCTCTGCGCAGCAGGGTCGGCGGTCCGGGCACGATGGACCGACAGCTCCGCCACCTGCTCTCCCTGGCCGAGCTGCCCAACGTCACCCTTCAGGTACTTCCGATCGACGCCGGAGAGCATCCCGGCGGTAACGGACCGTTTGTGATCTTCACCTTCCCGTTGCCGGGGGAGAGCCAGGTGGTCTGCGAAGAAGGCCTGATCACGACCGTCTACCTGGACAGCCCCGACGAGGTGAAGACATACGCTGATGCCCTCGACGCACTACGCGCGGCAGCACTCAGCCCGCGCCAGTCCCATGCAGCGATCGCCGAGTTGCTGACCGGCCGGTAGAGGAGATGGAGCAGATGGCAAAGGAATCGAACAGCGCCCACATACCGGGCGACTGGCGCAGGTCCAGCTACAGCGGCGGCGAGGGCAACTGTGTGGAGGCCGCAGTTCTGCCCGGCGGGCAGCGCACCGTCGTGCGGGACTCCAAGGACCCCGCAGGGCCGGCGCTCGCCTTCGGCGCCGCGCCGTGGACGGCCTTCCTGGAGCGGGTACGCGCGGAGGGCCGAACGCCCACCGGCGGGGCGTAATCCCGTTGCCCGCACCCGACACGGCGGCGCAGACTGCCCCGGTGCTGATCCGACGCGAGAGACCCGCCGACATCCCCGCCGTACGCGCCGTGACCGGTGCGGCCTTCGCCGCCCGGTCACAGACGCCCGTCCCGGTGGAGGTCACCCTGCTGGACGAACTGCGCGGCTGCGAAGCGTGGTTGCCCGCGCTGTCGCTGGTGGCCGAAAGCCCTGGCGGCGAGGTCGTCGGCCATGTGGTGTGCACCCGGGGGCGCGTCGGCGCCGCGCCCGCGCTGGGGCTCGGCCCCATCGGCGTCCACCCCGGCCACCAGAGGCGCGGCACCGGCTCGGCTCTGATGCACACCGCACTCGGCGCCGCCGACGCCCTCGGCGAGCCACTGGTGGCCCTGCTCGGCGACCCCGCCTACTACCGCCGCTTCGGCTTCCGCACCTCCACCGAGTACGGCATCACCCCGACCGACCCGGCCTGGGGCGAGTACTTCCAGGTCCGCACCCTGACCGCGTACGACCCCGAAGACTCCGCCCTGCGCGGCGCCTTCACCTACGCCGAGCCGTTCGGCCGCGTGTGAGCGGGCAGAGAGCCGAAAACCCCTCCTGGGCACCACGCGATTCCGTGCGGGTCCGCCGTCCCGGACCCGCACGCGTTCGCGGCGAGCGACGGATACCCCGCTGACAGCGGACCCGGTTCAGGAGACGACGGCTCCTCCCAGATCGTCGGCCGCCTCGCGTCCCAGGGACCTGTCGCAGAACTGGATGGACCAGTTCCCCGCCGTGACGATGAACCTGGAAAGTTCCGGCACGCTGATGGCCAGGCGCAGCGCGTCGTCGCGCTCGGCGGACGTGCCATGCAGTTCCAGATAGGCGCAGGGCTCCTCCGACCGCTCCGTCACGCACGTCATCGCGTTCGCCGCGTCCTTCTCCCTCTCACGCCTCTCGCACCCCACGGAGGCATCCAGCGCGTCCGCGAGCGAGTCGAGCTCCGTGTAGCGAGGCTTCTTCGGAATGTCGGGCAGCGGGAGCAGCGGCGGAAGAACGACTGCGTCAAGCGCCTCGGCCACCTGGGGCGCGTATGCGGGCTTCAGCACGCTGATGTACCAGTTGCCGGCGGCGACGATGGTGCGGAAACGCGGGGGTGTTCGCCAACTGGCAACGGAGTCACCCACCTCATCACGGGTGAACTCCTCGGTACCGAGCACATGTACCTCGTTCTCGACCTTCACACCATTGATCTCAGCCGCGCAGTCGAGACCGGAGCCACCCCCCCTTCGCCGCAGGACCACACACTCGACACCGCTCCGCTCAAGTGCCGCCACCACCTCGTCCGCGGTATTGAACACCGGTTTCACCGGAACGCTCTCAGGGAGGGGGGTGAGCGGCTCCGTGTCCTTTCGCGTGAATGATGAGCAAGCGGTGAGAGCCATCACCAGGAGGCATGAGACCAGAGTCGGCACGGTTCTTCGCATGCCTCAGCCCCCCGCCGGGGGAATCGGGGGCGGAGCCGGGCTCGGGGACGGAGTGAGCGGACCGAGATCGGGATCCTTCTCGCCAACGCCGCCGACCGGGCCACCGTCGCTGTAGATCGGCTCGATATAGACGTCTCGCGGCACCGGGATCTGCGATTTCAACTGCTCCACGGCTTGATCGCGCTCTTCGTCCCCGAGATCTTCCCAGGCCATGGCGTCCTCCAAGTGCGGTTCGATCCTGTCCCAGTTCTCACCTCGGGACTTGATATCGCCTCCGCGCCGTCCGGATTCATCGCCGTACATCTCGTTCAACTCCCGGACCCCGGGGGTGTCGGCGGCATAGAGCACGAAGAGGTCCTTGTCCGACCTGGAACCGTATGGATCCTCCTTGAGTTCCTTCAGGTGATAGGCACTGAGCCGGACGTCCAACTGAGGGTCGGCCTCGATCTCAGCGGCGAGTTCGGCGTCAGTCAGCTCACTCATGTATCTTCCGTCGGTCAGTTTGAAGACCTCGCGGTTCCTCTCCAGAACCTCCCGCGCCGTTTCCAGCTTGATGTGGGTGATCCCCAACGACTTGTCCGGCTTCGGTCCGACGGCGAGGCTCCAGTTGAAGAGCCGGCCGAACTCGGTGACCGGTCCGCGCAGGCCCGGGCTGTGGTTCTGGTGCCACTGCTGCTCCTGCCACAGGACCGCCAGCAGAAGCTTCCGGCTCATGCCCGTCTCCAGCGCGGCCCGGTCCACCGCGGCGAGGACCGTCGGCGGGACGTTGATCCGGTGAAGCCCGTCGAGTCCGCCCGACAGACGCAGCGCGATGCCCAGCGGACTGTCGTCCTTGAGCGCGTCTCCCACCAGCTTCGGATCACCGATGTCGGTGAGACCTTCGATGGTGCGCAGGGCCCGCGCGGCCTCGATGTCCGCCCGGGTGGCCTTCGACAGCGCGGCGGAGATGACGTCGCGGGCGTGCTCCACCGGCTCCAGGTGCTGGCCGCCGTCCCTGGGGCCCATCACGGACCGGGCCGACCGCACACGGCCGCTGTCGTCCACCTTCAGGTCGTGCCTGCGCGCGTAGTCGAGTGCGCTGTGCAGGTCCCTCTGCGCGTCGGCGATGTCGTCGGCGAGACCGTCGTAGACGCGTGCCAGGGCGCGCAGGGCGACGGCGGCCGCCTCGTAGTCGTCGGCGTGCCTGACGAAGCGGCTGCGGGCGGCCTTGCCGGTGTCGCCCACCCAGCAGGTCCGTAGTGTCCCGGCCACCTCGTCAC
The DNA here is from genome assembly GCF_017114865.1 of Streptomyces verrucosisporus. Classification (GTDB taxonomy): domain Bacteria; phylum Actinomycetota; class Actinomycetes; order Streptomycetales; family Streptomycetaceae; genus Streptomyces; species Streptomyces fenghuangensis. Next base: position 117,452 of record NZ_JADEYH010000012.1, on the reverse strand, counting down.
GGGCGTACGAGGCGAGCCCGTCGCACTGCTTCGCCGCGGCCACCGCGTCGTCGGCCGCGTCCCGCCACTTCCGGGGACTGGCGCTGTCGAGTTCCGGGACGGAGACCATCAGGCGCCCTCCAGCCAGCGGGACGACGCCCGGAGTCCGGCCGCCGTGGAGCGGTCCTGGTCGATCTGCTGGTCCATCGCCTCCGTCAGCGCGTCGGCGGCGTCCTCGACCAGATCGCTCAGACCGTGGAGCCGCCTCTGCCAGGCGTTCACGCAGCCGTCACTCGCGGCACCGGCAAGCCAACCGGAGTGACTTGTTCCCGCCGCCCGCGCATCGGCCAGCTTCGACTTCGACCGGGCCTCGGTGGTGGCCGTGCGGATACCCGACGCCTTCGACCGGACCGGTCCGTCCTCCAGCCCGAAGTCCGCGTCCGCCAGCTCGGCCCCTCCCCGGCCGCCGCCCTCCGCGGACTCGAGCCGTGTCCGCGCCTCGCGCCTGCGGTTCGCCTCCGCCACGAGCTGGTTCCACTCGTCGTCGAACGACATGTCCCCCCTCATATGCCCGGCCAGAGGCGAGCCGGGCTCCTGCCTCCACTGGTGCGGCCCCCGCTGGTACAGAGGCATCCTGCTTTACGGCCTTCTCCCGGGCAACGGCATACCGGCTGGTTTCCGACAGCCCCCGTTGCGCGGATCGGCTCACCGAAGGCATGAGCGGAACACAGGTACCGGAGCCGGTCGGCCATGGCGCGGGACACGGCCCGGTCGCCGGACAGGCCGAGGCCACGCTCTACGGCTGCGGCCCGTCCGTCGACCGCGTCCGCGTCAACGCGGACCGCACGACCTGCCCGGGCCCGGCCGGGGCAACGCGCTCCCCGCCCGTCCCCGTCACCCCGGCCTGCCTGTCGGGGGCACGGACAGGGCAGCGGTACCCGAGTGGCACCTAAGCGGATCGCCCGTAGTGCGGAGAGGAAGCCGGGAAGGCGCGGCGGTCCAAGCGGTAGCAGGCGACGAGCAGGGCAAGCAGGGCCGCGGCGACGGCCGCTATGTCCGGCCAGCCCCGGTAGGCGGCGCGGGCCAGGATGAGCAGGTCGAGCACGCAGACGGCCAGCAAGGGGACGGCGGACGACTTTCCTCCCAGGAGCGTGCGCAGCACCCGGGCGCAGACCCAGACGTTGAACGACGTCAGAAGCGCTCCGGCTGCCAGGGAGACGATGGTCGTCAACTCGGCCTGTCGCTCGGTCACCTGCGCGTCGGGACCCAGACCCCGGGCGAACATCGGGACGAAGAAGAAACAGTAGAGGACGATCGCGAGCGCCTGCCCCGTCAGCAGCACAAGAACCAGGGACAGCAGTGCACGGTGCGCCGGTCTCACACACTCCCCTTCGCGAGTTCACGAGCCGGGAGGCTCCCGGCGGCGGATGCCTCCATGGGACCGCAGACCACCCCGCGGACCTCGAAGTCTCCTCGGGTGCGACCGATGCAGCGCACTCGGCACAGTACCGCCAGACGGTCCGCAATGCCGTCGCCCACGTTCCGCGGGCTCCACCAGGGGCCGGGCGGACACCGGTTCCCGCGTCAGTACGCCACCGTGAACCGCCTGCAGTGGTGCCGGGGCTTCTCCGCCTCGTCCAGCAGGGCCACCGCCAGGTCGGCCACCGTGATGCGGGAGACGCCCTCGGCGTCGGTGACCAGTTCGTCGGCGCCCAGCCGGTAGCGGCCGGTGCGCTCCCCCGGCTCCAGCCGGGCGGGCGGGCTGAGGTACGCCCAGTCCGCCGTGGAGGTGTCGGCGCGGCAGATCTCCAGTTGCTCGGCGCCGGCCTCGGCGACGGCCCGCCAGTCGGGGTGGAGGTACCGCGGGTCGTCGAGGACGGTGCTGCCGCCGGTGCCGGGCACGGTCAGGCTTCCGGCACCGCCGACGAGCAGCAACCGGGCGCCTGCTTCGGCCGCGCCCGCCAGCAGGGCACGGGTGGCGGCGGCGAGTTCGCGCTCACGGCCGGGTGCCGGACGGGTGGCGCCGACCACCACATCCCGGCCGGTGCTCAGTTCGGCCACGTCCTCGGCGCTGCGGGCGTCGCCGGTACGGCCCAGGACGGTGGCGGGCAGCTCGGGCAGACGGGCCGCGTCGCGCACGACGGCGGTGACCCGGTGGCCCCGGGCCAGCGCCTCGGCCACCACCTGGCCGCCCACGCTGCCGGTGGCTCCGAAGACGGTGATGTGCATGGTCTTCATGGCTTTCAACTCCTCTGAGTTTCGGGGTTCTTGAATTCGGTGGACACGACGGGTACGGCGGGTGCGCCGGCGGCGGGACGGGGCCGGGTCTGGGCCGCGACGAGGGCGGCCAGGACGGTGAGCGCGCCCGCCGTCTGCGCCCAGGTCAGGTGCTGGCCGAGCACCAGCCAGCCGAGCGCGGTGGCGACCAGCGGGCTGAGCAGGCCGAGGAAGGTGACGGCGGTGGGCGACAGGGCGCGGATCCCCCGGAACCACAGGGCGTAGGCGAGTGCCGCGCCGACGACCGACAGGTAGCCGTAGCCGAGCAGGTTGCCGGCGGTCAGCCCGGCGGGCGGCGGCCCCTCGGCGGCCAGGGCTACGGGGAGCAGCAGCAGCCCGCCCGCGACGAGCTGCCAGCCGGTGACGGCGAGCAGGGGCGCGGGCGCGCTCCACCGCTTGCTGAGGACGACGCCGGTGGCCATGACGGCCGCGCCGCCGAGCGCGGCGGCGACGCCGACCGCGTCCAGTTGTGCGTCGGCCCGCAGGACGAGCAGACCGACCCCGGCCACACCCGCCACCCCGGCGAGCGCGGTGCGAAGGGTGAACCGCTCGCCCAGCACGGCGGCGGACAGCCCCGCGGCGATCAGGGGCTGCACCGCTCCGGCGGTGGCCGCGACGCCACCGGGGAGCCGGTAGGCGGCGACGAACAGCAGCGCGAGGAACACCCCGATGTTGAGGGCACCGAGCACGGCCGCCCGCCACCACCACTGCCCAGTGGGCAGGCGGCGGGTGAGAGCGAGGAGGAGGAGCCCGGCGGGCAGAGCGCGCAGGACGGCGGCCAGCAACGGGCGGTCGGGGGGCAGCAGTTCGGTGGTGACGAGGTAGGTGGTGCCCCAGATGGCCGGGGCCAGGGCGGTGGTCAGCAGGGTTCCAGCTCGATCGCTTAGCACTAAGCTAAAGTAACTCACCGCTAAGGAATCTGGCCGCGGCGGGTGACGCATCTCTCACCACTAAGACACCGGGTAGGGTGAGGCCATGGCCGATCACGTCGACCGAGTGCTGGAGCAGTGGGCCCGCGAACGCCCCGACATGGACGCCTCCCCGATGGGAGTGATCGGGCGGCTGGGCCGCCTCTCCCGGCTGATCGACGCCGAACTGCGCCGCACCTTCGCCGCCCACGGCCTGGACCACGCGTCCTTCGACGTCCTGGCCACCATGCGCCGCAGCGGGCCGCCGTACCGGCTGAACCCGGCCGAGCTGATGCGCTCGGCCATGGTCACCTCGGGGGCCATCACCCAGCGTCTGGACCGGCTGGAGGCGCGCGGCCTGGTGGCGCGCTCCCCCAGCGAGACGGACGGCCGCGCGGTGCACGTCACCCTCACCGAAGAGGGGCACGCCCTGATCGACCGGGTGCTGCCGGATCACCTGGCCACCGAGCACCGCGTCCTGTCCGGACTCACCGACGCCCGGCAAGGCGAACTCGCCGGACTACTGCGCGAGTTGCTTGAGTCCCTCGGAGACCGGCCGGACTGAGCCGGACGCGCCGACGGGCCTGCCGGAAGCCACCGCCCGCCGGATGCACGGCACCTTCGCCCGCGCCGAGTCGTTCTACCGGGCGTGAACGAGATCGCGGTCAGCACCGAGCAAGGCATCGTCCACGAACCCGGCGGCCTGTTACTGGACGTCCACCGGCCCACCCGCGGCCCGGCCACCGCGCCCACCGTCCTCCTCTGGCACGGCAGGGGGCCGAACGAGCGGGACGTACTCGCGCCGCTCGCCCGTCAGGCCGCCTCGCTGGGGCTGGTGGTCGTGGTGCCCGACTGGCACCCGGACGCGCCCGACGGCGGCTGGGGGCACCTGTCGGCGTCGGTGTGTTTCGCCCGGGAACGGGCGGGGGAGTTCGGCGGCGACGCCGAACGGATCGTGCTGGCCGGCTGGTCGCTGGGCGCGTACGCCGCGGTGAGCGTCGCGGTCCGGCCCGGCCTGATGGACGGATGGCGGCCCGCGGCGGTCGCCGGGATCGCGGGCAGGTACCTCTGGGAACGTCCGGAGATGGGGTTGGGCGACCTGAGTGACGCGTTGGGATCGACACCCGTCGATCCGGTGCCCGTCCACCTGCTCCACGGCACCGCCGACGACATCGCCCCCGTCCACCACTCGCGGGACTTCGTGCCCGTCCTCGACCGGTGGGGATGGCCGGTCACCCTCACCGAGACCAACGCCGACCACGCGGGCGCGGTGATGACCGAGTACGACCCCGCGCGGGAGCGCTGCGTCCCGGCCCGCAGTGCGGGCGCTCTGGCAGCCGGCCGCACCGCGGCCCGCGTCCTGGCCCGCGCCGCCGGTCTCCCCGTGCCGGGGTAGCCGTCCATGGGCGCGGTGCCTGGCGTTCTACACCGGGTCCGGTTTGGTCCCGGTGGCCTGCGCGGCGCAACGCCGGGTGGGGATGAGCATGCCCTCCGGCAGCCGGTGCTGGTCACCGGCGCTCTCCGGTGCTTCGGCGAGCGGAGGACGAGAGCCGTGAGTGCCTCGACGGCCTCGTGGGTGTAGCGCCAGGCGGTGTCGGTCGATACCCGAAGCGGGCTCCGAGCTGGACAAAAGTGTCTCCCTTGGCCGACCGGGTCGACAGTATGACCATCCAGCCCCAGAGGGTCAGTGCCCGTCAGGAGCCAATAACCTCAACCCTTCGGGTGGCGGCCGAACTATCCAGCCAGGAGGCCAGATCGGACGGCACATCAAGGGTGGCACGACAGGTGACTGCGAAGTTCCCTGCCCCGAGCGAGGGTTGGCACTACCTCAACGGACAGGAAGTCTCGCACATCACGGCTCCGCCCAGCGGACGCCACACGATCCGGGCACGATGGGGAGAGCTCGTTGGAGTAGAGTTTTCGGCATCACCCGACCAGACATAGCCGGGAGAAATTCACATGGGGGAAAAACTTGATGTCTCGCCGAGCGAGCTGCGTGCGTCAGCTCACGCGGCCGACACCATCTCAGGGGACTTGGAGAAGCCTCTGTCCAAAGCTCTAGGGGACATCACTGATGCCGCCGGATCTCTGCGCCACTGGTCCGTCGGCTCCCAACTCAAAAGCACCGGAGAGGGCTGGGGGGACGCTTTGGGGGCTCTGCGTGGCCGAATCGGCGAACACGCTGATGGCCTGCGGCTCGTGGCCGACGGACACGACAGCAACGAGCAGGAAGTTCTGAGCCGTTTCAAGGGATGGTGACAGACCATCATGCCCGAGTACTACTCCGAACTACTCCGCCAGGATTTCTCCGACCTTGAGGCCGCTTCCAAGTCATGGAGAGGGCTTGTCAAGAAGTTATCTGACGCCAAAAGCGAATCCGGAAGGAAAGTGTCGGGTCCGCTGCACGCTGCGGGTTGGGAAGGCGAAAGCGCCCATTACGGGTTCGCGGCTTTGGAAGCCACCGAGAGCAAACTCGGCACCGCAGGCACGAACGTAGGTCTCATAGCTTCGGTACTGGAAACCCTCAACGACAAGATGCAGGCGGCTCAGCGGAAACTACGCAACGCCGTTCACGATGCCGAGACAGCCGGCCACACCGTGACCGCCGATGGGTGGGTCGAACCCAAGCAAGCCATCGACCCGAAGTACCACAACGACCCCGATTACGAGGACCTCCAGCAAGAGGCGAACCGCGACCTCGGGTCCTACCGATCCCGTATCGGCGACGCGATCTCGGATGCTCGGACGGCCAGTTCACAGGCGGCCGAAGCGCTACGGCAGATCGATCCGTTCGACCTTGACAAACGGTACGGCGGCGAGAAGGCGCGCGAGGATGCGGAGAGGGTCGCCAAGTTCATGGGGCTCGACGAGAAGTCGATCCCGGACGGTAAACGCCCGAAGGAGAACGCCGACTGGTGGGTAGGGCTGGACGACAGCGAGAAGCGCGTCTACCTCGCAGCTTTCCCAGATCGGATCGGCGCACTGGACGGCCTGCCCGCCACCGTACGGGACCAGGCCAACCGTACTGTGATCGAAAACCAGTTGAACGACTACGCCCTACGGGAGAACTCGCTCGGCATCCAGGAGCGATCCGCGTACTCCTCCCTTCAGAAGCTCAAGAACCGCTTCGACCAAGCCGACACGGCACCCGAACACAAGAGGCTCTATGTCCTGGGCATCGGGACAGAGGGTGACGGCAAGGCGATCGTCGCCATGGGTAACCCCGACAAGGCCGATCACACTGCTGTCCTGGTTCCGGGCACGGACACGGACCTGGGCAACATGCCGGGCCAGATCGCGCGAATCGACAGGCTCCAGGAAGCAGCCCTGTCGCAGAGCCCCAACGAGGATGTCTCTGTCATCAGCTGGCTCGGCTACGACGCACCGGAGATCGACGGCAGCGTGGCCAGCAAGGGGCGGGCCGAGGAGGGGGCTCCGGACCTGCGTGGCTTCACTGAAGGCAGCAGGGTCGCGCACGAGGGCGAACGCGGGCATCTGACCGTGATCGGCCACAGTTACGGAGCCAACACGGTGGGAGTGGCCGCCAGCGAGGGTCGCGGACTGGACGCGGACGACATCATCGCCCTGGGCAGCCCGGGGATGGGAGTCGACAAAGCCAGTGATCTGCAAGTGGACCCCGGCCATGTGTGGGTCGGTGCCACTCAGCAGGACCGAATCGTAAAGCACTTCTCCGACCTGACACTCGGAATCAATCCCGCCCGGGAAGAGTTCGGTGCACAGCCCATGGCAGTAAATGACGGAGGTCACAGCAGTTACTGGGATATCGGCAAAGAAAGCCTGATCAATCAGGGAAGCATCATCGTCGGGCGTCAGCCCAGGCTGGGGAACCACTATCACGGAGATGAATAGTGAATGAATCTCGCAGACGAGGATGGAACAAACCTACTCATCCCTGGACAGGGAAATTGAAGTCCACAATATTCAAAATATTCACAGTTACCGCTTTTGTTGCCATCTTGACAGGAGGCTGCATGTCCGGTGAGGTTAATGAACCTCTCCCTCGAATGAGTAAGAAGAAAGCGGAGGAGTGGGCACGCCACTTCACCGATTCGATGGCCCGGTCAGCCGGTGTGAAAATCTCACAGAAGACAGTAAATCCCACGTTTCACGAATGCGTGGGAAAGAACGACGAGGTGGCCGAGGATGGAAGGTTCAACCTAGATTACTATTCGCGAGCCCCCCTGAAAGTAGCCGACCATGCCGAATCGGTAAAGAAGATCCGAGAGGATCTAAAAAGAAACGGTTACAAAATCGACGGCTATCAGGAGATCCATGGAGAAAATCCCTCGGTAATCCTGGATGCCTCGGACCCGGATAAGGGTTTCAGTATTTCGGTTCGCGGTTACCACCCTGATGACGAGCTTTTCTTCTCCATCAGCACCCCTTGTCTACTCCCACCCGGCGCGACGCAGCAACAGTTCTGAGGGACATCGTGCACACAGGTTCAGCAGCATGGGGAGCGTCCACCCCCGGCGACGGGTATGCACCTCCGCTGCAACGGCCACACATTAGCCTCGATCTTTCGTGAGGGTCCGCCGACGGAGTCGGCGGACCCTCACGCGTTCTGTTCCTGAGTCCGGGCAGGCCGAGGGCCCGGCTGTCGCGTCGGGTGGGCGCCGGTTTCCACTGCTCCGGGTCGGGATGGTGCTGCTCGTCGGGACGGGGAATCCGCTGGTCAGCCGGGGTTGGGCAGGAGGGCGAGCCGGTCGAGGACGGCGGTGATGTGGCCGGTCCAGGGCCAGTGCCGGGCCAGCCGGAGGATGCGGCGCCGACCGGTGGTGACCAGCTGTCCGGCCGCGGAGAACAGGCGCAGCCGCAGGCGGCGGGGCTCCCAGAGGCGGGCCTTTCCGGTCAGGGCGAGCATTGGCAGCCAGGCCAGCAGATCCAGGGCGAGCTGGACGATCTCCAGCCAGATCCGGTTCTGGGCCGTGCGGTGCAGGGGCGGGTTGCGCAGGCCGGTGGCCCGTGCGGCCCGGATCCGGTCCTCGGCCCGGGCCCACAGCCGGTGACGGAGCTCGAGCTCGGCGATCGGCTGGTCGGCGGTGTTCGATCCCGCGTTGCCCGGCCTGAGCAGGGCCGCGACCGGTTCACCCGTGCCGCCCGGTCCGTGGTCGACGAACCCCATCAGCGGGTGGTGGCCGTAGGTCCGCTTCCACGTGGGTGCGGCGTCTTCCTTGTCCGAGTGCGCGATCACCAGCACCCCGTCGAGGTCCACGGTCACCGTCCCGCCCGCATCAGGCGCTTTTCGGTCGGCCAACCGCCAGACACGTTGGCGGGCTTCAGCCCGCGCGGCACGGATAGCCCGCAGGGCCTTCTCCCCGGAGACTGCGAGGGTGTCGATGAGGCGGGAGACCGTCGGGTCGGAAGCCACCGACCCGAACACGGCCGGCTCGGCCCGCAGCATGGCGACATCCGCGAGGCAGTCCCCGCCCAGCGCGACCGCCAGCGCGAGGTCCAGCAGGATCTTGCCCGGATCGTGCACCGCCCGGGGCTTCCGCCACGGCGTCAGCGCCGCTGATATCACGGTGTCCAGGCCGGCCTTACGGACGGTCTCGACCAGCAGCACGCCCCCGGCCTGCGAGACCACCGCCCGGCCGCCGCCCTCGATACGGACACGCGGGTAGGACCCGATACGCTTCTTCACCTGGAGAGTGCTTCTTTCCGTGCAGCCGACAGGACCCTAGACAAGTCCCATCGTTGCAGGCCAGGAGCACTCTCCGCTTATTTGATCAAGCCTCGGACACCCCACCTCGTGAAAGCGCGAGGTTAGAAGGCTGTCTCGCCCCGGTCAGGGGATGAGGCGGTGGACGTCCGTGCGGCTGGAGGGGCCGGGGGCGGCCTCGGCGATCCAGGGGCCGGGGGTGGAGGGGTCGACGACGCCCTCCTCCAGCCAGGCGTACGCGCCGCCCAGGACGCCGCGCACGACCTTGCGGTCGATGTCGTCGGTGTTGTCCCACAGCCGTCCGAAGAGTTCCTCGGCGCGGAGGCGGGCCTGGCGGCAGAAGGCGTCGGCGAGCTGGTAGGCGGCGCGGCCGTTCTCGCCGCGGGCGCGCAGCATCTCCGCCCGCACGCAGGCGGCGCTCATGGCGAACAGCTCGGCGCCGATGTCGACGATCCTCCCGAGGAAGCCCTGCTTGCCCTCCAGCTTCGCCTGCCAGCGGGACATGCCCAGGAAGGTGGCGCGGGCCAGGCGGCGGGAGGCGCGCTCGACGTAGCGCAGGTGGGCGGCCAGGTCGGGATGGCCGGCGGGGTGGAACTCGCGGTAGGAGATGGGCAGTTGGCCCGGTCCGGCGACCAGCCTGGGCAGCCAGCGGGCGTAGAAGCCGCCGGCGCGGACGGCGGCGCGGCCCTTGTCGGTGAGGGTCTTGTCCGGGTCGACCAGATCGCCCGCGACCGACAGGTGGGCGTCGACGGCCTCACGGGCGATGAGCAGGTGCATGATCTCGGTGGAGCCCTCGAAGATGCGGTTGATGCGCAGGTCGCGCAGCATCTGCTCGGCCGGTACGCCGCGCTCGCCGCGGGCGGCGAGGGAGTCTGCGGTCTCGAAGCCGCGCCCGCCGCGGATCTGGACCAGTTCGTCGGCCATCTCGTAGGCCATCTCCGAGCCGTAGAGCTTGGCGAGGGCCGCCTCGATGCGGATGTCGTTGCGGTCGTCGTCGGCCATCTGGGAGGCGAGGTCGAGGACGGCCTCCAGGGCGAAGGTGGTGGCGGCGATGAAGGAGATCTTGGAGCCGACGGCCTCGTGGCGGGCGATCGGCTTGCCCCACTGCTCGCGGGCCGCGGACCACTCGCGGGCGATCTTCAGGCACCATTTGCCCGCTCCGGCGCACATCGCGGGCAGGGAGAGGCGGCCGGTGTTGAGGGTGGTCAGCGCGATCTTCAGTCCGGCGCCCTCGGGACCGATCCGGTTGGCGGCCGGGACGCGGACGCGGTGGAAGCGGGTGACGCCGTTCTCGATGCCGCGCAGGCCCATGAAGGCGTTGCGGTTCTCCACGGTGATGCCCTCGGAGTCGGCCTCGACGACGAAGGCGGTGATACCGCCCTTGTGGCCCTCCGAGGCCGGTACGCGGGCCATGACCACCAGCAGGTCGGCGACGACACCGTTGGTGGTCCACAGCTTCACGCCGTCCAGGACGTAGGCGTCGCCGTCGGGTACGGCGGTGGTGGCCAGGCGGGCCGGGTCGGAGCCGACGTCCGGTTCGGTGAGCAGGAAGGCCGAGATGTCGCCCCGGGCGCAGCGCGGCAGGAACGCCTTCTTCTGCTCCTCGGTGCCGAACATCTTCAGCGGCTGCGGCACGCCGATCGACTGGTGCGCCGACAGCAGCGCGCCGACGGCGGGGCTGGCCGATCCGGCCAGGGCCAGGGCGCGGTTGTAGTGGAGCTGGCTCAGGCCCAGGCCGCCGTACTCGGGGCCGATCTTCATGCCGAGCGCGCCGAGCTCCTTGAGCCCCTTGACCACCTCGTCGGGGACCAGCCCCTCGCGGTCGATGCGCGGGCCGTCGATCTCCGTCTCGCAGAAGGCCCGGAGCCTGGCGAGGAACTCCTCGCCGCGCCGGGCGTCCGCCTCGGCGGGCCGGGGGTGGGGGTGGATCAGGTCGAGGCGGAAGCGGCCGAGGAACAGCTCCCTGGCGAAGCTCGGCTTGCGCCAGTCCTGCTCCCTCGCGGCCTCGGCCACCTGTCGTGCTTCGCGTTCGGAGACGGTCATCGCGGTTCACCTCGCACTGCCGGGGACTGCCGACGGGGCTGCGCGATGCGTGTACCCGTTGCGCACGGTACGTACCTTTTCCGGGGTGCGGTGCACCCGTATGCGATCATCTGTTGAAGCGCTTCGACAACCCATCGCAGAGCATCTGGACAGGCGGTCAGGTCGGGTTTAGGGTCGGTCCGCAGATTCCCTGTCGAAGCGCTTCACCTCAGCCGCTTCCCGCACCGCCCTGGAGAGTCCATGGTCACCCTCGCCGAGGTCGCCCGGCACGCCGGAGTCTCCGCCAGCACCGTGAGCTACGTCCTCAGCGGCAAGCGTTCCATCTCCGCCGCCACCCGCGAACGCGTCGAGCAGAGCATCCGCGAGCTGGGCTACCACCCCAACGCCGGCGCGCGGGCGCTGGCCAGCAGCAGGTCGAACATCATCGCCCTGATGATGCCGCTGCGCACCGACATGTACGTGCCGGTGATGATGGAGATCGCTCTGGCCGTCGCCACCACCGCCCGTGCCCACGACCACGACGTGCTGCTGCTGACCGGTGAGGAGGGCCCGGAGGCGGTGCGGCGGGTGGTGGGCAGCGGGCTGGCCGACGCGATGATCCTGATGGACGTCGAGCTGGACGACGCCCGCCTGCCACTGCTGCGCGACACCGGGCGCCCCGCCGTCCTCATCGGCATTCCCGCCGACCCGTCCGGGCTGACCTGCGTCGATCTGGACTTCACCGCCACCGGCGCGCTGTGCGTGGAGCACCTGGCCGAGCTGGGCCACCGCGACATCGCGGTGGTCGGCGAGGCGGCCGCCGTCTACGAGCGGCACACCGGTTTCGCCGAGCGCACCCGTGACGGGCTGCGCGCCCGCGCCGCCGAGCTGGGTGTGCGGCTGCTGCACCGGCCGTGCGAGGGCAGTTACGCGGCGATGGCCGGGACGCTCTCGCGCATCCTCGACGAGCGCCCCGGCACCACCGGCTTCGTCGTGCAGAACGAGGCCGCCATCGACCCGCTGCTGAGCCTGCTGCGCCAGCAGGGCCGGGCCGTGCCCGAGGACGTCTCGGTGGTCGCCATCTGCCCGGACCAGGTGGCCGTCCAGGCGTCCGTGCGCCTGACCTCGGTGGCCATCCCCGCCCACGAGATGGGCCGCCGCGCGGTGGAGCTGGTGATGGCCAGGGTGCGCGGCGAGCGCGGGGAGCGCCTGGAACTGCTGCCCCCGCGGCTGACGGTGCGGGCCAGCTCCGGCCCGGCCCCCGCCGCCCGCTGACCCCTGGCCCGCCGTTCTCCCCCGCCTCTCCGCCGCTCCCCGCTCTTCCCGCCCGACCGGTCCGCACACCGACGAGCCCCTCAGGAGCCCCGTGTCCACACCCGCCTTCTCCCCTCCCTCCTCCTCCCTGGCCCAGTCCTCACCCACCCGCGGCACCTTCCGCACCCGCGACGGCGCGCTGGAGTGGCGCGGGCGGCAGGAGACCGTACGCGTCGAGCCCTGGGGCCCGGACGCCGTACGGGTGCGCGCCCGGCTGGGCGGCCCGGTTCTGGACGGGCTGCCCGGCGCCCTCCTGGCCGATCCACCACCCTCCGAAGACGGGCCGGACATCCGGGTCGAGGACGACCACGCGCGGGTGACCTGCGGCGCGATCACCGCCGTGGTGAGCGCCGACGGCATGCTGCGTTTCGTGCGCACCGGCGACGGCGCCGAGCTGCTGGCCGAGGACCGCGCGCACTTCTGGTGGCCCGGCTCCCGGCTGCACACCGCCACCGGCAACGGCTACCACCGCCTGGAGCAGCGCTTCGCCGCCTACTCCGGCGAGCGGCTGTACGGGCTGGGCCAGCACCAGCACGGTCTGCTGGACCACAAGGGCGCGGTGGTCGACCTCGTCCAGCGCAACGCCGAGGTATCCATCCCCGTGCTGACCTCCAGCCGCGGCTACACCCTGCTGTGGAACAACCCGGCCGTCGGACGGGTGGAGCTGGCGCACAACGGCACCCGCTGGGTGGCCGACTCCGCCCGCCAGATCGACTACTGGATCACCGCCGGCGATCCGGCCGACGCCCAGCGCCGCTACTCGGCCGCCACCGGCCGCAGCCCGATGCTGCCCGAGTGGGCGGCCGGCTTCTGGCAGTGCAAGCTGCGCTACCGCACCCAGGACGAACTGCTGTCGGTGGCGCGGGAGTACAAGCGGCGCGGGCTGCCGCTGTCGGCGATCGTCTGCGACTTCTTCCACTGGACGCATCTGGGCGAGTGGAGGTTCGACCCGGCCGAGTGGCCCGACCCGGCGGCCATGGTCAAGGAGTTGGAGGGGCTGGGGGTGAAGCTGGTGGTCTCGGTGTGGCCGTCGGTCTCGCCGCTGAGCGAGAACCACCGGCCCATGGAGCAGCAGGGCCTGTTCATCGGCACCGAGTACGGGCCGATGGCGCACGCCGACTGGCCGGACAAGGGGGTGGCCGAGCCCGTCCAGGTCGCCTTCTACGACGCCACCAACCCCGACGCCCGCGACTTCGTGTGGTCCCGCATCCGGGAGAACTACCTGTCGTACGGCATCACGGCGTTCTGGCTGGACGCGGGCGAGCCGGAGCTCAAGCCCGGCTTCGCGGCCAATCTCCGCTACCACGCGGGCCCCGGGCTGGAGGTGTCCAACCTCTACCCGCGCGAGAACGCCCGTACCGTCCACGACGGTCTGGCCGCCGAGGGCGTGGCCGAGATCGTCTCGCTGAACCGGTCGGCCTGGGCGGGCTCCCAGCGCTACGGCGCCGCCCTGTGGTCCGGGGACATCGGCACCGACTTCGCCACCCTGCGCCGCCAGATCGCGGCCGGGCTCAACACCGCGCTGTCGGGCATCCCGTGGTGGAACACCGACATCGGCGGCTTCCACGGCGGCGACCCGGACGACCCGGCCTACCGCGAGGTGATGGTGCGCTGGTTCCAGTTCGGCGCGCTCTCCCCGCTGATGCGGCTGCACGGCTTCCGCGATCCGGGGATGCCGCTGGGCCCGGACATGACCGGCGGGCCCAACGAGGTGTGGTCCTACGGCCGGGAGGCCGGGGAGATCCTGGAGGCGTACCTGCGGCTGCGCGAGCGGCTCAAGCCGTATGTGCTGGAGCAGATGCGCGCCGCCCACACCGAGGGGCTGCCGCCGATGCGTCCGCTGTTCCTGGAGTTCCCCGGCGACCCGGCCGCCTGGGAGGTGGACGACGCCTATCTGTTCGGGCCGGACCTGCTGGTGGCGCCCGTGCTGGAGGCCGGTGCCCGGGAGCGCACCGTGCACCTGCCGGCCGGGGCGGAGTGGACGGACGCCTGGACGGGCGAGAGGTACCCCGGCGGCGGGCCGGTCACCGTGCCCGCGCCGCTGGAGCGGATCCCGCTGTTCCTGCGGGACGGCGCCCGGCTTCCGGTGAGGGAGGACTGAGACGGCAGGCGGCCCCCGGGTCGCGCGGACGGTGCCGGCGGATGCGATCCGCCGGCACCTCCGCCGTCTGCGCTGTCCGCTGTGCGCGGGGCGCCGCCCGCCGTCCTACGCGGGCGGGGCCTCGCGCAGGACGGCGGCGCCGTGGCGGCCGAGGGTGATCGTGTGCTCGTGCCGCCGCCCGGTGAGCTCGTCGGTCGCCGGGGCGGGCAGGGGGACGGTGGCCGGCTCGCGCCGGTGGTTGAGGAGGAACAGCCGGCCGCCGCGGCGTACGGCCTCCACTCCCGTGGGCAGTCCGGGAAGCGGAGGCCGCAGCCCGGCCTCGCCCGCCGCGCGGGACAGCAGGGCGCGCAGCGCGGCGGGATCGGGGAGGGTGGACAGGTACCAGGCGGTGCCGTCGCCGAAGGGATGACGGGTGATCGCGGGCCGGCCGCCGAGTTCGCCGCCCCGGTAGGCGGCGACGGTCTCGGTGCCGGGCAGGGTCTCGAAGTCCTCGCGCCACAGGGTGCCGACGGCGCCTTCCGCGATGTCGTCCCCGCAGGAGGCGAGCGGCTGGACCTTCCCCTCGTCCAGCGGCCACCACTCGTGCACGGTTCCGATGCCCAGCACCTCGCGCAGCCGGGCGTCCACACCGCCCTCGCGCACCCGGTCGTCGGTGTCGACGACGCCGGTGAAGAAGCCGCACACCAGGGTGCCGCCGCCCCTGACGTAGGAGGCGAGGTTGTCCAGGGCGGCGTCGGTGAGCAGGTACAGATGGGGGACGGCGATCAGGGCGTAGTCCTCCAGCCCGCTCTCGGGGTGGGCGAAGTCGCAGGTCAGATGGGACTCCCACAGGGCGCGGTGCCAGGCGCGCAGCGGCCGCTCGTAGGTGAGGAGATTCGAGGGGCGGCCGGCGGACAGAGTGGCCCACCAGGCGTTCCAGTCGTGCAGTACGGCCGCCCGCGCGGTCACGGGCGAGCCGGTGAGAGCGCCCAGGCGCTCCAGATCCGCGCCCAGTTGGCGCACCTGGCGGAAGGTGCGGCCGCGCGGCCCGGCGTGGGAGACCATCCCGGAGTGGAACTTCTCGCTGCCCTGCCGCGACTGGCGCCACTGGAAGAAGCAGATCCCGTCCGCGCCGCGCGCCACGGCCTGCAGCGACCACAGCCGCGTCAGGCCCTCGGGCCTGGGGTGGTTGACGCCGCGCCAGTTGACCGGTCCCGCGGCCTGTTCCATCAGCAGCCAGGGGCCGCGTGCCTGGGAGCGGGTGAGGTCCTGCACCAGCGCCCCCCACGCGGCGCCGTCGTCTCTCTCCGGGTCGGCGGGGTCGGGGTAGAGGTCGACGGAGACGACGTCCTCGCGCTCGGCCCACGTCCAGCCGTTCTGGCCGACGAACAGGGGCATGAAGTTGGTGGTGACGGGGATGCGCGGGGTGCGCTCCACCAGGGCGTCGCGTTCGGCGGTGAAGCACTCCAGCAGGGCGTCGCTGGTGAAGCGGCGGAAGTCCAGCTCCTGGGTGGGGTTGACCATGTACTGGGCACGGCGCGGCGGGATGATCTCCTCCCAGTCGCCGTAGCGCTGGCTCCAGAAAGCCGTGCCCCAGGCGTCGTTGAGGGCGTCCAGGCTTCCGTAGCGGTCGCGCAGCCAGCGGCGGAAGTGGGCGGCGGTGACGTCGCACCAGCAGGCGGTGCCGTACTCGTTGTTCACGTGCCACAGCCGCAGGGCGGGGTGGTCGCCGTAGCGGTCGGCGAGGTCGGCGGTGATGCGCAGGGCGTGGTCGCGGTAGACGGGCGAGGAGGCGCAGAAGTGGTTGCGCGAGCCGTACCAGACGACCGCGCCCGTCTCGTCGCGCGGCAGGGTCTCGGGGTGGCGGGCGCCCATCCAGGGGGGCGGGGAGGCGGTCGGGGTGGCCAGGCAGACACCGATCCCGCCCGCGTGGAGCAGGTCCAGTACGCGGTCGAGCCAGCCGAAGTCGCGCTCGCCGGGGCGGGGCTCGAGCCGGGCCCAGGAGAAGACGCCGACGGTGGCGAGGTTGACGCCCGCCTCGCGCATCAGCGCGACGTCCTCGCGCCGGACGGACTCGGGCCACTGCTCGGGGTTGTAGTCGCCGCCGTAGAGGATCCGGCCGCGGGTGACGTCGGCGAGGGTGGGCCTGGGCGGGGATGTCACAGGATGCCTTCCGTAGTGGGCGCCGCGGTCGCCCGTGTGCTGTGGTCGGTGATCGGATCGGTCCGGGGTGGCGGAGGCGGGGAGGTGGCGGTGAGGGCGGCGGGGGCGGTCAGCCCTTGACCGCACCGATGAGCACGCCCTTCTTGAAGTGCTTCTGGACGAAGGGCGAGAGCACGGCGACCGGCACCAGGGCCAG
Source organism: Streptomyces verrucosisporus (assembly GCF_017114865.1). Classification (GTDB taxonomy): domain Bacteria; phylum Actinomycetota; class Actinomycetes; order Streptomycetales; family Streptomycetaceae; genus Streptomyces; species Streptomyces fenghuangensis. Next base: position 100,830 of record NZ_JADEYH010000012.1, on the reverse strand, counting down.
CACCATCACGGCCATCTGCACCGAGAGGGTGTGGATCTGGCCGGTGTTGATGATCTGGGACATGCCCGCGGGCCGCTCGCCCTTGAGGACGATCTGGTTGAGCACCACCTGGAGCGGCATCTTGGTCTGGTCGTTGAGGTAGATCGAGGCGTTGAACCAGGCGCTCCAGTAGCCGACCGCGTAGAACAGCGAGATGACCGCCAGCACCGGTCTCGACAGCGGCATCACGATCCGCCACAGGATGCGGAACTCGCCGGCGCCGTCGATACGGGCGCTGTCGATCAGTTCCGGCGCGGTGTTCATGAAGAACGCCCGCAGCACCAGGATGTTGAACACGCTCACCGCGCTGGGCAGGATCAGCGAGGCGTAGGTGTCGATCAGGCCGAGGGACTGGACCAGCAGATAGGTGGGGATCAGTCCGGCGCCGAAGAACATCGTGGCCAGCAGCGTCATCAGCATCGGGCGGTGGCCGAAGGAGCCCGGGCGGGACAGGCCGTAGGCGCACAGCACCGAGACGGCCATGCTGAACAGCGTGCCGGTCACGGTGACGCAGACGCTGATGACGGTGGCCCGGGTGACCTGGCCTCCGGAGAGCAGCTCGCGGTAGGCCTCGAAGGTGATGCCGCCGGGCACGACCACCAGGCCGCCGGCTTCGCGGATGGTCTCGGCCGACGACAGGCTGGTGACGACCACGATCCACAGCGGGAAGAGGATCGCCAGGCAGGCGACGGCCAGTACCGCGCTCTTGGCGGCGGTGCCGACACCGCTGGGGGGCTCCTCCCAGGCGGGGCGCATCCGGGCTCCGGCGCCCTCCGTCCCGCGGTCCTCGGTCAGCACGCTCACTTCTTGTACACCCCCTGCTCGCCCAGCAGGTGGGCGGTCTTGTTGGCGGCCAGCACCAGGCAGAGGCCGAAGACGCCCTTGACGACGCCGACGGCCGCCGCGTAGCCGAAGTCGCCGTTCTCCAGGCCGACGTTCCACACGTAGGTGTCCAGCACCTCGGCCGCGCCGGTGCCCACCGCCGTGCGCTGCAGGAGTATCTGCTCGAAGCCGACGGTGAGGGCGTCGCCGACGCGCAGCACCAGCAGCAGGGCGATCACCGGGCGCAGCGCGGGCAGGGTGATATGCCACATCCGCCGCCACCGGCCCGCGCCGTCCGCGGCGGCGGCCTCGTACAGCTCGTGGTTGACGGCGGCCAGCGCGGCGAGGAAGACGATGATGCCCCAGCCGGCGTCCTTCCAGACGGCCTGGAAGGTGATCAGGAACTTGAAGAAGCCGGGGTCGGTCATCAGGTCGAAGCCGCCGCCCCAGCCCCTCTCGCGCATGGTCTGGGCGATGATCCCGGCGCCGCCGAGGATCTGCTGGAAGACGGTGATGACCAGCACCCAGGAGAAGAAGTGCGGCAGGTAGAGCACGCCCTGCGCCCAGGCGCGCACCCGGGGGCTGATGATGCTGTTGATCAGCAGGGCCAGCAGGATGGGGACGGGGAAGAAGAACACCAGCTGGATGAGGAAGATCAGCAGGGTGTTCTCGACCGCCGACCAGAAGTAGGGGTCCTCCCACATCCGCTGGAAGTTCTCGCCGCCGATCCAGGGGCTGAGGGCGAAGGACTCGGTGAAGGAGTCGCCGAGGTAGGGGTCGAAATCCTTGAAGGCGACGACGTTGCCCAGCAGCGGTACGTAGGCGAAGACCAGGACCAGCAGCAGGGCGGGCAGCGTCATCAGGACCAGGGCGCGGTCGCGGCGCAGCCGGTGGCGCCGGGTGATGCCGCCGGGGGGCGGGGACGCCCCGGTCTTCCCGCGGCTTCCGGCGCCGTCGCGTCCGCCGCCGCGTCCGTGCGGCGGTTGTCCGTCCGCGGTCGGCGAGCCGGCCGGGGCGGCCGGGGCGGCCGGGGCCAGATGGGGTGCCGGGGCCCTCCCGGTGGGGCCGGTGCCGCCGGCCGGTGCCTCGCCGGGGGCCGTGCTGTGGGACACGGGACTCTCCTCGTCAGCGTCGTTCCGGCCCCGGCCCGGTGCCCGGGATGGCGGTGCGGTGGTGGTGCGGTGCGCCGCGGTGGGCGCCGCGCCGCCGGGCCGGGGGCCTGTGGGCGCGGGTGTGTCAGGCGGCGGACTCGCCGGCGTCCTCGATCAGCTTTCGGTACCAGTCGCGCAGGTCGTCGCCGCCGGCCCGGCGCCAGTCCTCGACGGCCTTCTGCATGTCGGAGACCTTCTTGCGGCCGCGCACCACGTCGTTCTCCAGGTCCTCGAAAGGGTCGCTGAGGTTGGTCCAGCGGTTGGGTTCGCGAACCTGCATCCCGTACAGCAGGGGCTTCTTCATGAAGGCGCCCATCCGCTGCTGCCAGCCGCACCAGTCCCGCACCACCCGGGGGTGGTCGGGGAAGGCGGCGACGGCCTCGGCGCTGGCGGTGAAGAAGTAGGTGTCCTGGACTTCGGTGACGCCCTGTTCGGTCTTGGCGGGCACGCCGTCCTTGAGCGTGTGGTGGGTGCCCTCCACTCCGTACCTGACCAGGCGGTTCTCCTTCGTCCCGTAGGGGGCGGCGGCGAAGTTGGCGATGGCCAGGCACTCCTGGACGGTCTCCTCGGGGGCCTTGCGGTTGACGAAGGCCCAGATGCCGGCCGGGTTGGCGAAGTACAGCTGCGGGTCGCCGCCGTCGTGGCCGAAGATGTCCATGCCCTGGACGCGGAAATCCGGATTCTGCTCGCTCTGCTCGAAGGTCCAGCCGTACCACTTGGCGTTGCCGTCGTTCATGATCATCGACTGGCCGGCGGTGAAGCGGGTGCCGGCGTCGCCCCGGCCGGTCTTGGCGTCGGGGTGGACGACGCCGGCGGCGTAGAGCTTGCGGGTCCACTCCAGCGCCTCGAGGTAGTTGTCCGTCTCGATGCGGTGGACGAGCTTCTTTCCCTGCCACTGCCAGCAGTAGGGCTTGTCCGGCAGCACGCCGAAGACGTTGAACGCCGTCCACTTCATGTCCTCGCACGCCCACACCTTCGACCTCGGCGCGGTGATCTCCTTGGCGAGGTCCATGAACTCCTGCGGGCTGGTGGGCACCTCCCAGCCCTTGTCCTCGAAGACGTCCTGGCGGTAGTAGGGGATGATGATGTCGACCGCGCCCGACGGGATGGGCAGACCTCTGAGCTTCCCGCCGAAGATGGACATCTGCCAGGCGGCGGTGGGGATCGCGGCGAGGTTGGGGTAGGCCTTGACCTTGTCGCCCGACAGGTACGGGCCGAGGTCGGCGAAGCGGCTTCCGATGGCGCTGGGGATCTTGCCCTGCATCTCCCAGCTGGGGATGACCACCATGTCCGGGATGCCGCTGGAGGCGAGGACGGCGCCGAGCTTCTCGCCGTAGGTGTTGCCGTCCTGGGTCTGCCAGTCGACCTTCACCCCGATGGCCTTGTCGACGGCCCGGTAGTAGGCGCAGTCCTTCTCCGGCGGGGTGCCCCACAGCGGGCTCATGACGGCCACCTCGCCGCCCCTGCCCAGCTTCTCGGGGACGGAGGCGGGCAGCGCGTCGTACGACTCGGCCTTGCCGGTGAAGCCGGGGCGCGATCCGTTCTCGCTGGGGATGTCGGGTTCGACGACCTTCGAGGCGACGTACGCCGGAAGGATCTTCGCCGCGTCCTTCTTCGTCGTCGTGCCCTCGTTCCGGTTGCCGCCGCCCTCGGAGGAGCACGCCGACAGCAGCGGCAGACCACCCACCGCCGCGGCGGCGACGGCCGTCGAGGCGAGGAAGGTTCTCCGGCTGGGGCTGGTGGTCTGGGACATGGCGGCAACCCTTCGTGGCGGCGCGTCGGCGGGACGGACGGGATGGACGGCGTGCGGCCCCGCCGGTCGGGCAGGTTGGTCGAAGCGCTTCGATGTTGCGCCGAGATTAAGTGCGAGGGTCATACCGCGCAAGGGTCGTGGCGAAGAAACATCGAAGCACCGGAAGCGGCCCGGATACAGGAAATTCACGGGTCCGGACGGCCGTCTCGCGTTCGGATCCTTGACACCCGCCCCGCTGTCACCCCAGCATCGAAGCGCTTCGAATCGTGTACCGCCGCGCCACAGCACGCCCCGCAGCACGCACCGCCGCGCGGCGGTGGCCGCCCATCTCCCCGAGGAGACCTTCCGCACGTGAGCACCGACCAGCCGCCATTTTGCGACCCGGCCCTGCCGGCCCGTGAGCGCGCCGCCGACCTGCTGGCGCGGCTCACGCCCGACGAGCGCGTCGCGATGCTGCACCAGTTCGCCCCCGCCGTGGAGCGTCTGGGCGTCGCCGCCTTCCGCACCGGCCAGGAGGCGCTGCACGGCGTGGCCTGGATGGGCCCGGCCACCGTCTTCCCCCAGGCCGTGGGGCTCGGGGCGACCTGGAACGAGGAACTGGTGCGGCGGGTGGGCGAGGCCGTCGGGCGGGAGGTGCGCGCGATGCGCGAGCGCGACCCGCGTGTCGGGCTGAACGTATGGTCGCCCACGGTCAACCTGCTGCGCCATCCGCTGTGGGGCCGCAACGAGGAGGGCTACTCCGAGGATCCGCTTCTGACCGCCGCGATCGCCACCGCGTACACCCGCGGACTGCGCGGGGACCACCCCGCCCGATGGCGCACCGCCCCGGTGCTCAAGCACTGGCTGGCGCACAACAACGAGACCGACCGCGACACCTCCTCGGCCTCGGTGCGCCCGCGGGTGCTGCACGAGTACGAGCTGCCGGCCTTCCGCGGCCCCGTCCGGGCGGGCGCGGTGGCCGGGGTGATGCCCGCGTACAACCTGGTCAACGGCCGCCCCAACCACCTCTCGCCGCTGCTGGCCGAGCAGTTGCGCACCTGGTGCGACCACGACCTTGTGGTGTGCTCGGACGCCGGCGCGCCCAGCAACCTGGCCGACTCCCAGGGCTACTTCACCACTCACGAGGAGGCCACCGCCGCCGCCCTGCGCGCCGGGGTGGACAGCTTCACCGACCACGGCGAGGACTCCTCGCCGATCACCTCCCGGGTGCGCGGCGCGCTGGAGCGCGGCCTGATCGGGCAGGAGCACGTGGACGCGGCGGTGCTGCGGCTGCTGGCGATGCGCTGCTCGCTGGGCGAGTTCGACCCCGAACCGTTCGACGGGGACGCCGCGTTCGACACCCCCGGGCACCGGGAGCTGGCGCGCGAGGCCGCCGAGCAGGCGATCGTCCTGCTGCGCAACGACGGTCTGCTGCCGCTGGCGGACGGGGTGCGGGTGGCGGTCGTCGGGCTGCTGGCCGACGAGTGCAAGCTCGACTGGTACAGCGGCGCGCTGCTGCGCCGCTCCACCCCACTGGACGGACTGCGGGAGCGGTTCGGGACGGACCGGGTGGTGTACGCCGAGGGCGCCGACCGGGTGCGGCTGCGCTGCCCGGGCGGGTGGCTGGCCGTGCCCGGGGCCGGCCCCGGTGAGCGGGGGCCCGGCGATCCGGCGGCCGCGGGCGCGCTGGACCCGGCGCTGCTGCGCGGCCGCACCGATCTGCCGCCGCTGACGGTGAGCGGGGGCGCCGGGGAGGAGTTCGCGCTGGTGGACTGGGGCGGCGGGGTGCTGACGCTGCGCGCGGACGGCGGCCGCTACCTGTCGGTCGCCGACGACGGCTTCGTACGCGCCTCGGCCGAGCAGCCGGGCGGCTGGGTGGTCCAGGAGACCTTCGGGCTGGAACCCCACGACGGCGGGCACCTCCTCAGGCACCGGGGGACGGGCCGGTACGTGGAAGTCGCCGCCGGCTGCGTCCGGGTTGCCGCCGGGGACGGGCCGGGCACGGTGTTCACCGTCGAGACCGTCCGGCGCGGCGAGGACGAGGTGCGGGCCGCCGCGCGGGAGGCCGGCGTGGTGATCGTCGTCGCGGGCAACGACCCGCACATCGGCGGGCGCGAGACCGAGGACCGCACCACCCTCGCCCTTCCGCCGCAGCAGGACCGGCTGTGGCGGGCGGCCCGCGACGCCAACCCGCGTACCGCCCTGGTGCTCACCTCGGCCTACCCGTACGCGGTCGGCGAGGCGGACGAGGCGCTGCCCGCGCTGCTGTGGACCGCCCACGGCGGGCAGGCGGCGGGGGAAGCGCTGGCCGCCGTGCTGGCCGGCGACGTCTCACCGGGCGGACGGCTGCCGCAGACCTGGTACGCCTCCGACGCCGATCTGCCCGGTCTGCTGGACTACGACGTCATCGGCTCGCGCACCACCTACCTGTACTTCGACGGCACTCCGCTCTACCCGTTCGGCCACGGCCTGTCGTACACCTCCTTCGGCTACGGCGAGCCGGAGGTCTGCTGCGACGGCCGGATGCTGACCGTCCGCTGCACGGTGACCAACACCGGCGCGGTGGCGGGCGACGAGGTGGTCCAGCTCTATGTGCGCGCCGTCGAGGTGGCCGGACGCCGGCTGCCCCGTCCGCACCGCGCGCTGGCGGCCCACCGCCGCGTCCGGCTGGACCCGGGCGCGTCGCGGGAGGTGGAGTTCACCGTCCCGGTCTCCCGGGCCCTGGGGCTGTGGGACGTGGCCCACGGCCGGTGGCGGGTGGCCCCGGGCTCCTACGCCGCCGACCTCGGCGCCTCCAGCGCCGACATCCGCCGCAGCGCGGTCTTCCGCGTCGACGGCGAGCCCGGCGCCCCGCGTCCGGTGGGCGACATCCGGGCCGCCGACTACGACGGGCAGAGCGGCACCGAGCTGGTGGATCTGAGCCGGGAGCGCGGTGACGCGGTCGCCCCCGCCGGTCCGGGGGTGGCCGAACTGGTCTTCCACGACTGCGACTTCACGGCCGATGCCGGATCCGGTGCCGGTTCTGTGACGGTGGAGGCGGCGCGCGCCGAGCCGGGCGAGGCGGAGATCGTCCTGCGCCTGGAGAGCAGCGGCGGCGAGGACGGCCGGGGCGGCGAGGACGGCGTTCTGGCACGTCTCACCGTCCCGTGCACCGGCGACCGCCACACCTACACCACCGTGCGGGCCCGCCTGGACGATCCGCCCTCGGGAGTGCGCGATCTGCGCGTCACCCTGCACGGCCCCCTCAGACTGGCCCGCCTGGGCTTCGGCGCACCCTCTTGCGCCGAAGCGACCTGACGACGGGCGGGCCCGCGCCGCGGCCCGGCCCTTCCTCCGGGGCCGGACCGCGGCGAACCGGGCGAGGGGAGCGGTGACTACAGGTCCAGGCCGGTGAGGACCATCACCCGCTCGTAGGTGTAGTCCTCCATGGCGAACAGCACGCCCTCGCGTCCGACGCCGGACTCCTTGGTGCCGCCGTAGGGCATCTGGTCGGCGCGGTAGGAGGGGACGTCGCCGATGACCACACCGCCGACCTCCAGAGCGCGGTGGGCGCGGAAGGCCGCCTGCACGTCGTGGGTGAACACCCCGGCCTGCAGGCCGTACCTGGAGTCGTTGACCGCGGCGAAGGCTGCTTCCTCGCCGTCGACCGAGGTCAGTGTGAGCACGGGGCCGAAGACCTCCTCGCAGGAGACCGAGGCGTCGGCGGGCACGTCCGCGAGGACGGTGGGGGCGTAGGTGGCGCCGTCGCGCTTGCCGCCGGTCAGCAGCTTCGCGCCGGCCGCGACCGCCTCGTCCACCCAGGACTCCACCCGCTTGGCGGCGTCCTCGCTGATCAGCGGGCCGACGTCGGTGGCGTCGTCGGACGGATCGCCGGTGGCCAGCGCCTCGACGGCCTCGACCACCCGGGGCACCAGCCGGTCGTGGACCGAGACGTCGGCGATGACGCGCTGGACGGAGATGCAGGACTGGCCGCCCTGGTAGTTGGAGAAGGTCGCGATGCGCTGCGCGGCCCGGTCCAGGTCGGCGTCGGAGGAGTAGTCGGCCAGTACGACGGCCGCGCCGTTCCCGCCCAGCTCCAGAGTGACGCGCTTGCGGGGCACGGTGTCCAGGATGGACCAGCCCACCGGGCCGGAACCGGTGAAGGAGATGACCGGCAGGCGCTCGTCGGCCACCAGGGAGGGCATGCGGTCGTTGGGGACGGGGAGCACCGACCAGGAGCCGGCCGGCAGGTCCGTCTCGGCCAGCAGCTCGCCGATGAGCAGCCCGGACAGCGGGGTGGCCGGGGCGGGCTTGAGGATGATCGGCGTGCCGACCGCGATGGCCGGGGCCACCTTGTGGGCGCACAGGTTGAGGGGGAAGTTGAACGGCGCGATGCCCAGCACCGGCCCGCGCGGGAAGCGCCGGGTCAGGGCGAGGCGGCCGGTCCCGCCCGCGTCGGTGTCCAGCCGCTGCGCGGTGCCGCCGTTGAAGCGGCGGGCCTCCTCGGCGGCCCAGCGGAAGACCGACACGCAGCGGCCGACCTCACCGCGGGCCCACTTCATGGGCTTGCCGTTCTCGGCGGAGATCAGTTTCGCGATCTCCTCGGCGCGCTCGGCCAGCCGCCGGTGGACATGGTCCAGGGCGGCGGCGCGCACATGCGCGGGAGTGGCCGCGAACTCGGCGGCCACCTCGGCCGCGGCGGCCACGGCCTGCTCGACCTGTGCCTCGGTGGGGATGCTGACGGTGCCGACGGTCCGGCCGTCCCAGGGCGAGGTGACCTCGAAGGTCTCGTCGCCGGTCGCCTCGCGGCCGGCGAGCCAGAACGCGTGTGGGGAAGTCGCTGTGGTCACTGCGTATCCCGGCCCTTCCGAAGTGGTGGAGCGGTGGAGGTGGTGGTCGGGGCCCGGCTGCTGCGCGGCCGGCTCCCGGCACCACCGTAGGGGCCGAAGCCGTGCGGGACTCTTGTCCGGCGCGTATCACTCGGGTTGTTCCGCGCGCCGCTTTGTCGGAGAAGGCCCGGTTGCCCGCCCACCGCTTTGCCGCGACCATGACACAGCACAGAACGCACCAACCCCACCCGTCGAACTGGACACCCCAGGAGACGCGATGCGTAGACGTCCTCACGGGCGGCGGACCCTCACCGCCGCCCTCCTCCTCTCCCTCGCACTGGCCGTTCCGCTCGGAGCGCAGGCCACCGCCGCCCCCGGAGACGACGGCCGGCGGGCCACCCCCGCCGGTGAGCGGCAGTACGAGATCGCCGGGATCACCGGCGTCGAACAGCGCACGGCCATCGCCCGCACGGGCACGGCCATCGACGCGGTGCGCGAGCACTCGGTGGTGGTCACCGCCGACGCCGCGCAGGCCGACAAGCTGCGCAAGGCCGGCCACCGCCTCACCACCCTGCCTGCGCCCCCTCAGCGGAGCGCCGGGAGCGACGAGGTCGGCACCCTCGACTACCCGCCGAGCGACTCCGGCTACCACAACTACGCCGAGACCATGGCGGCCATCAACGGGTACGTGCGGGACCACCCGGACATCATGGCCAAGCAGGTCATCGGCAAGACCTACGAAGGCCGCGACATCGTCGCCGTCAAGATCAGCGACAACGTCGCCGCCGACGAGAACGAGCCGGAGGTGCTGCTCACCCACCACCTGCACGCCCGCGAGCACCTGACCGTGGAGATGGCGCTGTACGTCATCCGCGAGTTCGGCGAGCGGTACGGCACCGACTCCCGCATCACCCGCATGGTGGACACCCGGGAGCTGTGGGTGATCGCCGACGTCAACCCCGACGGCGGCGAGTACGACATCGCCTCGGGCAGCTACCGGAGCTGGCGCAAGAACCGCCAGCCCAACTCCGGCTCCTGGTACGTCGGCACCGACCTCAACCGCAACTGGTACTACAACTGGGGCTGCTGCGGCGGCTCCTCCTCCAGCACCTGGAGTTCCACCTACCGCGGCCCGTACGCCGGGTCCGCGCCGGAGGTGCGGGTGGTCGCCGACTTCGTCCGCAGCCGCGTCGTGGGCGGAGAGCAGCAGATCAAGGCGCACATCGACTTCCACACCTACAGCGAACTGGTGCTGTGGCCCTACGGCTACACCTACAACGACACCGCCCCGGGGCTCACCCGGGACGACCGCGACGCCTTCGCCACCGTCGGCAGGGCGATGGCCGCCACCAACGGCTACACCCCCCAGCAGTCCAGCGACCTGTACATCACCGACGGCACGATCAACGACTGGATGTGGGCCGACCAGGGCATCTTCAGCTACACCTTCGAGATGTACCCCGGGCCGAACGGGCGGGACGGCTTCTACCCGCCCGACGAGGTGATCGAGCGGGAGACCAGCCGCAACGAGGACGCCGTCCTGTTGCTGATGGAGAACGCCGACTGCATGTACCGCTCGATCGGCAAGGAGCAGCAGTACTGCTCCTGACGCCCTGACGGTGCCCCGGCCGCGCCCGGCCCTCCGGGATTCCGGTCCGCGGGATCCGGGCTCCGGGCTCCAGTCCTCCCGGGCTCAGCCCTTGCGGGACCGCCCCTGGTCCTTCCGGACCGGGGGCACGGTCGCCGTCGCCTTGAGCGCCAGCCACAGCTCCATCCGCACGTCCGGATCGTCCAGCGACCGGCCGAGGATCTCCTCGACCCGCCGCATCCGGTAGCGGAGGGTGTGCCGGTGGACGCCGAGGTCGGCGGCGGCCGCGTCCCACTGCCCGTGCCGGGAGAGCCAGGCGTGCAGCGAGGCGACCAGATCGCCGCGGCCGTGCGCGTCGTGCTCGTACAGCGCGCGCAGCATCCCGTCGGCGAAGGCGCGCACCGCCTCGTCGGCCAGCAGCGGGAGGACCGAGCCGGAGGCCACGTCCTCGTGCTCGACCAGCGCCCGGCCCCGGCGGCGGGCGACGGACAGCGCCTGCCCGGCCTGCTTGAACGCCGCGGCCACGGAGGCGAGTCCGGCGGGCGCCGAGACGCCGACGACCACCCCGTGTTCCGTGCCGGCGCCCACCGGGCCGCCCCCGGCCGCCGTCTCGGCCCGGCCCGCGAAGTCCGCACAGGCGGCCGCGGCGGCGCCGCCGTCCGCCACCAGTCCCACCAGCCGCCGGTCGTGCCGGACCAGCAGGACGGACTCCCCGGCCCGGGCGGCGGCCGACTCGGTCCTCTCCGCGAGCGCCTCCACCCCGGCGGGCAGAGCGCCCTCCGGCCCGCCCGTCCCCTCGGAAGCGCCGCCCGCGGCCCCGCCCGCACCGGGCTCCCGGGGGTCCGCCGCCTTGCCCCGCACCGACGCGCCCTCGGCCACGACCACCCGCAGCGGCTCGTCCAGCAGCGTGCCGTAGAGCGAACCGGCGACCGCCCGGGCGTGGTCGGCCTCCCCCGCCAGCAGCATCCGCAGCACCGCCGCGCCCAGCCGCTGCTCGGCCTCCAGCAGAGCCCGGGACCGCTCGGTGGTCAACGTCAGCAGCGCCACGGCGGAGTTGACGGCGTAGCGCTCGGCGGTACCCGGCGGGACGCCGGTGCCGACCGCGAGGACCGCCCTGACCCGGCGCCCCGAGCCGATCGACTGCAGCTCCACCCGGTCGCCCGACCGGCCGCCGGTCCCGCTCACCACGGCGCTCGCGGTGGCGGAACGGTCCCGCAGCCGCCGCACCTCGTCGGTCAGCTCCGCGGCGCGGCGGGAGGCCCAGGACGGGGCGGCGGCGACCAGCGCGCCGGAGACGTCGTAGAGCGCGGCCCAGCCGTCCACATGGGCCGCCAGCTTCGCCAGCAGACCGGACGTGCCGCGCGCGGAGAGCACGGCGCGGGTCATCTCCCGCTGGGCCTCGAACCCGGCCCTGACCGCGCGGTACTGCTCGGCGGCGCCCGCCGCCGAGACCGCCTTGACGATGGCCAGGAACGGGGTGCGCCGGGGCACCTCCAGCAGCGGGAAGCCGGCCTCACGGGCGGCGTCCAGCAGTGCCGGGGGCACCGTGTCGTAGGCCACCCCGGCCGCGAAGCCCAGCCCGACCACACCGGCGGCGTCCAGCCGGGCGACGTAGCGGCGCATCGCCTCCGGATCCTCGACATCGAGCTTCATCGCTGTGACCAGCAGCAGCTCCCCGCCGTCCAGATACGGCACCGGGTCGGCAAGCTCGCTGACGTGCGCCCAGCGCACCGGGACGCCCAGCCGCTCCTCGCCCGCGAGGACGGCGAGCTTGAGGGAGGAGTTCCGGACCAGCGAGGCGAGGGTGATCGACATGGCTGACCTGTGGCCCTTTCCGGCGTTCGACCGCTCGCCGGAGGCCCGGCCGGGCGGGAGAGGAGGGCAGCGGTTTTTGTCCGTGCGGTAGCAAGGATAAGGCCGCACCACTACCGACCGTACAGCCGTACGCGCCGTCGTACGCCCGCTCCGGGCCGCCCGCTCCGGCCCACTTCCGGGTACCGCGCGCCCCGGCTACTCCCCGAGCCGGGCGAGGACCGGTGGGCTCGCCTCGCCCCGGACGGTGGTCAGCGACACCACCGCGTGGCCCGGCGGCACCTTGTGCGCGAGGTCGGAGGCGGACCAGCGCTCGCGCTGGACCGTGCGCACGGTGACCGAGCGGGTGGTCGCCCGCACCCCGGTGAACAGGGTCCGGATCCCGCGCAGGGCGCGCCGGAGTGTGCCGCCGGAGAAGTCGGGGTTGTGGGTGACGTCCTCGGTCTTCACCCACTCCCGGCCCCACGCCTGCGCGAACACCTCGCCGTCCCAGGTACTCACCCCCGACAGCACCACCCGGCAGCCGACCGCCCCGACCGCCGCCGCACGCAGCGGCTCGGGCACCTCGTCCAGGCTGCGCAGCGCCAGCACCACCCCCGCGTTGGCCGTCCGCAGCCGCTGGACGGCGCGTACGGAGGCGGGGGTGAGGGTGTGCGCGGCGTCGTCGAGCACCAGGCAGGCGAACAGGGAGCGTTCGTCGCGGTCGCGGGCGCAGGCGGTGAACTGGGCGAGCAGCAGCCGGGCCAGCAGCCGGGACGCCTCGGCGTGACCGCGTTCGGGCAGGTCGATCCGTACCCTCAGCGGGTGCGCCAGATCGCTCATGGCGAAGGGTCGGGTGGTGCCGCCGGTGGCGAAGAACCCGGCGAACGCGGGCCGGTCCAACAGCGCGATCCGGTCCGCGAGCAGTGGTCCCGGATCACCGGGCCGCCCGGACTGGCGTTCGCGGGCGTCCAGTTCGCGCAGAGCGGCGCCGTCCCCGGCGGCCTCGCACGCCTGGCGCAGCGCGGCGAGCGCGACGGGCACCCCGTCGAGCAGCTCGCGCAGCTCCGGCACGGACGGGAAGCGGCCGTGGGCGGTCCGGTGGGGGCCGATGAGCTGGGCGAGGGCGGTGGCGGCACGGCGGGTGTCGGCCTCGCCTCCGAAGCCGCCCGCGCCGCCGGGGCCCGCCGGTCCGCCGGGCGCGTCCCCGACCAGCGCCTCGGCCAGGACGGCGGCGGCCTCGTCCGGATCGTCGGTGCCGCCGTAGAGGTCGAGGTCGTGCGCGGACCCGGGGTCGCCGAGCCGGATCACCACGTCGTAGGCCTCGTCGGGGCCGAGCCCGGCGCCCGCCGTGCCCACGGCGACCACGGCGGCCCGCCCGGCGAGGGCCTGGAGGGCCAGGGACTCCACCACCGGCCGCACGACCCGGCTGGTCTTGCCCGCCGCAGACGGCCCCACCACCAGCATCGAGGTGCTCAGCAGCGCGGGCTCAAGTGCGAGGCGGACACCCCGGTAGGCGTACGGGTTGCGCTCCTCCTCGGGTGCGGCGCCCAGCCGCACCTGCCCGGTCAGCAGGTCGTGCCGGGCCGCCCGGACGGGCAGGTCGCGGTCGCCGGAGGGGTGGGCGAATGCGGCCGCTCCCCGGCCGAGCACGGCCTCGGCGAAGGCGGGCAGCTGTTCGTACCGCGCGCGTACCGCCTGCCAGGCGCGGTCGATCCGTACGTAGTCGACGTCGTTCATCCGGCCGCCGTGGATCTCGGCCGTCAGCCGGTCGGCCGCGGCGTGCTCGCCCACGGCCCGCAGCTGGGGCCACAGCGCCGGATCGGCGGGCCCCCCGGGGGGCGCGGCCGCCGGATCGGCGGGCCGCCCCGCCCCTCCCCCCGTCCTCTCCTGCCCGCCCGGCCCGCGCAGCCGCGGGCGCACGTAGCGGCGCCAGATCTCCCTGCCCCGGGCCATCCAGATGACGGCCGAGAAGAAGACGAGGGTGAACAGGTACTCGTAGATCTTCGCCGCCCGGACGAACGCCTCGCGGTCCCCACCCGGTTGACGCCAGGAATCGGGTGTGAACCATTCCAGTGGCTTCACCCAGAAATCGATGTAGCCGTTCCAGCACAACGACCACAGCAGCAGCCCGCAGAGCACCATCAGCGCCGCGCCACCCAGCAGTTGCCGGTCGTCCAGCCGGTCGGGGTCCTCCGGCGGCCTGGGCCGGTACCCGTACCGCCAGATGCCGGGTCCCGCCTCGGGACGCGGTGTGCGCAGCCACTCGCCCAGGGACGGCCCGGCCGCGGGCGCCTGCCGCGGCATCGGGGGCACGGGCGGGGGCGGCGGCGCCGGCAGGTCCGCCTGCCCGCCGCGCGCCCTGCGCGGGTCCCCCGGATCTCCTGCCCCCCATGTCCCGTGCGCCCCGCCGTTCACCATGCCCCGCCCAGCTCCTCGTCCGGCACCCCTCGCCCGTCCACCGTCCCAATCTAGTCCCCGGCGAACGCAGTTGGCCGTCGTACACAACCGGCCATGTCCACCGCGGCCAACACGACACGGACACTTCTCCGCGGCGGTGCATGTCGACGGCCCCTCCCCCGCCCTAGCCTGCGAGGAACCACACCCATGAACACCCCTTCGCACCGATGAGCCCGAGGAGTCTGCCATGACCGAACTGTCCAAAGGCCCCGCTCTCCCCCAGGAGCGCCGCGTCGTCACCGCGATCCCCGGACCGAAGTCGCAGGAGCTGGCGGTCCGCAAGCAGGCGGCCGTGGCTGCGGGCGTGGGGGCGGTCATGCCCGTGTTCGCCGCCCGTGCCGGGGGCGGCGTCCTGGAGGACGTCGACGGCAACTCCTTCATCGACCTGGGCTCCGGCATCGCCGTGACCTCGGTCGGCAACAGCGCCGAGGCCGTGGTGCGCCGCGCCGCCGCCCAGCTGGAGCTGTTCACGCACACCTGCGTGATGGTGACCCCCTACGAGGGCTACGTGGAGGTCTGCGAGGAGCTGGCGAAGCTCACCCCCGGCGACCACGCCAAGCGGTCGGCGCTGTTCAACTCCGGCGCCGAGGCGGTCGAGAACGCCGTGAAGATCGCCCGCTCGTACACCGGGCGCCAGGCCGTCGTCGTCTTCGACCACGGCTACCACGGCCGCACCAACCTCACCATGGCGCTGACCGCGAAGAACATGCCCTACAAGCAGGGCTTCGGCCCGTTCGCGCCCGAGGTCTACCGGGTGCCGGTCGCCTACCCCTTCCGCTGGCCCACCGGCCCGGACAACTGCGCCGAGGAGGCCGCGGCCCAGGCGATCGACCAGATCTCCAAGCAGGTCGGGGCGCAGAACGTGGCCGCGATCGTCATCGAGCCGCTGCTGGGCGAGGGCGGGTTCATCGAGCCCGCCAAGGGCTTCCTGCCGCGCATCGCCGAGTTCGCCCGCGACAACGGCATCGTCTTCGTCGCGGACGAGATCCAGTCCGGCTTCTGCCGCACCGGCCAGTGGTTCGCCTGCGAGGACGAGGGGATCGTCCCGGACCTGATCACCACCGCCAAGGGCATCGCCGGCGGCCTGCCGCTGGCCGCCGTCACCGGCCGTGCCGAGATCATGGACGCCGTGCACTCCGGCGGCCTCGGCGGCACCTACGGCGGCAACCCGGTGGCCTGCGCCGCGGCCCTGGGCGCGATCGAGACGATGCGCGAGCTGGACCTGAACGCGAAGGCCCGCCGCATCGAGGAGATCATGAAGCCCCGGCTGGAGAAGATGGCCCAGCAGCACGGCGTGATCGGCGAGGTCCGCGGCCGGGGTGCGATGATCGCCGTCGAGCTGGTGAAGCCCGGCACCAAGGAGCCCGACTCCGAGGCCACCTCCGCCGTGGCCAGGCACTGCCACCAGGCGGGCGTGCTGGTGCTGACCACCGGCACCTACGGCAACGTGGTCCGCTTCCTGCCTCCGCTGGTCATCGGGGAGGATCTGCTGAACGAGGGCCTGGACGTCGTCGAGGAGGCCCTGGCGAGCCTGGGATGACACCCGGGGCGATCGTCCCGGAACGAGGAGCCGCGTGAAGAACGTGTGCGAGGGCCATGGCCTTGCGGTGACACGCCTGTCCTCCGCCCGCAGCCTGCCGTACGGTCTTCCTCGGAAGAACGCGGTGTCCCGTCCGCGGGCCCCCGCGGACGGTACCGAGCCGGTGATTCCCCTCATCCGGCCCGGCTGTGCCCTCGCGCACACTCCTCACCGATCGGACGGCCGCCCGCCCCACACCCCCCGGGGCGAGCGGTGACCGGTCGCCGCGGCGGCCCCGGAACCCTCCCCCCTGTTCCGGGGCCGCCGTTCCGCGGTTCCCGGCCGCTTCCGCTGTCGGCCGTACTCCTGACGGTGCTCTCGGCCGTGCTCCTCCCCCTGCTGCTCTTCGCCGCGGTCACCTGGCAGGTGGCCGCCGACGGACCACTGGCGAAGGAGGACGAGCGCCTGGCGCGCCGGATGCGCGAGGACGCCCCGCCGGCCGCTCTCGCCGAGTCCCTCGCCGACCTGGGCAACGTCGAGGTCGCGCTGCCCGTCCTGGCCGCCGCACTGGCGTACGTGTGGGCGCGCGGACGCCGTCGCCGCCCGCCGCCGGCGGTCCTGGCGGCCGCCGCGGCGATGGCCGCCGTACCGGCTCTGGTGGCGCCGCTGAAGGCGCTGACCGGCCGGCCCGGCCCGCTCGGCGGCACCGGTTACTTCCCCTCCGGCCACGCGGCGACGGCCGTGGTCGCCTACGGCGCCGCCGCACTGCTGCTGGCCCGCCTCCGCGCGCGGCCGCGGTGGGCCCGGCTGGTCCGGTGGACGCTGCCGGCGGCGGCCGCGCTGGTGTGCGCCGCCGTGGGCGCGGGGCTGGTGTGGCGCGGGTACCACTGGCCGCTGGACGTGCTGGGCAGTTGGTGTCTGGGCGTGCCGCTGCTGGCGGCCGTCCTCGCCGCCTCCGGCGGGTCCGGGCGGCCCGGACGGAACCGCCCGGACCCGCCGGGCGGCCGCTAGACCGCCCCGGCCGGCGGGCCGTACCCGCCGGAGGCGGGCGCCCGGTCCACCACCTGGGTGTGGTTGGTGTCCTCGTGCCACTCCTCCTCCGGTTCGAACCGGTCGATGTTGAGGACGAACCAGGCGCCCAGCGCGATGAGCGCGGCCGAGGCCACGAAGGAGACCACCCCGAGGACGAGCCCGGCCGTCGCCTGGCCGCTGCCGTACGCCTGGCCCCGCTTGACCCTGCGGCGCGCCGTGATGCCCAGGCCGATGGCGACGGGACCGGTGACGACGGCCAGGACCGCGCCGTAGAAGGTCGTCACCAGCACCATGCTGACGATGCCGAGGACCATCGCCGCGGTGCAGATGCCGCTGGTCTGCGGTGGCCGCGGGGGTGGCATCCAGCCGGCCACCGGACCCGCCGGCCCGTACCCGTGGCCGGGCTGGGGCACGGCTCCCGGCCACGGACCGCCGTACGCGTGCCCCTGCCCGGGCCACTGCCCGTATCCCTGTACGGGCGGCTGCGGCTGCTGCGGCTGTCCGGCCGGCGGCACGAACGCCGTCACGGCCGGTCGGCCGGACGGCGACGGGCCGGCCTCCTGTCCGCCGGCCTTGCCCAGCGGTACGCCCTCCCCCGGGCCCGGGTTCTCCGGCATGTCCCCTCCTCTTCGAGTGTCGGGCCATCGTAGGCGTGTGTGCGCCTCGCCCGGCTCCCGCCTACCATGGCCGCGCTCTCGTCCATCTGGAGGAATCTTGTCCAGCCCCGGCAGCGGCGGTCTGTCCGCGTTCATCGCAGGCCTTCCCAAGGCCGAACTCCACGTCCACCACGTCGGATCGGCCTCCCCCCGCATCGTGGCCGAGCTGGCCGCCCGGCACCCGAACTCCGCGGTCCCGGCCGACGAGGACGCGCTCGCGGAGTTCTTCACCTTCAGTGACTTCGCCCACTTCATCGAGGTCTACCTGTCCGTGGTGGACCTGATCCGCGACGCCGAGGACGTCCGGCTGCTGACCTACGAGGTCGCCCGGGACATGTCCCGCCAGAACATCCGCTACGCCGAGCTGACCGTCACCCCCTACAGCTCGACACGGCGCGGCATACCCGAGCGCGCCTTCATGGAGGCCATCGAGGACGCCCGCCGGGCCGCGGCCGCCGAGCTGGGCGTCACCCTGCGATGGTGCTTCGACATCCCCGGCGAGGCGGGCCTGGAGGCGGCAGAGGAGACCGCCCGGCTGGCCTGCGAGCTGCGCCCCGAGGGCCTGGTCTCCTTCGGGCTGGGCGGTCCGGAGGTGGGGGTGCCGCGCCCGCAGTTCAAGCCGTACTTCGACCGCGCGATCGCCGAGGGGCTGCACAGCGTCCCGCACGCGGGCGAGACCACCGGGCCGCGGACCGTCTGGGACGCCCTGGACTCGCTGCGCGCCGAGCGCATCGGGCACGGCACCAGTTCCGTGCGCGACCCGGAGCTGCTGGCGTACCTGGCCGAGCACCGCATCCCGCTGGAGGTCTGCCCGACCTCCAACATCGCCACCCGCGCCGTGACCTCACTGGACGAGCACCCGATCGCCGAGATGGTGAAGGCGGGGGTTCTGGTCACCGTCAACAGCGACGACCCCCCGATGTTCGGCACCGACCTGTGCACCGAGTACGAGATCGCCGCCCGGCTGCTGGGGCTGGACGCGGCCGGGGTGGCGGAGCTGGCGAAGAACGCCGTGACGGCCTCGTTCGCGCCCGCGCAGGTCAAGTCGTCCCTGTCCGCCGAGATCGACGCCTACCTGGCTTCCTGGCGGGGCTGACCGGCGCCCGGCCCGGACGGGCCCGGCGGCCCGGCGTAGTGCGGCGGCTGCGGCTGGTGGTGATGCGGCCGCGGGGGCCTGGTCATGTTCTCGGGTGCTCTCCGGTCCGCATGGCCCGCGTGGTCTGCGCGCCGCCCGCCGTCGTGCCGGACCACGTCCGTGCGCACGGAGACCGGACCGCACGGCCGCGCCGTGCCCGCTCCCCCGTTCGGTCGCTCCACGTCACCGGCCGGCTGCACGCGCCGTTCGTGCGGGCGAACGCTGCGGCCCCCGCGCCCGGGAGGGGCGTGGGGGCCGGGCGGCGCGGCGTCGCGCCGGGACGCGAGTGTGTCAGAGCGCCGTCATCACGTGCTTGACGCGGGTGTAGTCCTCCAGGCCGTACGCGGAGAGGTCCTTGCCGTAGCCGGACTTCTTGAAGCCGCCGTGCGGCATCTCGGCCACCAGCGGGATGTGGGTGTTGATCCACACGCAGCCGAAGTCCAGCGCCCTGGACATCCGCATCGCGCGGGCGTGGTCCTTGGTCCACACCGAGGACGCCAGGGCGTACTCGACGTCGTTGGCGTGGCGCACGGCCTCGGCCTCGTCGGTGAACTTCTGGACGGTGATGACCGGGCCGAAGACCTCGTTCTGGACGATCTCGTCGTCCTGCCGCAGGCCGGAGACCACCGTCGGGGCGAAGAAGTAGCCCTTGTCGCCGACGCGGTGGCCGCCGGTCTCGACCTTGGCGTGGTCGGGCAGGCGCTCGATGAAGCCGGTGACCTTCTCCAGGTGGGTGGGGTTGTTCAGGGGACCGTAGAAGCAGTCCTCGTCGCCGAGGTCGCCGGTCCGCACCTCGGCGGCGGCCTTGGTGAGGGCCGCGACGAACTCGTCGTGGACCGACTCGTGGACCAGTACGCGGGTGGCCGCGGTGCAGTCCTGCCCGGCGTTGAAGAAACCGCCGTCGCGGATGCCCTCGACGGCGGCCGGGACGTCGGCGTCCTCGAAGACCACGCAGGGGGCCTTGCCGCCCAGCTCCAGGTGGACCCGCTTGACGTCCTTGGCCGCGCTGCCGGCCACCTCCATACCCGCGCGGACCGAGCCGGTGATGGAGGCCATCGCCGGGACGCGGTGCTCGACCATCAGGCGGCCGGTGTCGCGGTCGCCGCAGACGACGTTGAAGATCCCGGCGGGCAGGCCCAGTTCCCCCAGCACCCCGCCGATGATCTCGGCGAGCAGGACGGTTGAGGCCGGGGTGGTGTCCGACGGCTTGAGGACGACGGTGTTGCCCGCGGCCAGCGCCGGGGCGAACTTCCACACGGCCATCATCATCGGGTAGTTCCACGGCGCGACCTGGGCGCAGACGCCGACCGGCTCGCGCCGCACGAAGGAGGTCATGCCCTCCATGTACTCGCCGGCGGACTTGCCCTCCAGCATGCGGGCCGCGCCGGCGAAGAAGCGGATCTGGTCGAGCATCATCGGCAGTTCCTCCTGCCGGGTCAGCTCCAGCGGCTTGCCGGTGTTCTCGCACTCGGCCGCCAGCAGTTCGTCGGCGCGCCGCTCGATCGCGTCGGCGATCTTGAGTACGGCGGTCTGGCGGGTGCCGGGGGTGGCGTCGCGCCAGGCCGGGAAGGCGGCCTCGGCCGCTGCCATGGCGGCGTCGACGTCGGCGGCGGCGGACAGCGGCGCCGTCGCGTACACCTCACCGGTCGCCGGGTTGACGACCTCGGTGGTGCGCCCGTCGGCGGCGTCCCGGAACTCCCCGTCGATGTAGTTGCGCAGCCGACGCAGTTCGGTGCCCATCTTCGCGCACTCCTGCTCTGTTGTCCGATGAGTAGGACACCCACCCTAACCATCGAAGAACGTGTTGGACACACCCACTCCTCCGGGAGTTCTTCCGCTCCGGACACTCGAATGGCGGAAATACTGGAGGAGGACTCCTCGAAGGACCATTCGGAGGAAACTGGGCGGCTCCCGCGCCCGCCGCCGTCCCGGCCGCGGCCGCGGTCCGTACCGTGCCAGTGACCGATCCCCCCTGGCGCTCGTTGTACCCCGTCAGGGAGGGGGCACGACCCGAAGGCGAGGAGCGGAGGTGCCCGTCATGGTGGCTGCACCCGAGGATCTGCTCTGGGCACGTGGGCTGCACCACGAGCACGAGGGCTCGCCCGCGTTGCTGGACGTGTGCGTCGGGGTCCGCGGGGGCGAGGTCCTGTCCGTCACCGGACCGCGCGGCTGCGGCAAGTCCACGCTGCTGGGCTGCCTGTCGGGACGGCTGGTGCCGGCGCGGGGCGAGGTGTGGTTCGACGGCGTCCCCCTGCACGCCCTTCCCGCACCCGCCCGCGAGCGGCTGCGCCGTGACCGCTTCGGCTGGGTCGGCAGCGAACCGCACCTCCTGCCGGAGCTGACGGTGTGGGAGAACGCCGCGCTGCCGCTGCTGCTGTCGGGCACCGGGCGGCGCCGGGCCCGCCGCACGGCGTGCGAGTGGCTGGAGCGGCTGGACGTCGGGTACTGCGCCCGCAGCCGGCCGGGCGCGCTGATGCAGGCGCAGCGGCAGCGGGTGGCCATCGCCCGCGCGCTGGCGCACTCCCCCGCGGTGGTCTTCGCCGACGAGCCGACCGCCCCGCTGCACCAGGCGGACCGCGCCCAGGTGCTGCGCACCCTGACCACCGCGGCCCGCTCGCACGGGATCACGGTGGTGCTGGCCAGCCACGACCCCAGGGTGGCGGGCGTGGCGGACCGCGCGGTCACACTCGTGGACGGCCGCCGGGTCGGCGCCGACGCCCCGCCGCCCACGGACGCACCCGTGCGGCCCGGTCCGGAGGGCAGGGCCGCGTGCTCGCTCTCCGCCTAGTACGCACCTTTCGCCCCTCGGCGCTGGCGCGGCGGGCACTGGTCGCCTGCACCGCCGGAGCCGTGGGGTTCCTGCTGCTGAGCGCACTGGGCCACGCCGTCGCCCACCCCGAGCGGCCCGGCGCGGCGACGGCCCGGCTGCTGTGGTGCGCGGTGCCGCTGGCCGCCTGTACTCATCTGGCCGTCACCGCCGTCCGCAGCGACCCGGGCGTACGCCCCCGGGCCGCACTGGACGCGGTCGGGGTGGGGCCCGCGCGGCTGCCGCTGCTGGCGGCGCTCACCACGGGCCTGTACTGCGCGCTGGGGTGCGCGCTGGCCCTGCCGGTCTTCCTCCATCTGCGCGGAGGACTCGCCGGTGTGCTCGGCGGTCTGCTCGGCGGCACGTCCGGCGGTGCGCTCGAAGGGATGCCGCTGGCCGGGGCGGCGGGCGAACTGCTGGGCGCCGGGCAGCCGCTGCCGCGGGCCGCGGCTCTGACGCTGCTGGCCGTGCCGCCGCTGGCCGCCGCCGGGGCGAGCGCGGCGGCCGCCCGGATGAGGACGGCACCCCGCGGCCACCGGGTGGAGCCGCCCGCCGTCCTCCCCCACCGGCCGCCGCCGGCGCCCGCCGGGCTGCCCTGGGGCGTGGCGGTCACCGCGGCCGGCCTGGCCCTGGAGTCCTACGCCGCCGAGCGGTTCGTCGCCTCCGCCGGACCGCTGGCACAGCTGCCGGGCCCCCCGGACGCCCTGGGACCGGGAGTCGTGGCCGGCTGGCTGCTGATCGCCTCGGGGCTGGTGCTGGCCGGTCCGGGCCTGGTCCATCTGTGCGGACTGCTGCTGGCTGTCGGCCGGCCGGGAGTGCTGCGGCTGCTGGCGGGCCGGGTGCTGCGTGAGGAGGCACCGCGCGTGGGCCACCCGGTGGGGGTGCTGTGCGCTGTGGCGGCGGGGGCGCTGACGGCGGTCCGGCTGCACGGGCCGGGTACGGTCCTCGGCGGCGGGGAGGCGTCGGTGGGGCCGCTGGCAGCGCTGGGCGCGGCGGTGGTCGTGGTGTGCGCGGTGGCGGGGGCGCTGAGCGCGGCGTCGGAGTTCCGTGCGGCCCGCGCTCCCGCCAACGACGGGCTGCGGCGGCTGGGCGTGCCGAACCGGCTGCTGCGCACCGCCGCCGCGCTGCGCGTGGCGGCCCTGCTGGGCGTGCTGGGGTCGGCGGCCTGGCTGGTGGCGGAGCTGGCCTCGATGCCGCTGGTGCGGTGAGGGCGGGCCTTTCGTACCGCACTGTCCGTTCCCCTTCCCCGAACCTCCGCTCCCCGTCCGCGCTCACCGCGCGGGCAGGACGACCACCTCGGCCGCGTCGAAGGCGGCGGACACGGTGGTGCCCGGGCCGGGCGCCGTGTGCAGTGGGCAGGACGCCTCCAGCTCGGGGCCGTCCTCGGGTGCGAGCAGCAGAGAGATCTCCGAGGAACCGCCGCCGCGCAGGGTGCGGGCGGTGACGGTGCACGGCAGTCCCTCGCCGGGGTCCGCGAGCCGCACCCCGGCGGGGCGCACCAGCACGGTGCACGGCCCCTGGGGCGCGCCGGGCGGTACGGGCACCGCGCCCCAGGGGGTGTCCGCGCTCCGCCCCCGCACGACCGCCGCGGCGAGGTTGGTGAAGCCCAGGAAACGGGCGACGAACTCCGAGGCGGGGCTCAGCCACACGTCCACCGGGCTGCCGGTCTGGGCGATCCTCCCCGCCTCCATCACCACCACCCGGTCGGCGAGCGCGAACGCCTCGCCCTGGTCGTGGGTGACGGCCAGCACGGTGGTGCCCAGGCGGCGGAAGAGCTGCCGCAGTTCCACCACGAGCCGCTCGCGCAGGGAACGGTCGAGCTGGCCCAGCGGCTCGTCCAGCATCAGCAGGCCGGGACTGGGGGCGAGCGCGCGGGCGAGTGCGACGCGCTGCTGCTCGCCGCCGGAAAGGGCGGACACGGGCCGCTTCTGCGCCCCGGGCAGGCCGACCATTTCCAGCAGTTCGGCCACCCGCCCCTGGACCTCTCCGCGCGGTTCGCCGCGCATGCGCGGGCCGAAGGCGACGTTGCCGCCGACGTCACGGGTGGGGAAGAGCTGGTGGTCCTGGAACATCAGGCCCACCCCGCGCCGGTGCGGGGGCACGCCCCGCTGGTCGCGGCCGGCGAGCAGCACCCGTCCGGAGTCCGGCTCCGTCAGTCCGGCGACGGTCCGCAGCAGGGTGGACTTGCCGCTGCCGGAGGGGCCTAGCACGCAGACGATCTCGTGCTCGGCGACATCGAGGTCGACGGCGTCCAGGGCGGTGCGCCCGCCGTAGCCCACGGTGACGCCGTCCAGTCGCAGCGAGGCCATCCCTACAGCTCCCCCGATCGGTCGGTGCGGACGCCCTCCAGCGCCAGCAGGGTCGCCGCGCACAGCAGCATCAGGATCGTGCTGAGCGCCATGGCCTGGCCGTAGCTGGCCTCTCCGGCCCGGCCCAGCAGGCGGGCGACGGCCACGGGCAGGGTGGGGGCGTCGGCGCGGGCGATGAAGACCGTGGCGCCGAACTCGCCCAGCGAGACGGCGAAGGCGAAGCCCGCGGCGACCAGCAGCGCCCGCCGCACCAGCGGCAGGTCGACCTCGCGCCACACACGCGGCGGCGAGGCGCCCAGCATCGCGGCGGCCTCACGCAGCCGGGCGTCCACCGCTCGCAGCACCGGCAGCAGGGTGCGCACCACGAAGGGGATGCCGACCAGGGCCTGGGCGAGCGGGACCAGGATCCACGACGAGCGCAGGTCCAGCGGAGGGGCGTCCAGCGCGATGAGGAACCCGAAGCCGACGGTGACCGCCGAGGTGCCCAGCGGGAGCATCAGCAGCGCGTCCAGACCGCGCAGCAACCGCCCGGCCCGGCCTTCCGGGCCGCGCAGGGTGAGGGCGACCGCGGCCGGGACGCCGACGGCCAGGGCGACGGCGGTGGCGGTGGCCGCGTAGGCCAGGGAGTTGCCGACCGCCTCCAGCGGGGCGACGGTGAAGGTGCCACCGGCCGCGTCGGCCGACCCCAGGGCGCGGTAGTGGTGCAGCCCGTAGCCGTCGGGACCGCTCAGGGAGCGCTCGGCGAGCACGGCGAGCGGTGCCAGGAGCAGCACGGCGATCTGGAGCAGCACCCCCGCCAGCAGCGCCCGCTGTCCGGCCCCTCGTGGGCGGCGGGCGCTGCCGGCGGCGTCGACCAGGCCCAGAGCCGTCCTGCGGCGGCGCAGGAGGCGGGAGTGGAAGGCCATCAGGGCCGCGACCGCGGCGAACTGCAGCAGCGTCAGGACGGCGGCGGTGGGCAGGTCCAGCAATTGGGCGGTCTGCCGGTAGATCTCCACCTCCAGGGTGGCGTAGCGGGGGCCGCCGAGGATCTGGACGACTCCGAAGGAGGTGAAGGTGAACAGGAAGACCATCAGCGCGGCGGCGGCCACCGACGGGACGAGCGCGGGAAGGGTCACGGTGCGCCAGGCCGTCCACCGGCTCGCGCCGAGCACCCGCGCGGCCTCCTCCTGCCGGGGGTCGAGCTGCGCCCACAGGCCGCCGACGATCCGCACGACCACGGCGTAGTTGAAGAAGACGTGGGCCAGCAGAATGGCGGCGACGCCGGTGTCCAGCCGCACCCCCCACCACTGGTCCAGCAGTCCGCCGCGGCCGAGCAGGGCCAGGAAGGCGGAGCCGACGACGACGGTGGGCAGCACGAACGGCACGGTGACCGCCGCCCGCAGCATCCGCCTGCCGGGGAAGTCCAGGCGCGCCATCACATACGCGCCGGGCAGCGCCAGCAGCAGGGTGAGCACGGTGGAGGCCGCCGCCTGCCACAGCGTGAACCACACCACGCCGGCGATGTCGGGATCGGTGAGGACGGCGGCGATCCGCTCCGGTCGCCACCGCCCGCCGTCGTACAGCCCGCGCGCGGTGATGGCGGCGACGGGGTAGGCGAAGAACAGCGCGAGGAAGACGGCCGGCACCGCCGCGAGCGCGAGGCGCGCCGCCGTCCCCGCGCGTATGCCCGTCCTCACCTCACGACGGCCGAGGTCCACGCCTTGATCCACGCCTCGCGGTTCTCGGCGATCCTCTCGGGTGCCATGGTGTGGGGGTCGTCGATCGTCTCGCCGTAGCGGGTGAAGACCTCGGGCAGTTCGGCGTCCTCGCGCACGGGGTTGACGAACATCTGCAGCGGCAGGTCCTCCTGGAAGGACCGACCGGTCATGAAGTCCAGCAGTGCCTTGCCGCCGGCGGGGTTGTCCGCGCCCTCCAGCAGTCCGGCGAACTCGATCTGGCGGAAGCAGGTGCCGGTGGCCACCCCGGTGGGGGCCTGCTCGGGCGCGGGGTCGGTGCCCAGGACCTCGGCGGGCGGACTGGAGGCGTAGGAGACGACCAGCGGCCGGTCGCCCTTGCCCTTGCCCCCGGAGGAGCCGGAGAAGTGGTCGTAGTACGCCTGCTCCCAGCCGTCGACGACCTCGACGCCGTTGGCCTTCAGCTTCTTCCAGTACTCCTGCCACCCCTCGCCGTACTCGGCGACGGTGGCCAGCAGGAAGCCCAGGCCGGGCGAGGAGGTGGCGGCGTTCTCGGTGACCAGCAGGTCCTTGTAGGCGGGCTCGGCGAGGTCGTCGAGGGTGTCGGGCGGGGCGATGCCGCGCTCCTCGAAGTAGGCGCGGTCGTAGTTGACGCAGACGTCGCCGGAGTCGACGGGGGTGACCCGGTGCTCCTGTGCGTCGAGCTGGTACCGCGCGGGTATCTTCGCCAGGCCCTCCGCCTCGTACGGCGTGAACAGGCCGTTGTCCAGGGCACGGGAGAGCAGGGTGTTGTCGACGCCGAAGAGGACGTCGCCCTGCGGGTTGTCCTTGGACAGGATCGCCTGGTTGAGGGAGGAGCCGGCGTCACCGCCGCGCAGCACCTTCACCTTGTAGCCGGTCTTCTCGGTGAACTCCTCCAGCACGGCGTCGGAGGCCGCGAAGGAGTCGTGGGTGACCAGGGTGACCGTCTTGCCGCCCTTCCCCTCCCCTCCGCCGTCCCCGGAGGGCTGCGAGCCGCCGCACGCGGCGAGGGCGGAGAGGGTGAGCGTGCCGAGGACGGCGACGCCCAGGGCGCGCCGGAACTTGAGGTGCATCTTCTTCTGACTCCCTACGCCGGTACTAACCGGATCAGGTCCGAGGGTCTGCGGCCCACCGGGTGGCCTCTCGGCCCTCTCCCGGCGGCACCGCACTCTCAGCGCTGTACGCGCTCCCCTGTCGGTTCCGCTGTTTCGGTATCGGTGTTCGCCTGTTTCGCCACCGTGTGCGACCACTGAGGTCACCGCCACCGTACCAGTGGCGGGCCGGCCCTCAGCGCTCGGTGGCGGCGAGCTGGCCGCAGGCGCCGTCGATCTCCTGCCCACGGGTGTCGCGGACGGTCACCGGCACGCCGTGCGCCTCCAGTCCGGCGACGAACGCGCGCTCGTCCTCGGGCCGGGACGCGGTCCACTTGGAACCGGGCGTGGGGTTGAGGGGGATGAGGTTGACGTGCGCCCGCTTGCCCGCCAGCAGCCGGCCCAGCAGGTCGGCGCGCCACGCCTGGTCGTTGATGTCCCGGATGAGCGCGTACTCGATGGAGACACGGCGGCCGGACCTCTCGGCGTACTCCCAGGCGGCGTCGAGGACCTCACGGACCTTCCATCGGGTGTTGACCGGCACCAGCGTGTCACGCAGCTCGTCGTCGGGCGCGTGCAGGGAGACCGCCAGCCGGCACTTGAGCCCCTCGTCGGACAGGCGGTGGATCCCCGGCACCAGTCCGACGGTGGAGACGGTGATACCGCGCTGGGACAGGCCCAGGCCGTCGGGCTCGGGGTCGGTCAGCCGGCGGATGGCGCCGATGACCCTCTTGTAGTTGGCCAGCGGCTCGCCCATGCCCATGAAGACGATGTTCGACAGCCGCGCGGGGCCCCCGGGCACCTCGCCGTCGCGCAGGGCGCGCATGCCCTCGACGATCTGGTGGACGATCTCGGCGGTGGACAGGTTGCGGTCCAGACCGGCCTGGCCGGTGGCGCAGAAGGGGCAGTTCATCCCGCAGCCGGCCTGGGAGCTGACGCACATGGTGACCCGGTCCGGGTAGCGCATCAGCACCGACTCCACCAGCGTCCCGTCGTGCAGCCGCCACAGCGTCTTGCGGGTGGTGTCGTCGTCGCAGCTGACGTGCCGCACCACGGTCATCAGCTCGGGCAGCAGCTCGCCCGCCAGCCTCTCGCGCGCGGCGGCCGGGATGTCGGTCCAGGCGGCGGGGTCGGTGGCGTACCGGGCGAAGTAGTGCCGCGACAGCTGCTGGGCGCGAAACGGCTTCTCGCCGATCGCGGCGACGGCCTCGCGCCGCTCGGCCGGGGCGAGGTCGGCGAGGTGCCGCGGCGGCCTGGCGGCCCCGCGCGGCGCGACAAAGGTGAGTTCTCCGGGTGCAGGCATAACCCGTCCAGTGTGGCAGATCGACTCCGGCACCCCGGGCCGCAGCCGTCGCGGGGTCTGCCTCCGGGCCGGGACGAGTCGCCTCGCCATCGCACGTCGCCACCCGCCCGGCATTCCGTTCCCCGTGATGCGTCAGGGGCCGCCGCACCGGTGCGGCGGCCCCTGACGCATCACGGGGAACGGGTGTCAGCCCACGCCGACGAAGACGACCAGCAGCAGCCAGACCACGGGGGCCGTCGGCAGCAGGGAGTCCAGGCGGTCCATGATGCCGCCGTGACCGGGCAGCAGGGTGCCCATGTCCTTGATGCCCAGATCCCGCTTGATCATGGACTCGCCGAGGTCGCCCAGGGTGGCGCTGGCGGCCGCTGCCAGGCCCAGCAGCAGACCCTGCCACCAGGTGCCGCCGTCGATCAGGAAGTGCATGCACAGCGCGCCCGCCGCCATCGCGAAGGCCACCGCCCCCAGCAGGCCCTCGCGGGTCTTGCCGGGGCTGATGCGCGGGGCGAGCTTGTGCGTGCCGAAGCGCCAGCCGACCGCGTATGCCCCGGTGTCGCTGACGACGGTGAGCAGCAGGAAGGTGAGCACCCGCTGCGGGCCGTCGGCGGCGGCGAGCATCATGGCCACGAAGGTGGCCAGAAAAGGGACGTAGAAGGCGGCGAAGACACCGGCGGTGACGTCCCGCAGGTACTCCGCCGGGTCCTCCGTCATCCGCCACACCAGTACGGCCAGCGCGGTGAGCGCGGTGGCCACCCAGGCGCCCTCCGCGCCGCGGACGTAGCCGGCGACGACCATCGCGGCGCCGCCGACGGCCAGCGGCACCAGCGGAGCCCTGATCTGCTTGCGCTCGGCGAGACGGGAAGTCAGCTCCCACAGCCCGACCACGACGGCGGCGACGATCACGCCGACGAAGACGTGCTTGTAGACGAAGAGCGAGGCGATGATGACGGCGCCCAGCCCCAGGCCGACCCCTATCGCGGCGCGCAGGTCGCGGCCCGCCCGCTTGCGGCCCGAGGAACGGCCCCGGGGCGAGAGCGCGGCAGGCTCCGTCCCGGGGCCGGTCCGCGGTTCGGGCCGGCCGTCATCGCCGGGGGCGGGGCCGCCGAACGGCCGCCCGGCCGCCCGGCCGTCACGATCGTCCTGGTCACCGCCGGGGGCGTCGGGCACGATGGGCATACGCCGAGTCTGCGACGCCTGGGCGTCCTCGTGCGTGTAACCCGCCGGGGCCTGGGCCATCTCTGCGCGAAGCGGGGAGGAGAAACCCTGTTCGGGGGTGCTCCGGTATCCGAAGTGGCCGGGAGGGGCGGGGTGGCCGGGACGACCGGAGGGCCCGGCGCCCGACGGTGGTGCTCCCCAGGATGAGTCGTTCACGAAAATCGCAGCCTCGAAACCTCAGACCTCGAGAAGCTCGGCTTCCTTGTGCTTGAGCAGTTCGTCCACCTGCGTGACGTACTTGGAGGTGGTGTCGTCGAGCTCCTTCTCCGCGCGGCGGCCCTCGTCCTCACCGATGTCGCCGTCCTTGACGGCCTTGTCGATGGCCTCCTTGGCCTTGCGGCGGACGCTGCGGATGGAGATCTTGGCGTCCTCGGCCTTCCCCTTGGCGACCTTGATGTACTCCCGGCGGCGCTGCTCGGTCAGCTCCGGGAAGACGACGCGGATGATATTGCCGTCGTTGGAGGGGTTGACGCCGAGGTCGGAGTCACGGATGGCCTGTTCGATGTTGCGCAGCGCGCTCTTGTCGAACGGGGTGACCACGGCCATTCGCGGCTCGGGCACCGAGAACGACGCGAGCTGGTTGATCGGGGTCATCGCACCGTAGTACTCGGCCACGATCTTGTTGAACATCGCCGGGTGCGCACGGCCGGTGCGGATCGCGGCGAAGTCCTCCTTGGCGACGACGACCGCCTTCTCCATCTTCTCCTCGGCCTCGAGGAGGGTCTCTTCGATCACCACGTGCTCCTGGTTCGATGAATTGAGCCGGAAAGCCCTGATTCCTGCACGGTGTCCGACCGGCAGGCTGTTGTCCATCCCCGTACCGTGCCCATCGTGCGGCACGGAGTTGCCGTACGGTGCCGTGTGCGGCGACTCCCGTACGGACGTCGTTTCGTGTCCGCCGCGGGCGTCAGGCCCGGGAGCCCTGGTCGCTCACCAGCGTGCCGATCTTCTCACCCCGGACCGCCCTGGCGATATTCCCCTCGGCCAGCAGCTCGAAGACGAGGATCGGAAGCCTGTTGTCGCGGCAGAGGGTGATGGCGGTGGCGTCGGCCACCCTCAGCTCGCGGGCGATGACCTCGCCGTACTCCAGGGCGTCGAACTTCACCGCGTCGGGGTTGGTCGCCGGGTCGGAGTCGTAGACGCCGTCCACGCCGTTCTTGCCCATCAGCAGCGCCTCGGCGTCGATCTCCAGGGCGCGCTGGGCGGCGGTGGTGTCGGTGGAGAAGTACGGCATGCCCATGCCGGCGCCGAAGATGACCACGCGCCCCTTCTCCAGATGCCGCACCGCCCTCAGCGGGATGTACGGCTCGGCGACCTGCCCCATGGTGATGGCGGTCTGCACGCGGGAGTCGATGCCCTCCTTCTCCAGGAAGTCCTGGAGGGCGAGGCAGTTCATGACCGTGCCGAGCATGCCCATGTAGTCGGACCGGGCCCGGTCCATGCCGCGCTGCTGGAGCTCGGCACCGCGGAAGAAGTTGCCGCCGCCGATGACGACGGCGATCTCGGCGCCGTCACGGACCACGGCTGCGATCTCGCGGGCGACCTTGTGCACGACGTCGGGGTCGACTCCGAGCCCTCCACCGCCGGCGAACGCCTCGCCGGAGAGCTTCAGCAGGAAGCGGCGGCGGTCGTGGTCCTTGTCGGAGGCTTTGCCTCCGGGGTCGTTGCCCTGTTTCATGCGGATCTCCTCGTGCACACGCGTGAGGAGGCCATTGCCGGTGGTTCCTCTCGGTCCCCGAAAGCGGCAATGGCCTCCTCGTCACAACTGCGGTCGTCCGGTCCGTACACGCCTGCACTCAGTGCGTCACGCACCGGGACGGGCCCCGTAACCCGACCCTAACCGGGAGCGGGCCTACGGATCAGGCGCCGACGCGGAAGCGGGCGAAGCGCTTCAACGTGACACCGGCCTCGCCCAGGATCTTCTGGACGGACTTCTTGTTGTCCTTGGCGAAGGGCTGGTCCAGGAGGCAGTTCTCCTTGAAGAAGCCGTTCACCCGGCCCTCGACGATCTTGGGCAGGGCCTGCTCGGGCTTGCCCTCCTCGCGCGCGGTGGCCTCGGCGACGCGGCGCTCGTTCGCGACGGTCTCCTCCGGCACGCCCTCGCGGGAGAGGAACTTCGGTGCGAAGGCGGCGATGTGCTGCGCGACGTCCTTGGCGACCTCGGCGTTCTCCTGCTCCAGCTCGACCAGGACACCGACCTGCGGGGGCAGGTCCGGGCTGGTGCGGTGCATGTAGGCGGCCACGTAGCCACCGGAGAACTGCGCGAAGCGGTCGAGGACGATCTTCTCGCCGAGGGTGGCGTTGGCCTCGTCCACGTACACCTGGACGCTCTTGCCGGGCTCGATCTCGGAGGCGAGCAACGCCTCGATGTCGGCCGGGGAGGTGGCGGCGACGTGGGCGGCGATGGCGTCGGCGACGGCGAGGAACTTGTCGCCCTTGGCGACGAAGTCGGTCTCGCACTTGAGCTCGACCAGCACACCGGACTTCTTGTCGTCGGCGATCAGGGAGACGACGGCGCCGTTCTCGGCGGTGCGGGACTCGCGCTTGGCGACGCCCTTCTGGCCCTTGACGCGGAGGATCTCGACGGCCTTGTCGACGTTGCCCTCGGCCTCGTCCAGCGCCTTCTTGCAGTCCATCATGCCGGCGCCGGTGAGCTCGCGGAGCTTCTTGACGTCAGCGGCGGTGTAGTTCGCCATGGTCGGTGAATCTCTTCTCGGAAGGTCGATGAGGATGGATCGATCTACGGGACGGGCATGCGGCCGGGGGCGGCGCTCATGGCACTGCCCCCGGCCGTACCACCTGCGGCGTCGGTCAGGCCTGCTCGGCCGGCTTCTCGCCCTCGGCGGGGGCGGTCTGCTCCTCGGCGGCCGGGGCCTCGGCGGCGGCCGGAGCCTCGGCGGCGGCCTCGCCCTCCTTGGACTCGGCGGCCTTCTGGGCGTCGCCCTCGAGCAGCTCGCGCTCCCACTCGGCGAGCGGCTCGCCCGCGGTCTTCTCGCCCTTGCCCTCGCCGGCGGCGCCGGAGCGGGCGATGAGGCCCTCGGCGACGGCGTCGGCGATCACACGGGTGAGCAGGGTGACGGAGCGGATCGCGTCGTCGTTGCCCGGGATCTTGTAGTCGACCTCGTCCGGGTCGCAGTTGGTGTCGAGGATCGCGACGACCGGGATGTTGAGCTTGCGCGCCTCACCGACGGCGATGTGCTCCTTCTTGGTGTCCACGATCCAGACGGCGCTGGGCACCTTCTGCATGTCGCGGATACCGCCCAGGGTCTTCTCCAGCTTGGCCTTCTCGCGGGAGAGGACCAGGAGCTCCTTCTTGGTGAGGCCGGAGGCGGCCACGTCCTCGAAGTCGATCTGCTCGAGCTCCTTCAGGCGCTGCAGGCGCTTGTGGACGGTCGAGAAGTTGGTCAGCATGCCGCCGAGCCAGCGCTGGTTGACGTAGGGCATGCCCACGCGCGTGGCCTGCTCGGCGATGGCCTCCTGGGCCTGCTTCTTGGTGCCGACGAACATGATGGAGCCGCCGTGGGCGACGGTCTCCTTGACGAACTCGTAGGCGCGGTCGATGTACGACAGCGACTGGAGCAGGTCGATGATGTAGATGCCGTTGCGCTCGGTGAAGATGAAGCGCTTCATCTTCGGGTTCCAGCGGCGGGTCTGGTGCCCGAAGTGGACGCCGCTCTCCAGCAGCTCCCGCATCGTGACGACGGCCATGGCCGTATCTCCTTGGATCACTCGGTTGTACACGGCGGCCGGACGGCCGCCGCTCCTGACGCCCCGATGCGCTTGCCTGCGAAGTCGACGGCCCGGGGCCGTCTTCGAGGACCGAGATGCGCTGCCGCCTGCGGAGGCCGGCGGGGCGTGCGAAGTCGATCCGGTGACCCGGATCGCACCAGAAGTGTACGGGACCGGGGAAGCGGCGGGCGACACACATGGGAACGGGTGCCGCCGCGGCGGGAGCTGCCGTCCCCGGACCGGGTGACGTGGTTGTCCACAACCGACCGGTGTTCCACAGCCCTCGCCCGGGACCGCCTCCGTCCCGTGCTTCCGCGCCACGCTGTGCTCATGGGACGCCGACTCCGCGCCGCGCTGCCGCGCCGCACACCACTGCGCCTGCCCCTTTTCCTGCCTCTCTGCCTGCTGCTGCCGCTCCTCATCGCGGGGGCGGACACGGCCCGTGCCGTCCCAGGGGACGACCCGTCCGGTTCCGGCCGGGTCAGGCCGGTGCCGGGGGATGTCGGACGCGGCTGGGAGCCCCCGCCCGAACGGTGGTCGGCCGGACACCGCGGTGTGGACCTGGCGGCCCGCCCCGGGGAGCCGGTGCGCGCGGTGGCCGCGGGCCGGGTCTCGTTCGCGGGAAAGGTCGCCGGACGCGGAGTGGTCTCGGTCGAACTCGCGGGCACGGGTTCCCCTCCGCTGCGTACCACGTACGAGCCGGTCGGTGCGCGGGTACGCGAGGGCGACCGGGTCGCGGCGGGGGACGTGGTGGGCGTGCTGGAGGCGGACGGCTTCCACTGCCCGGTGGGGTGCCTGCACTGGGGGCTGCGCCGCGGTGATGTCTACCTGGACCCGCTCTCCCTGCTCGACCGCGGCCCTTCCCGGCTCCTTCCGGTGCTGGGGGTTCCGCTTCCGGAGGAAGGGGAAACGGAGAGCAAACGGGGCGACGTGATGCGGACGGCGGCCGCCCAGGGATCCCTGTCCGCCGGTTCGCCCGGGGCGGGGACGGCACTGGTTTTGGCGGTGGCCGCGTTCTGGGCCCGGCGTCGCCACATCCGGTTTCGCGCGGAAGCCCTCTCGGGCGGAACGCGGCATCCGGCAACCGGACAGGCCGGGCGGGCCGGGCGGAGGGAGGGGCTCAGCCCGCGACTCCATGGAGCGCCATCGACACGGCGGCCTGCGTGATCCGGTCCGGGTCCTCGGCGGCACCCAGTTCGATACGGCGGACCGCGGCGTCCACGACGCCCTGCAGCAGGGTGGCCGTCAGTCGCGGCTCGCCGTGGCCGAGGGCCGTGAGAGCGTCCACCACCATGATGATCAGTCCGCCGTGGGCCGCGCGGATCTTCTCCCGGGCGCCGGGGTCCAGTTCGCCGGCCGAGATGGCCACGACGGCCCGGTGGCGCCGGTCGCCGGCCAGTGCGAGCTGCCGCCGCACATAGGCCTCCACCTTCGCCTGGGGGGTGTCGGCCCGCTCCATGGCGTCCTCCACCTCCGCTGCCCAGACGGGGAAGTCGACGGCGCACAACTCCTCGACGACAGCGGCACGGGAACGGAAGTACTCGTAGACGGAGGAGCGCGCCAGTCCCGTGCGGGCCGCCAGCGCGGGGAAGGTCAGCGCCTCCGTGCCGCCCTCGGACAGCAGGGATCGTGCTGCCTCCAGCAGGGCGTCGCGCTGCATCGTCCGGTGCTCGGCCACGGAGGCCGCTCGAATCCTGGGCACGGGTCCCACTGTAGGGAGGGCGGTGCCGGTTCAGCGACCCACATCGGCAAGCTTGGCACGAAGCTGCAGTACGGACTTGGTGTGGATCTGACTGACCCGGCTCTCCGTGACCCCGAGCACCTGTCCGATCTCGGCGAGGGTGAGCCCTTCGTAGTAGTAGAGGGTCACCACGGTCTTCTCGCGTTCTGGCAGGGTGTTGACCGCCCGGGCCAGCAACTGCCGCAGCTCGCGGTCCTCGGCGATCTCGACGGGGTTGTCGGCGGCCGTGTCCTCCAGGGTGTCCATGAGGCTCAGCCGGTCGCCGCCCTCCGCGCCGCTGTGGAGCACCTCTTCCAGGGCGACCACGTTGGCCAGCGGCAGCCGGCTGAAGATCCCGTGGAGTTCCTCCAGCGGGATCCCCATCTCGTCCGCGATCTCGGCCTCGGACGGCGTGCGCCGCAGCGTCGCCTCCAGCGTGGCATGGGCGCGCTCGAAGGCGCGGGCCTTCTGCCGCACCGAGCGGGGGATCCAGTCAAGCGCCCGCAGTTCGTCGATCATGGCTCCGCGGATGCGGGTGATGGCGTAGGTCTCGAACTTGACCGAGCGGCTCGGGTCGAACTTCTCGATGGCGTCGATCAGTCCGAAGACCCCGGAGGAGACGAAGTCGGCCTGCTCCACGTTGGCGGGCAGGCCGACACTGACGCGCCCGGCCACGTACTTGACCAGGGGCGAGTAGTGGAGGATCAGCTGTTCCCGCAGCCGCTCGTCGCCCGTGCACTTGTACGACCGCCACAGTTCGTCGAGCGATCTGGGCGGGGCAGGGCGTGCAGCGCCGTCGGCTGCAGTCGGTTCTGCCGTGGCCGTGCGGTCGGGCCCGGGGATGTGATGGGGCATGCGTCGTCTTGAGCCGTTCTGCCGTGATCTGTGCGCTGACGCCGGTGGGGGGCGTACGAAGGGGCCGGGAACCTTGGGAGCGTAGCGTGGCCGCGGCGTCGCTCAGTGCGAGTGGCGGTGGGCAGGGCATGCGCAGATACGTTCCGCTGCCCGCACCCCGGGGTTACCCCGGTGGCCGGAACGGCGCGGCCGGGCCATGCGGAATAAAACGTTCAGCGATCATGTCTCTCACCCTTTCACTCGATCGTCCCAGGTCAAGGACCGCCTCGTCACCTGTTGGTGTGTTGGTTGGCCGATCTGGCCAACTGCCAGTAGTCACCGATGCGTTCGAGGAACCCGAGCGACCGCAGTTCCTGGAGGCGGACGAGCGCGCGGTCCTCCACGAGAGCGGCGGCACGCGCCACCGCCTCGACGCCGAGCGCACCCCGGGCGGGCAGCGCCTCCAGAACGCGCGCCGCCTCCGGGGACAGCAGGTCGCGCGGCACCGTGGGTCCGCGCCGCTCGGGGGCCAGCTCGCCGATCGCGCCGACCAGCTCGACGATCTCGGCGGCGTCGGTGACGACGATGCCCTCACCCCGCAGGAGCTGGTGGACGCCCGCCGACAGCCCGCTGGTCACCGGGCCGGGCACGCCCATGGTGAGCCTGCCCAGTCCGAGGGCCCGCCGCGCGGTGACCAGCGAGCCGCTGCGCAGTTCGGCCTCCACCACCACGGTGCCGCGGGTGAGGGCCGCGATCACGCGGTTGCGCAGGACGAAACGGCTGCGGGTGGGGTGGTCGCCGGGCGGCAGTTCGGCGACCAGCAGTCCCTGTTCCCCGATGCGCCGGATCAGCTCGCCGTTGCCCGGCGGGTAGGCCACGTCGACTCCGCAGGCCAGGACGGCGACGGTCGCTCCTTCCACCGCCAGAGCCCCGCTGTGCGCGGCGCCGTCCACCCCGTACGCCGCGCCGGAGACCACCGTCCAGCCGCGGGAGGCCAGGCTGGAGCCGAGTGTCGCGGCCATGTGGGCGCCGTAGTCCGTGCACGCCCGGGAACCGACGACGGCGACCGAACGCAGCGCCCACATCCGCAGCGAGGCCCTGCCGCGCACCCACACGCCCACGGGACGCCCGTCGCCCAGGTCGTCCAGCTGGCTCGGCCATTCGATGTCACCGGGGCATACGAAACGCCCGCCCAGTGTGCCGATCGCGGCGAGGTCGGCCTCGGGGTCGAGCCCTCGCGCACGCTGCCGCAGCCCGGCCCAGCGGGTCCGGGACGCGCCGGGCAGCGGAGAGTCGGATCCGAACGCCTTGAGTGTCTCCACCGCCCCGTACCGGTCGAGCCACCGGTTCATCGCCTCGTCCCCGGGCTCCCCGATCCTGGTGAGCGCCGCCCGGGCCACGCGCTCCTCGCGGCCGGTCACGCCCGGCCTCCGGCGAGTGCCGTGCCGCGCCGTACACCGGTGCGCAGTTCCAGCGCACCGTCCACGTCCTCGGCGATGGGCCGGTCGCGACCGGACAGGTCGGCCAGAGTCCAGGCGACCCGCAGGACACGGTCCAGGCCTCGTGCGGTGAGCAGGCCGCGTTCCATGTCCTCCTCGGCCCGGCCGAGCGCTCCCGGGCTCCCGGGCCATCTGGTCCGCAGTTCGTGGCCGGGGACCTCGCTGTTGGTGTGCCAGGGCGTGCCGTCGTAGCGGGCGGCGGCGCGCTCGCGTGCGGCGAGCACGCGTGCGGCCACGGTCTCGGTGGACTCCGGCCGGGTGCCGGGGGCCGTCAGCTCGGAGCGGGTGACGGGTTCGACGGTGACCCGGAGGTCGACACGGTCCAGCAGTGGCCCGGAGAGCCGTGCCCGGTAGCGTCTGACCGATGAGGGCCTGCACTCACAGCCGCCGCCCCGGGAGCCGTGCCTGCCGCAGGGGCACGGGTTGGCGGCGAGGGCGAGCAGGAAGCGGGCGGGCATGCGCATCATGCCCTGGGCCCGGGCCACGACGACCTGCCCCGACTCCAGCGGCTGGCGCAGTGCGTCGAGCACCCGCGCGCTGCACTCGGCCGCCTCGTCCAGAAAGAGCACACCGTGGTGGGCGAGGGAGACGGCCCCGGGCCTGGGCAGACCGCTGCCGCCGCCCACCAGGGAGGCGGTGGTGGCCGAGTGGTGCGGGGCGCAGTAGGGGGGTCGCTCGACCAGCGGCTGGCCTGGCGGCAGCGCCCCGGCGACGGAGTGGACGGCCGTGACCTCCAGTGCCTCCTTCGGGGTGAGCGGCGGCAGCAGTCCGGGAAGCCGTTCGGCGAGCATGGTCTTGCCCGCGCCCGGCGGCCCCTTGAAGAAGATGTGGTGGCGCCCCGCTGCGGCCACCTCCAGGGCCCTGCGGGCGGCTTTCTGGCCGGCGACCTCGGCGAGGTCCACACGTCGTTCGCCGCCCAGCCCCGCGATCCCACCGCCTGCGCCGGGCACGGTGAGACCGGCGAGCATGGTGGCCTCGGTGCCGTGCCCGTCCGGGCACTCCTCCTCGGGGACGGGCGCGTCGGTGAGGACGGCGACGAGCTGGCGCAGGGAGCGGACGCCGAGGACGGAGACGCCGGGGACCAGCGCGGCCTCGGACGCGGTCTGCTCGGCGACGACGACCTGGCGGTACCCGGCGTCCGCGGCGGCCAGGACCGCGGGCAGGACGCCGCGGACGGGCCGGACGCGCCCGTCCAGGCCCAGCTCGCCGATCATCACGAGTCCGGTGAGTTCGCGGGGGTCGATCCGCTCGGCGGCTCCGAGCACCGCACAGGCGACCGCGAGGTCGAATCCGCTGCCGCTCTTGGGAACCGAGGCGGGGCTGAGCCCGACGGTGAGTTTCTTCTGGGGCCAGTCGACACCGGAGTTGACGACCGCGGCCCTGACCCGGTCGCGGCTCTCCACCAGACTCTTGTCGGGCAGGCCGACGAGGGTGAAGGTGGCCAGCCCCGGTTCGAGGTCGGCCTGGACCTCTACGACCACGCCCTCGACACCCACGAGGGCGACCGAGCAGGTGCGGGCGAAGCCCATGTCAGGCCACCCCCCTGACGTGCTGCACCCGGGGGGCGCCGCGCTCGGGCAGGACGACGCCGACGAGGTCGATGCGCACCCCTCCGGTAGGCGGGCGGCCGTAGCGGGCGAGCCAGCGTTCGCTGAGCCACCGGGAGGCGAGTCTGCGCAGCCGCTCGGCCTTGCGCGGGGTCACGGCCGACATCGGGTGCCCGTACGGGCCGGCCCGGCGCGCCTTGACCTCGCAGACGACGAGCGCGTCGGCGTCCCGGGCGACGATGTCGATCTCGCCGTCGCGGCAGCGCCAGTTCCGTTCGAGGACGGCCATGCCCGCCTCGCGCAGCCGGCGGGCGGCCAGGTCCTCGCCGTAGCGCCCGAGTGCGTTCCTGCTGTTCATCGGTACCACCTCCGGCGCCGACTGTGGCGGCCGGGGAGGTGGTTTGGGTGATCATGGTCGGATCCGGTGGACTACCGGTCGGTTGTGGATATCTCGCTCACCCGTACGAGGCATTCCGCAAGCTCGGCGTTGACGGGAGCGGCTGGAGCGACCGGAGCGGAAAAAGCGGTGACCGGCTCCGGCCTCACCTCTTGAAGTCGGAGTCCTCGGGCAGGTCCAGGTCGCTCTTGTTGAGCTCCTCGATGTTCACATCCTTGAAGGTGAGTACCCTCACCTGTTTGACGAAACGGGCCGGCCGGTACATGTCCCACACCCAGGCGTCGGCCATCGAGACCTCGAAGAAGACCTCACCCTGAACCGAGTGCACCTGCATCTCGTAGTCGTTGGTGAGATAGAAACGGCGTTCGGTCTCGATCACGTACCTGAACAAGCCGACGACGTCCCGGTACTCCCGGTAGAGCTTCAGCTCCATCTCGGTCTCGTATTTCTCGAGGTCCTCGGCGCTCATGGCGTGTTCCCCTTCAGCCGTGCGTTCCCCCATTGTGCGTCAGTTCCGCGCGCTTGCCGCGGACCGAGCCGATCGCCCCGTAGCCGGCGCCGCCCAGGATCAGCAGGGCGCCGACCCCGATCGCGGTCAGGGCGGGGCCCAGCGGCCCCGGCCGGGAGGTCCCGCCGGGCAGGTCCGCGAAACCGGCCGGGCGGTCGACCATGTCGGCGTGGCCCAGCGGCCAGACGGTGGCGTCGACCCGGCCCGTCACCGCCTCCCGGAGCACGGAGCCGTTGTTGGCGTCCTCCAGGTGCGTGCGCGAGTCCAGTGACCCTCCCCGGTGGTCACCGAGGAGGAAGAGCTGCCCCTCGGGCACGGAGGCCTCGAAGGTGGAGAAGGAGGCCCGTTCCTCCTCCAGCCGGTACGGCTCGTCGACGGGATCGCCGTTGACGGTCAGCTTCCCCTGTTTGTCACAGCACTCCACGGTGTCGCCGCCGACGCCGACGACCCGCTTGATCATCGGCATGTCGCCCCACAGCGGATCGAGGAAGACGACGACGTCGCCGCGCCGGACCTCGTCCCCGTCGATGCGCTCGGCCAGCACCCGGTCCCCGGCCTCGACGGTGGGGGACATGGAGTCGGTGGGCACGGCGTAGGGCTGGTACAGCACCGCGGCCCAGACGAAGCCGCCCAGGAAGAGGACGCAGCCGATCGCCACGGCCGCCGACGACAGCACCTGTCCCGTACGGCCGCGGCCTTTCCCGGTACGTTCGGCTCTGCTCACTCGCGCTCCCGGAAAAGGTCTGGGTCCACCGGCGGTCTGCGCCGCACCCTACCCCCGGGTACGCTTCCGGGTCAGCCCTCGCCCCGTCCGTCCGTCACGCTCACGGCGTCAAACGCCGTCCCCGGACGCCGAGGCGGCCCCTTCCGCGCTCCCCTTCTCGGCCCTCGCCCTCAGGCGCCGCCGCCACATCACCAGCGGCACCGCGCCCGCCAGACCCAGTGCCGCGGGAGCCGCGGCCAGGCCCTGCTCGGCGAAGGTGTCGGGCACCGGGAGGGTGCCCCAGCGGTCGATCGGCCACGCCCTGACCACGGCCCGCCCCACGACCTCGTCCACGGGCACCGTCCCCTGTCCGGGGAGCTGCTGGTGGAAGCGGGAGTCCAGCGAGTTGGAGCGGTGGTCGCCCATCACCCAGATCCGGTCCTCGGGGACCTTGACCGGGCCGAAGCCCTCGCTGCCGCAGGGAGCGTCCCCGGGGTAGACGTAGGCCCCTTCCTCCAGAGCCTTGCCGTTGACCGTGACGGGGCCGTTCTTCTCGCACGCCACGGTGTCGCCGCCGACCGCGATGACCCGCTTGATCAGGTCCTGCTCCTCGGCGGAGGGCATCAGGCCGATGAAGCTCATGAAGTCCTGGAAGACGTTGGTGTCCTGCTGGACCGACGGATCGAGCCAGCCGCCCGGGTCGTGGAAGACGACGACCTCGCCGCGCTCGGGTTCGGCCCCGAACCAGGGGGTCAGCTTGTCCACCAGCACCCGGTCGCCCCGTTGGAGGGTGTTCTGCATCGAGTCGGAGGGGATGGAGAACGCCTGTAGCAGGAACGTCTTGATTCCCAGGGCCAGCAACAGCGCGATGCCGATGAGGATGGGCAGTTCCTTCAGGAAGGAGCGTTGCTTCTTTCCCGTCACTCTCTCTCCGCTGTCCGGGCCCGCGGCCGTTTCCTCACCGCGCCCCACGGGCTCGCCCTCGGCCCGCCGCTCGGGCCCGTCCGCGTCGGAGCGCGCTCCGACCGCCACGTCCCCCACATCCACTCCTCACACCGATACCGCTCTTACCGCGCTGCAGCCCGCGCCTCAGCCGGTGCAGACCCACGCCTGCCACTCCCATAACGAGCGGGAGTTCCGCAGGGCTCGGTACGTGCACCATGTCTTCGCCTCCTCCATTGTCGGCGCCCGCGGCCGCGGAGGCGGTCTCGCCGCGCGGATCCGGCACCGACGCGTAGGTCCCGGGCTCCTCAAGCCGTCGCCAGTGGGAGTAGGGCCAGGCGATCACCACGGCCTTGCCCACCACCAGGCTCTCGGGGATGGTCCCCTTGCCCGGGTCCTGCAGGTGGTAGCGGGAGTCGGCGGAGTTCGAGCGGTGATCACCCATCACGAAGATCCGGTTCTCGGGCACCTTCACCTCGAAGTCCATCTGCGAGGGAGCGTTGCCCGGGTGGAGGTACGGCTCGTTCAGCGGCGTGCCGTTGACCGTCACCCGGCCGTCCTCGTCGCAGCACACGACGGTGTCCCCGCCGACGCCGACGACCCGCTTGATCAGGTCCTGTTCCTCGGCGGAGGGCAGCAGGCCGATGAAGGTCAGGAACTGCCTGCCCTGCTTGACGCCCACGGGGTCGTCCCGCTCCGGCTCCTCCCCGGGGGGCAGCCAGCCCCCGGGGTCCTTGAAGACCACCACGTCGCCGCGTTCGGGGCGCGAGCCGAACCAGGGCGTCAGCTTGTCCACCAGCACCCGGTCGTCGATCCTGATCGTCTGCTCCATCGAGCCGGAGGGGATGACGAACGCCTGCACCAGGAACGTCTTGAGCACCAGCGCGATCAGCAGCGCGACGCCCACCAGGACGGGGATCTCCTTGGTCACCGACAGACGCCGGCGCCGCCTGATCCGCTTGGCGGCGCGCCGCCTGTCGGCCCGGCCCTCGCCGGGGCCGCGCAGCGTGGTCCTGAGCTCCGGCGGGGCGGCACCGCGGGCGGTGTCCGCCCGCCGGCCGCCGCGCGGCCGTCCGCGCCTACCCATCCCGGCCCCGCAGAGAGGTCCAGCGGCCGGCCGGCCAGACGATCCAGTCGGCCCGGCCGATCACCCTGTCCACCGGTACGGTGCCGCCGCCTGGGGACCCGAGGTGGTCCCGGGAGTCGCTCGACCGGGAGCGGTGGTCGCCCATCACCCACAGCCGCCGCTCGGGAACCGCGATGTCGAACGGGACGGCCGAGGGCCGGTCGCCGGGATGCAGATAGGTCTCGTCCACCGGTTCGCCGTTCACCTCGATCCTCCCCCGTTCGTCGCAGCACCTGACCCTGTCGCCGCCGACTCCGACGACCCGCTTGACGTAGTCGGTCCCCCTCGACGGCTCCCGGTCGAACGAACCGGTCCCGTCGAACACCACAACGTCTCCGCGCGCCGGAAGGTTGCCGAAACGGTACGCCAGCTTGTTCACCAGAACGCGGTCCCCCGCTTCGAGGGTGTTCCCCATCGAGCCGCTCGGGATGCGGAAGGGTTCCGCCACGGACGTGTGGACCAGCAGGAGCAGCACGGCGACCGCGGCCACCGCGGCCCCGGAACGCACGAAGCGCGACCGCCGCCTCCCGCCCCGTACGGGGCGGGAGGAGCGGTCGCGCTCCATGGGTCGCGTGTGCTGTTCGTCGGTGTTCATCGAGCCGAGAGCCTAACCCGGCGGCGCGGCGGACACCGGTGCGGACAGCGGCGCGGGGACCGTGCTCCACGGGCGGCGCCGGACGCCGGGGCGCCCGGCGCTCCACCGCGCGGACCGGCCGCGGATCAGCGCTCGCGCTTCTCCTTGATCTTGGCGGCCTTGCCGCGCAGCTCACGCAGGTAGTACAGCTTGGCGCGGCGGACGTCACCGCGGGTGACGACCTCGATCTTCTCGACGACCGGGGTGTGCACCGGGAAGGTGCGCTCCACGCCGACGCTGAAGCTGACCTTGCGGACGGTGAAGGTCTCGCGGACGCCGGAGCCCTGGCGGCGGATGACGACACCCTTGAACTGCTGCACACGGGAGCGGTTGCCCTCGATGACGCGCACGTGGACGTTGACGGTGTCGCCGGGGCGGAAAGTGGGGATGTCGCTGCGCAGCGAGGCGGAGTCGACGCTGTCGAGAAGGTGCATGACCGTCTGCTTTCCTCGCCGATGCCACAGGTCATCGGCGGAATCGTTCGTTGGGTTCGGTGAGCCGCCGTACCGGTCGGGCGTTGATCCCCCTGTGGCAGGGTCGCGCGCCGGACGCGAGGCAGCGGCCTATTCTTCCACGCCCCGGGCCGCGGGCCCAAATCGGCCGTCGGGGCGCTCGGTCCAGCCCAGCTCCGCCAGGAGCCCGCGGTCGTCGGCGTCCAGCACGGCGGGGTCGCACCTCTCGATCAGGTCCGGGCGGTGGCGCACCGTACGGCGGAACGCCTGGTCGCGGCGCCAGCGGGCGATCCTGCCGTGGTGGCCGCTGAGCAGCACCTCGGGAATGTCCCGGCCGCGCCACACAGGGGGCTTGGTGTAGACGGGGCCTTCCAGCAGGTCGGCCATGGCGCCGGGCGCGAAGGAGTCGTCGCGGTGGGACTCGGCGTTGCCCAGGACCCCGGGCAGCAGCCGGGCGACGGCCTCCACCATGACCAGCACGGGCGCCTCGCCACCGGCCAGCACGTAGTCGCCGATGGACAGCTCGCGCACCCGCAGGCGCTCGCCGTACTCCTCCACGACGCGGCGGTCGATGCCCTCGTAGCGGGCGGGGGTGAAGACCAGCCACGGCTCTGCGGCCAGTTCGACGGCCGTCTCCTGGGTGAACGGGCTGCCGCTGGGAGTGGGGACGACCAGGACCGGTCCCTCGCCCTGCCCGTCACCGCCCGAGGCGATGACCGAGTCCAGCGCCTCGCCCCACGGCTCGGGTTTCATCACCATGCCGGGGCCGCCGCCGTAGGGGGTGTCGTCGACGGTGCTGTGCCGGTCGTGGGTCCACTGCCGCAGGTCGTGGACGCGTACGTCGAGCAGGCCGCGGGCACGCGCCTTGCCCACCAGGGAGACGTTCAGCGGCTCCAGGTACTCGGGGAAGATCGTGACGACGTCGATCCGCATCAGGCGCCGTCCTCTCCGTCCCCGCCGTCCCGGGCACCGCCGCCGCCGTCCCCGGCACCGTCCCCGGTACGGGATCCGGCGACCTCGGCCCGGTCGTCGATGAGCCCCGGCGGCGGATCGATGACGGCCCGCTGGCCGTCCAGGTCGATCTCGGGGACGATCTCACCGACGAAGGGGACGAGCACCTCGCCGCCGTCGGGCCTGCGCACCACGAGCAGGTCCTGGTGGGGCAGGTGGGCGATCTCCTCGATCCGGCCGACGGGCGTTCCGTCGCGGGTGACGACGTCGAGGTCGACCAGCTGGTGGTCGTAGTACTCGTCGGGGTCCTCGGGGGTCTCCTCCGGGTCGACCTCGGCGATCAGCAGGGTGTTGCGCAGCGCCTCGGCGGCGGTGCGGTCCCTCACCCCCTCGAAGCGCAGCAGCAGTCGGCCGCTGTGGACGCGCCCGGACTCGATGGCCAGGGGGCCCGTGGAGGCGGGGTCGGTGGCCAGGACGGCGCCGGGAGCGAGGCGCGCCTCGGGTTCATCGGTGCGCACCTCCACCGTGACCTCGCCCTTGATCCCGTGGGCACGGCCGATGCGCGCGACTACCAACTGCACTGCTCGTCACTCCAGGTTCTCGCCGGTTCCCG
Organism: Streptomyces verrucosisporus; assembly: GCF_017114865.1. GTDB lineage: Bacteria > Actinomycetota > Actinomycetes > Streptomycetales > Streptomycetaceae > Streptomyces > Streptomyces fenghuangensis. The sequence goes on along the minus strand of NZ_JADEYH010000012.1, from coordinate 56,027 downwards.
TACGCCGGCGGTCACGGCACGGGCCGGGAGCGGCGGTGCCGCTCCCGGCCCGTGCCGGTGCTCTGCGTTGTCTGCCGCGGCCCTCAGCGGACCTGGTCCACGTCGACGAGGTCGACGCGGACGCCCCGCCCGCCGAGAGCGCCCACGACGGTGCGCAGCGCGCGTGCGGTGCGGCCGTTGCGGCCGATCACCTTGCCGAGGTCGTCGGGGTGGACCCGGACCTCCAGCACGCGCCCGCGACGCAGGTTGCGGGCGGCGACCTGCACCTCGTCGGGGTGGTCGACGATGCCCTTCACCAGATGGTCGAGGGCCTCTTCCAGCATGGTCACGCCTCGGTCGACTCGGCGGCGGCCTCGGCCTCGTCCGCCTTCTTGTCGGCCTTCTTCGCCTTCTGGGTGATGGCCTCACCCTTGGGCTCGTCCGCCGACTCCTTGGCGGCGGCCTCGAAGAGGACGCGCTTGTCGGCCTTGGGCTCGGCGACCTTCATCGGCTCCGGGGCCGGCAGACCCTTGAACTTCTGCCAGTCGCCGGTGACCTTCAGGATGGCCAGGACCGGCTCGGTCGGCTGCGCGCCGACGCCCAGCCAGTACTGGACACGCTCCGAGTCGACCTCGATGCGGGAGGGGTTCTGCACCGGGTGGTACAGACCGATCTCCTCGATGGCCCGGCCGTCGCGACGGGTACGGGAGTCGGCGACGATGACGCGGTAGTGAGGCGAACGGATCTTGCCCAGTCGCTTCAGCTTGATCTTGACTGCCACGGCTGTGGTGTCTCCTGGTCTTTGGCGTGGTTGGACACGGCGGGATGCCACGTGGGGTTGTGGTACCCGAGTGTCCGAGTGGACGCGTCAGCCGGAGGAGAGAGGGGTCCTGTGCGGCTGTCGAGTACAGCCGCCCATTGTGCCACACCTCTTGTACCGCACCCCGCGGGGGCAGCCGGTGCCCCGGCCTCCCCGGCCCCCGGCCCGGCCCGGATCCGCGGCGCCTCAGCCCACCCCGACCGCCTCCTTCTCCTTGTCCGGGATGCGGAACGGCTTCCCGCAGGCCCCGCACATGATCGGCGCCTGGGCCAGTACGGACGGTACGACCCGGACGTTGCGCCCGCAGTCGCACACGGCCTTGACCCGCACCCCGCCGCCCGACGAACCGTGCCGCGCGGCGGGGCCGCGGAAGGCGCGGGAGGTGTCGGTGGCGGTGGCGGCGCTGTGGGCGCGCAGGGCGCGCTGCAGCTTCTCGATGGTGGGCCGGTAGCGCCTTCTGGTCTCGGGCTTCATCACGACCAGCGAGAAGCCACTGCTCGGATGCGGTTCCTCGGAGTGCTCCAGGCCCATCTCCTCGGCGATCGCCAGGAAGCGGCGGTTGTGGTAGCGGCCGGCACGCGAGGTGTCCCGGACTCCGCGGGCGGCGGCGATCCCGTGGACGGCCTCGTGCAGCAGCCGTTCGAAGGAGAGCTCGGCGCCGCAGGCGGACGACGACTCCCCGATCAGCGATTCGGGCGCGGCCAGGTCGGGCAACTCCGGGTGGTGCCGTTGAATGTCGGCCCAGGCGAGTGCCAGCTCGGCGGCGAGTACAGGTGGTGTCGTGCTCACGTCGTGCACAACGAGCCAGAGTGTCCCGGTGTTCCGATTACGGGGCATCCCAAATAATTTGCACCTACCCGCCGGTTCGGGTTGATGCGCGCCGACGGGACGGGTATTGCCGGTCCGGGAGGAGCCGACCGGGCGGGGACCGGCCGGTCGGCGGGCGGAGCGCCCCGCCGGCTCCCGCGCGGCGCCGCGAAAGGCCCCCGGCGCGCCACGGCACCGGGATGTCTCAGATAGGAGCAGGCTGCCACGGCCACCGTACCGGGGGCGTCGTCGGACTCGGGTACCGCCCCGTCCTCGCCGACCGGGCAGCGCACCGTGACGCCCTGCTCCGCGAGCCGCGCCTCGCCCTCCGGGCCCGGGCCGGCCCGGGAAATGCGGGCCCAGCCCCCTCCGGCTATGCGGCGCACCAGCGTCGCGGTGCCGTTCCCCAGATCGCGCGGGCCGATCTCGACGCGCAGCGGCACTCCCTTGACGGCCTGGACGGGGGCCGGGCGCGGCGGGATCCGCAGGCCCCCGTCACCGCCGTGCACCATGATCAGGCCGCCGACCACCCGGGGGAGGTCCCCCGGGAGGACTGCCGGACCGGCTCCCGCCCGCCGTCCTTCGACAGGTAGTGGGTGTCGAACGCCCTGGCGAAGTTCTGGCCCAGCTCGTGGCCGGTGCCCGTCCGCGGGGCCTTGCCGTCGCCCATCATGCCCTCCGGGGTGAGGGTGCTGACGGCGCCCGCGAAGCGCTCCCGGGGCGTCTTGCGGCCCAGTACGACATCCATGGCCAGGACGTTCTCCATGAAGTCGGGGCAGACCCCGCGGTGGACGCGGGCGGCGTAGTCGCGCGCGTCCTCGTGGGTGGCGTGGGCGGTGTGCCCCTCCTGCCGCAGGAACTCACTCGTTCGCAGGAAGACCCTCGGACGCTTTTCCCAGCGCACCACGTTGGCCCACTGGTTGATCAGCAGGGCGGGTCGCGGTCGCTCTGCACCCACCTGGCGAAGTACTCGTTGACGATCGTCCCGGAGGCCGGCCGGACGACCACCGGCTCCTCCAGCGCCCCGCCCCCGCCGAGCGCGACCACGGCCGGCCCGGGGGCGAAGCCCCCGACGTGCTCGGCCTCCCTGGTCAGGCAGGACTGGGGATGAACAGGGGGAAGTACGCGTTGTCGGCGCCCGCCGCCTTGATGCGGGCGCCCGTCTCCCGCTGCGTCCGCTCCCGGAGCCCGTACCCGTACGGCCGGATGACCATGGTGCCGCGCACCGGCCCGTTGTCTGCCGGCCCGGTCTCGTTGGTCACGTCCTGGTGCCAGCGCGGGAAGTCCTCCGCCCGGGGTGTGAGCACGGAGGCCTCTGCCATGTCGCGCGTGTTACGGCGGTCTGCTGCGGATGCGTGAACCGGACTGCCGGGGGAACGTAGGAGTGCGCGCGGGCAAGCGTGGTGGAAACACCCCGGCGCCCCTCTGGACTCGGGGACAGATGCGCAGTTCCCTGGCTTTCGGGGACTTCCAGGACCTCATCAAGGGACGAGACGGCGGCCGGTTATCCGGCGATCCTTCCATCGGAATGGGGATGTTGCGATGGCACCCACGCTCGCACAGCGGCACCTCCCGCGGCCCGCCCGGGACTGGGCGGAGATTCAGGAACGGATGCTGGTTCCGCTCTACGAGGCGGTATACGAGCGGTTCGAGGTCGGACGGCACTCCCATGTGCTGGGCCTGGGCTGCGGCTCGGGCCTGGCACTGGTGATGGCGGCGGCCCGGGGCGCGACCGTCACGGGGACGGACACCGACGAGGCGCGCCTGGAGCTGGCCCGGCAGCGGCTGCTGCCGGAGCCGCAGTGGGGCGCGCGGCACTGGACCGCGCGGGTGCTGCCGGGTGGGCCGGACGGCGGACCGGACGGTGCCGCGCTGCGCGAGGGGCCGCCTCCGACGCTGGTGACCGCCTTCGACGCCCTGCCGGAGGCCGCCGTGCTCGCCCGGGTGGCCCAGGCGGCCGGCCGCGGGGTGCCGGTGGTGCTGGCGGGCTGGGGGCCGGCCGAGCGGTGCGCCGCGGCCCCCGCTCTGCGGGTGGCGCAGCGGCTGGCGCAGCGGCCGGCCGAGCCGGAGCGCGCGGCGGGCCGGTGCTGGCGGCCGGGCGGCCGGGACGATCTGGAGGATCTGGCGCGACGGGCCGGGCTGCGCCCCGACGGCTCGGGCCGGGTCGCGTGCCCCTTCGGCTACGCCGACCTGGACAGCGCGGTGCGCGGGCTGGTCTCGACCGGGCTGTACGACGCGGCCGTCCGGGCGACCGACGAGGAGCAGGTCGCCAAGGAGCTGGCCGAGGCGCTGCGCCCGCACGTACGGCCGGACGGCACCGTGTGGATGCAGAACCTGTTCCGCTACGTGGTCGCCATGACCTGAGGGCGCCGCCGGCCCGCGGCGGGCGGCGTCACCTCGTCGGTCCTCCGTGCGGTCACTTGGGCGGGAGCATGTCCTTGAACTCCTGGGGCAGCTCGAAGTCCTCCGGTCCCTGGCCGCCGGGCAGCCCGAAGGCGCCGCCCTGCCCCGCGGCGCGGCGCTCGGCCACGGCCTGCTCCTCGGCCTTGCGCTTCATCGGGTTGCCCGAGCGCTGCTTGCCCTTGGCCTTCTTCTGCTGCTTGCCCTTCTTCCGGGCGCCGCCCGCCCCCGGCATGCCCGGCATCCCGGGCATCCCCGGCATGCCGCCCTGGGCCATCCTCGACATCATCTTGCGGGCCTCGAAGAAGCGCTCCACGAGGTTCTTCACCGCGCTGACGTCCACGCCGGAACCGCGGGCGATGCGGGCCCGCCGCGAGCCGTTGATGATCGTGGGGTCGGTGCGCTCGGCCGGGGTCATCGACTTGATGATCGCGGCGGTGCGGTCCACGTCGCGCTCGTCGATGTCGTTGATCTGCTCCCGGATCTGCCCCATTCCGGGCATCATCCCCAGCAGCTTGGAGATGGAGCCCATCTTGCGGACCTGCTCCATCTGGGCCAGGAAGTCGTCGAGGGTGAACTCCTTGGGGCCCTTGGCCAGCTTGGCGGCCATCTGCTCGGCCTCTTGCCGGCTGAAGGTCTGCTCGGCCTTCTCGATGAGGCTGAGGACGTCGCCCATGCCCAGGATGCGGGACGCCATGCGGTCCGGGTGGAACGCGTCGAAGTCGTCCAGCTTCTCGCCGTTTGAGGCGAACATGATCTGGCGGCCGGTGACGTGCGCGATCGACAGGGCCGCGCCGCCGCGGGCGTCGCCGTCGAGCTTGGAGAGCACCACGCCGTCGAAGCCGACGCCGTCGCGGAACGCCTCGGCGGTGTTGACCGCGTCCTGGCCGATCATGGCGTCGACGACGAAGAGGGTCTCGTCGGGGCGGACGGCGTCGCGGATGTCGGCGGCCTGCCGCATCATCTCGGCGTCGATGCCCAGACGGCCGGCGGTGTCGACGATGACGACGTCGTACTGCTTGCCGCGGGCGTACTCGATGGAGTCCTCGGCGACCTTCACCGGGTCGCCGACGCCGTTGCCCGGCTCGGGCGCGTAGATCCCGACGCCCGCGCGCTCGGCGACGACGGTGAGCTGGTTGACGGCGTTGGGGCGCTGCAGGTCGCAGGCGACCAGCAGCGGGGCGTGGCCCTGCGCCTTGAGCCAGCGGCCCAGCTTTCCGGCGAGCGTGGTCTTGCCCGCGCCCTGCAGACCGGCGAGCATGATCACCGTCGGCGGGTTCTTGGCGAGGCGCAGACGGCGGGTCTCGCCCCCGAGGATGCCGATCAGCTCCTCGTTGACGATCTTGATGACCTGCTGGGCCGGGTTCAGGGCCCTGGAGACCTCGGCGCCCTGGGCGCGTTCCTTGACCTGCTTGATGAAGGCCCGGACCACGGGCAGGGCGACGTCCGCCTCCAGCAGGGCGATACGGATCTCGCGCGCCGTGGCGTCGATGTCCGCCTCGCTCAGACGGCCCTTGCCCCTGAGGTTCTTGAACGTCGCTGTGAGGCGATCGGAGAGAGTGTCGAACACGTCGGTCGCGGATCCTTCGCGTTGGTGGCGGTGTCGGCGGTCGACCTCCAAGAGTATCCGCCCGCCCGCGGTCCGGTCAGCCGCCCAGGGTCCGCTCCAGCTCCGCCGCGAGACCGGCGGCCTCGCGCGGCGGCAGCGGGGCGCCGTCGGGCCCGGTGACGTAGAAGGCGTCCACCGCGCTGGCGCCCAGGGTGCCGACGCGGGCGCTGCGCACGGTGACGCCGGCGTCCTCCAGGGCCCGTCCGATGCGGTACAGCAGCCCCGGGGCGTCCTGGGCACGCACCTCGATGACCGTCGCCAGCCGTGATCCGGCCGGGGCGACGGTCACCTTCGGCGGCGGGGAGCCGGCTCCGTACCGGCGGGCGCGGCCCAGGTGGGCCCGCTCGCGCTCGGCGAGCCGGGCGGGGATGTCCAGGGAGCCCGCCAGGGCACGCACCAGGTCGGCGCGGAGCCGGTCGGCCCGCGGCGGCGTTCCGTACTCGGCGGCCACCCGCCAGCTCAGCAGCAGCACCCGCCCCCGGCCGGGCCGGTCGACGGCTTGCAGGTCCGCGGCGCGCACCGTCAGCCGGTGCAGGGCCAGGACACCGGCCGCGGCGGGCAGTACGCCGGGCTGGTCGGGCAGGGCGAGAAGCAGTTCGACGCCGACCGGTTCGGGGCCCGCCTCCTCCGCGAAGCCTGTCCGGTCGCTCCCGTCCGCCTCGGCCGGCGTCCCGGCCCGGGTGCGCAGGGAGAGCACCGGCCCGCCGGTGCGCCACGCCTGCGCGGCCAGCCGTTCGGCCCCGGCCGTGGGCCGTGGGGCGGGGTGCTCCCTGCGCTCCGTCCCCTCGGCTGCCTCCGCCGCCTCCCCTTCCAGCACCGCGCCGGTGCGTCCGACCAGATCGGCCACGAGACCCGCGCGCCAGGCCGACCAGGCCGCCGGCCCGGTGGCCAGGGCGTCGGCCACGGTGAGCGCGTGCAGCAGCTCCAGGGTGCCGGTGTCGCCGACGGCGTCGGCCACGGTGCGTACGGTGGCCGGGTCGTCCAGGTCGCGCCGGGTGGCGGTCTCGGCCAGCAGCAGATGGTGGCGGACGACGGTGGCCAGGGTCGCGGTGTCGGCGGCGCCGAAGCCCATCCGGGCGGCCAGGTCGCGCACGACGGCCTCGCCCGCGACGCTGTGGTCGCCGGGCCGGCCCTTGCCGATGTCGTGCAGCAGCGCGGCGACCAGCAGCAGATCGGGGCGGCGGACGCGGCGGACGTGCGCCCCGGCCCGTGCGGCGGTCTCGATCAGATGGCGGTCGACGGTCCAGCGGTGCACGGGGTTGCGCTGCGGGCGGCAGCGCACCCGCTCCCACTCGGGCAGCCAGGCGGTGACCAGCCCCTCCGCGTCCAGAGCCTCCCACACCACGACGGCGGCCTCGCCCGCTCCCAGAAGGGTGACGAACTCCTCACGGGCCTCGGCCGGCCAGGGCACCGGAAGCGGCGGCGCCGCGGCGGCCAGCCTCCGCAGGGCGGGGCGCGAGGGCGGCAGCCCGGCCTGGGCGGCCGCCGCGGCGGCGCGCAGCGGGAGCACGGGGTCGCGCTCGGGGCGCGCGGTCCGGGCGAGCACCACCTCGCCGTCCTGCACCACGACACCGTCGGCCAGCGGGGTGCGCTCGGCCGGCCGCCGGGCGCGCCGCGGCCCCGGGCGGCGGGCACGCAGCACCCGGTCGACCTCGCGCCAGGTGACGTCGCAGGCGTAGGAGAGCACCCGGGCCGCCTCGTAGACGCGGCGCAGCAGCGCGTCCGCGTCCTCCAGGGCGAGGGCGGCGGCGACCTGGTCCTGGTCCTGGAGGGCGAGCCGGTCGGTGGCGCGGCCGGTGGTCAGATGGAGGGCGTCGCGTACGTCGAGGAGGGTGCGGTGTGCCTCCTCCAGCCCTTCGCGGGGCGCGTCGGCCAGCCAGGAGGCGGCCACCGCGCGCAGGGCGGTGGCGTCGCGCAGGCCGCCGCGGGCCTCCTTCAGGTCGGGTTCGAGGAGGAAGCGCAGCTCGCCGTGGCGGCGGGCGCGCTCCAGGGCCGCCTCGCGCAGTTCGGGCAGCAGCCGGTGGGCGCCGGTGCGCCAGCGGGCGAGCATCCGGGTGCGCAGGGCGGCGGTGAGCCGCGGGTCTCCGGCGATGTGCCGGGCGTCGAGCAGCCCGAGCTGCACCCTGAGGTCGCCGGCCGCGGCCCTCTCCGCCTCTTCCGGGGTGCGCACCGAGTGGTCCAGGGCGATCCCGAGGTCCCACACGGGGTACCAGAGGCTGTCGGCGAGGGCGGCGACCTCGTGCGCGTCGCGTCCGGTGTGCAGCAGCAGCAGGTCCAGATCGCTGCGCGGGGAGAGCTCCCCGCGGCCGTAGCCGCCGACGGCCACGAGCGCGATCCCCTCGCCCGCTTCGCCCAGCAGCGAGGCGAGCCAGGCGTCGGTGAGGCCGGACAGGGCCCGGCGGCGCGGCGGCCCGGAGCGCGCTCCCCCACCGAGGAGGCGCAGCCGGGCCGCCGCGTAGTTGCCGGGGTCGCCGGATCCCGTGGTCACGTGGCCTCCCGCTCCGGCCGGCTCACAGCGCGTCCGGGCCGCGCTCGCCGGTGCGGACGCGCACCGCCGTCTCGACGGGGACGCTCCAGACCTTGCCGTCGCCGATCTTGCCGGTCCGGGCGGCCTTGACGACCACGTCGAGGAGCTGCTCGGCGTCCTCGTCCTCGACCAGGACCTCCACCCGGACCTTGGGAACGAGGTCGACGGTGTACTCGGCGCCGCGGTACACCTCGGTGTGGCCGCGCTGCCGGCCGTATCCGCTGGCCTCGGTGACGGTCAGTCCCTGCACTCCGAACGCCTGCAGGGCGTCCTTGACCTCGTCGAGCCGGTGCGGCTTGATGACTGCGGTGATGAGCTTCACGCGTCCACCTTCTTGTCGGTCCCCTTCGCGGACGGCGAGGCCGTCGCGCTGTCGTTGCGGCCTCCCGCGGCACCGCGGGAGGCGGGCGAGCCGCCCACCGCGCTGAAGTCGTACGCGGTCTCGGCGTGGTACGCCTGGTCCAGTCCGGCGGTCTCGTCGTCCTCGCTCGCCCGGAAGCCGACGACCGCGTCGACCAGCTTGGCCAGGACCCAGGAGACCGCGAAGGAGAAGGCCATCACCGAGAAGGCCCCGGCGGCCTGCTTGCCGAGCTGGGTGAGTCCGCCCACGCCGTCCGTGGCCAGGACGCCGACCAGCAGGGTGCCGATGACGCCGCCGACGAGGTGGACTCCGACGACGTCCAGGGAGTCGTCGTAGCCGAGCCGGTACTTCAGGCTGACGGCCCAGGAGCAGACCAGGCCGGCCACCAGGCCGATGACGATCGCGCCCACGGCGTTCACGTGCGCGCCGGCGGGGGTGATGGCGACCAGGCCGGCGATGGCTCCGGAGGCGGCTCCCAGGGTGGTGAAGGCACCGTGCCGGATCCGCTCGTACAGCAGCCAGCCCAGGATGGCGGCGGCGGTGGCGACCTGGGTGTTCAGGGCCATGGTGGCGGCGGTGCCGTTGGCGCCCAGCGCGGAGCCGGCGTTGAAGCCGAACCAGCCGAACCACAGCAGGGCGGCGCCCAGCACCACCAGCGGGAGGCTGTGGGGCCGCATGGGCTCCCGCTTGAAACCGATGCGCCTGCCGACGACCAGGACGGCGGCCAGTGCGCCGACTCCGGCGTTGATGTGGACGGCGGTGCCGCCCGCGAAGTCGATGACCTCCAGCTCGAACAGCCAGCCGCCCTCGGCCCACACCCAGTGCGCGACGGGGAAGTAGACGACCGTGGCCCACAGCGTGATGAACAGCGCCCAGGCGCTGAACTTCACGCGGTCGGCCAGGGCGCCGCTCATGAGGGCGGGCGTCAGGGCGGCGAACATGAGCTGGAAGAGGACGAAGGCCAGGACCGGGATGCCCTCGTCGCCGCCGGTCAGCGCCTCGGTGCCGATGCCGCTCAGACCGATGTGCTCAAGGCTGCCGATCAGGCCGCCGGTGTCGGTGCCGAAGGCGAGCGAGTAGCCGTACAGGACCCAGAGGACGCTCACGATGCCCAGGGAGATGAAGGACATCATGAGCATGTTCAGTGCGCTCTTGACCCGGACCATGCCGCCGTAGAAGAGGGCCAGGCCGGGCGTCATCAACATGACCAGCGCCGCGCTGATCAGTACGAAAGCGGTATCCGCGCCGTTCAATGTGGGCGTCTCCTCGCGTACGCGACCCGTGGGGGCGGATCTGGGGATCAGGATGAGCCACAGATTCCAGGAGCTCCGTTTCCGCCGATGCGGCGCGGCGTTTCGCGGTCGTGACGAAGGCGCGCCCTCTGTTACGCCCGGGTGAACACACCCGCGGGCCGGAACAGCGCCGCCGCCGGCCCGGCCCCCGGCCGCCCGTGCGGCGCACCTCCGTGACCGGGCACGACCGCTGCGCGGAGCGGGCGCGGTACGGCCCGGAGGCACGGTCGTATGACAACCCGGGAGCCGTGCGGTGGGCGGCCGGGAAAGGACGGTGGGGCAGGGGCGGGGGACGGGCCGGCGGCGCGGTTTCCGGGCCCGCTCAGCCCGCGAGGGCGGCCTCGGGCTCGGGCAGCTCGTCGGCGAGCCGTTCGGTGAGCTCCGCGACCTCCGCGACGTCCCCGAACTCGCGGGACGCCGTGGCCACGGTCCTGCGGATGCGGTTGTCGACCCGTTCCGAGCGCAGGCGTTTGGCCACCGCCAGCGCCCGGCCGGCCATCTCGGCGCACTGTTCGGGTTCGCGCTGCAGCAGGTGGACACTGGCCATGCCGGCGAGGTTGAGCGCGTAGGAGCGCTGGTGGCCGCTGCCGCCGCCGCACTCGCGGCCGAACAGCTCCACGGCCTTCCGCATCGCCGGCTGCGCGAGCGAGAGGTAGGCGGGGCTGCGGCCCGCCACATAGGCGAGGTCCCGGTAGGAGTGGGCGTTCTCGGCGTTCAGCTCGGCCTCGGAGAAGAAGCCGATCCAGTCCGGGTCTCCGTCCCCCTCGGTGGCCTCGGCGAAGGTCTCCTCGGCCATCCGCACCGCCCGGTGGCATTTGTCGGGCCGCCCCATGTTGGCGTACGCGCGCGCCTCCACCGCGTGGAGCATGGCCTGGGTGCGGGGGGTGGCGTCCTCCCGGCCGCCGTACTGCGCGAGGTGCACCAGTTCCAGCGCGTCCTCGGGCCGGCCCAGATGGATCATCTGGCGGCCCATGCCGGAGAGCACGTACGAGCCCAGCGGCCGGTCGCCGGCCTCCTTGGCCGCGTGCAGGGCGAGGACGAAGTACTTCTGCGCGGTCGGCTGGAGCCCGGCGTCGTAGCTCATCCAGCCGGCCAGTTCCGCCAGCTCGGCGGTGGCGCGGAACAGCCGCCGCCGCACCGGCTCGGCGTGGTGCTCGTGGAGGAGGTCGGTGACCTCGTGGAGCTGGCCGACGACGGCCTTGCGCCGCAGCCCGCCGCCGCACTGGGCGTCCCACCGGCGGAACATCACGATCGTCTGCTCCAGCAGCTCCAGTTCCGGGCCCGACAGCCCGCCGTCGCCCCGTGTGCCGGGATCCCGGGCGGGGGCCGGCTGCGCGCCGGGGAAGTACTCGCCGGGCGCCGGGGCGGCGGGGGCGGGCACCAGCCAGCGCTGCATCGGCTCGATCAGCGCGGGCCCCGCGGCCATGCCCAGAGAGGTGCCGAGGAAGCCCCGGCGGGCCAGCATCAGGTCGCTGCGCGAGAACTCGCTGATCATCGCCACGGTCTGCGGCCCCGTCCAGGGCAGGTCCACGCCGCCGTCGGAGGCCGTCGGGCGGGCGGTGCGCAGTCCGAGCTCCTCGACGGCGACCACACGGCCGAAGCGTTCGGAGAACAGTTCGGAGAGGATGCGCGGGATCGGCTCTCGGGGCTGCTCGCCGTCGAGCCAGCGGCGCACCCGGGAGGTGTCGGTGCTGATGTGGTGCGCGCCCATCCGGCGTGCGCGGCGGTTCACCTGCCGGGCCAGCTCTCCCTTGGACCAGCCGCTGCGCGCGAACCACGAGGCGAGCTGTCCGTTCGGGTGCTTCCCGGCGGTGCCGACTCCGCCGCTGCTGCCGTTGCCGCCCACTGGAACGCCCCCATCCCGGCCCGTACGCGTCCTGTCCTCGGATGCCCTCTCGGCATGCCTCTGGCATAGGCGCACGCAGGGCGTCTCTCCGTGCCTCTGTGCCACCGTGTGAACCGAAAGTAATCCTACGATCACTGGCGTGACGAGTGAAATTGCAAAACCGCCACCATTCGCCACCCCTTCGAATGAACTCAAGCAGCGTTTCGCGCGGTTCACTTGACCCAGGGCGGCCACAACCGGTTGAAGCGATGCACACCGGGGGCGCGCGAAGACCGGCGCACCCCCTCACAGAGATCCCGTCGCCCCGCTTCGACCCGGACCGCCCGGCGTCGCTCTGTGCGACGGTTTCGTAACCAAGAGCACGCGGGACCCGTTGGAGGGGGCATGGGCTTCACAATCGGCAGCATCCGCGAGATCCGGGAGCTCCGGGAGTTGCGGTCCGGCACCCGGCGCCACCGCCGCGCCCCGGTGTGCACGGCGGTGGCCGAGTACACCGGTCTGTGGGGCTGGGACGTGGTCCCGGGAGCGCGCGCCACGCGTGTCGGCGGCCGGACCGAGTGCTCCTGCGGCACCCCGCGGTGCCCCTCACCAGGCGCCCACCCCCTGGACGAGTCGCTCCTGGTGCCGGCCGGCGCGACGCTGGACGAGGCGACCGCGGCCTGGGAGCGGGTTCCGGGCTCGGCCCTGCTGCTGCCGGTGGGCCGCGCCTTCGACGTCATCGAGGTCTCCGAGTCCGCCGGGCGCCGCGCGCTGGCCCGGCTGGAGCGGATGGGGCTGCCGCTCGGGCCGGTCGCCGTCACCCCGCACGGCCGCGCCTGGTTCTTCGTGGCCACCGGCGCCGCCGCCGGCCTCCCCCGTCTGCTGTACCGGATGGGCTGGGACGACGCCGTGCTCGATCTGCACGGCCTCGGCCCGGGCGACCACGTCACCGCTCCGCCCTCCGACCTCGGCGGGCTCGGCCCGGTCCGGTGGCTGCGGCCGCCCACGCTGGAGGGGGCCGGCCGTCCCCCGCAGGCCAGGCTGCTGCTGGGCACCCTGGCGTACGTCTGCCACCGCGAGCTGCCCGGTTCCTGAACCTTCCGGGCCCCGCCGCGGCCTCGGCCGTGCGCGCGGCGGGGCGCCCGGTGCCCCCGGTACGTCAGTCGCCGATCAGGGCGTCGACGAACGCCTCCGGCTCGAACGGCGCCAGATCGTCCGCCCCCTCGCCCAGGCCCACCAGCTTGACCGGGACGTTCAGCTCGCGCTGGACGGCGATGACGATGCCGCCCTTGGCCGTGCCGTCGAGCTTGGTGAGCACGATGCCGGTGATGTCCACGACCTCGGCGAAGACCCGGGCCTGGATCAGCCCGTTCTGGCCGGTGGTGGCGTCCAGGACAAGCAGGACCTCGTCGACCGGGCCGTGCTTCTCCACCACTCGCTTGACCTTGCCCAGCTCGTCCATCAGGCCGGTCTTGGTGTGCAGCCGTCCCGCGGTGTCGATGAGCACCACGTCCGCGCTCTCGCCGATGCCCTCCTTGACCGCGTCGAAGGCGACCGAGGCCGGGTCGCCGCCCTCGGGGCCGCGCACGGTACGGGCGCCGACGCGCTCGCCCCAGGTCTGGAGCTGGTCGGCGGCGGCGGCGCGGAAGGTGTCGGCGGCGCCGAGCACGACCGACCTGCCGTCGGCGACCAGGACGCGGGCGAGCTTGCCGGTGGTGGTGGTCTTGCCTGTGCCGTTGACGCCGACGACCAGCACCACGCCCGGCCGCACCACGCCCTCGGAGGACACGCCGCCCTCGGTGTGGACGGTGCGGTCCAGGTCGGTGCCGATCAGGGCCAGCAGTTCCTCGCGCAGCAGCGCGCGCAGTTCGGCGGGGGTACGGGTGCCCAGTACCCTCACCCGCTCGCGCAGCCGCTCGACCAGCTCCTGGGTGGGGGCGACGCCGACGTCGGCGGTGAGCAGGGTGTCCTCGATCTCCTCCCAGGTGTCCTCGTCGAGGTGGTCGCGGGAGAGCAGGGTGAGCAGACCGCGGCCCAGGGTGTTCTGGGACCGCGACAGGCGCTCGCGCAGCCGCACCAGGCGTCCGGCGGTGGGCGCGGGCACCTCGATCTCGGGGGCCTCCGGCTGCGGGGGCGCGGGGGGCGCCGCCGCTTCCGCGTCCGTCGCCCCGACCGGGGGCTGCGGCAGCTCGACCTCTTCGATGGTGCGGCGTTCCTCCGCGCGGGGAGGCCCGGCCTCCTCGCCGACCTGCGGTTCGGTCGGGGGCGCGGTGATGGTCGGGGGCGGTGCGGAGCGGTCCAGCCGTGGCGTCTTCTTCCTGCGGACGCCGGTGACCACCAGTCCGCCGATCGCCACGACGGCGACCACGGCGATGACGACAACGAGAATGAGGATGTCCATGGTTCCCTAGAGAGTTACCTGCGTCACGGGCAGGGTCTGCCCGCCGCAGAGCCGTTCGGGCCGGGCGAGAAGCTCCTTCGGAGCCGGAGTCACAACGCGTCCCAGTATCGGTCAAGGACGCGGACGAGCGCCGTTTCGGCCCGTGGGCGGGCCGAAACGGCGCTCGTCGCCGCGTGGGCGGGCCGTGGCGCGGGGCCTGGACGCGGGTCAGCCCATCTCCTCCAGTGCCCTGCCCTTGGTCTCCGGCACGAACTTCAGGACGAACGGGATCGACAGGGCCGCGAAGACGGTGTAGATGACGTACGCGCCCGACAGGTTCCAGTCCGACAGGCTCGGGAAGGTGACGGTGATCAGCCAGTTCGCCACCCACTGGGCTCCGGCTGCGACGCCGAGGGCGGCGGCGCGGATGCGGTTGGGGAACATCTCGCCGAGCATCACCCAGACCACCACGCCCCAGGAGAGGGCGAAGAAGAGCACGAAGGAGTGCGCGGCGATCAGCGCGACCGTGCCCTGGGTGTCGGGCAGCGTGATGTCGTCGCCGGTACCGCTCTTGAAGGAGAAGGCCCAGGCCGCGGCGCCCAGCGAGAGCGCCATGCCCGCGGAGCCGGTCAGGGCCAGCGGCCTGCGTCCGACCCGGTCCACCAGGAGCATCGCGATCACCGTGCCGACGATGTTGATGATCGAGGTGGTGAAGGAGTAGAAGAACGAGCTGCCGGGGTCGATGCCGACCGACTGCCACAGCGAGGCGCTGTAGTAGAAGATCACGTTGATGCCAACCAGCTGCTGGAACAGCGACAGGCCGATGCCCACCCAGACGATCGGCAGCAGACCGAAGCGCCCTCCCAGCAGGTCGCGCGGGCTCGGCCTGCGCTCGCCGCGCATGCGCTCGCGGATTTCGGCGATCCTGGCGTCCAGGTCGCTCCCCCGGGCCTCGACGCCCGCGAGGACGGCCCTGGCCTCGTCCGTGCGTCCCTGGGCGACGAGGTGGCGCGGGGACTCGGGTATGCGCAGGGTCAGCAGTCCGTACAGCAGGGCGGGGGCGAGCTCGATGCCGAGCATGAGCTGCCAGGCCTCCACGCCCAGCAGACTGCCGCGCTGCTCGCCGTCGGCGAGGTTGAGCACGCCCCAGTTGACCAGCTGGGACACGGCGATGCCCAGCACGATCGCGGCCTGCTGGAAGGAGGCGAGCCGGCCGCGGTGCTCGGCCGGGGCCACCTCGGCGATGTAGGCGGGCGCGATCACCGAGGCCATGCCGATGGCGACGCCGCCCAGGGTCCGCCAGAAGGCCAGGTCCCACATGGTGAAGGGGAGCATGGAGCCGACGGCGCTGAGGCCGAAGAGCACCGCGGCGATCTGCATCACCCGGATGCGGCCGAGCCGGTCGGCGAGCCGGCCCGCGGTGGCCGCGCCGATCGCGGCGCCGATCAGGGCGGCGGCGATGATCTGCGCCAGCACGCCGGAGGCGACGTCGAATCTGCCCCGGATGCCCTCGACCGCGCCGTTGATGACGGAGCTGTCGTAGCCGAAGAGGAAGCCTCCCATCGCCGCCGCGGCTGCGATGAAGGCGACGTGTCTGAGGTGCTGCTGCCGTCCGGCCGGGGCGCCCGGTCCGTCCGGCCTCACCTGCGCGGTGCTGGTCACGTTGTGTACTCCTGCGGTTCCCGGCGGCGATGCCGGGTGGGGTGCCAAGTGGTTGCCGCCTTTTACCCGGCACACGCAACCGCATGCCGCCGCTTGAAGGCATGGCAGACCATGCAGAGACTATTCATTCAAAAATTGAAGTCAATAGAGGAGAGACATCCGGAACAGTCTCAGGCTGTAACATTTTTCGTTCAGGAAGTGAAGCATGAGTGAAGGGCCGGGGCATCCCGCCCGGCACCGCTCCTCGCCGGGAAAGCTCAGCGGAGCCGCTGGCTGATGACCTTGGACACCCCGTCGCCCTGCATCGAGACGCCGTACAGGGCGTCGGCGACCTCCATGGTCCGCTTCTGGTGGGTGATCACGATGAGCTGGGAACTCTCCTGGAGCTCCCTCATGATCCCGATCAGCCGCTGGAGGTTGGTGTCGTCCAGCGCCGCCTCGACCTCGTCCATGACGTAGAACGGGCTGGGCCGCGCCTTGAAGATCGACACCAGCAGCGCCACGGCCGTCAGCGAGCGTTCGCCTCCCGACAGCAGCGACAGCCGCTTGACCTTCTTCCCCGGCGGCCGGGCCTCGACGTCCACCCCCGTGGTGAGCATGTTCTCCGGGTCGGTGAGGACCAGCCGCCCCTCGCCGCCGGGGAACAGCCGGGAGAAGACGCCCTCGAACTCCCGGGCGGTGTCGCGGTACGCCTCGGTGAAGACCTGCTCGACCCGCTCGTCGACCTCCCTGACCACCTGCAGCAGGTCCGCGCGGGTCTTCTTCAGGTCCTCCAGCTGCTCGCCGAGGAAGCGGTGCCGCTCCTCCAGGGCCGCGAACTCCTCCAGCGCCAGCGGGTTCACCTTGCCCAGCTGCCGGTACGCCCGCTCGGCCGCCCGCAGCCGCTTCTCCTGCTCGGCACGGACGAAGGGGACCAGGCGGTTGCGCGGATGCCCGGGGTCCTCGGGCAGTTCCTCCCCATCGGCCGGCGGCGACGGCGGCACCGGCTGGTCGGGGCCGTACTCACGGACCAGTACGGCCGGCTCCACACCCAGCTCCTCCAGGGACCGGGTCTCCAACTGCTCGATCCGCAGCCGCTTCTCGGCGCCCAGCACCTCGCCGCGGTGCACGGAGTCGGTGAGCTTGTCCAGCTCCTCCTTCAGCTGCCGCCCCCGGTCGCGCTCGGCGGCCAGTTCGCGCTCCCGCCCGGCCTTGGCGCTCCGGGCGGCCTCCCGCTCCTCCCCGGCACGCGCCAGCGACACCTCCACGTGCGCCAGCAACTGCCGGGCACCGGAGGCGACGGCCGAGGCCACCTCCCGCTCGTGCCGCAGCCGGGTGCGCCGGCGCTCCGCGCGCGCCCGCGCCTCCCGTTCGGCACGCGCCGCCCGGTCCAGGGAGTCCGCTCGTCCGGCGAGCCCCTTGACCCTCTCCTCGTGGGTGCGCGCCTGGAGGCGGGCCTCCATCTCCGTCTGCCGGGCGTTGGCGCCGTCGGCCGCCAGCCGGTCGCGCACCGAGGTGTCCGGCTCCTCCTCGCCCGGCTGCTCCTCGGCCGCCGCCAGCCGCCCGGCCAGCTCCTCGGCCTCCTCGCGGGCCCGCGCCAGCGCCTCCTCCGCCCTGGCCACGGCCGCCGCCGCGCGCTCGGCCTCCCCCGCCGCGGCCCGCGCCTGTCCACCCAGCCGCCCGAGACGGCCCGCGACCTGCGACCTCTCCCTGTCGGCCGCGCTGCGCCGCGCCCCCAGCTCCTCGACCCGGACGGCACACTCGCGCCGCCGCTCCCGGGCCCTCTCCCGCTCCTCGGCCAGCACCTCACAGCGGCCGTCCAGCTCGGCCAGCTCCGCGGCGGCCTCGTCCACCGAGGCCTGTACCTCCAGCAGCGACGGCGCGCCGGCGGAACCGCCCTGCGCGAAGTGGGCGCCGAGCAGATCCCCCTCGACGGTGACGGCGGTCAGCTCCGGGCGGGCGGTCACCAGCTCCACCGCGTCCCGGAGGACGTCGACCACCACCACGCCGCGCAGCAGCCGCCGCACGGCGGGCAGCAGGGCGTCCGGCCCCGACACCAGCTGCGCGGCCCACCGCGCACCGGGTACGCCCGGGGCGCCGGGCGGCTCCTGCGAAGGCGCGCCGCCGAGCAGCAGCGCCGCACGGCCGGCGTCCTGTCCGCGCAGCAGGCGCAGGGCTTCGGCGGCGGCGGCCGGGCCGTCCACGGCCACGGCGTCCGCGGCCGGGCCGAGAGCTGCGGCGACGGGCACCTCGAAACCGGGTGTGACGGTGAGGAGTTCGGCGGCCGGGCCGAGCAGTCCGGTGAGTTCCCCGCCGGCGCCGAGCAGGGTGCCGGTGCCGTCCTTGCGGCGCAGCCCCAGGGCCAGGGCGTCACGGCGGGCGGCGGTCGCCGCGCGTTCCCGCTCGGCGACCGACAGCGCCTCGCGGGCCGCGCTCAGCTCCGCCTCGGCCCCGGCCAGCTCCCGTCCGGCCGCCTCGTGGCCCTCGGCCAGCTCGGCGTCGTCCGCGTCCAGCCCGTCCACCTCGGCCCGCAGCGCCTCGTACTCCTCCCGGGCCGCCGCCGCGCGCTCGGCCGCCTCGTCCCGGGCGATGGCCAGCCGGTCGATCTCGGCCTGCGCGGAGGTGGCCCGGCCGCGGGCGGCGGTGACCTGGCCGTGCAGCCGGGCCAGCCCCTCGCGGCGGTCGGCGATGGCGCGGGCGGCGTCCTTCAGCCGCCGCTCCTCGTCGGCCAGGGCGCGCTCCAGCTCCGCGCGGTGGGCGACGGTGTCCTCCAGAGCCCGGCTCGCCGCCTCCAGCGCGGCCGTCAGCTCCGCCTCCTGCTCACGGACCCGGGCCGCCTCGCGCTCCATGTCCTCCGGATCGCGCCCCCGGCGCTCCTCGACGGGCTCGGCGGACGCACTGCGGACCCGGGCGTCGGCCAGGCTCACGGTGCCGCGCACCCGCTCGGCGAGCTGCGACAGCTCGTACCAGGTCTGCTGCGCCTGCTCCAGCCGCGGGGACAGCTCCCTGACCTGCTGCTCCAGCGCCGCCTCATGCCGCAGCGCCTCCCCGAGCGCGGCCTCCACCGACTCCTTGCGCTCCTTGAGCGCGGCCTCGTCGGCGAGTTCGGCCTTCAGTGCCGCGCGCAGGGCCACCAGGTCGTCGGCCAGCAGCCGCAGCCGGGCGTCGCGCAGGTCCGCCTGGATCACCGCGGCCCGGCGGGCGACGGCCGCCTGCCGCCCCAGCGGCTTGAGCTGGCGGCGCAGTTCGTCGGTGAGGTCCTGGACACGGGCGAGGTTGGCCTGCATCGCGTCCAGTTTCCGCAACGCCTTCTCCTTGCGCCTGCGGTGCTTGAGGACGCCGGCGGCCTCCTCGATGAAGGCCCGGCGGCCGGCCGGGTCCGCGTGCAGGACGGAGTCGAGCTGCCCCTGGCCGACGATGACGTGCATCTCACGGCCGATGCCGGAGTCCGACAGCAGCTCCTGGATGTCCAGCAGCCGACAGGTGTCGCCGTTGATCTGGTACTCGCTGCCGCCGTTGCGGAACATGATCCGCGTGATGGTGACCTCGGTGTACTCGATGGGCAGAGCACCGTCGGAGTTGTCGATGGTCAGGGAGACCTCGGCCCGGCCGAGCGGGGGACGGCCGGAAGGGCCCGCCGTCCCCGCGAAGATGACGTCCTCCATCTTGCCGCCGCGCAGCGACTTGGCGCCCTGCTCGCCCATCACCCACGACAGGGCGTCCACGACGTTGGACTTGCCGGAGCCGTTGGGACCCACCACGCAGGTGATGCCCGGCTCGAAGCGCAGTGTCGTGGCCGAGGCGAAGGACTTGAACCCGCGCAGGGTCAGGCTCTTGAGGTGCACGTACCCGGACTTTACTCCCAGGTGCCCGTTTCACGGCCGAAGCGAGTTTCGCCGCTGAACGGGTGGGGCACATCACACGGTAGGCGCCACGGCTCCGGCCGGAAACGACGAAGGGACGCCGAAGCGTCCCTTGCAGTTTTCTCCAGCGGCTTGGCGCTGCGTTCCCCGGACCGGGAGGTCAGGTGAGCGCAGGCTCCGCCTTGGATACGTCGATGCTCTCCAGCAACGAGTCGCCGTGCCGTGCAGCGGCGGCCGACAGCGCGTCGTTCTCGGCCTGAATCCGTACCAGCTCGGATTCCAGGTCCTGAACACGCTGCTGCAGCCGTCGCATCTCGGCGAGGACTCGGGGGTCGGAACCGCCGACGTAACCGAGAAGCGCCTTTGCCATGATGGATGGTCCTCCACACTGAATGACCGACCGGAACGGTGGTGGGTCGTGAGGGATTCGCACCCGCGGTTGCCGTTCGGCCTTCATTCCCAAGGCAGAACAGCTGCGGTGCGCGGGGCTTCCAGAGTCTCACCAAAAGTTTTGACGGTCAACACGATCACGCCACGAGCCCCGGCGGCCTTGACTCGACGGCACTCAATCTGCCGGAGGGCTCGCGGGGTTCCACAGGGGCGACGCTGGCCGCAGCCTTGCACGTCACGGGGGGAAAGGCAACCACTTTGGATCATCGGATCGCGAAGCCCTCGTAGCCGCCTCGCGGCGGACCCCAGATCTCGGTCACCCCTTCGACCCGGCCCGGCGTATCACCCGTTCGGAGCCATCCCAGCAGCAGCTCGCAGCGATCGCGCGGCCCTTCGGCGACCACCTGGACCCGGCCGTCGCCGAGATTGAGCGCGAAGCCCTCCAGGCCACCGATCCGCAGCGCGCTGGCCCGGGTGAACCAGCGGAAGCCGACCCCCTGCACCCGTCCGCGCACCCAGGCCGTCATCCGCACGGTCTCCCCGGCCGCGCCTGCGCCGATGCCCTCCGTGTTCGTACTCATGAGCGCACGCTATCCGGACGCGCGCCGCTCCCGCGCGCCCCGCCCGCCGCCCCCTCCGGCGTTTCCGCCATCCGCTCCTGCGACTCTCAGGGATGCCGTACAGTCACGCCGCAACGGGACTCACTCTTTCGAGTGACATAAGTGACGCCGATCACGTGAGGACTGCAGCAGATGGGACGCCACCGCCGCGCCGAACCGGTTCCAGCACCGGCCCCCGTCACCTCCGACCGCCACGCGGCGGGCGGACGCCACCGCGGCCCGCACCGCAGGCGGAGCGCCGTCCCCGTCCGCACCGGCCTCCTCGGGGCCTCGGCCGCGATGGCGATGGGCGCCGTGGCGGTGGCCTCGGGACTGCTGCCCGGCCCGAACGGCGACTACACCGTCGGCGGGTTCGCCTCCCCCTCCGGCGTGGCCCCGGACGATCTGCGGGACCTGCGGACCCAGGGCGCGGCGACACCGGCCCCTGACGACCGCGGAGAGGGCCCCGCCGCGGGCCCCGGCGACGGCCGCACCGCCTCCCCCGACCCCGGGGCCTCGCGCGGCCAAGAGCCGGAGAAACCGGAGGCCACGCCCTCGGAGAAGTCGGCCGAGCCCACCCCGTCACGCGGCAGTACACCCCCCGCCGGGAAGGACGGCGCGGGCGACGACGCCGTCCGCGAGTCCTCCGGAAGCCCCGGCGAGCCCTCCGCCTCCTCCCGGAAGCCCACCGCGCCCGGCCTCCCCTCCCTCGACGAGGAGACGGCCGCCGAGGCGGAGGTGCTGAGACTGGTCAACCTGGAACGGGCCGAGGCCGGCTGCCGGCCGGTCACCGCCGACCCCGAACTGGCCCGACTGGCCGAGGATTTCAGCCGGGACATGGCCGCCCGGGAATTCTTCTCCCACACCGGCCCCGACGGCGAGACCCCCTGGGACCGCGCCGAGGCGGCGGGCATCGACAACCTCGGCGGCGAGAACATAGCCCGCGGCCAGGCCGACGCACAGGCGGTGATGGACGCCTGGATGGACAGCCCCGGCCACCGCGCCAACATCCTCAACTGCGACTACCGGACCCTGGGCGTGGGTGCGCACTTCGCCGAGGGCGGCCCCTGGTGGACACAGAACTTCGGCTTCTGAGAATCCCCCAGGTCAGAGCCCTGATCCGGTCCCTGGGCCGTCTCCGGGCCGTCACCGGAACCCATCGGGCCGCCGAAGACCCGATCCACAGCGGCACGGGTCCGCGTCTGACTCGTCGGCATCAGGTGCGTGTACGTCCGCAGGGTGTAGCCCGGATCGTGGTGCCCCAGGTACTCGCTCAGGGCCTTGATGCTCTCCCCCGCGTCCAGGAGGACCGAAGCGTAGAAGTGCCGTAGCGCGTGCATGCCGTTCTCCCGGCCCGTCGGCACACCGACAGCCCGAAGTGCCGGCCTCCACACGCGATCGTTGAAGCGGTTCCGGTCCAGCGGCAGCCCGGTCGGGCTGGAGAAGAGGAGCGTCGCCGTCACCGGCGGGCCGTCCGGCGTCTTCCACGGCAGCGTGATCTCGCACGGCTTGTGCCGCGTGATGTGGTCGGCCAGGACGGCCGCCACGGATTCCGGCAGCGGTACGTCCCGTTCCTTGCCGCCCTTGGGCGGAGCGAAGACCGGCCGGTTGTCCAGCAACTTGACCTGGCGGACGACGTGCACCAGGCCGCCGAGGAAGTCGAGGTCCTCCACGGCCAGGCCGAAGACCTCCCCCTGCCGCAGCCCACAGCCCGCCGCCAGCTCGACCATCGCGCGGTAGCCGTCCGGGAGCTGCGAGCGGACCGCCATCACACGTTCCTCTGACCACGGCTTGACCTTGCGTGGGTCGGGCCGGGGAGCCTTGACCGACCGGGCCCGGCACGGGTTCTCGCGGATCACGCGATCCTCCACGGCAGCAGTGAAGACCGTCGAGACGTGCGCGAAGATCACCCGGCGGTAGGCCGGGGACAGTCCGGCGTCCTCCATCTGCCGCATCCACAGCCGCAGATGCGACGGCTGGATCGTCCCCATCGTCCGAGAGCCCAGGTACGGGACCGCGTGCAGCCGTAGCCGCATCTCGACGGATCCCCGCGTAGCCGGGTCGGTGGTCTGCGTCTTGATCCAGTCCGCGACGTACTCCCGGAACGTGACACGACCCGACGCCGGATCGACGTAGTCACCCCGCGCCAGGTCGGCCCCGATCTTGGCGAGCCAGGCTTCCGCCTTGCGCTTGGCCTTGTCGGGGAAGGACTGGCTCTTCTCCGTGCCGTCCGGGGCGACGTACCGAGCGCGGTAGCGCAGACCCTTGCCATGGCGGGCGGTCTTGACCTTGACCGGCTTGCCGTCCGGACCAGGCACGGTCTTGAACCAGCGGTCTTGGATGTGTCCGGCCATCAGGCAGCCGCCCCCATCTGCTCGGCCACCCAGCGCCGCACGTCCTCGGGGTCGAAGCGCAGATGACGGCCGACCCGGAAGCCGCGGGGACCGGTGCCCTTGCGCCGCCACTGGTAGACCGTCTCCACCGGCACGCCGAACAAGTCGGCCACGTCCACCGGGGTCAGGTAGCGGGCCGGGAGCGGACGGGCCATGGTCACCACTCTCCTTGTGCTTCGAGGTCTGCGCGTGCTTCGCGTGCTGCGTCGCGGGATGCGCGGATGTCGCGGGCGATCTGGGAGGCGAGCCAGGACTCGCCAGCGGTGTGGCCGTGCCCGGCGTAGGCCCAGTGGGCGACGGTCAGCACGGTCGCCTCGGGGCGGTCGTCGGGATCGGGCAGGCCGAGGGCGGCGCGTTGTTCGGCGGCGCGGTAGTCGGCGCGGACCTGGCGCAGCGCGCCGAGGGTGGTGGAGTAGCGGCGCGACTTGGTGGAGAAGTGGCCCCGGAAGCCGAGCATGTGCGCCCAGGCCCACAGCTTCCGATCCGGGTAGAACCGGTGCAGGTCGAGGCAGGCCGCGATCAGCCGCCTGGGATGCTCGGGCACGTCCAGCAGATCGAGGGCCTCGACGCTGCCGACCCGGTGGTCCACCGTGCCCGTGGTCTCGGCGGCCTTGGTGGCGTACTTGGCGACGTAGGAGGCGACGGCCTGTTCGGTGATCTCCCCGCCGTCGAAGGCGCCGATGGGCTGGATGTCGAGCTGGGTGCCCCAGCGCAGGGTGCGGGCGGGCTGGGTGCCGGCGGCGGGCACGGTGATGGCGACGCGGGCGGCGGCGGCGCGGATGGCGTTGGTCAGCAGCTCCACGGTGGCCCACTGGGGCGGGGCGGAGGCGGGTCCGTCGGGGCCGTCGAAGCGGATGACGGCGTGGAAGTGGACCGCGCCCCGGCGCTGGTACTCGGCGACCTTGCCGAACGCCACTCGCAGCACCTGGTGGCAGGCTTTCTGGGTCCGTCCGGTCTGGCGGGCGACTTCCCGGCGCAGGTAGATGGTGAAGTACCGCCACAGCTCGGAGGCGTGGTTGTTCCACAGCACCGCCCCGGCGTAGTCGTAGGTGTCGGGGTCGAGCGGGGTGCCCAGCTCGGGCGCGTTCTCGCGGTGGCGGGCACCGCAGCGGCACCGGCCGCGGGCGGGACGGTTGTGCACCGGGCCGAAGGACGGTGCGGTGAGGGTGGCGAAGACGCGGGGGTGGTCGCGGACGGTCTCGGCCACGCCCTTGGAGCGGTCGCCGGTCAGTCCGGCGCGGATGAGGTGGAAGGTGTCTCCGGCGTAGGTCCAGGCGCAGGACGGGCAGCGCGAGGCGCGGCGGTTGCCGCAGGCCACCCGCAGGCGGCCGCCGGGCTCACCATCGGTGGAGTAGGCGTGCAGGACGGTGCCGGTGATGCGGTCGAGGGTCTTGGTGGAGCCGGTCAGGTGGATGGGGTCGGCGCAGCCGCCGGTGCGGCGCACCTGCTCTTGCCAGCGGTCAAAGCCGGGGGACCCGGCCACCCGCAGGAAGTCCTGCCAGGTGATCGGGTCCACCCCCGCCAGCGTGGCGGCGTCGGTCATGGGCGCGGTCACCGCCCGGCGCGGACCAGGGCCGCGGTGCGGGGGGCGTGGCCGGTGCCTCGGCAGGCCGGGCAGACCACGCGGACGGTCACGCGGGAGCCGTCGCGGTGGCGGGTGCCGGTGGTGATGGCCACGGCCGGGAAGCCGTCGCAGTCGCGGCAGATCGGCCGGTGCGGAGCGTGCTGGGGCATGATGAGGTCCTCTCTTTCGGATCTGCGGATCTGGAAGGGAAAGGAGGCATCCGGGGCGGCGGAAACTTGGCGGTTGAGGCCGCCCCGGGAGCCGCTTAGTTGTGGGTGTTGCGCCTGCCGTGGCCCTTGGCCGCGTACATCGCCGCATCGGCCGCCGACAGGGCGTCGGTCAGGGTCGGTACCGGCAGCTCGGTGCGGGAGCAGGAGCCGACCGAGGCCGAGACCGGCAGCAGGCGACCGCCGTGGGCGACCGGCTGGCGCAGGTCCTCGCGCAGCGCGGCCAGGCCGCAGGTGCGGGCCGGGTTGGTGACGACGGCGGCGAACTCGTCTCCGCCGAGGCGGGCGGCGATTCCGTGCCGTGCGCACCAGCGGGTCAGCCGGTCGGCGGTGGCGGTCAGGATGGCGTCCCCGGCGGCGTGGCCGTGGGTGTCGTTGACGGCCTTGAAGTCGTCCAGGTCCACCAGCAGCACCAGCGCGGCCGGAGAGGTAGCCAGGATCCGTTCGGCGCGGGCGGTGAATCCGGCGCGGGTGTGCAGCCCGGTCAGCGGATCCCGGCGGGCACTGGCCAGGCGGCGGGCCAGCAGGCCGCCGTGGACGGCCCAGCCCAGCGCGGGCAGGGCGGCGGCGATCAGGTGGTGGGTGTCCATGCGGTGATCACCGGCCCCGGCCGTGCTGGTTGTTGAGCAGGGAGCGCAGGACGACCGCGCAGACCGCGACCGAGGTGGCGGTGACGGCGACGGCCAGGAGCAGGGAGACCAGCACCGTGCCGACGACCAGGACGGCGGCGGTGCCACCGGCGGCGACGGTGACCAGGGCGCCGGGGGTGAGCTGGAGGACCGGCCTGGGCGGCACCGAAGCCGGGGCGGGCACGGGTGCGGTGGCCGGGGTCGGGTCCGGGTCGGCGGGGACCAGCGGCACGGCCGAGGACGGGGACGGGGCCGCGGGCATGGCCGGGGCGGTGTAGGTGTCGGGCGGCGGGTAGGTGGGGCGGAACATCGACATCGCGGGTGCTCCCTTCCAGGGGGTCAGGCGGTGCAGCGGTGGGTGCGGGCGGCCAGCTCGGCGGCTGAGCGGCTGTGGTAGTCGGCGGAGAAGCCGCAGCGCGGGGCGGTGCAGGCGGCGGTGTGCTTGTCGCGGCCCCGGCCGTCGTAGTAGGTGCCGACCTGGACCGGGCCGACGCGGAGCACGTCGCGGAAGCGGTTCGGGCGCGGCATGGTCACTCCTTGGTGGTGGGGTCGGGGTAGCTGGCCAGGATGTAGGCCGCTTCGTCGGGGTCGGTGGTGCGGTCGGCGGCTTCCTCGGCGAGCCACCGGGCCAGCTCGGGGCGGCCGGTGTCGGCCATCTCGCGGGCGGCGTCGAGGAAGTCGGAGCGGTCGGGTTCACGTCCGGCCATGGCGGATCAGTCCTCCTGTCAGGTGAGTTGGGCGGCGATGGCGTCGGCCATCGGGGCGGGCACCCCGAGGCGGGCGCGCAGGGTGTCGGGGTCGATGGGCGTGCCGGTGCGGGCGCGGTGGGCGTCGGCGACCTTGCGGGCGTGCTCGACCAGCGCGGCCGGAACCGTCACCGCCGTAGCAGCCGGAGCCGGAGCCGGAGCCGGGTCGGCAGCCGGGGCCGGTTCGGGCGCCACCGGGGCCGGGGCGGGGTCGAGTTCGGGGACCGGATCCGGCTCGACAGCCGGGGCGGCCGGTTCCGGTGCGCGTTCGACGACCGGGGCAGCCGGGCCGGGCGCGGTGGCCGGCGCATCCGGCTCCGGCTCCGGGGTGGTGTCGGGTGTGGTGTGGGCCAGCAGGGTGCCGCCGAAGAAGGCCAGCGCGGGCCATCCGGCGACGAGGATGCGCAGCCAGGCGGGCACGTCGGTGAGGTCCAGCAGTCCGGCGGTGGCCACGTTCGCGCCCAGCGAGGCGGCGAGGGCGATGACGAACCAGCACCAGGCCGAGCCCGCCGGAAGGTCGGCGGCTTGCAGGGTGCGGATGCGGTGCCAGGCGGCGACCAGCAGCAGATCCACGCTGATGGGGTAGGCCCAGGCTTTCCAGCCGTCCTGACCGGCCGCCGCGGCCAGGTCGTGCAGGTGGGCGAACGACAGGGCACCGGCGATGACGGCCTGGATCAGCACGGCGTCGAGGCGGAGTTTGGTGCGCACGGGGAGCACCTCCTTTCAGGCATGGCGGGGGTAGGGACACGGCGCGAAGACGGCCGCGCCCACCGGTAAGGGGAGAGGGGGTTAGTCGGTGACCGGGGCCGGTTTGACCAGCGACGGCCGCTCACCCGCATCCGGTACGGCCGGGGCGGCGGGCCGCCAGGCGGCGAGGGCCGGAAGGTCGGGGGTGAGGTGGGCGAAGGTGCGGCAGACGGCCGCCGCCGTGTCCGGGGCGATCTCCACGGTGCGGATGCGGGACCAGGCGCCGGAGGCGTCCCCGGCCACGGCCAGGCCGGGCCGGTCCGGGGCGATGGTGGTAGCCACCGGAATGGCCTCGGGGGCGATGTCGTTCAGCCCCATCTCGACGGTCTGCTTGTCGTTGACCCGGTGCACCACCCGGCCGGTGAGCTGCGCGCGCAGCAGGGTGGCGCCCTTGCCCAGGTCGGAGCCGAAGCGCTGGCCGCAGATCTCCAGGTAGATGCCGACCGCGCGGGCCATCTGCGCCAGCCGCACCAGACGGGTGACCATCTCATCCCGCCGGGCCTCGTCCTTCTTGGCGGCAACCAGGAACAGTTCGGCCACCTCATCCACCAGCACCACCACCGGAGTTGGCCGCAGCTCGGCGGGCAGGTCCCAGACATCGGAGACACCCCGCTCGCTGAGCAGGTCGAAGCGCTCCTCCATCACCGCCACCAGGGCGGCCAGCAGACCGGAGGCCTCATCCGGAGTGGTGGCCAGCGCCGACAGCCGCGGACCAAAGCGGCGCTGCTCCACCCCGCGCTTGCAGTCGATCCCGACCAGCGCCACCGGCCGGGCCGCGAGCGCGGTGATCAGGTTGCGCAGATACATCGACTTGCCCGACTGGTTCGCACCCAGCGTCAGCGCGTGCGGAATGGCCCGGTAGTCGCGCACGAACGGGGTGCCGTCCTCGCGCAGCGCCACCGGCACCACCAGCGCACCGGTGGGCAGGCCCCGGCGCGGCATCCGCACCCGCTTGAGGACGTCGTAGCCGGTCATCCGCAGCTCCACCACACCCGGCTTGATCTCCGCCACGTGCACGGCGTGCACACCCCAGGCATGGCGCAGCCGCACCGAGGCCGCCGCCACATCCGCCGGTTCCAGCCCGGCCGGAAGCCGCAGCCGCACCCGCAGCCCCGTCGCGCTGGGCCGCACCCGCACAATCCGCGGAGCCACCGGCCGGACCTCCCGCCGGGCCACCGTCCGGGTCAGAAAGGCCCGCGCCCGCGACGGGGTGACGGTCAGCCCGCACACCTCCATCGTGGCCGCATACGTCAGGTGCAGCCGCACCCAGGCCACCGGCAACCCGGCCAGCACCCAGCACGCGGCCGGGAACCGGCGGCGAGCCAGCAGCCCGCCACCGGCCACCACGGCGACCACCAGCACCACAGCGGTCAGGTTCGACACGGCGCTCAGCCCTGCACCGTCGCCGGGACCATCGGGGTGATGGCCACCGCGCGGAAGGAGATGCCCTGCCGCTTCTCGCCGTTGAAGACGTTCTCCCACTCCCGCGCCCGCAGCCCGGTCACTCCCACCGGCGCCCCGGTGGTCAGCTCCCCGGTGATGCCGGTCTCCAGCACCGTGACCTTGTCCAGCAGGTTGGCCTCACCGTCGTCCACCACCATCAGGCCCACCGTCATCAGCTGCGCGCCGGTCTCCGGGTCGGTGGCGATCTCACCGGTCCGCCGGTTCGCGATCTTCGGCTGCGGGGCGGTCGCCACGATCACCGCAGCGGTCGACAGGTCGATCTTGAAAGACGCCATGACAGGACTTCCTCTCAGGGGAGGGCAGCAGGCACTACCCACGGGTCAGATCAACGTCTGCATTGTTTGAACAATGCGAACAGTTCAGATGTTGACCCCTCGGCGGCGCTCCGTCAAGGGCTTTGGCCACATTGACTGGACAATGCAGGTCGCGCGGCGTTTCATGGAGGCATGGCAGTCAAGAAGGTCGGTCGCGGCACCTACAAGCAGCAGATCTCTGACGACCTGCGTCAGCAGATCGCGGCCGGCACTCTCGCGCCCGGCGCCAAGTTGCCGACAGAGGCCCAGCTCACCGACGAGTACGGCGTGACGCGCGGCACGGTTCGCGCGGCGCTGGACATCCTCGTCAACGAAGGGTTGATCGTCTCCAAGCGCCCCGTCGGGTACTTCGTCCGCGAGCGCAAGCCGATGGTCTTCCGACCCCAGGCGGAGTTCCGCCCCCGGCCGTACACGCCGGAGATGGACGCCTTCATGACCGAGCATCAGGGCCGCGACCCCGAGCAGACCATCGAGGTCAGCATCGTGGAGCCGACCGCCGAGGTGACCAAGCGCCTCCAGCTCGAAGCCGGACAACTCGTCGTCACCCGCCGCCGAGTCCGCTACCTGGACGGCGAGCCGTTCAACATCAACGACAGCTTCTTCCCGCTCGACCTGGTGCGGGACACCCCGATCATGCGGCCCGAGAGCATCCCCGAGGGCGCGAACGAGGTGCTGGCCGGACTCGGCTACCGCCAGGAGCGGGCCATCGATGAGCTATACGTCCGCATGCCCACCCCCGACGAGGTACGGCGATTGGAGTTGGCACCCGGAACGCCCGTCGGCTACCACGTGTGCACCGGGTACACCGAGGAAGGCAAGCCCGTCCGAGTCGCGATCTCGGTCCTACCCGGCGACCGTCACGTGATCTCCTACGAGCGACGCCGCGAGACGCCCGCGGACCAGTCATGAGCGGACTCCGCATCCGGCCCGCGAGCGCCGAGGAGCTGCCGACCGTCGAGGAGCTTCTGATCGAAGCGTCCGAGTGGCTCGCCTCACGCGGGATCGACCAGTGGCAGTTCCCGCCCCACCGCGACCGCATCCAGAAGGCCATCAGGCACGCCGAGTGCTTCCTGGCGGTCGATGACGAGGACCGGCCCATCGGCACGATCACCGTGGACGACCACGCCGACCCGGAGTTCTGGACCGAGGCCGACGACCCCGGCAGCGCGCTCTACGTTCACCGCATGGCGACGAGCCGGGCAGCGGCGGGGCGGGATGTTGGGGCCGTGATGCTGGACTGGGCTACCAAGCGTGCCGCTCAGCAGGGCAAGGGGTGGTTGCGCCTGGACGCGTGGAAGACCAATCCAGGGTTGCACCGCTACTACGAGCGCCAAGGGTTCACCCTGGTCAGGTTGGTCGACCTGGAGCACCGGAAGTCAGGTGCACTGTTCCAGCGCCCCACGTAGGACTGTTACAGGTTTCTCTACCTCATCAAGGCTCGCTCCGCTCGCTTGCCCGGCCGCCGGGAACGGTCCACCGACCACCGCCAACCCGAGCCGCCAAACCGCAGCTCCAGCAACCCCGGACAGCCCCTGGCCTGCCCGCCGCTGCGTCCGACTGGCCCCCAACCACGGGGCGACCACAACGGCCGGCATCTCTGGACCGGCGGAAGCAGGCAGGGCCGTGCACAGCACACCAGGAACACGAAGACGCGTCCCACGGTTCCCGGCCTCCACGTCTGCCAAGGGCAGTCTTGATCCCACAGGGATCAGGTGCCGCGCACAGCGCGGCGGCGCCGGGCCGGGCGCCGCCGCGCTTGGCCCCTCCTCGTCTTCGCCGCCGGGGCCGCGCGCCGTCACCCGCCCGCGCCCGCAAGGGGGCGAAAAGACCAGGCCGGGGCTGGGGGCGGTCGGCTCCACGGCTTTACCCACCTGCCCGGTCCGGGACCCGCGTCGGGCACGACCAGGGGGCCACTCGGACACATTGCGGGCAGGTCCAAAGCCTGCCCGAGTTGCCAACCAGCGTACGGCCCCCTGATCATGCCCGACCCCAGCCCAGGCAGGACACCGGCCAAACCCGCTCCGCCGACCTCAAGTCGTAGCCGCAGGCCGTGCCCCCGGAAACCTCCACCTACCAACAAGTTGACCGAGATCGTCACCACGTTGTCAGCCCCAGCCGTAGCCTTCATCCATGCGCAGAGGAGCGATCACACGGGAATCCGTACTCAAGGTCATCGAAGAGTACGACGAGGCAGGACGTGAGGCGTTCCTGTCGAAGTACGGCTTCGGAGAAGCCCGATCGTACGTTCTCGTGCACGAGGGGCGGGAGTACGACTCGAAGGCGATCGCCGGAGTAGCACATAAGTGGGACCAGGGACGGGCGCTGACTTCCGGCGAGTTCAGCGGTGGCAAGGAGCATGCGGCCGCATGGCTGAAGCGCCTTGGTTTCCAGGTCAAGATCAAGGAGTAGGGGCGGGTCAGCGATCTTCAGGACCGGTGCTGTACAGCAACCAGCGCGACCGAGGCCGACGCCCCATCGGTGGTTCGCATCGAGAGGTGCGCCGAAGCACCTCCGCTCGGGCCGTCGCTGGGCCGTCCGAGGGCAGCCAAAGGCGACCAACGTTGACAACCGTCGGCGGGTAAGCCGCAGGTCACAGCGTTGGTCGCCGGAAGGCCCCCAGGTCAGCGAGGGCCCGCGTCACTTCTTCGGCTTCTGATCGGCCTCCCGCCGGGCACCCCCACCGCATGCGGGCCGCGGGCGGTGTTCAGCGCGCCGGGCGGGGCGGGCGCTGGCAGCGCGGGCAGAAGTAGCTGGAGCGGTTCATCCAGGGGCTGCGGCGCATCGGCGCGGCACAGCGGCGGCAGGGCAGGCCCTCCCGGCCGTAGGCGTCCAGGGAGCGTTCGAAGTAACCCGACTCCCCGTTGACGTTGACGTAGAGGCTGTCGAAGCTGGTGCCGCCGACGGCGAGGGCCGCGTTCATCACGTCGCGGACATGGCCGAGGAGTTCGGCGGTGCGCGGGCGGGTGAGGGTGGCGGTGGGACGGTCGTAGTGCAGCCGCGAGCGCCACAGTGCCTCGTCCGCGTAGATGTTGCCGACCCCGCTGATCAGGGACTGGTCGAGCAGTGCCCGCTTGAGCGTGCTGCTGCGGCGGCGCAGGGCGGTGTGGAAGGCCGCCTCGTCGAAGGCCGGGTCCAGCGGGTCGCGGGCGATGTGGGCTATGACGTCGGGCAGGCCGTCGTCAGTGGTGGCGTGCAGCGACAGCCCGCCGAAGGTGCGCTGGTCGACGAAGCGCAGCTCGGTGCCCGCTTCGTCGGCGAAGCGGACGCGGACGCGCAGGTGCTTCTCGTCGGGGGTGTCCTGGGGCTGGACGAGCAGCTGCCCGCTCATGCCGAGGTGGGCCAGGACGCACTGGCCGGTGTCCTGAAGCGGCAGCCACAGGTACTTGCCTCGGCGCAGCGGCACGCCGACGCGCGCCCCGCACAGCCGGTCGGCGAAGTCCTCCGCTCCGGCGAGGTGGCGGCGGATCGCCCGGGGGTGAAGCACCTCGGTTCCGGCGATGGTGCGACCGCCGACCCAGCGCTCGAGTCCGCGCCGGACGACCTCGACCTCGGGCAGCTCTGGCAACGACGGCTCCTCATCGATGGAAATCCCGCGCCGGCGGGAGGCGGTGCGGGGCACTGGTGGAACGACGCGCCCACCCGTCCGGATTCCGGGCGGGTGGGCGATAGGCGCGGCGGGGTGGGATCCGGGCCGGTCAGGAGACCTTCTCGGCCCTCTGGCCCTCCCGTTGGTCGGCGGCGGCCCGGATGGCGCGCCAGGCGGCCTCCGCCGCCTGCTGCTCGGCCTCCTTCTTGCTGCGGCCGGTGCCGGTGCCGTACGCGACACCACCGACGCGGGCGGCAGCCGTGAAGGTCTTCTCGTGGTCGGGGCCGGTCTCGGTGACCAGGTACTCCGGGACCCCCAGCCCTTCGGCCGCGGTCAGTTCCTGGAGGCTGGTCTTCCAGTCCAGTCCGGCACCGAGGTTGGAGGACTCCTCGATCAGGGGGTCGAAGAGCCGGTGCACCAGCTCGCTGGCCGCCTCCAGTCCCCGGTCGAGGTAGACCGCGCCGATCACGGCCTCCAGGGTGTCGGCGAGGATCGACGCCTTGTCCCGGCCGCCGGTGCCCTCCTCGCCCCGGCCGAGCCGGATGAAGGCGCCCAGATCGAGACCGCGGGCGACCCCGGCCAGCGCACGGGAGTTGACCACCGCCGCGCGAAGCTTGGCGAGCTGCCCCTCGGGCAGGTCGGGATGGGTTCGGTAGAGGGTGTCGGTGACCACCAGGCCCAGCACGGAGTCCCCCAGGAACTCCAGGCGTTCGTTGGTGGGCAGACCGCCGTTCTCGTACGCGTAGCTGCGGTGCGTCAGCGCACGCGTCAGAAGGGCGGACTCGAGCTGGTACCCGAGCCGCCCTTCCAGAAGCGTGTGGGACGATGCCGCGTCCACCAGACCCGCCCTCTGCGCCGTCTCACCCCCGTCGTTGCGGGGAAGGTCTCCGGGCGTAGTGGCGTCTGACATGGAGCCCGTCACCAGCCGATCAGACCTCGAGGACCTGGCGGCGGTTGTAGGTGCCGCAGTTCGGGCAGGCGATGTGCTGCTGACGGGGCTCCTGGCAGCGCTCGCACTTCAC
This sequence comes from Streptomyces verrucosisporus, assembly GCF_017114865.1. GTDB lineage: Bacteria > Actinomycetota > Actinomycetes > Streptomycetales > Streptomycetaceae > Streptomyces > Streptomyces fenghuangensis. The sequence goes on along the minus strand of NZ_JADEYH010000012.1, from coordinate 22,842 downwards.
CAGGGTCGGGACCGCAGCCTTCCACTGCGACCGGCGGTGGCGCGTGTTGCTGCGCGACATCTTCCGCTTCGGAACAGCCACGGCTATTTCTCCTGTGGATCGTCCCCGGCAGTGCGGGGTGCGTTGTCTTCGTCCTTCTCGCCGTCCCGCATGGAGCCGGCGAGTCCTTCGAGAGCCGCCCACCGGATGTCGACGGCCTCGTTGTGGTCGTGCCCGGGGTCGTCCGCGAGCCTCGCCCCGCAGCGGGGGCAGAGTCCGGGGCAGTCCTCCTGGCACACCGGCTGCAGCGGCAGTGACAGCACCACCGCGTCGCGCAGCACGGGCTCGAGGTCGAGCAGGTCTCCCTCGAGTTGGAACGTCTCCTCGTCCTCGGCGTCGTCGCCGGTGTCCGCGAAGCGGCTCCGGTCGTCGGCGTCGGGGTAGGAGAACATCTCCTGGAAGTCCGCCTCGCATTCCTGCTCCAGCGGCTCCAGACACCTTACGCACTCCCCCTCCAGTCGCGCACGGGCGGTGCCCGTGACGAGCACCCCTTCCATGACCGACTCCAGGCGGAGGTCGAGCTCCATGGGCGAGCCCTTCGGCACCCCGATGACCTCGATGCCGAGATCCCCGGGAGCCGGGACCGTCCGGGAGAGCTCCTTGAGCGCACCCGGACGGCGCCCCAGCTCGCGCGTGTCCAGCACGAGGGGGGAGCGGGGGTCGAGGGGGGCGTTCAGGGCTTCCTGCTTTCTACGGTCTGACACCGGCTGGCTCCGATTCCTGCGTTCTGGGCAGCCGAACGTCGCGGGCGGACCACGACCGAATGGCCAGGATACTGGACCGGCCGCCCCGGACCCAATCCGGGCCGACCGGACACCGGTCCGGCGGGACGCCGGACCGGTGGAGCGCCGGGCGACGGGGCTAGCGGCCCTGCTCGTACTGCCGCAGCTGCTCCATGTCGATCATGCTGGTGTCGAAGAAGCTGGTCTCGTCGAGCGCCGCGGACGGCTGCGGCGGGGACTGCTGCTGATAGGCGTACGGATCCTGCTGCGGCTGCCCGTACTCCTGCGGATAACCCTCCTGGGGATAGCCGTAACCGCCCTGCTGCGGCTGCTGCGGCTGGTAGGCGGGCTGCGGCGGGGACTGCTGCTGATAGGCGTACGGGTCCTGCTGCGGCTGCCCGTACTCCTGCGGGTAGCCCTCCTGGGGATAGCCGTAACCGCCCTGCTGGTAGGCGTACGGGTCCTGCTGCGGCTGCTGCGGCTCGTACGCGGGCTGCTGCGGCGGCTGCACGGGGACCTGCGGCATCTGCCGGGGCCGCTGCGGCTGCTGCGGCTGCTGCGGCTCGTGGGAGGCGGCGGCGAGGTCCGCGAAGTAGTCGGCGTCGCTCTGCTGCCCGTGCTCGTCCTGGGCGGCCAGATGGGCGCCCAGCTCGTCGATGGGCCGGTGGCCGGTGAGCTTCTGCCGGCCGCGCCCGACCGCCTCCAGGGTCTTGGACAGCACCGCCTCGAAGGCCCGGAACTGTGCCTCCACATAGGTGTCGGCGCGCTCCCGCAGCTCGGCGGGGTCGGCGGAGCGCTCCGGGATGTCCTCGCCGCCCTCCTCGCCGTATGGGTCGGCGCCCGGGTCCCGGCCCAGCAGCTTCTCCCGCCCGCGGTCGACCGAGCCTATGGTCTTGCTGAGGACGACCTCGAAGTTGGCGAGCTTGCTGTCGACGTAGTCGTCGGCCTCGGCCCGGATCCCCTCGGCCTCCTGACGCGCCTGGGCGAGGATGCGGTCGGCCTCCTCCTGCGCACGGCGGGCGATCTCGGTGCCGGAGACCAGCGAGCCGCGCTCGGCCTGTGCGGAGTCGATGATCCGCTCGGCCTCCTGCCGGGCCTCGGCGATCATCTGCTCCCGGTCGCCGATCAGCTCCTGGGCCTGGGCGAGCGAGCCCGGCAGCGCCTGCCGCACCTCCTCCAGCATCCCCAGCAGCTCCGCGCGGTTGACCACGCAGGAGGCCGACATGGGCATGGAGCGGGCGCCTTCGACCGTCGCGACGATGTCGTCGAGTTTCTGCTGTACGTCCACGGGAGCGACTGTACGGGCAGCGGCCGCCGGTGCGACAGCGGATGCGGGAACCGGTCCGGGCACGGGCCCGCCGGCTCCCAGGAACCGGGTGCGGCCGGGCGGGGCGGCCGGCCGCGTCAGGGGTGGGACAGCCGCTCGCGCAGAGCCTGGAGCACCTGGGGCGGCACCAGGTGGGAGACGTCGCCGCCCCAGGCCGCGACCTCCTTGACCAGGCTGGAGGAGAGGAAGCTGTAGGTCGGATTGGTGGGCACGAACAGCGTCTCCACCCCGGACAGCCCGTTGTTCATCTGGGCCATCTGCAGTTCGTAGTCGAAGTCGCTGACCGCCCGCAGACCCTTGACGATGGCCGGGATGTCGCGCTGCTTGCAGAAGTCCACCAGCAGTCCGTGGAATGCCTCCACGCGCACGTTGCCGTACTCGGCGGTGACCTGGTGGATCAGGTCGATGCGCTCCTCGACGGCGAAGAGGCCCTGCTTGGACTTGTTGATCATCACCGCGACGTACACCTCGTCGTAGAGCCTGGAGGCGCGGGAGATGATGTCGAGGTGTCCGTTGGTGATGGGGTCGAAGGACCCCGGACAGACGGCGCGGCGCACTGGCGTTTCCTCGCTCTCCGTACGGGTCATGACGCGTCGGTGACCTCTTCGGCTTCTTCGGCGGCGCGACCGTACCAGAGCGTTCCCTCGCCGTAGCGACGCGACCGCAGCCCCTCGAAACCGGCGGGCCAGCGGAATTCGCCGCCCCTGGTGCTCCGTTCCACGGTGGCGAGGGCGCCGCCCGCGAGCCACCCCCGGGTACGGAGTGTGAGAAGGATCTCGCGCAACTCCTCGTCCCCGACGGCGTACGGCGGGTCGAGGAACACCACGTCGTACGGCTCCGCGGGGGCCTGCGCGCGCACCGTCTGCTCCGCCCGGCCGGCGTGCACCTCGGCGCCGGGCAGGCCGAGGCCGCGGACGTTCTGGCGGATGGTGCGCACGGCCCGGGCGTCGGACTCGACCAGCAGGACGTGGACCGCGCCGCGCGAGAGGGCCTCCAGGCCGACCGCGCCCGAGCCCCCGTACAGGTCGAGCACCCGCAGGCCCGCCAGCGGGCCGAGCAGCGACTCCCAGGTGGAGAACAGCCCCTCGCGCGCCCGGTCGGAGGTCGGGCGGGTGCCCTGGCCGGGCGGCACCGCCAGGCGTCGTCCGCCGGCCGCTCCGGCGATCACGCGGGTCATCGCTTCACCGTCTCCAGGGTGCTGGGGCAGGGGTTGGTGGGGCGGCGGCCCGGCGGACCGCCGCCCCACCACGATAGGCGCGCGGCGGACACCTGGCGGGCCCGCCCGCCCCCGTCAGCCCTTCTCCAGGTACTCCTCGCGCTCGGCGTCCAGCAGGGCCTCCAGGGCCGCGCGCAGCTCCGGCAGGCGCTCCAGCTCGGGGTCGGCGGCGACGATCTCCGTCGCCTTCTCCCGGGCGGCCGCGATGACCTCCTCGTCGTCGATGACGGCGAGCATCCGCAGGGAGGAGCGGGTGCCGGACTGCGCCTGGCCCAGCACATCGCCCTCCCGGCGCTGCTCCAGGTCGATGCGGGACAGCTCGAAGCCGTCCAGCGTCGCGGCGACCGCTCCCAGCCTGGCGCGGGCGGGGCTGCCCTCGGGGGCCTCGCTGACCAGCAGGCACAGGCCCGGCGCGCTGCCGCGCCCGACCCGGCCGCGCAGCTGGTGGAGCTGGGAGACGCCGAAGCGGTCCGCGTCCATGATCACCATCACGGTGGCGTTCGGCACGTTCACCCCGACCTCGATGACGGTCGTGGCGACCAGGACGTCCAGCTCGCCCGCGGCGAAGCGGCGCATCACCTCGTCCTTGGCGTCCGGCTGCATCCGGCCGTGCAGCGCGGCCACCCGCAGGCCTTTGAGCGGCCCGTCGGCGAGCTGTCCGGCCACGTCGAGCACGGCCAGCGGCGGGCGGCGCTCGTCCGCGCCGTCGGCGCCCCCCTCGTCCTCGCCGCTCCCCTCGTCCTCGCCGCCTCCACCGCCCCGCCGGGCGCCGGCGGGTTCCTCCTCGTCGCCGATGCGCGGGCAGACCACGTAGGCCTGGTGTCCGGCCGACACCTCCTCGCGCACCCGCTCCCAGGCGCGGGCGAGGAAGTGGGGCTTCTCGGCGGCGGGCACGACATGGCTGGCGATGGGAGAGCGCCCGGCCGGGAGCTGGTCCAGCACGGAGGTCTCCAGATCGCCGAAGACCGTCATGGCGACCGTGCGCGGGATGGGTGTGGCGGTCATCACCAGCAGATGCGGGGGCTGCCTGCCCTTGGAGCGCAGGGCGTCGCGCTGCTCGACGCCGAAGCGGTGCTGTTCGTCGACCACGACCAGGCCCAGGTCGTGGAAGCCCACCTTGTCCTCGATCAGGGCGTGGGTGCCGATGACGACCCCGGCCTCGCCGGTGGCCAGGTCCAGCAGGGCCCGGCGGCGGGCGGCGGCCCCCATCGAACCGGTGAGCAGCACGACCCTGGTGGCGTGCTCGGTGCCACCGAGCATCCCTCCCTCGGCCAGCTCGCCCATCATCTCGGTGATCGAGCGGTGGTGCTGCTGGGCCAGCACCTCGGTGGGGGCGAGCATCGCGGCCTGCCCGCCGGCGTCCACCACCGCGAGCATGGCGCGCAGCGCCACCAGTGTCTTGCCGGAGCCGACCTCGCCCTGGAGGAGGCGGTGCATGGGGTGCTCGGTGGCCAGGTCGTCGAAGATCTCCCGGCTGACGGCCCGCTGACCGTCGGTGAGGGTGAAGGGCAGCCGGGCGTCGAAGGCGTCCAGCAGCCCGTCCTCGCGCGGCCTGCGCGCCACGGCCGGCAACTGGCCCTCGGCCAGGCGGCGGCGGGCCAGAGCGACCTGGAGGACGAACGCCTCGTCCCACTTCAGCCGGGCCCTCGCAAGCTCCACGTCGGCCTTGGCGCGCGGCCGGTGGACCTTCTCCAGCGCCTCCGGCAGCGTGGGCAGGCCGCGCTCGGCGCGCAGGGCGGCGGGCAGCGGATCGGCGACGCCCGCCCAGCCGGTGGCCAGCAGGGAGTCCACCACCGTGGCGACGGCCTTGGCGATCTTCCACGACTCCAGCTGCTTGCACGCCGGGTAGATCGGCATGAGCCTGCCGGCGAAGGCGTCCACCGCCTCCGCTCCGCTGCCGGCGCCCAGCAGCTCGTAGGCGGGGTGGGAGAGCTGGAGCTTCCGGTTGAACACACCGACCTTGCCCGCGAACATCCCTCGGCGGCCGGGCAGCAGCTCCTTGTGGTGGTGGTGGACGGCCCTGCCGAAGAAGACCAGCTGGAGGCGGCCGCTGCCGTCGGTGAGGGTGACCTCCAGGCGCTTGCCGCGGCCCTGGTTGAAGGTGAGCACCCGGGAGTCGGCGACCTGGGCGACGACGGTGACGTGCTCGTCCAGCGGCAGGTCGGCCAGCCGGGTCAGCTCGCCGCGCTCGGCGTACCGCCGCGGGTAGTGGTGCAGCAGGTCGCCGACGGTGCGCAGGCCGAGGTGCTCGGCCATCACCTTCGCGGTGGTGCCGCCGAGCACCTTTCGCAGCGGTTCCGTCAGGGGATCTTGCGTGTTCTCTTCCAGCGCGGGCACGTACCCCATTGCACACCACGCCGCCGACAGAGCGGGCCGCGCGACCCGCCCGCCCCACTCCCCGCGCCCACCGTGCTCACTCCACGCCGATCAGCAGCGGGCCGCTCTGGCGTCCCTCGTGGACGAGGGTGTCGACGGCCAGGTGGTTGCGGCGCACATGCTCCTCCAGGTGATCGGCCAGGTCCGCGGGCGCGTCCGCGCCGACCACCAGGGTCACCAGCTCGCCGCCGCCCGAGAGCATCCGGTCCAGCACGGCCGCGGCCACGTCCGCCGCCCGCGCGCCGATCAGCGCCACGTCCCCATCGATCAGACCGAGGACGTCCCCGGCCTGGCAGATGCCCGCGGTGGTCCATGCCTGCCGTTCGGCGACGCACAGCTCCCCGTACCGGGTGGCCCCGGCCGCGGAGGTCATGGCGACGACGTCCTCGTCGAAGCGGCGGCCGGGCTCGTGCACGGCGAGCGCGGCGATGCCCTGCACCGGGGAGCGGGTGGGGATGATGGCGACCCGCATCCCCTCGGCGCGGGCCTGTTCGGCGGCCGCGGCGGCGGTATGCCGCAGCTCGGGGTCGTTGGGCAGCAGGACCGCCTCGGGCGCGCCCGTCCGCAGCAGCGCCTGAGCCAGCTCCCCGCTGGCGGGCGGCTCCCCGGGGCGCGCGGTGACGGTGATGGCGCCCGCCTCGGCGCACAGTTCGGCCAGCCCGTCACCGGGCACCACCGCGACCACGGCGCGGCGGGCGGCACGGTCGGGGGCGTGCGCGGGCGTACGGTCGGCGTGCCGGTCGCCGCCCCGGACGCCGAAGTGCGTGATCCGGATGCGGAAGGGGCGTCCGGCCTCGATCCCGGCCTCCACCGCCGCTCCGGCGTCGTCCACGTGGACGTGGACGTTCCACAGCCCGTCGCCGCCGACCACCACCAGGGAGTCGCCCAGGGCGTCGAGCCGGGTGCGCAGGGCGGCCACGGCGTCGTCCCCGGCCTCCAGCAGGTAGACGACCTCGCAGGCCGGGCCGGTTTGCTCCGTTGAGGCCGCGCAGCCCGCGTCGGCCGGGAGCGGATCCGGGGCCGGGCCGGACGTTCCGGACCGCCCGGCGGCCGGAGCCTCGGGCCGCTCCCCGGAGAGCACGGCCACCAGCGCGCCCAGCACGGTGACCAGGCCGTAGCCGCCCGCGTCCACCACGCCCGCGCGGGAGAGCGCCGGGAGCTGCCCGGGGGTGGCCTCCAGGGCCGTGCGGGCCGCGGACCAGGCGGCGCGGGCCACCGCGGCGCAGTCCCCGGCGGTGTCCGCCGCCGCGCCGGCCGCCGCCGCGGCCACGGTGAGCACGGTGCCCTCCACCGGGTGCGCGACCGCGGCCCGTGCCGCGGCCGCGGCACGCACCAGGGCGCGCCGCAGCGGTTCCCCGTCGTCCCCGGCGCGCTCGTGCGGCCCGCCGCTTCCGCCGTTCTCGGCCTCGGCTATCTCCTCGGCCATGCCGCGCAGCAGCTGCGCCAGGATCGTCCCGGAATTGCCGCGTGCGCCGATCAGCGCGCCGTGCGCCATGGCCCGCACCGCCTGGGCCGGGGTGGGCTCCCCCGCGCAGGCGGCCTCGACGGCCCGGGCGGCGGACTCCGCGGTCAGGTAGAGGTTGGTGCCGGTGTCGGCGTCCGCGACCGGGTAGACGTTGATCGCGTCTATGGTCTCGCGGGCGCGGCCCAGCGCGTCGAGCGCCTGGGCGCTCCACTCCCGTACCGTGGCGGCGTCGAGCGGATGCGGCACGGACGGGCCTCCTGAGGGCTTGCGGCCGGGCGGCCGGGAAGGACATCTGCGACGGGCGAAGGCTAGTGCCCGGCACGCTCCGCGACCGGGGGCGGGGCCGGGGCGACGGTGCGGGGCCGTGGTAATTTCATGGTCCGGACGGGGGCGAGGTATGCTTCCCCGGTTGCCCGACCCGCTCGGGCTCTATCCAATTCCCTGGCAGTGCCGGTCATCCTCTGATCCTGCCGACGCCGGGATTTCACTGTAAGTGCATCTGAAGTCTTTGGAGTGACCCGTGGCTGCCAACTGCGACGTCTGCGGCAAGGGGCCGGGCTTCGGCAACAACATCTCGCACTCGCACCGCCGTACGCCCCGCCGTTGGAACCCCAACATCCAGCGGGTGCGTGCGATGGTCGGTCGGACGCCGAAGCGGCTCAACGTCTGCACCTCGTGCATCAAGGCCGGCAAGGTCTCGCGCTGAGCGCATGACCTCTCCCCCGCCGTGCGGCGGGGGTGATCCGGTCTCGCGCTGACGCAACGCGCAGCGCGGCCACTTTGCCGGTTACGCGGGAAGGCCGGTCCACCTCGGGTGGACCGGCCTTCCCGCGTAACCGCCTCCCGCCGCTGTGCGGCGGGCCGGAACGGCCGCTCAGGCCGCTCCTTCCGGAACCTCCCGTCCCAGCCGCCAGCCGTGGTCCACGGGGCCGATGCCGCCGCCCAGCGCGAAGCCCGCGGCGATGGCGCCCGTCACGTACTCCTTGGCGTCGGTGACCGCCTCCGGGACCGTGCGCCCCTTCGCCAGCCGCGCGGCGATCGCGGCGGCCAGGGTGCAGCCGGTTCCATGGGTGTGGCGGTTGTCGTGACGGGGCGCGCGCAGCCAGTGCTCGGCATCGCCGTCGGTGAGCAGGTCCACCGCGTCCGCCCCGTCCTTGAGGTGGCCGCCCTTGATCAGCGCCCACCGCGGCCCGTACGCCAGCACCGCCTCCGCCGCACGCGGCAGATCGGCCTCGCGCTCCACCCGTACGCCGGTGAGCTGGGTCACCTCGTCCAGGTTGGGGGTGGCGACGGTGGCCCTGGGCAGCAGTTCGGCGCGCACCGTCTCCAGCGCCTCGGCGGCCAGCAGTGGGTCGCCGTGCTTGGAGACCCCGACGGGATCGACGACCACGGGCGCGGCGAGGCCGTCCAGCAGACCTGCGACCGTCGCGACCAGCTCTGCGGTGGCCAGCATGCCGGTCTTGACCGCCTGCACCCCGATGTCGTCCACGACGCTGCGGAACTGCTGCCGCACCGCCTCGGCCGGCAGTTCCCAGGCGCCCTGCACGCCCTGGGAGTTCTGCGCGGTGACGGCGGTGAGCACGCTCATCCCGTGGGTGCCGAGCGCGAGCATGGTCTTCAGATCGGCCTGGATGCCCGCTCCGCCGCCGGAGTCGGACCCGGCGACGGTGAGGACGCGCGGTGGTGGTGTACGCATACCCCGCAGCCTAAGCCGCCTCCTCCGTCGGGCGACTCGCGCCCATGTTCACAGCAACCATCGGCTGAGCAACCCCCCTCGGCGAGCGACCAGGTCCGCGAGAGCGGCGGCGGCAGCGGGTCAGTCGCCGAAGTGGTCCCAGCCGCCCGCCCGGTCCCACGGGGCGCCGTCCACCGTGACCTGCGGCGCGGCGGAGGGGTGCAGCACCTCGCCGATACGGCGCCAGCGGGCGGGGAGTTTGGCGTCCGCGGGGAAGGCCGCGACGATCGCGTGGTCCTCGCCCCCGGTGAGGACCCACTGCAGCGGGTCGATGCCCACCGCCTGCCCGATGTCGGACATCTGGACGGGGACGTCGAGGGCCGACGAGCGGATGTCGATACGGACCTTGCTGGCCTCGGCGATGTGCCCGAGGTCGGCGATGAGCCCGTCGCTGACGTCCGTCATCGCCGTCGCGCCCAGCTCCGCAGCCGCCGGGCCCGCGTGGTACGGCGGCTCGGGGCGGCGGTGGGCCTCGACGAAGGCCCGCGGTGAGCGGAACCCGCGGGCGAGCACCGAGTACCCGGCGGCCGACCAGCCCAGCCAGCCGGTCACCGCGACGGTGTCGCCGGGCCGCGCCCCGGAGCGGGTGACCGGCTCGCGTCCGTGCAGGTCGCCCAGCGCGGTGATGGCCACGGTGATGGTCTCGCCGCCCACCACGTCCCCGCCGACCACGGCCGCGCCGGCGACCTGGCACTCGTCGTGGAGACCGTCCATCAGCTCGGTGGGCCAGGTGGCGGGGAGTTCGGCGGGCACGACGAGGCCGAGCAGCAGCGCGGTGGGCTCGGCTCCCATGGCGGCGATGTCGGCCAGGTTCTGCGCCGCGGCCTTGCGGCCGACGTCGTAGGCGGTGGACCAGTCTCGCCGGAAGTGCCGCCCCTCCAGCAGCAGGTCGGTGCTGGCCACCACGCGCCGGTCGGGCGCGGCGACCACGGCCGCGTCGTCGCCCGGACCGATCCGTACGGCCGGGGTGGGGGTGATCCGCGAGGTCAGCTCGCGGATCAGTCCGAACTCCCCGAGCTCCCCCACGGTACGGCCGGGAGTCCTGGGGGCGCCCCCGGGGAATCCGGGGGGAGGCTGCCCCCCGGGAGAACTCAGCATCGTCGTGCCCCTTCTTCCGTGCGCTCGAACGGTACCGCCGCGGCCGCCGGTCCGGCTCCCCGCGCCGCCGTACCGCCGCGCCCGCCCGCGGTGCGGGTCTCCCCGGCGGTACGGGTGACGCGGTACCGTGGCGTCCCTTCTTCCCCCATGATCCTCGTGGCCGCCCTGGAGGTTCCGTGGTACAGGCGTACATCCTGATCCAGACGGAGGTCGGCAAGGCGTCGTCCGTCGCCGAGGTCGTCGGCGCGATTCCGGGAGTGGTCCGGGCCGAGGACGTGACCGGTCCCTACGACGTGATCGTGCGGGCCGAGGCCGACACGGTGGACGACCTGGGTCGCATGGTGGTGGCCCGCATCCAGCACGTGGAGGGCATCACCCGCACCCTGACCTGCCCGGTCGTGCATCTGTAGCCCCCCGTATGCTCGCCCGGTGAGCTCCGTGTCCCACCGCTCCCTGCCGTCCGCCCTCCGTAAGCCGGCCGCCGTGCTCGCCGTGCTCGCCGCGGCGGCCGGCTGCACGCCGTCCGGCGGCGACCGCTCCGGCCCGCCCGTACCGAGCCCTGCGGGCGAGGCCGCCGGCATCTGCCGCGAGCTGTACGGCGCGCTGCCCGAGGAGGTGGACGGGCAGCCCCGGGGTGAGATCGAGCCCGAGACGCGGTTCGCCGCCGTGTGGGGCGAACCCGCGATCGAACTGGGCTGCGGAGTGCCGCGGCCCGAGGTCCTCACGCCCGGCAGTGAACACTACAACCCCCTCTCCGATTCGGTGGAGGTGAACGGGGTCTCCTGGCTGCTGGAGGAGCAGGGCGGCGGCCACCGGTTCACCCTCCTCGAACGCGAGGTCTTCGTCCGGGTGACCGTCCCCGACGCGTACGCGCCCGAGGTCAACGCCCTGGTCGACCTCGCCGACGCGGTGCGGCAGACGGTCCCTGGGAAGCCGCTGTGACGTCCCGCCGTCCCCGCCTCCGGGCCCGCGCGCCCCTCGCGGCCCGGAGCGAATCCGCGCAGGCCGGTCAGCGCAGGCCGGTCGGGCGGCGCAGGGCGGCCCTGATGAGGCGGTCGACCAGCTCCGGGTAGCCGACCCCGCTGGCCTCCCACATCCGCGGGTACATGGAGATGGGCGTGAAGCCGGGCATCGTGTTGATCTCGTTGATGACGAACTCGCCGCTGTCCAGCAGGAAGAAGTCCGCGCGGACCAGGCCCTCGCAGGAGGCCGCGTCGAAGGCGCGCACCGCCAGCTCCCGGACCTCGCGGGTCTGCTCGTCGGTCAGCGGGGCGGGCACCAGGCCCTCGGCGGAGTCGATGTACTTCGCCTCGAAGTCGTAGAAGTCGTGGGCCGTGGCCGGCGGGATCTCGGCCGGCAGGCTGGCGCGCGGGCCGTCCTCGAACTCCAGGACGCCGCACTCGATCTCACGGCCGCGCAGCAGGGACTCGACGATGATCTTGGGGTCGTGGCGCCGCGCCTCGGCGATCGCCTCGTCCAGACCCGCCAGGTCCTCGACCTTGGTGATGCCGAAGGAGGATCCGGCCCGGGCGGGCTTGACGAAGACCGGCCAGCCGTGGTCGGCCGCGAAGTCCACGATCCTCTTCCGCGCGGCCTTCTCGTCCTGCTCCCACTCGCGCGGCCTGACCACCGTGTAGGGCCCGACGGGCAGCCCGAAGGAGGTGAAGACCCGCTTCATGTACTCCTTGTCCATGCCGACCGCCGAGGCCAGCACACCCGAGCCGACGTAGGGCACCCCGGCCAGGTCCAGCAGGCCCTGGAGGGTGCCGTCCTCGCCGTACGGGCCGTGCAGCATGGGGAAGACGACGTCGACCTCCCCGAGCACCTTGGGCACCGAGCCCGGCTCGCTGTAGACGACCTCGCGGTTGTCCGGCTCGAAGGGCAGCAGTACGGAGCCGGTGTCGGACTCGGTGAGCTGCTCCACGCTCGGCAGTGCGCGGTCGGCGATCGCCATCCGCTCGGGGTCGTCGGCGGTCAGCGCCCAGCGGCCGTCGGCGGTGATGCCGATGGGCAGGACGTCGTAGGCGTTGCGGTCGATGGCGCGCAGCACGGCGCCCGCGGTGACCACGGAGATCCCGTGTTCGGAGCTGCGACCGCCGAAGACGACGGCGACACGCGGCCGCCGGCCGGGGGGCGGGGGCGTCTGGGGGCCTGGGGAGAAGGACTGGCTGCTCATATCCGGGCGAGATTACCTGACGTGACGGTGGTGGGCGGTCAGCGGCGCTCGGGCTTGGCGCTGCGCGACATCAGTTCCTTGAGGGCGACCAGCGGCGGCTTGCCGTCGTGGACGATGTCGACGACCGTCTCGGTGATGGGCGTCTCGACACCGTGCCGCCGGGCCAGGTCCAGTACCGACTCGCAGGACTTGACGCCCTCGGCGGTCTGCCGGGTCGCCGCGACGGTCTCCGCCAGGGTCATGCCCCTGCCGAGGTTGGTGCCGAAGGTGTGGTTGCGCGACAGCGGCGAGGAGCAGGTGGCGACCAGGTCGCCCAGGCCCGCCAGGCCGGCGAAGGTGTGCGCGTCGGCGCCCATGGCCAGGCCGAGCCGGGTGGTCTCGGCCAGGCCGCGGGTGATCAGCGAGGCCTTGGCGTTGTCGCCCAGGCCCATGCCGTCGGCGATGCCGACCGCCAGCGCGATGACGTTCTTCACCGCCCCGCCCAGTTCGCAGCCGACGATGTCGGTGTTGGTGTAGGGGCGGAAGTAGGGGGTGTGGCAGGCGGCCTGGAGCCTGCGGGCCACATCCTCGTCGCGGCAGGCGACGACCGAGGCGGCGGGCTGCCGGTCGGCGATCTCGCGGGCCAGGTTGGGGCCGGACAGCACGGCGATCCGGTCCGGGCCGGCCCCGGCGACCTCCTCGATCACCTCGCTCATCCGCTTGGCGGTGCCGAGTTCGACGCCCTTCATCAGGGAGACGAGCACGGTGTGCGGCGGCAGCAGCGGCTTCCAGGCCGAGAGGTTGCCGCGCAGGGTCTGGGAGGGCACGGCCAGCACCGTGAAGTGGGCCCCGGCCGCGGCCTCGGCCGGGTCGGTGGTGGCGCGCACGGCCTCGGGGAGGACGATCCCGGGCAGGTAGTCGGGGTTGGTACGGGTGGTGTTGACCGCCTCGGCCAGCTCCGCACGGCGCCCCCACAAGGTCACCTCGCAGCCGGCGTCGGCGAGCACCATCGCGAAGGCGGTGCCCCAGGATCCGGTGCCGTAGACGGCGACTCGCGTCACGCGCTCTCTCCCTCGGCTACCGTGCGGCCGGCGGTCTTCCGGCCGGTGGCCGGCTCCGTGCCGGCGCCGTGCGCGGCGGGGCCGTGGCCCGTGGCCGCCTTGGCGGCGGGGCCGCGCCGGCCCTGCGCGAGCGCCCGGCGGCGGTCGTAGCGCTGGGCGGGCGCGGGTTCGCCGCGCACCTCGGCCAGCAGCTGCGTGATCGCGTCCATGATGACGTCGGTGACCTCGCGCAGCAGTTCCGCGGTGGGTTCGCGGTCGTAGAACCGGGACAGGTCGACGGGCGGCCCGGCCAGCACCTTCAGCGTCCTGCGCGGGAAGAACCGGATCTTCTTGATCCCCGCGTACGGCGGTACGGCCTCGTTGGCGCCCCACTGCGCGACGGGGATGACGGGCGCCCTGGTGATCAGGGCGACGCGGGCGGCGCCGGTCTTGCCCTCCATCGGCCACATGTCCGGGTCGCGGGTGAGGGTGCCCTCGGGATAGAACGCCACGCACTCGCCCTTGTCGATCGCCTCGACGGCGGCGCGGAAGGCGCTCACGGCGTCGGCGGTCTCGCGGTAGACGGGGATCTGCCCGGTGCCGCGCATCACCGCGCCGACGAATCCGCCCTTGAACAGGGAGTCCTTGGCCAGGAAACGGGGGACGCGGCCGGTGTTGTACTGGTAGTGGGCGTAGGAGAGCGGATCCAGATAGGAGTTGTGATTCACCACGGTGATGAATCCGTCCTCCTGAGGAATATGCTCCATTCCGCGCCAGTCCCGCTTGAACAGCACCACCAGGGGCGGTTTCGCCAAAACCGCGGCAAAGCGGTACCAGAAGCCGATTCTGCGGCGGGACACCCGGACACCATCTCCTCTTGCCTGCTGCGGCACACGCGCCGCCGGGAACAACCGCACAAGTGTCGCCCCGGGTCGTCGCCCTGTCGAGCACACCGTAACCCCGTAAAGCCCCGGGCGACTCCGGCGGCGGGTGAGAATGGTGCCGATGCATCGCGACGACACGGCGGCGTGGGCCGCGGCGGCCCGGGAATGGACCCTGGTGGTGCCCCTCAAACCCCTGGCTCTGGCGAAGAGCAGGCTGGCCCCGGCGGCGGGGAGCGGGCTACGGCCCGCACTGGCCCTGGCCTTCGCCCAGGACACCGTCGCCGCGGCACTGGCCTGCGCGGCGGTGGGTGATGTGGTGATCGTCACGGACGATCCGCTCGCGGGCGCGGAACTGGCCGCTCTGGGAGCGCGGATCGTGCCGGACGCGCCGGGCGCCGGGATGAACGCCGCGCTGGAGCACGGCGAGGCGGTCGTACGGCTGGAGCGTCCCGGCGCCTCGGTGGCCGCGCTCAACGCCGATCTGCCCGCCCTGCGCCCCACGGAACTGGGCCGGGTACTGGAGGCGGCACGGGCGCACCGCCGGGCCTTCCTGGCCGATGCCGCCGAGGTCGGCACCACGCTGCTCGCCGCGTCCGGCGGGGCCGCTCTGGCCCCGGCCTTCGGAGGCGCCTCACGCGTCCGTCACCTGCGCTCCGGGGCGGCGGAGATCGTCCTGTCCGGGGTGGACAGCGTCCGCCGGGATGTGGACACCGGCGAGGATCTGGCCGCGGCGCTGGCCCTGGGCGTGGGCCCGCACACGCTCAGAACGTCTGCAGCGTCACCAGCGTGATCCGGCGGCGCCCTGCGCCGGCGCCGGTTCCTGTTTCGGTGCCGGTCAGGGTCTCGGTCTCGGTCTCGATCCGTACCCGCTGCCCCGGGCGCAGCAGCCGCAGGCCCCCCGCGTCGAACGCCTCGGTGTCGAAGGGGAGGGGCGTGCCGTCGTCGAGGAGCACGCTGCCGCTGCGGGTCGCGGGGTCGTAGGTGTACGCGGTGGCCTGCATGGCGCCGAGCCTAGTGCCGTATCGGCCGGGGTTCACCCCGCTCGCCGCTTCCCCGGCCTCCTGCCTGGGGGCGCCCCCGTGCCGCGTTGGCCGAGAGCCCGGGCGGGACGAGTGCACGCGGCTTACGGCCGCCTGGCGATCGTGTCCCCTCGGCCCTGCGGGCCCGGGGAGGCCGCGGCACCTGGGGGCGCTCCCGGCCGGATGCCGGGATACCGGGGAGGGGAGCCCCGCCGCCGGGCAGACCCCGAGCGACACGGCACCGGACGAACCGGGCGCCTGGCCCGGCCGGACGGCGGTCCCGGGACGGACCGCGGGCCGGACTCCCCTGGAGTCCGGCCCGGCGCGGTCACCGCATGCCCGTGTGCCCGGCTCACTTCCCGTGGACCCCTTCCCGCGACTCACTTCCTGCGGGTCGCCGCCCTCTTGCGCGCCGAGGTCCTGCGGCCGGGAGCCTTCTTGGCGGGCGCCTTCTTGGCGACGGCCTTTCCGGCGCTCTTCTTTCCGGTCGTCTTCTTGGCGGTGGTCTTCTTCGCCGCCGTCTTCTTCGCCGGGGTGGCCTTGGCCGCCGTCTTCTTGGCGGTGGTCTTCTTCGCCGCCGTCTTCTTCGCCGCCGTCTTCTTCGCCGCGGCCTTCTTCGCCGGGGCCGCCTTCTTGGCGGCGGCCTTCTTGGCGGCCGCCTTGCGGGTGGTGGCACCGGCCCCACCCGAGAGGCTGCCCTTGGGGGCCTTCTTCACGGCCACCTCGCCGCCCTTGGGGAGTTTCTTGGCGCCGCTGACCAGATCCTTGAAGCCCTGACCGGCTCGGAAACGCGGAACGGAGGTCTTCTTGACCCTGACGCGCTCGCCGGTCTGCGGGTTGCGGGCGTAGCGGGCCGGGCGCTCCACCTTCTCGAACGAGCCGAATCCGGTGACCGAGACCCGGTCGCCGGCGACGACCGCACGGACGATCGCGTCCAGCACCACGTCGACCGCGTCGGCGGCCTGCTGTCGTCCGCCGAGCTTGTCGGCAATTGCTTCAACGAGCTGCGCCTTGTTCACGTCTTCCCCTTCGGAGGCATTGCCGGAACGAATCTGTCCAAGCTTTTTCGCACGTTAGGCAGATATTTACCGCAAATCAAACGCGAAACGTGCGAATCACCCTTGTGTCGCAACGAAATAGACCATCACGCACTTCGGTCCGCGCACCGGTCTTCACCTTCTCCGGGGAAGAGGCCGTCACCGGCCCGGATGTCCTCCATCAGCCGGTCCAGCCGCCGTGCCGCGCCGCCCAGGTCGTGCTTCGCGGCGGCCGTGACGGCCAGGAGCCTGCGGACGAGCGCCGCCCGTACGTCGTCGGGCACTTGCAGCGCGCGCACCATGGTGTGCGCGTCCTTCAGCCGGGCGGCGACGAGGTCGTAGAGGGGAAGTTGGCCGTCGCTGTCCATGCACCGATTGTGCCATTGAAGGTGAGTTGTCACCCCGGTCGGCCCCAACACGCCGCGGACGGACACGTACGGGTGAGGCAACTGTGCCCAGTGACAAGGAACTTGGACCTCTCCTCCTTCTCCGTGTGCCCGCCCGTACGCCCGAGCGCCCCCGGCTCGCGGAGCCGGGGGCGCTCGAAGGGGTGCGCGTGCGTCCGCCGCGACGGGCGGGCGTACGGGGTACAGGTCGTCAGGCGGGGAGCGTCTGCGGCTTGAAGGAGGGGCGCTTCGCCTCGTACGCGGCGATGTCCTCCTCGTGCCTCAGGGTGATGCTGATGTCGTCCAGCCCCTCCAGCAGCCGCCAGCGGGCGTTCTCGTCCAGCTCGAAGTCGGCCTCGACACCGGGCGCGGTGACCTTGCGGGCCACCAGGTCGACGGTGACCTCGGCCGTCGGGTCGGCCTCCGTCAGCTCCCACAGCGCGTCCACGGTCGGCTGCGGCAGGACGACGGTCAGCAGGCCGTTCTTCAGCGAGTTGCCGCGGAAGATGTCGGCGAAGCGGGAGGAGATCACGGCCTTGAAGCCGTAGTTCTGCAGCGCCCAGACGGCGTGCTCGCGCGAGGAGCCGGTGCCGAAGTCGGGCCCGGCCACCAGGACGGTGGCGCCCTGCCGCTCCGGCCGGTTGAGCACGAACTCCCCGTCCTTGCGCCAGGCCTCGAACAGGCCGTCCTCGAAGCCGTCGCGGGTGACCTTCTTCAGCCAGTGCGCGGGGATGATCTGGTCGGTGTCGACGTTGGAGCGGCGCAGCGGGACGGCGCGGCCGGTGTGGGTGGTGAAGGCTTCCATGGCTTTTCCTCAGACTCCCGCGGGCTCGCGTACATCGGACAGGTCGGCGGGTGAGGCCAGATGCCCCAGGACCGCGGTGGCGGCGGCCACCTGCGGGGAGACCAGATGGGTACGGCCGCCCTTGCCCTGCCTGCCCTCGAAGTTGCGGTTGGAGGTGGACGCGGAGCGCTCACCGGGCTTGAGCTGGTCAGGGTTCATGCCCAGGCACATCGAGCAGCCCGCGTGCCGCCACTCGGCGCCGGCCTCGGTGAACACCTTGTCCAGACCCTCCTCGACGGCCTGGAGCGCCACCCGTACCGAGCCGGGTACCACCAGCATCCGCACCCCGTCGGCGACCTTGCGGCCCCTGAGCAGGGCGGCGGCCGCGCGCAGGTCCTCGATGCGGCCGTTGGTGCAGGATCCGACGAACACGGTGTCCACGGCGATCTCGCGCAGCGGCTGCCCGGCGGTCAGGCCCATGTACTTCAGCGCGTTCTCGGCGGCCAGCTTCTCGCTGGGGTCGGTGAAGGAGGCCGGGTCCGGCACGCTCGCGCTCAGCGGCGCGCCCTGGCCGGGGTTGGTGCCCCAGGTCACGAACGGCGCCAGCTCGGAGGCCTCGATGACCACTTCGTGGTCGAAGACGGCGCCCTCATCGGTGCGCAGGGTGCGCCAGTACTTCACGGCCGCGTCCCAGTCGGCGCCCTTGGGCGCGTGCTCGCGCCCTTCGAGGTAGGCGAAGGTGGTCTCGTCCGGGGCGATCATGCCCGCGCGGGCGCCGGCCTCGATGGACATGTTGCAGATGGTCATCCGCGCCTCCATCGACAGCTTCTCGATGGCCTCGCCGCGGTACTCGATCACATATCCCTGGCCGCCGCCGGTGCCGATCCGGGCGATGATCGCCAGGATCAGGTCCTTGGCGGTCACGCCCTCGGGCAGCTCGCCGTTGACCGTGACCGCCATGGTTTTGAAGGGCGCCATCGGCAGGGTCTGGGTGGCCAGGACGTGCTCGACCTGGCTGGTGCCGATGCCGAACGCCAGCGCCCCGAAGGCGCCGTGCGTGGAGGTGTGGCTGTCGCCGCAGACCACCGTCATGCCCGGCTGGGTCAGCCCGAGCTGCGGTCCCACGACGTGGACGACGCCCTGCTCGACGTCGCCCAGCGGGTGCAGCCGCACCCCGAACTCCGCGCAGTTCTTGCGCAGCGTCTCCAGCTGGGTGCGCGAGACGGGGTCGGCGATGGGCTTGTCGATGTCCAGGGTGGGGGTGTTGTGGTCCTCGGTGGCGATGGTGAGGTCGGTGCGCCGCACCCGGCGCCCGTTCTTGCGCAGCCCGTCGAACGCCTGGGGGCTGGTGACCTCGTGCAGCAGGTGCAGGTCGATGAAGAGGAGGTCGGGCTCGCCTTCCGCGCGCCGGACGACGTGGTCGTCCCAGACCTTCTCCGCGAGTGTCCGTCCCATCGCTTTCCCTCCGACCGGCCGCACTGCCGGCCTCGTCTCGACATCCGTGCCGCCGCCTCCGCACGGGCGGGGTGGCGACTGTCACCCCAGCTTGGCGGGTTCCCGGGGAAAAGGAACTTGCGTTTCGTAATGTGAGACGTGAATATCGTTGCATGGACAACTCTAGCGGCGTCGGCGTACTCGACAAGGCGGCTCTGGTATTGAGCGCTCTGGAGTCCGGTCCGGCCACCCTCGCCGGGCTGGTCGGAGCGACCGGGCTCGCGCGCCCCACGGCGCACCGGCTCGCGGTGGCGCTGGAACACCACCGCTTCGTGGCCCGCGACATGCAGGGCCGTTTCATCCTGGGTCCGCGCCTGGCCGAGCTGGCCGCCGCCGCGGGCGAGGACAGGCTGCTCGCCTCGGCGGGCCCGGTGCTCACGCACCTGCGCGACATCACCGGGGAGAGCGCCCAGCTCTACCGCCGCCAGGGGGACATGCGGATCTGCGTCGCCGCGGCGGAACGGCTGTCCGGGCTGCGGGACACCGTGCCGGTCGGCTCCACACTCCCGATGAAGGCCGGCTCGGCGGCTCAGGTCCTGATGGCCTGGGAGGAGCCCGAGCGGCTGCACCGGGGGCTGCAGGGCGCCCGCTTCACGGCGACGGCCCTCTCGGGAGTGCGGCGGCGCGGCTGGGCCCAGTCCATCGGTGAGCGCGAGCCCGGTGTCGCCTCGGTCTCGGCACCGGTGCGCGGCCCGTCCAACCGCGTGGTGGCGGCGGTGTCGGTCTCGGGCCCGATCGAGCGCCTGACCCGCCACCCGGGCCGGATGCACGCCCAGGCGATCGTGGAGGCCGCCGGCCGCCTCACCGAGGCGCTGCGCCGCAACGGCGGCTGAACGCCCCGCCGGTGTTTCCGCGGCGGGGCGCCTCGCCGCGGAAACACCGGCGGAACAACGAATAAGGCCCTCCGCCGAAGCGGAGGGCCTTCCCTCGCTTGTACCCCCGACCGGATTCGAACCGGCGCTACCGCCTTGAGAGGGCGGCGTGCTAGGCCGCTACACAACGGGGGCCCCAGCAGCGATCCCGAAGGACCGCGAGTACCCCCGACCGGATTCGAACCGGCGCTACCGCCTTGAGAGGGCGGCGTGCTAGGCCGCTACACAACGGGGGCTTGGATCTTGCTGGGAAGATCGCGCTGGGGTACCAGGACTCGAACCTAGACTAACTGAACCAGAATCAGTCGTGCTGCCAATTACACCATACCCCACCGGAACTCAAGCTCTTGCGGAACTCTTGTCCTGGTGACCGCCTTGCTTCTCCGGCTTTTCGGCCCGTTCCGCCTGGCGACGGGAAGAACATTACCCGATGGAAGCCCGTGCTCCAAAACGAGTTCCCGCCGGGTCGCCGGCGGCCGGAAACACCCACCAACGGCACCGCTCCCGCACGCATGGCGACCGCTGCGGCCCCGCCTGCGCTTCGGGGCCTCCTTCCGGCACGGGATCGGGCCCGGCCGCCGCGGTGGGCTGCGTCCGCTCCCCACCGCCGTCGGCGGAGGAGTTCCGCCTGCGAGGGTGCGGGCGAGGTTCGTCCCGGAAAGCCCGGGGAGGCCGGGAGCAGAGCTCCCGGCCTCCCTCACAGGGTTTCCACGCCCTCATCGGCGGCTCACGCCTGCGCGGCGGCCTCCAGCCTGGTCAGAGCGGCGTCCACGCGGGACAGGGTGCGCTCCCGGCCCAGGATCTCCAGGGACTCGAACAGGGGCAGTCCGACGGTGCGGCCGGTGACGGCGACGCGGACCGGGGCCTGGGCCTTGCCGAGCTTGAGCCCGTGCTCCTCGCCGGCGGCCAGGACGGCCGCCTTCAGTGCGTCGGCGTTCCACTCGGCCCCGGCCAGCTTCGCCCGCGCGGTGCGCAGCAGGGCGTCCGCGCCGGGCTTCATGGCCTTGTTCCAGGCCGCCTCGTCCTGAACCGGCTCGTCCAGGAAGAGGAAGTCGACGTTGGCGGTGATGTCGGACAGGACGGTGAGGCGGGTCTGGGCCAGGGGCGCGAGCGCCTCGAAGGCGGCGCGGTCGAAGCTCTCGGGCGCCCAGGGGGCGTGCGGGGCGGTCAGCCACGGCTCGCAGCGGGCGATGAACTCCTTGGTGTCCAGGTCCCGGATGTGGACGGCGTTGATGGCCTCGCACTTCTTGAGGTCGAAGCGCGCCGGGTTGGCGTTGACGTCGCCGATCTCGAAGGCGGCGACCATCTCCTCCAGCGAGAAGATGTCGCGGTCCTCGGCGATCGACCAGCCCAGCAGGGCCAGGTAGTTGAGCAGGCCCTCGGGCAGGAAGCCGCGCTCGCGGTAGAGGTTGAGCGAGGACTGCGGGTCGCGCTTGGAGAGCTTCTTGTTGCCCTCCCCCATCACATACGGCAGGTGCCCGAACCGAGGAGTGCTCCCGCCTCCGACGCCGATCTCCGCCAGCGCCCGGTACAGCGCGATCTGGCGGGGGGTGGAGGAGAGCAGGTCCTCGCCGCGCAGGACGTGGGTGATCTCCATCAGGGCGTCGTCGACCGGGTTGACCAGCGTGTACAGCGGGGCGCCGTTGGCGCGGACGATGCCGTAGTCGGTGACGTTCTCCGGGGTGAAGGTCAGCTCGCCGCGGACCAGGTCTGTGAAGGTGATCGCCTCGTCCGGCATCCGGAAGCGGACGATGGAGGCGCGGCCCTCGGCCTCGTACGCGGCCTTCTGCTCCCCGGTGAGAGTGCGGCACTTGCCGTCGTAGCCGGAGGGCTTGCCGGCCTTTCGGGCGGCCTCGCGCCGCTCCTCCAGTTCCCCGGCGGTGCAGTAGCAGCGGTAGGCGTGGCCGGCCTCCATCAGCTTGCCGGCGACGTCGGCGTAGACGTCCATGCGCTGCGACTGGCGGTAGGGGGCGTGCGGGCCGCCGACCCCGGGGCCCTCGTCCCAGGTCAGTCCCAGCCAGCGCATCGAGTCCAGCAGCAGCTCGTAGGACTCCTCGGAGTCGCGGGCCGCGTCGGTGTCCTCGATGCGGAAGACCAGGGTGCCGCCGTGGTGCCGGGCGAACGCCCAGTTGAACAGGGCGGTTCGGACCAGGCCCACATGGGGGTTGCCGGTCGGCGAGGGACAGAACCGTACGCGTACGTCAGATGCGCTAGCCACGCTTGATCACCTTGTTGGTGAGAGTGCCGATGCCTTCGATGGTGACGGCGACCTCGTCGCCGACGTTGATGGGGCCGACGCCCGCCGGGGTGCCGGTGAGGATGACGTCCCCGGGGAGCAGTGTCATCGCCTCGGTGATGTGGACGACCAGGTCCTCCACCGAGCGGACCATCTGGCCGGTGCGGCCGAGCTGCCGCTGCTCCCCGTTGACGGTGCACATGACGGCCAGGTCCGCCGGGTCGACGTCGGTGACCACCCACGGGCCCAGCGGGCAGGAGCCGTCGAAGCCCTTGGCCCGGGCCCACTGGGACTCGGTGCGCTGGATGTCGCGGGCGGTGACGTCGTTGGCGCAGGTGTAGCCGAGGACCACGTCCGCCACCCGCTCACGGGGCACCTGGCTGCACATCCGGCCGATGACCACGGCCAGCTCGGCCTCGTGGTGCACCTCACGGGAGAAGGACGGGTAGACGATCGGGTCGCCGGGGCCGATCACCGAGGTGGAGGGCTTGAAGAACGCGACCGGCACCTCGGGGACCTCGCCGCCCATCTCCGCCGCGTGCTCGGCGTAGTTGCGGCCGATGGCCACCACCTTGTTCGGGAGCACGGGCGGCAGCAGCCGCACCTTGTCCAGGGGGACCCTCTTGCCCGAGCGCTCGAACTCGGCGAAGGGGTGGCCCTTGATGATGTCGAGGACGAGGCCGTCGGCGCTGCCCGCGTCCCCTTCCACGACTCCGAACGCGACGTTGCCGTCGATGGAGAATCTGGCGATGCGCACGGGTGGTGCTGCCCCTCGTTGATCGCGGGTGGGAGATGACACTCAAGGGTAAGCCCCGCACACTCGTGGTGTGCGGGGCCCTGCCGTGCGCGTGTGTGGAGGTGTGGCCCGCGGGTATCGGGTGGAAGCGGGGCGGAGAATGCCCCGGCCGCCCGGCGCGGACGTGCCCGGTGCGGGTGTGCTCAGCGCAGGCGCGCCAT
>NZ_JADEYH010000011.1 GCF_017114865.1 Streptomyces verrucosisporus | reverse complement strand
TCTCAGTCTCTCTTTAACCTCTTCTTCAGGGTCTCCCTTTTTCTCCCCTTCCCGCAGGAACATCTCCTTGGATGCCTCTGGGTTATGTCCCAAGGCTTCCATGTAGCCGGCCATCGGGTCGTTTCCTGAGTCGCTTCCGAAGCTAAGTCGAGCTTTACGGTCATCTACGTACCAGAGTTCTTTGAGGTTGCCTTCGTGCTTCATTTCGAAGCTGTACAACTCTTTTCCGTAGTCCTTCAGGAATTCGGTTTCGTACTCGCCGTGGCGCATGATGCTGCTCATGATGGAGAAACCGTAGGACCCCTGGCTCGGCAACATCGCCGTCTCGCCTGAATGGATGAAGTAGATTCGTTCTTCCCCGAGGCCAATCATCTTCTTCTTCCATTCCTGCATGGCTTCGCTCTGGGAGTGGGATGCGGTGGCAAGGGTGTGGGACAGGGATTTCTGGATGCCGGCCAAGGTCTTCAGCGCGTCCTTGTCGGAGTGATGGCGCTGGTCGGCGATGCCCTGCCAGAAGCGCAGGGTGCCCTCGGGACCCGTTCTGACGGCGAACCGTTCGGCGAAGTAGGGATCGCCCTCGTGCTTCCGGGCCAGACGGTTGAACTGTTCGAGCTGTTCGTCGGTGATGCCGGGACCGAGAGAGGTGAGCTCGACGAGTGTGTCGGCGTCCTTGCGGGCCCGGCCCTGTCCCTGCTGGGCCTCCCGGATGCCGCGGAACATGTCGGGGTGGAAGCCGGGGGAGCGCCCGTTGGGGTCCTGGGAGAGCGCCCAGTGCAGCGCGGTGTCCGCCTCGGTGGCGTCTTCGAGGGCTGATTTGACGCGGTCGTTGTACCCGCGGATCACGTCCTCGTAGGCCTGCTTGAGGACGGCGAGCCGCTCGGGTTTCTTCTTGTCGTCCGGGTCCAGGTACACGAGCCCGGCGGAGGAGAGCTTGAGGTTCCTGTCCTCGGAGACTTCATCGGCGATGTTCCGGAGTCGTTTCTGGGCGGAGCGGAAGCTCTCCAGAGCGCTGTCGAGCAGTCGGTGGACGTCGCCGGCCTCCTCCGCGGCGTTCCCCATCTGCTTCTGCACTTGATCGAACTTCTTGAACGCGGCCTTCGCCGCCTCCCCTGCCCAGTCGGAGGCGAGCAGGGCACCGGACACCTCGGTCTTGAAGGAGGTGGCGATGGTGGTGAACTTGCCCGGCAGGTTCTTCCACTTGGCCACTCCGTTGTCCAGCAATCCCTGGAGATACTTCATCTGCTCCTCCCGGCGTTCCTGGAAGGTCGTGAAAGCGGCGGCGGACTTGAAGCCCTTAAGCCCGCCGGGAACTTCCTCGGTCTTCTCGATGACGGCGTTGTCCGCTTTGGCGAAGTTGCCGCGGATGGTGTCTGTCTTACCCGCGCGTTTGATGAGCTCGCCCGGGGTGACGTGGAGGGTCTTGTCCGCGCCGCCACCGCCCTCGCCTCCGTCGAGTGTGTTGGGACGGGTGCGGGCCGCCTGCTCGCGCGTGGCCTTCGCCACGAGCCGGGCCCACTCTTCGTCGAACGACACGATCCCCTCATGGTGACATTCAAGACATGTACGGAAGTAGTGTGTAACGCACCCGTAGGTGACACCGCAAAGGGCTTGGGCGTGGCCCGGCCGGATCGGCCGGATTCGAGCGGTCCCGGCCCCGCACCGGCCGGCGGGCTCACAGCGATGCCCGGA
This sequence comes from Streptomyces verrucosisporus, assembly GCF_017114865.1. GTDB lineage: Bacteria > Actinomycetota > Actinomycetes > Streptomycetales > Streptomycetaceae > Streptomyces > Streptomyces fenghuangensis. Next base: position 169,563 of record NZ_JADEYH010000011.1, on the reverse strand, counting down.
AGTTCTGTGCACCCGCGCGCCGGGGAGCCGGGGCGGGGGCAGGGAGGTGGGGCTGGGAGTATGGGCACATGACGCGCGCATCCCTGGACAAGCAGCCCGACGAAGTCGCCGCGATGTTCGACAAGGTGGCGGCCCGGTACGACATCACCAACGATGTGCTGTCCCTGGGGCAGAGCCGGCTGTGGCGGCGCGAGGTCGCCCGCGCCGTGGACGCGCGGCCGGGGGAGCGGGTGCTGGACCTGGCGGCCGGGACGGGCACGTCGTCGGTGCCGTTCGCGACCGCCGGGGCGTACACCGTGCCGTGCGACTTCTCCCTCGGAATGCTGCGGGAGGGCAAGAAGCGCGAGCCGTGGATGCCGTTCACGGCCGGGGACGCGACCCGGCTGCCGTTCGCCGACGACGCGTTCGACGCCGTCACCATCTCCTTCGGGCTGCGCAACGTCCAGGACACCGACGCCGCGCTGCGCGAGATGCTGCGGGTGACCAGGCCCGGTGGCCGGGTGGTCATCTGCGAGTTCAGCCACCCCACCTGGGAGCCCTTCCGCAAGGTCTACACCGAGTACCTGATGCGGGCCCTGCCGCCCACGGCGAGGGCCGTGTCCAGCAACCCGGACGCCTACGTCTACCTCGCCGAGTCCATCCGCGCCTGGCCCGACCAGCCCGGCCTGGCCCGCGGGCTCCAGGACGCCGGGTGGGAGAGGGTCGCCTGGCGTGATCTGACGGGCGGGATCGTCGCACTGCACCGGGGGTTCGCCCCGTAGGACCGGGAGCAGGACGGGGCGGGCCGGGCGCACGGGACGATCACCGGTGCGGGAGTGGGAGTTCGCCCGTGCATCCCTATTCCCGGCGGGCCGAAGGCCCCTGCATAGACTGCATCCGTCCAGTGCCCGGCGCGACCGGCACGTTGAATACCGAGTCTTGCGGGAGTCCGTCGTGACCGAGTCCCCCTCGAAGGCAGCCTCCGAGCACAGCGCCGATGTGATCGTGGTCGGGGCCGGCCCCGCCGGGTCCACCACCGCCTACCACCTGGCCCGCTCCGGGCTCGACGTCCTGCTGCTGGAGAAGACGGCCTTCCCCCGGGAGAAGGTCTGCGGCGACGGGCTGACCCCGCGCGCGGTCAAGCAGCTCGTGGCGATGGGCATCGACGTCTCCGAGGAGGCGGGCTGGCTGCGCAACAAGGGCCTGCGGATCATCGCCGGCGGCACCCGGCTCCAGCTCGACTGGCCGGAGCTGGCCAGCTACCCGGACTACGGACTGGTCCGCAGGCGCGACGACTTCGACGAGCAGCTCGCCCGGCAGGCCGAGAAGGCCGGGGCGCGGCTGTACGAGCGGTGCAACGTCGGTGCGCCGATCACCGACGGGCGCACCGGCCGGATCACCGGTGTGGAGGCGAAGCTGGGCGAGGAGAGGACGCCGGTCTCCTTCCGCGCCCCGCTGGTGGTCGCCGCGGACGGCAACTCCACGCGGCTGTCGCTGGCGATGGGCCTGCACCGGCGCGAGGACCGTCCGATGGGTGTGGCCGTGCGCACGTACTTCACCTCGCCGCGCCACGACGACGACTACCTGGAGTCCTGGCTGGAACTGTGGGACCGGCGGGGGGCGGAGGACCGGCTGCTGCCCGGCTACGGCTGGGTCTTCGGGATGGGCGACGGCACCTCCAACGTCGGTCTGGGCGTGCTCAACACCTCCTCGTCCTTCAAGGAGCTGGACTGGCGCGAGGTCCTCAAGGCGTGGTGCGCCTCGATGCCCGAGGAGTGGGGGTACACGCCCGAGAACATGACCGGCCCGATCCGCGGCGCGGCCCTGCCGATGGCCTTCAACCGGCAGCCGCACTACACGCGGGGGCTGCTGCTGGTCGGTGACGCGGGCGGCATGGTCAATCCGTTCAACGGGGAGGGCATCGCGTATGCCATGGAGTCCGGGCAGATCGCGGCCGACGTCATCGTCCAGGCCCACGCCCGGCAGAGCCCGGCCCAGCGCGAGCTGGTGCTGCGGCGCTACCCGAGGGTCCTCAAGGACACCTACGGCGGCTACTACACGCTGGGCCGCGCCTTCGTGAAGCTGATCGGCAACCCCAAGGTCATGAAGCTGGCGGCCGAGCGCGGTCTGACCCACCCGATGCTGATGCGCTTCACGCTGAAGCTGCTGGCGAACCTGACGGACCCGACGGGCGGCGACGCGATGGACCGGATCATCAACGGGCTGACGAAGGTCGCCCCCCGCGCGTAGCGGGCAGGCGAGCGGGAGAGTCGGCGAAGGGCCGTCCGGGAGAACCGGACGGCCCTTCGCCGTGTACGTGTACGTGCCGTACGCGCGCCGCGTGGCGTCAGAGCACGCGCACCGCGCCCGTCGGCATGTCGTGGCTCATGTCGCGCTCGACGACGCCGGTGGAGGGGTTCTGGGCGCCGATGAAGCGGCCGTTCCCGATGTAGACGGCGACGTGGTACGCGTTGCCGGCGCTGCCCCAGTAGAGGATGTCGCCCGGCCGCACGCTGCTCAGGGAGACCTGGGTGCCCGCCGTGGACTGCGGCTGCGAGGTCCGGGGGAGGCTGACCCCGATCTGGCGGAAGGCGGCCTGGGCGAGGCTGGAGCAGTCGTAGGCGCTCGGTCCGGTGGCGCCCATGACGTAGGCCTTGCCGACCTGCGCGCGCAGGAAGTTCACCAGGGTCGCCGCGTTGCCGCTGCCGACCGGCGCGGACGTGGCGGGGGCGGCGGTCTCGGCGGGGGCGGCGCCGAGGGTGGTGCGCCGGGAGTCGCGCGCCGCGCGCTCCCGGGCGGCGCGCTCGCGCTCGGCCTCGGCGGCCTCCGCCGCCCTGCGCTCGGCCTCGGCCTTCTTCCTCTCGGCCAGTTCTCCGGCCCGCTCCATGGCCTGCTCGGCGGCCAGGGTCCGCGCGGCCTCGGTCTCGTACCGGGTCGCGACCGTCCGGTTGGCGTCGGCGGCCAGCAGGGCGCCGGTGGCCGCGTCGGGGACGATCACGGGCATCTCGGCGGTGTCGGCGACCGTCTTCCGCTCCTCGGCGGAGGAGGGGGCGGCCGCGGCGGTCACCGCGAGAGTGCTGAGGACGCCACCGGCAACGCCCGTGCGCAGCAGGGGGTTCCTGCCGGCTCGACGGGGTTTCCGGTGGCTGGGTATGTGGGCGGTCTGGGACATGCCACCACGGCTATCAGCCGCGGGAGGTTCCGTTCAACAAAGGTGTGTTGCGCCACACTCGGCGTGTACGCGCCCACTTTGGGCGGAGCGGGGCACTCCGGATGGCTCTCCCGGAAGTTGATCATTGCCCCGTTAAGAGGCCGTGACCATGACATTGTCCGATTGATCCACTTCGCTCCGTGCGCCTAGCACGGGCGGCCCTCCGCACGCAAAGGCGGACCCGCGCCGCGAGGGCCGGGCGTGGTGGAGGTCACAGATTGAGCACGGATTCACGATCTCGTCGGACCGGCCTCGCGGGGGGATCGCGAAAGCGGTTCCGGGTGCCGCCCCCGACTCCCGTCAAGGTTCCGCCGAGGTTCCGCCGAGGTTCCGCTCCGTGTCGTCTAGCGAGTTCGGATGTCCAGGGCAAATTTGCGTGTAGCGGGCATCCCTTGGTAGGGCGCACCCCTCCGACCAGCCAAGACGCATCGGATTGTCACGTGTGGTGATCAGTCGGCCGCTTCACGTGTGAAGATCGCCGTCCATCCGGCTTCATGATCATTCGTCAGGTGGTGGAGATCACAAACTTGTTGCCGCACCCCGTGTCGCAGATCACAGAAGGACGGGCATAGGATGCAGTCGACTCGGGCTTGTGAACTGCCTCACATACGCACGATCTTCGTGAACGGAACACCGGTCCGAAAACGGCCCGCAACGGCCCGCCGGCAGCGTCGTCGACTGGAAGGAGCGAGGAGCGGTGAACGTCTACGCGCCCATCCTCGTACTGGGAGCGCTCGGGGCAGCCTTCGCTGTCTTCTCCGTGGTCATGGCCTCGATCGTCGGCCCCAAGCGCTACAACAGGGCCAAGCTCGAGGCATACGAGTGCGGCATCGAGCCCACCCCGCAGGCAGCGGGGGGCGGGCGCTTCCCGATCAAGTACTACCTGACGGCGATGCTCTTCATCGTCTTCGACATCGAGATCGTCTTCCTCTACCCCTGGGCCGTCACCTTCGACGTCCTGGGGCTGTTCGGGCTCGTGGAGATGCTGCTCTTCGTGCTCACCGTCTTCGTCGCCTACGCCTACGTCTGGCGGCGCGGCGGCCTGGAATGGGACTAGGGGCATACACATGGGTATCGAAGAGAAACTGCCGAGCGGCTTCCTGCTGACCACCGTCGAGCAGGCCGCGGGCTGGGTGCGCAAGTCGTCGGTCTTCCCGGCGACCTTCGGACTGGCCTGCTGCGCCATCGAGATGATGACCACCGGCGCCGGCCGCTACGACCTCGCCCGCTTCGGGATGGAGGTCTTCCGCGGCTCGCCGAGGCAGGCGGACCTGATGATCGTGGCCGGCCGGGTCAGCCAGAAGATGGCGCCGGTCCTGCGGCAGGTCTACGACCAGATGCCGAACCCCAAGTGGGTCATCTCCATGGGCGTGTGCGCCTCCTCGGGCGGCATGTTCAACAACTACGCGATCGTGCAGGGCGTCGACCACATCGTGCCGGTCGACATCTACCTGCCCGGCTGCCCGCCGCGCCCCGAGATGCTGCTGGACGCGATCCTCAAGCTCCACCAGAAGATCCAGGGCGAGAAGCTCGGGGTCAACAGGGAGCAGGCCGCCCGCGAGGCGGAGGAGGCGGCGCTCAAGGCGCTTCCGACGATCGAGATGAAGGGGCTGCTCCGATGAGCGAGGCAGAGGCGAACGGCAACGGCGCCGTCCCGTCGCCGCGCGGCGGGACGGGCGAGGTGATCGACGTCCGCCGGGGCATGTTCGGCGCCAAGGAGGGCGGCGACACCTCCGGCTACGGCGGGCTGGTGCGCACCGTCCGGCTGCCCGGTGCTTCGGGCCGGCCGTACGGCGGCTGGTTCGACGAGGTGGCCGACGAACTGGAGGGCGCGCTCGAGGAGCAGGGCCTGGTGCCGGAGGAGGTGATCGAGAAGACGGTCGTGGACCGCGGTGAGATCACCTTCCACATCGCCCGCGACCACCTGCCGGTGACGGCCCGCGTCCTGCGCGACGACCCCGCGCTCCGCTTCGAGATGTGCACCGGCGTCAGCGGCGTCCACTTCCCCGGCGACTCCGGGCGCGAACTGCACGCCGTCTACCACCTGCGCTCGATCACCCACAACCGGCTGATCCGGCTGGAGGTGAGCGTGCCCGACGGCGATCCGCACATCCCGTCGATCGTCTCGGTCTACCCGGCCAACGACTGGCACGAGCGCGAGGCGTACGACTTCTTCGGCATCGTCTTCGACGGCCATCCCGCGCTCACGCGGATCATGATGCCCGACGACTGGCAGGGCTTCCCGCAGCGCAAGGACTACCCCCTCGGCGGCATCCCCGTCGAGTACAAGGGCGCCCAGATCCCGGCTCCCGACCAGCGGAGGTCGTACAGCTGATGAGTACCTCGCACGCATCCCCGCACGCGACGGACCCCACCGCCTCGCAGGCCAGCGCCCGCGAGACCACCGAGGGCACCGTCTACACCGTCACCGGCGGCGACTGGGACGAGATCGCCACCGCCGCGGCCAGGGGCGACGACGAGAAGATCATCGTCAACATGGGCCCGCAGCACCCGTCCACGCACGGCGTGCTCCGGCTCATCCTGGAGATCGACGGCGAGACGGTCACCGAGGCCCGCTGCGGCATCGGCTACCTGCACACCGGGATCGAGAAGAACCTCGAGTACCGCACCTGGACGCAGGGCACGACCTTCGTGACGCGCATGGACTACCTCACGCCGTTCTTCAACGAGACGGCGTACTGCCTGGCGGTGGAGAGGCTGCTGGGCATCGAGGACCAGGTGCCCGACCGCGCCAGTGTCATCCGCGTGATGATGATGGAGCTCAACCGGATCTCCTCCCACCTGGTGGCCATCGCCACCGGCGGCATGGAGCTGGGCGCCACCACGGTGATGATCTACGGCTTCCGGGACCGCGAGCTGGTCCTGGACCTCTTCGAGCTCATCACCGGCCTGCGGATGAACCACGCGTACATCCGGCCCGGCGGCCTCGCCCAGGACCTGCCGGCCGGCGCGGTGGACCAGGTCCGCGAGTTCGTCAAGAAGATGCGCAAGAACCTGCCGGAGTACGACAAGCTCTGCACCGGCAACCCCGTCTTCAAGGCACGTCTGCAGGACGTCGGCTACCTGGACCTGGCCGGCTGCATGGCGCTCGGCGCCACCGGCCCCATCCTGCGCTCCACCGGACTCCCGCACGACCTGCGCAAGGCCCAGCCGTACTGCGGCTACGAGACCTACGACTTCGACGTCCCCACCGACACCACCTGCGACTCCTACGGCCGCTTCCTGATCCGGCTGGAGGAGATGCGCCAGTCGCTGCGGATCGTCGAGCAGTGCCTGGACCGGCTGGAGCCCGGCCCGGTGATGGTCGGCGACAAGAAGATCGCCTGGCCCGCGCAGCTCGCGCTCGGCCCGGACGGGCTCGGCAACTCCCTGGACCACATCAGGAACATCATGGGCACCTCGATGGAAGCCCTCATCCACCACTTCAAGCTGGTGACCGAGGGTTTCCGGGTGCCGCCGGGCCAGGCTTACGCCGCGGTGGAGTCCGCCAAGGGCGAGCTGGGCGTGCACGTGGTCAGCGACGGCGGCACCCGCCCGTTCCGGGTCCACTTCCGCGACCCGTCCTTCACCAACCTGCAGTCCATGGCGGCGATGTGCGAGGGCGGCCAGGTCGCCGACGTCATCGTCGCCGTCGCGTCCATCGACCCCGTGATGGGAGGCGTCGACCGGTGACAGACGTATCGCTCGGGATGCCCCAGCTCCCCGCACCCGACTACCCGGCCGACGTCCGCGCCCGGCTGGAGGCGGACGCCGGGGAGATCATCGCCCGCTACCCCGACAGCCGCTCCGCGCTGCTGCCGATGCTGCACCTGGTGCAGTCCGAGGAGGGGCACGTCACCCCCACCGGGCTGCGGTTCTGCGCCGAGATGCTCGACCTGACCACGGCCGAGGTCACGGCGGTGGCCACCTTCTACACCATGTACCGGCGCAAGCCCTCGGGCGACTACCAGGTGGGGGTGTGCACCAACACCCTGTGCGCGGTGATGGGCGGCGACGCCATCTTCGAGGCGCTCCAGGAACACCTCGGAGTCGGCAACGACGAGACCACCGAGGACGGCAAGGTGACGCTGGAGCACATCGAGTGCAACGCGGCCTGCGACTTCGCCCCCGTGGTGATGGTCAACTGGGAGTTCTTCGACAACCAGACGCCCGAGAGCGCCAGGAAGCTCGTGGACGACCTGCGCGCCGGGCGCGAGGTGCTGCCCACCCGCGGCGCCCCGCTGTGCACCTTCAAGGAGACGGCCCGCATCCTCGCCGGATTCCCCGACGAGCGGCCCGGCGCCGTCGAGGCGAGCGGCAGCGCGGGGGAGGCCTCGCTGGCCGGACTGAAGCTGGCCAAGGGCGAGAAGGCCGGGCCGAAGGTGGTCTCGCCGCGCGGCGGGGGAGGGCCCGCGTCGGCCGGGCAGCCCGTCACCGAGACCGGAGAGGCGCCCCAGCCGCACCCCAGCTCCCACGACGCGCCGCGCAAGACGGCCGCCTCCGACCCCGACAACCCGGCCGGTCCGGTGGCGAAGGAGGGCAAGTGATGACCGCCGAATCAGCGGAGAAGCTGCTGGCCCCGGTGCTCTCGGCCTTCTGGGACGACCCGACGTCCTGGACGCTGGACACCTACCGGGCGCACGAGGGCTACGAGGGCCTGCGCAAGGCCCTGGCGATGAAACCCGACGACGTCATCGCCTACGTCAAGGAGTCCGGTCTGCGCGGTCGCGGCGGCGCGGGCTTCCCCACCGGCATGAAGTGGCAGTTCATCCCCCAGGGCGACGGCAAGCCGCACTACCTGGTGGTCAACGCCGACGAGTCCGAGCCGGGCACCTGCAAGGACATCCCCCTCCTCTTCGCCAACCCGCACGCGCTGATCGAGGGCATCGTGATCGCCTGCCACGCGATCCGGTCCAACCACGCCTTCATCTACCTGCGCGGCGAGGTCGTCCCCGTACTGCGGCGCCTGCACGCCGCGGTCCGCCAGGCCTACGATGCCGGCTACCTCGGCAAGGACGTCCTCGGATCCGGCCTGGACGTGGACATCACCGTGCACGCGGGCGCGGGCGCCTACATCTGCGGCGAGGAGACCGCACTGCTGGACTCCCTGGAGGGACGGCGCGGCCAGCCCAGGCTGCGTCCCCCCTTCCCGGCCGTCGCGGGCCTGTACGCGTGCCCCACGGTCGTCAACAACGTCGAGTCCATCGCCTCGGTTCCCGCGATCATGAACCGGGGCAAGGAGTGGTTCCGCACGATGGGCAGCGAGAAGTCCCCGGGCTTCACGCTGTACTCCCTCAGCGGCCACGTCGCCTCCCCCGGCCAGTACGAGGCGCCGCTGGGCATCACGCTGCGCCAGCTGCTGGAGATGAGCGGCGGCATGCGCCCCGGCCACCGGCTGAAGTTCTGGACCCCGGGCGGCTCCTCGACCCCGCTGCTGACCGACGAGCACCTCGACGTACCCCTGGACTACGAGGGCGTCGGCGCCGCGGGCTCGATGCTCGGCACCAAGGCGCTCCAGTGCTTCGACGAGACCACCTGCGTGGTCCGCGCGGTGACCCGGTGGACGGAGTTCTACGCCCACGAGTCCTGCGGCAAGTGCACTCCCTGCCGCGAGGGCACGTACTGGCTCGTCCAGCTCATGCGCGACATCGAGGCCGGCAAGGCGGCCATGTCCGACCTCGACAAGATCGCCGACATCGCCGACAACATCAACGGCAAGGCCTTCTGCGCCCTCGGCGACGGTGCCGCCAGCCCGATCTTCTCCTCCCTGAAGTACTTCCGCGAGGAGTACGAACAGCACGTCACCGGGCGGGGCTGCCCCTTCGACCCGGCCAAGTCGACCCTGTGGGCCGACGACAGGACCGCACACCTGGAGGTGAACGCGTGACCGTCACCACCGACGCCAAGGCCTCCGGAGGCGGAGAGGCCAAGCCGCCCGAGGCCGCCGAGGACCTCGTGACGCTGACGATCGACGGCATCGAGACCAGCGTGCCCAAGGGCACCCTGGTCATCCGCGCCGCCGAGACGCTCGGCATCGAGATCCCGCGTTTCTGCGACCACCCCCTGCTGGACCCGGCCGGGGCCTGCCGACAGTGCATCGTCGAGGTGGAGGGCCAGCGCAAGCCCATGGCCTCCTGCACGATCACCTGCACCGACGGCATGGTCGTCAGGACGCACCTGACCTCGCCGGTGGCCGAGAAGGCCCAGCGCGGCGTGATGGAGCTGCTGCTCATCAACCACCCGCTGGACTGCCCGGTCTGTGACAAGGGCGGCGAGTGCCCGCTGCAGAACCAGGCCATGTCCCACGGGCAGGCCGACAGCCGCTTCGACGGCCGCAAGCGCACCTTCGCCAAGCCCGTGCCGCTGTCGACGCAGGTGCTGCTGGACCGCGAGCGCTGTGTGCTGTGCGCCCGCTGCACCCGCTTCTCCAACCAGATCGCGGGCGATCCGATGATCGAGATGCTGGAGCGCGGCGCCCTGCAGCAGGTCGGCACCGGCGAGGGACCGCCCTTCGAGTCCTACTTCTCCGGCAACACCATCCAGATCTGCCCGGTCGGCGCGCTCACCTCGGCCGCCTACCGGTTCCGCTCCCGCCCCTTCGACCTGATCTCCTCGCCGAGCGTGTGCGAGCACTGCTCCACGGGCTGCGCCACCCGCACCGACCACCGGCGCGGCAAGGTCATGAGGCGGCTGGCCGCCGACGACCCGGAGGTCAACGAGGAGTGGATCTGCGACAAGGGCCGCTTCGCCTTCCGCTACGCCCAGCAGCGCGACCGGCTCACCCACCCGCTGCTGCGCAACACCGAGACCGGTGAGCTGGAGCCCGCGAGCTGGCCCGAGGCGCTGGACGCCGCGGCCAGGGGACTGGCCGCGGCCCGCGGACGCACCGGCGTCCTCGCCGGCGGACGGCTGACGGTCGAGGACGCCTACGCGTACGCCAAGTTCGCGCGGGTCGCCCTCGACACCAACGACATCGACTTCCGCGCCCGCGTCCACAGCACCGAGGAGGCCGACTTCCTCGCCTCCCACATCGCCGGACGCGGACTGGACGCCGACGGAAGCGGCGTCACCCACACCGCGCTGGAGAAGGCCCCGGCCGTGCTGCTGGTCGGCTTCGAGTCCGAGGAGGAGGCCCCCGGCGTCTTCCTGCGGCTGCGCAAGGCGTACCGCAAGCACGGGCAGCGCCTCTTCTCCCTGGCCACCCACGCCACCCGCGGGCTGGAGAAGGCCGGCGGCACCCTGCTGCCGGCCGCTCCGCACACCGAGACCGAGTGGCTGGACGCGCTGGCCGGCGGGGTCGGGCTCGACGAGACCGGGCAGAAGGCCGCCGAGGCGCTGCGCGCCGAGGGGGCGGTGATCATCGCCGGGGAGCGGCTGGCCGCCGTGCCCGGCGGCTTCACCGCCGCCCTGCGGACGGCCACCGCCACCGGTGCCCGCCTGGTGTGGATCCCGCGCCGGGCCGGCGAGCGGGGCGCGGTCGAGGCCGGAGCGCTCCCGACGCTGCTGCCCGGCGGACGCCCGGCCACCGACCCGGACGCCCGCGCCGAGACGGCCGCCGTCTGGGGCGTGGCGCAGCTGCCGGTCCGCTTCGGCCGCGACACCGGCCGGATCGTCGAGGCCGCGGCCGACGGCGAACTCGCGGCCCTGCTGGTCGGGGGCGTGGAGGTCGCCGACCTGCCCGACCCGGAGCTGGCCCGCAGGGCGCTGGAGAAGGCCGGCTTCGTCGTCAGCCTGGAACAGCGGCCCTCGGAGGTCACCGAGCGGGCCGACGTGGTCCTGCCCGTCGCCGCGGTGGTGGAGAAGGCCGGGTCCTTCCTCAACTGGGAGGGCCGCTCGCGGCCGTTCGAGGCCGCCATCAAGCCCGACCAGATGACCCGCCGGCTCGTCCAGTCCGACCACCGCGTGCTGCACATGCTCGCCGACGCCCTCGACGTCCACCTCGGGCTGCCGGACGTACGCACCGTCCGCGCCGAGATGCGGCGCCTGGGTGTCTGGGACGGCCCCCGCGCGGACGCGCCGGAGGCCGGCACCCGGCAGGTCCCGCGGCCCGCCGCGGGCGAGGCCGTGCTCGCCGGCCACCGGCTGCTGCTCGACCGGGGCCGGCTCCAGGACGGCGACGAGGCGCTGGCCGGCACCCGGCACGCCGCCGTCGCCCGGCTGTCGGCCGCCACGGCCGCCGAGGTCGGGGTCGCGGGGGGCGAGGCGCTGACCGTGACCGGCCCGGCCGGGACGGTCACCCTGCCGCTGGAGATCACCGAGATGCCCGACCGCGTGGTCTGGCTGCCGCTGAACTCCACGGGAACCGGCGTCCCCGGCGGCCTGGGCACCGTGCCCGGTCGGCTCGTGAAGCTGTCGGCGGCCACCGCGGCCACCGCGGCCGCCGCGGGCCCGGAGGAGACGAAGGGGGTGGAGGCGTGATGAGCCCGTCCGTCCTGGCCACGGGCACGACGGTCCTCGCCGAGGAGGACCTGTCGATGTTCGGCACCGATCCCTGGTGGCTGATCGGCCTCAAGGCGGTGTTCTGCTTCGCCTTCCTGATGCTGACCGTGCTGATCTCCATCGTCATGGAGCGCAAGGTCGTCGCCTGGATGCAGCTGCGCGTCGGCCCCAACCGGCACGGCCCCTGGGGGATGCTCCAGTCGCTGGCCGACGGCGTCAAGCTGATGCTGAAGGAGGACGTCAACGTCAAGGCGGCCGACAAGGCCGTCTACATCCTGGCCCCCATCATCGGCGCGATCCCCGCCTTCATGGCGATCGCGGTGATCCCCTTCGGGCCGCCCGGCAACGAGGTGTCGGTCTTCGGCACCCGTACCGCGATGCAGCTCACCGACCTGCCGGTGGCGATCCTGTACATCCTGGCCACCGCCTCCATCGCCGCCTACGGCACGGTGCTGGCCGGCTGGTCCTCGGGATCCACCTACCCGCTGCTGGGCGGCGTGCGCGCCACGGCCCAGGTGATCTCCTACGAGGTCGCCATGGGCCTGAGCTTCGCGGCGGTCTTCCTCTACTCCGGGTCGATGTCCACCTCGACGATCGTCGGGGCGCAGGCCGACACCTGGTTCGCGCTGCTGCTGCCGGTGTCGTTCCTCATCTACATGGTGGCGATGGTCGGTGAGGCGCACCGCGCGCCCTTCGACATGCCCGAGTCCGAGGGCGACCTGGTCGGCGGCTTCAACACCGAGTACTCGTCGATCAAGTTCGCGTTCTTCATGCTCGCCGAGTACGTCCACATGGTCACCGTCTCGGCCCTGGCGGTCACCCTCTTCCTGGGCGGCTGGCGCGCCCCGGCGCCGATCAGCACCTACTGGGAGGGCGCCAACCACGGCTGGTGGCCGCTGCTGTGGTTCGTCGTCAAGGTGAACCTGCTGCTGTTCCTCTTCGTCTGGCTGCGCGGCACGCTCCCGCGCGTGCGCTACGACCAGTTCATGAGGCTGGGCTGGAAGGTCCTCATCCCCGTCTCGCTGGCCTGGCTGATGCTGGTGGCCACCGTGCGGGCGCTGCGCAACGAGGGCTACGCCTTCGGCGACATCGTGCTCTGGGTCGCCGGCGCGGCGCTGGCGCTGCTCCTGCTGTCCTTCGTCTACGACGCCGTCCGCGCACGCGGCGAGCGCGCCGGGGAGAAGGAGAGGGAGGAGGCCGGGAAGGCGGCCGGAGACGAGACCTTCGACCCGATGGCGGGCGGCTACCCCGTACCGCCGCTGCCGGGACAGACCCTGCCGCCCGTACCGCGCCGGCGGCCGCGCCGCGAGCGGGAGACCGCGGGCGTGGGGGCCGGCGCGGACGGCGAGTCCAGCGAGACCGGCAAGGCCAGGGAGGCCGACGATGCCTGAGTTCGAGAACCCGGTGGCCGGCTTCGGCGTGACCTTCAAGGCCATGTTCAAGAAGCGGCTCACCGAGCAGTACCCCGAGGAGAAGAAGCCCACCGCGCCGCGCTTCCACGGCCGGCACCAGCTCAACCGGCACCCGGACGGGCTGGAGAAGTGCGTGGGCTGCGAGCTGTGCGCCTGGGCCTGTCCGGCCGACGCGATCTACGTGGAGGGCGCGGACAACACCGACGAGGAGCGCTACTCGCCCGGTGAGCGCTACGGGCGCGTCTACCAGATCAACTACCTGCGCTGCATCCTGTGCGGCCTGTGCGTCGAGGCGTGCCCCACCCGGGCGCTGACCATGACCAACGAGTACGAACTGGCCGACCGGAGCCGCGAGTCACTCATCTACACCAAGGAGGAGCTGCTCGCCGGGCTGGAGGAGGGCATGGTCGACACCCCGCACGCGATCTTCCCGGGCATGACCGAGAAGGACTACTACCGGGGGCTGGTCACCGAGGCCGCCCCGGGGACGGTCCGGCAGGAGGCCCACTCGAAGAACCCGAAGAACGAGGCCCCGCAGGCCGCCGCCGACACCTTCGGCCCCGACGAGCCCGCCTCCGAGGCGGTGAGCGAGAAGTGAACGGCACCCTGCTGGCCGCCGCCTCCACCACCTCCACCGGCGAGGCGGTGCAGTTCTGGATCCTGGGCACCGTCGCGGTGCTGGGCGCGCTCGGGACCGTGCTGATGAGGCGGTCGGTGCACTCGGCGCTCTGCCTGGCCGGAACGATGATCGTCCTGGCCGTGTTCTACCTGGCCAACGGCGCCTACTTCCTGGGCATCGTGCAGATCGTCGTCTACACCGGCGCGGTCATGATGCTCTTCCTGTTCGTGCTGATGCTCGTCGGCGTCACCGCCGCCGACTCGCTGAAGGAGACCATCAAGGGGCAGCGCTGGATGGCGGTCCTGTGCGGGCTCGGCTTCGGCATCCTGCTGGTCGGCGGCATCGGCAACGCCTCCGTCGGCACCTTCACCGGTCTGGCGGAGGCCAACGCGGGCGGCAACGTCCAGGGCCTGGCCCGGTCGATCTTCACCGACTACGTGTTCGCCTTCGAGATCACCGGCGCGCTCCTGGTCACCGCGGCCGTCGCCGCCATGGTGCTCACCCACCGCGAGCGCACCGAGCGCCGCGACACCCAGCGCGAACTCGCCGAGAAGCGCGTCCGCGAGGGCAAGCACCTTCCGCCCCTGCCCGCGCCCGGCGTGTACGCCCGGCACAACGCCGTGGACATCCCCGGTCTGCTGCCGGACGGCACGACTTCCGAACTCACCGTCAGCGAGACGCTGCGCTCCCGCGGCCAGGTCCGGGACGTCTCCAGCAAGGCCCTGTCCGACCTGGCGGCGCTGGAGCGGCGTACCGAGGAGTACCTGGGCCGGGGCGAGAGCACCGCCCGCGGCGGCCCGGACGAGGGCGGCGGCCGGGACGTGCGCGACGCGGCGGACGTACGCAAGGACGTCTCGGACGACTCCCCGGCCGTCGGCCGGGACAGGGACGCGGACCGCGACGGGGACCGTGACAGGGAGGCCGCCAAGTGAACCCGGTCAACTACCTCTACCTGGCCGCGCTGCTGTTCACCATCGGGGCCAGCGGGGTACTGCTGCGGCGCAACGCGATCGTCGTGTTCATGAGCGTCGAGCTGATGCTGAACGCGGCCAACCTCGCGCTCGTCGCCTTCTCCCGGCTGCACGGCAACCTCGACGGCCAGATCATCGCGTTCTTCACGATGGTCGTCGCCGCCGCCGAGGTCGTGGTCGGACTGGCGATCATCGTGACGATCTTCCGCTCCCGCCACTCGGCCTCGGTCGACGACGCCAGTCTGATGAAGCTGTAAGGGGTAGCGAACAGTGGAGACTTTGATCGGACTGCTCGTCGCGGCGCCACTGCTGGGCGCGGCGGTGCTGCTGTGCGGCGGCCGGAGGCTGGACCGCACCGGCCACTGGATCGGCACGGCGCTGGCCGCCGCGTCCTTCCTGCTCGGCGCGGTGCTCTTCGCCGACATGCTCGGCCGCGAGGCCGGGGACCGCACCCTGAGCCAGCATCTCTTCAGCTGGATCCCGGTCGGCGGCTTCCAGGCCGACGTGGCCTTCCGGCTCGACCAGCTGTCGATGACCTTCGTCCTGCTGATCACCGGCGTGGGCACGCTCATCCACGTCTACTCGATCGGCTACATGGAGCACGACGAGCGGCGGCGCCGCTTCTTCGGCTACCTGAACCTGTTCCTCGCGGCGATGCTCCTGCTCGTCCTCGCCGACAACTACCTGCTGCTGTACGCCGGCTGGGAGGGCGTGGGCCTCGCCTCGTACCTGCTGATCGGCTTCTGGCAGCACAAGCCCAGCGCGGCGACGGCGGCGAAGAAGGCGTTCATCGTCAACCGCGTCGGCGACATCGGCCTGTCCATCGCCATCATGATCATGTTCACCACGTTCGGCACCTTCGCCTTCTCCCCGGTGCTGGAGTCGGTGGGCGAGACGGGCGAGGGCACGGCGACGGCCATCGGCCTGATGCTGCTGCTGGCGGCCTGCGGCAAGTCCGCCCAGGTGCCGCTCCAGTCCTGGCTGGGCGACGCGATGGAGGGCCCGACCCCGGTCTCCGCCCTCATCCACGCCGCGACGATGGTCACCGCCGGCGTCTACCTGATCGTCCGCTCCGGCGCGATCTTCGACGCCGCGCCCACCGCGCAGACCGCGGTGGTCACCGTCGGAGCGGTCACGCTGCTGTTCGGTGCGATCGTCGGTTGCGCCAAGGACGACATCAAGAAGGTCCTGGCCGGCTCGACGATGTCGCAGATCGGCTACATGGTGCTGGCCGCGGGCCTCGGCCCGATCGGCTACGCCTTCGCGATCATGCACCTGGTCACCCACGGCTTCTTCAAGGCCGGGCTCTTCCTCGGCGCCGGCTCGGTGATGCACGGCATGAACGACGAGGTGGACATGCGCCGCTACGGCGGTCTGCGCAAGTACATGCCCATCACCTTCGCCACCTTCGGACTGGGCTATCTGGCGATCATCGGCTTCCCCGGTCTGTCCGGCTTCTTCTCCAAGGACAAGATCATCGAGGCGGCCTTCGCCAAGGGCGGCGCCGAGGGCTGGATCCTGGGCGGCGCGGCCCTGCTGGGCGCGGCACTCACCGCGTTCTACATGACGCGCGTGATGCTGATGACGTTCTTCGGCGAGGAGCGCTGGCGCAATGCCCCCACCCCGTCGCCGAAGGAGCCGAGCGTGGAGCCGGCGGCCGAGACCGGGGGCGAGTACGAGGTGCCGCACCCGCACGAGTCCCCGAAGTCGATGACGGTCCCGATGATCGTCCTGGCCTTCGGATCGGTCTTCGCCGGCGGCCTGTTCAGCTGGGGCGAGGCGTTCGTCCACTGGCTGGAGCCGGTCGTCCCCTTCGAGCACGGCCACCCGCCGGTCAGCGCGCTCACCGTCACCGCGGCCACGGTCGTGGCCCTGCTCATCGGAGTCGGCGCCGCCTGGCTGCAGTACGGGCGCAAGCCCGTGCCCGCGCTCGCACCGCGCGGCTCGCTGCTCACCCGGGCCGCGCGCCGCGACCTGCTCCAGGACGACTTCAACCACGTGGTACTGGTCAAGCCCGGCGAGTACCTCACCCGCGGCCTGGTCTACCTCGACCACAAGGTCGTCGACGGCGCCGTCAACGGCACCGCCGCGGCGGTCGGCGGCCTGTCCGGCCGGTCGCGGCGGATCCAGAACGGTTACGCCCGCAGTTACGCGGTCTCGATGCTCGGCGGTGCGGCGGTCCTGGTCGCCGCGACCCTGCTGATGAGGGCGGTCTGATCCCATGTCATTTCCCCTGCTGACGGCGGTGGCCGCGCTGCCCGCGATCGGCGCGGTCGCCACCGCCGCCGTACCCGCGGCCCGGCGCACCGCCGCCAAGTGGCTGGCGCTGGCCGTCTCCCTGGCCACCCTGGTCCTCGCCGCGGTCGTGGCCTTCCGCTTCGACCCCGGCGGCGACCGCTACCAACTCACCGAGTCGCACACCTGGATCGCCGACTTCGGCGTCCGCTACGAACTGGGCGTGGACGGCATCGGGGTCGCCCTGATCGCGCTGACCGCCCTGCTGATCCCGTTCGTCGTCCTGGCGGGCTGGCACGACGCCGACCCCCTGGAAGGGACGGAGCCCGACCGCCGGTGGCGGCCCACCCAGGGCTTCTTCGCGCTGATCCTGGCGGTCGAGGCGATGGTGATCATCTCCTTCGCGGCCACGGACGTCTTCCTCTTCTACGTCTTCTTCGAGGCCATGCTCATCCCGATGTACTTCCTCATCGGGGGCTTCGGTGACCGGGCGGGCGCCCGCGACGAGGGCGAGGCGGCCAAGCAGCGCTCCTACGCGGCCGTGAAGTTCCTGCTCTACAACCTCGCCGGCGGCCTGGTCATGCTGGCCGCGGTGATCGGCCTGTACGCCGTCACCGCCGACCAGCTGGGCGAGGGGACCTTCTCCCTCCAGGCGATCGTCGAGGCCCGCGCCTCCGGCGAGCTGACGATGGCGCAGAACACCGAGCGGCTGCTGTTCCTCGGATTCTTCCTCGCCTTCGCGGTCAAGGCGCCGCTGTGGCCGCTGCACACCTGGCTGCCCAACGCCATGGGCGAGTCCACCGCACCGGTCGCCGTGCTCATCACGGCGGTCGTCGACAAGGTCGGCACCTTCGCGATGCTCCGCTTCTGCCTCGGGCTCTTCCCCGAGGCCAGCGCCTGGGCCACCCCGGTGGTGCTGGCGCTGGCGCTGGTCAGCATCGTCTACGGCGCCCTGCTCGCCATCGGGCAGCGCGACATCAAGCGGCTGATCGCCTACGCGTCGATCTCCCACTTCGGCTTCATCGTCCTGGGCATCTTCGCGATGACCAGCCAGGGCCAGGGCGGCGCGACGCTCTACATGGTCAACCACGGGATCTCCACCGCCGCCCTGATGCTGGTCGCCGGCTTCCTGATCTCGCGCCGCGGCTCCCGGCTCATCGCCGACTACGGCGGGGTGCAGAAGGTCGCCCCGGTGCTGGCCGGCACCTTCCTGATCGGCGGGCTCGCCACCCTCTCGCTGCCGGGGCTCGCGCCGTTCGTCAGCGAGTTCCTGGTGCTGGTGGGCACGTTCACCCGCTACCCGGCCGCCGGGATCGTCGCCACGTTCGGCATCGTCCTGGCCGCGCTGTACGTGCTGGTGCTCTACCAGCGCACCATGACCGGGCCGGTCGGTCCCGGGGTCGAGCGCATGCCCGACCTGAGGAAGCGCGAACTGGCGGTGGTGGCACCGCTGATCGCCCTGCTGATCCTCCTCGGCGTCTTCCCCAAGCCGCTGACGGACATCGTCAACCCGGCGGTCGAGCACACCCTCTCGGACGTGCAGAAGACCGACCCCGATCCTGAGGTGGAGGCCGCCAAGTGAGCACCACCACGGAACTCACCCTGCGGGCGCAGGAGATGATCCCCGCGCCCGACATCGAGTACGGGCAGCTCGCCCCGGTGCTGATCGTCATCGGCGCCGCCGTCGTAGGCGTCCTGATCGAGGCGTTCGTGCCGCGCCGGGCGCGGTACACCGCCCAGGCGCTGCTGGCGGGCCTGGCCCTGGCGTCGGCCTTCGCGGCCGTCGTCGGGCTGGCCGCCGCGGGAAGGGCCACCACCGAGGCGGGGCTGGTCGCCATGGGCGCCCTCGCCGTCGACGGACCGGCGCTCTTCCTGCAGGGCGTGATCCTGCTGGTCTCGCTGGTCGCGCTGCTCACCTTCGCCGAGCGCAGGCTCGACCCGCGGGCGCACGGCAGGCACGTGGACTCCTTCGCCGCCGAGGGCGCGGCGGTGCCCGGCGGTGAGGGCGAGAAGGCGGCGGTGCGGGCCGGGTTCACCACCACCGAGGTCTATCCGCTGCTGCTCTTCGCGGTCGGCGGCATGCTGGTCTTCCCGGCCGCCAACGACCTGCTGACGCTCTTCATCGCGCTGGAGGTCTTCTCACTGCCGCTGTACGTGCTGTGCGCGCTGGCCCGCCGCAAGCGGCTGATGTCGCAGGAGGCCGCGCTCAAGTACTTCCTGCTGGGCGCCTTCTCCTCCGCCTTCCTGCTCTTCGGCATCGCCCTGCTGTACGGCTACGCGGGCAGCGTGAAGTACGCGGACATCGCTTCGGTGATCGCGGACACCAACCGCGGCACGACCGAGGCGCTCGCCGGGACGACGGGCAACGACGTACTGCTGCTCATCGGTGGCGCGCTGCTGGTGATGGGCCTGCTGTTCAAGGTCGGCGCGGTGCCGTTCCACATGTGGACGCCGGACGTCTACCAGGGTGCCCCGACCCCCGTGACCGGCTTCATGGCCGCCGCCACCAAGGTCGCCGCCTTCGGCGCCCTGCTGCGGCTGCTGTACGTCGTGCTGCCGGGGCTCACCTGGGACTGGCGGCCGGTGATGTGGGGCGTGGCGATCGTGTCGATGCTGGCCGGCGCGGTCATCGCCATCACACAGACCGACGTCAAGCGGCTGCTGGCGTACTCCTCGATCGCGCACGCCGGCTTCATCCTCGCCGGTGTGATCGCGGCGACGCCCTCCGGCATCTCGTCGGTGCTGTTCTACCTGGCGGCCTACTCCTTCGTCACGCTCGGCGCCTTCGCCGTGGTGACGCTGGTGCGGGACGCGGGCGGCGAGGCCACGCACCTGTCCAAGTGGGCCGGTCTGGGGCGCCGCTCCCCGCTGGTGGCCGCGGTCTTCGCGGTCTTCCTGCTGGCCTTCGCGGGCATCCCGCTGACCTCCGGGTTCGCGGGCAAGTTCGCGGTGTTCAAGGCGGCGGCGGAGGGCGGCGCGGGGGCGCTGGTGGTCGTGGGCGTGATCGCCTCGGCCATCGCGGCGTTCTTCTACATCCGGGTCATCGTCCTGATGTTCTTCAGCGAGCCGAAGGTGGAGGGGCCGTCGGTCGCGGTGCCGAGTCCGCTGACCACCACGGCGATCGCCGTCGGTGTGGCGGTCACACTGGTGCTGGGCGTGGCCCCGCAGTACTTCCTGGACCTCGCCTCCCAGGCGGGGGTGTTCGCCCGCTGAGGTGCCCGTACGGCGACGGCCGCCCGGCATCCGTGCCGGGCGGCCGCCGTGTGTGTGCCGGGGGTGTCTCGCGGTCCGGAGCGCGCCGCGGAGGCGTGCCGGGGAGCCGCGCTCCCCGGTCATGCTTCCCGGGCGTGCTTCTCAGGAGGTGCTTCTCCCGGGCGCGCTCACTCCGTGGGGAGATCCAGATCGCTGGGCAGACCGCTGGGCAGGTCGCCGATCTCGGGGATCTCGGTGGAGACCTCGGGGACCTCCACCTTGGTGAAGGTGTCGGTGGTGCCCGACTCCCAGGCGACGGTGAGGCTCTCGCCCTCCACGCTCTTGACCGTGCCCCTGGTGCGGTCGGTGCTGCCGTCGGTGCACTTGAGGGCGAAGGTGACCGGATCGGCGCCGGTGTCCGCCGTGCCCGTGCAGGTGGTCTCGCCCAGCAGTGCCGCCTGGTCGCCGCTGATGCTCAGCACCATCGCCTTGCCGTCGCCCTCGGCGCTCCAGGTGCCGTTCACCCCGCCGGTCGCCGCCTCCCCGCCGGGGTCGCCGGTGGGCTCGGCGGTCTGCTCGGAGCTCGGCTTCGGCTCGGGCTCCCCGGAGCCGCCGCCGCTTCCGCAGCCGCTCATCAGCAGGGCTGTGGCCAAGGCGGCGGCCGCTCCCGCATACCGTGCCGATGTGCGCACGTGGTCCCCCTCCATGCGTATCACTGCTTACTGCGTATTACTGCGTATCACTCGTACTGCAAGGGCACGCCAAGCTAGCAGGTGGCACCGGCCGACGGGCCGGTCCGGAACGGATTCCGGACCGGCGTGCGACCGACTTGAGAACGGCGGACCGGTACGCGGCGGCCGGCCCCCGTGGGCGGGGCGGTGTCAGACGCCCCGGTCGGCGGCCGGGTGGACGCGGCCGGACACCTCGCCCAGGCCGATGCGGGAACCGTCCGGTCCGGGCGCCCAGGCGGTGATGACGACCTCGTCGCCGTCCTCCAGGAACGTCCGCTTGCCGTCGGGGAGTTCGACCGGGTCGCGGCCGGACCAGGTCAGCTCCAGCAGGCAGCCGCGCTGGTGCACCTCCGGGCCGCTGACGGTGCCGGAGGCGAAGAGGTCCCCGGTGCGCAGCGAGGCGCCGTTCACGGTCATGTGGGCGAGCTGCTGGGCGGCCGTCCAGTACATCGCGGAGAAGGGCGGCTCGGCGACGGTGTGGCCGTTGAGGGAGACCGAGATCCGCAGATCCAGCCCGCCGGGCTCCCCGCCCGCGGAGTCCTCCAGGTAGTCCAGCAGCGGATGGGTGCGCCGCGGCGGCTCGGTGCGGGCCGCGTCGAGGGCGTCCAGCGGGGTGACCCAGGCCGAGACGGAGGTCGCGAAGGACTTGCCCAGGAACGGGCCCAGCGGCACGTACTCCCAGGCCTGGACGTCACGCGCCGACCAGTCGTTGACCAGGCAGACGCCGAAGACGTGCTCCCGGAAGTCCGCCTGCGGCACCGTTTCGCCCAGCCGGGAGGGGGTGCCGACCACGAAGCCGACCTCCGCCTCGATGTCCAGCCGGCGGGACGGACCGAAGGAGGGGGAGGCCTCGTCGGGGGCCTTGCGCTGCCCCTGCGGGCGGACGACGGGGGTGCCGGAGACCACGACGGTGCCGGAGCGGCCGTGATAGCCGATCGGCAGGTGCTTCCAGTTGGGAGTGAGCGGCTCACCGCCGGGCCGGAAGATCCGCCCGACGTTGGTGGCGTGGTGCTCGCTGGCGTAGAAGTCGACGTAGTCGGCCACCTCGAAGGGAAGGTGGAGGGTGACGTCCTCGAGCCGGATCAGGTACTGCGTGACGGTGCCGGCGTGCTCGGGCGCGGTCAGCCAGGAACGCAGCTCGGCGCGCACCGCCCGCCAGACCGGGCGCCCCGCCGCCATCAGGGGGTTGAGGCTCGGCTTCTGGAGCAGGCCGGTGTGGGGCGAGCCGAACGCGTCAGCGGCCGAGCCCGCGTCCAGGACGTACGGGCCGTAGCGCACGCCGATCCGGCGCAGGTCGGGGTCGTCCTCGGTGGTGAAGACGCCGTAGGGCAGGTTGTCCGGGCCGAAGAGATCGTCTTCGGGCAGTTCGAGCGGGGTCGCGTCGGACATGGGTGAGGTGCCTCGCCTTCGAGGTCGTCGCCGGTCAGGGCCGCGAACAGGCTACGCGGTGGTGATCCGCGGCAGAAGCGACCCGCTGCGGGGCGCGGTCGGGGCCGGGATGCGGCCTCCGTCACAGAGGCAACGCGGCGGCTGTGATCGTCTCGGGACCGGCTACGCTGCCAGGGATGATGATGGCGACAGCGGCCCGGCGGTACGGCGACACACCGTGAAGGCCGCGACGAGCCGCGTGATCGTTGGCTGATCGTACGCAGACAGGAGTACCCCTCGTGACCGTCGTCGGGCCCTTCGGGCTGAGCGTGCGGGACCATGCGCTGGAAACCGATGTCCAGGCGGGGTTGGCGGCTGTCGAGGAGGGCCTCATCGAGGCCACCAAGAGCGGCGTGCCCTTCATAACGGAAGCCGCGCAGCATCTGGTGCGGGCCGGCGGGAAGCGATTCCGCCCGCTGCTGGTGATGCTGGCGGCGCAGTTCGGCGACCCGCACGCCCCCGGGGTGGTGCCCTCGGCGGTGGTCGTGGAGCTGACGCACCTGGCGACGCTCTACCACGACGACGTGATGGACGAGGCGGACGTGCGGCGCGGAGTGCCCAGCGCCAACGCCCGCTGGGACAACTCCGTGGCCGTCCTCACCGGTGACTTCCTCTTCGCCCGGGCCTCGCACATCCTGGCCGATCTGGGACCGGAGGCGGTCAGGGTCCAGGCCGAGGCGTTCGAGCGGCTGGTGACCGGGCAGATCCTGGAGACGGCGGGCCCGCGGGAGGGCGACGACCCGATCGCCCACTACCTCGACGTGATCGCGGGCAAGACCGGCTCGCTGATCGCGGTAGCCGGACGCTTCGGCGCGAAGATGTCGGGCGCGGACGAGAACGTCGTGGACGTCCTCACCCAGTACGGGGAGCGGATCGGCACCGCCTTCCAGCTGGCCGACGATGTGCTCGACATCGCCAGCGACTCCCACGAGTCCGGCAAGACACCCGGCACGGACCTGAGGGAAGGCATCGAGACGCTGCCGGTCCTGCGTCTGCGGGCCCGCGCGGCCGACGGCGGTTCGCCGGAGGACCTGGCTCTGTGCGCGCTGCTGGACGGCGACCTGAGCGACGACGCCCGGCACGCGGAGGCGCTGGCGGGACTCCGCGCCCATCCGGCGCTGGAGGAGGCGCGGCGTGACACGATCCGCTGCGCGGACGAGGCCCGCAACGTTCTTGCGCCGCTGCCGGACTGCGCGGCCAAGGAGGCTCTCTCCTATCTGTGCGACTCGGTGGTCCACCGCGCGGGCTGACCGCGCCGAGGATTCCGTTCCTCCCGGCCCGGACGGGACCGTACGCCTCGGGAAGGGGGCGTCGGGCCGTCTGCGGCGCCGGTGGGACGAGGCGGTGCCGGTGGTGTCATACCCCGGGAGTAGATCGGTTTGCCCCTGTCGTCTGACGCCCTGTCCGGAGCAATTTGGTGGGATTGACACCGACACCCCGCACCGGAATGGGTGAGAATGGCGGCCAGGGGTTGACGAGTGCGACGTACGGACGAACCGCCGCCGATCACGGAGGTAAGGGCACACATGGCACGGACCCGACCGATGAAGAAGGCGTTGCGTTACGCGGTGCCGGCCACCGTGGCCGGAGCGACGGTGGCGGCCGTCGGCCTCGTACCGGCACTGGCCAGTTCCGGCGGCAGCCCGGATCTGCCGGAGATCACCGCCGAGGAACTGGTCGCGAAGATCGCGGCCTCGGACACCCAACAACTGTCCGGGACGGTGAGGATCACCACCGATCTCGGTCTGCCCGCCCTGCCCGGCATGGGCTCGGGCGGCCCCGGCGGCGGCCGTGAGGAGGGCGCCGGGGCCGCCGATCCGCGCGGTAGGCTCGCCGGGCTGGCCTCCGGCTCCCACACCCTGCGCGTCGCGGTGGACGGGCCGGACAGACAGCGCGTCTCGATCGTGGAGAAGGCCGCGGAGTACAGCCTCATCCGCAACGGGGGCGACGTGTGGGCGTACGACAGCGCCACGAACACCGTCCACCACACCGTCCTCCCCCGAGAGGGCGGACGGGGCGCCGGCCCGGGGGAGACCCCGGGAGGTCTGGAGAAGGTGACCCCGCAGAAGGCCGCCCAGGAGGTTCTCAAGGCCGTCGACGCCACGACCTCGGTCACCGTCGACGGTACGGCGAAGGTCGCCGGCCAGGACGCCCACCAACTGCTGATCGAGCCGAAGCAGCCGGAGAGCACGGTCGGGTCGGTGCGGATCGCGGTGGACGCGGACAGCGGTGTGCCGCTGAAGTTCACCCTCACCCCCAAGGGCGGCGGGAAGGCCGCCGTCGACGTGGGCTTCACCGAGGTGGACTTCGCCCGGCCGGACGCCGGCACCTTCGACTTCAAGCCGCCGAAGGACGCGAAGGTCACCGAGGAGAGGCTCGACGGCGCGCGGAACGGCTCCGGCAAGGCGCCGTACGAGGACGGCCGGGGCGGCGACGGCAGGGACCGGGACGGCGCCGAGGGGCTGCCGTCCGGCCTGGAGGTCGTCGGTGAGGGCTGGGGCTCGGTCGCCCGGATCGAACTGCCCGGTGGCGGCCCGGTGCCCGGTACGGACGCCGCGCAGGAGGCGGCGCCCGAGGCGCGCAAGCTGCTCGACGGCTTCACGGAGGAGGTCAAGGGCGACTTCGGCACCGGCCGTTTCTTCGGCACCCGCCTCGTCAACGCCCTGATCACCGAAGACGGCACCGTCTACGTCGGGGCCGTCACCCGCGAGGGCCTGGCCGAGGCGGCCGGCTCCGCCGGCTAGCGCGCCCGCCGCCCGGTCCCGCTGCCCGTCCGCGAGACGGTGCGGCGGGACCGGTTCGGCACCGCCGTACCGCACCGTTCCCCCGACCCCGGGAAGCGCCATGCAGCCCTGGAGGTGCCGTGCGGCAGCGTCTTCGGCTTCCTGGGCCCGAACGGCTCGGGCAGGACGACCACGATTCGGATGCTGTTCGGACTGATCGAGCCCAGCGGCGGAAGCGCGCGGCTGCTGGGCGAGTCGATGCCGGACGCGGCCCGGCGGGTGCTGCCGCGGGCGGGCGCGCTGATCGAAGGTCGGGCGCCGTACGGCTTCCTCTCCGGCCGCGACAACCCGCCGCGCCTGGAGGCGGCCGACCCGACCGCCGGTCCCCGCACCCGTGCGGCCCGGGTGGCGGAGGCGCTGGAGCGGGTGGGGCTCACGGCCGCCGCCCGCAAGAAGACACGGGCGTACTCGCTGGGCATGGAGAGGCGGCGCCCTCATGACACGCAGAACTCATTGCTCTCGGGATCCGCCATCACCGTCCACTCACCGCCCGGCTCCCTCACCTGCCGTATGACCGACGCACCCAGGCCCTCCAGCCGGGCAACGGTCCCCTCGCGCCGCCCAGGGCCCGAGTGGACATCGATGTGCAGGCGGTTCTTGACGGTCTTGGGCTCCGGGACGCGCTGGAAGAGCAACCGCCGCCCCAGCCCGGCACCGCTGTCGGGGTCGGCCGGATCCTCCGGGTGGCGTGCCGCGGCCAGGTCGCGCCAGGCGCGGCGGCCGTGGTGCTCGACCAGGATCTCCTCGCCCACGACGCCGAGACCGAGCAGGCGCTCGATCAGGGCGCTGTTGTCCTCCACCAGATAGCCCAGGGTCGCGGCCCAGAAGTCGGCCTGCCGGTGCGGATCCGCGCAGTCGATCACCAGCTTCCAGCCCAGCACCTCCTGCGTGCTGCCCGTCGTGGTCGCCTCGCCCGATGTCTCCGTCATCGCCCCGTCTCCCGTTCGCCGCACTTCCCTCTGCTCGGTAACCAGTTATATTGGTTACGTGACGGAGTCCGCAATGGGTCTGGTGCTGCACTCACCCGAAGGAGTGCCCTATCGCTTCGACCCGGGGTCCCTGTGCCTGGAGTTGCTGCCGACGGGCGGGTCCGGCGGTCACGCGCGCTACGAGGTGCTGCACGAGCCGGTGAACCTCGCGGTCTGGGCCGCCCGTTCCCGGCTGCGCCCCGCGCCCTCCATCGTGGTGACGGAGGCCGAGCTGGCCGCCGCCAAGGAGTTGCGCGCCGCGCTGTGGCGGATGGCGGTGGACCGGGCGCACGGCCGTGCACCGCGCCCGCGGGATGCGGCGGTGGTCAACGAGGCCGCCTCCCGGCCGCCGCTGCCGGTGCGGTTGCGGCGGGACGGCGGACGGGGCTGGGCGAGGGAATGGGGGCCGGACGCGACCGGCACCCAACTGCTCTCGACCGTCGCGCGCGACGCCGTCGACCTGTTCGGCGGCCCGTACGTCCACCGGATACGGGAGTGCGCGTCGGACGACTGCCGACTGGTCTTCGTGGACACCTCGCGCCCCGGCCGCCGCCGCTGGTGCTCGATGGAGCGCTGCGGCAACCGTCACAAGGTCCGGGCGCTGCGCGCCCGCCGCGAGGAGGGGGAGTGACCGGGGCTCGGAGCGTCCGCCCGCCGGGTGGTACGGACGGTCTGCATGGATGGCCGCGCCCGCCGACGCGGTCGCGTCGGCGGGCGGTGGTCCCCGGCCCGGCGGGGCGGGCTCGGGGCCCGGACGGGCCGGCCGGACGGGTCAGAAGGTGAGCTTCCAGCTGTCGATGTAGCCGGAGTCGGAGCGGTAGACGTCCCTCACACGCAGTTTCCAGGTTCCGTTCGCCGCCTCGGAGGAGGCGTTGACGGTGTAGGTGGTGATCACGTCGTCGCCCGAGTCCCAGCCGGAGTTCTTCAGCCGGTAGCTGCTGCCGTCCGGGGCCACCAGGTCGATGACCAGGTCACCGCGGTAGGTGTGCTTGATGTCGACGCCGACCCTGAGGTCGCTCGGGGCGTTCCCGGAGAGGCCGGTGACGGGGAGCGGTGACTCCACCGTGCCCGGGTCGGGGATGGCGTGGTCGTCGGTGTTCTCGAAGACGTCGCCGTCCGGCGGGGTGGTGGTGCCCGAGCTCAGCGTCCACACCGCGTGGGCGGCGGCGTCGCTGTTGCGGTCCAGGGCGGTTTCGTTGATGTTGGCGGTGGTGTCGCAGGAGGAGTGGTAGCAGCGGTCGAAGGACTGCCCGGCGGTGCCACCCCACTTCTGCGCCTGGGCGCTGGTCTTGACGCGTCCGGCACCGGTGAACAGGCCGCCGACGGGGACACCGGCGCTCTTGAACGGGGCGTGGTCGGAGCGTCCGTCGCCCTCCGTCTCGATCTCGGTCGGGACGCCCCTGGCGGCGAACCAGTCCTTGAAGACCTTCTCGATGGCGGGGTCGTCGTCGTAGACGAAGTAACCGGCGTTGGGCGAGCCGATCATGTCGAAGTTGAGGTAGCCGTCGATCTTCGACCGCTCGGTGGAGGAGAGGCTGTTGACGTAGTGCTTCGAGCCCACCAGACCGAGTTCCTCGGCCCCCCACCAGGCGAACCGCAGATGCTTGTCGGGCTGGTATCCCGCGCGGGCCACGGCGAGGGCGGTCTCCAGGACGGCGGCGGAGCCGGAGCCGTTGTCGTTGATGCCGGCGCCGCTGCTGACCGAGTCCAGGTGTGCTCCGGACATGAGGACGGCGCCGGTGTCGCCGCCGGGCCAGTCGGCGATGAGGTTGTAGCCGGTGGTCCCGTTGTAGGTGAACTGCTGGAGCGCCGTGGTGTAGCCGGCCGCGTCCAGCTTGCCCTTGACGTAGTCGATCGACGCGCGGTAGCCGGGGCGGCCGTGGGCGCGGTTGCCGCCGTTGGCGTTCGCGATCGTCTGGAACTGCGAGAGGTGTGCCTTGACGTTGGTGAGCGGGATGTCCGGTGCCGCCGCGGCCGTGGTGACCTCGGCCGCGGCCGGGGCGGTCGTCGCGGTGAGCAGTCCGGCGGCGAGCGCACCGGCGAGTCCGGCTCCGAGGACGGCGCGGTGGAGGGGGGATCTTCGGGGGAGCCGTCGTCCAGCGTGAATGGGCATCATGCCTCCTGTGGGGGTTGACGTGAGCATGATGCTGATGGGGCGCCGGTGCACCGTCAAGGGCAGAATCCGGACATACGCGTCCGAATATCGGACGATGTCGCGCTGACGTGCCACCGGTTCGCGGCGCGCCGCGAAGTGGCCGATTCCGGCCGTTCCGCCTTTGGAGTCCCCAGGGCGGTCCGGCCGGCTCCGGCCGGCCGTGGCCGGACCCGCGGTCAGCTCTTCGCGGGGTCGGACGGGGCGCCGGCCACCGCCGGGCGGTCCGCCGGGCGAGCGGCCTCGTCGGACACCGTGCCCCCGGCCTTTCCGCCGCCCGTCCGCGGCGCCCGTGCGGACGCCGCCGCGGCGGCCGCACGCAGGCGTGCCCGCGAACGGCGTGCGGTGCGCAGTGCGTCCCAGGTGAGCAGGCACAGCGCGGCCCAGACGAGCAGGAAGCCGGCCCAGCGCTCGGGCGGCATCTCCTCGTCGAAGGCCAGCAGGCCCAGCAGGAACATCGAGGCGGGCGCCAGGTACTGCAGCAGGCCGATCGTGGACAGCGGCAGTCGTACGGCCGCCCCGCCGAAGAAGATCAGCGGCAGTGCGGTGGCCAGTCCGGCGAAGGAGAGCAGCAGCGCGTGCCCGGTGCCCTCGGTGGTGAAGGTGGCCCCGCCCCGCGAACCCAGGAAGACCAGGAAGGCGACGGCGGGCAGGAACTGCACGGCCGTCTCGGCCCCGAAGCTCGCCACCCCGTCCAGCCGGACGCCCTTCTTGATCAGCCCGTAGAGCGCGAAGCTGACGGCCAGGGCGAGCGAGAGCCAGGGCAGCCGGCCGTATGCGACGGTCATGACCCCCACCGCCAGGGCCCCGATGCCGACGGCCACCCACTGGGCGGGCCGCAGCCGCTCGCGCAGCAGCAGGACGCCGAAGGCGATCGATATCAGCGGGTTGATGAAGTAGCCGAGCGACGCCTCGATGACCTTGCCGCTCCCCACGGCCCAGATGAACAGGCCCCAGTTGACCGATATCAGCCCGGCCGCCAGGGCTATCAGGGCCAGCCTGCGGGGATCGCGCAGCAGCGGGCGCACCCACGCCCAGCGGCGCAGCGCGGCCAGGATGACCAGGGCGGTGGGCAGCGACCACACCATCCGGTGGGCCAGGACCTCGGTGGCGCCGGCGGGCTCCAGCAGCGCCCAGTACAGCGGTAGCAGCCCCCACATCCCGTAGGCGGCGAAGCCGAACAACAGTCCCGTGCGCTGCTCGCCCTGCGACTCCAACGTTCCTCCTCGGGGGTGACCGGACCGGCCCGGCGGCCGCCCTCAAGACGGTAGCGCCGTACGCCCCTGTTGTCATTTCCGTTCCGGCGTACGGTGCTTACGTATCGTGCTCCGTCCCGCACACTCGGCCCACCCCGGCCGGATCCCGTGTCACCTGAACGGCCGAGGGGCCGGTCCCGCCAGGCGGGACCGGCCCCTCACACGGGCGAACGTGCCGTCAGCCCACGACCGTCCAGGTGTCGTTGCCGGACAGGAGCGCGCCCAGGTCTCCCTTGCCGTTCTGCACGACGGCCTTCTCCAGCTGCTCGGTCATCAGGGTGTCGTAGACCGGGCGGCGCACATCCCGCAGGACGCCGATGGGGGTGTGGTGCAGAGTGTCGGCGTCGGCGAGCCGGGAGAGGGCGAAGGCGGTCGTCGGGGAGGCCGCGTGGGCGTCGTGGACCAGAACGCCCTCGGTGCCCTCCACCGTGACGTCGACCACCTTCAGGTCTCCGGTGGCCTGGTCGCGGATCACGCCCTTGGAGCCCAGGCCGTCCTCCGCGGGCGCACCGAAGCGGATCGGCTGTCCGTGCTCCAGCCGGATCACGGCTTCCTGGGCCTGCTCCTTGTCCTTCAGCACCTCGAAGGCGCCGTCGTTGAAGATGTTGCAGTTCTGGTAGATCTCCACCAGGGCGGTGCCCGGGTGGTCCGCGGCCGCACGCAGTACGCCGGTGAGGTGCTTGCGGTCGGAGTCGACGGTGCGGGCCACGAAGGATGCCTCCGCGCCGATCGCCAGCGACACCGGGTTGAAGGGGGCGTCCAGGGATCCCATCGGCGTCGACTTGGTGATCTTGCCGACCTCGGAGGTGGGCGAGTACTGGCCCTTGGTGAGCCCGTAGATCCGGTTGTTGAACAGCAGGATCTTCAGGTTCACGTTCCGGCGCAGGGCGTGGATGAGGTGGTTGCCGCCGATGGACAGCGCGTCACCGTCACCGGTGACCACCCACACCGACAGATCCGGCCGGGAGGAGGCCAGCCCGGTGGCGATGGCCGGGGCGCGGCCGTGGATGGAGTGCATCCCGTAGGTGTTCATGTAGTACGGGAAACGGGAGGAGCATCCGATGCCGGAGACGAAGACGATGTTCTCCTTCGCCAGCCCGAGCTCCGGCATGAAGCCCTGGACGGCGGCCAGGACGGCGTAGTCGCCGCAGCCGGGGCACCAGCGGACCTCCTGGTCGGACTTGAAGTCCTTCATGGTCTGCTTGCCGTCGGCCTTGGGGACCAGGGAGAGCGCCTCGAAGGTGGGCGCCTCCGTCGTGGTCTCAGCCATCGATGGCCTCCTTCAGAACGGTGGCGAGTTGCTCGGCCTTGAACGGCAGGCCGGTGACCTGCGTGAACGACTGGGCGTCGACCAGGTACTTCGCTCGCAGCAAAGTGGCCAGCTGCCCGAGGTTCATCTCGGGGACGACCACCTTGTCGTAGCGCTTCAGCACCTCGCCGAGATTGCCGGGGAAGGGGTTGATGTGGCGCAGATGGGTCTGGGCGACCTTCTCGCCGGCGGCGCGCAGGCGGCGTACCGCGGCGGTGATCGGCCCGTAGGTCGATCCCCAGCCCAGCACCAGCAGCCCCGCGTCACCGGTGGGGTCGTCGACGGCGGCGTCCGGCACCTCGATCCGGTCGACCTTGGCCTGGCGGGTGCGGACCATGAAGTCGTGGTTGGCCGGGTCGTAGGAGATGTTGCCCGTGCCGTCCTGCTTCTCGATGCCGCCGATGCGGTGCTCCAGGCCCGGTGTGCCGGGCACGGCCCAGGGGCGGGCCAGGGTCTGCGGATCGCGCTTGTACGGCCAGAAGACCTCGGTGCCGGCCTCGGTGGTGTGGTTCGGGCCGGACGCGAACCGCACGCTCAGGTCGGGCAGCTCGCCGGGCTCCGGGATCCGCCACGGCTCGGAGCCGTTGGCCAGGTAGCCGTCGCTCAGCAGGAACACCGGGGTGCGGTACGTCAGCGCGATCCGGGCCGCGTCCAGCGCCGCGGTGAAGCAGTCGCCGGGGGTGGCCGGGGCCACGATCGGCACCGGGGCCTCGCCGTTGCGCCCGTACATCGCCTGGAGCAGGTCGGCCTGCTCGGTCTTGGTCGGCAGGCCCGTCGAGGGGCCGCCGCGCTGGATGTCCACGATCAGCAGCGGCAGCTCCAGGGAGACCGCCAGCCCGATCGTCTCCGACTTCAGCGCCACCCCGGGGCCGGAGGTGGTGGTCACCGCCAGCGCCCCGCCGAAGGCGGCGCCCAGCGCGGCGCCGATGCCCGCGATCTCGTCCTCGGCCTGGAAGGTGCGCACGCCGAAGTTCTTGTGGCGGCTCAGCTCGTGGAGGATGTCCGAGGCGGGGGTGATCGGGTACGAGCCCAGATACAGCGGGAGGTCCGCCTGCTGAGACGCGGCGATCAGTCCGTAAGACAGTGCCAGATTGCCGGAGATGTTGCGGTAGGTGCCCGGCGGGAAGGCGGCCGAAGCCGGGGCGACCTCGTAGGAGACGGCGAAGTCCTCGGTGGTCTCGCCGAAGTTCCACCCCGCCCGGAAGGCGGCCACGTTCGCCTCGGCCACCTGCGGCTTCTTGGCGAACTTCCTGCGCAGGAAGGATTCGGTGCCCTCGGTGGGCCGGTGGTACATCCAGCTCAGCAGGCCCAGCGCGAACATGTTCTTCGCCCGCTCGGCGTCCCGGCGGGCCAGACCGGAGTCCTTCAGCGCCTCGATCGTCAGCGTCGTCAGCGGCACCGGGTGCACCCGGTAGGCGTCCAGCGAGCCGTCCTCCAGCGGGCTGGCGGCGTAGCCCACCTTGGCCATCGCCCGCTTGGTGAACTCGTCGGTGTTGACGATGATCTCCGCGCCCCGCGGCAGGTCGCCGATGTTCGCCTTCAGCGCGGCCGGGTTCATCGCCACCAGCACGTCCGGCGCGTCACCGGGGGTGAGGATGTCGTGGTCGGCGAAGTGGAGCTGGAAGGACGACACCCCCGGCAGTGTCCCGGCGGGCGCCCGGATTTCGGCGGGGAAGTTGGGCAGCGTGGAAAGATCGTTGCCGAAGGTCGCCGTCTCCGAGGTGAACCGGTCGCCCGTCAGCTGCATACCGTCGCCGGAGTCGCCGGCGAAACGGATGATGACCCGCTCCAGCCGCCGAACCTCCTTGGCCGGTGAGCCGGGCGAGCGCTGCTGATCGGCTGGGCTACTGACCTGGCTGGTCACTGGACTGGACCTCCCTTGAGGCGGCGGCTCGTCAGCCATCGTACGTGGGTAAGGGTGACCTTCCTGCGATCGGTCACATGGTGGACGTTCCGGTGAGACGACACTCGGGGACGCGCGTATATTCCGGTGCTGCTCTGGAGCCCTTCTGGAGCCCCGTGCCAGAGCCGCCGGACCGCGGTCTGCCGGCCCGCCGGGCTATGACCTGAGGTACGTCAGCACGGCCAGCACCCGGCGGTGGTCCTCGCCGCCCGGCGGCAGGCCCAGCTTC
Source organism: Streptomyces verrucosisporus (assembly GCF_017114865.1). Classification (GTDB taxonomy): domain Bacteria; phylum Actinomycetota; class Actinomycetes; order Streptomycetales; family Streptomycetaceae; genus Streptomyces; species Streptomyces fenghuangensis. The sequence goes on along the minus strand of NZ_JADEYH010000011.1, from coordinate 136,746 downwards.
AGGAAGATGTTGCCGACGTGCTTCTCCACCGCTCCGGCGCTGACCACCAGCTGCCGGGCGATCGCGGAGTTCGTGCGGCCCTCGGCCATCAGGCCCAGCACCTCGCGCTCACGCGGGGTGAGCCCCGCCAGCACGTCCTGCCTGCGGCTGCGGCCGAGCAGCTGTGCGACCACCTCGGGGTCGAGCGCCGTACCGCCGCGGGCCACCCGGACCACCGCGTCCGCGAACTCGCGGACCTCGGCGACCCGGTCCTTGAGCAGATAGCCCACGCCCCGGCCGGAGCCCGCCAGCAGCTCGGTGGCGTACTGCTCCTCCACGTACTGCGACAGCACCAGCACCGCCAGACCCGGATGGCGGGCGCGCAGCCGGACGGCCGCCCGCAGCCCCTCGTCGGTGTGCGACGGCGGCATCCGCACGTCCGCCACCACCACGTCCGGCGGCTCGCCCGCGTCGGCCAGCTCGCCGACGACCTTCACCAGCGCCTCGCCGTCGCCGACACCCGCGACGACCTCGTGGCCGCGGTCGCCGAGCAGACGCGTCAGGCCCTCCCTCAGCAGCACCGAATCCTCGGCGATGACCACCCGCACCCTGTCCCTCGCGTCCCCCACCGCTCCCCCTCGCTCCCCGTCTTCCGAACGCCGTGCGCAGGAATCTCTGTGCACAGCATTCCAGGACCGGGACCCGGCGGCGCGGGGGGCTGTGGAAAACCGGGGCGTCAGCCGCCGTCGGGATCGCGCCAGGGCAGCTCGGCGGTGACGGTGGTGGGCCCGCCGTCGGGGGAGTCCACGGCAAGGAGCCCGTCGACGGAGCCCAGGCGCTCGGTGAGGCCGGCCAGACCGGTGCCGCGGTCGGCGCGGGCACCGCCGCGGCCGTCGTCGGCGACCCGGATGAGCAGACGGCCGCCGGAGCGCCGCAGATCCACCGAGGCCCGGGCGGCGCCGCTGTGCTTGCCGACGTTCTGGAGGAGCTCGGAGACGGTGAAGTAGGCGATGCCCTCGATGGCGGGTGCGGGGCGGGTGGCAAGGTCCACGGAGACGGTCACGGGGACGGGGCAGCGTGCGGCGACGTTGGACAGCGCGGGGCCCAGGCCGCGGTCGGTGAGGATGGCCGGGTGGATGCCGCGGGCGAGGTCGCGGAGCTCGGCGAGGGCGAGCTTCGCCTCGCCGTGGGCCTCGTCGACCATCCTGGCGGCGGCCTGCGGGTCCTCCAGCAGCTTCTCCCTGGCCAGGCCCAGCCCCATGGCCAGGGCGACCAGCCGGGCCTGCGCCCCGTCGTGGAGGTCGCGCTCGATGCGGCGCAGGTCGGCGGAGGCGGTGTCGGCCACCGTCCGCCGGCCCGACTCCAGCTCCGCGATGCGCCGCTCCAGCGCGTCCGAGGGAGACAGCAGCCCGCGCACCATCATCCGGTCCACATGGGACAGCCCGCGAGCCAGCCACGGCAGGACGGGCCAGGCGACGAGGAGCGAGACGAGGCAGACGGTGAAGGTGATGACGCCCCAGGGCAGGCGGACGAAGGAGTAGAGCGCGTGCCGCCAGCCGACGGGATCCTTCAGGCAGGCCCACAGCCAGGGGAAGAAGCCGCCGTGCGCCCGGTGCCGGATCGGCGTCGGCTCCTCGATCCGGACTCCGAGCAGCAGCCGCGCGCGGACCCGCTCCGCCCTGCCGAACCGGCGGCCGCCCATCAGGCCCAGTGCCAGCACCGGCAGCCCCACGACGGTGACCGACAGCAGCAGGCCGCAGTAGACCCACACGGAGACGTAGAGGAAGCCCACGATGTCCATCGGCAGGTTGAGCAGGAGATGCGCGATCTCCTTCCAGGTCTGCGCGCCGAGCGGGGCCCGAGGCGGGGGCAGCCGGCCGTCCCCGCCGGTTCCGGGTGCTCCGGCGGCGGGCCCGCGGCCCCCTCGGTCCGGGCGGCCCCGGCGACCTGCGGGGCGCGCCAGACGTCCGGCGTGCCCGGGGCGTCCGGCGCGTCGGATGATTCCGGTGTTCCCGCAGGCCGTGGCACCTGTGCGGTGGGAGGGGCGTACGGGGCGCGCGGGCCGTCGGGCGCGGCGCGGCCGGAGGTCGGGGGGCTCGCGGTCATGGGCACAAGACTGCCGGGCGCGGGGGGCGCGCCGCCATGGGGTTCGTGGGCGGGACACGGTGGGGTTAACCCCACCACCGGGCGGGGCACGGCGGGGGCCGGGGCGCGGGTGCGGCGGAGGCCCGCTTCCGCCCACGGGTCCAGGGCCTAGACTCCCCTTCCGAACGGAGCGTCGTAACCGATGCGAACACCACGGAGCGAGGGGCGGACGTGCCGGACTACTTCCACGGCTACGCGGTCGTCGGGCTGGTCGCGGTCGTCGGGGTGCTCTTCGTGGCGGTGGCCTTCGGCGCCGGGCGGCTGCTGCGGCCCGTGGTGCCGACGCCGGAGAAGCTGCTGACCTACGAGTGCGGAGTGGACCCCGTCGGCGAGGGCTGGGCGCACACCCGGATCCGCTACTACGTGTACGCCTTCCTCTACGTCGTCTTCGCCGTCGACTCGATCTTCCTCTTCCCCTGGGCGACGGTCTTCGCCGAGCCCGGTTTCGGCGGAGTGACACTGGTGGAGATGTTCGTCTTCCTCGGCTTCCTGGCCGTGGGACTGCTCTACGCCTGGAAGAAGGGCGTTCTGGCATGGACGTGACCCCCCCGACCCCCGAGCCCTCCGGCGCCCGCGGGACCTCCGCCCCGGCCGACCTGCCGGTGCCCCGCCGGCTGGGCGGGCTGGCCCGGCTCGCCCCCGAGCCGATGAAGGTGGTCCTCAACTGGGGCCGCCGCTACAGCCTGTGGGTCTTCAACTTCGGACTGGCCTGCTGCGCGATCGAGTTCATCGCCGCGTCGATGTCCCGCCACGACTTCATCCGCCTCGGCGTCATCCCCTTCGCCCCGGGGCCGCGCCAGGCCGACCTGATGGTCGTCTCGGGCACCGTCACCGACAAGATGGCCCCGGCGATCAGGCGGCTGTACGAGCAGATGCCCGAGCCGAAGTACGTGATCTCCTTCGGCGCCTGCTCCAACTGCGGCGGCCCGTACTGGGACTCGTACTCCGTCACCAAGGGCGTGGACCAGATCATCCCGGTCGACGTCTACGTGCCCGGCTGCCCGCCCCGGCCCGAGGCGCTGCTCCAGGGCATCCTCAAGCTCCAGGAGAAGATCGCCGGCGAGTCGACGGCCGAGCGGTACGGGAACGCCCCCGCGTCCCCGCCCGTCCCCGGCGCCGCGCCGCCGCCTCCGCCGGGCCCTTCGGGGGCGGCCCTGACCAGCGGCCTGGTCGCCCCGCCCCCGCCCCCGGGTCCGGCCGCGGGGGAGGAGCGCGCATGAGCGGACCGAACCCGCACCCGAACCCACCGGACCCGCGGCCGTCCGCCCCCGGGTGGCTGCCCCGGCCCGCCGGGGAGGTGTTCGGCGAGGGCGCGAGCGCGGCCGAGGCGTACGGGCTGCTGACCGTCGACGTGCCGGCCGCCCGCTGGACCGAGGCGCTGACCATCGCGCGCGACGAGCTGGGCTGCACGTTCTTCGACTGGCTGAGCGCCGTGGACGAGCCGGGCGAGGGCTTCTCGATCTGCGCGCACCTGGCCGTGCTGGGCACTCCGGTCCGGCGGCTGCTGCTGCGGACCACCGTGCCGCACGAGGCGCCCGAACTGCCCACCGCCACCGGTGTGTACGCGGGGGCCGCCTGGCACGAGCGGGAGACGTACGAGATGTTCGGCGTCTCCTTCACCGGCCACCCGAACCCGGCTCCGCTGCTGCTGCCCGACGGTTTCGAGGGGCATCCGCTGCGCAAGGACTTCGTGCTGGCGGCCCGTGTCGCCAAGGCGTGGCCCGGTGCCAAGGAGCCCGGCGAGCCCGCCGAGGGCGGACCGAGGCGGCGGCAGACGCTGCCGCCCGGCGTGCCCGACCCGAACGAGTGGGGTCCGCTCAAGGGGCAGCTCCCCGCGCCGCCCGCCCGCCCGGCACGCGGCCGTGCGGCGGGCGCCGCGGGGGATCGCCCGCCGCGGCGCACACGCAGCGCGAGCGCCGGCTCCGCGAGCCAGCGCGCCGCCGGGGCCACTCCGCCGGAGGCCGCCGCTCCGCGCCGCTCCCGCAGCGCGAGCGAGGGTTCGGCCAGTCAGCGGGCAGCCGCGGAGCCGGGGCGGCGCAGCACGGACGCGCCCTGGCTCAAGCAGGCGGAGCCGTCCGGCGAGACCTCGGCCGAGGCCGCCCGCCGCGTGCACGGGACGGACGAGCGGACGGGGGCCCCGCTCGGCGAGGGCGGCGGCGCCTCGGTGGCGAACACCCCCGAGGGCGACGTCCCGGAACCGGAGCGCGAGGCCCCCCGGAAGCCCGGCACCGGCGGCGGCACCGGCGACGGCGGCACCGGCACCAACAGCAGCGACAGCGACAGCGACAGCGGCGGCGGAACGACGGAAGGCGGCGCCTGATGGACGTGCTCGACGTCGCCTGGCGGCTGCTGGCCGTCCTGCTCGCCTTCCTCGTCCTGCCCCTGGTGGTGGGCCAGGCCGAGCACAAGGTGATGGCCCACATGCAGGGCCGGGTCGGCCCGATGTACGCGGGGGGCTTCCACGGCTGGGCCCAACTCGTCGCCGACGGAGTGAAGTTCGCGCAGAAGGAGGACGTCGTACCGGCCGATGCCGACCGCCGGGTCTTCCAGCTCGCGCCGGCCGTCGCCCTGATCCCCTACCTCCTGGTGCTGATCGCCATCCCGGTCGGCCCGAACGGCATGGTCGGCCAGGCGATCGACGCGGGGATCTTCTTCGTGCTCGCCGTGATGGGCGTCGGCGTGCTCGGCTCGCTGATGGGCGGCTGGGCCTCGGCCAACAAGTTCTCCCTCCTGGGAGGACTGCGCACCGCCGCCCAGCTCATGGCGTACGAGCTGCCGCTGCTGCTCGCGGCCGCCTCCGTCGCCATGGCCGCCGGGACTCTCTCGCTGCCCGGGATCCTGGAGGCGTTCGAGTGGTGGTGGGTGCCGTGGCAGATCATCGGCGCCCTGGTCTTCTTCACCGCCGGGCTCGCCGAACTCCAGCGCCCGCCCTTCGACGCCCCCATCGCCGACTCCGAGATCATCTTCGGCGCGTACACCGAGTACACGGGCCTGCGTTTCGCGCTCTTCCTGCTCGTCGAGTACGCGGGCATCGTCATCCTGTGCGCACTGACCACGGTGCTGTTCCTGGGCGGCTGGCACGGGCCGTTCGCCGACGACCTCGGCTGGCTGTGGACCCTGCTGAAGACCTCCGTCCTCGCCTTCGTCGTCATCTGGCTGCGGGTGAGCTACCCCCGGCTGCGCGAGGACCAGCTCCAGAGGTTCGCCTGGACCGTGCTCGTCCCCCTCGCCCTCTTCCAGATCGCGCTCACCGGCGTCGTCAAGGTGGTGATCCAGTAATGGCCGTTCCCGGCAGTGGCCTGGCCAAGGGCCTGGCCGTCACCCTCCGCACCATGACCCGGCGCTCGGTCACCGCGCACTATCCGGACGTCCAGCCCGAGCTGCCCGCCCGCAGCCGCGGGGTGATCGGGCTGTTCGAGGAGAACTGCACGGTGTGCATGCTGTGCGCCCGCGAGTGCCCCGACTGGTGCATCTACATCGACTCCCACAAGGAGACGGTGCCGCCCGCCGTCCCGGGAGGGCGCGAGCGCAGCCGCAACGTCCTGGACCGCTTCGCCATCGACTTCTCCCTGTGCATGTACTGCGGTATCTGCATCGAGGTCTGCCCCTTCGACGCGCTGTTCTGGTCCCCGGAGTTCGAGTACGCCGAGACCGACATCCGCGATCTCGTCCACGAGCGGGACCGGCTGCGGGAGTGGATGTGGACCGTGCCCGCCCCGCCGCCGCTCGACCCCGCCGCGGAGGAGCCCAAGGAGATCGCCGCCGCCCGCAAGGCCGCCGAGAAGCAACTCGCGGCCGAGGCCCGCGACCGCGAGGCCGGGCGGCCGGGAGCCCCGCAGTCGGACACGGACCGGCGGGACGGTGACGCGTGAGCGCCACCGTGAGCCTCGCCGCCACCGCCACCGCCACCGCCGCTTCCACCGCCTCCGGCACCCCCGGCTTCCTGTCGCCCACCGGCGTCGAGATCCTCTTCCTGCTCGTCGGCCTGCTCACCCTCGGCGCCGCGATCACCGCCGTCACCACCCGGCAGCTGGTGCACGCCGCCCTGTGGCTGGTGGTGGCACTGGGCGGGATCGCCGTCGAGTACCTACTGCTGTCCGCCGAGTTCATCGCCTGGGTGCAGGTCCTGATCTACGTCGGGGCCGTCGTCGTCCTCCTGCTGTTCGGGCTGATGCTCACCCGGGCGCCCATCGGCCGCTCGCCGGACGCCGACTCCGGCAATCGCCCCGTCGCCCTCGCGGTCGCCGTCACGGCCGCCGCCGTCCTGGTCACCGTCGTGGTGGACGCCTTCCGCACCACCTGGATCGACCTGGAGAACGGCGCGCCGCAGGGCACCACCGACGTCACCGGCAGGATCCTCTTCCAGCACTGGGTGCTTCCCTTCGAGGCCCTCTCCGTCCTGCTGCTCGCGGCCCTCGTCGGAGCGATCGTCCTCTCCCGCCGGGGAGACGGACGGAACGGAACCGGGGCCGCGGACGGGGGAGAGCGCTGATGCATCTGGCCTACCCCGCCGTCCTGGCCGTCCTCCTCTTCTGCACCGGTCTGTACGGAGTCCTCGCCCGGCGCAACGCGATCCTCGTACTGATGTCGGTCGAGCTGATGCTCAACGCCGTCAACCTCAACCTCGTCGCCTTCGACGTCTGGCTCCGCGACACCCTCCACGCGGGCCAGGCCCTCACCCTCTTCACCATCACCATCGCCGCCGCCGAGATCGGCATCGGCCTCGCCATCGTGCTGCTCGTTTACCGCAACCGGGGCACCTCCCACATCGACCGGCTCCGCGAACTCGCCGAGACCGGCGGAACCGGCGGAACCGATGGAACCGGCAGACCTGCCGAAACCGACGGGCCGACGGTGGCAGACGCCACCGACAACCCCGCCGACACGCGCCTGACCAGGGGAGAGGCCACCGCGTGAGCACCACGACCCTCGCCGTCCTCGTCCCGCTGCTGCCCTTCCTCGGCGCCCTCACCGGGCTTCTGCTGGGCCGCCGCGCCCCCGCCTACGTCCGTCCCCTGGCCGTCCTGCCCACCCTCGCCTCCGCCGCCCTCGCCGCGGCCGTCGCCGTACGCCAGGGCGGGGAGGGCGCCCTGACCGGCGCGACCCGGCTGGCCCCCACCGGCAACGACGCCCTCCCCGTCGAACTCGCCTTCCACCTCGACGGCTTCGCCGTCCTCGTGGCCGTCCTGGTCGCCGCCGTCGCGTCCTGTGTGCAGATCTACTCCACCGGCTATCTGCGCGACGACCCGCGCTACCCCTCCTACGCCGCGCTGGTCTCCCTCTTCACGGCCGCGATGCTGCTGGTCGTCTACAGCGACGACCTGATCGTGCTGCTGGTCGGCTGGGAGGTCATGGGCATCTGCTCGTACTTCCTGGTCGGCCACTACTGGGAGACGGCCGCCGCGCGCTCCGCCTCCCTCAAGGCCTTCCTCGTCACCAAGCTCGGCGACGTGCCGTTCGTCATCGGCATCCTGGCGCTGGCCTCCAAGGCCGGCACCTTCCGCATCAGCACGATCGTGACGCGGCTTACCTCCCCGCTGTCCGGTTTCGAGCTGGAGCACCCCACCGTCATCGCACTGCTGCTGCTCGCGGGCGTCGCGGGCAAGTCCGCCCAGTTCCCGCTGCACACCTGGCTCCCGGACGCGATGGCGGGCCCGACCCCGGTCTCCGCGCTGATCCACGCCGCCACCATGGTCGCGGCCGGGGTGTACTTCGTCGCGCGGCTGCTGCCCGTCTTCACCTCCTCCGCCGCCGCGCTCGCCGTCCTGGCCGCGATGGCGGCGGTCACCATGGTCGGCTCGGCGCTCGCCGCCCTCGCCCAGGACGACATCAAGCGGGTCCTGGCCTACTCCACCGTCGGCCAGCTCGGCTACATGACCGGCGCCCTGGCCGTCGCCGACCGCGGCGCGGCCGTCTTCCACCTCATCTCCCACGGTGTGTTCAAGGCGCTGCTCTTCCTCGCCGCGGGCGTGCTCATCCACGCGGCCGGCACCAACTCCCTGGCCGCGATGTCCCGCACCGGCGGTCTGGCCGGGCGGGCGCCGGACGCCTACTGGACGATGACCGTCGGCCTGCTGGCCCTGGCCGCCGTGCCGCCCTTCGCGGGCTTCTTCTCCAAGGAGGCCGTCCTGGCCGCGGCCGAGCACGCCGCCCTCGACCCCGCCGAAGGGGCGGCCCACGCCGTCCCGTCCGCCGTGGGCTGGGCGGTCCTGCTCGCCGGGCTGCTGGCCGCGGCGCTCACCGCCGCGTACGCCGCCCGGTTGTGGCTGCTGGCCTTCCACGGCCGCGGCTTCGCCGTGCCCGGCGGGAGCGCCTCACCCGGTGGGAGCGCCGTGCCCGGCCGCGTCGGGCAGCCGGTCGTCATGAACGCGGTGCTGTGGGCGCTGGCCGGGCCGACCATCGCCGTCGGGCTGCTCTACGGGGCCCTGCCCGACTGGTTCGACGGCCGCTCGCTGGCCCCCACCCTCACCACCTCCGTCCTGGGCACCGGCCTGGCCGCCGCCGGCATCGTGGTGATGTACGCGGCCTGGCGGCACAGCACCGCCACCGCCGCCGCCCGCGCCCCGCTCGGCGCCGTCGCCGCCCACCCGGAGGCCGAGCCGGCGGTCTCCGAGGCCGAGACCATCGCCACCCACCGGGCGGCGTACGGCGACATCGCCGCCGCCGACGACCCGGCCGACCCGGGCCGGCTCCTGCTCGGCCCGCTGCACCGCCACGCCGCCCGAGGCTTCCACCTCGACGCCCTCTACGCGGCCGTCGCCGTGCGCCCGGTCCTGGCCGCCGCACGTCTGGTGCGTTTCCTGGACCGCGAGGTCGTCGACACCTACGTGCGCGGCGCCACAGGCACCGCACGGCTGCTGGGCACGGCCGTGCGCCGCGCCCAGACCGGCAACGTGCAGACCTATCTCGGCCTCCTGCTCGCCGGCTCCCTCGTCCTGGCCGTGGCCGCCGCCCTCGTCGCCGCCGGAGCGTGACCAGTGATCCCCCTGAACGACACCGCGATGCGGCTGCTCCTGGCGGCCGTCGTCGTCCTGCCCCTGCTCGGCGCGGCCGCCGCCCTGCTGCCGGCCCCGCCCGGGCTGCGGGGCCGGAATCCCGAGCAGGCCGTGCTGCGCCACGGCGTCACCGTCACCGGCGCCGTGCTGGCCGCCACCGCGGTGCTCGCGCTCGGCTTCGACCACGACCGGCCCGGCACGGTGCAGGCCGAGACCGACATCGCCTGGATCCCGGCGCTCGGCGTCCGCGTCCACCTGGGCACCGACGGCGTCTCACTGCCCCTGCTCGTCCTGACGGCGCTGCTGACCTTCCTGTGCGCCCTGTACAGCTACCACCGGCCCCCCGGGGGGCCGCGCCCGCAGGCGTTCGTCGCGCTCGTGCTCCTGCTGGAGGCCGGCACCCTTGCGACCTTCGCCGTGCTGGACCTGATGCTGTTCTTCCTGGCCTTCGAGACGGTCCTGATCCCGATGTACTTCCTCATCGCCCGCTGGGGCGGCGCGGGGCGGGAGCGGGCCGCGTGGAAGTTCGTCCTCTACACCCTGCTCGGCTCCGTGGTGATGCTGCTGGGCCTGCTGCTGGTCGGACTGGGCGCCGAGGGCGGCCCGACGTTCGACATGACGGCGCTCGCCGAGGACGGCGGCCGGGGGCTGACCCACACCACCCAGCTCGTGGCCGCCCTGGCCATCGGCACCGGTCTGGCCGTCAAGACGCCGATGTGGCCGCTGCACAGCTGGCTCCCCGACGCCCACACCGCCGCCCCGACCGTCGGCTCGGTGCTGCTGGCGGGCGTCCTGCTGAAGATGGGTACCTACGGCTTCGTCCGGATCGTCCTGCCGGTCGTCCCCGACGGCGTCCACACCCTCGCGCCGTACCTGGCGGCCTTCGCGGTCACCGGCATCGTCTACGGGTCGCTGGCCTGCCTGGCGCTCGCCCGGCCCGGCGCGGGAGGCGACCTCAAGCGCCTCATCGCCTACTCCTCGGTGGGCCACATGGGCTTCGTGCTGCTGGGCGTCGCCACCCTCACCCGCACCGGCGTCAACGGCGCGCTGTTCGCCAACATCGCCCACGGCCTCATCACCGGCCTGCTGTTCTTCCTCGCCGGTGCGGTCAAGGACCGCACCGGCACCACCGATCTGGACCGCCTCGCACTCGACGGCGCAGGAGTGCACAGCGGGGGCGCGGCGCTGTACGGGCGCGCCCCCCGGCTCGGCGGGCTGCTCGCCTTCGGCGCAGTCGCCTCCCTCGGACTGCCCGGACTGGCCGGCTTCTGGGGCGAGATGCTCGCGCTGCTCGGCGCGTACCACCCGGCCGACGGGCTCAGCCGGCCCGCGTACCTGGTCTTCATGGCCGTCGCGGCCCTCGGCACCCTGCTGACCGCCGCCTACCTGCTGGTGGTCGTACGCCGGGTGTGCACGGGGACGCCGTCCGCCCCCGGCACCGCCCCCGCCCCGGGCGCGACCCTGCCGGACGTACGCGGCCACGAGTTCGCCGCCTGGATCCCGCTCGTCGTCCTCACCGTCCTGGCCGGACTGTGGCCCGCGCTCCTCCTGGGGCTCACCGATCCGGCCGTGCAGAACCTCCTGCCGGGAGTCAGCCGATGAACGCGCTCGCCCAGGACCCCGTCCGGTCGGTCGTCCAGTCCGTCGACTGGACCGCCATCGCCCCGCCCGCCCTCGCCGCGCTGGGCGCGCTGGCCGTACTGGTCGCCGACCTGTTCCTGCCCGAGCGCCGCAAGCCGCTGCTCGGCCCGGTCACCGTCGCCGTGCTCGCGCTCGCCGCGCTCAGCCTGCTGCCCCTGCGGAGCGGCGAGCGCACCACCTTCTGCCTCACCACCGACCCGGCGGTGTGCTCCTACGTCGCCGACCCGTTCGCCCTGGCCGTCCAGTTCCTGGTGCTGGGCGCCGCCCTGATCGCCGCCCTGCTGTCGATGACGGCCGTACGGGACGAGGCGCTGCCGCGCGGCGAGTACTGGTTCCTGCTGCTGGCCTCCGCCGCGGGAGCGGCGCTGCTGCCCGCCGCCCGGGATCTGGCGACCCTGATCGTGGCACTGGAGGTCGCCTCCCTGCCCTCCTTCGCCCTGGTCGGACTGCGCCGCGCGGACGGGCGCTCCTCCGAGGCGGCTCTGAAGTTCTTCCTCTCCTCGGTCACCGCCACCGCCGTCAGCCTCATGGGCGTCAGCTTCGTCTACGCCGTGACCGGCTCCCTGCACCTGGACCGGATCGCCGAGAGGCTGCGCGAGACCGCCCCCGGCCTGGAGGCCCTGGCCGCCACCGGAGTCGCCCTCACCCTCGTCGGCTTCGCGTTCAAGACCGCGGCCGTCCCCTTCCACTCCTGGGTGCCGGAGACCTACGTCGGCGCCCCCCTGCCGGTGGCCGCCTACCTGTCGGTGATCGGCAAGGCGGTCGGCTTCTCCGGGCTGATCCTGGTGACCGTCGAGGCCTTCCCCTCCTACGGCCACGTCTGGGGACCGGCGCTCGCCGTCCTGGCCGCCCTCACCATGACCGCGGGCAACGCGGCCGCCCTGCGGCAGCGCCCGGAGCGCCCGCACAGCGCGGTACGGCTGCTGGCGTGGTCCTCCGTCGGCCAGGCGGGCTACCTGCTGGTGCCGATCGCCGCGGCGGCGTACGCCGCCGAGCCGGGGCGGGCCGTCGGCGCGACCGTCGCGTACGCCCTGATGTACGCCGCCGTGAACCTCGGGGCCTTCGCCGTGGCCGCCCACGTCGGCCGGAGTGCCGCCGCCAACCGGATCACCGACTACCGCGGCCTGTACGCCGCCCACCCCCCGGCCGCCCTCGCCCTCGCCTTCTTCCTGCTCTGCCTGGCCGGGCTGCCGCCGGGGATCATCGGCCTGTTCGCCAAGGTCGCGGTCCTCTCCACGGCCGTGGACGCGGGACTGGGCTGGCTCGCGGCGGTGATGGCGGTGAACGTCGTGATCGCCCTCTACTACTACCTGGCGTGGACGGCGCAGATCTTCCGGGCCCCCGCACAGGCCCCCGCCGCCCGCGCCCGCGTACGCGTCGCCGCGCCGCTCACGGCCGCGATCGCCCTGACGGGGCTGCTCGCCGTCGGCCTTTCGGGTGCTCCCCAGCTCGCCCTGCGCTTCGCCGCCGACGTGCTGCTTTAGACGGGAGCGGCCCGGGAACCCGGCGCCTTCACACGGCGTTGACCTCACAGGAAGGGTCCACCAAGCCGCCTTCGGACGGAGGCACGCCGCAACGAAGGGCCACACGGGGGATCCCCCCTGCCGCACCACCTGGAGGGCGCACCGTGCACCGCCGGCACAACGGGCTGAAGACCGCCCTGCTACTCGGGGGACTGTCCGCACTCATCATCGTCATCGGCGGTTTCTTCGGCCGCACCGGCCTGGTCGTCGCGGTCGTCCTGGCACTCGGCACCAACGCCTACGCCTACTGGAACAGCGACAAGCTCGCCCTGCGCGCCATGAGAGCCCGCCCGGTCAGCGAGTTCGAGGCCCCGGGCCTGTACCGGACGGTCCGCGAGCTGTCCACGGCCGCCCGCCGGCCCATGCCTCGCCTGTACATCTCACCCACCCAGGCGCCCAACGCCTTCGCCACCGGCCGCAATCCGCGCAACGCCGCCGTCTGCTGCACCGACGGCATTCTGCGCATCCTGGACGAGCGCGAACTGCGCGCCGTCCTCGGGCACGAGCTGAGCCACGTCTACAACCGCGACATCCTCATCGCCTCCGTCGCCGGAGCACTGGCCTCGGTGGTGATGTTCCTGGTCAACTTCGCCTGGCTGATCCCGATCGGCCGCTCGGAGGACGAGGAGGGCCCCGGCCTGGTCGGAGTGCTGCTGATCATGCTGCTCGGCCCGCTCGCCGCGTCCCTGATCCGGCTCGCGGTCAGCCGCTCCAGGGAGTACGAGGCGGACGCCTCCGGCTCCCAGCTCACCGGCGATCCGCTGGCCCTGGCCTCGGCCCTGGCCAAGCTGGAGGCCGGCACCAAGCAGCTGCCCCTGCCACCCGAGCCCCGTCTGGAGACCGCGAGCCACATGATGATCGCCAACCCCTTCCGCCCCGGAGACGGCCTGACCAGGATGTTCTCCACCCACCCCCCGATGGCCGAGCGCATCGCCCGGCTGGAGCGCATGGCGGGGAGGCGGCTGTGAGGACGGTCCTCAACATCCTGTGGCTGGTCTTCTCCGGCCTCTGGCTGGCCCTGGGGTACGCGGTCGCCGGCCTGATCTGCTTCCTGCTGATCGTCACGATCCCGTGGGGCATCGCCTGCTTCCGGATCGCCGTCTACGCCCTGTGGCCCTTCGGGTACACCGTCGTCCAGCGGCCCGGCGCGGGCGCGGCCTCCGCCGCGGGCAACGTCGTCTGGCTGGTCTTCGCCGGGATATGGCTCACCCTGGGGCACATAGCCGCGGGTATCGGCTTCTTCCTGACGGTCATCGGCATCCCGTTCGGCATCGCCCACTTCAAGATGATTCCGGTCTCCCTGATGCCGCTGGGCCGCGAGATCGTCCGCAGCGACGCCGCGTACCCGTCGTACCGCTGGAACCCGGCTCCCCGCTAGGCCGTCCCCCAGGGCGTCGAAGGTCCCGGAGGGCTCAGGCCCGGGCGGCCCCCTCGTCGTACAGACCGTCGTACGCGCCCTCGTACGCGTCCCCGTAAGGGCCTTCGTCCCGCCCTCCGTACCGTCCTTCGTGCGGTTCGGCCCCGGGCGGCGGCTCGCCCGCGCTCTCCCAGGGGGCCGGTCCGGTGCCGTCGCTCCAGGCGGCCAGCGCGTGCCGGTCGAAGCACAGGATCCCGCACTGCCGCGCGTACTCTGCGGCGGGCGCGGTGAAGTCGCCGGTGGTGACCACGGCCGCCACCTGGGCCTCGTGGACGGTGTAGCAGGTGCCGCCGAAGCGCTGCACGTCCTGTGAGCCGACCTTGTTGGTGTCGCTGTAGCGCTTGCACTGGACGACCACGCGCCGCCCGTCCGGGGCGGTGGCGACGACGTCGGCGCCGAGGTCGCCCGCGCCGCCGACGACCTCCACGTCGCGGCAGCCGTCCCGCTCGCACAGGGCCGCGACCGCCTGCTCGAACTCCTCGGCCTCCATGGCCTCGTAGTCCGGTCGGACAGGACGGTCGGGGCCGTCGGGGCGGGCTCCGTCGGCCCCGTCCGGTTCCGCGTACCGGAGGGCCTGCGGGCCCTCCGCCGGCCCGGGGCGCTCCGTGCGCTCACCGCTCTCCCGCCCGCCACCCGGAACCTCCTCCTCCAGGGAGTCCAGCGCGGTCTCGGCCGCCTCGGTCAGGACCGCGGCGGCCCGCCGCGCGGCCCTGGACGCCCGGAAGCGGCGCCCGCCGCGCAGACCGGCCACGGCGGCCGGTACGGCGATCAGGCAGACGGCCACCGCCGCGACCGGATGCCGCCCGGCGGCCTCCAGCACCACCCGCCCGGCGAACCACACGCCCAGCAGGACGACGGCGGCCAGCACGAAGGCCAGGGCCGTCACACGCAGGTCGAAGACGGGCCTGCCGTCCGGTGCGCGCCTCCGGCGCGCGGATATGGCCATCGCTGCTGATCCCCCCTGGCGGTTCGGCGTGGAACATCACTGCTCGCTACTGCCGTCTGCCCCGCCTCCCCGTTTTCAACGGGCCGCCGGGAACGGCCCGCCGCACCGGGGTCAGCAGCCGACGCCGATGCAGTCCTGCCGGAAGACCTGCTCGCCGTCCACCGTGCCGACGACCGTGAAGCCCTCGAGCGTGACGCCGCCCTCCGTCTCGATCCGGGGGTCGCTGCCGGCGTCGGCCGTCATCCTGGCCTCCCCGCCGTCCATGGTGGTGCCCTCGCAGGTGACCCTCAGGTCCTTCCCGGTGCCCTCGTCGACGCATGTGAGGTCACCGTCGATCTCGTGCCCGGCCTGGTCGAAGGCGAGTTCACCGGCCTCGGCCGCGCTGTTGCGGGCGAGGGTCCCGGAGATCTCCTCCCCGGTGCCGCCGTCCCCGCAGCCCGAGAGCAGAAACGCGCCGCACAGCAACGCGGCCGGCAGAGCGGCCCGCACGGTCTTCTTTCTCATATGTCCTCCTGGGCCCGTACGCGTGGAAGGTTCCGTGCCCGGGTGCCCGCCGCACGGTCCGTCAACCTCCCGGGCGCCCCTGCCCCCGGCCACCCCTCAGAGGCCGACGGGCACCCGCCGCCCGGCGGGTGCCCGTCGTTGCCTCGCTCCTGCCCGGCGGCCGTCGTCCACCACCGGCCCGGTGCTCAGCGGTAGTTGGTGAACTGGATCGCGAAGTCGAAGTCCTTGCCCTTGAGCAGGGCGATGACCTCCTGCAGGGCGTCCCGGCTCTTGTGGCTGACGCGCAGCTCGTCGCCCTGCACCTGGGCCTTGACGCCCTTGGGGCCCTCGTCGCGGATGATCTTCGCGACCTTCTTGGCGTTGTCCTGGGAGATGCCCTCCTGGATCGACGCGAAGAGCTTGTACTCCTTGCCGGACACCTGGGGCTCCCCGGCGTCCAGGGACTTCAGGGAGATGCCCCGCTTGACCAGCTTGGTCTGGAAGATGTCGAGGATGGCCAGGACCCGCTCCTCGGAGTTGGCCCGCATCTCGATCTTCTCGCCCGACCAGGCGATGGAGGCTCCCACGCCCTTGAAGTCGAAGCGCTGGGAGATCTCCTTGGCGGCCTGGTTGAGGGCGTTGTCGACCTCCTGCCGCTCGACCTTCGAGACGATGTCGAAACTGGAGTCGGCCATCGTGGATTGGCTCCTCGTGCGTAGATCCGTCAGGGTGCGGTCCGGCTCTGTCCGGACCGGTCCGCGCCGTCAGCCTAGTCATCCGCCGCGGTGATCCACCGCTGGACAACCAGGTGGCGGACCACCCCCCACCATCGGGTATGGTTGTGCGCGTTGCCAGGGAGCGAACACCCCCGGGCAGCGATCCCAGGCGGTGTGCCCGAGCGGCCAAAGGGAGCAGACTGTAAATCTGCCGGCTCAGCCTTCCCAGGTTCGAATCCTGGCGCCGCCACACGAGGGAGACGGCCCCCGACCAGTCCACTGGTCGGGGGCCGTTCGCCGTTCCGTCCGACGTGGGGGCGGCCTCCTCACGGCCCGCGGTCCCCGAGCGGGGCGACGGGCCCTCCGTCCGGCCACCGCTCCCCCCACTCGGGGTCCAGTCCGCGCCGCCGCATCCGCCACACCGCCGACGGGTACACCAGGAACGGCCACAGTACGAACATGACCGCCGTCGCGAGATCCTCCACGGCGTCCTCGTCCACCCTCACAGAGCCGCCGTTGAGCGGGTCGATCCGCACCCGCGCACGGGCGCCGGCGTACCCGTCCGCCCAGAGGATCTCCCCCCCCCGGCCGACGATCCGGCCGACGATCCGGCCGTCGTGCGAGGCGAGGGTGCCGGTGCAGTGGAGCAGCGGAGCAGCGGGGCGCTGCGGCCTTCCTTCCTCACGCGGCAGAAGTCCGCCTCGAACTCACCGGGCTCACCGACCAGGCCCAGCCGGGCGCTCGCCGTGGAGAGGGAGGACACTCCGAGGGCCCACATGGGGACCGCGAACAACAAGGTCAGCAGCGCTGCCCTCACCCGTACCGACCGCGGCCACGCGCGCCGTTGCTCCACCGCCGCCCCACCCCGCCCCGCGTCCGTTCCGTACCCGTGCGGAGCCTAGTCCGGCACCTCCGTCGCCTCCGAGCCCAGTTCCGCGACCGCCAGGTCGACCGGGACCTCCCCGGAGACCAGCTCCAGTGTCACCCGCGCCGCGCGCGGGTCGTCCAGGAGGGCGAGGAGGACGGCGGCCACGTCGTCGCGCGGGATCTCGCCGCGCCCCGTGCGGGGCTCCAGCCGCACCTGCCCGGTGCCGGGGTGGTTGGTGAGACGGCCGGGGCGCAGGATCGTCCAGTCCAGGTTGACGCGCCGGCGGATGTCGTCGTCCGCCGCTCCCTTGGCACGCAGGTAGGCGGCGAAGACGGGCTCCATGTCGGTGGGGGGTGTGTCGTCCGCCCCCATGGCGGAGATGACCAGGAAGCGGCGTACTCCGGCCAGTTCGGCGGCGTCCGCGAAGAGGACCGCGGCCGCGCGGTCCACCGTCTCCTTGCGGGCCGTGCCGCTGCCCGGGCCCGCGCCCGCCGCGAAGACCGCGGCGTCGGCGTCCCTCAGGTGCCGGGCGACCTCCTCCGCGGACGACGACTCCAGGTCGCAGACGACCGGCTCGGCCCCCGCCGAGCGCAGGTCGTCCGCGTGCTCGGGCCGACGGATGAGCCCGACGACCTCCTCACCGCGCGCGGCGAGCAGCCGCTCCAGCCGCAGTGCGATCTGACCGTGTCCTCCAGCGATGACTGTGCGCATACTCCGACCGTACGCCGCCGGGCCCGTACTCCGTCGTGCACGCCGCCGGGCACGCCGCCGGGCACGCCGCCGGGCACGTCGCCGTCAGCGCTGCGACTGGCGTGGGAGTCCGGTGGCGGGGCCGCCCGGTTCCGGGGCCGCCGTGGCCGCCGCCTCCGCGTGGCCGCCCGGGTCCGTGGCGTCGCAGTACTCGCGTACCGCGCTGGTGCGGGCCACCACCCGGCCGCGGTGGACGACCAGGCGGCTGTAGGCCAGCGAGAGCGTTCCGGCGAGTGTGCGGCCGCGTACGGCCAGCAGCTCGGCCGGGAAGCCGGCCTCGATCCGTACCCGCGGCAGCCCCATGGCCTCCCGCGCCCGCGCGCTCACCGCCTCGTAGGCCTCCTCCGGGGCGGCCTGGCCGTGCGAGGCCAGCAGGTAGGCGGCCTCCAGCGGGTCGCCGCGGCCCACCGGGTTGGCCGTGTCGCGCAAAGCGCCGCTGCCGGCGACGACCCGTACCCCCGCCGTCCGCAGCAGCCGCACCGGCGCGGTGTGGGGGCCGTCGGCCGTCCGCGGCGGCAGGCCGCAGCCGCCCTGGGGCAGGCAGACCACCGTGATCCCGGCCGCCGCGAGGGACTCGGCGGCGCGGGCCGCGGTCTCCCCCGGCAGCCGGGCCAGCCCGTCGCACGGACCGACGGCCACCCCGGGCCGCAGCCCGCCGGCCACCGAGGCCAGGCGGGAGAGCCGGACCGGGTCGGAGCCGTCGGTGTGCAGGTCCACCGCGCAGCCGTGTTCGGCCGCCACCTCCAGCACGGCCTCCGTGTAGCCGGCCGGGTCGGGGTCGAGGTCCGGACAGCCGCCCACCGCCGCGGCCCCCATGTCCACCGCCTCGCGCAGCATCGCCAGGCCGTCGGCCCCCGCCGCGCCGGTCAGCAGCCGGGGCACGGCGACGGCGGTGAGATCGGTCAGCCCGCGCAGGGCGTGCCGGGCCCGCAGTACGGCCCGCAGGGCACGCAGCCCGGCGACGTCGCCGACGCGCACATGGGTGCGCACCGCGGTCGCGCCGTGGCCGAGCTGGAGCAGTGCGGCCTCGGCGGCGCGCCGCTGGACCCGCCCGGGGGCGTACGGGTCCCGGGGGCCGTACGGGGAGGCGCCGATGGCACCGGGGGCGTCACCGTCCGCCGTCAGCGCGGTGTCGTAGTGGGCGTGGGGCTCGGCGGGGGCGGGCAGCAGCAGATAGCCGGTGAGGTCGATCCGGGTGGCGCACGGAGGGGCGGGGGAGGAGAGGCTGCCCGCGGTCCCGACCGCCTCGATCCGCCCGCCGCCGATCCGTACGTCCACGGTGCGGCCGTCGGCGAGCCGGGCACCGCACAGAACGAGCGAGGTCCGCCCCGGCGCCTCCGGGGTCTCCTCCGGAGCGGCGCCGGAGGGGCCGATGAGAGGGACCGGGGGGCCCGGGGGCGGGGATGCGTCGCGATCGGGCTGCGCCGGTTCCTGCGGCTGGCTGTCGGGCATGGGGCTCCCGCGTTTCGCTCATGATCGCTGGGGTGCGACGAAGCCTAGGACCGGACCGGTCCCGGGACGCGCCGCCATCACGCGGGAGCCCAATAGTCGTACCGGTGATCGCTCCGCTACGCCGGAAGAAGGGCGGGAGGCACCGGTCGGCACCGCCGTACGGAGGCGCGGCCGATACGGATTTCACGTTCGGCGCTCCGAGCGTGTAATGTCTTCATCGCTCGCCCCAATAGCTCAGTCGGCAGAGCGTCTCCATGGTAAGGAGAAGGTCTACGGTTCGATTCCGTATTGGGGCTCTGATGTGTGAGGCTCCCCGTCGAGAGACGGGGGCCACCCACATCGCGGCGGTGTAGCTCAGTCGGTAGAGCAAACGGCTCATAATCGTTGTGTCACCGGTTCGAGTCCGGTCACCGCTACCAAACCCAGTAGCCGATTGCGGGGTCGGTCCTCCGATCGGCTACTCTTTCTGCGTTAAACCCGTCCCAGCCGTCAAGGAGCACTCACGTGGCTGCCACCGACGTCCGCCCGAAGATCACGCTGGCCTGCGTGGAGTGCAAGGAGCGGAACTACATCACCAAGAAGAACCGGCGCAACAACCCGGACCGTCTTGAGATGAAGAAGCACTGCCCGCGCTGCAACGCGCACACCGCGCACCGCGAGACGCGATAAACGCCGCGACCGGCCAGGCCGCCGCACACGCGCACAGACACGCAAAGCCGTGAGGCCGCCCCCGTTCGCGGGGGCGGCCTCACGGCTTTGCGCCCGTCCGAGCCGTCCGACCAGCAACCACCCGCAAGCCGTATGGAGGTACCGGGCCATGGCGCTCGACCAGTCCTTCGTGGGGCGGAGCTATCCGCCCACCGCGCCGTACGAGGTCGGCCGGGAGAAGATCCGCGAGTTCGCCGAGGCCATCGGTGAAGCCCACCCCGCGTACACCGACCCGGAGGCGGCCGGTGAGCTCGGCCACCCCGATGTGATCGCCCCGCCCACCTTCGTCTTCGCCATCACCTTCAAGGCGGCCGGGGAGGTCGTCGCGGACCCGAAGCTGGGGCTGGACTACAGCCGGGTGGTGCACGGCGACCAGAAGTTCGCCTACACGCGGCCGGTGCGCGCCGGCGACCGGCTCACGGTGACGTCCACCATCGAGGCGGTGAAGTCCATGGCGGGCAACGACATCCTGGACATCCGCGGTGAGGTGCGCGACGAGGGCGGCGAGCACGTGGTGACGGCCTGGACCAAGCTGGTGGCCCGCGCGGCCGACGACGCGGCCGTGGACGCTGCCGGAAAGCAGGGGGAGTGAGGCGGATGACGGCGAGGATCGCGTACGAGGACGTCGAGGCCGGCACCGAGCTGCCCGCACGGAGCTTCCCCGTGACCCGCGACACGCTCGTGCGGTACGCGGGCGCCTCCGGCGACTTCAACCCGATTCACTGGAACGAGCGGTTCGCACGCGAGGTCGGCCTCCCCGACGTCATCGCGCACGGCATGTTCACCATGGCCGAGGCCGCCCGCGTGGTGACCGACTGGGCCGGCGACCCGGGCGCGCTCGTGGAGTACGGCGTGCGCTTCACCAGGCCCGTCGTCGTCCCCGATGACGACAAGGGCGCCGTGATCGAGGTCTCGGGTAAGGTCGCGGCCAAGCTCGACGACGAGGCCCGCACCGTCCGGGTGGACCTCAAGGTCACCAGCGCCGGACAGAAGGTGCTGGGCATGTCCCGCGCGGTGGTCCGGCTCGCCTGAGCGCGCCGGCGCATCGGCGGACCACCGTGCCGGTACCACGGCCGCACGTCCGGCGGGGCGGCCGTGGGAGATGCGCGTACGGCCGCTCTCGTACTCTTGGGCGCGTGCAGGAACTCCACGACGCGCCCCTCGCCCCGCTGACCACCTTCCGTCTGGGCGGCCCCGCGGCCCGCCTGGTCACGGCCACCACCGACGAGGAGGTGACCGAGGCGGTACGGGCCGCCGACGCCGGCGGTACCCCGCTGCTGCTCGTCGGCGGCGGCAGCAACCTCGTCATCGCCGACGAGGGCTTCGCGGGCACCGCCCTGCGCATCGCCACCACCGGCTTCCGCCTGGAGGGCACCCGGCTGGAGCTGGCGGCGGGCGAGAACTGGTCCGAGGCCGTCGCCCGCACCGTCGAGGCCGGGCTCGCGGGCGTCGAGTGCATGGCCGGCATCCCCGGATCGGCGGGCGCCACACCCATCCAGAACGTCGGCGCGTACGGCCAGGAGGTCTCCTCCACGATCACCGAGGTCGTCGCCTACGACCGCCGGTCCGGCGAGACCGTCACCATCCCCGCCGCCGAGTGCGGCTTCTCCTACCGGCACAGCCGCTTCAAGGCCGGCCCCGACCGCTTCGTCGTGCTGCGCGTCCGCTTCGAGCTGGAGGACGCGGGCGGCCTCTCGGCGCCCCTGCGGTATGCCGAGACCGCACGGGCGCTGGGTGTGGAGACCGGGGAGCGGGTGCCGGTGGAGCGGGCCCGCGAGACCGTCCTGAAGCTGCGCGCGGGCAAGGGCATGGTGCTCGACCCGGAGGACCACGACACCTGGTCGGCCGGCTCCTTCTTCACCAACCCCGTCCTCACCGAGACCGAGCACGCCGCCTTCCTCGCCCGCGCCGCCGAACGGCTGGGGCCGGACGCCGCCCCGCCCGCCTACCCGGCCGGGGACGGCCTGGTGAAGACCTCCGCCGCCTGGCTGATCGACAGGGCCGGTTTCGCCAAGGGCTACGGCGACGGCCCGGCCCGGATCTCCACCAAGCACACCCTCGCTCTGACCAACCGGGGCTCGGCCACCACCGCCGACCTCCTCGCCCTGGCCCGCGAGGTCCGCGACGGCGTGCGCGAGGCGTTCGGCGTGACGCTGGTCAACGAGCCGGTGACCGTGGGCTGCTCGCTCTGAGGGGCCGCCCGCGCCCCCGCCTCGTCAGACCACTGCCCGCGGCTCAGAGGCCCCTCTGCGACACGGAAGCGGACGCGGGCCCGGACACGGACGCGGGCCCGGACGGGGCCTGCTCCGGCTCCTCCACCAGCCAGGCGTCGATGTCCGCCAGGATCGCCTTCCGGACGTCCTCCGGGGCGCGCGAGCCGCGCACCGACTGGCGGGCCAGCTCGGCCAGCTCCTCGTCCGTGAAACCGTGGTGGCGCCGCGCGATCTCGTACTGCGCGGCCAGCCGGGAGCCGAACAGCAGGGGGTCGTCGGCGCCCAGGGCCAGGGGCACCCCCGCCTCGAACATGGTCCGCAGCGGTACGTCCTCGTGCCGGTCGTACACCCCCAGCGCCACGTTGGAGGCCGGGCAGACCTCGCAGGTGACGCCCTGCGCGGCCAGCCGCGCCAGCAGCCGCGGATCCTCGGTGGCGCGCACCCCGTGCCCGACGCGGCCCGCGCGCAGGTCGTCCAGGCAGTCGGCGACGGACTGCGGTCCCGACAGCTCGCCGCCGTGCGGGGCCGCCAGCAGGCCGCCCCGGCGCGCGATGGCGAAGGCCCGGTCGAAGTCCCGGGCGAAGCCGCGCCGTTCGTCGTTGGACAGACCGAAGCCCACCACGCCGCGGTCGGCGTAGCGCACGGCCAGCCGGGCCAGGGTGCGGGCGTCCAGCGGGTGCTTCATCCGGTTCGCGGCGACCAGTACGCGCATGCCGAGCCCGGTCTGGGCGGAGGCGCTCTCCACCGCGTCCAGGATGATCTCCAGTGCCGGGATCAGCCCGCCCAGGCGCGGGGCGTAGGAGGTCGGGTCCACCTGGATCTCCAGCCAGCGGGACCCGTCCCGCACGTCCTCCTCGGCGGCTTCCCGCACCAGCCGCCGGATGTCGTCGGGCGTGCGCAGGCAGGAGCGCGCGGCGTCGTACAACCGCTGGAAGCGGAACCAGCCGCGTTCGTCGGTGGCCCGCAGCTTCGGGGGGCGGCCGCTGCTCAGCGCGTCCGGGAGGTGGACACCGTGTCTGTCGGCGAGCTCCAGCAGTGTGCCCGGGCGCATGGACCCGGTGAAGTGCAGGTGGAGATGGGCCTTCGGGAGCTTGCGGACGTCACGAGCGCTTTCCATCCGAAGATTTTGCCGCACTCGCGACACGCCTGGAAGTCACCGCCACGATCGGGGACGGGCCGGAACATGCGGGCGGGCCCGCGCAAGCAGTGCTCGCGCGGGCCCGCCCGCATGTTCCGGGGCTCCGGTGAGGGCGCCGCCGGGCCGGCCCGGACCGGTTCAGGCCTTGGCCTCGGCCAGCAGCTTCTGGATCCGCGAAACACCCTCGACCAGGTCCTCGTCGCCCAGTGCGTAGGACAGCCGCAGGTAACCCGGGGTGCCGAACGCCTCACCGGGGACGACCGCGACCTCGGCCTCCTCCAGGATCAGCTCGGCCAGCTCCACGCTCGTGGCCGGGCGCCGGCCGCGGATCTCCCGGCCCAGCACGCCCTTGACCGACGGGTAGGCGTAGAAGGCGCCCTCCGGCTCGGGGCAGGTGACGCCGTCGATCTCGTTCAGCATCCGCACGATCGTCCTGCGGCGGCGGTCGAACGCCTCGCGCATGCGCGCCACGGCCTCCAGGTCACCGGAGACGGCGGCCAGCGCGGCGGCCTGGGCGACGTTGGAGACGTTGGAGGTGGCGTGCGACTGGAGGTTGGTGGCGGCCTTCACCACGTCCTTCGGGCCGATGATCCACCCCACCCGCCAGCCGGTCATGGCGTACGTCTTGGCCACGCCGTTGACGACCACGCACCGGTCGGCCAGCTCCGGCACGACCACCGGCAGCGAGGAGAACTCCGCGTCGCCGTAGACCAGGTGCTCGTAGATCTCGTCGGTGAGCACCCACAGACCGTGCTCGGCGGCCCAGCGGCCGATCTCCTCGACCTGGGCGCGGGAGTGGACGGCGCCGGTGGGGTTGGAGGGGGAGACGAACACCAGCACCTTGGTGCGCTCGGTGCGGGCCGCCTCCAGCTGCTCCACCGAGACCCGGTAGCCGGTGGTCTCGTCGGCGACCACGTCCACGGGGACGCCCCCGGCCAGCCGGATCGACTCGGGGTAGGTGGTCCAGTACGGCGCGGGGACGATGACCTCGTCGCCCGGGTCGAGGATGGCGGCGAAGGCCTCGTAGATGGCCTGCTTGCCGCCGTTGGTGACCAGCACCTGGGACGCCTCGACCGAGTAGCCGGAGTCGCGCAGCGTCTTCGCCGCGATGGCCTCCCTCAGCTCGGGGAGCCCGCCGGCCGGGGTGTAGCGGTGGAAGCGCGGGTTCCGGCAGGCCTCCACCGCGGCCTCGACGATGTAGTCGGGGGTCGGGAAGTCGGGCTCGCCCGCGCCGAAGCCGATCACCGGCCGCCCGGCGGCCTTGAGGGCCTTGGCCTTGGCGTCGACGGCGAGCGTGGCGGATTCGGAGATCGAGCCGACGCGGGCCGAGACCCGGCGCTCGGTGGGTGACTGGTTGGAAGGGGTTGCAGCAGTCATGGGGGCATCGTCGCAGACGGGGGGACGCCCGGGCACCCGGGTCGCGGGGGGAGCCGGAGGGGGAACGGGCGGGGGAGAGCGCCGGTGTACGGGCGGGGTGAAGGGGAGGATCGGGGCGATACGGGTTACGTGTTCGACGGCGGCGCGGGAAGCACGTACACTCACCGTCGTTGGTCCCGACCGATCACCGGTGGTCCGCGCACTCCGCGGAACCGACCGGATGCGGTAGGTTGGGAACGGCGAAGGGTCGTAGCTCAATTGGTAGAGCACCGGTCTCCAAAACCGGCGGTTGGGGGTTCAAGTCCCTCCGGCCCTGCTTCACGCATCTGAACCAGGGATGCGTGCACGTGTACGTAACTGGACGCACCGCCGTACGGCCGGGCCGGACGCGGCACGGCACGCGGCCAGGACCCGGATCAGGTGAGGACGAGTGGCGGAGATCACGGACTCCATCGAGGTCCCCGAGCCCGGGCGGTCGCAGGACGACAACAAGCCCCGGCGCGGTGGCAAGCGCGCGAAGAAGGGCCCGCTGGGCCGTCTCGCCCTGTTCTACAGGCAGATCGTCGCCGAGCTGCGCAAGGTCGTCTGGCCCACCAAGAAGCAGCTCTCCACCTACACGACCGTGGTGATCATCTTCGTCCTCGTCATCATCGGCCTGGTGACCGTGATTGACTGGGGGTTCACCGAGGTCGTCAAGTTCGTCTTCGGCTGATACGCCCGCGGAGTGCCCCTCCGGGGCACTTTTCCGCATGTTCGACCCCTTGAAGCCAGGAAGAAGCAGCCACCGTGTCTGACCCGAACCTCAACGACGCCGTCGACCCCGTCGAGGGTGACGACACCGCGCCCGACGCCGTCGAGACGGCGGACAAGGCGGCGGCGGACGGCGTCGACCAGGCCGAAGCTGCCGACACCGCCGGGGACGAGTCGGCCGAGGCGGCGGCCCCCGCCGAGCCTGCCGGCGAGACCGAGCCCGAGGCGGCACAGGAGGCCGAGGAGCCGGTCGACCCGGTCGCGGCCCTCCGCGACGAGCTGCGTCATCTCCCCGGCGAGTGGTACGTCATCCACACCTACGCGGGCTACGAGAAGCGCGTGAAGGCCAACCTGGAGCAGCGTGCCGTCTCACTCAACGTCGAGGACTTCATCTACCAGGCCGAGGTCCCCGAGGAAGAGATCGTCCAGATCAAGAACGGCGAGCGCAAGAACGTCCGCCAGAACAAGCTCCCCGGCTATGTCCTGGTGCGGATGGACCTGACGAACGAGTCCTGGGGCGTCGTGCGCAACACCCCCGGTGTCACCGGCTTCGTGGGCAACGCCTACGACCCGTACCCGCTGACCCTGGACGAGGTCGTCAAGATGCTCGCCCCCGAGGCGGAGGAGCGTGCCGCCGCGGAGGCCGCGGCCGAGGCGGGCCTGCCGGCGCCGAGCCGCAAGGTCGAGGTCCAGGTCCTGGACTTCGAGGTCGGTGACTCGGTCACCGTCACCGACGGCCCGTTCGCGACGCTCCAGGCGACGATCAACGAGATCAACCCGGACTCGAAGAAGGTCAAGGGCCTTGTCGAGATCTTCGGCCGCGAGACCCCGGTCGAGCTGAGCTTCGACCAGATCCAGAAGAACTGACGAGGTTCTTCCGGTCATCGATTTCCGGCCAGGTCGGGCAGCCCTGAGGGGCCGCCCGGCCTGGCCGGTTTCCGACCGCACCGCGATACGGGCTATCGTTGTGCGGTATGCCTCCGTACGGGTGGATCAGCCCGCCGGAGGATTCGACACCTCTCACCAGGACCCGGAGAGAACATGCCTCCCAAGAAGAAGAAGGTCACGGGGCTGATCAAGCTCCAGATCCAGGCCGGTGCCGCGAACCCGGCCCCGCCGGTCGGCCCCGCGCTGGGTCAGCACGGCGTGAACATCATGGAGTTCTGCAAGGCCTACAACGCCGCGACCGAGTCGCAGCGCGGCTGGGTCATCCCGGTGGAGATCACGGTCTACGAGGACCGCTCCTTCACCTTCATCACCAAGACCCCGCCGGCCGCGAAGATGATCCTCAAGGCCGCGGGCGTGGACAAGGGCTCCGGCGAGCCCCACTCCAAGAAGGTCGCCAAGATCACGCGCGAGCAGGTGCGCGAGATCGCCACGACCAAGATGCCCGACCTCAACGCCAACGACCTGGACTCCGCCGAGAAGATCATCGCCGGCACCGCCCGGTCGATGGGCGTCACCGTCGAGGGCTGAGCGGCTCCGCTCGCGGTACCCGCGAGGCGCGGCCGGTTCCGTTCCTCCCCTCGGGGCGGATGGGCCGGACAGACGCGCCGGGCACAGACAGATGGAAGTGGCAGGGTCAGGCGCTGGCCCCCTGGACCACGACTCCGTACACCAGAAAACTGGAGCAGAAGTGAAGCGCAGCAAGGCTCTCCGCAACGCGGACGCCAAGATCGACCGGACGCGGCTCTACGCCCCGCTGGAGGCCGTCCGTCTCGCCAAGGAGACCTCCCCGACCAAGTTCGACGCGACCGTCGAGATCGCCATGCGCCTGGGTGTCGACCCGCGCAAGGCCGACCAGATGGTGCGCGGCACCGTGAACCTCCCGCACGGCACCGGCAAGACCGCCCGGGTCCTGGTCTTCGCGACCGGTGAGCGTGCCGCGGCCGCGGAGGCCGCCGGCGCCGACATCGTCGGCTCCGACGAGCTGATCGACGAGGTCTCCAAGGGCCGCCTGGACTTCGACGCCGTCGTCGCCACCCCGGACCTGATGGGCAAGGTCGGCCGCCTCGGCCGCGTGCTCGGTCCGCGTGGTCTGATGCCGAACCCGAAGACCGGCACCGTCACCCCGGACGTCGCCAAGGCCGTCACCGAGATCAAGGGCGGCAAGATCGAGTTCCGCGTCGACAAGCACGCCAACCTCCACTTCATCATCGGCAAGGTCTCGTTCGACGAGAAGCAGCTGGTGGAGAACTACGCGGCGGCGCTGGAAGAGGTCCTGCGGCTGAAGCCGTCCGCGGCCAAGGGCCGGTACATCAAGAAGGCCGTCATCAGCACCACGATGGGCCCCGGTGTCCCCGTCGACTCCAACCGCACCCGGAACCTCCTCGCCGAGGAGGACGTCGCCGCCTGATCCGGCGCGCGACTCCGCGAGAGCGGTCCAGCACGGCGGCCGGGCCCCGCTTCCTGTTCGGAAGGCGGGGCCCGGCCCTTTGCGCGTGCGGGGTGCGGGACACGGGATGCGGTGCGGGGTACGGGCGGCCGGAGCGAGGGCGCCGGCGGAAGTGGGCCGGCGGATTTGCCTGCCGTGACGGCGTTCGCGTACTCTTCCACCGAAGCCAAAGACCGCTGGTCGTTGCCGTGCTCCCAGATCTCCCGCGGATCCGGGGCCGGTGGCCGAAGGATCCGCTTGGAGCGGGCGACCTGCGCAGGTGACAGTGGAGGACTCCCGGTGTGCGCACCGGTCGAGTCACGCCCCGTGCGCCTGCGCCGGGGCGTTTCGTTTTGTGCAATACCCCTTCCTCGTGCGCCCGACGTGGGCGGTCCGGCGTCATGACCTGCCGAAAGGCACGGTCGAGGATCGCATCACCCGGAAAGGAGGGCCGAGGCTCATGGCGAGTCCCGACAAGGTCGCAGCCGTCGAGGAGATCAGGGAGAAGTTCCAGAACTCCAACGCCGCCGTTGTGACCGCGTACACCGGTCTCAGCGTCGCTCAGCTCAAGGACCTGCGCCGTTCTCTCGGTGAGAACGCTCAGTACCGTGTGGCGAAGAACACGCTCACCAAGATCGCGGCCAACGAGGCCGGGGTCACCGAGCTCGACGAGTTCTTCGTCGACTCCACCGCCGTCGCCTTCGTGACCGGTGACCCGGTCGAGACGGCGAAGAGCCTGCGTGACTTCGCCAAGGACAACCCCCAGCTCGTCATCAAGGGCGGTGTCCTCGAGGGCAAGGCGCTCAGCGCCGACGACATCAAGAAGCTCGCGGACCTCGAGTCCCGTGAGGTGCTGCTCGCCAAGCTGGCCGGTGGCATGAAGGCGTCCATGGCCAAGGCCGCGGCGACCTTCCAGGCCCCGCTGTCGAAGTTCGTCCGTACCGCGGACGCCCTTCGCGCCAAGCAGGAGCAGGGCGGTGCCGGTACGCCGGCTCCCGCCGAGGCCGAGTAACCCGCTCCAGGCGCACTCGGTCGCAGCGGGCCCCAGTACGCCCGCCGACATGAACACCCCGGCACCAGCCGACTTAGTGGAAGGACCGCCATCATGGCGAAGCTCAGCCAGGACGAGCTGCTCGAGCAGTTCAGCGAGATGACCCTCATCGAGCTCTCCGAGTTCGTGAAGGCCTTCGAGGAGAAGTTCGACGTCGAGGCCGCCGCCCCGGTCGCCGTCGCCGCCGGCCCCGCCCAGGGTGGCCCGGCCGCCGAGGCCGAGCCGGAGAAGGACGAGTTCGACGTCATCCTCACCGGCGCCGGCGACAAGAAGATCCAGGTCATCAAGGTCGTGCGCGAGCTGACCTCCCTCGGCCTGAAGGAGGCCAAGGACCTGGTCGACGGCACCCCGAAGCCGGTCCTGGAGAAGGTCAACAAGGAGGCCGCCGACAAGGCCGCCGAGTCCCTCAAGGGCGCCGGCGCCTCCGTCGAGGTCAAGTGAACCGAGTGACCCAGGTCACTGAAGGAGTCCGCTGACTCCTCTCCTTCCGAGGGCGATCACCCATGCGGGTGGTCGCCCTCGGTCGTTTCCGCGACAGCCGTATCGCCTGGCGAGGGCCTGCGGGTATGGTGATCAACGCTGTCCGGCCGTACGCTCCCTGTGGTCCCGGAAGAGGGTGGGGCCTTGACGAACCGCACGTAGCACGCAATTCTCGGGACGCGTCGTCACACCGATCCACAATCCGAGGCATGGATCGCGGGCGAAGTGGGAAACCTTGCGGCAGGCGTTGAACAACTGACGAGGGGCTCGCCCCTCCGGAGGGAGAGATTGGTACCGCGTGCCGGTCTCCGGATACCGCACTGGACATCAGTGGGCCTTGTGGCTACACTGACCCTTTGCGCTGCCTATTAACTGCCCCCTGCCCGTCACCAGGGGCACGGCATGCGCGTAGTGAGTCCGAGCCCTCGGAAGGACCCCCTCTTGGCCGCCTCGCGCAACGCCTCGACCGCCAATTCGAACAACGGCGCCAGCACCGCCCCGCTGCGTATCTCCTTTGCGAAGATCAAGGAGCCCCTCGGGGTTCCGAACCTCCTTGCGCTGCAGACCGAGAGCTTCGACTGGCTGCTCGGCAACGACGCCTGGAAGGCTCGCGTCGAGGCGGCGCTGGAGCGCGGTGAGGATGTCCCCACCAAGTCCGGTCTGGAGGAGATCTTCGAGGAGATCTCCCCGATCGAGGACTTCTCCGGGTCGATGTCGCTCACCTTCCGCGATCACCGCTTCGAGCCGCCGAAGAACTCGATCGACGAGTGCAAGGAGCGCGACTTCACCTACGCCGCGCCCCTGTTCGTCACCGCCGAGTTCACCAACAACGAGACCGGCGAGATCAAGTCCCAGACGGTCTTCATGGGCGACTTCCCGCTCATGACCAACAAGGGCACCTTCGTCATCAACGGCACCGAGCGTGTCGTGGTCTCCCAGCTGGTGCGCTCGCCGGGTGTCTACTTCGACAGCAGCATCGACAAGACGTCCGACAAGGACATCTTCTCCGCCAAGATCATTCCGTCTCGCGGCGCCTGGCTGGAGATGGAGATCGACAAGCGCGACATGGTCGGTGTCCGCATCGACCGCAAGCGCAAGCAGTCCGTCACCGTCCTCCTCAAGGCGCTCGGCTGGACCACCGAGCAGATCCTGGAGGAGTTCGGCCAGTACGAGTCCATGCGCGCCACCCTGGAGAAGGACCACACCCAGGGCCAGGACGACGCGCTGCTCGACATCTACCGCAAGCTGCGTCCGGGTGAGCCTCCGACGCGCGAGGCCGCCCAGACGCTCCTGGAGAACCTCTACTTCAACCCCAAGCGCTACGACCTGGCCAAGGTCGGCCGGTACAAGATCAACCGGAAGCTCGGCGGCGACCAGCCGCTGGACTCCGGCGTGCTGACCGTCGACGACGTCATCGCCACGATCAAGTACCTGGTCAAGCTGCACGCCGGCGAGACCGAGACGATGGGGGAGAACGGCCGGACGATCGTCGTCGAGACCGACGACATCGACCACTTCGGCAACCGCCGTCTGCGCAACGTCGGCGAGCTCATCCAGAACCAGGTCCGCACCGGTCTGGCCCGTATGGAGCGCGTCGTCCGCGAGCGGATGACGACCCAGGACGTCGAGGCGATCACGCCGCAGACCCTGATCAACATCCGGCCGGTCGTCGCCTCCATCAAGGAGTTCTTCGGCACCAGCCAGCTGTCGCAGTTCATGGACCAGACGAACCCGCTGTCGGGCCTGACCCACAAGCGCCGTCTGTCCGCGCTGGGCCCCGGTGGTCTGTCCCGTGAGCGGGCGGGCTTCGAGGTCCGCGACGTGCACCCCTCGCACTACGGCCGTATGTGCCCGATCGAGACCCCCGAGGGCCCGAACATCGGTCTGATCGGCTCGCTGGCCTCCTACGGCCGGGTCAACGCGTTCGGCTTCGTGGAGACCCCCTACCGCCGGGTGGTCGGCGGAGTGGTGACCGACGAGGTCAACTACCTGACCGCCGACGAGGAGGACCGCTACGTCATCGCCCAGGCCAACGCGCCGCTGGGCGAGGACATGCGGTTCGCCGAGGACCGCGTCCTGGTCCGCCGCCGCGGCGGCGAGGTCGACCTCATCCCCGGTGACGAGGTCGACTACATGGACGTCTCGCCGCGCCAGATGGTGTCGGTGGCGACCGCCATGATCCCGTTCCTGGAGCACGACGACGCCAACCGTGCGCTCATGGGCTCGAACATGATGCGCCAGGCCGTCCCGCTGATCCGCGCCGAGGCCCCGCTGGTCGGCACCGGCATGGAGTACCGCTGCGCGGTCGACGCCGGTGACGTGATCAAGGCCGAGAAGGACGGCGTGGTCCAGGAGGTCTCCGCCGACTACGTCACCGTGGCCAACGACGACGGCACCTACACCACCTACCGCGTCGCCAAGTTCTTCCGCTCCAACCAGGGCACCTCCTTCAACCAGAAGGTCGTCGTGGACGAGGGCGACCGCGTGGTGACCGGCCAGGTCCTCGCCGACGGCCCCTCGACCGAGCAGGGCGAGATGGCGCTCGGCAAGAACCTACTCGTGGCGTTCATGCCGTGGGAGGGCCACAACTACGAGGACGCGATCATCCTGTCGCAGCGCCTCGTCCAGGACGACGTCCTGTCCTCGATCCACATCGAGGAGCACGAGGTCGACGCCCGTGACACCAAGCTGGGCCCCGAGGAGATCACCCGGGACATCCCGAACGTCTCCGAGGAGGTCCTGGCCGACCTCGACGAGCGCGGCATCATCCGCATCGGCGCCGAGGTCGAGGCGGGCGACATCCTGGTCGGCAAGGTCACCCCGAAGGGCGAGACCGAGCTGACCCCGGAGGAGCGGCTGCTGCGCGCGATCTTCGGCGAGAAGGCGCGCGAGGTCCGCGACACCTCGCTGAAGGTGCCGCACGGCGAGACCGGCAAGGTCATCGGCGTGCGCGTCTTCGACCGCGAGGAGGGCGACGAGCTGCCTCCGGGCGTCAACCAGCTCGTCCGCGTCTACGTGGCCCAGAAGCGCAAGATCACCGACGGTGACAAGCTCGCCGGCCGCCACGGCAACAAGGGCGTCATCTCCAAGATCCTGCCGATCGAGGACATGCCGTTCATGGAGGACGGCACCCCGGTCGACGTCATCCTCAACCCGCTGGGCGTCCCGTCCCGGATGAACCCGGGCCAGGTCCTGGAGATCCACCTGGGCTGGCTCGCCTCCCAGGGCTGGAAAGTCGAGGGGATCGAGGAGGAGTGGCAGAAGCGGCTCGCCTCGATCGGCGCCGACGACGTCGAGCCCGGCACCAACGTCGCCACCCCGGTGTTCGACGGCGCCCGCGAGGACGAGATCGCCGGTCTGTTCACGGCGACCCTGCCCAACCGCGACGGCGAGCGGATGGTCCTGCCCTCCGGCAAGGCCCGGCTCTACGACGGCCGCTCCGGCGAGCCGTTCCCGGACCCGATCTCGGTCGGCTACATGTACATCCTCAAGCTGCACCACCTGGTCGACGACAAGCTGCACGCCCGCTCGACCGGTCCGTACTCCATGATCACCCAGCAGCCGCTGGGCGGTAAGGCTCAGTTCGGTGGCCAGCGCTTCGGTGAGATGGAGGTGTGGGCGCTGGAGGCTTACGGCGCCGCGTACGCCCTCCAGGAGCTGCTGACCATCAAGTCCGACGACGTCACCGGCCGCGTGAAGGTCTACGAGGCCATCGTCAAGGGCGAGAACATCCCCGAGCCCGGCATCCCCGAGTCCTTCAAGGTGCTCATCAAGGAGATGCAGTCCCTGTGCCTCAACGTGGAGGTGCTGTCCAGCGACGGCATGTCCATCGAGATGCGCGACACCGACGAGGACGTCTTCCGCGCCGCGGAAGAGCTCGGCATCGACCTGTCCCGGCGCGAGCCGAGCAGCGTCGAAGAGGTCTGACGGGCCGGCCGGGGCGCCGCACCTTCCCGCCGAGGCGGCAGGGTGCGGCCCCCCGGCCTCCCCGCGACCCCCGTTCAGACCACCACAGAGCTCCTCGGTCCCACCGACGCGAGGGGCACAAACCCTGAGAGGGATTGACGAGAGTGCTCGACGTCAACTTCTTCGACGAGCTGCGAATCGGCCTGGCCACCGCTGACGACATCCGTCAGTGGTCCCACGGCGAGGTCAAGAAGCCGGAGACCATCAACTACCGCACCCTCAAGCCGGAAAAGGACGGGCTCTTCTGCGAGAAGATCTTCGGTCCGACCCGGGACTGGGAGTGCTACTGCGGCAAGTACAAGCGCGTCCGCTTCAAGGGCATCATCTGCGAGCGCTGCGGCGTCGAGGTGACCCGCGCCAAGGTGCGCCGTGAGCGGATGGGCCACATCGAGCTCGCCGCCCCCGTCACCCACATCTGGTACTTCAAGGGCGTGCCCTCCCGCCTGGGCTACCTGCTCGACCTCGCCCCGAAGGACCTCGAGAAGGTCATCTACTTCGCCGCCTACATGATCACGTGGGTGGACGAGGAGCGCCGCACGCGCGACCTGCCCTCCCTGGAGGCCCACGTCTCCGTGGAGCGCCAGCAGATCGAGCAGCGCCGCGACGCCGACCTGGAGGCCCGTGCCAAGAAGCAGGAGGCCGACCTCGCGGAGCTGGAGGCCGAGGGCGCCAAGGCGGACGTCCGCCGCAAGGTGCGTGAGGGCGCCGAGCGCGAGATGAAGCAGATCCGCGACCGCGCCCAGCGCGAGATCGACCGCCTGGACGAGGTCTGGAACCGCTTCAAGAACCTCAAGGTCCAGGACCTGGAGGGCGACGAGCTGCTCTACCGCGAGCTGCGCGACCGCTTCGGGACCTACTTCGACGGCTCGATGGGCGCCGCCGCGCTGCAGAAGCGGCTGGAGACCTTCGACCTGGAGGAGGAGGCGGAGAGGCTCCGCGAGATCATCCGGACCGGTAAGGGCCAGAAGAAGACCCGTGCGCTCAAGCGCCTCAAGGTCGTCTCCGCGTTCCTGCAGACCCGCAACAGCCCCAAGGGCATGGTGCTGGACTGCGTGCCGGTCATCCCGCCGGACCTGCGTCCGATGGTGCAGCTGGACGGTGGCCGCTTCGCGACCAGCGACCTGAACGACCTGTACCGCCGCGTCATCAACCGCAACAACCGCCTGAAGCGGCTTCTCGACCTCGGCGCGCCCGAGATCATCGTGAACAACGAGAAGCGCATGCTCCAGGAGGCCGTCGACGCGCTCTTCGACAACGGCCGCCGCGGCCGCCCGGTCACGGGCCCCGGCAACCGTCCGCTGAAGTCGCTGTCCGACATGCTCAAGGGCAAGCAGGGCCGCTTCCGCCAGAACCTGCTGGGCAAGCGCGTCGACTACTCGGCGCGTTCGGTGATCGTCGTCGGCCCGCAGCTCAAGCTGCACCAGTGCGGTCTGCCCAAGGCCATGGCGCTGGAGCTGTTCAAGCCGTTCGTGATGAAGCGCCTGGTGGACCTCAACCACGCGCAGAACATCAAGTCGGCCAAGCGCATGGTCGAGCGCGGCCGCACGGTCGTGTACGACGTGCTCGAAGAGGTCATCGCCGAGCACCCGGTGCTGCTCAACCGCGCGCCGACGCTGCACCGTCTGGGCATCCAGGCCTTCGAGCCGCAGCTGGTCGAGGGCAAGGCCATCCAGATCCACCCGCTGGTGTGCACCGCGTTCAACGCGGACTTCGATGGCGACCAGATGGCCGTGCACCTGCCGCTGTCCGCGGAGGCGCAGGCCGAGGCCCGCATCCTGATGCTGTCCTCGAACAACATCCTCAAGCCGGCCGACGGCCGTCCCGTCACCATGCCGACCCAGGACATGGTGCTGGGCCTGTTCTTCCTCACCACCGACCGGGTGGAGGGCGAGGTCAAGGGCGAGGGCCGGTCGTTCAACTCGGTGGCCGAGGCGATCATGGCGTTCGACGCCCGGGAGCTGTCGCTCCAGGCGAAGATCGACGTCCGCTTCCCCGTCGGCTCCGTCCCGCCCCGCGGCTGGACCCCGCCGGCCGCCGAGGAGGGCGCCGCGTCCGATGGAGGCTTCGCCTCGGGGGAGTGGCAGACCGGCGACCCGTTCCGGCTGCGCACCACCCTGGGCCGCGCGCTCTTCAACGAGCTGCTGCCCGAGGACTACCCGTTCGTCGACTACACCGTGGGCAAGAAGCAGCTCTCCGCGATCGTCAACGACCTCGCCGAGCGCTACCCCAAGGTCGTCGTCGCCGCGGCGCTGGACAACCTGAAGTCGGCCGGTTTCCACTGGGCGACCCGCTCCGGCGTCACCATCGCGATCTCCGACGTCGTGGTCCCCGAGGCCAAGAAGGAGATCATCGCGAACTACGAGGCGCAGGACGAGAAGGTCCAGAAGCAGTACGAGCGCGGTCTGATCACCAAGGACGAGCGTTCCAACGAGCTCATCGGCATCTGGACCCGTGCGACCAACGAGGTCGCCGAGGCCATGTCGGAGAACTTCCCGAAGACCAACCCGATCTTCATGATGGTCGACTCGGGTGCTCGCGGAAACATGATGCAGATGCGCCAGATCGCCGGTATGCGCGGTCTGGTGTCCAACGCCAAGAACGAGACCATCCCGCGGCCGATCAAGGCGTCGTTCCGCGAGGGTCTGTCCGTGCTGGAGTACTTCATCTCCACGCACGGTGCCCGTAAGGGTCTGGCGGACACCGCGCTGCGCACCGCCGACTCGGGTTACCTGACCCGTCGTCTTGTGGACGTCTCGCAGGACGTGATCATTCGCGAGGAGGACTGCGGCACCGACCGCGGCCTCAAGCTCGTGATCGCCTCCAAGGGCGCGGACGGCGTTCTGCGCAAGGCGGAGGACGCCGAGACCAGCGTGTACGCGCGCTGCCTCGCCGAGGACGTCACCGTCGACGGCAAGGTGCTGGCCCCGGCCGGCACCGACCTGGGCGACGTGCTCATCGACGAGCTGGTGCGGCACGGCGTGGAGACGGTCAAGACCCGCTCGGTCCTCACCTGCGAGTCCGCCGTCGGCACCTGTGCCATGTGCTACGGCCGCTCGCTGGCGACCGGCAAGCTGGTGGACATCGGCGAGGCCGTCGGCATCATCGCCGCCCAGTCCATCGGTGAGCCCGGCACCCAGCTGACGATGCGGACCTTCCACACCGGTGGTGTGGCCGGTGACGACATCACCCAGGGTCTGCCGCGTGTCGTCGAGCTCTTCGAGGCCCGCACCCCCAAGGGTGTCGCCCCGATCTCCGAGGCCGCCGGCCGCGTGCGGATCGAGGAGACCGAGAAGACCAAGAAGATCGTCGTCAC
This sequence comes from Streptomyces verrucosisporus, assembly GCF_017114865.1. Classification (GTDB taxonomy): domain Bacteria; phylum Actinomycetota; class Actinomycetes; order Streptomycetales; family Streptomycetaceae; genus Streptomyces; species Streptomyces fenghuangensis. Next base: position 100,461 of record NZ_JADEYH010000011.1, on the reverse strand, counting down.
CCCCGACGACGGCTCCGACGAGACCTCCTACGGCGTGTCCAAGCGCGCCCGTCTGCTGGTCTCCGAGGGCGACCACGTCGACGTCGGCCAGCCGCTGACGGTCGGTGCCACCAACCCGCACGACGTGCTGCGCATCCTCGGCCAGCGCGCGGTGCAGGTGCACCTGGTGGGCGAGGTCCAGAAGGTCTACAACTCGCAGGGTGTGTCGATCCACGACAAGCACATCGAGATCATCATCCGGCAGATGCTGCGCCGTGTGACGATCATCGAGTCCGGTGACGCCGAGCTGCTGCCGGGCGAGCTGGTCGAGCGCTCGAAGTTCGAGGGCGAGAACCGCCGCGTGGTGCAGGAGGGCGGCCAGCCGGCCTCCGGCCGTCCGCAGCTGATGGGCATCACCAAGGCCTCGCTGGCCACGGAGTCCTGGCTGTCGGCGGCGTCCTTCCAGGAGACGACCAGGGTCCTGACCGACGCGGCGATCAACGCCAAGTCGGACTCCCTGATCGGCCTCAAGGAGAACGTCATCATCGGTAAGCTCATCCCGGCCGGTACGGGCCTGTCCCGCTACCGCAACATCCGGGTCGAGCCGACCGAGGAGGCGAAGGCCGCGATGTACTCGGCCGTCGGCTACGACGACATCGACTACTCGCCCTTCGGCACCGGCTCCGGCCAGGCGGTCCCGCTGGAGGACTACGACTACGGTCCGTACAACGGCTGAGCGAGACGGCCGAGCCGGGCCGTACGGCCCGGCCGCCGCGCCCGCGGGGCGGTCCCTTCTCGGAAGGGGCCGCCCCGCGGCGTTCTTCTCCGGTGTGCGCGGTGTGTCCCGGGCGCCCGGAACTCCCCAGGGGCCGCGGGCGTCATGGATGATGGGGGCAGCCCGAACGTGGGGAGGTGGAGCCGGTGTCGTACCAGCCGTGGGGACAGCCGGGTCAGCAGGGCAAGTACGGCGGACCGCCCGGGCCGGCGGGGCAGCACCCGCCGTATCTGCCGCAGCCCTCGCAGGCAGCGCAGGCCGCGCACCAGGCGTCGCAGCTGCCGATGATGCGCGCGTCCCACGCGGACCGCGAGCGCACCGTCGACGTGCTCAAGGCCGGGTACGCGGAGGGGCGGCTGAGCCACGCCGAGTACGAGCAGCGGATGGGCCGGGCCCACCACGCGCAGACGTACGGGGAGTTGCACGCGCTCATCGCCGATCTGCCGCAGGGGCCGATGGCGGTGCCCGCGCCCTCGCCGCAGTACGCGCAGCCGTACCAGCAGGCGGTGCCGCGCACCTTCCTGCCGCCTCCGCCGCAGACGAACAACTCCGCGGTCGGTGCCCTGGTCTGCGGGGTCCTCACACCGTTCTACGGGGTCACCGCCATCCCCGCGGTGATCCTGGGGCACAAGGCGCGCGCCGAGATCCGCCGTACCGGGGAGAAGGGCGACGGGATGGCCATGGCCGGCCTGGTCCTGGGCTGGCTGACGATCGGGCTCGTCGCGCTCGCGCTGGTGGGGATCGTGGTGTTCGCGGCCGGGTCCGGGTCCGGGTCCGGGTCCTCCTGAGCTTCCGCGCGGGCTCCGCCGCCGGTGAAGAGGCCCGGAAAGGGCCGGGGAAGGGAGCCGCGGGAGTCCTTCGGCGCGGGCCGCGGGGGCCCTCGGGTGCTCTTCCGCTCCCGCTTCGCGCCCACTACGGTGGCATGGGCATTTGTTTTGACCGGAGCCGGTGCGGTAGGTACGCTCTGACCTTGTGCCTGGGGTATCCCCTGCGCTCTCGTGTGCGCCAATACGCCGCGGGATGTGAGGCGGGGACACCGAAATCTGCATGCTTCCCACCCACTGGGCCCCGCGTCGCGGGAGTGTGCAGCCTTCGACACACCCGACCGCGTGGGTCGGCGAGTGGCCCGGGTTAGTTGTACCGAGACTGGCACACAGAAACCGGAGAAACGGTGCCTACGATCCAGCAGTTGGTCCGCAAGGGCCGACAGGACAAGGTCGAGAAGAACAAGACGCCGGCACTCGAGGGTTCGCCCCAGCGCCGCGGCGTCTGCACGCGCGTTTTCACCACCACCCCCAAGAAGCCGAACTCGGCCCTGCGTAAGGTCGCGCGTGTGCGTCTGACCAGCGGCATCGAGGTCACCGCTTACATTCCGGGTGAGGGTCACAACCTGCAGGAGCACTCCATCGTGCTCGTGCGCGGTGGCCGTGTGAAGGACCTGCCGGGTGTTCGCTACAAGATCATCCGCGGCTCCCTCGACACCCAGGGCGTCAAGAACCGCAAGCAGGCTCGCAGCCGCTACGGCGCCAAGAAGGAGAAGTAAGCATGCCTCGTAAGGGCCCCGCCCCGAAGCGACCGGTCATCATCGACCCGGTCTACGGCTCTCCTCTGGTGACCTCCCTCATCAACAAGGTGCTGCTGCACGGCAAGCGCTCCACCGCCGAGCGCATCGTGTACGGCGCCATGGAGGGCCTGCGTGAGAAGACCGGCAACGACCCGGTCATCACGCTCAAGCGCGCGCTCGAGAACGTGAAGCCGACCCTCGAGGTCCGCTCCCGCCGCGTCGGTGGCGCCACCTACCAGGTTCCGGTCGAGGTCCGCCCCGGCCGTTCCTCCACTCTCGCGCTGCGTTGGATCGTGGGCTACGCCCGCGCGCGCCGCGAGAAGACGATGACCGAGCGCCTGATGAACGAGCTGCTCGACGCCTCCAACGGGCTCGGCGCCGCCGTGAAGAAGCGCGAGGACACCCACAAGATGGCCGAGTCCAACAAGGCCTTCGCGCACTACCGCTGGTAGTCGCTTCCCCCATCGAGAACCGAGAGAAGACTGAGCCTTATGGCTACCACTTCACTTGACCTGGCCAGGGTCCGCAACATCGGGATCATGGCCCACATCGACGCGGGCAAGACGACCACCACCGAGCGGATCCTGTTCTACACCGGTGTGAGCTACAAGATCGGTGAGGTCCACGACGGCGCTGCCACCATGGACTGGATGGAGCAGGAGCAGGAGCGCGGCATCACCATCACGTCGGCCGCGACGACCTGCCACTGGCCGCTCGAGAACGTCGACCACACCATCAACATCATCGACACCCCGGGCCACGTCGACTTCACCGTCGAGGTGGAGCGCTCGCTGCGCGTGCTCGACGGTGCGGTGACGGTGTTCGACGGTGTGGCCGGTGTCGAGCCCCAGTCCGAGACGGTGTGGCGTCAGGCGGACCGCTACGGCGTTCCCCGCATCTGCTTCGTCAACAAGCTCGACCGCACCGGCGCGGACTTCTTCCGCTGCGTCCAGATGATCGTGGACCGCCTCGGCGCGCAGCCGCTGGTCATGCAGGTCCCGATCGGCGCCGAGTCCGACTTCCAGGGCGTCGTGGACCTGGTCCGCATGAAGGCCCTGGTCTGGTCGGCCGAGGCCGCCAAGGGCGAGATGTACGACACCGTCGACATCCCGGCGGACATGGCGGAGCTGGCCCAGGAGTGGCGCGGCAAGCTGCTCGAGGCCGTCGCCGAGAACGACGAGGAGCTGATGGAGCTGTACCTGGAGGGCAACGAGCCCTCCGAGGAGCAGCTGTACGCGGCGATCCGCCGTATCACCATCGAGTCCGGCAAGGGCGAGGGCACCACCGTCACCCCGGTGTTCACCGGTACCGCGTTCAAGAACAAGGGTGTTCAGCCCCTGCTCGACGCGGTCGTGCGCTACCTGCCGTCGCCGCTGGACATCGAGGCGATCGAGGGGCAGTCCCCGTCCGACGCCGACGAGGTCATCAAGCGCAAGCCGTCCGAGGACGAGCCGCTGGCCGCGCTCGCCTTCAAGATCGCGAGCGACCCGCACCTCGGCAAGCTCACCTTCATCCGGGTCTACTCGGGTCGCCTGGAGTCCGGCACGCAGGTGCTGAACTCCGTGAAGGGCAAGAAGGAGCGCATCGGCAAGATCTACCGGATGCACGCGAACAAGCGTGAGGAGATCCAGAGCGTGGGTGCCGGCGACATCGTCGCCGTCATGGGTCTGAAGCAGACCACCACCGGCGAGACCCTCTGCGACGCGTCGACTCCGGTCATCCTGGAGTCCATGGACTTCCCGGCCCCGGTGATCGAGGTCTCCATCGAGCCGAAGTCCAAGGGCGACCAGGAGAAGCTGGGTGTCGCCATCCAGCGTCTGGCCGAGGAGGACCCGTCCTTCCAGGTCAAGACGAACGAGGAGACCGGGCAGACCATCATCGCGGGTATGGGCGAGCTGCACCTTGAGGTGCTGGTCGACCGGATGAAGCGCGAGTTCAGGGTCGAGGCGAACGTCGGTAAGCCGCAGGTGGCCTACCGCGAGACCCTGCGCAAGGCCGTCGAGAAGATCGACTACACGCACAAGAAGCAGACTGGTGGTTCCGGCCAGTTCGCGAAGGTGCAGATCGCGGTCGAGCCCCTCGAGGGCGACGGTTACGAGTTCGTCAACAAGGTCACCGGTGGCCGCATCCCCAAGGAGTACATCCCCTCGGTGGACGCCGGCTGCCAGGAGGCCATGGAGTTCGGCGTGCTGGCGGGCTACCCGCTCACCGGCGTGCGGGTGACGCTGCTGGACGGCGCCTACCACGACGTCGACTCCTCCGAGATGGCGTTCAAGATCGCCGGTTCCATGGTCTTCAAGGAGGCCGCCCGCAAGGCCAGCCCGGCCCTGCTGGAGCCGATGATGGCCGTCGAGGTCACCACGCCCGAGGACTACATGGGCGATGTGATCGGTGACATCAACTCCCGCCGTGGCCAGATCCAGGCCATGGAGGACCGCGCCGGCGCCAAGGTCGTCAAGGGCCTGGTTCCGCTGTCGGAGATGTTCGGTTACGTCGGTGACCTGCGCAGCAAGACCTCCGGTCGCGCGAGCTACTCGATGCAGTTCGACTCCTACGCCGAGGTTCCCCGGAACGTCGCCGAGGAGATCATCGCGAAGGTCAAGGGCGAGTAGCGCACGTTTCGTGTCGCTATCCACCCATTAGGCTGGAGCACAACAAGGCCTTCGGGGTCTCCCGTCACCGGGTGCAGACCACCCGGTGACGGGGCCCCGGCAGCCCGCCCACCCAGATACGAAGCGGTCAAGGTCGTCCCTCAGGGGTCCTGACCGGTTCGGCACGACCACCTGAACCCCTCCGCAGAGCGCGGGGGAGTACAGCACCAGTCCACAGGAGGACCCCAGTGGCGAAGGCGAAGTTCGAGCGGACTAAGCCGCACGTCAACATCGGCACCATCGGTCACATCGACCACGGTAAGACCACTCTTACCGCGGCGATCACCAAGGTGCTGCACGACGCCTACCCGGACGTGAACGAGGCCTCGGCGTTCGAGAACATCGACAAGGCGCCCGAGGAGCGCCAGCGCGGTATCACCATCTCCATCGCGCACGTCGAGTACCAGACGGAGTCCCGTCACTACGCCCACGTCGACTGCCCGGGTCACGCGGACTACATCAAGAACATGATCACCGGTGCTGCCCAGATGGACGGCGCCATCCTCGTGGTCGCCGCCACCGACGGCCCGATGCCGCAGACCAAGGAGCACGTGCTCCTGGCCCGCCAGGTCGGCGTCCCGTACATCGTCGTCGCCCTGAACAAGGCCGACATGGTGGACGACGAGGAGATCATGGAGCTCGTCGAGCTCGAGGTCCGTGAGCTGCTCTCCGAGTACGAGTTCCCGGGTGACGAGGTTCCGGTCGTCCGCGTCTCGGCGCTGAAGGCGCTCGAGGGCGACCAGAAGTGGGCCGACTCCGTCCTCGAGCTGATGAAGGCCGTGGACGAGTCCATCCCCGAGCCCGAGCGTGACGTCGAGAAGCCGTTCCTGATGCCGATCGAGGACGTCTTCACGATCACCGGTCGCGGTACGGTCGTCACCGGCCGTATCGAGCGCGGTGTCCTGAAGGTCAACGAGAACGTCGACATCATCGGCATCAAGACCGAGAAGACCTCGACCACCGTCACCGGTATCGAGATGTTCCGCAAGCTGCTCGACGAGGGTCAGGCCGGTGAGAACGTCGGTCTGCTGCTCCGCGGCATCAAGCGCGAGGACGTCGAGCGCGGCCAGGTCATCATCAAGCCGGGTTCGGTCACCCCGCACACCGAGTTCGAGGCCCAGGCCTACATCCTGTCGAAGGACGAGGGTGGCCGCCACACCCCGTTCTTCAACAACTACCGCCCGCAGTTCTACTTCCGTACCACGGACGTGACCGGCGTGGTGACCCTCCCCGAGGGCACCGAGATGGTCATGCCGGGCGACAACACCGAGATGAAGGTCGAGCTCATCCAGCCGGTCGCCATGGAGGAGGGCCTGAAGTTCGCCATCCGCGAGGGTGGCCGGACCGTGGGCGCCGGCCAGGTCACCAAGATCGTCAAGTGACCCGGTCCGCCTCTTGAGGCACCGCTGACCTCTCGGTCGGCGAAAGGGCCCGTACGACGCCAGTCGTACGGGCCCTTTCCGTTGCCCGGTGGCTGTACCGGCTGCCGTGCCCGGCGGCGCCGGGCGGGCTCAGGGACCGGCCGACCCCGCCGGAGGGGGCGCCGCCCGGCCCGGCGGGCGCCCCGCGGCCCGCCGGAGCGGGGCCGCGCACCGCGGGCCGAGGCGGAGCAGGAGCGCGGTCGGCAGGAACAGCGCGTCGCAGGCGACCATGACCAGCGACAGGAAGGGGATGCCGAGCAGGACCGCGATCCCCAGGTGCTCGGCGATCAGCGCCACCACCATGACGTTCTTGATCCGGCTGAAGAGGGTGAAGGGGAAGGCCACCTGGAGTACGACCGTCAGGTGCCCCAGCAGTATGACGAGCAGAGCGTTCGAGGCGAGGGCGCCGGACAGCCACGGCCAGGGCGTGAAGTAGTCCAGGTGCAGCACGTAGTGCAGGGCGCTCCCCTCCTGCCACCGGCCACCCTGGATCTTGTACCAGCCCGCCGTGGAGTAGATCAGGCAGATCTGCACCGCGATCACCAGTAGCGCGCAGTTGTGGACCATGGCCGCGCAGCCGTCCAGCAGGGTCCGCAGATGGTGTCCGGGGAGTCTGCGGTTCACCGTGTACCACAGGCCGTGGACGGCCCACAGGGCCCACAGCAACAGCGGCCAGCCCGGTGTGAGGAGCGTCCCCGGGCCGAAGGCCCACAGCAGCAGCAGGCCCGTCACCGACCACAGAACGACACCCGTCCGGTCGGGGCTGTCGTGGGCTCCCCGCCCGCGCGCGCGGCGCGCGTCCAGGGACCACACCCGCGCGCAGCGGACGAACACCAGGTAGATCACCATGATGCGGATGATGTTGTCGCCGCCGTCCCCCACCAGGGTGTTGCGGTTCTCCAGCGACACCACGCCCACCAGGAGGAACACGGAAGCGGTCCGGGTGCGCCAGCCGACCAGCACGGCGAGGGACGCCGCGATCGTCAGGGCGTAGACGGCCTCGAACCACGGCCGCCCGCCCCACCAGCTCAGCACGGTGAAGCCGCCGCCCTCCCGGAGGAGGGTGAGGGCCATGTCGAAGGACAGTGGGCTGCGGTCGCCGTAGAGCACGCGGCGGTGCGGCCACTCCCGCAGCAGGAAGGCCGTGACGACGGCGGCGAAGGCGATGCGGAACAGAGCGGCCTGGTACGGGGCCCGGGTGGTGCGGGCGGCACCGGCGGCCCGTGCGAGGCGGGTGCGCGGGCGGTGGCCCGGGGGAGCGGGCCGCGGCGCGGCCGGGGCGCCGCTATCGGCGGTCGTCGCCGTGATGGTGTTCAACTCACAGTCCCTCGTGGTCTCGTTCCGTCACGGGCCACCACGGCAGCGTCCGGCGCGATACGGTGCCCGGCCCGGTTCCCTGCGCGGGCCGCCAGGGGTGCGGAATCAGCGTGAAGCGGGCGCCGACCTGGAGGGCGACGACCGGCCGCCCCCGCCACTCGCGTCCGATCCGCTGGAGGACGACGCGCTTGAGGTAGGCGGTGGCCAGCTCCGCGCGGACGCCGGTGTCCCGGTCGCTCGTGCCGTGTGTGGCGACGTAGGAGTCCCAGGCGCGGCGGAGCATGTTCTGGTGCACATGGCTGGGGGCCGGGTTGCCCCTGATCTCCTCGATGTCCCGGGCGGTGAGGTTCGTCCACTCCGAGGTGCGGTGGCCGCCGTCCTCGTCCCTGGTCCTCACCCGGGCCAGAACGACCTCGTCGCGCTGCAGCGGGTTGGGCGCGAACAGCTTCCAGTCCTGGCCGAACTCCGGCTGGACGTAGGCGTCGATCCGCTCCCCGTACCGGGCGGTGACGGCGTTGGGCGGGGCGATGTGCAGGAAGAGCATGGCCAGGTGCGTCAGCGTGACGCCCGCCAGGACGAGGGCGGTCACCACCGACACGCCCGTCGCCCACAGCGGTGCCCGGCGGCCGGAGCCCGCCCCGTGTTTCGGTCCGCTGTGGCAAACCGGACCCTCCCCCTCGCCGGCGGCCGTGCGAGGGGGAGGGAAGGCCGTGCCCGGCGGTGCGCCGGCGTCCTGCGGTGGACGTGCGGTCACGGGTTGTTTCCACTGGCCGCCTGGTTGGCCGAGAGCGGGCAGTTGTCCACGCGTACGCCCTGGTAGTCGATGTCGGGGTGGGCGTCGCTCAGCAGGTCGGCCACGTTGTTCGCGGCGTCGCCGCCGTACCACTGGGGGTTGTCGACGACCTCGAACAGCGTCGGGTCGGTCGGCGCGCCCGCGCTGATGCCCTGGGGTGAGCGCGGAGGCGGCGCGCCGAACACGCTGCTGTAGGTCTCGTTGCCGGTGTAGCCGGTCGGGCCCCAGGCCTCGGGGTAGTTGTTCTTCCAGAAGCCCGGGGAGCACCACTGGGCCGCGCCGCCGTTGGTGGTGGTGCCGTTGGTCGTCATGCCGGTGGTCATGCCGTTGGTCGCGGTGCCGGTGGTCGTCATGCCGGTGGTCATGCCGTTGGAGCCACCGATGAGGCCGATGAGGCCGCCGCCGGACATACCGATCAGGACCGGGCGGTTGGAGTTGTCCTGGGTGCACTGCTTGCTGTTGACGCCCTGGCACCCGTCGACCCGGTTGGACTTCGACTTGATGTCCCGGCGGGAGTTGTCGACGGAGTGCTTGGAGACCTCCGTGTGGCGCTTGGAGTTGTCGGTGTTGTGGTGCCTGGAGTTGTCCTGGTTCCGGTCGGGGCCGTCGCTGTGCTTGCGCCCGCCGCTCCCGTGGTCGCCCCGGTGGTCGCCCTGTCCGCCGCCCTGTCCGCTGTGCCCGCCCTGTCCGCCCTGCCGCGCGCCGGGGTGCTCCCAGCCCATCGCCTCGGCGGCGGTGACGCCGCCCAGCAGCAGAGTGCCCACCGAGCACCCGATGAGCAGGGCCTTCGCAGCTCTCATGGATTTCCCGCCTTCCTGGTCCGCACAGGCGAAAAGCGCCTATGTGATAACGGTTCAAATAGGGAGAAAGGTAATGGGTCGTCATGAGGGAGTGGGCGGTCGGCGCGGAGCCCGGTGGGCTTCCACCCGTCCGGGTATCCGGCGGTGGCGCAAACGGCGGCCGACCGTCGGGCACCGCGCCCGGCGCCGCCCGGTGCCCCCGGCGCGGTGCCCGACGGACACGACCCACGAGACGGTGGCCCCGAGCGGTGTGCGCGGGCCGCCACGGCCGCTCCGGCCGGTGAACAGGGCTGCCCCCAAGCCGCTGGGCCGGTCCGGCCGACTAGGATCGTCGGCGCCGTCCGGGAGACGTCCCGGGCGGCTTTCGATCCGCGAGGGGGAATGGGTGTGCGCAGGGCGACCGCAGGACTGGCTCTGATCGTCTCCGGTGTGCTGCTGACGGGATGCGGCGGCGGGGACGACGGGGGAGCCGAGGGGAAGCCCGCCCCCTCGGCCTCCGGTAGCGAGGAGCCGGGCGGCGGCGAGGGCGGCGCGGACAAGGGCGGTGAGGTGGTGCGCGAGGTGACCCTTGAGGTCGAGGGCACCGGGAAGACGCAGATCGCCTATGTCGCGGACGGGAACAAGGCCGAGCAGGTCACGCTCCCGTGGAAGAAGACGGTCGAGCTCTCCCTGACCAAGGCCGAGCAGGAGGTCGGCGTCCTGGTGTCGGTCGTGCCCGGCTCGGTCCCGGGCGAGGACGGCATGCTCAAGCCGGCGCCCTGCACCATCACCGTCGACGGCGAGAAGGTCGACGACAACCAGGACGGCAAGGACGTCCTGGGCTGCAAGCACATGGTTAAGTGAGGGCCCTGCCGGGGGCGGCGCCGTAAGCCGCGGCCGTCAGGCGCCGTCGGTGCGGGCGGGCCGGAGGGGCCCTTCGCCGGGGCGGACGAGCCAGCGGAGGTGGTCGGCGATCCGGTCCACGGCCTCCGGGTCGCGGACGATCACACCGATCTCGATGTTGTCGCGCAGGGCCCGGTCGGTGAGGTTCGCGCTGCCGAGCAGGGCGGTGTGCCGGTCGGCGACGACGGCCTTCGCGTGGAGGGTGCCGTCCGTCCGGTGCCAGACCCGGACGTGCCCGTGGAGCGGTGCGAAGGCCCGGACGGCCGCCGTGGACTCCTCCAGCAGCAGATCGACCATGACGCCCCGCCGTACGGCCCGTCGCAGTTCTTCCACGACGTCCCCGACGCCGTACGCGGCGAAGCTGGCGACGATCAGCGTCTCCCGGGCGGACCGTATGACGTCGACGGCCACGCCGCTGGTCAGCCGCACCGGTATGGACGGGCTCACCGGGCCGCTGACGACCGGTTCGACGAGCCGGCCGGGACGGCAGGTCTCGTACTGGACGGCGGACGCCTCCAGCGCCAGGGCCAGGGCCGCCCCGGTGAGCTGCGGGGCCTCCTCCCGCCAGGCCTGCCGTACGCGGGCCAGGTGGTGGGCGAGCCCCGCGGTCGGGAGCCGCGCGGCGAACCGGTCGAGGGCCGGGTCGTCCGGGCCGTGGGCGCCGCCCAGCCTCCCGGCCCAGTCGCGGGTCCGGTCCCGCGGGAGCCGCCCGGCGAGGTCGGCGAGGAGTCCGGCCAGGGCGGGCGTCATGGGAGGAAGGCCCCGGGGCCTGCGGTGAGGGTCTCGACCAGGAGGGAGCGGTCCAGGTAGTGGTTGCCCCGTTCGCAGGAGGTCTCCGCGGCGAAGAGGCAGGCGTGGCAGGCCGCGCCGTGGAGGCGTCCGTGGAGGCGCGGGTCGTGTTCCGCGCAGATCGGGTCGGAGCTGCACAGCCGGGCGGCGGCCAGGGCCTGTTCGATGGAGGCCCCCAGGCTCTCGTGCCGGCCGAGTGAGACCAGGCCGCCCAGGGTGCCCTCGCTGTCGGGCGCGGCGGTGTAGAGCAGGACGCCCGCCATGGGCTCGTCCCCGGTGCGGGCGTAGACGCGCTCGGCGATGCCGGAGGCCCCGTAGCCGCACTCCAGGGCCAGCTCCCGGATGAGGGCGTGGGCGAAGGTGTGCAGCAGGACGTAGCGCATGCCGGGCCAGTGGGGTTCGGCGATGCCGCGGGCCAGGCACCATGTGCGGTGGGCGCCGCGCAGGACCTTCTCCCGGTCGAGGACGGCGGGGTCCTTCTCCCAGGTGGCCACTCTCTCCTCGTCGAAGGCCAGGAATATGCCCTCGCCGCGCAGTTCGGCGCACGGCACCCAGGTCGGGGCCTCGCGGGAGATCGGGGCGGTCCGCCTCCGCTCCTGGGTGGGGTCGTCGCTCCGGGGCAGCCACTCGGGGGCGTCGATGCGGGTGAAGCCGGTGAGCGCGGCGACCTCGCGCAGCCGGTGGACGAGGACGACCCGGTGGAGCCAGCCCGAGGCTCCGGCGGGCACCGGTTCGCGTTCGGTGGTGAAGTCGGGCAGGTCGTAGGGGTGGGGCTTGGTGAAGGCCCGCCACTCGGGGGTGGCCAGGTCGAAGTCGTCCTCCTCGGAGGACTGCCCCGGCTGTCCCGGCTGTCCGGGCTGTCCGGTGGCGACGTGCGCGGCCTCCCTGGTGACCGCCTCCCACACCCTGTCGACGCCGTAGGGCTCCAGGTCGGGCCAGCACGTCTGGGTGGGCAGCAGTGTCTTCGCCGCGTCGGCGGGGACGGCCGTCAGGAGGGAGAGCAGGTTCCAGTGCTCGCGTACGGCCTGGACCAGCGGCTCCTGGGCGCGGGGCAGGCTGAAGATCCTCAGCTGGGAGGCGAACCAGCTGTTGGTGGCGCCGAGCGCGATGGTGCGCACCTTCTCGCCGCACTCCTCGAAGGTGCCCAGATGGGGGTGGTGTCCCCGGCACGCGGGCAGTTCCCGCTCCCCTCGCGCGCCCATCGCCTCGGCCAGGGAGCGTGCTTTGACGTCCTTGCAGGAGCACCTGACGAAGATGTTGGCGGCCTCGCCCATGGTGCCGCGTTCGAGGAGTTCGAGGATGCAGTCGTCCGGGTGCGGCGCGCCGCGGTGGACGAAGTACATCCAGGGGAAGTCGTCCAGGTGCCCGGCGGGGCAGGCGAGCAGGAAGCGGGCGGGTACCGCGGTCGGCCTGCCGCGGCCCTGGCCGTGGCAGTTGTGGACGTAGCGCGTCTCCTCGGGGTGGAAGAAGTTCTCGACCAGCTCGAACAGGCCGGAGGAGGCGGGCGCCAGCCGGTTGCACCGCTCGCGGGAGCAGCGCAGCCAGCGCGGGAAGAGCGCGACGGGGACGCCGACGCGGGCCCACTCGTCGAAGGGGTTGGTGGTCTCGGGCAGGTGGGGCGGGGTGCGCAGCGCGGCGACCTGGGGGCCCAGGCGTCGGCGCACGGCGGCCAGCAGCCGGTCCTCGGTGAGCGGAGTGGCCTTCTCCAGTTCCCAGTGGTCGAGGCCGAGGACCATGGTGGAGAGGTTGGGCAGGTCGGTGACCGAGCCGATGCCGTAGGTGTGCAGCAACTGGCTGGGGCGGAGTTCGCCCACGCGCAGCGGTCCGTTGGCCGGTGTGGTCACGGCTGCTCCCGGGGGTCGTCGTGCGGTTCCCCGGCCTGCGGGCGGGGGGTGAAGGGCGGTTCCGCGGCGTGGTCCCGGCCGGTGTCGCCCAGGAACAGCAGCCGGACCGGTGGTTCGACCTCGCGCAGCGAGGTGGGGCAGGTCATGAGCTGCCAGCGGGTGCCGTCCGGCTCCCGCAGCAGGGGGGTCACATCGCCCCGGCGCCGCGCCTTCCGGTAGCCGAGGACGGCGCCGGGCTCCCTGCGGCGCTGCTCCCAGTGGTCCAGGCGGTGGTCGAGGTGGTCGCGCACCTTGCCGCCCACCCGCCGTTCGCCGGTGACGCCCTCGGCCCGGCGCTGGAGGTGGCGCACCACGTGGTCGGCCAGTTCCCCGCGGGTGTCGAAGGACTGCGCGCCGCGGTTGCCGTTGTACTCCTGCTTCAGGTCGCGGACGAGGGAGGCCAGTACGCCGGTGAGCCCCCGGTCGACGGCGCGGTCGGCGAAGGGCGTGACGGAGAGGGCCTCCACGTGCTGGTAGACGGAGGCGTGGAAGGACTCGAAGGTCTCGTAGTGCGACAGGTCGCGCGGCCGGGCCCAGTTGAGGAGGGTGAGGACCAGTCCGGGGTCCCGCCGGCCGACGCGGCTGGTCGCCTGGATGTACTCGGCCGTGGACTTGGGCTGGTTGCTGACGACCATCACGCCGAGCCGGGAGACGTCCACGCCCACCGCGATCATGTTGGTGGCCAGCAGCACGTCGATGGGGCGGGGCGACCCCTTGGGCCGGTCGGTGAAGGGCAGTTCGAGTTTCTCCAGGATGCCGGGGATGGTGTCCGAGGACATGCGCGAGGTCAGCTCGGCGACGTTGTCGGCGTGCCGCCTGGCGAGGCCGCGCCGGTCGGTCCGGGTCAGGCGGGTGGAGATGTCGTCCTCCACCAGGCGCCGCATGCCGCCGAGGTCCCGCAGGCTGTTGAAGTAGCCGACCAGGGTCATGTACGGGTCGGTGATCTCGTTGCGCCCGTAGCGGTCGTGGAGGAGCTGGGCTGCGGCGAGCTGTGCGACGTACACGCGGATGGCGACCGACTTGGTGCGCACGCCCTGTGCGCAGATGCCGACGTAGCGGCGGCCGGGCCTGGCCGAGGTGGGCCGGCGGCGGGCGAAGAAGTTGTCGTCGGCGTCGAGCCCGGGGGGCGGGAAGACCGCGGTGCGGCGTCTGAAGAGGTCGTTGATCTGCCGGTGGGCGCGGCGGACGGTCGCGGTGGAGGCGATGACCTTCGGCCTCACCGTGCGGCCCGGTTCGACCTCCCAGGTGGCGAGCCGGTCGACGGCGGCCTCGTACAGCCCGACGAGGGAGCCGAGCGGGCCGGATATCAGGTGCAGCTCGTCCTGCACGATCAGGTCCGGGGGGCGTATGCGCGGCGCGTCGACGGTGCGGGCCGCCGGGAGGCCGCCGCGGGCCGGGTGGGTGGCGCGTTCCCACTCGCCGTCGGCGGCGTCGGCGGTGACGTAGCCGTGCCGGGTGCAGCGGCGCGCGACCTGGCCGAAGAGGGTCTGGGTCTCGCCCCGCCAGGGGAGCTGGGCGAACTTGTCGACGGTGGCGATGACCAGGCTCGGCGGCAGCCGGTAGATCTCCTCGTCCACGACGAGGACGGGCAGCCCCCGCTCCTGCGGTGCCGCGCCGAAGGCCCCCTCGCCGAAGGGGCAGTGGTAGACGTCGGGGCAGGTGACGAAGGTGCGGCGGAGGGCGGGGTCGACGGTGATGTCCCGGCCGGCGTCGAGCCCGGTGCCGCACCAGGGGCAGCTGGTGAGCTGGTGGGGGGAGCCGGTCCGGCCCCGCAGGCCGCGCCCTCCGTCCTTGCGGCGGTCCTTGAGCCAGGCCTCGGCCTGGTCGGTGGTGTTGGGTGTGACGCGGCCGCCGACCCACAGGCCGATGCGGAAGGGGTTCGCTCCCCAGTGGTCCGGGTCCGCGCGGCGGATCGTCTCGCAGGCGCAGATCAGCGCGGCGGCGCGCTGGAACTGCTGGATGGTGAGCAGCCGCAGGGTGTAGCGCATCAGGACGGCCACGCCGTGCTCGGCGTCCAGGCCGCCGAGGCGGGGCATGCGCCGCCGGACGGCCAGGGTGAAGGCGGTGAGGCCGAGGTAGGCCTCGGTCTTGCCGCCGCCGGTGGGGAACCAGAGCAGGTCGGCCAGTGCGCGTTCGCCGTCGCCGCGTTCGCCGTCGGCGCGGTCCGGGTGGGAGGGGTCGGCCAGTGGGGGCAGGCCGAGCAGGATGAACGCGAGCTGGAAGGGCCGCCAGCTCCGGTTCCCCGGTACGTCCGCGGCCGCGACGGCCGCGTCCAGGGGGAGGCCGGGGTCGCGGCGGCGGGCGGCGGCGGCGAGGGTGTGGACGCGTTGCAGCCACATGGCGCGGTTGGCGAACCGGAAGGCGTCGAACGCGGCCTCCTCCGCGAGGAGGGCTATGCCCTCCTCGATGCGCGCGGCGGCCTCCTCCGCGCGTTCCAGGGCCTCGCGGGCCTCCGTGCCGTATCCGTCGAGGCGGGCGTCGGGGTCCGCGATCCTCTCCCCGGCGCGGGCGATCCAGGACCGGTATCCCTCGACGAGGGGCCGCAGGGCGGCCTGTAGCGCCGCGGGGTCGTCCTTTTCGCACAGCTCCCTCATGTCCAGTACGAGGTCGCGCAGTTCGGCGAGGTCCGCGTCCTGCTCCGAGTGCGGGTCCGGGACGTCGGTGTGCGGGATCTCGTAGGAGGGGGCGGCGACGGTGGAGATCTCCTCGGCGCGCAGCGGATCGCCGGGCGCGGTCTCCGCGTGCACCCCGGTGCCGTGCCCGACGGCGAACTCCGGGTGGAAGCGGTAGGCCATCGCCAGCGACCGGCGCTCGGCCCGGTCGGCGGTGTCACCGCCGGGCCGGTCGGTGGTGCGGCGGGGGAGGAAGGGGGCGGTCCCCGGGGCGCCGCGGACGGACATCCGGGCCTGGAAGAGCCAGTTGCGTGAACTCGGACGCCCGCCGGCCTCCTGCCCGTTCTGTCCATCCTGTCCGTTGACGAGGAAGAGGGAGACGAGCCAGTCCCCGTCGTGTCTGCGGGCCCTGCCGCGAACGACGACGCGGGGGAACTCCCCGCGCAGCACGGGCCCGGCCTCGACGGGCCCTTCCTCCCGCAGCCTCACCGTCACGGGGCCGGAGAAGGGCCGCCGGTGCCAGACCCTGCCCGTCTGTTCCGGGTCGTGGGAGGGGCCGGGCTCGTAGCGGGCCCACGAGCAGTGCACCCGCAGTTCGTCCACCGAGCCGTCGACGCGGAAGGTCATGCCCAGGGCGGAGGGCTGGAGGCTGGGCACGTTGGGCGCGTCGGGGTCGTGGTCGCCCTCCTCGGTGTCCGGGATCGCGGCCACCGGGTTCCCGTCCAGCTCGTCCGGCTCGATCAGCTGCCCGGACGGTGTCACTTCGCCGCCGGAGACAGCGCCGCCCGGCGCGAGCCGCCCGATGATGTAGTGGTCGGCCGGATTGCCGGGCAGTTCCTCGGTCTCGCCCCCGATGGGGCCGAGCAGATCGGTGACGACGAGCTCGGCCAGCTCGTCCCTGATCCGCTGCGGTGTGGGCGCGGCCAGGACCGGCAGGCCGCCGGTGCCCGCGGGCGGGGAGGTGTCGCTGTGCTGGCTCACACCGCCACACCCTAGTGACGGCCGCCGGCAGCGGGCGGGGTTTCGGCACACGAGGTGATCAGATCCTTCCTGGTGGCGTGGCGCTGCCGGAACCCCTCCTCGTCCCACTGCCGGGCCTGCTCGAAGTGGTGCGGCCGTGCCTCGGCGCGGGGGCGGCGCCGCTTGTACTCCCCGGTCATGCGGCCAGGGGTGGTGGGGCGGTGGCACGGGCCTCGCGGCAGTCGCGGCACAGGCCGGGGGCGGGGGAGCGGAAGGCGCGGTCGCAGCCGTCGCAGTTCCGGAGCGGGTCCGGTCGCGGGGGCCGGGGCGCGGGCGGCGGTGCGGCCGGGAGATGCGGCGGCAGCAGCGCGGTGAGGCGGTGGGCGAGCAGCGCGGCCGGGTGGCGCAGCGGCTCCGCGGGCAGGTCGGCGGCCAGGGTGCGGCGTACGGCGTCGGGTGCGGCCCCGCGCTCCAGCCAGGCCGTCACGGCGGGGGCCAGGCGCGTCACGTCCCGTTCGGAGAGCAGCAGGCGGGGGTCGTCGCGCCGCAGCTCGGCCAGGATGGCGGTGGCGGCCCGCTCGCGCACCGGGTTGCCGGTGGTGCGCGGCTGCGGCAGCGGCGGCGGGGGTGGGGGAGGCGGCGCCGCCACGGGCGCGGGCACGGGCGTCGGCTCGGCGGCGGGGGCCGGGGCCGGGGTCGGCCGGGGCTCCGGCAGGCGTACGGGCGGCCGGGACGGCCGCACCCGCTCGGCCTGCCCCGCCCGTACCGCCGCCGGGTTGTCGTAGGACACCGTGCGGGTGACCACCCGCCCGCTCGGCAGCCGCTCCCGCTTGCGCGACAGATAGCCGTGCGCCTCCAACTCCCGCAAGGCGGCCGCGATCCGCGTCTCGCCCTCGGCGAAGCGGGCGGCGAGGGTGCGGATGTCCACCCGCGCGCCGTCGGGCAGCGACTGGATGTGGACGCCCAGCCCGATCGCGGTCAGCGACAGCTCGCGGTGCTGGGCGAGGTGGTTGCCGACGACGGTGAAGCGCTCGGTGTGCCGGGCGGTGACGTGGACGACGCCGCCGCCCGGAACGGCGGACGGCGCGCGCGGCGGCGCGCTAGGCTGCGGCTCAGCCATCTGGGAAGCCCTACTTCCTCGGTGGTCAGGCCCTCGTCCGGGATGGCCGTCCCGGCGGGGGCCGTCGCATGTCTGCGGTGGCGGCGGTGATGCGTGGTGCTCTGCGGTGTCCCGCAGTGCTCGCTGGTGCCTGTCGCGGCGAGCCTATGCCGGGGAGTCGGCCGCCACGCCGGTCCGGCCCCTCGGCTCACCCGTACGAGTGACGGGGTCCGGTTGGGTTGGGTGGGGTTCTCTCTCCGGTCCTTTGATGCTTCTGACGCCGTGCCCCGCCGGGTCTCCACCCACCGCAACGTGCTTTCCCGCGAGCCGGTGGACGGGCCCCGCCGGGCACACCCGTGACCGGACCGAGGAGGACGGACTGTGAACCACGCGCGGTGGAGGACCCGCCGGACCAGAAGGCTCCTGGGCGAGGCGGTCGAGGAGTCCCCGGCCTACGCCGAGGCCGGGCACGCGTTCGCGCTCGGCCGGGCGGTCTACGACCGGCGTACCGAACTCGGTTTCTCGCAGACCGAGTTGGCCAGACGTGCCGGAATGACCCAGCAGCGGATCTCCACCATCGAGGGGGGGCGACTCGGTGCCGACCCTGCCTCTGCCGACCCGCCTGACCAAGGCACTGGACGCCTCGCCGGCCGCCGAGTTGGACGGTGACGAGTCGGCGTTCGTCTTCGCCCCGCGCCGCGACGGCGACGGCCCGTCCGGCGGGAACGCCCCGCCCGGCCACTCCTCCGTCGCCTGAGCGGCAGTTTCGCGGGCGCCGCCGGGATCAGGGGCGGAGGTCGAGTTCGGCCCAGACCGTCTTGCGCGGCGGCGGCCAGCTCTCCACGCCCCAGCGGTCGGCCAGCGCCTCGACGAGCAGCAGCCCGCGCCCGCCCTCCGCGTCCTCGGGCGCCGACGGGCCGGGCGCGGCCGGGAGGCGGTCGCCGCGTGCGTCGGACACCTCGATGCGCAGCGTGACGCCGCCGACGTCACCGCCGTCCCCGGTGACGCGCAGGCCCAGCCGGAAATCACGGCCGGGCACGCGCCCGTGCAGGACGGCGTTGCCCGCCAGCTCGGCGGTGATCTGCGCGGCCGTCTCGGTGGGCAGCCCCTGGTCGGCCAGGTGCGCGACGGTCAGGAGCCGGGCCAGCCGGGCTCCCCGGCGGGTCGAGGACAGGAGCACGGCGAGCTCCCGGGTGGGGGCGGAGGCGGGGGCCGGGGCGGGCCTCTCGGTGCGGGTGGTCTCTGGAGTCACGTCACCCAGCGTGTCCGCCCGCATCCGCCCCGGCCATACCTGACTCCTGCTCAGGGGAATCCTGTTCGGCTCTTGTGCGGGCTTGTGCGGCCGGTGCGTGAGGGGCGAGCCTTCCCGCCCCGCTGTGCGCGGCATTCGGCCCAGACACCCGTCACGGGCGGAGAACCGGTTTTGCGTATCGCCCGCCCCGGCGGCCCCGCGCGGCTAGCATTCGCGGCACGAACGGCACTGCCAGGGGGGCGGGATGACGTTGTTTCACGCTGCGCGGAACATATCGCGCGGACGACAAGCACATGGTCGGCGGATGATCCGGAGTCTTCCGGGGCGGGGAAAGCGGGCGGGGGGCCGTGCCGCGATCCGCGGGAGGTTCATCGCCTTCGGAGTCTTCGGCGCTTTTCTGCTCGGGGCCTGCTCGGACGCCGACGCCGGGGCGGAACCGAAGGAGACCGTCACCGTCACGGCGACGGCGACCGCCACCGTGACGGCGGAGCCGGAGAGCATCTCCTCCCAGAAGGGCGAGGCCCTCGAAGCGGCCAGGGAGGCCGCAGAGGAGGCCGGTTACGAGGTCTCCGTCCACAACGCCAACAAGGGCGACGCCGAGCCTTCCGGGAAATGGAAGGTGTGTTTCGAGGAGATCGGCTACGGCACCGTCGACTACGGGGCCGTCCGGGAGGGCGCTCTCTGCCCGAAGAAGGACGGCGGCCCGCTCGCCTGGCCCCGGATTCCCGACGTCACCGGCAAGGTCTACGCCAAGGCCGTCAAGGCACTGGCCAAGGTGGGCGTCGACGAGGACGAGATCGACGTCGAGTCGGCGTACAAGGACGTCTCCATCTCCGCCTCCGACGTGGAGGAGGACCCGGAAGGCTACAAGGTCTGCTTCCAGTCGCCCTCGGCGGGCAAGGACGCCAAGCCGGACACCGAGGCGAAGCTGACCCTGGTCGAGGGCGGCTCCTGCCCGTCGGGCAAGGGCACCTACAAGGACCGCAAGAACGACCCCGACTACACCCCGCCGCCGCCTCCGGCCGCCAGTGGTTCCACTGGAGGTTCGGGTTCCACCGGCGGCGGTTCCGGCTCCTCGGGCTCCTCGGGTGGTTCGGGTGGTTCCGGCGGTGCCGCCCAGTGGAACGGCCAGTGCGAACTGACCTCCCCGGCGGGCAACTGCTACCAGGCAGGCCAGTTCTGCGCCAACAAGCACCTCGGTATGCAGACGCACAACTCCGCCGGCCGGATCATCTACTGCAAGCAGCGCGCCGACGGGCAGCGCTGGAACTACTCGTAAGGGCGTGACCCGGTAGGGGACGCCGACCGGCGAGGCCCCTGTCCGAAGCACTGGTGGACGAGTCCACCGGCGCGACGGGCAGGGGCCTCGTCGAAGTGAACCCGGAAGCCGGCAACAGTTGATCTCGGAGGCGTCGGCGCTTCCGGCGGGCGGCGGGGTCGCGTTCGGTGACGTGTCGGGCGACGGCGCCGGTGCCGTGCTCGACGCGGATGCGCGGTATCGCCGACCGAGAACTCGACGTCTCACCGCCTACCGTGCACGAGCCCGTTCGGCGGGCAGTGTGCGGTTACGGTCACGGGAAGGTCTCCAGCGGAGGATGTCGAAAGTGGCAGGCGTGGGAGAACGTCGGAACGGCAGGCATGGAAGCCTGCGGAAGGCTTGCGTTGCGATTCTGCTGACAGTGGGCATCGGGGCAGTCGTCGCGGGCGCTGCGACGGCCTACACCGCGCACCGTGATCCCAGCGGCCGCATCGTCGAGCACCGGGTGCCCGAGGAGGAGAGGGAGCGGGCCCGGGAGTACTGGACCGAGGAACGCATCCGGAACGCCGATCCCGCTGGACCACTCGGTATCGAGCCGGACTGACCCGGTGGTGGAGCGGGCCGACCCGTCGCCCACAACGGCACGGTCCCCTCCGACAGCTCCACCGTGCGGCGGACGAAGTCGACCACCATCTCCGGGTGCTCGTCAGGCTTCGGGAACCGGCATCCACTGGACGGCCGGTGATCACCCGACTCCGAGATCAAGTACTGGCGGCTTTTGGGCTCATCTCGGTGACCCTCTGAACGGGGGCTTCGCCCTCCCGTCGTCTCCGACGGAACGACTGTATGAAGTGGAATTTCCTGTTCGAGGGATTTTCCGCCGAATGAGTGCGTTGGCGGACTCTCCGTGCCTAATGTGACTCTTGGTTACGGCGCTTGAACGGGGAGTGGCTGTGCGAGTGCGGGCCGCGACTGTGCGGCTTGTACGGCGTGACGGCTTCGTTTCGGGCGCTGTTGGACACGGGCACGGCGAACACGGAGGGGTTGGTGCACATGGCTGTGGACGACAACGGCGCGACACGCGGGATCCACACCACGGACGGCGCGGACGGCACGTCCTGGGAACCCGACTGGGACGACGAGTACGCACCGGTGGTGAAGGCCGCCGGCCGCCAGATCAAGCTGTGGCGAGAAGGTGCGGGCCTGACGCAGCAGGAGCTGGGCGACGCCATCGGCTACAGCCTGGGCATGGTCTCGGCCGTCGAGCGCGCCAAGCGGCTGCCGCACCCGGACTTCCTGGGCAAGGCGGACGAGGTCGTGGGCGCGAGCGGCAAGCTCGCCGCGATGAAGAAGGACGTGGAGGAGGCCCGCTACCCGAAGAAGGTGCGGGATCTGGCCAGGTTGGAGGCCGACGCCGTTGAGTTGGGTGCTTACGGCAGCCACAACATCCACGGCTTGTTGCAGACGGAGGAGTACGCAAGGGCGCTGTTCAACATGCGGCGACCCGCCTACTCCAAGGATGATCTCGAACGGCACGTGGCGGCGCGCATGGCTCGACAGAGGATCTTCGAGCGGACGCCCACTCCCACACTGGGCTTTGTCCTGGACGAGGCGACGCTTCGACGCCCACTCGGGGGCAGAATGGTGCTGCGCCGCCAGCTCGAACACCTTCTGGACATCGGCCAGTTGAGGCACGTCGAGGTCCAGGTGATGCCGTTGGATCGTGAAGACCACGCAGGGATGGGAGGTCAGCTTCAGGTGTTGAAGCTGAAGGACGGCACAGCGGTGGCGTACTCCGAGGCGCAGCTAATCACCCACCTGGTCTCCGACCCCAAGGAAGTCCAGGTGCTTGAGCTGCGGTATGGCATCATCCGCGCCCAGGCTCTCAGCCCACGGGAGTCCTCGGCCTTCATCGAGAAACTGCTGGGAGAGATCACATGACGCTCAAGCCCTCCGCCGGAGACGGTTCCGCGCCGAACTGGGTCAAGAGCAGCTACAGCGGCAGCGACAACAACGACTGCGTCGAGGTCGCGGCCACCCCTGGCGCCATCCGTGTCCGCGACTCCAAGGACATACAGGGCCCGCAGCTCGCCTTCGCGCCCGGCGCGTGGGCCGACTTCCTGTCGCGCACAGCGGGTCACTGACCTCCAGCGGCCCGCACTCCCGTGCCCGGCCCCGGCTGGGCGCGGGACGCGTCGCCGTGCGGCGGCTGGAAGAGTCTGCCCTGCCTTGTTCAGGCATCCGCCCAGGCGCCGAAGGCGCGGGCGGCGGCCGACACGGCCGCACCGGCGGTGCTGACGGACGCCCCGGGGCCGGCGGCCAGATCGAGTGCGAGGGGCGCGGCGTCCGCCGAGCCGTCCACGCGGATCCGGCAGTCGACCGAGGCCAGGGTCATCGCCGTGTCCGGCGGCGGGAGCACCGAGACGGCGAGTTCCGCCCCGCGCAGGGTGGCCCCGGCCTTCCCCAGAGAGCCGGATACCTCCCGAGCCAGGAGACCGGCGTTCTCCTCCAACGAGGTGGGGTGCAGGTCGAACCGCTCGTCGAAGGACACGGCTCCGAAGCCGCGCAGCGCCGTGACGCGGACGCCCAGCGTCCTGGCGCTGCGGACGCCGTGGCGGTGCAGGACGTAGACGGCGGTCATGGCCGTACGCAGCGCCTCGGCCACCGGGCCGTCCCCGTCGCGGGGAATCGGCCACCGCCATCGGCGGTTCTCCAGGCGGTGCGGCGCGTGCCCGTGCGCCAGCGCTTCGAGCCCGGCACCCGGAGAGTCGCCCAGCAGCCACCATCCGCCGTGGTCCACGGCGAACAGGCGGCCCGCCTCGTCCACGGCGAGCAGCGAGTCGCCGTCCGTGCGGCCGAAGGGGAAGAGCCGTACGCCGAGCGCCTCGGCCGGCTCACCGAACGCCCGGTGGGCGTGCCGGGCCAGAGCCGGATCGATGACGGCCCCGGTGGCCGCGCAGTCCCTCCCCGCCTCGGCGGGCGGTATGCGCAGGCCGTGGAACTCCCGGAGCGCCCGCTCCGCCGCGGGGAAGAGTTCCCACCGGGCCGGGTGCGGGCCCGAAGCCGGGGAGACCATGCTCAGCACTTCCAGCAGCGCCGTCATCGCCTGATCCTGTACGTCCCGGCCGGGGCTCCAGCCACCGGCCCGCAGTGCCGGGTGCTCCTCCACGGGTTCCATGGCGTCCACGAGGTCCACGGGAGCTGCCCTCACGCGCTCAGGATCTGCACGGACAGCCTCTCCAGGAGTGCCGTGCACGAACGGCATGGCGGGGTCGGCTGCCCGTGCTCGGGATCGCCCTGCTCGCGGATCTTCCGGGACATGATCGCCGAGCCCTCGAAGTGCGGGAGCGCCTCGTCGAGGGTGGTCGTACGGCCGTCCGCGCGCTCCTGGTCCAGGCGCCACAACTGGTCGGAGACGAGCGCGGACTCGGCGCAGTAGCCGATGAACGGCTCCCGTTACTCAGGGGGGAGCGCGTCGAAGAACTCCCGGACCGCCGGATGAAGTTCGGGCCGCCCGTCCCCGGTCGGGTTCGTCTGGCTCACGACCGTGCCCCGGACGAGCAGGGAGGCGGCGACGCGGGGGACGCCGTCAGACATAGAAATCCTCCGCATCCTGGACGTCGCTCTTTTTGAAATTCCAGAGGGCCTGTAGCGAGTCGTCGGCCAGATAGTAGTTCCCTGTGTGGTGTACGACGAAGAAGCGTCCTTTCTCGTCCGCCACCATGACGGCACCGTCATAGGAGTCATACCCCAACGGGAAGACTTTTTCCCCGATTTCCCGGGAAAGCTCCTCGATCTCCTCGGCGCCCCCCTTATAGGGAAATCCGGGGTCCGCGAAGAAATGGTTCTCCGGACTCTCGTGGAGGAGGATCTTGAGGCCTCCGTAATTCCGGACGAAGCTGTACGCATGCTCCGAGGGAGACCAGGAGGCCCCGTGTTCCGCCGCCTGTTCCCGGGCTTTTCGAATGAGTTCATCCGCCTCGGCCCCGATGTCACGTTCCGGAGACCACCCGTACAGGCGAAGCCATGCTTCTGCGGCCTGCCGTCCCGAAGAGGAACTCATCGGCCTTCCGCCCTTTCCACTTTCCTCACCTGTGGGCCTTCACTCCGAGAACGGGAAGCATGTGTTCACAGGATGTGCACGGCGGTTTGCAGTCCCCGTGGGATATCGTGCCGTCCCGTGTCTGGATGTCGCCTATCTGCTGACTGTGGACCATGGCTCCTTTGAGGGCCTCTCGTGCATCCTCCACCGTGCGGATCTTCGACCCGTCGGGGTCGAGTTGGTGCAGTCGGTCTGATATGAGGGGGACTTCGGCGCATTTCCCGTGGCCGATTCCCTTGTCCAGGCCCTTCGCCGAGATCTCGTTCTCCGCTCGTCTCAACGCATCCGAGACGGCGGGGTGGGTTTCGGGGATCTTCATGCCGTGCTTCTTGGTGGTGCTGGTGTGTGAGGCGATGACACCGTCGTGCGGGAGGGCTACCCGAGCGTGCCGCCGATGCGTTCGCGTATGCCCTCAGGCAGCGGGTACGGGATCTCCCGTGGGAGTCCGGCCGACGCCTGGTCCAGGCGATCGGCCGTGACATCACGGTGAATCGCCCGAGCGGAGTCGGTGATATCCGAGATCCGGACGATCCACTTCTCCACATACCGTTCCACGGCTTCGCCCGACAGACCGATCTGAATGGCGCGGTACGGCAGGGGTTGAAGCGTGATCGAACGTTCCGGATCCCACTGGACCCTCACGGGACTGGCCCTCAGCTGCTCCTTCCACGCCCCCACATCGGCGTGGACCTTCGGCGCGTAGTGGCTGAGACTCGAATGAGCGAGTGCCCACTCGAACCCCTCCCTCGTCATCTCGATGGCGAGGACCCTCTCCTGGCCCGGCTTGGTGGCCCAACCGGAGCGGTACATCATCCACAGGAACGACGGCTTGATCCACGTCATCCGCTCACGTTTGAAAGGGGCCACGAACGTGCCGGTGGCGAGCGCGGCATCGGCTATCGCCGGCGCGTACGCCTGGTACACCGTGATGGTCTCCTCCGTGAAACGCGCTCTCACCTGCCGCTCCGCCACAGGCAGCGGTGCCTCCGTGGGCCTTCCCCCGGACGTCATACCGGCGTTCCCTCCGCCCAGGCACTGGAACGCCGGACGACGGGCCCGTCGACGCGCAGGGCGCCGGCCGTGTACGCGGCCCAGCGCAACTCCTGGCATCCGAAGAAGGACTCGCCCCAACTGTCGACCCAGATGTGCACGTGTGAGGGACCGGCCCGTGTGACGTCCCACCACTGCCACCCCCTGGAGTCGTCATCGGGGTCGAACCGGTAGAGCCAGTTCTGGAGTGACCACGGCCTGCTCTGGGTGTGGGACTCGTACGCGCCACGACCATCCCCGGCGAAATCCGGGACCCCTTCACCGCCCGGTGCGCAGACCGCCGCGAACCAGCCCGGTACGCCCTCGGTGGGAAGTTCCTCCTGCTCGAAGTCGGCGGCGATCCCCAGGTTCACCGCGGCCGACAGGACCGAGCGAAGACGCTCGGCGTACCGGTCCGGATCACCGGGGAGGTCCACCGTGAACTCGGAGAGGACGGGGGGAGCCGATTCGGCGGCAGGGCGGCGCCGAAGACGCTCCGCCTCCGCCTCCAGACTTTCCTCGCTGTGCATCATCGGGTGAGAATCATCCTTCTTGAATTACGCGTCCCGAGCCGGGGACAACGGAATTCCTGAGTTGGCCGAGGAGATTGTTCGGAATCCCGTAGAGATCCGGCCCCTTGGTGGGGTCGGAGATCTCGGGGTACTCCTTGAGGAGTTGCTTCCACTCCTGTCGGGTGAACGCGGAGCCGTCCGGGTGCTCGTCCTTGTCCTGGGGCAGGGCGTCGGCTTTGACGGCATCACGGTACGCCCGGGGAACGTCGAAGGCGACGATCTGTCCCCCGTCACCGCGGAACTCGGTGGTGTGCCTGATGTCTCCGCTCATGTTCACGTAGAGCTTTCCGTTCCCTGTGATCGTCACCTCGCCGTTGTCTCCAATGTGTACTCGCTGACTCAGCGGGTGGTCGGTCTGTTTACGGTAGACGGTCACGACGTCCCCGTTCTCGCAGTCGGGTGCGAGGCCGAGGGGGTCGGTCCAGGTGTGGGGGTTGTGGACGTAGGCGACCGGGTTGGGGGCGGGGGCCAGGCCGAGGGGGTCGGGGGTGGTGTAGCGGCCGGTGTCGGGGTCGTAGTGGCGGAAGTGGTTGTAGTGCAGGCCGGTCTCGGGGTCGGCGTACTGGCCGGGGAACCGCAGGGGTGTGTAGGCGGTGGCGTCGCGGTTCCAGGTGGTGGTGCCCCACAGGGTGGTGCGGGTGTGCCAGGCGACGGTGCCGGTCTCGTCGACGAGTTCGGTGGGGGTACCGGCCAGGTCGGTGACGATGGCGAAGAACCGCCGGTCGATCTCGGCCTGATCTCCGGGGTCGAGGAGGCGTTCGGTCTGGGCCAGGGGGCGGTGGCCGTCGTGGTCCCAGGTCAGCACCGTGTGGGTGGCGGTGTTGGACTCCTCGGCCAGGCGGGTGCCGTCCCAGGTGAACAGGGTCTCCTCGGCGACCTCGCCGTCGGCGGTCAGGCGCTGCTTGGCGGTGCGGCGGCCCAGCGGGTCGTAGCGGTAGCGCCACACCGTGCCGTCGGGGGTGGTGCAGGAGACCAGGCGGTCCTCGGCGTCCCACTCGTAGCGCCAGGTTTCGGGTTTGCGGGACAGGCGGGTCTTCTGGCGCAGGACGGTGCGGCCGGCCGCGTCGTGGGTGTAGCGGATACGGCCGGCCTGGGTGATGCGGGTGCCGTCGTAGGTGCGTTCGCCGCGGGCCTCGGGGTGCGGGGCGGCGTCGGGCCAGGAGGCGGAGGTCTGGTTGCCCGCCGTGTCGTAGGCGTAGGTCTCGGTCCAGTCCTCGGCGGTGACGGTCAGGGGCCGGCCGACCGGGTCGAGGCCGTAGTGGCGGGTGGTGCCGGTGAGGTGATCGGTGACGGCGGTGAGGTGGCCGTCGGGACGGTAGGCGTAGCCGCGGGAGCGCAGGGTGCGGCCCTGGGCGGCCAGGGTCTGTTCGGTGGGGCGGCCCAGGGCGTCGAAGGCGGTGGCCAGGGTGACGGGCCGGTCGGTGGCGCCGAAGGAGCGTTCCAGCTCACGTCCGAGCGCGTCGTGGGTGAAGGCGAGGGGGTGGCCGGAGGCGGTCAGGGCGGTGCGGTTGCCCGCCGTGTCGTAGGCCAGTTCGGTGACCGCGCCGGTGGGGGTGGTGCGGGAGGTACGGCGGCCCAGGGCGTCATAGGTGTAGCGGGTGGTGCGGCCGTCGATCGTCTCGGCCAGGACCCGACCGAGGATGTCGCGCTCCACGGTGAGGCTGGAGGTGGGCGAGGCGGCGCCTGCGGGGCGTCCTGCGGCGTCGTAGGAGTACTCGGTGCGGGCGCCGTCGGCGTCCTTGGCCACCAGGCGGCCGAGGACGTCGTGTTCGTAGCGGATCTCGTGGCCGAGCGGAGTGGTACGGGCCGTCAGGCGCCCGGCCGCGTCGTGGGCGTAGGCGACGGTGCGGCCGTCGAAGTCGGTCTCGGACACCAGCCGGCCGGCCCGGTCGTAGGTGTAATTCCAGTTCAGTCCCTGGGGGTTGGTGACCTGGGTGAGGCGCAGCTCGGTGTCGTGGGCGAACTCGTAGCGTGCCCCGTCCGGGCCGGTGCGGGCGGCGAGCCGGTCGAAGTGGGTGTGCTCGAAGCGGGTGGTGCCGCCGTTCGGATCGGTGTGGGAGGTGCAGTTGCCCTCGCCGTCCCAGGTCCAGGACTCGGTGGTGCCGTCCGGGGCGGTGCGGCGGGCCGGTTTCCCCTCGACCGTCCACTCCAGGCGGGTGACCGCGCCGAGGGGGTCGGTGACGGCGACGGGTCGGCCGAACGCGTCGCGGGTGACGGTGGTGGTGTGACCGGCCGCATCGGTGACCGTCAGCGGCAGTCCGGCGGAGTCGTTCGTCACGTGCTGAGCGGCGCCCGCCGGGTCGGTGACGGTCACCGGAGCACCGGTGCTGTCGTGGGTGAAGGCCGTGGTCGCGCCGTCGGGCGCGGTGAGGGAGATGTGGTTGCCGCGCTCGTCCCATCCCTGACGCCAGATGCCGCCGTCGGGGCCGGTGATCTCGACGGGGAGGTTGAGGTCGTTGTGGCGGGCGGTGGCGGTGCTGCCGTCGGGCAGGGTGATCGCGGTGACGTTGCCCGCCTCGTCGTACGCCCAGGTCGTGGTGCGGCCCAGTCCGTCGGTGCGGGTCAGCAGGTTGTCCCGGTCGTCCCAGGTCTGGCGGACGGTGTGGCCGGCCGGGTCGGTACGGGCGGTGACCTGGCGCAGGCCGTTGATCTCCAGGGCGGTGACGGCGCCGGTGGAGTCGGTGTAGCGGGTGACCTGGTTCCCGGCCTCGTTCGCGGTGTATTCGAAGGTGGAGGAGAGGAAGCCGTCGGGGCCGGTGGTGCGCACCACGCGGCCGGCGTCGTCGTAGGCGTATTCGAAGGCGGAGTCGTTGCGGTCGGTCCAGGAGGTGATCCGTGCGTCCCGGTCGTAGGAGAAGCGCAGGGCCCGGCCGGAGGAGTTGACCACCGCGTCCAGGTTCCCGGCCGCATCGAAGCCGTAGGAGAGGACCGTCACCGGCCCGTTCGGGGTGCGCAGGGCCAGGCCCGCCACCCGCACCGGACCGCCTCCGTCCGGGCGGGTGGTGGTGACCTGGACCTGGTAGCCGCCGGAGTGGACCACCGCCTCGGGCGTGCCGTCGGCGCCGCGGGCGATCTCCACGCGGTTGCCGTTGCGGTCCTCGACCGCGGCCAGGTGGCAGAAGGCCGGGGCGTCGAAGACGCTCTCCGGCAGTTCGGCCCGGGCGAAGCACCGGGTGATGCCGGTGTGCGGATCGGTGACCGCGAAGAGGATGCCCGGCTCGCCGGCGGTGCGGGCCAGCGGCAGCCGCGGACCCTCCATCGGCCACACCGGCTCCCCGCCGGCCCCCGGCACCCGCGGATACGTCAGCGCCGAGCCGTCCTCACGCGCCCACACCACCGTGCCGTCGCCGTCGACGTGCAGCCGCTCGTCCAGAGTGGAGGCCCAGGAGCGGCCGAACCACCGGCCCCACCGGTAGTTCGACAGATGGGTGCGGCGCAGCACCAGCGGCAGGACGCCCGGCAGTTCCAGGTCGGTCTGGGCCAGGATCATCTCGCCGGTGGCCACGTCGACGGGATCGTTCAGACAGGTCTTCCTGTCCAGCGGGATGCCGTTGGTGCGCGGATCGGACTTCACCGTGCGCAGCGAGTCGGGCCGGGTGCGGGCGGCGGGGGTGTCGCCGTCGCGGCGCGGCCCGCCTCCTCCCGGCCCACCGCCCCTCCTGCCGCCGTCGTCGGTGCCGTCGCCGGTCTTGATCCTGTCGAAGGAGTCCTTGGTGCGGCGGTCGTTGTCCTTGTGGGAGTCGGCGATGCCGCGCACGCCCTTGGGCAGGGCGCCGCCGAGGTGGTCGCCGAGCTGTCTGGTGGCCTTCTCCAGGGCGTCCATGCCCCGGTCGGCGACCTCGTTGACGAGGTCGGCGATCTCGTCCCGGCCGCGGGTGCGGCCCTGGTGCCCGCGCGCCTTGCCCAGCTTGCCGGAGGTGCGGCCGTTGAGGGAGCCGGCGGCGGTGTTGAGCTTGGTCGCGGCCCGGTCGTGCTCGTCCTCGTCGATGTCCAGGGTGCCGATCAGCCCGCCCAGGCGCGGCGGGACCGGCGGTCCGCCGTCGGCGGAGGCCAGGTTCCATCCCTGCTGGAGTCCCTCCTTGCCCGCGTCGCCGACCTTGTCCATGTCGACGCCGTCCTGGGTGCCCAGTCCGTTGGCGGCCAGCTGCACCACCAGCTCGGCGGCCATGTTCTCCAGCGCGGCCACCGCCGGCTCGGACATCGCGGTGACGATCTCCTCCACCGCCAGGTCGGCGGCCTCCTTCAGCGCCCGCTTGACCGCGATGCGGCACGCCTGGATCGCGCCCGCGCTCAGCAGGGTGGACAGTCCGGCGGTGAACGGGGCGGCGGCCAGTCCGATGCCGATGGAGGCGGCCAGCGCGATCAGCTCGCCGACCGCCACGGCCTTGCGGCCCGCGATCAGACCGGCCGCCCCGTCCAGCGCGTCGGCCAGCACCCGGGCGGCATCGCCCAGATCCTTCATGTGCTTGCCGTTGACCTTGCCCCAGTAGCCGTTCAGCGCGCTCAGCGCCTCGCTCTGCCCGGAGGAGATCAGCCGCTCCATGCCCTTGTGCGCGGCCTGGGCGTCCTCGTCGACGTCGTCGGCGAAGTCCCGCAGCTCCTTGGCCATGTCGCGGTAGTCGTCCTCGTCGACGTTGGGCCAGCCCACGCCGATGATGTCGAGCATCGCGTCGGCGCCCTCGGGCAGCACATATCCCATGGCCCAACTCCCCCCGCCAGCCGATGAGTTCGCACTGTGGTCGTGCGGTCATCATGCCGCAGGGGGGTGACACGGCGCCTCCGGGAAACGTCCGGGGGGCTCCTGCTCCTGGGCGGAACGGTCCGGCCGCACCGACGGCCAGGGACGGGCCGGCTGCGGTACGGCAGGGGCCGGTGGGGCCACCGGGACGGGCCCGCCGGGGGCCGGGCCGCGCGATCGGGCCCTGTCGGCCGGCGGATCATGGCCGGTTCCGGCGTACGCCGGGGCGCGCGCGGGCGGGTCCCGCGGGCCGCCGGGCGAGGGGAGCGCGCGCCGGGGCGCACAACGTCTCACGTCATGGCGCCGCCGGTCCGCCCGGAGCGCCCCGGCGGGGGCCGGTGCCTTCCCGGACGCAAGCTCCTGTTGTCGCCAGTGAGGAGAGTCCGGATTCCGCCCGGTGTCCTTGTGGACGGAGTGTGAATACCTGAACCTTGGCCCTCACACTTCCCACCACTCTGGAGGTTTGTCATGCCCCAGGCAACTTTGACGCGGGCCGACGAGATCGTCGCCGCCTGGCTCGACGGCGCGGAGAGCTCCCACGGCGAGCTCAGCCCGGCCGGCCCGCTGTACGTGGGCGGCGACGCCACCGAGGCCGCGCTGGTGGACGCCACCGACGCCCTGTTCACCGCGTGCAGCAGCTGTAGCGGCTCGATGAACAGCTACTGCTGCTGACCGGCGCCACCACAGCCCCGGACGGTGCCGTGCCGCCGTCCGGGGCACCACCGGAGGACCCCGCCGCGGCATGGTCGCGGACACCGACAGGAGCGAGCAGGCCATGACAGACGTCACCGGCAGGCAGGACACCCCGGCCGAGACCGGCCACTTCGAGGCGCCGGTGGCCGCCTGGACCGCCGGATTCCCCGCCGAGCTGCGCCGCCGCCTGGCGGCCGTACCCGGCCTGAGCGACGCGGAGCGGACCCTGATCGCGGCCACCGCGCGCACCGCCCAGCTCGCCTCCCTGCAACGCAAGCTCAACCGGCTCCTGCTGCTGGAACTGCGGGCCCAGAGCCTTACGGGAGCCCTCCCCGGCGCGGACGGCCCCGAACGCTGGGCGGCCTTCCAGGAGCAGGCCCGGACCCCGGAGTTCCGCGAGCGCCTGGAGAGGAGGTACCCCGGACTCGGCGAGCGCGTGGCACGCGCCACCGCCCCCCTGGCCGACGCGGCCGCCGAACTCGCCCGGCGCCTGGCCGGGGACCGCGACCGGCTCCCCGCACTCCTGGGCCGCCCCGCCGGGCGGCTGACGGCCCTGCGCCTCGGGGCGGGCGACCCCCACCAGGGCGGGCGTACCGTAGCCCACCTCACCTTCGAGGGCGGCAGCGTGATGTACAAGCCGCGCCCCCTGGACACCGACACCGCGCTGGAACGCCTGCTCGTCCGCCTCTGGTCGCACCCCGGCGCGCCCTCCGGCCCCCGCCCGCGCACCCCCCGCGCACTCCTGCGCGACGGCTACGGCTGGACCGCCCACGTCCCCCACCGCTACTGCGCCGACGAGGCCGAACTCGCGCGGTACTACCGCACCCTGGGCCACTGGCTGGCCCTGATGCGCCTGACCGGCGGCACCGACCTGCACGCCGAGAACCTCATCGCCCACGGCCCCGAACCCGTCGTGGTGGACGCCGAATGCCTGTTCACCCAGGACGTCCCGCCCGCCGAGGACAGCGGGCGCGGGGCCGCCGTGGACGCCGCCGCCGCCGTCATCCGGCGCACCGTGCTGCGCACCGGCATCCTGCCGACCCGGATGGGCGGTTACGCCATGGGCGGCACCGACATCTCGGCGGCCGGGGCGATCCCCGGACAGCAGCCCCTGATACCGGTGCCCGTCATCACCGGCGGCGGCACCGACGGCGCCCGGATGGACACCGAACTCATCGCACCACCGCCCTCGGCGAACCTGCCCGCCGCCGAACCGGCCCTGTTCCGGCACTGGGACCGGGTGCTCGAAGGATTCCGCGAACTGACCGCCCATCTGCACCGGATGGACTCCGAGGGCGGCGGACTGCCCGAGCTGCTGCGGCCGTTCACCGGCTGCCGGGTCCGGAACCTGCGCCGCGGCACCCAGGCGTACGTCGACATCGGCCGGATGCTGTGGCACCCGGCCTCCCTGCACCGGCCACAGGAGGCCCGGCGGCGGGCCCGCGAGGTACTGCTCGGCAACGCCCGGGCCCTGCCCGGCGCACCGGACTCCCCCCAGACCATCGAATCGGAGATCGAGGACCTGCTCGCCGGCGACATCCCGGTGTTCACCGCCGTGGTGGACGAGGCGACGATCCGGCACGCGGTGGCGGACTGGCGCGGCGCGGATCTCCGGATGGAGGAGTCCGTCATCCAGGGCGCCCTGGTGGGCGCATACCTCAACGAACGCACCCTGCCGCCCCGCGTGCGGGCGGACCTGCCCGCCCCCCGGCACGACGGGCTGGAGCGGCGCCGGCGCGCCATGGCGGCGGCGATCGTGCGGACCCTGTGCGAGGAGGCCGTCACCGGCGAGGACTCCACCGTCACCTGGGTGAGCCCGGTCCTCACCGGTGTCGGCTGGGCCATCCGCCCGCTGGCGGCCGATCTGTACACCGGGCAGGGCGGCGTCGCGGTCGCCCTGGCCGGATACCTGCGGGAGGTGCGGCGCGGCCGGGCCGACCCCGTACCCGGGCTCGAAGGCGTCCTGGAAGGCGCGCTGCGCGTGCTGGCCGCCACCGAGGACACCACGGCCACCGCCTTCATCGGCGGCTACACCGGCATCGCCTCCCAGGTGTGGACGTGGACCGAACTGCACGGGCTGCTCGGCGACGAGGCCCACCTGGCCCGCGCCCGGCTCCGTGCCGCCGCGCTCACCCCCGAACTGCTCGACGAGGACACCGACCTAGACATCCTCGGCGGCGCCGCCGGGGTGATCGTCCCGCTGCTGAACCTCGCGCACCTCACCGGCGAGGAACGGTGGCTGGCCACCGCCGCCCGCGCGGCCCACCGCCTGGAACGCACCGCCGTCCGCGACGACCGCGGAGCCCGCTGGTCCACCGCGCTCTTCGCCGAGGGCATCGGCGGCTTCGCCCACGGCGCCACCGGCATGGGCTGGGCGCTGCACCGCCTCGCCCTCGGCGGGGCCGGCACCGAGGCCGACCGCCGCCGCTGGCGCGAGCTGGCCGGGGCCGCCCTGTCCTACGAGGAGTCGCTGTGGGACCCGGAGGCCGGCAACTGGCACGACGCCCGCATCGGCAGCCAACAGGACCACGCCACCGCCTGGTGCCACGGCAGCACCGGCATCGGTCTGGCCGCCGTCGACCTCTACCACCGCACAGGGGACTCGGCCCACCTGGCCAACGCCCACCGCGCGGCGGCGGCCGGCCTGGCCGACGGCTTCGGCTGGAGCCACACCCTGTGCCACGGCGATCTGGGGCTCGTCGAGCTGCTCACCCACCTGCGCGCCCTGCCCGCGCCCTGCCCCGGTGCCGATCCCGGCGCCGTGCCCGTCCCGCCCCCGGTCCGCGTCCCCGACACCCGGGACCTGCTGGCCGGGCTGCTCACCGACCTCGAACACCGCGGCCCGGTCGGCGGACTGGCCCGGGAGTCCTTCTCCCCGGGGCTGATGCCCGGCCTCAGCGGGGTCCTGCACCTGCTGCTCCGCCTCACCCCGGACGCCGCCGGACCCGGGCGCCCCCGCACCCCGCTGCTCCTCACCGCTCCCGAGGGCCAAAGTCCGCGATAGCCTCGTTTTCTCGCTTTCTCGCTTTCTCGCGCGCCCAGCAGACGCGGAGTCCTTCGTGATGCAGGTGATCCTGAGTCGCAAGGAGGATTGCTGAGGTCTTTGTTCCCGCCTCTGTCGGAGGCACTTCCCAGGGTGAAGCACTCCATCGGGTTATACCCCCGTCTCCGCGTCCAGGACGACGGCCGCCAAACCATCTCCCAGGCCATGGCTCCCTGGCACAAACCGCGGGCCGCCCACGATCCGGGCAGGGCCCTCCCGCACCTTGCTCCGCAGGCTCGCACTGGGCAGAAACCGCCTCGCGGACATCGCGGTGCTGCGGAGTGAGCTGGCCGTCTTCGGCCTGGTCGTCTCCTCGGACGTCCTGCACTCCCGCCGGACCCCGACTCACCGGCAGTCTTCCCGCCCTTTTGGGGGAGCCGGAACAGGCCGCGGAACGATGGAACCCGGCATCCACCCGAGACGACAGACGGCTTCTGAGCCTGCCCACTACCAGTCAGAGAAAGCGGAACGGTCCACCGACTCCGTCGGTGGACCGTCATGCAAGCACGAGGCCGGCTCCCATTGCTCGTCAGGGACAAGCCGACGCGAAAGACCGACGCTCACGAACCGTCATGATGCCGCGCCCCACGGCATCGCCACGTGAGAAAACCTCTCAGTCCCAGGGCTCGCCGATTTTTCCTTCCAGTACGCGCCAGTTCTCGCCTGTCTCGTACTCCGTGGCATTGGACTGGCAGAAGACGAAATCCGCTTTCGGATCTGCCGCGTCAGGAAGGACGGCTGCTTCTCCGGTGGCTTCCTGAGCGCCCATGACAATTCGGTAGCCGAAGGACCTGAGGTTGGCCAGCTCCCTCCCGAATACCTTGAGTTTCGGTGCCAGATAAAGATTTTCCTGCCGTCGTTCAGAGGCAAGGTAGAAGGGGGCGGTCGAGTGGACACCGCCGAGAAGCCAGGAGTCGTTGACGAGGATCGACCAGTTCCTGGTGTGGAGAATCGCACCCCGATCGACACCCGGAACGCGTTCGTCGATGGTCTTGAGATTCTCACGCAGAATGTCATCGATTCCAGCTCCTCCGGGCTCGCCGGGGCGCCCCGACCGGAGACCGCCCGCGATGAGACCCTCGATGGCGTTCGACCGACACGCCCGAAGCGTGCTGTCGTACACCCACCACGCCACGTCCACCCATGGCGTCTCGAACGAGTCTCTCCCGTTGATCACGGCCGTGCCCGCGTTGTCGTACAGGCCCCGTGCTTCCATGGCGGCGTCCATGAACTGTTCTCTGTTCCAACCGCGGGTCATCTTTCACCTCTCGGAAATCGGGTGTGCGCATGGGAGATGAGCCAATGATGCACACCGCTGACCGGGAGATCATCCAGCGGCCGGCTAAACCACCCCATCTGGTAAGGGCGATGGCCGGTGCGCACAGGGGCTGGGACGAGCGCCCTCGCTCTGGGGCGTGCGCAAGGCGTGCACCGAGAGTGCGCGTGCGCGGATCCATGCGTCTTCGTGGCCGGCCCGGACACGATTCCGGGTACCTTCATCCTCGCTCCGAGACGGGAGCTTCGCGGGTCAGGTAAATTCTGGCGCGGCAGCGGCAAAGGTGAAAGGTTTCTCCTTGCGAAGTCGTCCCTGTCTTTTCCCCTACCCGCTGGGAGACCCCTCTACGCCGGAAGCAACTGGAAGGGATGAGCGTGCGGTGGGGTTGGTTTGCGCTGGCGCAGACATGAGCAGCGATCTCCCTGCAAGGTTTCACCGAAGAGAATGGAGCTGCGGTGTCCGTCATCAGCGCCCTGCGTAATGCGCTCAACACCTCGGACGCGGACCAGAGGAGGCAGCAGGAGCAACTCGACTTCATGCTGAACGCCGCGAAGAACAAGGGAGAGGTCTTCGATAACGAACTTCGACTTTCTTACAGCGATCCTGAATCTCAGCTCATCAAGATCGTGGGTGTTCCCACATACTACGACCATGGGTATCTGGCAAACGTGCACGAAGGTGCTGATGCGGGAATCTCCAGTGCCGTCGACACCTTCTTCGCAGGGAAAGACGGGGCCGTTAAGAGCGGCATCCATTCGCTCGTCACTACGGCGGTGAACGCAATCCTCGGGAACTCCTCCATGGGAGAGCAGCTCGACGACAAGACCTTCATCGCTCTGGAGCACAATGCCATCGTCCGAGTGGACGTCAAGTTCTGGCGCTACAACTTTTCCGACAAGGGCGTGATCGGTAACACGCAGAACGTCTTCTGTTATTCCTTCGGACGCTCTGTCGTCGATCACACGGCGGTCCCGATCGACGTGCTGATCAACCTCGTCAGCCAGGAGATCGGCGACGATGCGGCGCCGGCTTACCTGAAGAAGATGGAGGAGATCTATCAGTTCCAACAGCAACTGGACCCCGTCACCGCACACAAGGGATACCAGCACCAGAGTATTGATCACGCCGTCGACCGGGGAGTCCTCACGCCCGAGGAGGCGGAACAGCATCACGGGGCGGTGGAGCGGGGAAGGACGGTCCTGACATCTTCCGGTTCCGCCTGACGGCACCCCTGGGGATGACCGCTCGTGCACCCAGTCCTGAGCTTGTTCCGTGGCCTCGCGCTTTCATGAGAGGTGACGTTGCCCGCCTCGTCGTACGTCCAGGTCGTGGTGCGGCCCGGTTCGTCGTTCCCGGCCGTGTCGAAGCCGTGGGAGAGGCCCGTCACCGGCCCGTCCGGGGTGCGCAGGGGCCGGCGGCAGGACACCCGGAAGTTCCAGGCCGGTCTGGGCCAGGGTCATCTCGCCGGTGGCGACGTCGACGGGATCGTTCGGACGGGTCTTCCTGTCCAGCGGGACGCTGTTGGTGCGCGGATCGGACTTCACCGTGCGCAGCGAGTCGGGCCGGGCGCGGGCGGCGGGGCGTCGCGTAGCCGTTCAGTGCGCTCAGGGCCTCGCTCTGCCCGGAGGAGACCGGCCGCTCCATGCCCTTGTGCGCGGCCTGGGTGTCCTCGTCGACGTCGTCGGCGAAGTCCCGCAGCTCCCCGGCCATGTCGCGGTGGTCGTCCTCGTCGACGTTGGGCCAGCCCACTCCGATGAGGAGTCAGTGCGCCGAGCCCGGCTCGGCCGCCCAGCGGGTCCACTGGCCGGTGATCTCGGCGATCACG
Organism: Streptomyces verrucosisporus; assembly: GCF_017114865.1. Lineage (GTDB taxonomy): Bacteria > Actinomycetota > Actinomycetes > Streptomycetales > Streptomycetaceae > Streptomyces > Streptomyces fenghuangensis. Next base: position 63,148 of record NZ_JADEYH010000011.1, on the reverse strand, counting down.
TCGAAGCCGCCGTCGTAGGGGAGCACCGTCAGTCCGTTCCGCCTGGCGACCGCGTCCCGGCCCCAGCGGTAAAGCGCTGACTTGTCGCCCGGGAAGGCGGCGGTGAACACCGCCGCCTTCCCGGGGTAGGGCATCGTGCTTCTTGAGGCTGCCGTCGCGGTTCTTCGGGCCGGTGGACTCGGTGATCCCGGTGGTGTCGATCTCGCCGTCGCGGATGGCGTCACGGAACTCACTGCACAGGCGGCGCTTGACCGCGTCCTCCATGGCCGCGCGGACGGCGGGGAAGCGCCACCGGTCCGGCATGGTCCGGCATGGTTCGGCGGCGTTCCGGCGGGGTAACGTGATGGGTCCGATTGGCATCGGCGATGCCCCGTGTGGCAGACTGTCCGGGTTGCTCGGTTGAGTGCCGATGCTGCGCGCCTCCCGCCGGGAGGACCGGAAGCGAGTCCCAATGTATTCGTCGCCCCTCGTCAGGGGCGGAAGTACGGGAATCTTCCGGGAAGCGTGGGCGGGGTACCGACCAGGCGCCCGGTGGGTTTCCTCCCCCGGTTCCGCGGTCTCGCGCACCGCATCCCCAGGCAGGGAAATTCAAGGATTTCCATGGTGGCGGGAATGCGACACGCCCGACCGCGTGGGTCGGAGGAGAGTGTGGTCCCGCCGGGTCCCGGAGCGTGACGAGAGACAGGACTACGAAGTAGCCATGGCGGGACAGAAGATCCGCATCCGGCTCAAGGCCTACGACCACGAGGTCATCGACACCTCGGCGAAGAAGATCGTCGAGACGGTGACCCGTACTGGTGCGTCGGTCGCGGGCCCGGTGCCGCTGCCCACAGAGAAGAACGTGTATTGCGTCATCAAGTCGCCGCACAAGTACAAGGACTCGCGCGAGCACTTCGAGATGCGTACCCACAAGCGCCTGATCGACATCCTCGACCCGACGCCCAAGACCGTTGACTCGCTGATGCGCCTGGACCTGCCGGCCGGCGTCGACATCGAGATCAAGCTCTGAGAGGCGCGGTAGAGATGACCACCAAGCAGATCAAGGGTGTCCTGGGCGAGAAGCTCGGCATGACCCAGGTCTGGGACGAGAACAACCGTGTCGTCCCGGTCACCGTCGTCAAGGCCGGCCCCTGCATCGTCACCCAGGTGCGCACCGCAGACAAGGACGGCTACGAGGCCGTCCAGATCGCCTTCGGCGAGATCGACCCGCGCAAGGTGAACAAGCCCCTCAAGGGCCACTTCGCCAAGGCCGACGTCACCCCGCGCCGCCACCTGGTGGAGCTGCGTACCGCCGACGCCGGCGAGTACACGCTCGGCCAGGAGGTCACCGCCGAGGTGTTCGAGTCGGGCGTGAAGGTCGACGTCACCGGCAAGAGCAAGGGCAAGGGCACCGCCGGTGTCATGAAGCGCCACGGCTTCGCCGGCCTCGGCGCCGGCCACGGCACGCAGCGCAAGCACCGCTCTCCCGGCTCCATCGGTGGCTGCGCCACCCCGGGCCGCGTGTTCAAGGGCCTGCGCATGGCCGGCCGCATGGGCAACGAGCGGGTCACCACCCAGAACCTGACCGTCCACGCCGTTGACGCGGAGAAGGGCCTGCTGCTCATCAAGGGCGCGGTCCCTGGTCCGAACGGCGGCCTCGTCCTGGTCCGTACCGCGGCCAAGGGGGCCTGAGGTAACCGATGAGCACCATTGACATCCTTTCGCCGGCGGGCGACAAGGCCGGGACCGTCGAGCTCCCCGCGGAGATCTTCGACGCGCAGGTCAGCGTTCCGCTGATCCACCAGGTCGTCGTCGCACAGCTGGCCGCTGCCCGCCAGGGCACGCACAAGACCAAGACCCGCGGCGAGGTCCGGGGCGGCGGCAAGAAGCCGTACCGCCAGAAGGGCACCGGCCGCGCCCGCCAGGGTTCGACCCGCGCCCCGCAGTTCGCGGGCGGTGGCGTCGTGCACGGCCCCGTGCCGCGCGACTACTCGCAGCGGACCCCGAAGAAGATGAAGGCCGCCGCCCTGCGCGGTGCCCTCTCCGACCGGGCGCGCCACGGCCGCGTCCACGTCGTGAGCGGCGTGGTCGAGGGCGAGATCTCCACCAAGGCCGCCAAGACCCTGTTCGGGAAGATCAGCGAGCGCAAGAACGTGCTCCTGGTCGCCGACCGGAGCGACGAGGCCGCGTGGCTGTCCGCCCGCAACCTGCCCCAGGTCCACATCCTGGAGCCGGGCCAGCTGAACACCTACGACGTGCTCGTCTCCGACGACGTGGTCTTCACCAAGGCCGCCCTCGACAGCTTCGTGGCCGGCCGCAAGGCCGCCCAGCACGAAGGGAGCGAGGCCTGATGGCCGAGACCACCGTCACCAGCAAGACCTTCTCCGACCCCCGCGACATCCTCGTGAAGCCGGTGGTCTCCGAGAAGAGCTACGCGCTGCTGGACGAGAACAAGTACACGTTCGTCGTCGACCCGCGTGCCAACAAGACCCAGATCAAGCAGGCCGTCGAGGCGGTCTTCTCGGTCAAGGTCACCGGGGTCAACACGATCAACCGCCAGGGCAAGCGCAAGCGCACCCGCACCGGTTACGGCAAGCGCGCCGACTCCAAGCGCGCCATCGTGACCCTCGCCGAGGGCGACCGTATCGACATCTTCGGCGGTCCGGTCTCCTAACGGAGGTCGTACCGTCCGATATCGGACGAGGACTGAGAAATGGGTATCCGCAAGTACAAGCCGACGACCCCGGGCCGTCGTGGCTCCAGCGTCGCCGACTTCGTCGAGATCACGCGGTCCACGCCGGAGAAGTCGCTGGTCCGCCCCCTGCACAGCAAGGGCGGCCGTAACAACACCGGTCGTGTGACCGTCCGCCACCAGGGCGGCGGCCACAAGCGCGCCTACCGGGTGATCGACTTCCGTCGTCACGACAAGGACGGCGTGCCGGCCAAGGTCGCGCACATCGAGTACGACCCCAACCGCACCGCGCGCATCGCGCTGCTCCACTACGTCGACGGCGAGAAGCGCTACATCCTCGCGCCGGCCGGCATGAAGCAGGGCGACCGCGTCGAGAACGGCCCCGGCGCCGACATCAAGCCGGGCAACAACCTCGCGCTGCGCAACATCCCGGTCGGTACGACCATCCACGCCATCGAGCTGCGGCCCGGCGGCGGCGCGAAGTTCGCCCGCTCCGCGGGCGCCTCCGTGCAGCTGCTGGCGAAGGAGGGCCGCATGGCCCACCTGCGCATGCCGTCCGGTGAGATCCGCCTGGTCGACGTCCGCTGCCGCGCCACCGTCGGCGAGGTCGGCAACGCCGAGCAGTCGAACATCAACTGGGGCAAGGCCGGCCGTATGCGCTGGAAGGGCGTCCGCCCGACCGTCCGCGGTGTGGTCATGAACCCGGTCGACCACCCGCACGGTGGTGGTGAGGGCAAGACCTCCGGTGGTCGTCACCCGGTCTCGCCGTGGGGCAAGAAGGAAGGACGTACTCGCTCGCCGAAGAAGGCCAGCAACAAGTACATCGTCCGCCGCCGCAAGACGAACAAGAAGCGCTAGGAGGCGGGTTTTCGATGCCGCGCAGTCTCAAGAAGGGGCCTTTCGTCGACGACCACCTGATGAAGAAGGTGGACGTACAGAACGACGCAGGCACCAAGAACGTCATCAAGACCTGGTCCCGCCGCTCCATGATCGTCCCGGCCATGCTGGGCCACACGATCGCGGTGCACGACGGCCGCAAGCACGTCCCGGTGTTCGTCACCGAGTCGATGGTCGGCCACAAGCTCGGCGAGTTCGCGCCGACCCGCACCTTCCGCGGCCACGAGAAGGACGACCGCAAGTCGCGTCGTCGCTGATGTGCGGAAGTAGCGAAGACCTATGACTGACACCGAAGGGACAACCATGGAAGCCAGGGCCCAGGCGCGGTACATCCGCGTCACGCCCATGAAGGCCCGCCGCGTGGTGGACCTCATCCGTGGCATGGACGCCACGGAGGCTCAGGCGGTCCTGCGTTTCGCCCCGCAGGCCGCGAGCGTGCCCGTCGGCAAGGTGCTCGACAGCGCCATCGCCAACGCCGCGCACAACTACGACCACACGGACGTCGACAGCCTCTTCATCTCCGAGGCCTACGTCGACGAGGGCCCGACCCTGAAGCGGTTCCGGCCGCGCGCCCAGGGCCGCGCCTACCGGATCCGTAAGCGGACCAGCCACATCACGGTGGTCGTCAGCAGCAAGGAAGGAACCCGGTAATGGGGCAGAAGGTCAACCCGCACGGGTTCCGGCTCGGCATCACCACGGACTTCAAGTCCCGCTGGTACGCCGACAAGCTGTACAAGGACTACATCAAGGAAGACGTCGAGATCCGCCGCCTGCTCACGCAGGGCATGGAGCGGGCCGGCATCTCCAAGGTGGAGATCGAGCGCACCCGTGACCGCGTCCGCGTCGACGTTCACACCGCCCGTCCGGGCATCGTGATCGGCCGCCGCGGCGCCGAGGCGGAGCGCATCCGCGGCCGGCTGGAGAAGCTGACCGGCAAGCAGATCCAGTTCAACATCCTCGAGGTGAAGAACCCGGAGACGGACGCTCAGCTGGTGGCCCAGGCCGTCGCCGAGCAGCTGTCCTCCCGCGTCTCCTTCCGCCGTGCGATGCGCAAGTCGATGCAGAGCACGATGAAGGCCGGCGCCAAGGGCATCAAGATCCAGTGCGGTGGCCGCCTCGGCGGCGCCGAGATGTCCCGCTCCGAGTTCTACCGCGAGGGCCGGGTCCCCCTGCACACCCTGCGCGCCAACGTCGACTACGGCTTCTTCGAGGCCAAGACGACCTTCGGCCGCATCGGTGTGAAGGTCTGGATCTACAAGGGCGACGTCAAGAACATCGCCGAGGTCCGCGCCGAGAACGCCGCCGCCCGCGCCGGCAACCGCCCGTCGCGTGGTGGCAGCGACCGCCCGCGCCGCGGTGGCGAGCGCGGCGGCCGCGGCCGCAAGCCGCAGCAGGAGCGGACCGAGGCGCCCAAGGCCGCCGAGGGCACCGCTGCCGCTCCGGCCGCCGAGAGCACCGGCTCTGCCGGGAAGGAGGCCTGACCGTCATGCTGATCCCCCGCAGGGTCAAGCACCGCAAGCAGCACCACCCGAAGCGCAAGGGCATGGCCAAGGGCGGCACCGAGGTTGCTTTCGGCGAGTACGGCATCCAGGCCGTGACCGCTGCCTACGTGACGAACCGGCAGATCGAGGCAGCTCGTATCTCCATGACCCGTCACATCAAGCGTGGCGGCAAGGTGTGGATCAACATCTACCCGGACCGTCCGCTGACCAAGAAGCCCGCCGAGACCCGCATGGGTTCCGGTAAGGGTTCGCCGGAGTGGTGGGTCGCGAACGTCAAGCCCGGCCGGGTGATGTTCGAGCTGTCCTACCCGAACGAGAAGATTGCTCGTGAGGCGCTCACCCGCGCTGCTCACAAGCTTCCGATGAAGTGCCGGATCGTGCGGCGCGAGGCAGGTGAGTCGTGATGGCGGCCGGTACCAAGGCGAGCGAGCTGCGCGAGCTCGGCGACGAGGAGCTCGTCGTGAAGCTGCGCGAGGCCAAGGAGGAGCTGTTCAAGCTCCGTTTCCAGGCGGCGACCGGACAGCTGGAGAACAACGGCCGGCTGAAGGCCGTCCGCAAGGACATCGCCCGGATCTACACCCTGATGCGTGAGCGCGAGCTCGGCATCGAGACGGTGGAGAGCGCCTGATGAGCGAGACGAATGTGACTGAGACTGCAGAGCAGAACCGCGGCTTCCGCAAGACCCGTGAGGGTCTGGTCGTCAGCGACAAGATGGACAAGACCGTTGTCGTCGCCGTCGAGGACCGCGTCAAGCACGCCCTGTACGGCAAGGTCATCCGCCGTACGAACAAGCTCAAGGCGCACGACGAGCAGAACGCCGCGGGTGTCGGCGACCGCGTCCTCCTGATGGAGACCCGGCCGCTGTCCGCGACGAAGCGCTGGCGCGTCGTCGAGATCCTCGAGAAGGCCAAGTAATTCCCGAGATCCCTTCTCGGGACGAGTTCCGCCAGGCTCGGCGAGGTGCGCGCGGTGAGCGCGCACCCGCCGGGAACCGGCAGACGATCAGGAGATAGACGTGATCCAGCAGGAGTCGCGGCTGCGTGTCGCCGACAACACGGGCGCGAAGGAGATCCTTTGCATCCGTGTTCTCGGTGGCTCCGGCCGCCGCTACGCGGGTATCGGGGATGTCATCGTCGCCACCGTCAAGGACGCGATCCCCGGTGGCAACGTGAAGAAGGGCGAGGTCGTCAAGGCCGTCGTCGTGCGCACCGTCAAGGAGCGCCGCCGCCCCGACGGCTCGTACATCCGCTTCGACGAGAACGCCGCCGTCATCCTCAAGAACGACGGCGACCCCCGCGGCACCCGTATCTTCGGCCCCGTCGGCCGTGAGCTGCGCGAGAAGAAGTTCATGAAGATCATCTCGCTCGCGCCGGAGGTGCTGTAACCGATGAAGATCAAGAAGGGCGACCTGGTCCAGGTCATCACCGGCAAGGACAGGGGCAAGCAGGGCAAGGTCATCGAGGCCTACCCCCGCGAGGACCGTGTCCTGGTCGAGGGTGTCAACCGGGTCAAGAAGCACACCAAGGCCGGCCAGACCGCTCGCGGTTCGAAGACCGGCGGCATCGTGACGACCGAGGCCCCCGTCCACGTGAGCAATGTTCAGCTCGTCGTGGAGAAGGACGGCAAGAAGGTCGTCACCCGCGTCGGTTACCGCTTCGACGAGGACGGCAACAAGATCCGCGTTGCCAAGCGGACCGGTGAGGACATCTGATGACTACCGCCACGAACGTGCAGCCGCGTCTGAAGACGCGCTACCGCGAGGAGATCGCGGGCAAGCTGCGTGACGAATTCAAGTACGAGAACGTCATGCAGATCCCCGGTCTCACCAAGATCGTGGTCAACATGGGTGTGGGCGAGGCCGCCCGCGACTCCAAGCTGATCGAGGGCGCCATCCGCGACCTCGCCACGATCACCGGCCAGAAGCCGGCCGTGACCAAGGCCCGGAAGTCCATCGCGCAGTTCAAGCTGCGCGAGGGCCAGCCGATCGGTGCCCACGTCACCCTGCGGGGCGACCGGATGTGGGAGTTCCTGGACCGCCTGCTGTCGCTCGCGCTGCCGCGCATCCGCGACTTCCGCGGTCTGTCGCCGAAGCAGTTCGACGGCAGGGGCAACTACACCTTCGGTCTCACGGAGCAGGTCATGTTCCACGAGATCGACCAGGACAAGATCGACCGGGTCCGAGGCATGGACATCACCGTGGTCACCACGGCGAACACCGACGAGGAGGGCCGCGCCCTGCTGCGTCACCTCGGATTCCCCTTCAAGGAGGCGTGAGCCGTGGCGAAGAAGGCTCTGATTGCCAAGGCCGCCCGCAAGCCGAAGTTCGCGGTGCGCGCGTACACGCGGTGCCAGCGCTGCGGCCGGCCCCACTCCGTCTACCGCAAGTTCGGCCTGTGCCGTGTGTGCCTTCGCGAGATGGCCCACCGCGGCGAGCTGCCGGGCGTCACCAAGAGCTCCTGGTAAGTCCGCGCGAGCGGACCTCAGGAACTCTCGGTAAGAGCATCCTGGTCGGCGAACGCCCTCCCCGCGTGCCCTAGGCTTGTGGGTTGGGCGCTCGCCGCCCATGACCGTCTTACTACGCCGTAGGTCCCCGCACCGCACCCGTCCCGTCGCGTCCCGCGTACGGGGAGAGGGACGGAGCAGACAGGAAACCCCGGCGAGAGAGGCCGAAGGCCATCACATGACCATGACCGATCCGATCGCAGACATGCTGACGCGTCTGCGAAACGCGAACTCGGCTTACCACGACACCGTCGTGATGCCGCACAGCAAGATCAAGTCGCACATCGCGGAGATCCTCCAGCAGGAGGGTTACATCACCGGCTGGAAGGTCGAGGACGCCCCGGTGGGCAAGAACCTCGTCCTGGAGCTCAAGTTCGGTCCGAACCGCGAGCGTTCGATCGCCGGCATCAAGCGGATCAGCAAGCCGGGTCTGCGGGTCTACGCAAAGTCCACCAACCTGCCGAAGGTGCTCGGCGGCCTGGGCGTGGCGATCATCTCCACCTCCCACGGGCTCCTCACCGACAAGCAGGCTCAGAAGAAGGGCGTGGGTGGGGAAGTCCTCGCCTACGTCTGGTAACGGAAGGGAACGGAGGTAAAGCTCATGTCGCGTATCGGCAAGCTCCCCATCCAGGTTCCCGCCGGTGTGGACGTCACCATCGATGGCCGGACGGTCAACGTGAAGGGGCCCAAGGGCAGCCTTTCGCACACCGTCGCCGCGCCCATCGAGGTCGCCAAGGGTGAGGACGGCTCCATCAAGGTCTCCCGCCCGAACGACGAGAGCCGGAACAAGGCCCTGCACGGTCTGTCCCGCACGCTGGTGGCGAACATGATCACTGGCGTGACCCAGGGTCACAGCAAGCAGCTCGAGATCAGCGGTGTCGGTTACCGCGTCCAGGCGAAGGGCTCCGACCTGGAGTTCTCCCTGGGTTACAGCCACCCGATCACGGTGAAGGCTCCCGAGGGCATCGCCTTCAAGGTGGAGTCCCCGACCAAGCTGAGCGTCGAGGGCATCGACAAGCAGAAGGTCGGCGAGATCGCCGCGAACATCCGCAAGCTGCGCAAGCCCGACCCGTACAAGGCCAAGGGCGTGAAGTACGCGGGCGAGGTCATCCGCCGCAAGGTCGGAAAGGCTGGTAAGTAAGCCATGGCATACGGTGTGAAGATCGCGAAGGGCAGTGCGCGCAAGGCCGCCGCTGTCAAGCGGCGCCACATCCGCGTCCGCAAGAAGGTGTCGGGCACCCCCGAGCGTCCGCGCCTGGTGGTGACGCGCTCCAACCGCCACATGGTGGCCCAGGTCATCGACGACATCGCGGGCCACACGCTGGCCTCGGCGTCGACGCTGGACAGCTCGATCCGCGGCGGTGAGGGCGACAAGACCGCCCTGGCCAAGCAGGTCGGGTCCCTGGTCGCCGAGCGCGCCAAGGCCGCGGGCATCGAGGCCGTCGTGTTCGACCGCGGCGGCAACAAGTACGCCGGGCGGATCGCCGCCCTGGCCGACGCCGCCCGCGAGGCCGGGCTCAGGTTCTGAGCCGGTCCCCACGCAAGCGGACGCATAGAGAGAGGTAATTCCAATGGCTGGACCCCAGCGCCGCGGTGGCGGCGCCGGTGGCGGCGAGCGGCGGGACCGACGGGACCGGCGGGACGGTGGCGCGGCCGCCGAGAAGACCGCGTACGTCGAGCGGGTCGTCGCGATCAACCGCGTCGCCAAGGTTGTGAAGGGTGGTCGTCGCTTCAGCTTCACCGCGCTGGTCGTGGTGGGCGACGGTGACGGCACCGTGGGTGTCGGTTACGGCAAGGCCAAGGAGGTGCCGGCCGCCATCGCCAAGGGTGTTGAGGAGGCCAAGAAGCACTTCTTCAAGGTCCCCCGGATCCAGGGCACCATCCCCCACCCGATCCAGGGTGAGGAGGCCGCGGGCGTCGTGCTGCTCAAGCCGGCCTCGCCCGGTACCGGTGTGATCGCCGGTGGCCCGGTGCGCGCCGTGCTGGAGTGCGCGGGCATCCACGACGTGCTGAGCAAGTCCCTCGGCTCGTCGAACCCGATCAACATCGTGCACGCCACGGTGGCCGCTCTGCGGGGCCTGCAGCGCCCCGAGGAGATCGCCGCCCGCCGCGGCCTGCCGCTGGAGGACGTTGCTCCCGCCGCTCTGCTGCGGGCGCGGGCTGGGGTGAGCGCCTGATGGCACGCCTGAAGGTCACCCAGACCAAGTCCTACATCGGCAGCAAGCAGAACCACCGCGACACCCTGCGTTCCCTCGGCCTCAGGCGAGTGAACGACTCGGTCGTCAAGGAGGACCGTCCCGAGATCCGCGGCATGGTGCAGACCGTCCGCCACCTCGTGACGGTCGAGGAGGTCGACTGACATGGCGGAGCAGAAGCCGCTGAAGGTCCACAACCTCCGGCCCGCCCCGGGCGCCAAGACCGCCAAGACCCGCGTCGGTCGTGGTGAGGCGTCCAAGGGCAAGACCGCCGGTCGTGGCACCAAGGGCACCAAGGCCCGCTACCAGGTTCCGGAGCGCTTCGAGGGCGGGCAGATGCCGCTGCACATGCGGCTGCCCAAGCTCAAGGGCTTCAAGAACCCCTTCCGCACCGAGTACCAGGTCGTGAACCTGGACAAGCTGGCGGACCTGTACCCCGAGGGTGGCGAGGTCACCGTCGAGGGCCTGGTCGCCAAGGGCGCGGTTCGCAAGAACCAGCTCGTGAAGGTGCTGGGCAACGGGGAGATCTCCGTGGCGCTGCAGGTGACCGTGGACAAGGTCTCCGGCTCCGCCAAGGAGAAGATCACCGCTGCCGGAGGCACCGTCACCGAGCTCGTCTGAGCACGGTGAGGTGAGCAACCGGGGGCGCCCAGGAACGGGCGTCCCCGGTTGGTCGTTCCATGGGGGGCACGGTCGCCGGTAAGGTGTCGTGCGTTATTGACCTCCGCAGGGCCTCTCCTGTGGAATCTGAACCGTTTTATCCGTTGATCCTCACGACCGTAACCTCTCGCGTGTGACGCGGGGGGCGCAGGAGGCACCGTGCTCACCGCGTTCGCCCGGGCGTTCAAGACGCCCGACCTGCGCAAGAAGCTGCTGTTCACCCTCGGCATCATGGTGCTCTTCCGCCTCGGTGCACACATCCCCGTCCCGGGTGTCAGCTTCGAGAACGTCAACCAGTGCGTGAAAGAGGCCGAGGGCGCCGGCGCCGGCCTCTTCGGCCTGGTCAACATGTTCAGTGGTGGCGCGCTGCTGCAGCTGACCATCTTCGCGCTCGGGATCATGCCGTACATCACGGCGAGCATCATCCTGCAGCTGCTGGTGGTGGTGATCCCGAGGCTGGAGGCCCTCAAGAAGGAGGGGCAGTCCGGCCAGGCGAAGATCACGCAGTACACCCGTTACCTGACCGTGGCGCTCGGCGTGCTCCAGGCCACCGGCCTGGTGGCGACGGCCCGCAGCGGCAGCCTCTTCGCGCAGTGCACCGTCCGTGACCAGATCATCCCCGACGACTCCATCTTCACCACGATCACCATGGTGATCGTCATGACCGCCGGCACCGCGCTGATCATGTGGCTGGGTGAGCTGATCACCGACCGCGGCATCGGCAACGGCATGTCGATCCTGATGTTCGTCTCGATCGCCGCCGGCTTCCCGGGCCTGCTGTGGGCCATCAAGGTGCAGGGCCACCTGGCGGACGGCTGGATCGAGTTCGGTGTGGTGCTCCTCGCGGGCCTGGCGATGGTCGGCCTGGTGGTCTTCGTCGAGCAGGCGCAGCGCCGCATCCCCGTGCAGTACGCCAAGCGGATGATCGGACGCCGCTCCTACGGCGGCACCTCCACCTACATCCCCCTGAAGGTGAACCAGGCGGGTGTGATCCCCGTCATCTTCGCCTCCTCCCTGCTCTACATCCCGGCACTGATCGTTCAGTTCAGCGGGTCGCAGGCTGGCTGGGCCGACTGGATCAACCGGCACCTCGTCACGGGTGACCACCCGTACTACATCATCACGTACTTCGTGCTGATCGTGTTCTTCGCCTTCTTCTACGTCGCCATCTCCTTCAACCCCGAAGAAGTTGCCGACAACATGAAGAAGTATGGTGGTTTCATCCCGGGCATCCGGGCCGGACGTCCCACCGCGGAGTACCTGAGCTACGTGCTGAACCGCATCACGTGGCCGGGTTCGCTGTACCTGGGTCTGATCGCTCTGGTGCCCACCGTCGCGCTGGTGTTGTTCAACGCGAATCAGAACTTCCCGTTCGGCGGGACCAGCATCCTGATCATCGTGGGTGTCGGTCTGGAGACCGTGAAGCAGATCGAGAGCCAGCTTCAGCAGCGCCATTACGAAGGGTTCCTCCGCTGATGCGAATCGTCCTCGTCGGACCGCCTGGCGCGGGCAAGGGCACGCAGGCCGCGTACCTGGCCGAGAACCTGTCCATCCCGCACATCTCCACGGGCGACCTCTTCCGCGCCAACATCAGCCAGGGCACCCAGCTCGGGCAGAAGGCGCAGGAGTACATGCGGGCCGGCAAGCTCGTACCCGACGAGGTCACCATCGGAATGGCCCGGGACCGCATGGAGCAGCCCGACGCCGCAGACGGCTTCCTGCTCGACGGCTTCCCGCGGAACATCGGCCAGGCCGAGGCCCTGGACGGCATCCTGCGTGAGTCCGGCACCCGGCTGAACGCCGTGCTGGACCTGGAGGTCCCCGAGGACGAGGTCGTCAAGCGGATCGCGGGACGGCGGATGTGCCGCAACGACAGCGGCCACATCTTCCACGTCGTGTACACCCCGCCGAAGGCCGAGGGAGTCTGCGACGTCTGCGGCGGCGAGCTCTACCAGCGCGAGGACGACCACGAGGACACCGTCCGCAAGCGCCTGGAGGTCTACCACACCGAGACCGAGCCGATCATCGACTACTACAAGGCCCAGGGCCTGGTGGTGACGATCTCGGCGCTCGGCAAGGTGTCCGAGGTCACCCGGCGCGCGATGGAGGCGCTCGGCCAGGCGGCCGGGCAGTCCGGGGCCTGACCCCGACGAGGAACGGCGAGAAGGCCGCGGTGCCCGGGGCGGGCACCGCGGCCGTATCGTGTAGTGAACGGGTCCGGCGGCAGCACACCGGGCCGGATGTGGCACAGACAACCGCGAGCTGGAAGGCGTCAGCCGTCATGGTGGAGATCAAGACCCCCGAGCAGATCGCGAAGATGCGCGCGGCCGGGCTGGTCGTCGCCGCGATGCACGCGGCCTGCCGCAAGGCCGCGGTACCGGGCGCGACCACCAAGGACCTGGACGAGGTCGCGGCCAAGGTGCTCGCCGACCACGGGGCCAAGCCGAACTTCCTCGGCTACGGCGGCTTCCCCGGCAACATCTGCACCTCGGTGAACGACGTCGTCGTCCACGGCATCCCCGACCGGGAGACGGTGCTGGAGTCCGGCGACATCATCTCCGTCGACGCGGGCGCGATCGTCGACGGCTGGCACGGGGACGCGGCGATCACCGTCTTCGTCGGCGAGGGCCACGCCCCCGAGGTGCACGAGCTGAGCCGGGTCACCGAGGAGTCGATGTGGGCCGGCATCGCGGCGATGCGCAAGGGCAACCGGCTGGTGGACATCTCCAAGGCGATCGAGGGGTACATCCGCCGCCAGCCCCGCCCGGCCTCGGGGCGCTACGGGATCATCGAGGACTACGGCGGCCACGGCATCGGCAGCCAGATGCACATGGACCCGCACCTGCTGAACTACGTCGAGCGCCGCCGTGGCAAGGGCCCGAAGCTGGTGCCGGGCATGTGCCTGGCGATCGAGCCGATGGTCAGCCTGGGCACGGCCAGGACACACGTCCTGGAGGACGAGTGGACGGTCAAGACGGACGACGGCAGCTGGTCCTGCCACTGGGAGCACTCCGTCGCGCTGACCGAGCAGGGCCCGCTGGTGCTGACGGCGCCGGACGGCGGCCGGGCGAAGCTGGCGGAGTACGGCGTCACCACCGCACCCGACCCGCTGGACTGACCGGGGCCGGCAGGCTCTCTCCACCGGGAGCCGGGCGGTACGGAGCGCGCGGCCCCGGCCGCACCACCGCCCCTCCTGCGGTGAGCCGGGTGGGGGACGGCCGCGAGCCGGGTGAAGTCCCCGCAGTCCGCATAAAGATCTCCCACGATGGGCATACATCCCCGATTCGTCTTTCCCGGAGCCGTGCCGTAGACTGGCTCGTCGGTCCATGTGTGCCTGCGCGCACCCACGGGCTGACCCAGGTAGCCGATCCCGGAAGGTGAAGCGCTCAAGCATGGCCAAAAAACAAGGGGCCATCGAGATCGAGGGCACCGTCGTCGAGTCTCTCCCGAACGCGATGTTCAAGGTGGAGCTCCAGAACGGGCACCAGGTCCTCGCGCACATCAGCGGCAAGATGCGGATGCACTACATCCGTATCCTTCCCGACGACCGTGTCGTGGTGGAGCTGTCTCCCTACGACCTGACGCGCGGGCGGATCGTCTACCGCTACAAGTAGATCTCGCCCTCACCCCGCCCCGCGCGGGGTGGTGGCCTGACCCGGAGAACCTCACATCCCATGAAGGTCAAGCCGAGCGTCAAGAAGATCTGCGACAAGTGCAAGGTGATCCGCCGCCACGGCCGGGTCATGGTCATCTGCGACAACCTGCGCCACAAGCAGCGCCAGGGCTGACGCAAGACCTCCACGCCTCGCACCTCTCGCGGTTCTTCGCGCGACGCAAGCGACATGTAGATACGCAGACACCCGACCCCCCGCCGTGACATCCGTCGACGCCGGTGGGGACGACACCCCCGGACGGAGGCCGGGGACCCGGCTCGTACTCGCTACGGGAACGGTGCTGCGGAAGACCTCCAACGAAACCAGGAGCCACGTTCATGGCACGCCTCGAAGGCGTCGACCTCCCGCGCGACAAGCGCGTGGAGGTCGCTCTCACCTATGTCTTCGGCATCGGTCGCACGCTCTCCCAGCAGACGCTCGCGAACACCGGTGTGAACCCGGACACCCGCGTCCGCGACCTGACCGAGGAAGAGCTCGTCAGGATCCGTGAGTACGTCGAGGCCAACATCCGCACCGAGGGTGACCTCCGCCGCGAGATCCAGGCCGACATCCGCCGCAAGGTCGAGATCGGCAGCTACCAGGGTCTGCGCCACCGTCGCGGTCTGCCCGTCCACGGCCAGCGCACCAGCACCAACGCCCGCACCCGCAAGGGCCCGCGTCGCGCGATCGCCGGCAAGAAGAAGCCGGGCAAGAAGTAGTCCTCACCGGACACCGCCAGTGGTCCGGACCGCAGGACCGACCACCTCCATAGGAGTATTTTTCTATGCCTCCGAAGGGCCGTACGGCCGGCGCCAAGAAGGTGCGCCGCAAGGAGAAGAAGAACGTCGCCCACGGGCACGCTCACATCAAGAGCACGTTCAACAACACCATCGTTTCCATCACCGACCCCACCGGCAACGTGATTTCCTGGGCTTCCGCCGGTCACGTGGGCTTCAAGGGCTCGCGCAAGTCGACGCCGTTCGCCGCGCAGATGGCCGCCGAGTCGGCCGCCCGCCGCGCGCAGGAGCACGGCATGCGCAAGGTCGACGTGTTCGTCAAGGGTCCCGGCTCCGGCCGTGAGACCGCGATCCGCTCCCTCCAGGCCACCGGCCTCGAGGTGGGTTCGATCCAGGACGTCACCCCGACCCCGCACAACGGCTGCCGCCCGCCGAAGCGTCGCCGCGTCTGATCCGGCAGAAGTAGGAGATACACGAACATGGCGCGTTACACCGGGGCCGACTGCAAGCGTTGCCGTCGGGAGAAGCAGAAGCTCTTTCTCAAGGGAGCCAAGTGCGAGAGCGCGAAGTGCCCGATCGAGATCCGTCCTTACCCCCCGGGTGAGCACGGACGCGGGCGCACCAAGGACAGCGAGTACCTGCTGCAGAAGCGTGAGAAGCAGAAGGCCGCCCGCATCTACGGTGTCCTCGAGAAGCAGTTCCGCGGTTACTTCAACGAGGCCAACCGCAAGCAGGGCAAGACGGGTGAGAACCTGCTCCGCATCCTGGAGTCCCGTCTGGACAACGTGGTCTACCGGGCCGGCTTCGCCAAGTCCCGCGACCACGCCCGCCAGCTCGTCCGCCACGGACACATCATGGTGAACGGTCGCAAGACCGACATCCCGTCGGCCCGCGTCGCTCCCAACGACATCGTCGAGGTCCGCCCCTCCTCCCGTAACCTGACCCCCTTCCAGGTGGCGCAGGCGGAGGCCGGGGACAAGACGGTACCGGCGTGGCTCGAGGCCATTCCGTCGAAGATGCGGATCCTCGTCCACTCGCTGCCCGAGCGCCAGGTGATCGACACCCAGGTGCAGGAGCAGCTGATCGTCGAGCTGTACTCCAAGTAATCCGGAGTACCGGCTCACGGTCACGGGCGGTGCGGCCCGCACGGGCCGCACCGCCCGTACCCTTGTAGTGGAAAACCGGGCTCCCGCCCGGTGCTCGGCATCAAATAGCGGTTGCCGAAGACTGGAGGCACATCCCCATGCTGATCGCTCAGCGCCCCTCACTGACCGAAGAGGTCGTGGACGAGTTCCGTTCCCGGTTCGTGATCGAACCGCTGGAGCCGGGCTTCGGCTACACCCTCGGAAACTCCCTGCGCCGCACGCTCCTGTCCTCGATCCCCGGTGCTGCCGTGACCAGCATCCGGATCGACGGCGTCCTGCACGAGTTCACCACCGTGCCGGGCGTCAAGGAGGACGTCACCGACCTGATCCTCAACATCAAGAGCCTGGTCGTCTCCTCGGAGCACGACGAGCCGGTCGTGATGTACCTGCGCAAGCAGGGCCCGGGTCTGGTCACCGCCGCCGACATCGCCCCGCCGGCCGGTGTCGAGGTGCACAACCCCGACCTGGTCCTCGCCACGCTGAACGGCAAGGGGAAGCTGGAGATGGAGCTGACCGTCGAGCGCGGTCGCGGCTACGTCTCCGCCGTGCAGAACAAGCAGGCCGGCCAGGAGATCGGCCGCATCCCGGTCGACTCCATCTACTCGCCGGTCCTCAAGGTCACCTACAAGGTCGAGGCGACCCGTGTCGAGCAGCGCACCGACTTCGACAAGCTGATCGTCGACGTCGAGACCAAGGAGTCCATGCGTCCGCGTGACGCCATGGCCTCCGCCGGCAAGACCCTGGTCGAGCTGTTCGGCCTGGCCCGCGAGCTGAACGTCGACGCCGAGGGCATCGACATGGGCCCGTCCCCGACGGACGCCGCACTCGCCGCCGACCTGGCCCTGCCGATCGAGGAGCTGGAGCTGACCGTCCGCTCCTACAACTGCCTCAAGCGCGAGGGCATCCACTCGGTGGGCGAGCTGGTGGCCCGCTCCGAGGCGGACCTGCTCGACATCCGCAACTTCGGCGCCAAGTCGATCGACGAGGTCAAGGCGAAGCTGGCCGGCATGGGCCTGACCCTCAAGGACAGCCCGCCCGGATTCGACCCGACCGCCGCCGCCGACGCCTTCGGCGCCGACGACGACGCGGACTCCGGTTTCGTCGAGACCGAGCAGTACTGACCGGCACCCGGCGGTAACGACGCCGGTCCCCACCGGCATCCCGACCGGGCGCGGCACCCGCCCGCGCCCGGTCGGCCCACGTTTCCCGGAGCGTACGGCCGAGCGCGAGTGCGGTCGCACGCCCCGGCTCCGGCGGGCACAAGCCCGTACGGACACTGACACCGGTACCTGATACGGCCGGTGCAGACATCGAGGAGAGACAACCATGCCGAAGCCCACCAAGGGCGCCCGCCTCGGCGGCGGCGCCGCGCACGAGAAGGCCATGCTGGCGAACCTCGCCACCGCCCTCTTCGAGCACGGTCGCATCACCACCACCGAGGCCAAGGCCCGCCGCCTGCGCCCGGTGGCCGAGCGTCTGATCACCAAGGCGAAGAAGGGCGACCTTCACAACCGCCGCCGTGTGATGCGCACCATCCTCGACAAGAGCGTCGTGCACACGCTCTTCACCGAGATCGGCCCGCGCTACGAGAACCGCCCCGGCGGTTACACCCGCATCACCAAGATCGGCAACCGCCGCGGCGACAACGCGCCCATGGCGGTCATCGAGCTGGTGGAGGCCCTGACCGTGCAGCAGGAGGCCGTCGGCGAGGCCGAGGCCGCCACGAAGCGCACGGCCAAGGACGCCGCGGGCGACGAGGCCGTGAAGGACCTCAAGAAGGACGCCGCGAAGGACGAGGCCGCCGAGGCCCCGGCCGAGGAGACCGAGGCCGCGGCCGAGGCACCCGCGGAGGAGAAGTCCGAGGAGAAGAAGGACGCCTGAGGCGTTCTCCGCTCCGGGGCATCCCGAGCACACCGCGGCGGACCCGCCTCCCCCTTTCCGGGAGCGGGTCCGCCGCCGTTTACGCGCTTCACGCGCTGTACGTGCTGTACGCGCTTTTCGAGAGGATCACGGTGTGAGCGACGAGGTGGAGCCCGGACACGTACGGGTCCGGCTGGACCTGTCGTACGACGGCAGCAAGTTCTCCGGCTGGGCGCGGCAGCGCGGGCGGCGCACCGTGCAGGGTGAGCTGGAGGACGCGCTGCGGGTGGTGACCCGCTCGGAGGAGGTCTTCGAGCTGACGGTCGCCGGCCGCACCGACGCGGGCGTCCACGCCCGCGGCCAGGTGGCGCACGCCGACCTGCCCGCCGACCTGTGGGAGGCGCACCGGGAACGGCTGCTGCGCCGACTGGCCGGGCGGCTGCCGCACGACGTACGGGTGCACCGGATCGGTGCGGCCCCGCCCCACTTCAACGCGCGCTTCTCGGCGATCTGGCGCCGCTACGCCTACCGCGTCTGCGACCACCCGGGAGGGGTGGACCCGCTCCGGCGCGGCCATGTGCTGTGGCACGACTGGCCGCTGGACGTGGACGCCATGAACGAGGCGGCCGAGCGCCTGCTGGGTGAGCACGACTTCGCCGCCTACTGCAAGCGGCGCGAGGGCGCGACGACCATACGGACGCTCAGGGAACTGAGCTGGCGGCGGCGCCCCGACGGCACCGTGGAGGCCCGGGTGGTCGCCGACGCCTTCTGCCACAACATGGTGCGCTCGCTGGTGGGCGCCCTGCTCTTCGTCGGCGACGGGCACCGCCCGCCGGCGTGGCCGGGACAGGTGCTGGCGGCCGGGGTGCGGGACTCGGCGGTGCACGTGGTGCGGCCGCACGGGCTCACCCTGGAGGAGGTCGGCTACCCGGCCGACGAACTGCTGGCCGCGCGCAACGCCGAGGCGCGCAACCGCCGCACCCTCCCGGGCGCGGGTGTGGGCGCGGGGTGCTGCTGACGGGTTGGCCGGATCCGGTGGGCAACCGCCGGTGCCGCTCGGCCGTCCAGTAGTCGGGCCCGCGCCGCGCGGGTCCGTCGACCACGATGACGGAGCGTCCATTGAGACTTCGTACAAGGGGGATCCGCAGGGCGGGCGTGGTGCTGGCGGCCGCCTGCGCCGTACTCCTGGCGGGCCCGACGGCGGCACCCGCCCAGGCGGCCGGGGGACCGTCCGGGATAGCGGCCAAGGGTGCCTTCCTGCTGGACAGCGGGCCCGACAAGCCCCTGTGGGGCAAGGGCGCCGACACCCGGAGGGAGATGGCCAGCACCACCAAGATCATGGCCGCGGCGGTCGTGGTGACCACCAAGGGCGTCGACCTGAACCGCAAGGTCACGGTGAAGAAGGCCTACCGCGACTACGTGACCAAGTACGGGGCCAGCACCGCGGACCTGAAGACGGGCGACAAGCTCACGGTGCGCCAGCTGCTGTACGGGATGATGCTGCCCTCCGGCTGCGACGCGGCGTACGCGCTGGCCGACACCTTCGGCAGCGGGAGCACGACGGCCGCCCGCACCAAGTCGTTCATCTCCAAGATGAACAAGAAGGCCGCCGGTCTGGGGATGAAGAACACGAAGTTCGACTCCTTCGACGGCATCCCCAAGAGTGGCAAGAACTACTCGACCCCCCGCGACATGGCGAAGCTGGCGCGGCACGCGCTGGGGAACTCCACGTTCAGGGCGGTGGTCAAGGCGACCAGGACCGTCCAGAAGGCGACCAACGGCCGCACCTACACCTGGTACAACACCAACAAGCTGCTCGGCTCGTACAAGGGCGTGATCGGCATCAAGACCGGTACGGGCTCCAAGGCCGGCCCCTGCCTGGTCTTCGCGGCGACGCGTGACAAGCGCACGGTCGTCGGAGTGATCCTGAACAGCTCCGACCGCTACCGGGACGCGACGAGGATGCTCGACTGGTCCTTCGAGCGGAAGACGGCCACGAAGGTGACGCTGCGCACGCTCCCGGCGGGAGCACAGCGGGACTGATCCCGAGATGCCCGTGGCCCTGGACCGGCTCGCCCGGTCCAGGGCCACGGGTCAGCCGGTGACCGAGGCCGCCGCCTGCTCCTGGCCGCGCTCGAGGATGCGGGCGAAGGCGAAGTCGGCCGCGTCCAGGCCGGCCCGGCGGGCGGCGGTCTCGGAGGCGGTGACGTCCTTGCCGCTGGTGTAGCCGGAGATGGTGAAGTACGCGTAGCGGCCCAGCGCGTTGGCGGAGGTGCGGCAGGTCACGCCGCCCCGGCAGAAGGTGGGCACGCCCGAGCCGGGCAGTGAGGCGACGTTGGGCCGGGACTGCTCCTTGGCCTTGCCCGCGGCCTCGGCGTCGTCGAAGACCGCGACGCCGACGGTGACCGCCACCCCCTCGCGCACGTACGTCACCCGGATCAGCTCGCGGCAGCCGTTGTCCGCCAGCACCGCTCCGAGCGCGCCCTGGGTGCCGGAGGCGCAGCTCTTGGTGGAGGCCGTGGCGCCCTTGTCGTAGGTGCGGCCGTTGGCCTTCATCGAGTCGCCGGGGAAGAGTGTGCCGGCGCCGAGCGGGGCGGTGTCCTTCTCGGCGCTGGAGAGGAAGTCCCGCGGGTCCGGCGGCGGGGGAGGCGGCTCGGAGGAGAAGGTGGGCTCCGGCTGCTCCGGGTCGGGCGGCGGGGTCTCGGAGGCCGACGGCGCCGGGGAGTCCGAGGCGGCGGGGCCGGGGCCCGAGCCGCCCTCGTTGACGACGGCGACCGCGACGATCGCGGCGACGACGGCGGTGGCCACCGCCCCGCCGCCGATCATCAGCCAGCGGCGGCGCCGGGCGCGGGCACGCTCGCTGCGCTCGGCGAGTGCCGCCCAGTCCGGTGTGGACGGCTCCGGCGGCCCGGACCGCCCAGGCTGCCCGAACGGCCCCGGTTGCCCCGGCGGCCCCGGCTGTCCGGACGGTCCTCCCGGGCCCCAGCCCGGCCCCCCCTGCCCAAAGCTCATGCCCCGCATCTTATTCGCTTGCCGCGGGGCCGTCGGCGCGTTCACAGTCGGAGGATGGGACACGTCGAGGCCGCGCACCTGGAGTACTACCTGCCCGACGGGAGGGTGCTGCTCGGCGATGTCTCGTTCCGGGTGGGGGAGGGCTCGGTGGTGGCCCTGGTGGGCGCCAACGGGGCCGGGAAGACGACGCTGCTGCGGCTGATCGCCGGCGAGCTGAGGCCGCACGGCGGCACGGTGACCGTCGGCGGCGGGCTCGGGGTGATGCCGCAGTTCGTGGGTTCGGTCCGGGACGAACGCACGGTGCGCGACCTGCTGATCTCGGTGGCCCGGCCGCGGGTGCGCCAGGCGGCGGAGGCGGTGGACGCCGCCGAGCTGAGGATCATGGAGGTCGACGACGAGGCCGCCCAGATGGGTTACGCGCAGGCGCTGGCGGACTGGGCGGAGGCCGGCGGCTACGAGGCCGAGACCGCCTGGGACGTGTGCACCACCGCCGCCCTCGGCGTCCCGTACGACAAGGCGCAGTGGCGGCGGGTGCGGACCCTGTCGGGCGGCGAGCAGAAACGGCTGGTGCTGGAGGCGCTGCTGCGCGGCCCGGACGAGGTGCTGCTGCTGGACGAGCCGGACAACTACCTCGACGTTCCCGGCAAGCGCTGGCTGGAGGAGCGGCTGGCCGAGACCCGCAAGACGGTCCTGTTCGTCTCCCACGACCGCGAGCTGCTGGCCCGGGCGGCGCGGAGGATCGTCAGCGTGGAGCCGGGCCCGGCCGGATCGGACGTGTGGGTGCACGGCGGCGGCTTCGCCACCTACCACCAGGCCCGCAAGGAGCGCTTCGCCCGCTTCGAGGAGCTGCGGCGGCGCTGGGACGAGCAGCACGCGCAGCTGAGGAAACTGGTGAACACCCTCAAGCAGAAGGCCGCCTACAACGACGGGCTCGCCTCCCGGCTCCAGGCGGCCCGCACCCGGCTGCGGAAGTTCGAGGAGGCCGGCCCGCCGCAGGAGCCGCCGCGCGAGCAGGACATCCGGATGCGGCTGCGCGGCGGGCGCACCGGGGTGCGGGCGGTCACCTGTGCCGGTCTGGAGCTGACCGGGCTGATGAAGCCGTTCGACCTGGAGGTCTTCTACGGCGAGCGGGTCGCGGTGCTGGGCTCCAACGGCTCGGGCAAGTCGCACTTCCTGCGGCTGCTGGCCGGGGGCGACGTCGCCCACACCGGCGAGTGGAAGCTGGGCGCCCGGGTGGTCCCCGGCCACTTCGCCCAGAACCACGCCCATCCCGAGCTGGAGGGGCGCACCCTGCTGGACGTCCTGTGGACCGAGCACGCGAAGGACCGGGGCGCGGCGATGTCCGCGCTGCGCCGCTACGAGCTGGACCGCCAGGCCGAGCAGCCCTTCGGGAAGCTCTCGGGCGGCCAGCAGGCCCGCTTCCAGATCCTGCTGCTGGAGCTGGCCGGATCGACGGCGCTGCTGCTGGACGAGCCGACCGACAACCTGGACCTGGAGAGCGCCGAGGCGCTCCAGCAGGGGCTGGAGGCGTACGAGGGGACGGTGCTGGCGGTGACGCACGACCGCTGGTTCGCCCGCTCCTTCGACCGCTTCCTGGTCTTCGGCGCGGACGGGCGGGTGCGTGAGGCGCCGGAGCCGGTCTGGAGCGAGGGGCGGGTGGCGCGGGCGCGCTGACACGCCCGCCGCGGGAGGCGGCACCCGCGGGCCCCGCGCCGGGCCCGGCGCTCCGCCGGGAGGGGGTGTTTTGACCCGTGCGGAGGACGGCCGGTATCCTGCTGGTTCGTTGTGCGTATTGGCTTGCTCGTTCTCACGTGAGAGGCCGTTACGCCTGGTCCACCAGGACGATGACCAGCGACCCGCACCGGCTTGCGTCACCGGAGTGCGGTCAGGGCTGTCGTGATCTCCGGTGACCTTGTCAGGAAACACTCACTGAAGAAGCGAAGGCTACGACCGTGCGTACGTACAGCCCCAAGCCCGGCGACGTCCAGCGCCAGTGGCACGTCATCGACGCCACCGACGTCGTCCTGGGCCGTCTGGCCACCCAGGCCGCCACCCTTCTGAGGGGCAAGCACAAGCCGGTGTACGCGCCGCACGTTGACGCTGGTGACTTCGTCATCATCATCAACGCCGACAAGGTGCACCTCTCCGGCAACAAGCGGACCCAGAAGCTGGCCTACCGCCACTCCGGCTACCCCGGCGGTCTGCGGTCCGTCCGCTACGACGACCTGCTGAGGAACAACCCGGAGAAGGCCGTGGAGAAGGCCGTCAAGGGCATGCTCCCGAAGAACTCCCTGGGCCGCCAGATGCTCTCGAAGCTGAAGGTCTACGCGGGTGAGAACCACCCGCACGGCGCCCAGCAGCCGGTCCCGTTCGAGATCACCCAGGTCGCGCAGTAGTCCGGCCACAACCAAGACTGAAGAGAGCTTAAGGAGAACCGTGGCCGAGACCACCGCCGAGACCCCGATCGAAGAGGTCGAGCAGTACACCACCGAGACCCCCGAGGGCGTCGAGGAGTACACCACCGAGTCCCTCGCGTCCCGTTTCGGTGAGCCCCAGCCGGGCGCCGGCACCGGGCGCCGGAAGAACGCCATCGCCCGCGTGCGCATCGTGCCGGGCAGCGGCCAGTGGAAGATCAACGGCCGCACCCTGGAGGCCTACTTCCCGAACAAGGTGCACCAGCAGGAAGTCAACGAGCCGTTCAAGGTTCTGGAGCTGGACAACCGCTACGACGTCGTCGCCCGCATCAGCGGCGGTGGCGTCTCCGGCCAGGCCGGCGCGCTGCGCCTGGGCGTGGCCCGCGCCCTGAACGAGGCGGACGTGGAGAACAACCGCGGCCCGCTGAAGAAGGCCGGCTTCCTGACCCGCGACGCCCGCGCGGTCGAGCGGAAGAAGGCCGGTCTGAAGAAGGCCCGCAAGGGCACCCAGTACAGCAAGCGTTGATCAGCGCCTCGCTGTCCGCTGGAATCCCTGGGATCCGCTGATGAGCGCCCCGACAGCACCGTCACGGTGCGTCGGGGCGTTCGTCTTCGGGCCACCACTCGCCCCCGGACCGGCGCGTCCGGTGGGGCGACCGTCGGCATGCCGCGGTCACGGCCGTGCCGCATCCGCCGCCAAGGGGCGTATATCTGGATCGACCGGGCCTCGGCAGGCCCGGAGCTCAGCTCGGAACTCGGAGGAACCACGGTGGGACGACTCTTCGGTACGGACGGTGTGCGCGGAGTCGCCAACGCCGACCTGACCGCCGAAATGGCGCTCGGTCTGTCGGTCGCGGCGGCGCACGTGCTCGCCGAGGCGGGTACGTTCAAGGGCCATCGCCCGGTGGCGGTGGTCGGACGTGATCCGCGCGCGTCCGGGGAGTTCCTGGAGGCCGCCGTGGTGGCCGGGCTGGCCAGCGCGGGCGTGGACGTGCTGCGGGTGGGCGTGCTGCCGACCCCGGCCGTGGCGTACCTGACCGGCGCGCTCGGCGCCGACCTGGGTGTGATGCTGTCCGCCAGCCACAACCCCATGCCCGACAACGGCATCAAGTTCTTCGCCCGCGGCGGACACAAGCTCGCCGACGAACTGGAGGACCGTATCGAGCGGACCTACCGCGAGCACGCCTCCGGCGAGCCCTGGGACCGCCCGACGGGCGCCGGGGTGGGCCGGGTCAAGGAGTACGACGAGGGCTTCGACAAGTACGTCGCCCACCTCGTCGGCGTCCTGCCCAACCGGCTCGACGGGCTCAAGGTCGTCATCGACGGCGCGCACGGCGCGGCGGCGCGGGTCTCCCCGGAGGCGTTCGCGCGGGCGGGCGCCGAGGTGGTCACCATCGCCACCGAGCCCGACGGGCTCAACATCAACGACGGCTGCGGCTCCACCCACCTCGCCGGGCTGCGCGCGGCCGTCGTCGAGCACGGCGCCGACCTGGGCGTGGCCCACGACGGCGACGCCGACCGCTGCCTGGCCGTGGACGCGGCCGGCGAGGAGATCGACGGCGACCAGATCCTCAGCGTGCTGGCCCTGGGCATGAAGGACGCCGGCGCGCTGCGGGGGAACACCGTGGTGGCCACGGTGATGTCCAACCTCGGCTTCAAGCTCGCCATGGAGCGCGAGGGCGTCGAGCTGCTCCAGACGGCGGTCGGCGACCGCTACGTGCTGGAGGAGATGAAGCGCGGTGGCTACTCGCTGGGCGGAGAGCAGTCCGGGCACGTGATCGTGCTGGACCACGCCACCACCGGCGACGGCACCCTGACCGGTCTGATGCTGGCCGCGCGGGTGGCCGCCACCGGCCGGCCGCTGGCCGAGCTGGCGGGCGTGATGCGGCGCCTGCCGCAGGTGCTGGTCAACGTGCGGGACGTGGACAAGACCCGGGTCTCCTCCTCGGCCCGGCTGGCCACCGCCGTGAACGAGGCCGAGAAGGAGCTGGGCGAGACCGGCCGGGTGCTGCTGCGCTCCTCCGGCACCGAGCCGCTGGTGCGGGTGATGGTCGAGGCCGCGGACCTGGAGCAGGCCCGCGCGGTGGCCGAGCGGCTGGCGGACGAGGTCAAGTCGGCGCTGGGCTGACGTCGCGCGTTCGGCGCGCTCCGCGCGGGCGCGCGGTCCGGCACGACGGAAGGCGGGGCGGTCGGCCGCGGGCCGCCTCTCCGCCGATGTGCGGGCGTCCCGCGTCAGAGCTTGCGCAGCGACAGGCGCTGGACCTTGTGGTCCGGCCCCTTGCGCAGGATCAGGCCGGCGCGGCCCCGGGTCGGGGCGATGTTCTCCCGCAGGTTCGGTCGGTTGATGGTCCGCCAGATCCCGCGCGCGTAGTCCAGCGCCTCCTCCTCCGAAACCTGCGTGTACCTGCGGAAGTAGGAGAACGGGTTCTGGAAGGCGGTCTCGCGCAGCTTGCGGAAGCGGTCCAGGTACCACCGCTCGATGTCCTCGGTGCGCGCGTCCACGTAGACGGAGAAGTCGAAGTAGTCGGCGACGGCCAGCCGGGTGCGGCCGTCCTTGCCCGGCAGGGCCGGCTGGAGGACGTTGAGGCCCTCGACGATCAGGATGTCGGGGCGGCGCACCGTCAGCACCTCTCCGGGGACGATGTCGTAGATCAGGTGCGAGTAGACGGGGGCGGTGACCTCCTCCCGGCCCGACTTGACGTCCGCGACGAACCGGGTGAGGGCGCGGCGGTCGTAGGACTCGGGGAAGCCCTTGCGCGACATCAGCCCGCGCCGGTGCAGCTCCGCGTTGGGGAACAGGAAGCCGTCGGTGGTCACCAGCTCCACCCGCGGGTGCTCGGGCCAGCGGGCCAGCAGCGCCCGCAGCAGCCGGGCCACCGTGGACTTGCCGACCGCTACGCTGCCCGCGACCCCGATGACGAACGGGGTGCCGCGCTGGGCGCCGTGCCCGCCGCCCGCGTCGCCGAGGAAGGTGTTGAGCGCGCCGCGCAGCCCGTGGGTGGCGCCGACGTAGAGGTTGAGCAGCCGGGACAGCGGCAGGTAGACGTCCCGCACCTCGTCGAGGTCGATGACGTCGCCGAGTCCGCGCAGCTCCTCCACCTCCGCGGCGGTCAGCGGCAGCGGGGTCTTCTCCCGCAGGGCGCTCCACTCGGCCCTCCCGAGGTCGACGAAGGGGCTCGCGTCGGAGGGCCGGCCGCGGCGGTGCTGCGGCGGGACACCGGACGCGGCGGGGGGTCCGGGGGCGGTGGTGGGGGTGGACACGGGCCCATTGTCGGGCCGCGCGCGGCCGGCCCCACGGCCGTTCCCGTGTGATCAGTAGCACAGATGTACGCGCGAAGGGCTGTACGCGGCGGTCCCGCGCGGCTACGTTGACCGCATTCGCGCACTTGCTCCATGTGTGTGAATCCGCTGTGCGGACCCCTGCCCACTTCCGGCTGGTCCGCGTACCACCGGCCCGGAGGGGATCCGTATGCCGCTTCCGTTCCAGCGCTCCCGCGCGGCACGCCGCCGCCTCGCCGCACGGAAATCCGCAGAGGCCCGCGACGCCCGTGCGTGGGAGGAACTCCTGGACGAACTGCCCGACGAGGACCTGGGGGAGCACCCCGGCGACGCGCTGAAGACCTACCGGCCGGGAGGCAGACCGCGGTGCGAGGAGGCCGAGTACCTGGAGATCGTCAGGCGGGCGGTCGGACGAATAGGCCGAGGGCGCTGACAGCCCCCGCCCCCGGCAGCCCTTAGGCTGCATCGCATGTGCGGAATCGTTGGTTATGTGGGAGGGCAGTCCGCCCTCGACGTCGTCATCGCGGGACTGAAGCGGTTGGAGTACCGCGGTTATGACTCGGCGGGCGTTGCCGTCCTCGCCGACGGCGGGCTGGCCGCCGCGAAGAAGGCCGGGAAACTGGGCAACCTCGGCAAGCTGCTGGACGAGCGCCCGCTGCCGGCCGGCGCCACCGGCATCGGCCACACCCGGTGGGCCACCCACGGCGGGCCGACCGACGCCAACGCGCACCCGCACCTGGACAACTCCGGGCGGGTCGCGGTCGTCCACAACGGCATCATCGAGAACTTCGCCGCGCTCCGCGCCGAGCTGGCCGAGCGCGGCCACGAGCTGACCTCCGAGACCGACACCGAGGTCGTGGCCCATCTGCTCGCCGAGAACTTCTCCTCCTGCGGCGACCTGGCCGAGGCCATGCGGCAGGTGTGCCGCCGGCTGGAGGGCGCCTTCACCCTCGTCGCCGTCCACGCCGACGAGCCCGACACCGTCGTCGGCGCCAGGCGCAACTCGCCGCTGGTGGTCGGCGTCGGCGAGGGCGAGAACTTCCTCGCCTCCGACGTCGCGGCCTTCATCGCCCACACCCGCGAGGCCATCGAGCTGGGCCAGGACCAGGTCGTGGAGCTGAGGCGGGACCGGGTGACGGTCACCGACTTCGACGGCGCCCCCGCCGACACCCGCGCCTACCACGTGGACTGGGACGCCTCGGCCGCCGAGAAGGGCGGCTACGACTACTTCATGCTCAAGGAGATCGCCGAGCAGCCCAAGGCGGTCGCCGACACCCTCCTGGGCCGCATCGACGAGGCCGGGCGGCTGGCCCTGGACGAGGTGCGCATCCCCGACCACGTGCTGCGCGAGGTGGACAAGGTCGTCATCGTGGCCTGCGGCACGGCCTACCACGCCGGGATGATCGCCAAGTACGCCATCGAGCACTGGACGCGCATCCCCTGCGAGACCGAGCTGGCCAGCGAGTTCCGCTACCGGGACCCGATCATGGACCAGCGCACGCTCGTCGTCGCCATCAGCCAGTCCGGCGAGACCATGGACACCCTGATGGCGCTGCGCCACGCCCGCGAGCAGGGCGCCAAGGTGCTGGCCATCTGCAACACCAACGGCTCCACCATCCCGCGTGAGTCCGACGCGGTGCTCTACACCCATGCCGGGCCCGAGGTCGCGGTCGCCTCCACCAAGGCGTTCCTGACCCAGCTGGTGGCCTGCTACCTGGTGGCCCTCTACCTGGGCCAGGTGCGCGGCACCAAGTGGGGCGACGAGATCGGCTCGGTGATCCGGGAGCTGTCGCAGATCTCCACGGAGGTCGAGAAGGTCCTGGCCACGATGGAGCCGGTGCGGGAGCTGGCCCGCTCCCTGGCGGACAAGAACACCGTGCTCTTCCTCGGCCGCCACGTGGGCTTCCCCGTCGCCCTGGAGGGCGCGCTCAAGCTCAAGGAACTGGCGTACATGCACGCCGAGGGCTTCGCGGCCGGTGAGCTCAAGCACGGCCCGATCGCGCTGATCGAGGAGGACCTGCCGGTGGTCGTGGTCGTGCCGTCGCCGCGCGGCCGGTCCGTGCTGCACGACAAGATCGTCTCCAACATCCAGGAGATCCGGGCCCGGGGCGCGCGGACCATCGTCATCGCCGAGGAGGGCGACGAGACGGTCGTGCCGTACGCCGACCACCTGGTGCGCATCCCCGCCACGCCCACCCTGCTCCAGCCGCTGGTGGCCACCGTGCCGCTGCAGGTCTTCGCCTGCGAGCTGGCCACGGCCCGCGGCAACGAGGTGGACCAGCCGCGCAACCTGGCCAAGTCGGTGACGGTGGAGTGATGCGGCCCCGCGGGTTCACCGGGCACACCGGGCGCTTCCGGCGGACGGGGGGCCGCAGGTGATCGTCGGGGTGGGGATCGACGTCACCTCGATCGACCGCTTCGCCGGCGCCCTGGCCCGTACCCCCGCCATGGCCGAGCGGCTGTTCACTCCCGCCGAGCAGACCCTGCCCGGCGGGGAGCGGCGCTCGGTGGCCTCCTTGGCGGCGCGGTTCGCAGCCAAGGAGGCGCTGGCCAAGGCGCTGGGCGCGCCCGGCGGGCTGGTGTGGACGGACGCGGAGGTGCACGCCTCCGAGCACGGGCGGCCGCTGCTGCGGGTGACCGGCACCGTCGCCGCCCGCGCCGCCGAGCTGGGGGTGCGCCACTGGCACGTCTCCCTCAGCCACGACGCGGGGGTGGCGACGGCCGTCGTGATCGCCGAGAGCTGACCGCCGGAGATCGATCGGCGGCGGGTGGGCGCGGCGGCGGGCGGTCAGACTGGGGGCATGAGAGATGCCTACAGCGTGCAGACCGTACGGGCCGCCGAGCGGGAGCTGATGGCGCGCCTGCCCGCCGGGGCGCTGATGCGCCGCGCCGCCGCCGGGCTGGCCGCCGCCTGCGCCGGGATGCTGGGGCGCGTCTACGGCACCCGGGTCGCCCTGCTGGTGGGCAGCGGCGACAACGGCGGGGACGCGCTCTTCGCCGGGGCGTACCTGGCCCGGCGCGGCGCCGGGGTGACCGCTGTGCTGCTCAGCCCGGAGAAGGTCCACACCGGCGGGCTCGCCGCGCTGCGGG
Organism: Streptomyces verrucosisporus; assembly: GCF_017114865.1. Classification (GTDB taxonomy): domain Bacteria; phylum Actinomycetota; class Actinomycetes; order Streptomycetales; family Streptomycetaceae; genus Streptomyces; species Streptomyces fenghuangensis. The sequence goes on along the minus strand of NZ_JADEYH010000011.1, from coordinate 33,531 downwards.
CGGCCGGCGGCCGGGCCGTCGCGGCCCCCGCCGCCCACACCGTGCTGGAGGGCGTGTCCGCCGACGTGCCCGCGCTCCTGCGGCGGGCCGATCTGGTGCTTGACGGCATCGTCGGCATCGGCGGCCGGGGAGGCCTGCGGCCGGGCGCGGTGGAGATCGCCGACGCCGTCGCGGAGGCCGGGGTGCCCGTCGTCGCCGTGGACCTGCCCAGCGGCGTGGACGCCGACACCGGCGAGGTGCACGGAGTGGCGGTGCGGGCGGCCGCGACGGTGACTTTCGGGGCGTACAAGCCGGGCCTGCTGGTCGACCCCGCGCGCGAGCACGCCGGGGCGCTGCGGCTGGTCGACATCGGCCTGGGCCCGTATCTGGAGGCGGCCGAACCGGTGGTGCGCGCCGCGCAGCACGCGGACGTGGCCGCCCTGCTGCCCCGCCCTTCGGCCGAGAGCGACAAGTACCGGCGCGGCGTGGTCGGGATCGCGGCCGGATCCGCCCGCTACCCGGGCGCGGCGGTGCTGGCGGTGGCCGGGGCGCTGCGCGGCGGCGCGGGCGCCGTGCGCTACGCCGGGCCCGCGGCCGAGGAGGTGATCGCCCGCTTCCCCGAGACGCTGGTCTCCTCCGGCCCGCCCTCGCGGGCGGGGCGGGTACAGGCGTGGGTCGTCGGGCCGGGGCTCGGCGACGGGGACGAGGCGCGCGGAATCGTCCGGGACGTGCTGGCCTCGGAGGTACCGGTGCTGGTGGACGCCGACGGGCTGCGGCTGATGGACGCCGGAGCGCCGCGCGAGCGCACGGCCCCCGTCCTGCTCACCCCGCACGCCGGCGAGGCGGCGGCGCTGCTGGGCGCCGAGCGGGAGGAGGTCGAGTCGGCGCGGCTGGCCTCGGCGCGGGAGCTGGCGCGGCGGTACGGGGCGGCGGTGCTGCTCAAGGGTTCGACCACGGTGGTCGCCCCGCCCGGCGGCCACGGCCCGCTGCGGGCCAACCCCACCGGCACCGGCTGGCTGGCGACGGCCGGGAGCGGCGACGTGCTCTCCGGGCTGGCCGGCTCGCTGCTCGCCTGCGGCCTGGAGCCCGTGGACGCGGCGGTGGCGGGCGCATACGTCCACGGCCTGGCGGGCCGCCGCGCGGCGCCGCCGGTCAGCGCGCTCGACGTGGCCGAGGCGCTGCGCCCGGCCTGGCGGGACGTGCTGGAGGCCGCGGAAGCCGGGTGAGCCGGGGCGGGCGCGGCGGGCGCGTGCCGGGGTACGCCCCCGCGCCCGCGGCGGAGGCACGGACCGGGGCCCGCCCCCGCCGGTCCGCCGTACGGCGGACCACCCGGTGCGCCACGGCCCCCGGCTCACCGCCGGGACGCCTGTGCCGGGCCCGCCCCGAGGCGCCCGCCCCGCCCCCACCGGCCGCCTCCCCGCACACGCCGGGCGGGCCGGGAGGCGGCCGGAGGCGGACCTGAGACACTGGGGGCGATGGACGTCGTGAGTGAGCCCTCCGCCACCGGCGCGGCGGTGCGGCCCCGCCCGGACACGCACCGGGTCTGCGCCGAGATCGACCTGGCCGCACTGCGCGCCAACGTCCGTGCCCTGCGCGAGCGCGCGGCCGGGACCGGGGCCGCGCTGATGGCCGTGGTCAAGGCCGACGCGTACGGCCACGGCATGATCCCCTGTGCCCGCGCCGCGCGCCGGGCGGGCGCGGCCTGGCTGGGCACGGCCACCCCCGAGGAGGCGCTGGCGCTGCGCGCCGCCGGGGACCGGGGCCGGCTGCTGTGCTGGCTGTGGACGCCCGGCGGGCCCTGGCGGGAGGCGATCGAGGCGGACGTCGACGTGTCGGCGAGCGACCAGTGGGCGCTGCGGGAGATCGTGGAGGCCGCCCGCGCCAGCGGCCGTACCGCCCGCGTCCATCTGAAGATCGACACCGGGCTGGGCCGCAGCGGCTGCCCGCCCGCCGGGTGGGAGGAGCTGACCGCCGCCGCCCGCGCAGCCGAGGCCGGGGGCACGGTGAAGGTCGCCGGAGTGTGGTCGCACTTCGCCTGCGCCGACGAGCCCGGCCACCCCTCCATCGCAGCCCAGCTCGCCGTCTTCCGCGAGGCCCTGGCCACCGCGGCCCGCGCCGGGCTCGACCCGGAGGTGCGCCACATCGCCAACTCGCCCGCCACCCTCACCCTCCCCGAGGCGCACTTCGACCTGGTGCGCACCGGCGTGTCGGTCTACGGGCTCTCGCCCGCGCCCGAGGTCGGTCTGCCGGCGGACTTCGGGCTGCGGCCGGTGATGACCCTGCGCGCCCGCCTGGCCCTGGTCAAGCGGGCGCCCGCCGGGCACGGGGTGAGCTACGGCCACCACTACACCACCCCCGGTGAGACGACCCTGGCCCTGGTCCCGGCCGGCTACGCCGACGGCGTCCCCCGACACGCCTCCGGCACCGGCCCGGTGCTGGTGGCGGGCAAGTGGCGGACGGTCGCCGGACGGGTGGCCATGGACCAGTTCGTGGTGGACCTGGGCGGCGACGCGGCCGCGGAGGGTGACGAGGCGGTCCTGTTCGGGCCGGGCGACGCGGGTGAGCCGACGGCCGAGGACTGGGCGCGCGCGGTGGGCACCATCGGGTACGAGATCGTCACCCGGATCGGCGCCCGGGTGCCGCGCGTCCATCTGAACGCGGAGGCGTGAGGCGGGCATGAGGGACGCGGGCGGCAGGGGGTGGGCGCGCCGCGCGGGGGTGGCCGGCGCGGTGCTGGGACTCGCCGCGGCCGGCGTGGCGGCGGGAGTGGCCGTCGAGCGGCTGACCGTGCACCGGGCGGTACGCCACAGGGCGCGCCTGGCCCTGGACGCGGCCGGCCCGTACGGCTCGCTGCGCGGCACCCCCGGCAGGGCCGTGGCCGACGACGGCACCGAGCTGTACTACGAGACCGACGAACCGGAGGGCGCGATACCCGAGGGCGCGCCCACGGTCGTCTTCAGCCACGGCTACTGCCTCGCCCAGGACGTCTGGCACTTCCAGCGCGCCGCCCTGCGCGGCGTCACTCCCACCGCGCCCCCCACCCCGGCCCTGCGCGCCGTCTACTGGGACCAGCGCGGCCACGGCCGCTCCGGGCGCGGACGGGCCGGCGAGACGGTCACCATCGACCGGCTCGGACGCGATCTGAAGGCGGTGCTCGACGCCGCCGTCCCCACCGGGCCGGTCGTCCTCGTCGGCCACTCGATGGGCGGGATGACGGTGATGGCGCTGGCCCACCACCATCCCGGGTACGTCGCCGAGCGCGTCGCCGCGGTGGCCCTGCTGGGCACCTCGGCGGGAAACCTCACGGAGGTGACCTTCGGCCTGCCCGCCGCCGGGGCCCGGGCACTGCGGCGGATGGCGCCGGGGGTGCTCAGGACGCTGGCCGCGCGGGCCGATCTGGTGGAGCGGGGGCGTCGGGCGACCGCCGACCTCTTCACGGGGCTGGTCAAGCGGTACTCGTTCGGCGGCCGCGACGTGGACCCGGGGGTGGCGCGCTTCGCGGAGCGGCTGATCGAGTCGGTGCCGGTCGACGTGGTCGCCGACTTCTACCCCGCCTTCGCCGAGCACGACAAGACCGACGCGCTGACCGCCTTCGAGGAGGGGCGGCCCGCGCTGATCCTCACCGGCGACCGCGACCTGCTCACCCCGCGCGAGCACAGCGAGGCGATGGCCGGGGTGCTGCCGCACGCGGACCTGGTGGTCGTGGAGGGCGCGGGCCACCTGGTGATGCTGGAGCACCCCGAGGCGGTCGGCGACCGCCTGGCCGAGCTGCTGACGCGTACCATCCACACCCATGGACACACCGCACCACCGGGCTCCGGGGACCGCCCCCGGGGCCGCCCCGGAGAGCCGGCAGAGCCCCCCGAGTCCTGACGAGCCGCGTGATCTCCGGGGCCCCGAACGGACCGTGGGGATCCGCGTGGCGACCCCCGACCGGATGCTGGAGCTGGGCCGGGGGCTGGCCCGGCTGCTGCGGCCCGGCGACCTCGTCCTGCTCACCGGCGAGCTGGGCGCGGGCAAGACCACCCTCACCCGCGGACTGGGCGAGGGGCTGGACGTGCGCGGCGCGGTCACCTCGCCCACCTTCGTCATCGCCCGGGTCCACCCCCCGCTCGGCGGCGGGCCCGCGCTGGTGCACGTGGACGCCTACCGGCTCGGCGGCGGCCTGGAGGAGATGGAGGACCTGGACCTCGACGTCTCGCTGCCGGATTCGGTGGTGGTCGTGGAGTGGGGCGAGGGGAAGGTCGAGGAGCTGTCGGAGGACCGGCTGCACGTGGTCATCGAACGGTCCGTGGGGGCGGATCCGGCCGGAGCGGCGGCAGAGGCGGCGGCCGGCGGGTCCGGGGACGACGTGCGGACGGTGACGGTGACCGGCGTCGGCGGGCGCTGGTCCGGGCAGGACCTGTCCGTCCTCGCGGAGCCCGGGGAGAGCGCGTAGGGCGGAGAAGCCCGCACGGACCGCGCCCGCCCGGTGCGCGCCGCGTACCGCACCGGGACCAGGGTCCGGGGTCCGGGGTCCGGGGTCCGACACCGTGTCGGCAAGATGTTGCGCACGGTCCCTCCGGCGTGTTCACATGGAGGCCGGAAGGGGTGGTTAGGTACGCCTTACCGCTCCCGCCCCATGAGCCACGGGAGGACCCATGGAGGCAGAGAGGCGACAGCCCGAGACGACCGCGCAGGACGCGCCCGCAGGCGCGTCCGGGCACCCGCCGGGTGCCGGAGCGGTGCCGATGCGCGACCTGCTGGCCTCGTGCGCCGCGGCCGACGCGGTCTCCACACCGCCGGCCCCCGAGCGCCGCACCGCCGCCGGAGAGCGCCCGGACGACGAGGGCCCCCGGGCCGAGGCGGCCTGAGGGCCCGTACGAGGGCGGAGGGGGGCACCGGGAGCCGTGCCCCCGCCCGCTATCCCTCCCGCCGCGCCTGCCTCGGCCCGACGCGGCGCGCCCAGGCCGGGAGCAGGAACCAGGCGCCCACGAACCACATGAACAGCGCGCCGACGATCCACCAGGCCAGTCCGTTGTGCAGCACCACGCGCAGGATCAGCAGCAGGGCGCAGGTGACCGTGCACAGCAGCAGGACCAGCCCGGTGATGGTCAGGCGGGCGGCCCACTCCACCGTCTGCGGCTTCATCCGGTGCCCGGTGACGAAGCGGTGCAGGGCCACCGGGGCGATCAGGGTGCCGGTCGCGGCCGAGCCGAGGACGACGGTGACGACGTAGATGTTGCGGTCCACGGTTCCCAGGTCGGTGAACCGCTCGGTGAAGGCGACGCTCAGCAGGAAGCCGAGCAGGATCTGGATGCCCATCTGGGCGACCCTGACCTCCTGAAGGAGTTCCGTCCACCGCCGGTCGGCCCGCTCCTTCTCGGTCTCCCGGCGCTCCTCCCGCGCCATCCGGGCCGACTCGCCGGCCTGCCGGGCGGCGCGGGCCGCCCGGTCCCCGGCGTCCGCGGGCCGCTGCCCGCCCCCGTCGCCACCGGGCGTTCTGTCCGTCCCGAGAGCCATCTTCCGCCCCACCTCCAGCCGCTCGCCTGCCTGTCCACCGTTTGTTCGAACAGCGGGAGGGCAAACACCGGCCGGCGAGGCCCACGGCTCAGGGGACGACGACGACCTTCGTGCCCGCCGTGGCGAACCGCCACATCGCCTCGCCGTCCGCGGCCCTGGAGCGGACGCCGCCCGTGCCCTCCTTCGGCGGCCCCTCGGGCAGTGAGCCGTCCACGGCGGCGCTGAAGCCCACCACGACCCCGTCCACCTGCGTGAACAGCACCACATGGGCGACGGGCACCCCGTCGGACCCGGTGACGCGCTCGGTGCGGCCGCTCTCGCTCACGGTGTACTCGCCCGGCAGCGGGTCCACCGCACCGGGGACGACGCGGTAGGTCCGGGTGACCTGCTCGTTCGCGCCCACCAGCCAGACCCGGTCGCCCCGCAGGGAGTACACGACGCGCTCGCCGGAGCCGGAGTCGGCGGGCAGCGCGGCCTCCTCGCGCTCCCCGGACTTCTCACGGTCCTCGTCGCGGGCCCGGGCGTCCTTCCGCGCGGCGTCGGGGGAGGGGGAGGGGGAGGCCGACGCGGCGGCCCCGCGCTCACCGGCGGGCCCGTTCCGGTCCCGCGCGGCGGACGCCTGGTAGGCCAGGAAGCCGACGACGGCGAGCGCCGCCGCGGTCAGCCCGGCCACGAACGTACCCGCGCTGTTCCGTGCCACCGTCTCGCCCGCCTCCGGTACTCGCCGCTTCACCCGCCGGCCTGCCGAAGCCCTTTTCGGAGCCCTGGAGGACCGGTGTGATCGTAAGTCCGACGGTAGCAGTCGGTAGCGGTCGCCGTGCCGCGGGCGGGCACCGGCGGTCCGCGGCGCGCCGTAGGCTGAGAGCGTGCTCCTGCTCGCTCTGGATACCGCAACCCCCGCCGTCACCGTCGCCCTGCACGACGGGACGAGGACCCTCGCAGCCGCCGACGAGGTGGACGCCCGCCGCCACGGCGAACTGCTGCTCCCGGCCGTCGACCGCGTCCTGGCCGAGGCCGGTGCCACGCTCGGCGACGTGACCGGCATCGTCGTCGGCGTCGGACCCGGCCCGTACACCGGCCTGCGGGTCGGGCTGATGACGGCGACGACCGTCGGTGCCGCCCGCGGCATCCCCGTCCACGGCCTGTGCACGCTGGACGGCATCGCCCACGCCGCCGGGGAGGCCGGACTGGAAGGCCCCTTCGTCGTCGCCACCGACGCCCGCCGCAAGGAGGTGTACTGGGCGCGCTACGCCGACGCCCGCACCCGCCTCGGGGACCCGGCCGTGGACCGCCCGGCCGACATCGCCGAGCTGGTCGCCGGCGTTCCCGCGGTGGGCATGGGGGCCCGGCTGTACGCGGACACCTTCACCGGCGTACGCGAGGACCTGCCCGAACACGTCTCGGCGGCCGCGCTGGCGGCGCTGGCCGCCGAGCGCCTCGCGGCAGGCACCGGCGACGGTGGTGAGGCCGGGGGCTTCCTGCCTCCGCTGCCGCTGTACCTGCGGCGCCCGGACGCGAAGGTGCCCGCCAACTACAAGGTGGTCACGCCCCGGTGACCGTGCCACCCGAGCAGCCCGCCGAGCAGCCCGCCGGACAGGCCCTCCGGCAGCCCGTCCTGCGCGAGATGCGCTGGTGGGACATCGAACCGGTGCTGGAGCTGGAGCGGGAGCTGTTCCCCCACGACGCCTGGTCCCCCGCCCTGTTCTGGTCCGAACTCGCCCGAGCGCGCGGCCCGCACGCCACCCGCCGCTACCTCGTCGCCGAGGACGGCGGGGGCCGCGTCGTCGGCTACGGCGGACTCGCCGCCACGGGCGGCACCGGGGACGTCCAGACCATCGCCGCCGCCCGCGACCACTGGGGCACCGGACTGGGCGCCCGGCTGCTCACCACGCTGCTCACCGCCGCCACCGGCTTCGAGTGCCACGAGGTCCTGCTGGAGGTCCGGGTGGACAACGACCGCGCCCGGCGTCTGTACGAGCGCTTCGGCTTCGAGACCATCGGCCTGCGCCGCGGCTACTACCAGCCCGGGAACGTGGACGCCCTCGTGATGCGCCGCCCGGCCGGTCACGTACAGGACCCCGCGACGGACACCGCGCCGGACCCGGCCCCCGACCCCGCAACGGAACACCAAGGAACGACGACCCATGGCTGACGAACCCCTGGTCCTCGGCATCGAGACCTCCTGCGACGAGACCGGCGTGGGCATCGTGCGCGGGCACACGCTGCTCGCCGACGCGGTGGCCTCCAGCGTGGACGAGCACGCCCGGTACGGCGGCGTGGTGCCCGAGGTCGCCAGCCGCGCCCACCTGGAGGCGATGGTCCCCACCGTCGAGCGCGCCCTGAAGGACGCCGGCGTCGCCGCGAGCGACCTCGACGGGATCGCCGTCACCGCCGGCCCCGGCCTGGCCGGCGCGCTGCTGGTGGGCGTCTCGGCGGCCAAGGCGTACGCGTACGCGCTGGGCAAGCCGCTGTACGGCGTCAACCACCTCGCCTCGCACATCTGCGTCGACCAGCTCGAACACGGCGCGCTGCCCGAGCCGACCATGGCGCTGCTGGTCTCCGGCGGCCACTCCTCGCTGCTGCTGTCCTCCGACATCACCTCCGACGTGCGCCCGCTGGGCGCCACCATCGACGACGCGGCGGGCGAGGCGTTCGACAAGGTCGCCAGGGTGCTGAACCTCGGCTTCCCCGGCGGACCCGTCATCGACCGCTACGCCCGCGAGGGCGACCCGGACGCCATCGCCTTCCCGCGCGGGCTGACCGGCCCGCGCGACGCGCCCTACGACTTCTCCTTCTCCGGCCTGAAGACCGCCGTCGCCCGCTGGATCGAGGCGAAGCGGAGCGCGGGCGAGGAGGTGCCCGTCGCCGACGTCGCCGCGTCCTTCCAGGAGGCGGTCACCGACGTGCTGACCCGCAAGGCGGTGCGCGCCTGCCGGGACGAGGGGGTGGACCACCTGATGATCGGCGGCGGCGTCGCGGCCAACTCGCGGCTGCGCGCGATGGCCCGGGCACGCTGCGAGACGGCCGGGATCACCCTGCGGGTACCGCGCCCGAAACTGTGCACCGACAACGGCGCGATGGTCGCGGCCCTGGGCGCCGAGATGGTCGCCCGCGACCGGGCCCCCTCCGACTGGGACCTGTCGGCCGACTCCTCCCTGCCGGTCACCGAGCCGCACGTCCCGGGCGTCTCGCACAGCGGCGCGCACGGCCACAGCCACGACCACGTGCACGAGACGAGCGCGGAGAACCTCTACTCATGACCGTCGCCCTGATGTGGGAGGCCCGCGCGGCGGACGGCCGCGGGGCCGAGCTGCTGGAGTGGGCCCGCGCCCAGGCGCTCGACCCCGCGCCCCCGCGCCGCGAGACCTTCACCGCACCTGCCGACCGCGTCCTGGTCATCACCTGGTGGGACGCCCCCTACGAGGCCGAGCTCCCCGAACTACCCTCACCACCACAGGAGTTGCTCCACCGTCCGGTCCACCGCTGGCGCTTCGAGAGCGCGGACGCCGACGTGCCGTGACCGGCCGCGCGGCCTCAGTCCCGGCTCTCCAGCAGCGGAGCGGTGTCCAGCGCGGGGTAGGAGGCGGGAAGGGAGAGGAGCCGGCCGAGGTCCACCTCGACCCGTGTCGCGTAGTGGGCCTTGGCCGGGTCCTCCTCCCGCACCGGGTCGGAGAAGGCGTACGCCTTCTTCTCCTGCCGGTGGACGAGCACGTAGACGGGCGCCCCGGCGGCGGCGTAGCCGCGGTACTTCGGGCCGGTGTCGGTCTCGTGGTTGGTGGAGGTGATCTCCCCGGCCAGCGCGAGCAGCTCGATGGAGTACCAGCCCCGGTGCGCCCTGCGGTACGCCTCGTCGAGTTCGGTGGGCTTCCGCCGTCTCACGTAGAAGTCCGGGATCAGCAGGGAGCGCGTCTCCCCTTGCAGAGCCAGACGGTATCCGCTTCCGATGCCGGCCAGCCGGAAACCGGCCGAGCGCAGTTGGAGGTAGAACTCGGTCGCGGCGTCGTTGTGGTGGTCGTCGGGCCGCGGTGCCACGATCATCGTCCCCTCGACGTACTCGGCTCGAATCGGCGCGTCTGCGGCCTTTTCGAACGCGATCAGCAGATCGATGGGGTCCTGCGGCTCGTTCATCGGCTCGGTGATGGGGTCGGCGGCCATGGCTGTCCTCCCCGTGTCGCTGATGTCAGGCTACGCCGCACCGGGTGCCCCGCGAGCGATTGTTCGCGGCCCGTGCGCCACCCGGACCGGAACGCGTGACCATCACCCGTACGGGTGTCCCCGTCAGCGGAGCGGGTGGCCCAGGAGCATCGTCGGGGCGCCCGCGGCGCGGGTGAGGAAGACCGTGGCCGAATGCGGGCCGGACGGCTTCACCTTCCGGCGCAGCTCCTCCGGTTCGACCGCCGAGCCGCGCTTCTTGACCGTCAGCGTCCCGACACCGCGCTCGCGCAGCAGCGCCTTCAGCCGCTTGACGTTGAAGGGGAGGGTGCCGGTGATCTCGTACGCGGTCGCGTACGGCGTCGGGCGGTGCTCGTCGGAGGTGACGTAGGCGATGGTCGGGTCGATCAGGCGTCCGCCGACCAGCTCGGCCACCTCCGCGACCAGGTGCGCCCGGATCACCGCGCCGTCCGGCTCGTACAGATAGCGGCCGACGGGGCCGGAGGGGGGATCCGGCAGGCCGGCGGAGTCCAGGGTGCGGGGGCCGGGCAGCAGGGTGGCGCGCACCCGGGGCGCCCCGTGCGAGGCGGCGCCGAACCACAGCACGGCCTCCTTGACGTCCCCGCCGTCGGAGATCCACTCCGCCGCCGCGCCCTCGGGCACCGCCTCGTGCGGGATGCCGGGGGCCACCTTCAGCGCGGCGAGCGGGGCGCGCCGGGCGGCCTCCACCGCCCAGGACAGCGGCGGCGAGTACGCCTCGGGGTCGAAGATCCGGCCGCGTCCGCCGCGGCGGGCCGGATCGGCGAAGACGGCGTCGAAGCCGGCCGTGTCCACCTCCGCCACGTCCGCGCAGCGCACCTCGATCAGCTCGGACAGGCCCAGCGCCCCGGCGTTGGCGCGGGTGACGGCGCAGGCCAGCGGGGAGCGGTCGACGGCCAGGACCCCGATCCCGGCGCGGGCCAGCGCGACGGCGTCGCCGCCGTTGCCGCAGCACAGGTCGGCCAGGGACCGCACCCCGAGGGCGGCGAAGCGGCCGGCGCGGTACGCGGCCACGCTCGCGCGGGTGGCCTGCTCCACGCCGTCGGGGGTGAAGTACATCCGTGCCGCGTCCTCCGCCCCGAACTTCGCCGCCGCCCGCTGCCGCAGCCGGGTCTGGGCGATGGCCGCCGAGACCAGCTCGGCCGGGTGGTCGCGGCGCAGCCGGGTGGCGACGGCCAGCTCCCGCCCGGGGTCGTAGGACCGCAGCTTCGCCAGCAGGGCCTGCCCCTCGTCGGTCAGCAGGCGCTGGAAGGCGGAGAGGGGGCCGCCGACGGCCGGGTCGGTGCTCATCGGCCCGTCACCGCGGCGCGCGGTACAACGTGGTCAGGTCGATGTCCATGGGGAAAGGCACCGGGAGGACGAGCTTGTCGCGGTGAATCCCGGTGGGGACGTATGTGCCGGTGGTGTCGTCGAGCTCGTAGACGTGCACGACCGGCTTGCGGTCTTCCTTCTCCACTCGCCAGAAGTGGCGGATGCCGGCCCGGGCGTACTTCAGCGGTTTGGTCTCGCGGTCCAGCACGGCCGACTCCTCGGAGACGATCTCGACGACGAGCACGACCTCCTCGGGGAGGTACGCGGTGCGTTCGTCATGTGGCGGACCGCTGACGACGAGGATGTCGGGCCCCGGGCGCTGGCGCTTCCCCAGCCGGATCGTCATCTCGAACTCGACCCACAGGTCGTGGGGGGCCGCGAGTTCTATGGCGTTGGACAGCCGCCGCATCACCTGGCCGTGGAACGAGGTCTGCGGGGACGTCATCACGAGGGCTCCGTCGATCAGCTCGAAGCACGGGCCGTCCGGCGGGAGCCGATCCAGGTCGTCGGCGGTCCAGCCGCCGGGCGGCGGGTGCAACCAGCCGGGCAGGGGCTCTGCGGTCATCGGCGGTACTCCTTGACGGGCGGGCACCTGTGACGCGGTACGGGGTCAGCGTACCGGCGCACCTGCGCGCAACGCGCCGTGCGCTGGCACTCCGGTTGACTGAGTGCTAACGCCGTCATAGTCTCAGCATTGGCACTCCCCCATGGAGAGTGCCAACTCAAGCGACGGGCAGATCCGGCACCCGCGACGACGGATCTACCAGGTCGCCACCCCAGACATCCAAACCCCGCCGAGATCTCCGAAGGGGGAGGTCGGATCGTGACGACCGCCACCAGCTCCAAGGTTGCCATCAAGCCGCTCGAGGACCGCATCGTGGTCCAGCCGCTCGACGCCGAGCAGACCACGGCTTCCGGCCTGGTCATCCCGGACACCGCGAAGGAGAAGCCCCAGGAGGGCACCGTCCTCGCCGTCGGTCCGGGCCGCTTCGAGGACGGCAACCGCCTGCCGCTCGACGTGAAGGTCGGCGACATCGTGCTGTACAGCAAGTACGGCGGCACCGAGGTTAAGTACAACAACGAGGAGTACCTCGTCCTCTCGGCGCGCGACGTTCTCGCGATCATCGAGAAGTAAGCACCGCGAAGACTGCCTGTGATCCGCGCCCTGGTACCCGCGTCCGAGACGTCCGGGGCCAGGGCGCGGTTCCTTTGACGAGGACTCCGAGAGGACCCAAGCAACCATGGCGAAGATCCTGAAGTTCGACGAGGACGCCCGTCGCGCCCTCGAGCGCGGTGTCAACAAGCTCGCCGACACCGTGAAGGTGACGATCGGCCCCAAGGGCCGCAACGTCGTCATCGACAAGAAGTTCGGCGCCCCGACCATCACCAACGACGGCGTCACCATCGCCCGCGAGGTCGAGGTCGAGGACCCGTACGAGAACCTGGGCGCCCAGCTCGTGAAGGAGGTGGCGACCAAGACCAACGACATCGCGGGTGACGGCACCACCACCGCCACCGTGCTGGCCCAGGCGCTGGTCCGCGAGGGCCTGCGCAACGTCGCCGCCGGTGCCTCCCCGGCCGCCCTGAAGAAGGGCATCGACGCCGCGGTCAAGGCCGTCTCCGACGACCTGCACGCCACCGCCCGCCCGATCGACGAGAAGTCCGACATCGCCGCCGTGGCCGCGCTGTCCGCCCAGGACAAGCAGGTCGGCGAGCTGATCGCCGAGGCGATGGACAAGGTCGGCAAGGACGGCGTCATCACCGTCGAGGAGTCCAACACCTTCGGTCTGGAGCTGGACTTCACCGAGGGCATGGCCTTCGACAAGGGCTACCTGTCGCCCTACATGGTCACCGACCAGGAGCGCATGGAGGCCGTCCTCGACGACCCCTACATCCTGATCCACCAGGGCAAGATCTCCTCCATCCAGGACCTGCTGCCCCTGCTTGAGAAGATCATCCAGACCAACAGCTCCAAGCCGCTGCTGATCATCGCCGAGGACGTCGAGGGCGAGGCCCTGTCCACCCTGGTGCTCAACAAGATCCGCGGCACCTTCAACGCGGTGGCCGTCAAGGCCCCCGGCTTCGGCGACCGCCGCAAGGCGATGCTCGGCGACATGGCGACGCTGACCGGCGCCACCGTCATCGCCGAGGAGGTCGGCCTCAAGCTCGACCAGGCCGGTCTGGACGTGCTGGGCAGTGCCCGCCGTGTGACCGTCACCAAGGACGACACCACCATCGTCGACGGCGGCGGCAAGGCCGAGGACGTGCAGGGCCGCGTCGCGCAGATCAAGTCCGAGATCGAGACCACCGACTCCGACTGGGACCGCGAGAAGCTCCAGGAGCGCCTCGCGAAGCTGGCCGGCGGCGTGTGCGTGATCCGTGTGGGCGCGGCCACCGAGGTCGAGCTCAAGGAGAAGAAGCACCGCCTGGAGGACGCCATCTCCGCGACCCGCGCCGCGGTCGAGGAGGGCATCGTCTCCGGCGGCGGCTCCGCGCTGGTCCACGCCTCCAAGGTGCTGGGCGACAGCCTGGGCAAGGACGGCGACGAGGCCACCGGTGTCGCGGTCGTCCGCCGCGCCCTGGTCGAGCCGATGCGCTGGATCGCCGAGAACGCCGGCCTGGAGGGCTACGTCATCACCTCCAAGGTCGCCGAGCTGGAGAAGGGCCACGGCTTCAACGCCGCGACCGGCGAGTACGTCGACCTGGTCAAGGCCGGCGTCATCGACCCGGTCAAGGTCACCCGCTCCGCCCTGGAGAACGCCGCCTCCATCGCGTCGCTGCTGCTGACGACCGAGACCCTGGTCGTCGAGAAGCCGGCCGAGGAGGAGCCGGAGGCCGGCGGCCACGGTCACGGCCACGCCCACTGAGGCACGGGCTCCCGCGGTACGTCCGCCGCAGCGGTGAGGCCCGGTCCCCTGACGCGCAGGGGACCGGGCCTCACCGCGTCCGTGTGCGGGACCGGGCCGGCCTGCGCGCGGGACCGGGCCGGGGCTGCCGTAAGAGCGATGGCGCGCCCCCTCACCTCGGGCTGAAGCGCCCGGTGGTGGAGGAGGCGCGCGAGACCAGACCGCGCGGCGCGAGCCGGGCCAGACCCAGCAGCGCCTTGTAGCGCGGGTCCGGGACGGACAGTGTCTTCCCCCTGGCCAGGTCCTCCAGGGCCGCGTCCACCACCCGGTCGGCGTTCAGCCACATCCAGCCCGGCACGCTCTGTGCGGACATCCCCGCGCGCCGGTGGAACTCGGTGCGCACGAAACCCGGACACAGCGCCATCAGCCGCACCCCCGACGGCCCCAGGTCCCGCGCCGCGCCCTGGGTGAACTGCACGACCCACGCCTTGGACGCGCCGTAGGTGCCGCGCGGTACGAAGGCCGCCACCGAGGCCACGTTGACGACGCCGCCGCGGCCCCGCTCGCGCATGCTCCCGGCGGCGGCCGAGGTCAGCCGCAGCACGGCCTCGCAGTGCACCTTGAGCATGCGCAGCTCGTCCGCCATCGGCACTTCCAGATAGCGGCCCCTGTTGCCGAATCCGGCGTTGTTGACCAGCAGGTCCACCGGGTGCTTCCGGTCGCCGAGCCGCTCCTCGACCGCCGCGATGCCCTCGTCGGTGGCCAGGTCGGCGGTGATTATGGACGCCTCGACGCCGTGCCGGTCGTGCAGCTCGGTGGCGTTCCGCCGCAGCCGCTCGGTGTCCCGGGCGACCAGCACCACGTTGTGCCCGTCGCGTGCCAGCCGCCGGGCGAAGGCGGCGCCGATACCGGCCGTGGCCCCTGTGATCAGTGCAGTCGTCATACGGGCACGCTATCCGGCCGGGGCCGGCGGGCCGTGTGCCGGATGCGTCAGGAGGCGTACTTCGCCGTGTACTTCAGTGCCTCCTCCCGTGCGACGGAGGCCAGGGCGTCGCCGGCGGCCAGGACGCGGGGGAGCAGCGAACGCTCGGTGGTCAGGGCGCGGAAGAGGAAGGAGACGGTCACCTTGTGGCCGGGCCGGTGCAGGACCTCGATCCGGTCCCCGGCGCGGATCTCGCCGGGCTCGGCCACCCGCAGGTACGCCCCGGGCGCGGCGGCCCGCGTGAACGTCCTCATCCATCCCTCTCCCCGCTCCGTCGGCAGGATGCCCGTCTCCCCCAGCCGGCCGGCGAAGGTACGGCAGGGGGTGCGGGCGCAGGAGACCTCCAGCACCACGTCCGGCCCGATCCGCCAGCGCTCGCCGATCAGCGCCCCGTTCACGTCCGCACCGGCGGTGGTGAGGTTCTCGCCGAAGACGCCGCCCGGCAGCTCGCGGCCGAGGACCTTCTCCCAGCCGTCCAGGTCCTCCCGGGCGAAGGCGTACACCGCCTGGTCGTCGCCGCCGTGGAAGACCGGGTCGCCGATGATGTCCCCGGCCAGTCCGCTGCCGCCGCCGGAGCCGGGGGCAAAGACGGCGACCGGGCCGTCGGCCGGGCGCTTGTCGATGCCGGTGAGGCCGCCCGGGGCGCTGGTGTAGCCGACGGACCGGGGGCGGGCGAGGTTCACGGAGAGAAGCCGCATGCCGCGCAGACTAGAAGGGCGCCTCCAAGGAAGCGAACGGGCACCGGGGTACCCCGCCGGGGGCGCTTATGGTAGGGGAGTGATCGAGGCACGCCATCTCCGTGTGCTGCGCGCGGTGGCCCGTACCGGTTCCCTCTCGGCCGCCGCCCGCGCGCTGGGCTGTACGCAGCCCGCCGTCAGCCAGCAGATGAAGGCCCTGGAGCAGACGGCGGGCACCGCGCTGCTGGTGCGCGCCGGCCGTGAGACGCGTCTGACCGAGGCCGGTGAGGCGCTGGTGCGGCACGCGGCGGGGATCCTGGCCGGGCTGGCGGCCGCCGAGGAGGAGGTGGCCGCCATCGCCGGGCTGCGGGCGGGCCGGGTCCGGCTGGTGTCCTTCCCCAGCGCCAGCTCCGCGATCGTGCCCGCGGCCGTCGCCGCGATGCGCGCGGAGTACCCCGGGGCCCGGGTGTCGCTGACCGAGGCGCAGCCGCCGCGCTCGGTGGAGGCGCTCCGGGAGGGCGAGTGCGACATCGCCCTCGCCTACCGCTACCCGGACGTCGCCGGACCGGTGGAGAGCGACCCGGAGTGGGGGGATCTGGCGGTGCGGCCGCTGCTGACCGAGCGGCTGGTGGGGCTGGTCCCCGAGGGCCACCGCCTGGCGCGTGCGGCGGAGGCGGGGGAGGCCGTCGGGCTCGCGGAACTGGCCGGGGAGCCCTGGATCGCGGGCTGCCCGCGCTGCCGCGGCCATCTGGTGGAGGTGTGCGAGAGGGCGGGCTTCACCCCGCGGATCGACTTCGCCACCGACGACTACCCGGCCGTGGTGGGACTGGTGGGGGCGGGGCTGGGCGTGGCCGTGCTGCCGGGGCTCGCGGTGGAGTCGGTACGGCCCCGGGGCGTGCGGACCGTGGGCATCAGCCCGAAGGTGCGGCGAGAGGTGGCGGCGCTGACGCTGCCCGACCTCGCCCGGGTGCCGGCGGTCGCGGCCATGCTGGACCGGCTGTCGGGCGCGGCCCGCCGCTGACGCGGGACGGGCCCGGCCCGTCCGGCGCCCGCGCCCGCGGGGCGTCCGGGCACGCCGGGCGCCGGGGGAGCACTCGTGAGGGCTTGCGGGGAGCGGCGCTACGCCCCGGCCGCGCCGACCAGCCTGGTGCGGGCCCTGCCCATGAGCTCCTCGCGTTCGTCCTCGGTCAGTCCGCCCCACACCCCGTACGGCTCACGCACGGTGAGCGCGTGGGCGGCGCACTCCGCCCGGACCGGGCAGCGCATGCACACCTCCTTCGCGGACGCCTCGCGTGCGCTGCGGGCCGCTCCGCGCTCCCCTTCGGGGTGGAAGAACAGCGAGCTGTCGACTCCTCGACAGGCGGCCAGCAGCTGCCAGTCCCACAGATCGGCGTTGGGACCCGGAAGGCGGGAGAAATCTGCCATGGCTTGTCCTCTCGAAGCGAACTGATGCTGGTGAACCAGTCGAGAACAGTCACGACCGTACATCCACGGTATGAGTAGATGTAAATATGCATCTTCGAGATTTTCGGGACATACGCGAGTAATAAAAAGAAAACCCGCCAAACAGGGCAAATGACGACACGGCCGTTGATCTGCACGGGATAGCCCCTCCGTGTCGACGCCATCACGTAGGGTGTTGAAAGCGGGCGCCGGAGACCGTAACTCTTTCGGGTGACCGTCGTTGAGTGTGCGGAGGCGGTTGACACAGACAAGTGCCGGATGGATGTCCGGGGCGGTCAACCGCACAGGTGACGATTCGTACCAGCCCTGGAGGCCTAAGGTGATGCGCATGAGCTGCGGAGGGCGATCATGACTTCCGTCCTCGTCTGCGACGACTCCCCGCTTGCCCGAGAGGCGCTGCGCCGCGCGGTCGCGACCGTGCCCGGCGTGGAACGTGTGACGACGGCGGCCAACGGCGAGGAAGTCCTCCGCCGCTGGGGCGCCGACCGGTCCGACCTCATCCTCATGGACGTCCGGATGCCCGGCCTGGGCGGTGTCGAGACCGTGCGGCGCCTGCTGTCGGCCGACCCCGGTGCCCGCATCATCATGCTGACCGTGGCGGAGGACCTGGACGGCGTCGCGCTCGCCGTCGCCGCCGGCGCCCGCGGCTATCTGCACAAGGACGCCTCGCGCGCCGAACTGCGGGCCACGGTCACCCAGGCGCTGGCCGACCCCACCTGGCGGCTCGCGCCGAGGCGGCTGCGCTCGGCCGAGATGGGCGCCGCGCCGACGCTCACCGCCCGCGAGATCCAGGTGCTGGAGGGCATGAGCCACGGCCGCTCCAACGCCGAGATCGGCCGCGAGCTGTTCCTGTCCGAGGACACGGTGAAGACCCATGCGCGGAGACTGTTCAAGAAGCTCGGCGCCTCCGACCGGGCGCACGCCGTGGCGCTCGGCTTCCGCTGGGGCCTCGTTCGCTAGCGCCGGCGGGAGCGGTCCCGCGGTGAGCCCGTCCGCCGGTCCGGCCGTCCTCCGGACCGCGGACATCCGGCGCCACCGAAGCGGCGCCACCGAAGCGGCGGAGCCACCGTGCCCGACGCCCGCCGCCGGCCGTGCACGCGGTGCGCGCCGCGTGCTCGGCGGGGCGCCGTGCGCACCCCGAGGGCGCCCCGCCGGTCCCGGAAGCACCGGGAGGCCGCACCGGGAGGCGGGGCCGTCGGGGGACGGGCCGGTGTCGTAATCTCCGGTGTACCGCATCCTGGATGTATGGAGTTCCTCGGGGACGTGACGGCCGGGCGTGAGGGGAGGGCGCGGGACGTGACAGCGAGTGCCCCCGCCCATAACGCTTCAGTGCACAACCACGGACGGGGTGCGGCGGAACGGCCGCGCCGGGTGCACCATGGACCGATGCGTGACGACGAGACGCCATCCCCGGCCGACGGCCGCGGTGAGATCGGTGCCCTCGTCCGGCGCGCTGTGGAGGGCGACGAGCGGGCCACCCACGATCTTCTCGCCCGGGTCCACCCCCTCGCCCTGCGGTACTGCAGGACGCGGCTGACCCGGCTGCCCGGAGACGCCCGGCACTTCGTGGACGACCTGGCGCAGGAGGTCTGCCTGGCGGTGCTGTGCGCCCTGCCGCGCTACCGCGACACCGGCAAGCCCTTCGAGGCGTTCGTGGTCGCCATCGCCCAGCACAAGGTCGCCGATCTGCAGCGGGCGGCCATGCGCGGACCGGGCAGCACGGCGGTGCCCTCCGACGAGATGCCCGAGCGGCCCGACGACTCGCTCGGCCCGGAGGAGCGGGCCCTGCTGAGCAGTGACGCGGAGTGGGCGAGGAAACTGCTGGCCAACCTCCCCGAGCACCAGCGCGAACTGGTGCTGCTGCGGGTGGCGGTCGGGCTCACCGCCGAGGAGACCGGGCAGATGCTCGGAATGTCCCCGGGGGCCGTACGCGTTGCCCAGCATCGAGCCCTGTCGCGGCTGCGCGCCCTCGCGGAGCAGTGATCCGGGCCGATCACAGTCATCCGGCCGACCGGCCGTCCGGTGAGCGCTCCGGCGGCGATCCCGCCGGGGTCCCGCGGCGGTACGGGGCTCCTCCCGAGCCCGTTAGCATGGACGTCCGCGCCGGGCAAGAGTATTGGGGAAGGTGCCATGGAAGGCGTCATGACGGACAACGTCGGCAGTGCGGGCAGCGCAGGCAGTGCCAGCAGTGCCGACGGGGTTCCCGCGAAGTTCGCCGCACTCGGGCTGACCTACGACGACGTGCTGCTGCTGCCGGGCGAGTCGGACATGGCCCCGCAGGACATCGACACCTCCTCGTACGTCTCGCGCAACGTGAAGGTGAACGTCCCGCTGATCTCCGCGGCGATGGACAAGGTCACCGAGGCCCGCATGGCGATCGCCATGGCACGGCAGGGCGGCGTCGGGGTGCTGCACCGCAACCTCTCGATCGAGGACCAGGCCGACCAGGTCGACCAGGTCAAACGGTCGGAGTCCGGCATGGTCACCGACCCGATCACCATCCGCCCCGACGCCACGCTGCGCGAGGCCGACGAGCTGTGCGGCCGCTTCCGCATCAGCGGGGTGCCGGTCACCGACGACTCCGGCAAGCTGCTGGGCATCGTCACCAACCGCGACATGGCCTTCGAGACCGACCGCAGCCGCGAGGTCCGCGAGGTCATGACGCCGATGCCGCTGGTCACCGGCAAGGTGGGCATCTCGCGCGCGGACGCCATGGAGCTGCTGCGCCGCCACAAGATCGAGAAACTGCCGCTGGTCGACGGTGAGGGCGTGCTCAAGGGCCTGATCACCGTCAAGGACTTCGTCAAGGCGGAGAAGTACCCGCACGCCGCCAAGGACGCCGAGGGCCGCCTCATCGTCGGCGCGGCGGTCGGCGTGGCCGGCGACGCCTTCGAGCGGGCCCAGGCGCTGATCGAGGCGGGTGCCGACTTCATCGTCGTGGACACCGCGCACGGCCACTCGAAGCTGGTCGGCGAGATGGTCGCCAAGATCAAGTCCAACTCCTCGGTCGACGTGGTCGGCGGCAACGTCGCCACCCGCGACGGGGCCAGGGCGCTGATCGACTCCGGCGCCGACGGCGTCAAGGTCGGCGTCGGGCCGGGCTCGATCTGCACCACCCGCGTCGTCGCCGGCATCGGCGTCCCGCAGGTCACCGCGATCTACGAGGCCGCGCTCGCCGCGCGGGAGAGCGGCGTCCCGGTCATCGGCGACGGCGGGCTGCAGTACAGCGGCGACATCGCCAAGGCCCTGGTCGCCGGCGCCGACACCGTGATGCTCGGCAGCCTGCTGGCGGGCTGCGAGGAGTCGCCGGGCGAGCTGCTGTTCATCAACGGCAAGCAGTTCAAGTCCTACCGCGGCATGGGCTCGCTGGGCGCGATGCAGTCGCGCGGCCAGGCCAAGTCCTACTCCAAGGACCGCTACTTCCAGGAGGCGGTCGCCGCCGACGACAAGCTCGTCCCCGAGGGCGTCGAGGGCCAGGTCCCCTACCGCGGCCCGCTGGGCGCGGTGGTGCACCAGCTCGTCGGCGGCCTGCGCCAGTCGATGTTCTACGTCGGCGGCCGGACGGTGCCGGAGCTGAAGGCGAACGGCCGCTTCGTGCGCATCACCGCGGCCGGGCTCAAGGAGAGCCACCCGCACGACGTCCAGATGACCACCGAGGCGCCGAACTACTCCCGGCGCTGAGACGGACAGGCCGGCGGCGGTCACGGCCCGGGCGGGCCGTGACCGCCGCCGGCTCACCCGGTGCGCGTCCCCGGTGCCCCGCTCGGGGATACTGGGGGCGTAGACCGTAGGAAGGGCACAGCACGTGACTGAGATCGAGATCGGCCGCGGCAAGCGCGGGAGGCGGGCGTACGCCTTCGACGACATCGCGGTGGTGCCCAGCCGCCGCACGCGGGACCCGAAGGAGGTCTCGATCGCCTGGCAGATCGACGCCTACCGCTTCGAGCTGCCGTTCCTGGCCGCCCCGATGGACTCGGTCGTCTCACCGAGCACCGCGATCCGCATCGGCGAGCTGGGCGGCCTGGGGGTGCTCAACCTCGAAGGCCTGTGGACGCGTTACGAGGACCCCGAGCCGCTGCTCCACGAGATCGCCGAGCTGGACGAGGAAGCGGCCACCCGCCGGCTCCAGGAGATCTACTCCGCCCCCATCCAGGAGGAGCTGATCGGACGGCGGATCAAGGAGGTGCGCGACTCCGGCGTGGTGACGGCCGCCGCGCTGTCGCCGCAGCGCACCGCGCAGTTCTCCAAGGCGGTCGTGGACGCGGGCGTGGACATCTTCGTCATCCGCGGCACCACCGTTTCCGCCGAGCACGTCTCCTCGGCGGCCGAACCGCTCAACCTCAAGCAGTTCATCTACGAGCTCGACGTCCCCGTCATCGTCGGCGGCTGCGCCACGTACACCGCCGCGCTGCACCTGATGCGCACCGGCGCGGCCGGCGTGCTCGTCGGATTCGGCGGCGGCGCCGCGCACACCACCCGCAATGTGCTGGGCATCCAGGTGCCGATGGCGACCGCCGTCGCCGACGTGGCGGCGGCCCGCCGCGACTACCTGGACGAGTCCGGCGGCCGGTACGTCCACGTCATCGCCGACGGCGGCGTGGGCTGGTCCGGCGACCTGCCCAAGGCCGTCGCCTGCGGCGCGGACGCGGTGATGATGGGCTCCCCGCTGGCCCGCGCCACCGATGCGCCCGGCCACGGGCACCACTGGGGCATGGAGGCCGTCCACGAGGACGTGCCGCGCGGCAGGCGCGTCAACCTCGGCACGGTCGGCACCACCGAGGAGATCCTGCTCGGCCCCTCGCACAGTCCCGAGGGCCACATGAACTTCTTCGGCGCCCTGCGCCGGGCCATGGCCACCACCGGCTACTCGGAGCTCAAGGAGTTCCAGCGCGTGGAGGTCACCGTCTCCCGCTGAGCGCGGGGGCGCGTACGGCTGAACCCGTACGGCGGGGCCCGTATGACGGGACTTGTATGACGGGACTGTGACGGAAAGGGGGCCGGGCCCGGTGGTGCCACCACCGGGCCCGGCCCCCTTTCCGGTGTTCTCCGTGTACGCGGCGGGCGCGCGTCACAGCCGGTGGGCCGCCCCCGTCGGGCTGGCGCCGCGGGTGTCCAGCAGGAGCTGGGCCTTGGCCGACAGGCTCTGCAGGTCGTAGACGCGGTGGTGCTGGAGGAGCAGGGTGAGGTCGGCCGCGGCTGCGGCCTCGTGGAGGGAGTCGGCGCGCGGGACGGGACGGCCGGCCACCCGCCACTGCGGCACATGCGGGTCGTGGTAGCCGATCTGCGCGCCCAGCTCCATCAGCCGCAGGGCGATCTCGGGGGCGGGGGAGCCGGTCCGGTCGGCCAGGTCGGGCTTGTAGGTGACACCCAGCAGCAGGACGCGGGCGCCGCGGGCCGACTTGCCGTGCTCGTTGAGCAGGGTCGCCGCGCGCTGGGCCACATAGCGCGGCATCCGGGCGTTGGCCTCCTGGGCGACCTCGACCAGGCGCAGCGGGTAGCCCGGGGTGCGCCCGGCGCGGTCCAGGCAGGCGGGGTCGACGGGGACGCCGTGGCCGCCCACGCCCGGGCCCGGCCGGAAGGCCTGGAAGCCGAACGGCTTGGTCTCCGCGCAGCGGATCACGTCCCACAGATCCACGCCGAGGTCGTGGCAGAGCACGGCCATCTCGTTGACCAGGGCGATGTTCACATGCCGGAAGTTGGTCTCCAGCACCGCCGTGGTCTCGGCCTCGCGCAGCCCGCGGGCCCGCACCACCTTCTCGACCAGCCGCCCGTAGAAGGCGGCGGCGGCCTCCGTGCAGGCCGGGGTCAGCCCGCCGATCACCCGAGGGGTGTTGGCGTAGCCGTGGGAGCGGTTGCCGGGGTCGAGGCGGGAGGGGGCGCAGGCGAGATGGAAGTCGTGCCCGGCCCGCAGCCCCGAGGCCTTCTCCAGCAGAGGGGCGACGTACTCCTCGGTGCCGCCGGGGTGGACGGCGGACTCCACCACGACCGTGGTCCGCGGGCGCAGCCGCTCACCGAGGGTGAGGGCCGCCGCCCGTACCGCGCCCAGGTCCGGGGCGCGGCCCTCGCCCTGCGGGGTGGGTGCGCAGATCAGGGCGGTGCGGACCCGGCCCAGTACGGACGGGTCCGAGGTGGCGCGGAAGCCGGCCGAGGCCATCTTGCGCACCTCGGCCGCCGACAGCCCGCCGCCCGCCGGCGGGCGCCCGGCGCCCAGCTCGCGCACGGCGTGCTCGTCGGGGTCGTAGCCGATGGTGCGGATACCGGCGGCCGTGGCGGCCTGGGCCGCGGGAAGGCCCAGATGACCCAGACCGAGGACGGCGAGATCTGCGGGCATGAGGCGGCGTCCCTTCCCCCGTCGGCGGAATCGTGGGGCTGGCTGGCTTGTGGGGCGATGTCAGGTTAAGCGCATATATGACAGATATGGTGGATTGCGTGCGGAGCGGTGTCCGCCCGGGTCGAAGTCGTGGGATCGGCGGACGAACGGGTAGGTGCCAGGGCGGGTACGGACACGCGTACGGACAGACATACGGACGGGCAATCGACCGGAGCATCGGCATATCAGGGAGGCAGTCGTGAGGACAGCGGCACTGGGACCGGCCGAGCGGGCCGAGGCGCTCGCCCGCATGTCGGAGCGCGAACTGGACATACTGGTCGTCGGCGGAGGAGTGGTCGGCGCCGGAACCGTCCTGGACGCGGCGACCCGCGGCCTGTCGACGGGCATCGTCGAGGCGCGGGACTGGGCCTCGGGCACCTCCAGCCGCTCCAGCAAGCTCATCCACGGCGGGCTGCGCTATCTGGAGATGCTGGACTTCGCGCTGGTGCGCGAGGCGCTCAAGGAGCGCGGGCTGCTGCTCCAGCGGATCGCCCCCCACCTGGTCAGGCCCGTCCCCTTCCTCTACCCGCTGCGGCACCGGGGCTGGGAGCGGCTGTACGCGGGCTCCGGCGTCGCGCTGTACGACGTGCTCGCCACGGCCTCCGGACGCGGCCGCGGCCTGCCCCACCACCGGCACCTGACGCGCCGCCAGGCGCTGCGCGTGGCACCCGCCCTGCGCAAGGACGCGCTGGTGGGCGCACTGCAGTACTACGACGCGCAGATGGACGACGCCCGCTACGTCGCCGCCCTGGTGCGCACCGCCGCCGCATACGGCGCCCACGCCGCCAACCGGGCCCGTGTGGTGGGCTTCCTGCGCGAGGGCGAACGCGTGGTCGGCGCCCGGGTGGAGGACCTGGAACAGGGCGGCGAGTACGAGATCCGGGCCAGGCAGGTCGTCAACGCCACCGGCGTGTGGACCGACGACACCCAGCGGCTGACAGCCGAACGCGGACAGTTCCACGTCCGCGCCTCCAAGGGCATCCACCTTGTCGTGCCCCGCGACCGCATCCACTCCACCACCGGGCTGATCCTGCGCACCGAGAAGAGCGTGCTGTTCGTCATCCCCTGGGGGCGGCACTGGATCGTCGGCACCACCGACACCGAGTGGGACCTGGACAAGGCCCACCCGGCGGCCTCCAGCGCCGACATCGACTACCTGCTCGACCACGTCAACTCGGTCCTGGCCGTGCCGCTCACCCGCGACGACGTGGAGGGCGTGTACGCCGGACTGCGCCCCCTGCTGGCCGGGGAGTCGGACGCCACCAGCAAGCTCTCGCGCGAGCACACCGTCGCCCACCCGGTGCCGGGCCTGGTGGTCGTCGCGGGCGGCAAGTACACGACGTACCGGGTGATGGCCAAGGACGCGGTCGACGAGGCCGTCCACGGGCTCGACCACCGCGTCGCCGAGTGCACCACGGAGGAGGTGCCGCTGGTCGGGGCCGAGGGCTACCACGCGATGTGGAACGCCCGCGCCCGCATCGCCGCCCGCACCGGACTGCACGTGGCGCGCGTGGAACATCTGCTGGGCCGGTACGGCTCGCTGACCGACGAGGTGCTGGAACTGGTCGCCGCCGATCCGAGCCTGGGCGAGCCGCTGCCGTGCGCGGACGACTACCTCAGGGCGGAGGTGGTGTACGCCTGCACGCACGAGGGCGCGCGCCACCTGGACGACGTCCTCACCCGCCGTACCCGCATCTCCATCGAGACCTTCGACCGCGGCACGCGCAGCGCGCGGGAGTGCGCCGAGCTGATGGCGCCGGTGCTCGGCTGGGACGCCGGGCAGATCGACCGCGAGGTGGAGCACTACCGCAAGCGGGTCGAGGCCGAGCGGGAGTCCCAGCGCCAGCCCGACGACCAGACCGCCGACGCCGCACGCCTGGGCGCGCCGGACATCGTGCCGCTCCAGCCGCTGTGACGGCCCGGCCGCCGGTGACACGCCGTCACCGGCGGCCGCAGCGCGGGCGGTGAACGGGCGGTGAGCGGGAGCACCCGGCGCGCCCGCGGATGCCGGGGCGTCAGCCCGGGCCCCGCGCACCGCCGTTCCGGTTGTGTGTCCCCGGCCGCGTGCACCGCGGTCCGCCCAGTGGGGGAGAATGGGGCCACTGCTGGGGCGGGCTGAGTGTGAGGGGACGCATGAGCGACGTGGACGGCCGCGGCAAGAAGGCCGGACGGCTGCTGGGCGGGCGTTACCGGCTGGGCGACGTCCTGGGCCGCGGTGGTATGGGCACCGTGTGGCGGGCCGAGGACGAGGTACTGGGCCGTACCGTCGCGGTGAAGGAACTGCGCTTCCCCTCCAGCATCGACGAGGAGGAGAAGCGCCGGCTGATCACCCGCACGCTGCGCGAGGCCAAGGCCATCGCGCGCATCCGCAGCAGCAGCGCCGTCACCGTCTACGACGTGGTCGACGAGGACGACCGCCCCTGGATCGTCATGGAGCTGATCGACGGCCGCTCCCTGGCCGACGTGCTGCGCGAGGACGGCCCGCTGGAGCCGCGGCGGGCGGCCGAGGTGGGTCTGGCGATCCTCGACGTGCTGCGTGCCGCGCACCGCGAGGGCATCCTGCACCGAGACGTGAAGCCCTCCAACGTCCTGATCGCCGACGAGGACGGCCGGGTCGTCCTCACCGACTTCGGCATCGCCCAGGTCGAGGGCGACCCCTCCCTCACCTCCACCGGCATGCTGGTCGGCGCGCCCTCCTACATAGCGCCGGAGCGGGCGCGCGGCCAGCGCCCCGGTCCGCCGTCCGACCTGTGGTCGCTGGGCGGGCTGCTGTACGCGGCGGTGGAGGGCCACCCGCCGTACGACAAGGGGTCGGCGATCGCCACCCTGACCGCGGTGATGACCGAGCCGCTGGAGCCCCCCAAACGCGCCGGGGCCCTGGAGGCGGTCATCCACGGCCTGCTGGACAAGGACCCGGACAAGCGGCTGGACGAGCCGGGCGCACGGGCGCTGCTGGAGCGCGCGGCCCGCGGGCCGCGCGCCGGGGGCGAGGAGAAGAAGAAGGAGGAGCCGGAGGGCACCCGTACGACCGTGCTCCCGGTGGCCGGCGCCGGGGCGGCCACCGGATCCTCCGAGCGGCTTCGTGCCGCCCTGCACGGCGTACGGGACGTGAGAGGGGCAACCGCGGTCAAAAGTGCCGTGGGGGGAGGGACTTCCGGAGGCAGAGGCGACAGCGATCCCGGGGAGCTGACGGGCAGGCCGTCGTCCGCCGGCCTGGCGTATCTGAAGGGCCGTCGCGGAAAGGCGCTCAGCATCCTCGTGGCCGTTGCCGTCCTGGTGGCGGTCGTGGCCAGTGTGGTCCTGGTGACTTCCGCCGACGGCGGTGGTGAGGAAACAAGAGGGGAGAGAGGTCGAGAAGGGCGGTCCGCGTCCCCCGGCGGGAACGGGGGGCGAACCGGAGGCGATCCGGATGCGCGGGAGACCGAGGGGGTGAGCGCATCTCCTGCCCGTACCGGTGGCACCGACGGATCCCCGCAGGCGGTGGACGGGAAGGACGGAGGCGGAAAAGAAGAGGGGAGCGCCGAGTACCGGCACGAACAGGGCTTCTCGCTCTCCCTGCCGGAAGGCTGGAAGTACGGGAAGACCGACGCCGCGGGGGCTAGGTTCGCCGGACCACAAGGGCAGAAGCTGTTGGTGGGGTGGACCACCACGCCTAAGAGCGACCCCGTGAAGGACTGGCAGGACCAGGAGCAGTGGATGCGGCGCGCGCGGTACGAACGCGTGTCGATCAAGCCGGTCGATTACCGGGGATGGAAGGCCGCCGACTGGGAATTCACGTACCGAGACTCGGGAGTCACCTACCACTCGATAGACCGCGGCTTCGTAGTCAGCGCACGATTGGGATACGGAATCATGTATACGGCCAAGGACGCCGACTGGGAGGCGGACTACTCCGTGGATGCGCGTAGGGTTTTCTTTTCCTCCTTCCGTCCCCGTGAATGACGTCGGTGCGTCATTTTGCTCTCAGTAGAGCACGAGCCTTTTTCAGTATCCTCTCTTGGTCGGCGGCCAAGAGATCCAAGGTTCGCTTGTCCTTCTCCACTAGTTCCCGCTGGATCTTTCTCTCCACATTCATCCACACGTTCGGCAAATCTACGGAAAACTTGCAGTCGACGTCGGCGACGGCCACCGTGCGTTCCTTGTCGTCCGGATCCGGTTCCGCGAACCGGGGATCCGAGGTGACAGTGAGGGGCGATTCGTAGGTAAAACCTTTCCCTTTCATGCAGCGTGACCAATCGGCGAAGGAATTCCTGACGCGGGGATTCGTGAGCGAACGCTTGTAGCTCTCGTGGTCGATGTCCCGCGCGACGGCCATGCGAATCTGCTCGTCCTTGTCGCGAGCCCGGATCTTGTGCGCGGCCTCCCCCGCGCATCCATCTTCCGGAACAGGGTTGCCTCGATGTGATTTGAGAACGCCGCCATCAGCCTCGTGTCCGGAAAGCAGCGCGTGCTGAATCTCGTTGAGTTCAGGGTAGACGTCCGGCGCGGGGTCCGAGGAATCCGGAATCTGGTAGCCGTTCTTTTCGGCTGCTCGTCGATCCAGTAGTCCGTACCGCCTGGTCAGCTCTGCGGAGTTCGCAGCCCTGGGGATTTCGGCTGCCTTGGGGGCCGGCACGCCAAAGCGGGCAACACAGAGTTGCTGCGCCTTGATCTCCGCCCGTTGCAAGAGGATTTGGTCCTCTTGCGACAGGGAGAACCGATCGAGGGGAAGGTCGATGGTAAACGCGGTGTTCGATGCGGTGCGTTTTCTGGCTGCTTCCCTGTGGTTGGCCGGTCGCTCTTCCAGTAGAGGTTCGCCGTTCCGGAGCAGTGCAGCGCCCACGGCTGTTGCGGCCAGTGTGGCGCACACTGCTATCAATATTGATCTTCTCATTTTCCTGCGGCACTGGGCGAGTGTGGGAGTGGGAGCGGAGCCCCTTCACTCCGCAGCGCGGAGTGAAGGGGCTCCGGGCGTGCATTTCGGATGACCTTCACCAGGCGTAGCAGCCACTCGGGTGGGTCGTGCCGTAGCCCGCCTTGATGAGAACGGAGGCGTTGTCGTTGTACGTTCTAGCGAGCCTGGGAGAGCTCACCCAGTTGTACTCGATGGTTCTGAAGGTGTCGCAAGGTCCGGCGTAACCGCTGTTGAAGAAGATGGTGCCGGAGGAAAGATAGAAGTTGTCATCGGCGCGGAACTGGGCCGAGGCGGCGTTGTTCTTCACGCCTTGTCCACGGCCTGGATCGCCGGAGAACCCCATGAAAGTGTACCCTGCAAGGTTCGATATGCTGGTCGAGGTCGGAAAGTACGCTCCGCCGTAATTGCTGTTGTAGTACATGACGACGCAGGGGCGGTTGGAGACGGTGCAGTCCAGGGCCGTCGCCGGTGCGGCTGACGAGAATAATGTTCCGGTCGTGGCGAGAACGGTGAGGCCGAAGCTCAAAAGGATCTTCTTCAGGGGGATCACTTCCGTTTGAAGGTGGTGTTACGGGGTGTACCGATGACGAGGGGAGGCTAGTCGATCAAGGCGCATGCTGTGGAGATGGCGTGCCTGATACGGACTTCTTGTCCGTAAAGCCCCTTGATGGCGCCTTGGCTCATTTCCGGTCGGGTGCGTGCGTATGGCCGACCGCCGGGAACCGGCATCGTGAGGACGTGGCAGAGTGCCGCTACGGGCGGCGCGAGGCCGTCCGGGCACGTATCGTGATAGTACGCAGACCCTGTGCGTCAGCGATCCGGCCGGTGGGAACGGATCCTGACGGGCCGTAGGGCATCAGTCCGTGTGGGGAGGGCGCCGTGGACGAGTACTCGGGTCGGCTGCTGGCCGAACGGTACCGCTTGCCGCGTCCGCCGTCGGACGAGTACGAACTGGTGGAGTCCCGCGCGTACGACACGGCCAGCGGACAGGAGGTGCTGGTCCGTCAGGTGCCGCTGCCGGAGGTCGTCGAGGCCGAGTTCCCCGGCGGGGGCGGCTACGGGCACGACGGCGCGGGCCGTGCCACGCGGCGTCCGGCCGATCCCGCCGTGCGGCGCGCGGTGGAGGCGGCGCTGGCCGCCTCCCGGATACCCGACCACCCCCGGCTCGACCAGGTCTTCGACGTCTTCGTCGAGGGCGACGGCCTGTGGATCGTCAGCGAACTGGTCGCGGCCCGGCCGCTGGCCGCCCTGCTGGCCGAGCGCCCGCTGAGCCCCCACCGGGCGGCGGAGCTGGCGGCCGACCTGCTCACGGCTCTGCGCGCGGTCCACGCGCACGGCTGGGTCCACCGCAACATCACCCCCCGCACCGTCCTCGTCTGCGACGACGGCCGGGTCGTGCTCACCGGGCTGGCCGCCGGCGCGGCGGAGGAGGCCCTGTGCGGGTACGACCCCCTCCCGGCGCCACCGAGCGTGCTGCCGCGCGGCCATGTGGACGGCCCCGCGGACGGTTCGGCGGACGACGTGCCCGGGAACGGCGTCCCCGGCCTGCCGCCCGGTTACCGGGGGGCGGACCAGGGTCCGGCGACGGGCGGTGTGCCCCGCCAGCTGGCCGGCCCCGGCGCCGACGGGGGCCCGGAGGCGGGGGAGCCCGGGGCGTACGGCCACCACGCGCCCCACGGCGGCGGGCACCCGGAGCCCGGCGGCCCGGCCGACGGGCGCGCCGCGCGCAGCGGTGCCATCGCAGCGTACCGGGCCGGTACGCGCGCCGCCGCCGCCCGGGCCGAGGTCGAGGCGCGCAGGGGCGAGGCCGGCGGACAGGCCGGGGACCTGCGCCCGGTGCCCCCCGGCGGCTCGGCCCCGTTCGGCGATGCGGCGTACGGGGGTGAGGCGTTCGGCGGGGAGCCGCACGGAGAACGGACGCCGCCCGCGCGTAGCTGGGGCGAGGAGGACGGCGACCGCTACCGCGGCCCCACCACCGCGCTCGCCGCCGAGCGCGCCCGCCAGACCAGGACGGCGATCGTCGGCGCCGTCACCGAGCGCTGGGCCCCCGAGCAGGCCGGGCCCGTCTACGAGAACTGGCGGCTGGCCCCGCCGGTCGGCCCGGCGGCCGATCTGTGGGGCCTGGGCGCACTGCTGTTCCGTGCCGTCCAGGGGCACGCCCCCTACCCCGAGGAGTCGGTGGCCGAGCTGGTGCAGATGGTGTGCGCCGAGCCGCCCGCGTTCGCCGAGGAATGCGGTGCGCTGCGGCCCGTCGTGGAGTCGCTGCTGCGTCAGGACCCGACCGAACGGCCCGACTTCGAGGAACTGGGCGGCTGGCTGCGCTCCCTGATCCGCTCCGCGCCCGAGCCCGAGGTCGGGCTGCACACGGTCACCGCGCCGCTCTCGCTGGAGGCGGGCCGGCCCGCCGACCCCAGGCGGCTGCCGATCATAAGGCGGCGGGGCGAGCTGGTGCGCAGGAAGCGGGCGGAGCGGTCCCCGGTGGCCACCCACGCCCGGCACCGGCGCGCCCGGAAGCAGAGGTCGCCGCGCCGGCTGGGCATGGTCCTGGTCGGGCTGATCCTCCTGCTGCTGACCGGGACGCTGGTGTACGCGGCCGTGTACATGCCCGGCGGTGGCACCGGCTCCACCGGGAACAGCGCCGACCAGCGGCCCGGCAGCGTGGGTGCGCAGCCGGAGCAGCCGGAGCAGCCCGGTGAGCAGGCCCCGCCGCGCGAGGACGAGGACGGAGGTCCGGACGGGCCCGGGGGCTCGGAGGAGCCCGGCACCGAGCGGCCGCAGGCCGGCGACCCGGTGGAAGGGCTCGACGGCTACAAGCTGCACGATGACGCGGCCGGCTTCCGGATCGCGCTCCCCGAGGACGCCCGGCGGGCGGGGCCGGACGGCCGGGGGCGGACGGTCTTCACACACGGGGGCCTGGAGATCGTCGTGGTTTCCGGCCGGGACACCACCGAGGAGTACGGCCCGGACCCGATGGCGTACCTCACCGACGACCAGCGGGAGCTGGACGCGTACCGCGCCGCGGACTGGGCGACCAGCTCCGGGATGCGGCGGATACAGGTGGGCCGGACGGTGATGGCCGAGGGCCGGTTCAGCTGGCGCGAGGGCGCGGAGAGCACCTACATGTGCGACCGGGCGGTCCTCTTGGAGGACCGCTACCACTCGGTGCTGGTCAGGGGTCCGGAGAACCGTAAGGACGACATCGACCGCGTCTTCGACACGATCGCCGACACCTACCGCGCCGCCGGCTGAGCCGTGCCCGGGCGGGCCGCCCGCCCGGCGCCCGAGGCCGTTTCCCGGCCGGGTTCCGGCCGTTTCCCGGGCCGCTCTCCGGGCCTCCGCCCGGATGCGCGCAATCTGCGCCAGTGTTCACTGGCGGATTCAGTGAAAAGTGGTTACCGCCGGGTACACAGAAGGTTTCCCACGCCGTACCCTCCCCGGTATGACGGATTCGCCAGGTACCGCCGCCACCGGGGCGGCGCAGACGACGGGCACCGCCCCCGACGCTCCCGCGGTCACCGCGGCCCCCGCCGCGCCGGCCGCGCCCACGACGGCCGGCAACCCGGTCGCCACCGCTCCCGCCGCCGCCCGTACCGCCGCCGAGGTGGTGACCGGCGAACTGGTCGCCCGGATCACCCGCGGTCTGGCGGGCAGCGGCCGCACCGCCTGCCACACCCCCTTCACCGGCGAGAAGCTGGCCGACCTGCCCGAATCCACCCCCGCCGAGGTCGCCGAGGCCTACGCCCGGGCCCGCGAGGCACAGCGGGCGTGGGCGGCGCGGCCGGTGCGCGAGCGCGCCGCCGTCCTGCTGCGCTTCCACGACCTGCTGCTGGCCCGCCAGTCGGAGGTGCTGGACCTGGTCCAGCTGGAGACCGGCAAGGCGCGGCTGCACGCCCACGAGGAGGTGCAGGCGGTGGCCGTCGCCGCCCGCCACTACGGCCGCAAGGCCCCGGTGTACCTGCGTCCCCGGAGCCACACCGGCGCCATCCCGGTGCTCACCCGGGTGCGGGAGCTGCGCCACCCCAAGGGCGTGGTCGGGCAGATCGCCCCGTGGAACTACCCGCTGGAGCTGTCGGTCGGCGACGCGCTGCCCGCCTTCGCAGCCGGCAACGCCGTCGTCATGAAGCCCGACACCGAGACCGCGCTGACCGCCCTGTGGGCGCGCGACCTGCTGATCGAGGCCGGGCTGCCGGCCGGGGTCTGGCAGATCGTGATCGGCGAGGGGCCGGTCGTCGGCCCGGCCGTCGTCGACCACGCCGACTACGTCTCCTTCACCGGCTCCACCCGCACCGGCCGCGAGGTCGCCCAGCGTGCGGCGTTCCGTCTGGTGGGGACCTCGCTGGAGCTGGGCGGCAAGAACGCCATGCTGGTGCTGGAGGACGCCGACCTCGACCGCGCGGCCGAGGGCGCGGTGCGAGCGGCCTTCTCCTCGGCCGGGCAGCTGTGCATCTCCATCGAGCGGCTCTACGTGCACGACTCGATCGCCGACGCCTTCCTGGAGCGGTTCACCGCACGCACCGGGGCGCTGCGCCTGGGCTCGGCGCTGGCCTACGGCGCCGACATGGGATCGCTCGTCTCGCGGCGGCAGCTGGAGAACGTGGTGCGGCACGTGGACGACGCCGTGGCCAAGGGCGCCAAGGTCCTGGCCGGCGGCAGAGCGCGCCCCGACGTCGGTCCGCTGTTCTACGAGCCGACCGTCCTGGAGGGCGTCACCGCCCCCATGGCCGTCTGCGGCGAGGAGACCTTCGGCCCCGTCGTCTCCGTCTACCGCTTCACCGACGAGGACGAGGCGGTCGCGCTGGCCAACGCCACCCCCTACGGCCTCAACTCCAGCGTCTGGACGAAGAACACCCGCCGGGGCCGCGAGGTCGCCGCCCGGCTGCGCACCGGCACGGTGAACGTCAACGAGGGCTACGCCGCCGCGTACGGCAGCGTCCAGGCGCCGATGGGCGGCATGGGCGAGTCCGGGGTGGGCCGCCGGCACGGCTCGGAGGGCATCCTCAAGTACACCGAGGCGCAGACCGTCGCCACCCAGCGGCTGCTGCCCATGGCCCCGTCGCTCGGCATGGACGACGAGAGGTACGCGGCCTTCATGAGCGCCTCCCTGCGGGTGATGAAGGCGTTCCGCCTCCGCTGACGCCCCGCCCCCGCGCCCCCCGTCCGCCGCCCCGCGCCCCGTCCCCACCCTCTTCCGCCTCCTTCCCCGGAACCGATACGCACCACCGGAGGTCCCCGTGTCCCGACCGCAGGACGAAGCAGCGCAGCGGCCGTCCGGCCGACCGCAGCCGCAGCCGCAGCCGCAGCCGCAGCCGCAGCCG
>NZ_JADEYH010000105.1 GCF_017114865.1 Streptomyces verrucosisporus | reverse complement strand
CACGTGAGACAAGCTCTAAATTACCTGTCCGGAAAACGCGAGGCCCCTCAACCGCACCACAAACTGATCAGTGCAGGCCAGCCCACCAACCACTGATCAGAAAAACCGCTCCTGGACACCAAGGCGCTCGCCGACCTCGGGCTGGAGTGGGCAGCCGAGGAAGGCCCGGCGTGGTGACCGCGCGCGGCCAGGACGCGGGGCAGCA
>NZ_JADEYH010000104.1 GCF_017114865.1 Streptomyces verrucosisporus | reverse complement strand
CCCTGGGCGATGTCCGGGGACTGCGCCCCGATGGACACCGACACCCCGCACGAGGCCCCGTCGAAACCCTTCTTGGACGAGTCGTAGCCGATGGCGAGGATCTTGTTGCGCACCAGGGTGGGGATGTCGGCGTACGCGGCGGTGGTGACCTCTCCGGCCACGTGCACCAGACCGGTGGTGATCAGCGTCTCCACCGCCACCCGGGA
>NZ_JADEYH010000103.1 GCF_017114865.1 Streptomyces verrucosisporus | reverse complement strand
GCCGAGTTCCTGTGCGACCTGCGCGTTCGGGCGGCCCTCGGCGCACGCCAGCACGATCCTCGCGCGCAGCACCAGGGCCTGCGAAGCCGTCCGCTTGCGCAACCAGCCCCGCAGAACGCGGCGTTCGTGATCGGACAACTCCAGCAGCAGTGGCTTCGGACCCGGCATCACCCCACCCTACAACCGCAACCGAACTAACGACTCAGGACACTAG
>NZ_JADEYH010000102.1 GCF_017114865.1 Streptomyces verrucosisporus | reverse complement strand
GGCGATGTCCCTGTGGCCCAACAAGGGCGAGGCCGACCCCCGCCCCGAGCAGGGCGCCGACTACGTGCGCGTGCCCGTGGTGCCGCCCCGGGCCCCGGCGGTGCCCGCGCACGCCCACGCGGCCCTGGTCCTGCCCGTGCCACCGGTCCCGCCCAGGGAGTGAACCGCGCGAGCCCGGATCCGGCCCGAACCTCCCGAGCCGGGCCGTAACCCGCGCGGGGCCCCGCCGCACC
>NZ_JADEYH010000101.1 GCF_017114865.1 Streptomyces verrucosisporus | reverse complement strand
CCGAACGAGGAGACGGCGGCCCGGCGCGGGCGTCCGGTTTCCGGCCACTCGCGGGCCTCGGTGAGCAGGGCGAGGGCGCCGGTGTCCCAGTCGATGTGGGGGGAGGGCTCCTGGGCGTGCAGGGTCTTCGGCAGTGTCCCGTGCCGCATCGCCTGGACCATCTTGATGATGCCGCCGACGCCGGCGGCGGCCTGTGCGTGTCCGATGTTGGACTTCAGCGAGCCCAGCCACAGCGGGTTGCCGGTGTCGTGGTCGGCGCCGTACGTGGCGAGCAGGGCCTGGGCCTCGAT
>NZ_JADEYH010000100.1 GCF_017114865.1 Streptomyces verrucosisporus | reverse complement strand
AGCACTGGATGCACATCCTCACCGAGATCAAGAACCGCGGCGTGAACGACGTCCTGATGCTGGTCTGCGACGGGCTGAGGGGCCTGCCCGACGCGGTCGAGACCGTCTGGCCTCGCACAGTGGTGCAGACCTGCGTGGTCCATCTGCTGCGCAACAGTTTCCGCTATGCCGCCCGCCAGGACTGGGACAAAATCGCCAAGCTCCTCAAGCCCGTCTCTCCCCCGCAAGCGGGAGGTACCCCCACCGCGCCGACCGAGGAAGCCGCACTGGAGCGGTTCGCCGAGTTCGCCGAGACGTGGGGCCGGAAGTATCCGGCGA
>NZ_JADEYH010000010.1 GCF_017114865.1 Streptomyces verrucosisporus | reverse complement strand
CGCCGGGGCTGC
The DNA here is from genome assembly GCF_017114865.1 of Streptomyces verrucosisporus. GTDB lineage: Bacteria > Actinomycetota > Actinomycetes > Streptomycetales > Streptomycetaceae > Streptomyces > Streptomyces fenghuangensis. Next base: position 177,106 of record NZ_JADEYH010000010.1, on the reverse strand, counting down.
CGGGTCCGCGCCGGCTGGTCAGCAGCAGGCGTCGGACACCGTGCCCGGTCACCAGGTGCCGGGCGAACAGCGCGCCGAGACCGCCGGTGCCGCCGGTGATCAGCACCGTGCCTTCCGGGTCGAGCCGCGGCGGATCGGTGCGGCGGTCCGCCGCGCGGGCCAGCCTCGGGGCGTGCGGCAGCCCGTCCCGTACGGCGATCTGCGGCTCTCCGGTGGCCACGGCGGCGGCCACCAGTGCCCCCGCGTCGCCCTTCCCGTCGAGGTCGACGAGCACGATCCGGTCCGGGTGCTCGGTCTGCGCGGTGCGCAGCAGACCCCACAGGGGCGCGTGCACCAGGTCGGTCACCTCGTCGCCGGGCAGCGCCGCGACGGCGCCGGTGGTCACCACGACCAGCCGGGACTCCGCGAACCGCTCGTCGGCCAGCCACCACTGGACCAGCTCCAGCGCCCCCGCGGTCGCGTCGTGCGCGGCGGCGGGCGTCGCCTTGCCGTCGGCGGCGAGGGTGGCCACCATGAGGTCGGCCGGTGCGACGTCGGACAGACCGGCCGGACCGGTGAGGTCGCTCCGGCTCCACGCGGGGACCTCCGGCGCGGGCAGCGCGGGCCAGTCGACGGTGAACAGGGAGTCGTCGCGGGTGGCGGTGGCCGTGGCGAGCCTGGCGCGGTCCACCGGGCGCAGCGTGAGGGAGTCGGCGGTCACGACGGGAGCGCCCGTGCCGTCGGCGACCGCCAGCCGGAAGGCGTCCGTGCCCAGGGGCGAGATCCGCACCCTCAGCGCCGTGGCCCCGGCCGCGTGCAGCCGGACCCCTGTCCAGGAGAACGGCAGCCGGATCTGTTCCGGGTCCCCGGCCGCCGACGGCAGCAACGGGTGCAGCGCGGCGTCGAGCAGCGCCGGATGCAGCCCGAACAGGGCGGCGTCCTCACGCTGTTCATCGGCGAGCGCCACCTCCGCGAGGAGGTCGTCGCCGAGCCGCCACACGGCCCGCACGCCCTGGAACGCCGGCCCGTAGTCGTAGCCGAGGTCCCGCAGCGTGGTGTAGGCGTCGTCGACCGGCTGCGCCACCGCACCGGCGGGCGGCCAGGCGCCCGTGTCCCCGGCCGGTGCGGCCGGGCCGGCGGCCGGGGCGAGGACACCGGTGGCGTGCCGGGTCCACGGCCGGTCCGCGGCCGTGTCGTCGTCGGCGGCGGCCGGGCGCGAGTGGATCGTGAACGACCGGGCGCCCGTGCCGTCCGGGGCGGTCACCCTGACCTGGAGGCGCGCCGGGTCCTGCTCGGACAGCGCCAGCGGTGTCTCCAGGGTGAGGTCCTCGACCGTGTCCGCGCCCACGCGGCCCCCGGCGGCGAGGGCCAGCTCCAGGAAGGCGGTGGCGGGCAGCAGCACCGAGCCCTCCACGACGTGGTCCGCCAGCCACGGGTGCGTTCGCGGCGACAGCCGGCCGGTGAGGACGAGGTCCTCGCCACCGGCCACCTCCACCGCCGCGCCCAGCAGCGGGTGACCGGCCGGGTCCAGCCCGAGCCCGTGGGCGTCGAGGCGGGCGCCGGGGGCCAGCCAGAAGTGTTCGCCGCGGAAGGCGTACGTCGGCAGGTCGGTCCCGGTGGCGCCGGGGAAGTACGCGGTCAGGTCGACCTCGCCGCCGGCCGCGTGGAGTCGCGCGAGGGCGGTCGTGTAGGTGTCCGTCTCCGGCCGTCCGGCCCGCGAGAGCGCGACGCCCGTCACCGAGCCGCCGCCGTCCTCGTCCTCGGCGAACGCCTCCCGCGCCATGCCGGTGAGGACGGCGTCCGGGCCCACCTCCACGAACAGTCCGGCACCGAGCGCCCGCAGCGACCGTACGGCGTCGTGGAAGCGGACGGTGGCGCGGATCTGGTCGGTCCAGTAGTCGGGGGAGCACAGCAACTCGGGCCCGGCGGGTTCCCCGGTGACCGTGGAGACGACGGGGATCGCGGGCGGGTGGAAGGTCAGGGACCGGGCCACCTCGCGGAACTCGTCGAGGATGCCGTCCATGTGCGGCGAGTGGAAGGCGTGGCTCACCTGGAGCCTGCGTGTGCGGCTGCCGCGCTCGCGCCACTCCTCCGCGATCCGGGTGACCACCGGCTCGTCGCCCGCCAGGACCACGGAGCGGGGCCCGTTGACGGCGGCGAGGGAGACGGCGTCGGCGTGCCCGGCGATCGACTCGGCGACCTCGTCCGGGTCGGCCTGGACCGCGATCATCGCTCCGTCCGAGCGGGCCGCCTGCATCAGCCGGCCCCGGGCCGCGACCAGCGTGGCGGCGTCCTCGAGCGACAGCACGCCGGCGACGTGGGCCGCCGCCAGCTCGCCGATCGAGTGCCCGGCGAGGAGGTCGGGCACGACCCCGTCCCGCTCGACCAGCAGCCGGAAGAGGGCCACCTCCACGGCGAACAGCGCGGGCTGGGTGTACCGCGTGTGATGCAGCAGCTCCGCCGCGGCACTGCCCTCCTCGGCGAACAGCACCTCGCGCAGCGGCCGCTCCAGATGGGGGTCGAGCGCCGCGCACACCGCGTTCAGCGCCTCGGCGAACACCGGGAACGCCTCGTACAGTCCCCGGCCCATCCCGATCCGCTGGGCGCCCTGCCCGGTGAACAGCAGCGCGGTCCGGCCCGTCTCACCGGCGGTGCCGCGCACGACGTTCGGTGCCTCCGCCCCGCCGGCGACCGCGTCCAGCCCGGCCAGCAGCTCGCCGATGTCCGAGCCCAGCACCACGGCCCGCTGCCGGAACGCCGTCCGGGTGGCCGCCAGTGCCAGCCCGACGTCCCCGGCGCGCACCTGGTCCGAAGCCTCCACGAACTCCCGCAGCCGCCCGGCCTGCGCGCGCAGGCCGTCCTCGGTGGGGGCGGAGAGGACCCAGGGGGTGCGGGGGGCGGGGGAGGCCGCGGCCGTGCCTTCCAGGGGCGCCGCGGCCGCCGTTTCCGCCCCGGCCGGCTCCGCCGTGTCCCCCTGCTCCACGATCACGTGTGCGTTGGTGCCGCTGATCCCGAAGGACGACACGGCGGCTCGCCGGGGTGCGGCGGTGTGCGGCCACAGCCGCCGCTCGCGGACCAGTTCGGCCGCGCCGGACGTCCAGTCGACGTGCGGTGTCGGCTCGTCGACGTGCAGCGTGGACGGTACGACGCCGTGCCGCATCGCCTGGACCATCTTGATGAGGCCGCCGACGCCGGCGGCGGCCTGCGCGTGTCCGATGTTGGTCTTCAGCGAGCCGAGCAGCACCGGCTCCCGGCCCTCCCGGCCCTGCCCGTACGTGGCGAGGACGGCCTCCGCCTCGATGGGGTCGCCCAGCGCGGTGCCGGTTCCGTGCGCCTCCATGACGTCGACGTCGGCCGTGGTGAGCCCGGCGTCGGCGAGCGCCTGCCGGATCACCCGCTGCTGCGACAGCCCGTTCGGGGCGCTCAGCCCGTTGGACGCGCCGTCGGAGTTGACGGCCGAGCCCCGCACCACCGCGAGAACCCGGTGGCCGTTGCGGCGCGCGTCGGAGAGCCGTTCCACGACCAGCAGGCCCACGCCCTCGCTCCACGCGGTTCCGTCGGCCGCCGCGGCGAACGCCTTGCAACGCGAGTCCGCCGCCAGCCCGTGCTGCCGCGAGAACTCCAGGAACATGCCGGGCGTCGACATGACCGTCACCCCGCCCGCGATGGCCAGGCTCGACTCGCCTCGCCGCAGCGACTGCACCGCCAGGTGTAGCGCGACCAGCGACGACGAGCATGCGGTGTCCACGGTCATAGCGGGCCCCAGGAACCCGAACTGGTAGGCGATCCGCCCGGACATCACGCTCGCCGTGCCGCCGGTCAGCAGGTGTCCCTCGACCCCCTCGGGCGCGTCGTGCATCCGGGGCCCGTAGTCCCCGGCCGTCGCGCCGACGAAGACCCCGGTACGGCTGCCGCGCAGCTCCTGCGGGACCATTCCGGCCCGCTCCAGTGCCTCCCAGGCGGTCTCCAGCAGCAGCCGCTGCTGGGGGTCCATGGCCTGTGCCTCGCGCGGGGAGATCCCGAAGAAGGAGGCGTCGAAACGGCCCGCGTCATGCAGGAAGCCGCCCTCGCGGACGTAGCTCTTGCCGGAACGCTCGTGGTCCTGGTCGTAGAGGTCCTCGGCCCAGCCCCGGTCGGTCGGGAACGCGGAGATCGCGTCGCCGCCCTCGGCCACCAGCCGCCACAGGTCCTCGGGGGAGGCGACACCACCGGGGTACCGGCAGGCCATGCCGACGATCGCGATCGGCTCGTCGTCCGGGTCCCGTCCAACCGGACCCGGACCGGTCCCGAAGACTGCCTCCGGCAGCGCCTCACCGGTCTCGTCCGTGTCCGCACCCGCCAGCTCGGCCGCGACGAACTCCGCCAGCGCCCTGGGGGTTGGATGGTCGAACACCAGCCCCGTCGGCAGCCGCAGCCCGGTCGCTTCGGTGAGGTTCTCGCGCAGCTCGACGGTCATCAGGGAGCTGAACCCGAGGTCCCGGAACGGCACGTCCATCTCGACGGCCCGCCCGGGGGCGTATCCCAGGACGGCGGCGACATGCGCGGTCACCAGCTCGACCGCCGACCGCTCGCCCGCCGTCCCGACCGCGTGCTTCGGCCGTACGGCGGCGGGCAGGGCGCCCGGACCGGGCGCGGGTGCTGAGGAACCACCGGCCGCGTCGGGCTCCGCGCGCGCCGTATCCGTCACCCAGTACCGCTCCCGCTGGAACGCGTACGTCGGCAGATCGATCCGGCGTCCCCCGGCTCCCTCGAACACGGCCTCCCAGTCCACCGCCGCACCGCGGACGAAGACCCGCGCCAGCGCCGTCCAGGCCGTCCGCTCCTCGGGCCGTCCCGGGCGCAGTGCCGGTTCGGCGGCGACGGAGTCCTTGTCGAGTACGCTCTCGGCCACCATCGCCGAGCAGACGCCGTCGGGCCCCAGTTCGAGGACGGTTCGTGCTCCCCGCGCCTCCAGGGTCCGTGCGGCCTGCATGAACCGCACCGGCCGGCGTACCTGCTCGATCCAGTACTCGGGGGAGGCCAGCAGCCCGGGCGCCGCGATCTCGCCCGTCACCGTGGAGACGACGGGAACACGGGGCCGGTGGAAGGCCAGCCCGGTGATCACCCGGTGGAATTCTTCGAGCATCCCGTCCATGTGCGGGGAGTGGAAGGCGTGGCTCACCGTCAGCCGCTTGGCCTTGTGCCCCCGGTCCTTCAGGGCTGCGGCGATCTCCAGCACCGTGTTCGTGTCGCCGGAGAGCACCAGTGACGCGGGGCCGTTGACGGCGGCGACCGCCACCTCGCCCTCCCTGCCCGCCAGCAGCGGCAGCACCTCGTCCTCGGCGGCCTGCACGGCGACCATGGCGCCCGAGGCGGGCAGCTCGTGCATCAGCCGGCCCCGGGTGGCGACCAGCGTGCAGGCGTCGGCGAGCGAGAGGACCCCGGCGACATGGGCGGCGGCGACCTCGCCGATCGAGTGCCCGGCGAGGAGGTCGGGCCGTATCCCCCACGACTCGAACAGCCGGAACAGCGCGACCTCGACGGCGAACAGCGCGGGCTGGGTGTACCGGGTCTCGTCGAGCCCCTCGCCCGTTGTGATCACCTCGCGCAGCGGCCGCTCCAGCAGCGGGTCGAGGTGGGCGCACACCTCGTCGAAGGCCGCCGCGAACGCCGGGAACGCGGCGTGCAGCTCCAGGCCCATCCCGGTCCGCTGGGCACCCTGCCCGGTGAAGACCATCGCCAGCCGGCCCGTCGCCACGGCCCCCGTCACCACCGCGGCGGCGGGCAGCCCCGACGCCAGCGCGCGGAGTCCAGAGGCCAGTTCGTCCCGGTCGGCGGCGAGCACGACGCCCCGGTGGCCGAGCCGCGACCGGGTGAGGACCGACGACAGGCCGACGGAGGCGGGCTCGGCGTCATCATGGCTCTCGACGAACTCGGCGAGCCGCCCGGCCTGTGCGCGAAGCGCCTGCGCACCCCGCCCCGAGACCACGACGGGCAGCACGGCGTCCGCGGGGCGAGTGCGCGGGGCGGTCCCGGGCTCTCCCGCGTCGGGCGTCTCGCCCACGACCACATGGCAGTTGGTGCCGCCCATGCCGAAGGAGCTCACGCCGGCGACCAGTGGCCGCTCGGGGTGCGGCCACTGGTCCAGCCGGTCGTTGACCGCCAGGTTGAGCGTGTCGAGCGGGATCTCGGGGTTGGGGGTGCGGAAGTTGAGGCTGGGCGGGAGCATGCGGTGGCGGACGGAGAGAACCGTCTTGATGAGCCCGGCGATGCCGGCGGCTCCTTCGAGGTGCCCGATGTTCGTCTTCACCGACCCCACCCGCAGCGGGTCCCCGGGCGATTTGAGCGCACCGACCGCCGCCCCGAGCGCGGCGGCCTCGATCGGGTCGCCGACCGGGGTTCCGGTGCCGTGCAGCTCGACGTACTGGACGGTGTCCGGCGCGACCCCCGCCCGCCGCTGGGCGAGCCGGACCACCTTCTCCTGTGCGGTGGCGCTGGGCACGGTGAGACCGGGCGTGGCACCGTCGTTGTTGACCGCGCTGCCGAGGATCACGCCGTGCACCCGGTCGCCGTCGGCCAGCGCCCGACGCAGCGGCTTGAGCACGACCATGCCCGCGCCCTCCCCGCGCACATAGCCGTTCGCCCGGGCGTCGAAGGTGAAGCAGCGCCCGTCCGGGGAGAGCCCGCCGAACCGCTCGGCGCCCACCACCCCTTCGGCGAGGAGGTTGAGGTTGACGCCCGCCGCGAGCGCCAGCTCCGCCTCTCCCGCGCGCAGGCTCTCGCACGCGAGGTGCACGGCCACCAGCGAGGAGGACTGGGAGGTGTCGACGGTGAGGCTCGGTCCGTTCAGCCCGAGCGCGTACGAGACCCGGTTGGCGATGATGCCGCGGTGGGTGCCGGCGACGGTGTGCTGGGTGATGGCGGCGGAGCCCTGACGGTAGAGCAGGCTCGTGTAGTCCTCGCGGGCGGTGCCGACGAACACGGCCGTGGGGCTGCCGTCGAGGTTCGCCGCGACGATCCCCGCGTCCTCCAGCGCCTCCCAGGTGATCTCCAGCAGCAGCCGCTGCTGCGGGTCCATGACCACGGCCTCGCGGGGCGAGATCCCGAAGAAGGCGGCGTCGAACTCCTCGACGGCGTCCAGGAACCCGCCCCGGCGTATCTCGCTGCGGGCGTCCGCCGAGATCGGCTCCCACCGGTGCCCGGGCATCCGTGTGATGGCGTCCCGGCCTTCGCGCAGCAGCCTCCAGAACGCTTCGGGACCGGCGGCCCCGGGGAGCCGGCAGGACAGGCCGACGATGGCGATCGGTTCCTGCCGATCCAGTGGGTTGATCGTTGCGGAGTGTCGCTCACTCGTCATTTTCGCTCGGCTGCCCTTCCATTGCTGGAAATCACCTCGGGTAACGACCATGCGCTCCGGGCGAGCGTATCCGGAGTTCTTTCGAATCGACCCGGAGTCCAGTCCCGGACCGGTAACCTTCCGTTCGCTCCGGAATGAAAGCGCCGGGAGGACGGTCAATTACCGAAGGCTTTCCGGAGATTTACCGGAGAGCGTGGCGTTACTGGCTCATTACGGCAGAACCGGCAGGTGAGAGATGTGAATGCTAGGGTCTGTCGAAATCGGTCGGGCAGAAATAAAACGGAGAGGAAACCCGGTGGTCGAGAAAATCGAACTGGCGGAACCGCACCTTGCCGGATGGCTGTCCTCGCTCGGACTCGGCGTCGAGTACGTCCGCTCCCGGGGAAACACCCTCTTCTACCGTGACGACCAGGGCGCGGAAATCCCCGTCCTCGACCTGGTGGGCGGCTACGGATCGGCGATACTCGGACACAACAATCCGGAGATCGTGGCTTACGCCAAGTCCCTGCTCGACCAGGGGACCCCGATTCACGCCCAGTTCTCCCGGCACCCGTACGCCAACGACCTCGCCTGGAAGGTCAACGGCATCCTCCGGCGGGAGTTCGGCACCGACGAGCACTACTCGGCCGTCTTCGCCAACAGCGGCGCCGAGGCCATCGAGGTGGCGGTCAAGCACGCCGAGCTGGACCGGGTGATGAAGCTGGCCGAGCTGACGGAGGAGATCGAGGCCCACCTCGGCGAGGCCCGCGCGGCGGTGCGTTCCGGCGCCCGTGTCGCCGCCGACGGCGCTGCCGGCCTCCTCGCCCCCGACGCCGCGCCGGAGGACGCCGACGACATCGACGGCCTGCTCGACGCGGTCCGGGCCGCCAACAGCAGACGCGTGTCCGCCCCTCCGGTGTTCCTGGCCCCGGAGGGCTCCTTCCACGGCAAGCTGGTCGGCAGCGTCCAGCTCACCCACAACACCGGCTACCGCGCCCCGTTCGCCGCCCTGGCCGCCCAGTGCCGCTTCGTGCCGCTCGACCGGCCGGACGCGCTGGAGGAGACCGTGGCACAGGAGCGCAGGACGGTCGTGGACCTCACCGTCGAGGACGGCGTCGTCCGCCTGGTGGAGCGGGAACTGCCGGTCATCTGCGCCTTCGTCCTCGAGCCCATCCAGGGCGAGGCCGGCATCCGCGTCCTGGACCGGGACGCCGTACGCCGGATCCAGGAGGTCTGCGCCACGATCGACTGCCCGATCATCGTGGACGAGGTGCAGAGCGGTATGGGCCGCTCCGGCGCGTTCTTCGCCAGCTCGCACCTCGGCCTCCAGGGCGACTACTACACCCTCGCCAAGAGCCTCGGCGGCGGCGTCGCCAAGGCCGCGCTCACCCTGATCCGGGGCTCCCGCTACCGGACCGACTTCGAGCTCGTCCACAGCTCCACATACGCCAAGGACAGCTTCTCCACCCTCATCGCCGGCCGCACCGTGGACCTGCTGGAGGCCGACGACGGCAGGGCGTACCGGCTGGCCGCCGAACGCGGTGACCGGCTCCTGGAGATGCTCGGCCGACTGAGGGAGGAGTTCGGCGACGTCGTCAAGGACGTCCGCGGCAAGGGACTGATGATCGGCCTGGAGTTCCACGACCAGTCCGAGTCCGCCTCGGAGATCATCCGCGACCAGGCGCAGGCCGGCCTCCTCGGCTATCTCTTCGCCGGTTACCTGCTGCGCGTTCACGCGATCCGCATCTTCCCCACCGCGAGCGCCACGAACACCCTCCGCCTCGAACCGTCCGTGTACCTCACGGACGACGAGATCGCCCGGGCCGACAAGGGCCTGCGCGACCTGATCGCGGTCCTGCGCAAGCAGGACGGCGAGACGCTGCTGCACGCGCGCGCCTGAGCCCGCCCCACCGGTCCCGCCCCACCGGTCCGGTACACGCGGGCGGCCTCTCCCGGAAACGGGAAGTGTCCTGCGGCACGCACGGCCGCAGGACACTTCCCGTCCCGGACGCGGTCTTCCCGGAGCGCGGGCCTTCCCGCGCTCGCGGTCCCGTCAGCTGATGTCGGCTCCGTAGACGTGGTCGACCGTCATGGTGATGAGCACCCGGCGACCGGAGACCATCGCCTCCCGGTACTCGTCCCAGTCCGGGTGTTCCCCGGCGGCGACCCGGTAGTAGTCCACCAGTGCCTCCACCTCGGGTCCGTGAGGGGAGGTGCCCGGCCCGGTGAGCGTGGCGACGCCCTCGGCGGTGGCCCACGACAGGCCGTCGGGGTTGGTCACCTCCAGCGTGGCCCGGGCGTCCCGCCGCAGGTTCGCCACCTTCGCCGTCCCCGCGCTGGTGGACACGTAGATCACGCCCGCCGGCTCGTCGTAGAACGGCTGGACGGGGGAGAGTTGGGGCCGTCCGTCCGTCTTGATGGTCGCAAGCACACCGATCTGGCTCTTCGCGAGCAGCGCGTGAGGGTTGAAGGATGTAGCGGTCATGCCCCGATATCAGCCTTTCGTATCGCCTTGAGGTCGGCGCAGGCGTGCTGCCCCTTTTTCTTGACTCTCATACTAGGACGGCCCCGGTGTCCGCCACCGGCACGACCGGCCATTCTCCGGGGCCCGGCATGCGCGTGCCCGGAATCCGCCCCTCCGGCTTCGGAATCCGCTTCTCGGTGATCCCTGCCGGATGTTCCGGGCGATTCTTTCCCGACGCCGAAGCGATCCGGACAGCCTCTCTCCCTGATCCTCGCGATGCCGCCCCGACTTCCCTCCGCAGGGGCCCTGACCCGGCGGCCGGCCGTCGTCCGCCGCACGAAATCCGTGCCGAATTCGGACATCGGCGGCTCGCCACCCGGACCGACCGGCCGGAAAAATGTCCGAAAAACGCGAGTCCCCCGACGTCCTGCTATATGAGTTCGCTCCACGGGATGACGCCCGTAGGGCGCCCCACCAGCCGTTCACGGGTTCAGGGACGCGAGCCCGCCGCACGGGCGGTGCAGGCCGGCCAGGAGGCGGAGGAGACGACACATGCGTCCCGTCCCCGCCGAACCCGCCCACCGTCCCTCCAAGGTCTCCGGGCTTCCCGGAGTGCCGCCGCGTCCCGACGCTCCCGGCCTCACCGCCCTGCCGCGCCGGCACGGGGCCGGCGGCCCGCCCCGGCCGCTGCGGGATTCCGGTACCGCCTGCGGGCGGCCGGGGCGATCGGGGAGGATCGGCGCCCTCGCCGGACTCGGCGTGCGCGTCGGGGAGGGGACGGTCCTCGGCGACCTGCTCTCCGACCTCGTACCGGCCCCGTGAGGCCCGCGGCCGGTGGGCGGTCCGGCCCCGGTTCCGGGTCTCCCGGTCGGCCCGCCGCAGCGCCGTTCCGTACACCCCGGAGTTCTCCCCCGCCCAGCGGATGCGCTCGGGCCAGCTTCCGCGCTGCACCTCCGGCGTCCCGAGCGCCTTCAGCACGACGGCGGACCACAGGTTCTTGAAGGACCACCGCTCCCCGGCGGACTCCCTGCCGTCCACCAGCTCCCTGATCGCCCACTTGTCGAGGAACGCCTGACTCTCGTCGTTCCCGCGCCCGAACCCGGTGACCACCTCGACGTCGCGCAGCCTGGGCATCATGTACGCGGCGGCGGCCACCTCGCGCAGCCGCGGATCGGCCAGGGCTCTGGCCCAGGACGTCTTGCCGGTGCCGCGCGCCCCGCGCACCACCGTGACGTCCGGGGCCAGAGCCAGCCGGTGGGACGACGGGGTGAACAGCGTCCGGAAGTCCGGCGGCCGGGTGTCCGCGTCGGGGGCCTCGCCGAGCGCGCCGGTCAGCAGGGCCCGGTACTCGTTCACGGTCGGTCCGCTCACCGTGCCTCCTCGTACGGGTCGGGGGGTTCGCGTTCCACGGTGGTCACGAACGTCCGGTAGGCCGCCTCGACGAACGGCAGCTCGGGCCACTTGCGGCTGCGCAGCGGGTCCAGCCCCACCAGGTCGTTGCCGAACAGGATCGGGATGGGCGAGTACGGCGCGTCGCCCGGCTCGAACTCGGTGGTCAGGAAGCACGCGGGGCAGATGCCCGTGCGCCACGTTCTTCGCCGGGTTGTACGGCATCGCTTCGGGGCGGTCCTGCTTCGAGCCGAAGAAGTCGATGAGCATGGCCTTGATGACGCACTCGGCGGCGATCCCCGCCAGATGGTCGGCGGGCCCGGTGAGCGCACCGCCGTCCGCGAGTTTCCTCGCGGCCCTGTAGTGGTCGTGCCCCGCTCTGAGGAAGGGGTGTAAGGGCTGTCGGGGAGAGGGTGCTGCCGTCACGGCGATCGCTCTGCGAGGTGACGCCCCGTAGGGTGACCCCTTCACCCGGTCAGGACCGGCTTCACGTCCCGCAGTAGCGTAAGCATCCGGTAGCGGACCGTGGACCGAGCGGGGAAGGGGAGCGGCGCGTGTCGTTCGACGAAGAGTGGGCGCAGTTGGTGGCGAAGGCCGGTCAGGAGCGTTCTGCGCAGACACGGTTGAACCGACTCGACGGTGGCGGGGGTGGTGGAGGCGGCGGTCAGGGCGGTCTCACCGTCCAGCAGGACGACCTCGGACTGATCGGCCGGGCCGCGCACGGCCTGCATACCGGCCTGAAGGCGGGCGGCAGGCATTCCGTGTCGGCCAGCAGGAGCGCAGGCACCCAGTTGAGCGGGGACAACTTCACCTCGGGCGCCGCGCTGTCCCAGGTCGCGGAGACCTGGGAGAGGCAGGTCGGCACGTTGCTGGAGGCCTGCGCGCACATTTCCAACCACCTGGACTTCTCCTCCAGGAGCTACGGAGCGGAGGAGGAGAGGATCGAGACCGGTATGCGCAACCTCCGGGGACAGTTGATGAACCCGTCCCGCATCAGCGACTACTACCGCTGACGGACCCGGCAGGAGGAAGCAGGCAGGAATGGGAGCGAAGTTCGAGGACGTGCTGCACGTCCGGCTGGGCAGGCTCGGTGATGCGGTCACGGACTGGACGACGACCGTCACCAAGCTGGAGAACCTGTCCGACGAAGCCAGGAACGACATGAAGGCGAAGTCGGACAAGGCGGACTGGCAGGGGGAGAACGCCGCCGTCACGCGGACGTTCGTGGACAAGACCGCCAAGGAGTTCCAGGACGCGGTCACCCAGGCGACCAGCATCCGCGACGTCCTGCGGGACGGCCACGACACCATCAAGGCGGCCCGGGACGAGCTGAAGCGGATCGTCGACAACCCCCCGGAGGGTGTGACCGTCTGGCCCAACGGGGTCGTCGCCCGCTCCGTGCATCCCGACCGGCGCGGCGAGGGCAACACCGACCCCGGGCCCACGCAGGAGACGCTGGACTCCGTGCGGGACCGGATCAGCCAGGCGGTCGACAAGGCGAGCCGGGCGGACGAGACGATGGCCGCCGCACTGCGGGCCGTCGTCGCCGGACACCCGTACGACTTCGGCGGCGACAGTTACTCCTCCCTGCGGGACTACCGGGACCAGCAGGGTGTCAGGGAGGCCGAGAAGGCCCTTGAAATGGCGTCCAGGGGATCGTCCATGACGGACGCCGAACTCAAGCGGTTCAACGATCACGTGGCCGAGAACATGGACAACCCGGCCTTCGCCGAGCGGTTCGCGACCGGCATGGGCGGCAAGGGCTTCCTGGAGTTCTACGCGAACCTCAACGACCCCCGGCAGGGCGGTCCCTTCAGCGACGAGCGGATCGAGGAGCTGAAGGAGGCGCAGGAGAACCTCGGCGTCGTCCTGGCCGAGGCGTCGCACAGCGACAGCCCCGCCATGCGGGCGTGGAAGAAGGAGGTCATCGACCTCGGGCCCAGGCAACTGGACATCCCCACCCAGGGCAGCCCGTACGGCTTCCAGGTCATGAGCAACCTGATGCACCACGGCACATACGACAAGGACTTCCTCAACGACTACGGCGACGCCCTGGTCGGGCGGGAGAAGGAGATGGGCCTGCCGAGCCGCTACTGGCAGGGACTCACCTCCGGGCACACCATCCTCAACCCGGGCGGCGCCGACAACGACCTGGGACGGGACCCGATGACCGGCTTCATGACGGCGCTCAGCCGCAGCCCCGAGGCGTCCACCGAGTTCTTCACCTCCACGCACCCGCAGGACAACGCCCGGTACGTGCTCGAGGAACGGGAGGGCTTCCCCGACGGCATCGGGCAGGACCCGCCCTTCGCCGCCCGCGAGGCCATCGGCGACGCGCTCTTCGCGGCGGCTACCGGCATCGACCCCCACGACGACAGCGCGGCCTTCGTGCCGCACACGGACCAGCACGGCGCGGTCTTGGAGCGTTCACTGAAGTATCTGTCGGCGACGGGCGACGACTTCCCGCCGGAGATCCGCGGCGACATGGCCAAGGTCCTCGCCAACCACTCGGACACCGTGCATGAGGCGTCCAGCAGTCTCGACCCGTACGAGAGCCCGTTGGACAGGAAGCAACTGCTGGAGGTCAGCAAACAGGTGTCCCGGAACCAGGAGGCGTACGGAATCCTCAACGAGGGGCTGCTCAGGGAGATGGGCCGGGACATCAACACGGGCACTCCCGATGACCCGAAGGAAACCCTGCTACGCGCCGGCCATACGACCGGATTCCTGGAGGAGGCCCGGTACCAGGCTCTGGACACCGACAAGGACGATCCCTCCTGGGACGCCAAGTGGGGCTACCACCTCGTCGGCGGTGCGGCGAATTTCATCCCCGTCGTCGGCGACGCGGCTCAGCGCGGTGTGGACGCGATCGCGTATGAATGGCAACTGGAGGAGCAGGCGCGCATCGACGACGAGATCAGCCGGGAGAACGGAAAGGCCTTCGACGTGCGCGAGAAGCAGCTCAGAGCACTGGCGTTCCTGTGGCTGGACGCCAATCCCGATCACCCCGAGGTGAAGATGGATTTCAGCGTACGGAATGAGATCAGTGCCGCGGCTTACGACGGGAACAACCGCGCCAAGGGCCTGGCAGGGCAGCAGTGAGGCGCCGGCCGCCGCGTCATCGGCTCACCGGCTGTTTCCTCGCGGTATCGGTGCTCGCCACCGTGACCGCGTGCTCGGAGTCCCAGGACTACGCGGTTCCGCAGGCGGTCTGCGGGACCGCCGTCAAGGATTCTCTGACCGCTCCGCTGCTGCCGCCGGGGGAGTCGGTCGAGGAGGAGTACCGTGTCCGGGAGGCGCGCAGCAAGACCTGCTGGATAACGGTGGACCGGCGACGGGCCATGATCCTACGCAAGGACCGCCATCCTGACGAGGTCGATCCGCTGAAGCTCGCCCACGGTGTCGTGCATCGGCTCGCCAATCCCGAAGCGGTCGATCTCGGGGCCCGTGCGGCGCTCGGCGACGACGGGGCCCTGGTGACGGACGACTGCGTGTACGAGGGCGAGAAACAGTACTTCACTCTTGAGATCGTCCTGGACGAGAAGAAGCCCGAGAACGTGGCGGAACGTCGCCGACAGCTCATGGGTTTCGCCCGCGCCTACCTGCCGGAGGCGGCTGCGGGAATGGGCTGCGAGGAGTAGCCACGGTGCCTGTCTCAGAGGTTGTGTGGCGGGGGGCGGCGCGTCCGCGCCCGCCAACCGTTCACGGGCCCGCCGCTCCCGCCACCGCTTCCGCCGCCGTTCCCGGCCCCGCCGTCGTTGTCCGCCGTCATGGAAAACCGCCTCCCCGTACCCGCGTCGGCAACACGATGTGGACGTACTGCGGCACGGAGCGCTGTCCCGCGCGTCTTCCGGAATGCGCGCCCCCTCCACACCGGGCACGTTCCTGCACGCCCTCACCTGGGGACATGTACGTCAACTTGGCGTGCCCGACAGAGCGCGGTCGGGAGTTGAGTTTCTTACGGTGATTTCCAGCCTTCGTGAGTCCAGAATCGGTGTTTCTGGTGCGGTACTGCCAGGGCCCAGTTAGAACTTCCCTGCCAGGACTGTTTCTCAGGGAGGGCACGGCATGCGAATCGTTAACAGGCGCGGGGCGGTCGTCGCGATGTGTGCGGCACTCATGGCCGGTCTCATGACGGGCTCGGCCAGCGCGGACGTCGGGGGTGACGGCAACCCGTATTACGACTGCCCGAACGGGTTGACCGCGGCGTCGGCGAGTATCCGTCGTAACGGGAACGTGATCGGACTTGTGGAACTGCGCTGGTCCTGGGCATGTTCTGGGAACTGGACACGGACTACGTCGTACATCGGAGCCCGGGAGTTGGTTTCTGAGGTGTGGAAGGACACCGGCGGCGGCTACGCGATGGGCAACGACTACGCCTCGCAGAACTGGTCGCCGTATGTGGTGGTCTCACCCTCTCAGCGGATGTGTTTCAACGGCGTGATCAGGGTGAACGACAACGAGCAGTATGCGGCGGGCGGTTGCTCGAACTGAGGAGCGCCTTCAAGCGGGTCCCGCCTCCAGTGAGAGTGAGGCGCGGGGTGCCCGTCGCTCCGTGAGCGCACTCCACCCTCTTGCCGTCTTCTTGTGGCGCGGAAGACCATGAGCGGATTGAGGCAGTACTCGATGGCAGGCCCTCCCCGCCGACGCGGCGGTTCGGCCGGCATCCCTGCGGCGGGGTCATCGCCAGTCACAGCTCCCCGGCGATGACTCCCTGCCGGAACGCCTCCCACTCGGAGGCGGTGTAGCGCAGGGGGGCGGCGTCGGGTCGCTTGGAGTCGCGTACGGCCTTGCCGCCGCCGGGCAGGTCGGTGACCTCCACGCAGTTGTGCTCGGGACCGCTGGCGGACGCCTTCCGCCATATGGCTTCCGTCAGGTCGTACGTGTAGAGCTCCACCTTCGGATCGTTCACTTCCGGTGCCCTTCTTCCAGCTCGGCGATCCTCGCGAGCGAGTCCTCCACAGACAGGGCCGTCGCGCGGATGCGGTCGAAGGCTTTTGCGAAGGGCGTCGCTTCGTCTCCCTCAACGTATGTCGCACCGCTGAGGTTCTCCAGCAGAGCGACCGGTGGCATGGGCCTGGGGAAGCTGGTCAGGGTGAAACCACCCACCATGCCCGGATGGGCGGTGGAGTCCAACGGCATCAACTGCACGGTGACGTTCGACATCTCTGACGCGTCGAGCAGGCGGCGCAGTTGCTCGCGCATGGTCGCGGGGCGTACGGCGAAGCGATGGTGGAGCGCCGCTTCATGGATGACGGCCCACAGCTCCAGGGGCGCGCCGGGCCGGGTGAGGACGGACTGACGCGCCATCCGCACCTCGGCCAGTGCGGCCGCTTCCTCCTGGCTGCGTCCGGTCGCGTTCGCCGCGATGGTCTCCCGTGCGTAGGCAGCGGTCTGGAGCAGGCCCGGAATCAGCAGAGGGGCGAACTCGCGGACGCTCTCCGCATCCGATTCCAGAGAGATGTAGTCGGCGTAGGAGGGCGAGACGATGCCGCTGTACGTCTGCCACCACCCTTGCTTGCGGGCGTCCCTGGCGAGCCCTTCCAGAGCCTCGACCACCTCGGGATCGCCGATTCCATAGCTGCTGAGCAGTTTGGCCACGTCGCCAGGCTTGATGTAGGCCGTGGCCGTCTCGATGCGTGACAGCTTCGGACCGATCCAGCCCATGCGCTCCGCTGCCGCATCCAGGGTGAGTCCGGCTTCCGTCCGGTAGCGACGCAGGGCTTCGCCCAGGCGACGGCGGCGGATGGTGGGCACAGGACGCGCGTTTGGCATGGCCTGAGTCTGGCACCCGCCACCTCCGCAAGTCGAGCAGCGAGAAACCTCATCCAGCTTTTCGGGTGACAAATTTGCAGTTTTCTCGTTTCTGTATGCAGAGCTGTGCTCAAGATGGCTCTGAGTGGCCGAAGTTGCAGGCCGCTTGCGGCCCACGCCCGCCACCGCCCGACCACGAGGAGACGACGCATGCGCCCCATCCCCGCCGGACCCGCCCACCGTTCCTCCGGGCTTTCCGGGATTCCCGGAGTGCCGCCGAACCCCAACGTTCCCGGCTACTACCTGCGGCCTCGCGCAGGCGGTTTCGTGGCGCACGTGTGCGCCACGGGCGCCGCCCTGCGGTCGGTGCGGCGGCTGGTCCCGATGGTGCTGCGCGGGCACGGCATCGTGGCCGAGGACGTCGACAACGCGCAGCTCGTCGTCTCCGAGCTGGTCGGCAACTCGGTGCGCGCCTGCGGCGACCACGTGCCGGTGGTGGTGGAGGTGTACGCGGCCTCCTACGGCATCGCCGTCAACGTCCACGACCCCGATCCCGACCTCACCGCCCTGCCGCGCCGCGGGACGGTGCCGCTGGGCAGCGCGGTGGCCGAGTCCGGGCGCGGGCTCGGTCTGCTCGACCTGCTCGCCCCGGGCTGGCAGGTGCGGCGCTCGTCCATCGGCAAGCAGGTGCGCTGCCGGGTGCCCGCCCGGCGCGAGCCGTCGTAGGCGCGGCCCGCCGCTCCACCGCGCCCCCGCTCCCCGCCTCTGCGGCGTCCGCCCGGAAGTACCCCGCTCCGCCGGAGCGGCATCGTCACAGGGCGTGCCGGTACGGGTCCCGCCCTCCGCCGCCGGATTCCGGTACCGCCTGCGGGCGGCCGGGGCGATCGGGGAGAATCGGCGGTGATGTCCTCCCAGCACCACGGCCGGCACCATGGTCCCGGCCTGCCCGGCCCGGCCGACTACGCGCCCTTCGCCCATCTGACCGTCCCCAACGCCGCCCTGTACCGGCAGGTGATGCGGACGTTCGCCGCCGCCAAGGAGCGGTTCGCGGTGCACCTGCGGCCCGAGGATGTCCAGGCGGCGCTGGAGCCGGGGCCCGGGGAGCGGTCGGCCGACCTGGACACGGTGGTCAAGGCGCTGGACAGCCTCGTGGAGTGGGGCAACCTGCGTGCCGACCCCGACACCGCGCGGGTGACGGCGGTCGAGGACTTCTACCGCAAGCGGTTCATCTACCAGCTCACCCGGGCCGGCGAGGCGGCCGAGACCGCGCTGGGGACGTACGAGGAGGAGCTGGGGCGGCGCGGCGAGCTCCAGGCGGTGGCGCTGCACGACATCGTCACCCAGCTCCGGGCACTGCTGGTGATCGCGGCCGAGGACGAACCGGACCGGGCCAAGGCATATCTCACCCTGTCCACGCTGACCGCGCGGTTCGCCGATCTCGCCGAGAACGCGCGGGCGTTCATGGGATCGCTGCAGCGCACCATCGACCTGCACGAGGTGGAGGTCGAGGCCTTCCTCGCCTACAAGGACCGGCTGATCGACTACCTGAGGCGGTTCATCCAGGACCTGATCACTCTCGGCGGTCTGATCGCCGCCCTGATCGGGGAGCTGGAGGAGCACGACCGCGTACGCCCGCTGCTGCGGCTGGCCGCGGCCCGCGAGGCCGCCGACGCCGCACCGGAGGAGGCCGGGCACGCCGAGCGGGCCGCGTACCGCAGGTGGCGGGACCGCTGGTCGGGACTGACCGACTGGTTCGTCTCCGGCCAGGGACACGAGTCGCAGGCCAGGCTGCTGCGCGGCCGCGCTCTGGGCGCGATCCCCCAGCTCCTGGCCGTGGTGCGCCGGCTCAACGAGCGGCGCGCCGGGCGTTCGGACCGGTCGGCGGACTTCCGCACCCTCGCCCGCTGGTTCGCCGAGGCGCCCGACGACGCGGCGCGGCACCGGCTGTGGCGGGCGGCCTTCGGCCTCCACTCCTCCCGCCACCTCACCGTGGACGCCGACACCCTCACCGCCCGCGCGGCCGACCCCGTACCGCCCACCACCGCCTGGGCCGGGGCAGAGCCGCTGCGCATCAGCCCGCAGCTGCGGCGCACCGGCAGCTACGAGCGGCGCGGCAAGCCCCGCAGGGTGGTCAGCCGCGCCGCCGACCGGGCGCGGCTGGCCGAGATCGCCGCCCGCCAGGCCGAGCAGACCGCGGCCGCCCGCGCCCGGCTGGCCACCGGCGGCGAGATCCGCCTCTCGCGGCTGGGCGAACTGGACCCGTCCGCGTTCGGTCTGTTCCTGCGGCTGCTCGGCGACGCCCTGGCCACCTGGCGGCCCGGCATGTCCTCCACCACTGCCACCAGCGGCGACGGCTCCCTGGAGATCCGGCTCACCGCCCTGGCCGACGGCAGGACGGCCGAGATCCCCACTCCGGACGGGACGTTTCGCGGCCCCGACCACCTCGTCGAGATCACCGACCTCACCAGTTCCGCCGACACCGACCACACCGACCCCGCCGGGAAGGAGGCCCACCGGTGACCACCCCACTGGCCGAGGTGCTCGACGGACAGCGCGCCGCGAACCTCCGCAAGGCCGCCCGCGCGCTGCTGAAGGAGCCGCTGCTGACCGCGGACGGCCCCCACGGCGACGAGTTCCGCCTGGTGCGGCAGTACGCGGCGGAGCTGCGCGAGTGGTTCGACCGCAACACCGGCTGGCCACTGCGGGTGGACACCGACGCCGCCCGGCTGCGCAAGACCCCCGGCACCCTGGACGATCCCACCCACCCCGCGCGCGAGGCCGGCCGGGCCGCGCAGCCCTTCACCCGCCGCCGCTACGTCCTGCTGTGCCTGGCACTGGCCGCACTGGAGCGGGGTGAGGCGCAGGTCGCGCTCGGGCGGCTGGCCGAGCAGGTGGTGCTGGACGCCGCCGACCCCCACCTTGCCGCCGCCGGGATCGCCTTCACCCTGGAGAAACGCGACGAGCGCGGCGACCTGGCGGCCGTGGTGCGGGTGCTGCTGCGCCTGGGCGTGCTGCGACGGGTGGCGGGTGACGAGGAGGCCTACGTGGCCGGGGCGGGAGACGTGCTCTACGACGTGAAACGGCGGGTGCTGGCCGGGCTGCTCGCCACCCGGACCGGCCCCTCGATGGTCACCGCCGCGGGCTTCGAGGACCGCCTGGCGGAGCTGACCGCCCAGTCCGCGCTGGACAGCGACGAACTCAGGTTCCGCGCCATCCGCTGGAAGCTCACCCGCCGCCTGCTGGACGACCCGGTGCTCTACTACGACACCCTCACCGAGGAGGAGCTGGCCTACCTCAACCGCCAGCGCGGCTTCCTCACCGCCCGGATCGCCGAACTGACCGGTCTGGTGCCCGAGGTGCGGGCCGAGGGCATCGCCATGGTCGACCCCGACGACGACCTCACCGACGCCCGTATGCCCGAACAGGGCACCCACGGGCACATCACCCTGCTGCTCGCCGGGCACCTGGCCGCCGCCGGCGGGCCGGTGGGCCGGGACGAACTGGAGCGGCGGGTGCGCGAACTCGCCGCCGTGCACGGCAGCTTCTGGTCCAGGTCGGCCCGGGAGCCGGGCGCGGAGGCCGAGCTGGTGGATCGGGCGCTGGCCAGGCTCACGGCGCTCGGCCTGGTGACGGTCACGGGCCGGGACGTCCTGCCGCGTCCGGCGCTGGCACGGTACGCGGTCGGCGAGCCCGTGGTGAAGGAATCCGGTCCCCGCAGGGCGGCGGGCAAGAAGGCAAGTGAAAGGCGGCCCACACGGTGAACCCCCTCCCCACCCCCGCCCCCGGGCGCTGGAAGCCCCTGCGCATCGGACTGGTCGACCTCTTCCACTACGACGTGGAGGAGTTCCGGTTCCGCGACGGCCGGCTGCTGCTGCGCGGCAACAACGGCACCGGCAAGTCGAAGGTGCTGGCCCTGACCCTGCCGCTCCTGCTGGACGGTGACCTGTCGGCGCGCCGCGTGGAACCCGACGGCGACCCGGGCAAGCGCATGGAGTGGAACCTGCTGCTGGGCGGGCAGCACCCGCATCCCGAGCGGCTCGGCTACACCTGGGCCGAGTTCGGCCGCCTGGACGAGACGGGCGAGGCCCGCTTCCGCACCCTGCTGTGCGGGCTGAAGGCGGTCGCGGGCCGGGGTATCGCCCGCCACTGGTTCGCCGTCACCGACCAGCGCGTCGGCGCGGAGCTGAGCCTGCTGGACGCCACCGGCACCGCGCTCTCCCGCGACCGGCTCGCGGAGGCCCTCGCCGGGCGGGGCATGGTGTACGACACGGCGAGGGCGTACCGCAGAGCGGTCGACGAGGCGCTGTTCGGCCTCGGCGAGCGCAGGTACGCGGCCCTGGTCGACATGCTGATTCAGCTGCGCCAGCCGCAGCTGTCCAAACGGCCCAGCGAGACGGCCCTCTCCCGCGCCCTGACCGAGGCGCTGCCGCCCATGGACCAGGCCCTCGTCGCCGATGTGGCCGAGGCGTTCCGGTCGCTGGAGGAGGAGAAGGAGGAGCTGCGGGCGGCGACCGAGGCCGAGCGGGCCTCCTCGGCCTTCCTCGGCCACTACCGGCGCTACGCGAAGGTCGCCGCCCGCCGCCGGGCCCGCCTGCCCCGCACCGAGCACGCCCGCTACGAGAGGCTCCAGCGCGATCTGGCCCAGGCGCAGGCCGAGCGCGAGCGGGCGGAGGCGGACCGCGAGGCCGCGGCCGGGCGGATCGCGCGGCTGGAGGAACGCGCGGCACGGCTCGCCGCGCAGCAGGAGGCCCTGCGCACCGGCCCGGGAATGAGGGACGCGCGGGCTCTGGAGCAGGCCGCGGCCGACGCCCGGCGCACGGCCGACGAAGCGGAGCGGGCGGAGGCGGACCGGCGGCAGGCCGCCGGGACGCACACCCGGGCCCTGGGGCGGCTGGCGACGGCCGGGAACCGGCTGGCCGCGGCCGAGCGGTCGCTTGAGGAGATCCGCGCGCGCGCCGGCGAGGCGGCCGGGGCCGCCCGGCTGGACGGCGAGCTGCGCACCGCGGGCGCGCCCGGGCCCGAGCTGCGCCGCGCGGCCGAGGAGGCACTGGACCGCAGGCGACGCGCCGTCGAGCACGTGGAGGAGCTGGCAGCACGCGCCGGGCGCGCGGAGGAGGGGCGCCGGGCGGCCCTGTCGCGCGCCGACGAGGCGGAGCGTGACCTCGTCCACGGCACCGGGGAGCTGGCCCGCGCGGAGGAGCGGGTGACCGAGGAGGGACGGGCGCTGGCCGGCCGCGTGCGCGAGTACGTCGCCGGGTGCACCGAGCTGGAACTCCCCGGTCTGCCCGGCCTGCTGGACGGAACACAGGAGTGGGCGGTCCGGCTGGACGGCCCCGAGCCCGCGCGGGAGGCGGCCGCCGGCGCGCACCGCGCCCGGGCGGCCCATCTGGCCGACCGGGCGGCGGACCTGGCCCAGCGGCTTCGTGCGGCGCGCGGCCGGGCCGCGGAGGCGGAAGCGGAGCTGGCCGCCCTGGAGGCGGGACGCCAGAGCGGCCCCCAGGGCCCGTACACCCGCACCCCCGGCGTCAGGGACCGGGCGGCCGGTGCGCCGCTGTGGCGGCTCGTCGACTTCCGCCCGCATCTCGCGGAGACCGAGCGCGCGGGCCTGGAGGCGGCCCTGGAAGCGTCCGGCCTGCTGGACGCATGGGTGCGCCCGGACGGCGCCGCGGTCCTCGCCGACGGCCACGACGTCCTGCTGGCGCCCACGCCGGTTTCCGGGACCCCGGCCGCCGGGCCCACCCTGGCCGACGTGCTGCGCCCGGCCCCGGACCGCGGCGATGTCCGGGCCGCCGGTGTGGCGGAGGAGACCGTGGCGCGGCTGCTGGCCGCGGTCAAGCTGGGCGAGAACCCCGGTACGGGCCCTGGAGACAGCGGCGCGAGCGATACCTGGGTGTCGCCGGACGGCCGTTTCCGGACCGGGGCGCTGACCGGGAGCTGGAGCAAACCGGCCGCCGAGTACGTGGGCGAGGGCGCCCGCGAGGAGGCCCGCCGCGCCCGCATCACCACCCTGCGGGACGAGCTGTCCGCTTCGCGCGAGGAGCTGGCCGGGCTGGAGGAGGCGTCACGCGCGGTGGCGGAGCGCCGCCGCGTACTGGACGCCGAACTGTCGGCCTTCCCCGGCGACGACGACCTGCGCCGGGCCCACGCGCTGTCCGCCGCGGCCGCCGACACGGCCGGCCGGGCCCGCACCCGCCACGAGGAGCGCTCCGCCGAACTGGCCGAGGCGGCCCGGCAGGCGGAGCGGACCGCGGCCGAACTCACCGAGACGGCCGCCGCCGTCCGGCTGCCCGCCGACCGCACCGGACTCGCGGCCGTCCGCCAGGCCCTCGCCGATCTCACCGCCCACCTCGCCGCCCTGTGGCCCGCGCTGAGGGAACACACCGACACCGAGAGCGCCCTCGCCGAGGAACGGGCCGAGGCGGAGCGGGCCGGGGAGCGGGCCGCCGAGCTGGCCCTGCGCACGGAGGAGGCGGCGCGGCGGGCCGCCGCGGCCGACGAGCACCACACCACCCTGCGTTCCACCGTCGGCGCCGCCGTCGCCGACCTGCAGCGCCGTCTGGCCGAGACCGTCGAGGCGGCACGGCTGTGCGGGCAGGAGCAGAAGCGGGCCCGCCAGGAGCATCAGCGGGCGGACCGGGACGCCGGCCGCGCCGAGGGACGCATCGAACAGCTGGAGGAGGATGTCACCGAGGCGGCGGCGGCCCGGGACCGGGCCGTCGCCGCACTCCAGCGGTTCGCGGCGACCGGACTGCTGGCGGTGGCCCTGCCCGGCATCGGCCAGCCGGAGGCCGACGGGCCGTGGGCGGCGACCCCGGCCGTCGTCCTGGCCCGCGCCGTCGAGTCCGAACTCGCCGGGACCGACGACTCCGACGGCGCCTGGGAGCGAGTGCAGAAGCGGCTGAGCGAGGAGCTGACCAGGCTTCAGGAGGCGCTGTCGAGGCACGGGCACACCGCCTCGGCCCGCAGTGGCGAGGACGGCATGGTCGTCGACATCGTCTACCAGGGGCGCGAGCGCGCCGTGCCGGAACTCGCCGAGGCGCTCGCCGCCGAGGTGGAGGAGCTGAGCCGCATCCTGTCCGCGCGCGAACGGGAGATCCTGGAGACCCACCTCATCACCGAGGTCGCCGGCTCCCTCCAGGAACTGATCGATACCGCCGAGCGGCAGGTGCGGGCCATGAACGCCGAACTGGAGGAGCGGCCGACCTCCACCGGCATGGTGCTGCGTCTGGTGTGGCGGCCCTCGCGGAAGGCGCCGCCCGGGCTCGCCCAGGCCCGCGAAAGGCTGCGCCAGTCCGCCGACGCCTGGTCGCCGGAGGACCGGGCTGCGGTCGGCGGGTTCCTCCAGGAGCAGATCGCGCGCCGGCACGCCGACGACGGCTCCGGAAGCTGGCTGGAGGACCTCACCGCGGCCCTCGACTACCGCACCTGGCACGAGTTCGGCATCGAACGCCACCAGCACGGCAGGTGGGTCCCGGCCACCGGGCCCGCCTCGGGCGGGGAGCGGGTGCTGGCGGCGTCGGTGCCGCTGTTCGCCGCCGCGTCCGCGCACTACGCCAGCGCCTCCGTGCAGCACGCCCCGCGCCTGGTCACCCTGGACGAGGCGTTCGCCGGCGTGGACGACGACTCGCGCGCCAAGTGCCTGGGGCTGCTGCACGCCTTCGACCTGGACGTGGTGATGACCAGCGAGCGCGAATGGGCCTGTTACCCGCAGGTGCCGGGCATCGCCATCGCCCAGCTCTCGCGCGTCGACGAGATCTCCGCGGTCCTGGTGACCCGCTGGGAGTGGGACGGGACGCGGCGGTCGCGGGGCGCGGACCCGCAGGCGTACGGCGAGCCGGAACACGCCTCCCCGGCCGCGGCCTCCACCGGGACGGTCGCCGCCGCAGGCACCGGGAAGCCCACGGCCCAGGACTCCCCGTGGACATGACTCCACGTCCCGAGCGGATCGACACCGCCCGCCTCACCCGCCTGCTCGGCGTACCCGAACTGGCCTGGCTCCTCGACCGCGCCCGGCACCGGATGGCCCGCGGCCGCCCCCTGGCCGGCGCGGTCACCCTGACCGCTCCCGACGCGGCCCAGCGGGCGGCGGCGGAGCGCCTGCTGGGCCGTGCCCCGCGCGGCGGACGTTCCCTGACGGTGCGTCTGGAGGCGGTGGACGAGATCCTGCGCCGCTCCGGAGTCAGCCCGGACGGGCTGGCCGCCGCCGTGACCGCCCTGACCGGCCCCGTGCCCCGGCTCGACGAGACGCGCCGGGCCGAGGCGGCGGCCTGGGAGGAGGCCCACGCGCCGCTCGGCGAGCTCGGCGCCGCCCGCCCCGAACTGGCCGAATGGGCCGCCCGGGTGCGCGCGGAGGGCCTGGCCCGCCGTCTGGCCCGGACCCCAAAGGCGGCCCGCCCGCTCCTGGCGGACGCGGCGGCGGCCCTGCGGGCGCTGCCCGCCGACCCCCCGGTCTCCCTGGCGGCCTTCGCCGCCAGGACCCTCGGCAGCGCCCACGCCCTGGACGACGGCAGACCGCTCGCCACCCTCGTACTGTCCGGAACACGCGCGCTGACCGGCTTCGCCGACGGCTCCGGCGCCCGGTGGCGGCGCGAGGTGTGGGCCTCGGCGGGACTGCTGAAGGACGAGCTGTCCTCCACCGTCCTCACCCTCAACCTGCGCGGCACTCCGGCGCTGGACTGGTCGGCCGGTGCGGGCGAGCCCGCCGTCCTCACCCTGCGCCAACTGGCCCGCGAAACCTCCTTCGTGCCGCAGGCGGCCTCCGGACGCGTCCACGTCTGCGAGAACCCGGCCGTGATCGCGGCGGCGGCCGACGCCCACGGCCCCGGCTGCCCGCCCATGGTCTGCCTCCAGGGCCAGCCCTCGGCCGCCGCCCTCGCCCTGCTGCGCCGCCTGCACGCCCGGGGCGCCCGGCTGCTGTACCACGGCGACTTCGACTGGGGCGGGCTGCGCATCGCCGCCGCGCTGGCCCGCGCCGTTCCGTGGCGGCCCTGGCGCTACACGGGCGCCGACTACCGCGCCGCCGCCACCACCGTGTCCGGACTACCCGCCCTGACGGGCACCCCCGCCGAGTCCCCCTGGGACCCGGACCTGTCCGGCGCCCTCGCCGGACTCGGCGTGCGCGTCGAGGAGGAGACGGTCCTCGACGACCTGCTCGGTGACCTCGCGGGCCTCGCGCCGACTCCGTGAGGCCCGCGGCCGGCGGAGACCCCCGGCCGGAGACGCCCCCTTCGGCCGTTTCAGGGCGCGAGGACGGTCAGCCGCAGCAGTGCGGGCTTCCGCCGCCGTTCCCGCTCCCGCCGTCGTTGTCCGCCGCCGGGGCGGAGCCGGAGTGAGGGGAGGTGGAGGCTCCCCGTGATGCGCGGTCGATGCGGCCGCGGTGCGGGCGGGTAACGACGGCGATACCCGCTTCCCGGAAGCTCGTCGCAGTGGTGACGCACCAGTCCGACGAGCGGAGGCGACGATGGCGCTGGACGATGCGCGTACCAACGGTGTCGTGGTGCAGAAGTACGGCGGCAGTTCACTGGCCACCGCCGAGCAGGTCCGGTCGATCGCCCGGAGGGTCGCCGTCCTCGCCCGGTCCGGCCGCCGTGTGGTCCTGGTCGTGTCGGCCCGGGGCGGGACCACCGACGAACTGATCGGGCAGGCACAGGAGTTCACCCCGGCGCCGCAGGGGCGAGAACTGGACCAGCTGCTGGCCACCGGCGAGACCGCCTCCGCGTCCCTGATGGCCCTGGCCCTCCAGCACGCCGGGGTCCCCGCCACCGCACTGGCCGGCCCGCGTACCGGGATCCTCGCCACGGGCCCGCACGGCTCGGGGATCATCGTGGCGATCGACACCGAGCACACTGTGGAACTCCTGGACGCCGGCCATGTGGTGGTGATCGCGGGATTCCAGGGCGTCACCGCCGAGGGCGACGTCATCACCCTGGGCCGCGGCGGCTCCGACACGACGGCGGTCGCCGTCGCCGCCGAACTCGGAGCCCCCGCCTGCGAGATCTACAGCGACGTGCCGGGCGTGCTCACCGCGGACCCGCGGGTCGTCCCCGCCGCCCGGTTGCTGCCCTCCCTCGACCTCGACCTCATGGCCGAGATGGCGTTCGCCGGCGCCAGGGTCATGCACTCCCGGGCGGTCGAACTCGCCGCCCTCCACGGGATCGGCATCCATGTGGGCCACTCGGCCACCTCGCGGATCGGCACCCACATCCACAAGAGAGACGGAAGAGACGGAGACGCCATGCCAGAGACCCGGACCGCCGTCACGGCGGTCGTGCACGACAGGGACGTCGCGCGGGTCACCCTTCGCACCGACCGTATCGGGGAGCCCCCCGCGCTCGCGGTCTTCCGGCTGCTCGCGCGGGAGGCCATTCCGGCCGACATGACCGCCGTCTCGGAACACTCCGGCGGAGGCCTGTCCATCGAGATGACGGTCCACCACACGTACACCTCGGCGGTGCGGCGGTCGCTCTCGGAGCTCGCCTCCCCCTCCGGACGGGGCGGCGTGGAGGTGGACGAGGGCGTGGCCAAGGTCTCGGTCGTGGGCAAGGGACTGCTGAGCCGCCCCGAGTACGCGGCCAGGATGCTCTCCCGTCTCACCGGGGCCGGCATCCGCACCGGCGCGCTGTCCACGTCCCAGACGAGGATCTCGGTCACCGTGCCCCGGGGCGAGGAGAAGCAGGCCGTGCGCCTGCTCCACACCGAGTTCGGACTCGACTCCCCGGAGGGCGCGGACCCCGTCCCGCTCGCCTCGCACCCGTGACCACCGACTCCTTTCCCACCCTGCGGGAGCACTGATGATCACCAACACGTCCTTCGCCAGAAGACTGAGGCTCCACCGGCTCCACCGCCACGATCCCGACCGCCTGTTCGTCGTCCCGCTGGACCACTCCGTCACCGACGGTCCCGTGACCGGGGGGAGGCGCCTGGGGGAGCTGGTCGGGCAGCTCGCCTCGCACCACGTCGACGCCGTCGTCCTCCACAAGGGGTCGCTGCGCCTGGTCGACCCGGAGTGGTTCACCCGGACCTCCCTGATCGTGCACCTGAGCGCGAGCACCATCCACGCGTCCGACCCCAACGCCAAGTACCTGGTGGCCGGCGTCGAGGAGGGGCTGCGGCTGGGCGCCGACGCGGTCAGCGTGCACGTCAACCTCGGCTCCGCCGAGGAGCAGCGGCAGATAGCGGACATGGCAGCCGTCGCCGAGGCGTGCGACCGCTGGAACGTCCCGCTGATGGCGATGATGTACCCCCGGGGCCCCCGGATCGGCGACCCCCGTGACCCCGCCCTCGTCGCCCACGCCGTCCAGCTCGCCGCCGACCTCGGAGCCGACCTGGTCAAGACGCCGTACGTCGGTTCCGTGGCCGGGATGAGGGCCATCACCGAGACGGCCCCGGTCCCCGTGCTCGTGGTCGGCGGGCCGCGCACCGGGGACGAGGCCGCGACCCTCGCGTACGTCGAGGAGGCGCTCAGCGCCGGCGCGGCCGGGATCGCCATGGGGCGCAACGTCTTCCAGGCCCCCGACCCCGGAGCGATGGCGGACAAACTCTCCGACCTCGTCCACGGCAGGAAGGAGGTGTTCGCCGCACCGCCCGCCAAAGGAGCAGCCGCCTGACCGCGGCGGCACCGAGCACCGATCCCCGCGCCGGTTCCCGCACCGCGCCGGTTCCCGCACCGCATCACGCAACGACACGAGGAGTACGCACGTGAAGCTCAGCTGGCTCGACATCCGTTCCCTCGGCGAGGCCCGTGACGCCGTCGTCCAGGAGGCCCTGCACCACCGCGTGGAGGCGATCGTCTCCGACGACCCGGCGGACCTGGCCGACCTGCCGCCGACCGTGGCGAAGGTGCTCTTCCCCCAGGGCAGGCCGCTGCCGGAGGACTTCGGGGACGCCACGGTCGTCATCGTCGACCCCGAGAAGCACGGTGTCACCCCCGCGGAGCTGGCGATCCGCCACCCGGAGACCGAGTTCGGCCGCTTCGTCGAGATCGTCGACGCGCCGACCCTGGAGGAGGCCTGCGACTCGGCGCGTACCGAGAAGTGGAGCCTGCTGCTCTTCCGCGACCCCACCAAGATCCCGCTGGAGATCGTGATCGCCGCCGCGGCGCGGGCCAAGGGCTCACTCGTCACCATCGCGCAGGACGTCGAGGAGGCCGAGATCATCTTCGGCGTCCTGGAGCACGGCTCGGACGGCGTGATGATGGCCCCCAGGACGGTCGGGGAAACCGCGGCCCTCAAGCGGGCCGCCGAGGCCGAGGTGCCCAACCTCAACCTCGTCGAACTGCGGGTGGTGGAAACCTCCCACATCGGCATGGGTGAGCGGGCCTGCGTGGACACCTGCACCCACTTCCGCGAGGACGAGGGGATCCTGGTCGGCTCACACTCCAAGGGCATGATCCTGTGCGTCAGCGAGACCCACCCGCTGCCGTACATGCCCACCCGTCCGTTCCGCGTCAACGCCGGCGCCATCCACTCGTACACGCTGGGCAAGGACGAGCGCACCA
This sequence comes from Streptomyces verrucosisporus, assembly GCF_017114865.1. Lineage (GTDB taxonomy): Bacteria > Actinomycetota > Actinomycetes > Streptomycetales > Streptomycetaceae > Streptomyces > Streptomyces fenghuangensis. Next base: position 147,709 of record NZ_JADEYH010000010.1, on the reverse strand, counting down.
ACTACCTGAGCGAGCTGAAGGCGGGCAGCAAGGTGACCGCCGTGGACGTCAAGGGCAACACCCGGCTGGTGACGGTGGGCCGGGTGAAGATCGAGTCCCGGCCGCTGATCTCCATCGACGCCGAGTCCCCCGACGGGCGGCGCGTCAACCTGATCCTCCAGGACGACTGGCACGTGCGGGTGCTGGGTCCCGGCGGCACCGTGCTCAACAGCACCGAGCTCAAGCCGGGCGACACGGTCCTGGGCTACCTTCCCAGCGAGGACCGCCACGTCGGCTACCCGATCGACGAGTTCTGCCTGGAGAAGTAGGCACCGCCGGGCCGAGCGCATCCCGTCGGTCTCCGCGGCCGGGCGTGCCGCCCCCGGGAGGGGGCGGCACGCCCGGCCGCGTTCACCTGGAGACGCCGGAACGGGAGCGCGGCGCCGCCAGCAGGATCGTGACGGCCCCCACCAGGCCGGCCAGCGCGAAGACGGCGAAGCCCCACTCCTCACGCCCCTGGCTCACCAGCACGCCGCCCAGCCACGGGCTGACCACGGCGCCCAGCCGGCCGACCCCCGTGACCCAGCCGATGCCGGGCGCCCGCAGCGCGGGCGGATACAGCCGTCCGGCCGCCGCGTACACCATGGTGCCGGCGCTGAACAGCCAGACCCCGGCGAGCGCGATGACGCAGTAGGCCACGGCCAGCGGCGGCCGGGTGCCGAGCAGCAGCATCGACACGGCGGTCAGCGCGAACCACACGCCGGCCACCGGGGCCGCGCCGAACCGCCCTGCCGCCTTGCCGGCGACCAGCATGCCCACGATCCCTCCGGCGTTGACGACCATGAGCAGGCTCACGGAGGAGCCCAGGCCGTAACCGGAGGACCGCATCAGCTGCGGAAGCCAGGTGCTCACCCCGTAGACGAGCATCAGCCCGCAGAAGGAGGCGGCCCACAGCAGCAGGGTCGTCCGGCGGCGGCCCGCGTCGACCAGGTCCGCCACGGCCCTCAGCCGTCCGGAAACGCCGCCGGCGGGCGTGTCGGCGGCCCCGGGGAGCGGCAGGCCGTACCGCCCGGCGGTGTCCGCCGCGCGGTCGGCACGCCCTCTGGAGTACAGCACGGCCGGGGACTCCGGCATCCGCAGCAGGAGCAGGAGCACGGCCGGGACGGCCGGCAGGACGCCCGCGGCGAACGCCCAGCGCCACCCGTGGGAGGGGGCCACGGCCATGCCGATGCCGGTCGCGGTCATGCCGCCCGCGTGGTAGGCGGTCATCAGCACCCCGGTGGCCAGCGCCACCCGCCCGGCCGGCGCGAACTCCGCGACCACGGCGAGGCAGGTCGGCAGCAGCCCGCCCAGGCCGAGGCCGGCCAGGAGGCGCCCGGCGCCGAAGGACACGGGGTCGGTGGCCAGGGCGCAGACCCCGGAGCCGACGGAGAAGACCACGACGCAGGCGACCGTCATCGGGCGCCGGCCGAACCAGTCCATGGTGTTGCCTGCGCCCAGCGCGCCCAGCAGCATGCCGAAGGTGGTCCAGCTGCCGATGGTTCCGGCCGCGGCGGGGTCGAGGCCGAACCCGGCGTCGTCGAGCATGTACGGCATGACGGCCCCGTACACCATGACGTCGAAGCCGTCGAAGAAGACCGCCGTCCAGCACAGGGCGAGTACGGGCGCCGCGGCGCCCAGCCCCTGGGGTGAGCGCCGGGCCCGCGGGCCCCGCGGACGTGTCACGGAGAGCACTGCGACCTCCGGAGTGGGGAGAAGGGGGAAAGGAGGACGGGGTGGGAACGGGCCGCGCCCCGGCGCGCCCGGGGGAGCCGGGGACGCCGGGGCAGGGGAAGCCGCTTCGCGAACACGCGGGCGCCGGGCGGCGGAGGGTCCGCTGCCCGGCGCCCGGCGCAGGTCACTTGTCGTAGCGGTACCACCTGGTGTGGTCGATCAGCTTCGCGGGGGTCATGGTGTGCCACGGACCCAGCGGGGTGTGTATGTCGGGCACGTCCTCGGTGTCCGTCAGGGGCAGGTAGTGCGGCACGTCCGGGTGGCGCTCCTGCCACAGGGCCCAGCACCGGTCGATCATGCAGTGGTTGAGGAAGAACACCGGGTCGTTGGGCGAGCCGATGTACATCATGTGGCCGCCCACCCAGACGTGGCCGGCGCCGTGCAGCTTGCCGAGCCTGTCCTCCCAGGGGAACTTGGTGTACCCCTCCAGGTGGTTGCGGAAGCTCTCGAACGGCGGCTCGCCGCCCGAGGTGTGGTTCCATGGCGGGCAGTCGTAGACGGGGAGGGCGAGGGTGTCGTCGAGTTCCTTGGGCGTGGGGAGCCGGTCGGTGAGCGTGCCCATGTCGCGCACCAGGAAGTCGCGGTCGTCGTGGGTGTAGTTGCCGTTGAGGGCGGGGTTCTCGTCACCGACCGGGACGACGCTGACGTTGAGGACCCAGCCGTTGTCGCGGGCGAAGGGACCGGTCATCACCCGGCGGTCTCCGGGCCGTCCGTTGCCCCCCATGAACTCCTCGTCCCACAGGGGGGAGTCCTCCCCGTGGTCCACGGTCCAGTCCCAGTACGGCAGGGTGACGCGGGGGTCGACCTTCTGCAGCTCCCGCTCGAACCGCAGCAGGTACTGGCGGTGCCAGGGCAGGAAGCCGGGGTTGACGTGCCCGAGCCGCTTGCCGGTCTCCTTGTCGAGGTAGTCCATCGAGTTGACGCGGATGTGCAGCGCGACGAACCGGTCGTAGATCCCCCTGCGCTTGATCTCCCGGACGGCGTGGACGAAGCGGCGCTTCTCCTCGCGGGTCATGTCCAGGTGGTTCTTGCGGATGTGCACCATGGCGGGCTCCGTTCGCGGGGACGGGTCAGACGACGGTGATGTGGGAACCGTGAGCGCTGGGCAGCAGGGCGGCCCCGCGCAGCTCGTCGACCGCCCGGCGTGCGGCGACCAGGGGCGTGGGGGCCATCTCGTAGTGGCACATCGAGCTGAGGTAGGCGTCGTCCGCGAACTTCATCAGGTGCAGCGGACGGTCGTCGATGAAGACGCCGCCTCCGGCGGACGCGGGGGCGACCCGTATCGTCCGCCCCTTGTAGCGCTCGGTGTACTCGGTGCCGCCGGCGCTCCCGGCCTCGTGGGCGTGCTCGCCGGACGATTCCGACGACAGTGCGCCGGTGGCGAGCGGCACGCCCGCCGCGGCGGCGGCCAGCGTCGTGCCGGCCGCTATCTTGACCACGTCTCGCCTGTTCACGCTCATGGAAGGGGTCCTTTCTGCTCGGTGACGGGGGTGGGGGCGGGGGTGAGGTCGGGGGCGGCAGGGCGCCTTCCGGGTCAGCCCCGGACCACGATCCCCTTGGGCTCCAGCAGGAACTGGGTGTAGTTGTCGTCGTGCGGGATGCCGGGGACGGCGGTCCAGGGCAGCACGGCGCCGCGCGTCACCTTGCGCACGCTCGGCTCGCGTACGGCCGCGTCGACCAGGTCCTCGCGGTCCGTCAGGAGGTTCAGGACGAGCGAGTCGCGCAGGGGCGCCACCCCGTCGGCCCCGGACCACGGCGCGACGACGACGAACGGGAAGGGCAGCTCGGTGCCGACCACCGGATGGTTTGGCCGGTCCGCCGAGAGGACCACCGGCCGCAGCAGGAAGGAGCCGTCCGCCAGTTCGACCACCGACTCACCCGGGTCGAACCGGGCACTGTGGTCGGTCAGTTCGGCACGGAGCGCGTCTACCTGCCGGCGTATCCGCTCCGCCCGCTCCCGGTCGGCGACCAGCAGGGTGGCCTGCCCGTCCGCGGCGGGGAGGGAGGGCAGACGGCCCAGCCGCTCGGCCAGCCGGTCGGCCACCTCGCCGACCGGACGGGAGGTGAGCACGGCGGACAGGTTGGTGCACCGGGTGCCGCCGTCGAAGGAGGCCGACACCGCCAGGTGCTCCACTACGGCGTCGCCGGGATCGGTGTCGAGCAGGGCCTTGGTGCGCCCGGGGCCGCGCACCGCGACCGACTCGTGGCCCTGCCACCGCCGCACCGCGCTGTCACCGCCGTAGACGATGCCGCGGTCGGCCTCGCTCAGCAGGAACTCGCCGGTCCGGTGCGAACAGGGCAGGTAGGCCACTTTCCCCGGCGGCAGCCCGGCGGCCAGCAGGGCCCGCATCAGCCGCCTGGCGGTGAAGGGGTCCCGGCTGCCGGGCCTGACCAGCACGCTGTACCCGTGGAAGAGCGCCTGGGCCCAGGCCGCGTTGGGCGTCGGGTGGTTGCTGGCCATCACGGCGGTGAAGGTCCGGCCCCGGGGCACCCAGCGGGTCTCGAAGCCCGGACCGAAACCCGTGCCCGGCAGTTCGGCCGCCGTCGTCCGGGGGAGTTGCGTCAACTCCGCGACGAGGTCCTCCACCGCCTGCGCCACCGCAGCCGCCGTGAGCCCGGTGGCCTGCGATACGCGCGCCGCGTACTCCCCGGGCCCCTCGCCGTCGAGGGTCTCCCCGGCGAACAGGCGGGCCGCCTCGGTGAAGACGCCGGCCCCGGGGCTCCGGCCGTCGGCGTGCTGCCGGATCTCCCCGAGCGCCGACAGCGCCAGCAGGTGGGGCGCGAGGCCGACGTCGGCCAGATCACCGCCGAGGACGCTCGGCAGTCGGGAGCGGTCGGCGCTGTGCACGGTCCGGCCGCAGACGTAGGGGTCGACGGTGACGAGGGTGGCGACGCCGCTCATCAGTAGACACCCTCGATGACGTGCACGTCGTCGATCTCCCGGTACGTCTGGACGTCCGCGAGACCGTCGACGGACGAGCCGGGGCGCGGCCCGACCCGTATCGCGCTGTCCCGCTCCAGGACGTTGGGCAGGAACATCTCCTCGGTGACCAGGTGCAGCCGCACCCGGCCGCGTTCGCCGTACCCGACCGGCCGTCCATCGCCGTCCACGAGCTCCAGCCGGGTGGTGGCCGGGAACGGTTCGAACACGCAGGGGTGGGGGTCGCCGGGCGCGGCTGGCCGCTGGGGGGCCACGCCCATCAGGCTGTTGCCGTAGACGCCCACCACCGCGGCGTCGGGGAAGAACACCTCGCCGACCTGGCGCAGATTCTCCGTGCTGATGGACGTGCCCGCCCAGATGACGGCTTGCACCTTTTCGCGCACCGCCTCGTAGAGCCCGCGCCGGGCGCAGATGGCCTCCAGCAGCGGAGGGGTGGTGCTGAGGACGGCGATGTCCTGGGTCTGGAGGATCGTTTCCGCCTGGTCCAGCAGGTGCTGGACGTACTCGTCGGCGTCCTCCTCGCGCCCCTCGGCCAGCAGGCGCTTGACCCAGCGCGGGTCCAGGTCGACGGTGTAGAAGACGCCGCCGCCGAGCGCGGCGTAGCGCGCGACGTCGAAACCGATGACGTGGGGACCGCTGGGGCCGAGGTGCAGCCAGTTGCCGCTCTCCGGAATGCCGGACTCGATCAGCCGGTGGCGGGCCCAGCCCAGCATGTGCGACCGGTAGCCGCTGTCCACGATGCGCTTGGGTGATCCCGTGGTGCCGCCCGAGTCGTAGACCCGGAAGGCCCGGTCCGCCAGGCCCCGGGGGATCAGGTCCTGGGCCGGTGCCGTACGCAGCTCGGCACTGACGTCGGGGAACATGGTGAGGTCGCGGACCCCCTGGACGTCGGCGACGGGGTCGAAGCCGAGCGCCCCGAGCTTCGCCAGCCAGAAGGGCGAGCCCGTGTCCTTCCCGAAGTGCCAGGTCATCATCTTGCGTACGTGAGCGTCGAACTCGGTGTCCGCGACAGGTGGCATGGCTTCTCGTGACCTCTCTCAACGCGTGCGGGAGCCGGCCCGCCCATCGTCGGACCGGCGGCTATCACCGCCGTATCGCCGCTGTTTCGCGGAACGCGGCCGGCGGCGGCCCGCCCGCCGGGGCCCGGCACGCGACCGAGGCCACGGTCCCGGGGAGAGGACCGTGGCCTCGGGATACCGGGCCGGGCGCGGGGCTAGCCGCCGCGCCGGCCGAGGGTGAGGGCGAGCGGTACGGCCAGGAGCGGGAAGACTGCCACGGCCCCCACCACGCCCGTCAGGGAAACGGACTTCACCAGGGCCCCGGCGGCGGCGCTGCCCACGCCGCCCCCGACGAAGAAGACCAGGTTCAGCAGCCCCATGGCGCCTCCCCGCAGCGCCGGCTCGATGCGCGCGGACATCAGCCCGGTCGTGACGACCTGGGTGACCGCGAAGGCGGCGAAACCGAGGGATGCGCCGACGACGGGCAGGAAGGCCGTGTCCGCGAACAGGGAACCGGCGAGCGCCACGGCCGTGGTGCCGGCGATCACGGACAGCAGCCTGCCGCCGCTCCCGGCCAGCCGCCCGGCCAGCCGGGAGAGCACCGCGCCGACCACCGCGCCGGGCAGCAGCCAGGCGCCGACGGCCAGGACGCTCCAGCCGTGCTCGCGGACCAGGACCTGCGGCACCGCGTACATCGCGGCGAACAGGCCCGCGTACACCCCAGCGCCGGTTGCGGCGGCCCGCAGGAACGTGCCGTCCGTGATCAGCCTGCGGGGTACGAACGAGGACTCCGAGGAACGGACGCGCAGCACCAGGCCGGTGCCGCCCAGCACCAGACCGGTGCAGAGCGCGGCCACGACGGGAGCTGACAGGCTCAGCGCGGAGACCTGCAGCAGGAGCAGGAACGACATCGCCGCGACGGTGAGCAGGACGGCACCCGGCAGGTCCAGAGCCCGGCCGGAACCGCGCCGGGCCGAGGCCGGTCGCAGGCACAGCGGGACGGCGAGCAGGGAGAGCGCCGGCAGGACGAGCGTGATGCGCCAGGTGACCCACTCGGTGAACACACCGCCCGCCAGGGTCGCGCTCGCGGAGAAGACCGCCATGGTCGCGCCGAACCCGGCCAGGACGCCGGGCCGGTCGGCCGGGTCGGAGGAGGCCGAGAGGGCCAGGGCGCTCGACGTCATGGCGCCGGACCCGGCCGCCAGGACGAACCGGCCGACGACCAGGACGCCGATGTTCGGGGCCAGGAGGCAGATCACGGCACCGACCGCCAGCACCAGCGAGCCGGTCAGCATGGAGGCGCGCACTCCGCGGGAGTCGGCGAGCCTGCCGAAGAGCGCCGTCCCCACACCGAGCGCGAGAGCGTGCGCGGTCAGCACCCAGGCGGCGGCCGAGGCGGTGGTGTTCAAAGAGGAGGCGACGTCGGGGAGCGCGACGCCCGCCGCGGTGACCCCGAAGACCGCGGGGCCGAAGAGGGCTCCGTAGCGCAGGCCGGCGGAGCGGGGACTGAGGGGGACGGGGCCGGGGGCAGTCGCGGCGGTGGGCGCGACCGGATTGGTGGTCATGACGATTCCTCGTGAGGAGAGCGGGCGGGAACGCGTACCGGTTGCCGGGACGCGGTGCGGACGCGGTGTGGCGGGGCGTTCCGGGACCGGCGCGGAAGGCGCCTACGGGGCGGGCGGAACGGTGTGGCCCGTCCTGAAGAGGTTGCGCGGGTCGTACAGTGCCTTCAGCCGTGTCAGACGGGCGTAGGTGTCGGGGGTGTAGCACTCCGCGGCGGCGCCGGCCGTGTCGGGGCCGGCGAGGAAGTTGAGGTACCTGCGCCCGGTGCCCCAGCGGGCCATCGGGGCCAGTACGCGGTCGGGGGAGCCCGGCGGGGAGAGAGTGGAGAGGGTGAACGCCCCGTCCCTGCTCCCCACGGCGTTGGGTACGGCCGCCGGACGGCCGAGGGCCCCTCCCAGGTGCCGCAGCTCCACCATCAGGTCCGTGCTCGGCGACTGGGGCCCGGCCACCGACAGCAGGGTGTCCAGGGCCTCGCGGTCGAGGTCGCGCAGCACGATGTTGCGCTCGTGGTAGGGAAGCGGCTCCGTGGGGTCCTGATGGATCCGGGCGACCTCCGAGTACGGCATCTCGCCGACCGTGTCCGCGAGAGCGGGGCCGACGGCCCGCAGCGGGCGGACGAGCCTCTCCCCCTCCTCGGCGGAGCCGGTGAAGGCGATGCGCAGGTGCACGGCCGGGCGGCCGCGCAGGAACTCCGGCACCGCGGGCACGTCCGGCAGGCGGAGCAGCGCCACCGAGGATGTCATGGTCTCGGGAACGGTCCCGGTCCACTCCCGCCAGGTTTCCAGGAGCGGCGCGGCCGACTCGGCCGGGAGGTAGACGCCTCCCCCGTACAGCCGCCGAACGGGCATCAGGCGGAACTCCAGGGCCGTGACGATGCCGAGGGACCCCTTGCCGCCGCGCAGCGCCCAGAACAGGTCGCCGTTGCGGTCCGCGGTGACCGTGCGCAGGAGCCCGTCGGCCGTCACGATCTCGATCCGGGTGACGTGGTCGGCGGCGTAGCCGTACCGGCGGCCGAGCGGGCCGAGCCCGCCGCCCAGCGTGTACCCCACCACCCCGACCAGGTGGGAGGAGCCGTTGAGCGGGGCGAGGTGGTGGCGGGCGGCCGCCGAGACGACCTGGTGCCACCGGGCGCCGGCCTCGACGCGCGCGATCCGGGCGGCCGGGTCCACCCGGACGGAGTTCATGCGGCGCGTGCCGACGAGGACGCCGCCCTCGGCGGGGGCCGCGATGCCGTGGCCGGTGGCCTGCACTCCGACCGGAAGGTCCCCGGCGGCGGCGAAGCGCACCGCTTCGACGATGTCGCCGGGGTCGACCGCCGCCACCACCAGGGAGGGGCGATGCTGTGTGATCCGGTTGAATCCGGCCAATTCGGTCCGGTACTCCGGGTCGTCCGGTGTGAACACCTCGCCCCTCACACCGGAGGCGAGCCGGTCCACCGCCTCCTCCGGAACGGCCGGGGTCCGCGTCTGCTCCATCACGGGCGCCCTCTCTCTTCGCGGTGCTGTTCGTCTGCGCCGTTCTTCCGGCTGCGACCAGCAGTCTTTCCGCGGACGGGGGGCTTCTCCATCCCTCCTCGCGAGGGACTTGGAGGGCCGGTCCCCCCTCAAGCGAGGGGGGACCGGCCAGATGGCGCGGGGCCTCCGGGCCCGCCGGCCCGGACAGGTGTCAGGAGCGCGACCGGACGGACCGCAGGCTCTCCTCGCGCAGCAGGGCGATCTCCTTTTCCAGGAGCGCGATCCGGTCCTGCGGAGGAAGTGCGGGGAAGGCCTCTCCAGGCCTCCCGAAGTGGTGGTGCGAGACCCGCGCGGACGCCTTCGGGAGGGGACCCGCCGCGGTGCCGTCGAAGATGAACCTTTCGATGGAGCGCAGCCGTTCGCCGGGCTCGATGCCGAGTTCATCGCAGAACATCCTGCGCGTTTTGCGGAAAAGCGCCAGTGCGTCGGCCGTTCGCCCCGAGTGGAACAGGGCCAGCATGAGTTGTGCGGCGAGAGTCTCGCGGAAGGGGTGCTCGGCGACGTGCCGCGCCAGTTCGCCCAGGATCTTGCGGTGGTTCCCCAGTTCCAGTTCCAACTCGAAGCACTCCTCCAGGGCGGAGTAGCGGTCCTCGTGGAACTTCAGGGTGATGCCCTCCAGCAGGGGGCTGTCCAGGCCGGCGCCGACCGGGCCCCGCCACAGGCCGAGGGCCTCCCGGAACATCCGTACGGTGGACTCGCGGTCCGCGGTTCGCGCCTGTGCGCGGGTACGGGCCAGGAGTTCCCCGAAGAGGTGGAGGTCGATCTCCTCCGCGGGGGCCCGTAAACGGTATCCCGTCTTGTGCGTTTCGATGCTGGCGGCGACTCCGCCCGCCGCGAACTGTCTTCGTAGTGAGGAGACGCATATCCTTATCTGACTGCGGGCCGTGGCCGGAGGCGAGTCGTTCCATATCGCCTGTATCAGACGCGGGGCCTCGATCACGCGGTCATTCTCGATCAGCAGCATGGTCAACAGGATGTTCTGTCGTTTTCCGCTGAGTTTGACCTCGCCGTTCGTGCCGTGCACGGCAAGAGGTCCCAATAAGCGGAAGGAAAGACGCCCACCCATGAATTCCCCCCAACCTTCCTTTGGAATGGAAAGTGTTGCGTCGTCTGGGTAGTTCACCAGTCGGGGAGGAATTTGACTCCCCAACCTTCCGTCGTCAGCAGCCGGTCGCTCAGCTCCCTCGCGAGACAGGCTATAGCGTCCAGGGCGTCGGCCTTGTCGAGTGTCCCGGTATCCAGGGCACGCAGCCCCGACATGTTCATCATTTCGGCCACCGCCACCTTGGCGTCCTCGTCGTCCGACGCCACGAACATGTCGATGGGCAGTCCGTCGATCCGTCCCGAGTAGACGGCGTCGGCGTCCGCGGCCGCGAGGACCTTCACCCACCTGGCCGCCGGCGCCGCCGCCACCAGATCGCTCGTGGCGGCCGCGTCCGCCGTCCCCGGGGGCGGCGGAGCGGTGGCGTCCACCAGGAACTTCTCCGCCAATGCCGCGGACCGGTCCCGTACGAGGGCGAGCGACTCCTCCCTGTCCGGCGTCAGTACGACGAGAGAGGGGCTCAGGGCGTTCCGCAGCGAGGAGGCCAGCACCGCCCCGGGAGCGCCGGTCGTCGCCTCGGCGGCCGCCCTCCGGGCCTTCCCGATACTGCGGTCCGACAGCAGCACCACGGCGCCCGCCAGCGCCGCCCGCCGGGCCAGCGCCCTGCCCATGGCGCCGGCGCCTATGACTCCAACCCGCATGGTCCGGTCAACTCCTTGACTTTTCCGGGAGCAGTGGGGTTTCTTCTTTCCTCACCGTCGGGGCGCCGGTCCCGCGTCCCCTTCGAACCCTCTCCGCCAGTCGTGCGTCGCCGGGAACACTTGCCTATTCGGGGCCCGCTTTCCACCCCTCATTCGGGGGGAGGGAGCCGATCATTCGGGCGGACGGGACCGAGCACCTCCGCACACCCCCCAAACGAGGGGTTGGCGATGTCGCCGCCGGTTGGGAGAATCGGTGCGTGACCGGTCCGAACTCATCCCGAACCGAAGTCGGCCGCACCGAACTGCTCTCGCGGGCCGCGAAAGCCACCGACGCGCTCGGCATGTTCGCCGAGGCCTCGCACCATCTGCGCAGGCTCATGCCCTACGACGCGGCCGTCTGGCGGGTCACCGACCCGCTGACCGGGATGATGGCCGCCCCGATCCGCGCCGAGAACCTCGACGAGGGCGGATGCGCCGTCTACTGGGAGAGCGAGCTGTTCACCGAGAACATCAACCTTTTCCGGGATCTCGCCCGGGCGCCCGTGCCGGTCGCCGGACTGCGCGAGTCCACGGGGGACCTTCCGGCGCGCAGCAGCCTGTACCAGGATTTCATGCGTCCGCGCGGGCTCCAGGACGAGCTGCGCGCCGTCCTGCGGATCGGTGAGCGGCCCCACGGCCACATCAGCCTCTTCCGGGCCAAGGGCCGCCCCGCTTTCGGCGCCGCCGAGATGAAGCTGATCGAGAGCCTGGTCACCCCGCTGGCCAAGAGGCTGCGCGCCTTCGCGGAGCCCACCCCCCAGGCCCTGCCCGACGCCCGGCACGGCCCTGGCCTGCTCCTGTTCGACGCGTCCGGAGCGCTGCTGTCGGCCAACGAGGACGCGCGTGCCCACCTGGAGGATCTGCCCGACGGGCCGGCCACCTCCTTCCAGCTCGGTCTGCGCGTCCCGGTCTGGGTGCAGTCGACGGCGTTGAAGGCGCGCGCCATCGCGCAGGAGCGGGACCACGGGCAGGCCCGTGTGCGGGTACGCACCCGCAGTGGGCGGTGGCTGGTCTGCCACGCCTCGTGCCTGCGCGAGGCCGACGGGAGGCTGGGCCCCTCGGCGGTGGTCGTCGAGCCGGCGAAGACGTCGGAGATCGTCCCGCTCATCGTCGAGGCGTACGAGCTGACGGAGCGGGAGACGGAGGTGACCCGGCTCATCGCCCGGGGGCTGCCCACCGGGGAGATCGCCGAGCGGCTCCACCTCTCCCCGCACACGGTGCGCGACCACGTCAAGAGGATCTTCGAGAAGGTGGGCGTCTCCAGCCGGGGCGAGCTGGTGGGGAAGCTGTTCACGGAGTACTACGCTCCGTTCGCGGACGACGGCATGGTGCGCGTCCACAACACCTGATCCGGCCGGAGAGCGCCGCCGCGAGGCTCTCCGGCCCTCTTGTGCGGGGATTCCGGCCGGGCTCCGCCCCTCGGCGGTGCGCGGTGCCGGCGGGCGGCACCGCGCCGCCCGCCCCGGCGGCCGACGGGTCGGCCGTGTTCTGTGCGCCCCCGGCAGGACTCGAACCTGCGGCCAAGCGCTTAGAAGGCGCCTGCTCTATCCACTGAGCTACGGGGGCTCAAGCGGTCGCGGACGGACGACGGAGCGCCCCCGGGTGACCTTGCCGCGACAAGGATAGGGGCCCGGGCGCTTCCTCCCGGTTGCTTCACGTCCGCGACACCCTGTGGAGGTTCAGTGAAGCGGTCCCGATAATCGCAGGCGAGTACGAATCATGCACCGGTTTGAACGCCCGGCGGGGCGGGTGTTGTGCAGTCGTTATGCCCTCCGCTCCGGGGTGCGGCGCGGGCCACAGGGGTCAAAACACCCTGTTCTAGCCCTAATGCACTTCAAAAACCATTCGAAATTGGGCATTCTTCGCATGTGGCGATCTTGGAAGCTAGGACCGAACTGCTCGACGCGCTCACCACGCTGCGTGACCGCGTCTCCGCAGCCCGCTTTCCACTGCCGCTGCCCGGGGCCGAGCGCGCCCGCCGCTCCCGCGGCGAACTGCTCGCCCAGCTCGACGACTACCTGGTGCCCAGGCTGCGCGCCCCCGAGGCGCCGCTGCTCGCCGTGGTCGGCGGCTCCACCGGGGCCGGGAAGTCCACCCTGGTCAACTCGCTCGTCGGGCGCCGGGTCAGCGACGCGGGGGTGCTGCGGCCCACCACCCGCACACCGGTGCTGGTCTGCCACCCCGCCGACCAGCACTGGTTCGCCGGGCCACGCGTACTGCCCCGGCTGAGACGGGTCTGGACGCCGCGGCGGGACGATTTCCGGGCCGCGCAGGACACCCCGCCCGCCCTCCCCGACGACGACCACCCGGCGGACGGCGGAGACGCGGACACCCCGCCCGCGCTCGCCGTCGAGACCGCCGAGGCCGTGCCCGTCGGGCTCGCCCTGCTGGACTCGCCCGACATCGACTCCCTGGTGACCGCCAACCGCGAACTGGCCGCCGAGCTGTTCTGCGCCGCCGACGTCTGGATCCTGGTCACCACCGCCTCCCGTTACGCCGACGCGATCCCCTGGCACCTGCTGCGCAGCGCCCGCGAGTACGACGTGACGCTGGCCACCGTGCTGGACCGGGCGCCCCATCAGGTCGCCGACGAGCTCTCCCGCCGGTACACCGCCCTGCTGGCGCGGGCCGGCCTCGGCGACGTGCCCTGCTTCACCGTTCCCGAGCTGCCCGAGTCCGCGCGCGGAGGCTCCGGACTGCTGCCCGCCACGGCCGTGGCCGGGCTGCGCGAGTGGCTGCTCCACCACGCCGGGGACCCCGCCGCCCGCGTGGTCGCCGCCGACCGGACGGCCACCGGCGCCCTGGCCTCGCTGCGCTCGCGCGTCTCCGGGCTGGCGGGCGCGGCGGCGGCCCAGCACGCGGCCGTACTGCGGCTGATGCGCCACATCGACGGCGCGTACGAGCGGGCCGGGGCGCGGGTGCGGCGGCAGATCGCCGACGGCGAGCTGCTGGCGGGCGAGGCCCTCGCCCGCTGGCGCGGCTTCCCCCGGGACAGCGGCGGCGACGAGCTCCTGGACGCCTTCGCCGACGGACTGTCCGCCCTGCTGCGCGGCTCCGTCGGCGACGCCGACGAGCAGGCCGCCGACGCCTGGCGCCTGGAACCGGGCGCCCCCGAGTGCGGCCGCGCCGACGAACTGGTCGCCGAGCGGATCGACCTCCTGGCGCGGCGCTGGCGGCGCTGCCTGGAGGAGGTGGCCGACGAGGAACTGCGCGCGGCCGACAGCGGCTGCCCGCTGTCGGCCGAGGAGACCGCGGCCCTGCTCGCCACCGCACTGCTGGGCGGACGGCGCGCGCGGGGCGCGGACGAGGCGCTCGTCCGCGCCCTGGGCGCGGACGTCGCGGCGCGGCTGCGCGAGCGCGGCGAGCGGCTACTGGAGGACTGCCTGGACCGCGTGCTGCTGGGGGAGCGCGGCTACCGGCTCGCGCCCCTGCGGGACCTCGACGCCACCCCCGACCAGCAGGTGGCCCTGGTCGCCGCACTGTCCGTACTGCAGAGGGAGAGGTGATCGCGGTGGGCGCCGATGTCCGTACCGACGGCGGCCGGGTCTGGGACGACGGGCTGATCGCCCGCAGAGCCCGTAAGGACGGGGGAGGGAGTGTGCGGGAGGAGGCCGAGGGCGCGCCGTTCCCCGCCGGGCCCTTCGACGCCGGGCCGTTCGAGGGCGTCCCCTTCGAGGCCGGGCTGTTCGACGGCGGCCGCACCGGCGGCCGGGGGGAGTGGTGGGACGGCGGCGGCGCCGGCGGCATGCGGGCGTACGCCGCGCCGGGCACCGCGCCCGAGGAGGAGGCGTTGCGCCAACGGCTGGGCGCACTAAGGGAGTTGGTCGGCCTCTCCCGCACCAGGCTGGACGGTGAGGTGCTCGCCGAGGCGGGCCGGATCCTGGACGAGGTCACCGCGCGCGGCAGGCTGTCGCGGGCTTGCACAACCGTCGCCGTCGCCGGGGCCACCGGCAGCGGCAAGTCGATGCTGTTCAACACGCTCGCCGGGGTACAGCTCTCCGAGACCGGACTGCGCCGCCCCACCACCTCGCTGCCCGTCGCCTGCGTCTGGGAGACCGAGTGGGACAGCGGCGCCGACGGCCTGCTGGAGCGGATGGGAGTGCCGCCCCGGGCCCGGCGCCGGGTGCAGCCGCGCGACCCGGCGCTGCGCGGCCTGGTCCTCATCGACCTGCCCGACCACGACTCCGCCGCCCCCGGTCACCGCGAGCAGGTCGACCGGATGCTGCGGCTGGTGGACGCGGTGGTCTGGGTGACCGACCCGGAGAAGTACGCGGACGCGGTGCTGCACGAGCGCTATCTGCGGCCCCTGGCCGGCCACGCCGAGGTGACGTTCGTGGTGCTCAACCAGGTCGACCGGCTGCCGGGCGACGCCGTCGACACCGTCATGGACGATCTGCGGCGGCTGCTGGACGAGGACGGCATGGCCCTCGGCGAACACGGCGAGCCCGGCGCGACCGTACTGGCCATGTCCGCGCTCACGGGCCAGGGGGTCGGCGAACTGAGGGACTGCCTGGGCGAGCTGGCCTCGTCGCGGCGGGCGGCCGCACTGCGGCTGTCGGCCGACGTGGACGGCGTGGTCGCCCGGCTCCGCCCGGTCTACGTGGCCGACACCCCGCAGGGCCCGGCCGGGCTGACCGAGCGGGCGCGCGAGGAGTTCGAGGACCGGCTGGCCTGCGCGGTGGGCGCCTGGGCGGCGGGGCAGACGGCCGAGCGCCTCTGGCTGCGCCACGCCGAGCGGGCCTGCGGCACCCCCTGGGCGCGGCTGCTGCGCCGGTACGAGACGCGGCGCGGGCGCGGGGAGACGGCCGCCGCCCCGGCCGTACCCGGTGCCGGCACCGGTACCGGGCCCGGGGCGGCCTCAGGGAGCACGGACGGGCGGGGGAACGGGGAGGGCGGACGCGGGTCCGCGGTGCCGGAGAGGGCCGCGGTGGCCCGGCCCGTACTGGCGCAGGCGGTCCGGGAGCTGGCCGAGGAGGCGTCGGCCGGGCTGCCGCAGCCGTGGGCCCGCTCGGTGCGGGACGCGGCCTGGCGCGGCGCGCTGGGGCTGCCGGAGGCGCTGGAGGACGCGATCGCGTCGGCCGAGGACGACGGCGACGAGGCCCGGCCGCCGAGGCCGCGCTGGTGGGCGGTGGTCGCCTGCGCGCAGTGGCTGATGCTGGCCGTCCAGCTGATCGGCCTCCACCTGCTGGTGGACCTGATCGCCGGAGGGCCCGGGTGGGGCGGCGTCTTGCTGCCGGTGGCGCTGCTGACGGGCGGCGCGCTGGGCGGTCCGCTGCTGGCCGGGTGCTGCCGGATCGCGGCACGGGGGCCGGCACGGGCGTACGGGCTGGAGGAGGAGCGCGGACTGCGGCGGCTGGCGACCGGCTGGGGCCAGGCCTGGGTGCTGGAGCCGGTGGCCGCCGAGCTGCTGCGGTACCGGGAGGTGCGCGAGCAGTACGTCATCGCGGCGGGCGGCACGGACCGCGCCTGAGGGCGGACCCGGGAGCACCTCCGCCCGGTCATCCGGCCCCTATCACCCGTCAGGGTGGCCGGGTTGTCCACAACCCGGCGGTGCTCCACAGGCCGCGGCGGACATTGCCTCGGGCGGGCAGCATCGGGTCCGTGCAGCCCGTACGGGAGCGGACGAGAAGAGGACGGGGGCGGCCCGGGTGAACGAGACGACGGTGACGGTGGTCGGCAACGCGGCGTCGGCGGTGGAGTCCAGGACGACGGCGTCCGGCCATCCGGTGGCCCGGCTGCGGCTGGCCACCACGGTGCGGCGCTACGACGAGCAGCGGGGCGGCTGGACGGACGCCTACACCAGCTTCTACACGGTGTGGGCGTTCCGGGGGCTCGCGGAGAACCTGGCCGCCTCCGTGACCGTCGGCGAACCCCTTCTCGTCCGCGGGCGGTTGCGAGTGCAGCAGGGTGAACGCGACGGAAAGCGCTGGACATCGGCGGAGATCGAGGCCACGGCGGTGGGACACGACCTGGCCAGGGGCACCTCGTCGTTCCGCCGTGTGGTGCGGGCCGTTCCCAACGGCGAACCGGCCGCAAGTCCATGAGAGTTACACACAACAAGCCGGTAACTGCCCCTATGTCAAGGTGAGTACGCTTCTGCGGCATTCCCTTGTAACGATTGGGAATCGGAGTGTGTAACGTCTGATATTTCTGGGGACCGCGCTCCGATTGCTCCCTACGATCACCCCCTGAGACACGGGGGTTGACGAGGGGACGACCAGACCATGATTTCTGTACGCGGACGGGGTCCCGCCCGTTTCGCCGCCGCCGCGATAGCCACGGGCATGCTGGCGGTAGGAGCGATCGCCGGGGCGGGGACCGCCGTCGCAGACGAGAACAACCAGCAGGGCGGCGTGCTCGCCACCCTGCCCAAGGCCGGTGTGACGATCGGTTCCGGTGTCAAGATTCTCAACGGTCCCAATCCGGGTAACACCGCTGCCGGTCTGTTCGAGCTGCAGGTCGAGGGTGGCGGCACCCTGAAGACCTACTGCATCGACGTCGGCCGCGGGACGGTCGCGGGTGCCAAGTACCGCGAGGCCTCCTGGGACGAGTCCACGCTGCACAACAACGAGAACGCGGGCAAGATCCTCTGGATCCTGAAGAACTCCTACCCGCAGGTGAACGACCTCACGGCGCTCGCGAGCAAGGCCGGCGCCAAGCGCCTCACCGAGAAGACCGCCGCCGCCGGCACCCAGATCGCGATCTGGCACTTCTCCGACAACGTGAAGGTCGACGCGGACAACGGCAACGCCGACAAGCTCGCCGAATACCTGATCAAGTCGGCCGAGAACCTCGCCGAGCCGAAGGCCTCGCTCACGCTCGAGCCGTCCGCCGTCTCCGGCAAGGCCGGCGAGAAGCTCGGCCCGGTCACCGTGCACACCAACGCGCAGACCGTGAACGTCGCGCCCGGCGCCGAGGCCGCGAACGCGGGTGTGACGGTCGTCGACAAGGACGGCAACGCGGTGACCACCGCCAAGGAGGGCGACCAGCTCTTCTTCGACGTGCCCAAGGGCACCGAGCCCGGCACCGCCTCGCTGACCGCGCAGGCCAACACCGAGGTCGCCGTGGGTCGCGCCTTCACCAGCGTCGACCCGAAGAACCCGAGCCAGACCCAGATCCTGGCCGGCTCCAGCAGCTCCGGCGTCACCGCCAGCGCGACCGCGAACTGGGCCAACGAGGGCCCGATCCCGGCCGTGACCGCCGAGAAGAACTGCGTCAAGGGCGGCGTGGACGTCACCGCCACCAACGAGGGTGACGAGCCGTTCTCCTTCTCCCTCGCGGGCAAGGAGTACGAGATCCCGGCCGGCGGCTCCGAGACCGTGACCGTCCCGGTCCAGGAGGACCAGGAGTACAACATCACGATCACCGGTCCGAACGGTTTCGAGGAGACCTTCACCGGCACCCTCGACTGCGAGACCGAGACCACCACCGGCGGCAACGGCGGCGGCGAGGAGGAGAGCCCCAAGCCCTCCACCGAGCCCAGCCCGGCCACCGTCGGCGGTGACACCGGCGCCACCGGCGACACCGACGGCAACCTCGCCGAGACCGGCAGCAGCAGCACCACCCCGATCATCGCGGGCGTCGCCCTCGCCCTGGTGGTCCTCGGTGGCGCCGCCGTCTTCTTCCTCCGGAAGAAGAAGCCCGCCACCGCCGGCTCCGGCGACTGAGCCGTCGTCCCACACAGCTCCACCGGTCCGGGCGTGATCGCCTGATCCGCCCGGACCACCCGGATCACCCGGCCGTGTGCCGCCGCACCTCCTGCGGCGGCACACGGTCTTTTCACGGCCCGGGGCCGTGACACAGGTCGCCGCGGTACTCGTTTTCGTCCCAGCGCGGGGGTGCGGCAAGATGGGGTGTATCTGCCCACTCCCTGATTGCCGGACGGTTTCTCTTGGCTGAGTACATCTACACCATGCGCAAGGCGCGTAAGGCGCACGGCGACAAGGTGATTCTCGACGACGTCACGCTGAGCTTCCTGCCCGGAGCGAAGATCGGTGTCGTGGGCCCCAACGGCGCCGGAAAGTCCACGGTGCTGAAGATCATGGCCGGGCTGGAGCAGCCGTCCAACGGCGACGCCTTCCTCGCCCCCGGCTACAGCGTCGGCATCCTCCTCCAGGAGCCCCCGCTGGACGAGTCCAAGACGGTGCTGGAGAACGTCCAGGACGGCGTCGCGGAGATCAAGGGCAAGCTCGACCGGTTCAACGAGATCGCCGAGCAGATGGCGACCGAGTACACCGACGAGCTGATGGAGGAGATGGGCAAGCTCCAGGAGCAGCTCGACCACGCGAACGCCTGGGACCTGGACGCCCAGCTGGAGCAGGCCATGGACGCCCTGGGCTGCCCGCCCGGCGACTGGCCCGTCACCAACCTCTCCGGCGGTGAGAAGCGCCGCGTCGCGCTGTGCAAGCTGCTGCTGGAGGCCCCCGACCTGCTGCTGCTGGACGAGCCCACCAACCACCTGGACGCCGAGTCCGTGCTGTGGCTGGAGCAGCACCTGGCCAAGTACGAGGGCACCGTCGTGGCCATCACCCACGACCGGTACTTCCTGGACAACGTCGCCGAGTGGATCCTCGAGCTCGACCGCGGCCGCGCCCACCCCTACGAGGGCAACTACTCCACCTACCTGGAGAAGAAGCAGGCCCGACTCAAGGTCGAGGGGCAGAAGGACGCCAAGCGCGCCAAGCGCCTCAAGGAGGAGCTGGAGTGGGTCCGCTCCAACGCCAAGGGCCGCCAGGCGAAGTCCAAGGCGCGTCTGACGCGCTACGAGGAGATGGCCGCCGAGGCCGAGAAGACCCGCAAGCTGGACTTCGAGGAGATCCAGATCCCGCCGGGCCCGCGTCTGGGCAACGTCGTGGTCGAGGTCGAGGGTCTGCACAAGGCGTTCGGTGACAAGGTCCTCATCGACGACCTGTCCTTCACCCTGCCGCGCAACGGCATCGTCGGCGTCATCGGCCCCAACGGCGCGGGCAAGACCACGCTGTTCAAGATGATCCAGGGTCTGGAGGAGCCGGACTCCGGCAGCATCAAGGTCGGCGAAACGGTCAAGATCTCCTACGTCGACCAGGCCCGCGCCAACATCGACCCCAAGAAGACGCTGTGGGCCGTCGTCTCCGACGAGCTGGACTACATCAACGTCGGCCAGGTCGAGATGCCCTCGCGCGCCTACGTCTCCGCGTTCGGCTTCAAGGGCCCGGACCAGCAGAAGCCGGCGGGGGTCCTCTCCGGCGGTGAGCGCAACCGGCTGAACCTGGCGCTCACCCTCAAGCAGGGCGGCAACCTGCTCCTGCTCGACGAGCCGACCAACGACCTCGACGTCGAGACCCTGTCCTCGCTGGAGAACGCGCTGCTGGAGTTCCCCGGCTGCGCCGTGGTGGTCTCCCACGACCGCTGGTTCCTGGACCGCGTGGCCACCCACATCCTCGCCTACGAGGGCGAGAGCAAGTGGTTCTGGTTCGAGGGCAACTTCGAGTCGTACGAGAAGAACAAGGTGGAGCGCCTCGGACCGGACGCCGCCCGTCCGCACCGCACCACCTACAAGAAGCTGACGCGGGGCTGAGAAGGCGTGCGCCACACATTCCCCTGTCCCCTGCGCTGGTCCGACATGGACTCCTTCGGGCACGTCAACAACGTCGTGTTCCTGAGGTACCTGGAGGAGGCGCGGATCGACTTCATGTTCCGCCTCGCCCGCCAGGCGGCGTCGGGGGCCTTCACCGGCGGTTCGGTGGTGGCCGGGCACGAGATCTCCTATCTGCGCCCGCTGGTGCACCGGCACGAGCCGGTCGTGGTGGAGATGTGGGTGACCAGGATCGGAGCGGCCTCGCTGACGGTCGCCTACGAGGTCAAGGACGGCCCCGGTGAGGGGGACACCGTCTACGTGCGGGCCTCGACGGTCGTGGTCCCCTACGACCTGGAGCGCGAGCGTCCGCGCCGGCTCAGTGACGAGGAGAAGGCGTTCCTCAAGGAGTACCTGGACGACAGCGCGACGGGGGACGCCGCCGGATGAGCGGACAGCCCCCACGTCTGGTGTTCGCCGACCCCGGGGAGGCGGCCGAGCTGGCCGCCCTCCTGGGGCGGCTGCTGCGCTGGGAGAAGGCCGCGGCGGTACGGCTGAGGGCGACCGGCGACGGCGTTCTGGGCGTCTTCGCGCGCCCGGCCCGCTTCGAGGTGCTGGCCGTGCGCACCGCCCGGCTGACCGAGGCGGCGGACCTGGACGCGACGGTCTCCGCCGGGGAACTGCTGGAGGGCCTCGACGAGGCCTCCGAGGCCTTCTCCGTGCCCGCCGCCGTGACCGGCCCGCCCTGGGCCGGTCTGCTGCCGCCGCGCGGCGGCTGGCGTCCGGTGGGCGAGCTGCCGTACGAGTCGGTGCGCGCGGCGGCCGCCTCGGTGGTCGCCGAGTTCCGGCGGCGCAGCGAGGCGCTGGCTTCCGGCGAGCGCACCCGCGAGGCGCTGGACGCGCTGGCGGAGGAGATCTGGTCCCGCCCCCTGGGCGGCGGTACGGGGCTGCCGCTGCGCGCCGTGCACGCAGCGCAGGCGCTGGGCATGCTGCGCTCGCGCGGCCCGGCCCCGGCGGCCGGCCCGCAGGGGCCGCCGCCCGTCGCCGGCGGGCGGGACGCCGCGGTGGCGGTGCTGGCCGCCGGCACCTGGCTGCGGCTGCGCACCCCGTACGGCTCGGTCGCCGTGCGCGGCGCCGGGCGGGGCGTGCCGGGGCTGAGCGTCACCCCGCTGTGAGGCATCTGCGCGAACGGCGGACGACACGGCGAAGCCCCGGCCCGTGTGAGAGAGAAGGGCCGGGGCTTCGCCGTGTGCGCCGTGTGCGTGCGAGGCGCGGGGGTCAGTCCGGGGTGTTGACCATCGAGGCGGCCGCGTAGACCAGGTAGTCCCACAACTGCCGCTCGTGCTCGGGGGCCAGACCGAGTTCGTCCACGGCGTCGCGCATGTGCCGCAGCCAGGCGTCGTGGGCCGCGCGGTCGACCCTGAAGGGCACGTGCCGCATGCGCAGCCGGGGGTGCCCCCGCTGCTCGCTGTACGTCCGGGGCCCGCCCCAGTACTGCATCAGGAACAGCGCCAGCCGCTCCCCGGCCGGCCCGAGGTCCTCCTCCGGGTACATCGGCCGCAGCAGCGGATCCCCGGCCACACCCTCGTAGAACCGGCGCACCAGCCGCCGGAAGGTCTCCTCGCCCCCGACCTGCTCGAAGAAGGTCTGCGTCTGCACGTCGCCACGCGGAATCTCCATCACGCCCCCCATGGTCGCAGATGCCCGCCCCATGCCCTCAGGGCTCGGGGCCCGTGCCCCGAGGACCCGGGCCCGGCCCGGTGGGCGGCCGGGGACCTCAGGCGTCGTCCCAGCGGAAGAGCCGGGCGGCCACGGCCGTCAGGACCGCCGCGAACAGCAGCAGCCCGCCCATGACGGGCAGCACCGCGCCCCAGGACTGGCCGCGGGAGAGGACGTCCTGCATCGCCTCGTTCAGATACGTCAGCGGGAAGAGGCCGGAGAGCGCCCGGATCCAGGCCGGCGCGATGTCCAGTGGGAAGAAGGCGCCGGACAGGAAGGCCATCGGCAGGATGACCACCTGGGCCACTCCGTTCGCCGCCTCCTCGCTCTTGGCCCAGGCGCCGACGACCAGCCCGATGGACATGAAGGCCAGCGTGCCGCACACCACCAGCGGTACGGCCAGCCACCAGTGGCCGCTCAGCTCCAGGCCGTAGTAGGGGATGGAGGCCACGCCGAGGAAGACCGCGGTCTGGACGAGGGCCAGCGCCACGCTCACCCCGATGCGGGCCGCGATGACCGTGCCCGCGCTCACCGGGGCCAGCCACAGCCGCCGCAGGATGCGCTTCTTGCGCCAGTTGACCAGGGTGAACGCCGAACCGAAGACCGCGCCCATCGCCACCGCCCAGCCGAGCAGGCCCGGAGTGAGGAACTGGATCGGCTTCAGCGACTCGTCCTCCACCTGGCGGGCGGTCAGCGCGTAGGCGGGCGGCTGCCCGGTCGCGGCGATGTTGGCCTGCTGGACGACCGAGTCGACCAGTGCCCGCGCGTTGCCCGCCCGGACCCGGTCGGCGGCCGAGTAGCGCAGCCGCACCTCGTCGCCCTCCTGCCAGACGGCGGCGTCCACATCGCCCGCGCGAACCTCCTCCAGGGCCGCGTCCCTGTCGTCGGACCGTCTGATCTCCAGGACCTCCTCCAGCCCCTCGCGCGCCTCGCGCGGCAGGGAGTCGAAGATCTCCACCCGGCCTATCTGGACGATCTCCGCCCGGGCCGTCGAGTCGTTCTGGAACAGCGCGCCGAACAGCACCAGGAACATCAGCGGGAAGACCAGCATGAAGAAGGCGGCCGTACGGTCCCGCAGCAGGCCCAGGGCCATCGCCTTGGAGAGGCTGGCGAACGTCTTGGCGCTCACTGGCGGTACTCCCGTCCGGTCAGCTGGAGGAAGACGTCCTCCAGGGAGTCCACGCCCAGCTCCGCCACCAGATCGGCCGGGGCGCCCACACGCAGCACGCGGCCGTGGTCCATCACCGCCACCCGGTCGCACAGCGTCTCGGCCTCGTCCATGTAGTGCGTGGTGAGCACCACGGTGCGGCCCTCCTGGTTGATGGCGCGCAGCAGGTCCCACAGATTGCGGCGGGCCTGCGGGTCGAGGCCGGTGGTCGGCTCGTCCAGGAACACCAGCTCCGGGTCGTGGACCAGCGCGCAGGCTATGGACAGCCGCTGCGCCTGGCCCCCGGAGAGTTTGTTCTCGCGGGTGCCGGCCTTCCCGGTCAGGCCGACTGTCTCCAGCATCGCGTCGGCGCGCTCGGAGGAGACGCCGTAGAGGGAGGCGAAGGTGCGGATCTGCTCGCGGGCGGTCAGCTTCTCGAAGAACGCCGACGCCTGGAGCTGGACGCCCATGCGGCGCAGCAGCGCCGGGTCGCGGGGGAAGGGGGACCGGCCGAGCAGCCGGACCGTCCCCTCGTCCGGTTTGCGCAGGCCCTCGGTCATCTCCAGGGTGGTCGTCTTGCCCGCGCCGTTCGGTCCGAGGATGCCGTAGAACTCGCCGCGTTCGACGGTGAGGGACACCCCGTCGACGGCTTGTACGTCCCCGTACCGCTTGCGCAGTCCCTCGACTGTGATCGCGGCGTCTGTCATGGGACGGAGGCTAGTGCCGGAACATCGCCTTCCGGCACTGGCGGGGGTCCGGGACGGTATCACCGGGCGGGCCGGGTCCTGTGCCGGGGCTTGGGCGGTGGTGCCCCGGCCTGGCCGGGGCACCGGTCAGTCGCAGGCCGGGGGCCGGCCCGGGGTGTCAGCCCCGGTGCAGGGTGATCGTGGTCCACGCGCCGACGTGCACCCGGTCGCCCTCCTGGAGCGGGGTGGGGACGAACGGCTGGATCGGGTCCTCGGCGCCGTTGATGGTGGTGCCGTTGGTGGAGTCCTGGTCGACCACGGACCAGCTTCCGTCGGGCTGCCGCACCAGCACCGCGTGCTGGTGCGAGACCCCCGGGTCCTCCGGCGAGCGGCCCAGGTCGATGTCGGGCGACTCGCCGGTGGAGTGGCGGCGGCGGCCGATGGTGACCTGGGGGCCGCTGAGCTGGACGCGCTGCTCGGCGGTGTAGGCGGGCATGTTGAGCCCGGCCCCCTCGGGGCCGCTGCGCCGCATCATCGCGGTGAAGTACTCGTGGTCGGGCCCGACCGTCACCGCCCAGTTCGCGGGCTGCTGCTGGGGCGGCGGCCCCTGCTGATGCTGCGGCTGCTGGTGGTGCGGGGGCTGGTGCTGTGGTGGCTGGGGGGCCGGGGGCTGCTGGGGGTAGCCGTAGCCGGGCTGCTGTCCGTAGTCGGAGCGGCCGTAGTCGGGCTGTCCGTGCGGGGGCTGGGTGTGCTGACCGGTCTGCTGGCCGCCGTGTGAGGGCGGCGGGAGCGGCCAGTCGTCACCGCCGCCTCCCTGCGGCTGCTGGTGGTGCGGGGGCTGGTGCTGTGGTGGCTGGGGGGCCGGGGGCTGCTGGGGGTAGCCGTAGCCGGGCTGCTGTCCGTAGTCGGAGCGGCCGTAGTCGGGCTGCCCGTGCGGGGGCTGGGTGTGCTGCGGCTGCCCGTGGTGCTGCTGTTGCTGGGGCTGCTGCGGCGGGGCGGGCGGAGACGGCGGGCCCTGCGCCTGGAAGCCGGGCGGCAGGTTCAGCCCGCTCATGCTGCCGCCGGGCATCTGCGACGGCGGGGCGGGCGGGGGCGGTGGACTGTAGGCGGCGGGGGAGTGCGAGAGGAAGCTGTACCGGCACTCCCCGCAGACCGGGGACTGACCCTCGCGGGGGGTGCGGCACTGCGGGCACGGTTCGCCCTGTGCCGTGGAGTCGACTCCGGGGCCGGGATAGCCGTAGCCGCCGCGGCCGGGCATCGGGGGCGGCGGGACGGCACCGGCGGGCACACCCGGAGCGGAGGCCATGCGGTGGCCGCACACCTCGCACCAGTCGTCGGCCGCCGACTGATGGCCGTTCGGGCAAGTCGGCATGTCGGTCCTTCCCCCTCCGTGCGGCTCCGTGTCGCGTCGCTCGATCGTTCGCTTCTTCGCGCGCCCCGGTCTTCGAGCCGCGCGTCCGGTGGTCCCGTCGGCCTCGAGGGACCACCGCCGTCAGCGGAACAGTACCGGGCTCGGGGGCGGTCACGCCCACCGCCTTCTCCACCGTTTCCGGGACGCGACCGCCCGCCGGCGCATCGGTCCACGGCCCGGAGCCGCCCGGGGAGGCGGGTGCCGGGAGGGCGGGGACGGGGAGTCCCGCCCGGCACCCGCGGGACCGTTTCCGCCCGGCCGGAACTCCTGTTGCCTGCGGGTGGACCGCCGGACGGCGGAAGCGGAACCGGCCGGGCGCGGCCGACGCACCGCATGCCGGGCCGCTGCCGCCGGGCGCCGCGGAACGGCGTGCCGGCCGTGGCGGAGGCGCCGGCCGTGATCCGCGCCACCTCCGGCCGGCCCGTCCGGCGGCACCGGCCGTCCGCCGGACGGCACTCGTTCCGGTTGCCGCCCGTCGCGGGGCGCGGTACGCCCGATCCGGCGAAGGCACTCCGGCGACGGCCGCTCCCGGCGGGCGGTGCGTCAGCCGGTCACGGCCCGCCCGGCGCCGGGCGGCGCGGGGAACGGGAGCACCGCCACCGTCACGTTGTCGTGGCCGCCGCCGTCCAGCGCGTGCCCCACCAGGTGCCGCGCGGACCGCATCGGGTGGGCACGGGCGTCGGCCGGGACGGTCTCGGCCATCTCCCCGGCGGACTCGGCGTAGTTCCACAGCCCGTCCGTGCACACCACCACCACACCCGGCCGGTCCGGGGTGAACGAGGCGGTGTGCGGGTCGAGTTCGTAGGCGTCCGCGCCCAGCCACCCGGTGATGGCGTGCGCCCGGGCGTCCGCGTACGCCTCGGCCTCCCCCATCAGGCCCGCCGCCACCATCTGGGCGGCCCAGGAGTCGTCCTCGGTGAGCCGGGCGGGCGCGGTGGAGCGGTCCTCGGGAATCCAGTAGGCGCGGCTGTCGCCGATCCAGCCGACGGTGAGGAGGTCTCCTGCGACCACCGCGCCGACGATGGTGCAGGCCGGGGCGTTCTCCACCGGGTCGCGCGGTTCCGGTGCCAGGGCGTTGACGGCCTCGGAGGCGGCCACCAGGGCGTCGTGCATCGCCTGCCGCGGGTCGGCGCCGCGCGGCAGGGACCGCCTCATCGACGCGCACGCGGACTCGGCGGCGGCGGCCGAGGCCTCGTCCGGCCGGGTCGCCGATGACACCCCGTCGCAGACGACGGCGATCACGGCCGGGAAGCCGTCCGGCAGGGAGACGGCCGAGAGGGCGAAGGAGTCCTCGTTGCGGTGGTGGCGCAGTCCGCGGTCGCTGACCGCCGCGACCCCCTCCGACTCCTCCTCCATGTGGTCGCGCTCGCGCGGCTGGGCGTGGCCGCAGTGCTCGCAGCGGCCCTCGGCGTCGACGGCGCCGGTGCCGCAGGCGACGCACCGCTCCTGTCCACCGCCGGCCGGAGCGCCGCCGTGGGCGCCGGGCGGGAACGGGCTCTCACGCGGGTCCGGCGCCGGCGGACCGGCCTGCCCCGCTCCTTCGGACCGTCCGGCGTCTTCGGCCCGTGCGCCGTCTCCGGCCTGCGCGGCGGGGGCCGCGGGGGGTGCGGGGACCGCGGGCGGCACCGCCGGAGGCGGCGGTACCCGCGGGACGGAGGGCGCGGTGGCGGGGGGCGGCAGAAGGTAGTCCGATCCGTCCCGCACGGCGTCCGCTGCGGCGGGCGGCGCCGCCGGAGGCGGCGGGATCAAGGGCCGCGAGTCGCCCGTTCCGGCCGTCGGACCGGCGCCGCACGCGCCGCGGTGGAGATCACCGTCCTCCAGTGGCTCATGGCACCGGGGGCAGACGGAGGGGCGGTCGGGCTGCGGCATGGTCAACGGGTTCCTTCGATGATGTCCCGGCCTCCGGGCCGGGGTGGGGATGCCTCCCGCTCTGGGGAGGGAGTCGGACTCCTGCGGTGCAGGACGGGGAGGGGCGGGTCGCCCTCAGCGTGGTGCGCCGTCGGCCTCGGCGGCGCGCTCGACCTCCAGACGGTGGACGGCCCCGGGGCCGGGGGACCTGCGGACGGGCCCGGCCCGGCCGACCGGCCGGGTGCGGAGGATGGCGGGAAGGCGGAGCGTGATGCGCGTCGTCTCGTCCATGACTTCAAAATATGGTCTTCGTGGTGTTCTGGTGGCGGGGCGGAGATGCCATGGCGGCACCGTGGACGCCGGAGAGCGCCTGGCACGCCCCTTGGCCGTCCCCGCCGGATGCCCCGGTGACCAAGCGTTCCCGGAGGGGCGCGTCCAAACCCGCCCTCCTCGGTCGCGCCGGGCGGTGCCCGGCGGGTCGAAGACCGTCCGGATCAACGGGACTCCTCCCGTCCGCCGACCGGTTCGCCACCCGCCGGTCCCCCGTCCGCCGGTCCTCCGGGCGGTGCCAGCACCTCCAGCGCCGCCTCCCGGTAGCGCAGCACCGCCTGCTCGGCCGCCCGCAGATCGCACGGAGCGCTCCACAGCAGCCGCCGGGCGGCGTCGTACCGCTCCGCGAGCAGGGGGTCGTCGGCCGCCCCGTGCCGCGCCAGCCGCGCGCGGTACGCGTCCAGCCGGCCGCGCAGTCCCGCCCGCACCGCCAGCGGTGCGGTCACCGCGGTCAGCGAGGCGCGGGCCCGCTCCAGCTCCTCGTCCGCGCGCTCCTCCAGGCTCTCCAGCAGCGGCGACAGCCGGTGCCAGCGGGCGTGCCGCCGGTGCTCGGCGGCCAGCGTGAGCTGCTCGTACAGAGCGGTCGGCGGCCCGCTCACCGCGGGCACCCCGACCGCCGCGATCTTCGCCAGCACCTCGCCGCGCGCCGTCCTCGCCTCGGCCAGGGTGCGGTCGGCGCGCGAGAGCACGTCGCGCAGCCGCATCAGCCGCTGCTCGGCGTCCTGCCGCACTTGGAGCACGGCGTCGATCTCGCGCCGGACGTTCTCCAGCGCACGGGCCGCGCGGTCGTACCGGACGGTGTCGGGACGCCCGCCGCCGGGTGCCGAACTCCCGCCCGCCGGCACCCAGAAGGCCAGCGGGTCGGCGACGACCTCGGCCCGCAGCGCGGTCAGTTCCGCGGTGACCTGTTCCAGCTCGTCGCCCGCCGGATGCTCCCCGGGGCGCACGCCCACGGAGTGCGCCAGGGAGCGGATGCGGTGGAGCTCGGCGGAGAGCATGTCTATCCGGGCGGGCAGCGCGGACCACACCGAGTCGGCGGCGGCGACCGTGTCGAGGGCCCGGGCGTACCAGGCGTTCATCCGGGCCACCAGCTCGGCCGGGGTGATCCGCTCGACGGACCCGGACCCGGACCCGGACCCGGACCCGGACCCGGACCCGGACCCGGACCCGGACCCGGACCCGGACCCGGACCCGGACCCGGACCCGGACCCGGACCCGGACCCGGACCCGGACTCGGGGTTGTCCGCCGCGGGGACGGCGACCGCCGGGCCGCGCAGCCGCGCGGTCAGCCCGGCGAGGTCCTCCGGCGCCGGCCAGCGGCTTTCGCCGCGCAGCTCGCGCGCGGCGTCCAGGGCCGCGGTGAAGGCGTCGAAGTACGTCCACAGCAGCGAGACGGCATCCTCCGTCCGCGCCCACCGCTCCTTGGTCACCCCGGTCAGCTCGGCGCCCTCCAGCAGCCTGCGTCCCGCGTGGTCCTGGAGCGCGTACAGGGAGGTCTCCACCGCCTCGTGCTCCGCGCCGAGCCGTGCCAGGGCACGGTCCACCTCCTCCCGGTCCATCACCGGTCCGCCCGGTTCGGCAGCCCCGTCGTCCCCCATCGGTCACCTCGCCGCTCGTGTCGTCTTCGTGTCCGTGTTCGCGCCCGTGCCGTGCCCGCACCCGGCGTCCGCCCCGCCCGGGTGGGCCGGGGCGGGGAGCGCCGGATCCGCTGCTCCCATCTTGTCGGCCGGACACCGCTCGTGTACGGCCATCGGCGGACTGCCCAGCCCACTTCGGCGATACTCTTCCGGCGCCCTGTTGACGCCGACCGCCGGATCCCCGTTCCCGCGTACCGCGCGGTGGAGGATCCGGGAGCCCGGTCGGCAGTATGGCGGCGGGAAGCCGTGACGGCACCGCCGCGGGGGAGGAGCCCGTCCGGAACGCGGTCCCTGGGAGCGCGAGACGCCCCGGGCGCGCGTGTGCCCGGGCGCGCCTCAGTCGCGTGCGGCGCGCCCGGCGTAGTGGGCGCGCAGCCGGGCGTACGGGGCGGGCCCGGCTTCCAGACGGTCCAGGGCCAGCAGCCCGGCCCCGAGGACCGGGGGAGCGGTGACCACGCGGACGGCGGCCAGCGGGGCGCGTCCGGCCAGCAGGCCGAGCAGGCGGTCGTGCAGCAGCGGATGGCGGGCGGCCGCGACGCCGCCGCCCAGCACCACCGGCACCGGTGTGTCCAGCAGGCCCAGACGCTCCAGCGCCACCGAGGCCATCACCGCGATCTCCTCGGCCTGCCGGTGCACCAGAAAGCGGGCCACGGCATCGCCCCGAGCGGCCACCGCGAAGAGGACGGGCACCAGTTCGTGCCTGCGCCCGCCCGGCAGACGGCCCAGATGAAAAGCCTCGATCAGCGCGTACATGCTGGGCAGCCCGAAGTGCGCGGGCAGTGCCCTCGCCAGTTCGGTGTCCTCGCCCCGGCCGTCCTCGGCGCGGGCGGCGTGCCACAGGGCCTCCTCCGCCAGCCCCCCGCCGCCGCCCCAGTCCCCGGACAGGCGGCCGACGGCGGGGAAGCGGTGGACACGGCCGTCGGCGGCCACACCGGCGCAGTTGATCCCCGCACCGCACACGACGGCGACCCCGTGCCCGGGGGATCCGTCGTCGGGCAGGCCCGCGCGCAGGACCGCGAACGTGTCGTTGGCCACGCGGAGGGTGCGGCCCCAGCCCAGAGCGCCGATACGGTCCGCCAACCCCCTTTCCTCACACGGCAGGTCGGCGCCTGCCAGGCAGGCCGACACATGCTCGGCCAGGGGGGCGCCCGGCCGCGTCTCCAGACCCGCGGCCCGCGCCGCCCGGGCCACCGTCCGCGCCAGCGACGCGACGGCCCTCCCCGCTCCGGCGGCCGGCGGCCGGAAACCGCCGCCGCGCGCCGAGCCCAGCACCGCCCCGTCCGCCGAGACCAGCGCCACATCGGTCTTGCTGTTGCCCGCGTCGACTGCCAGCGCGGCGGCGGGGGTCAGGCCCATGCCAGATACTCCCGGTTGTGCGCGAGAAGACGGTCCGTCAGCTTCTCGGCGAGGGAGTACCGGCCGACCAGGGGGTGGGCCAGCAGCGCGGTGAACACCCGGTCCCGGCCGCCGCGCAGGGCGGCGTCCAGTGCCAGGTGCTCGTACGCCGTCACGGCCGAGATCAGGCCGGAGTAGAGCGGGTCCAGCGGCGGTACGGGCAGCGGCTCGGCACCCGCCGGGGAGACGGCGGCCGGGACCTCGACCACCGCGTCGTCGGGAAGGAAGGGCAGGGCGCCGTCGTTGCGGACGTTCACCACCTGCGCGCCCCCGCCCGTGCCGCCCGCCCTGCCCGTGCCGTTCCGGCCGTCGCCCAGCAGGGCCGCGGCCAGGGCGACGGCGGCCTCGGAGTAGTGGGCGCCGCCGCGCCCGGCCAGCAGCTCCGGCTTGGTGTCCAGCGCCGGATCGGCGTACATCTCCAGCAACTCGCGCTCCATCGCGGCGACCTCCGCCGCCCGCGGGGGCCGCTCCCGCGTCTCGGACACGACCTCGTCGTGGGCGTAGAAGTAGCGCAGGTAGTACGAGGGCACGGCGCCCAGCCGGTGCAGAAGGGGCTCGGGCAGCCGCAGATCGGCGGCGATCGCCGCGCCGTGCCGGGCCAGCAGGCCGGGCAGTACGTCCCGCCCGTCCGGCCCGCCCAGACGCACCCCGAGCTCCCACGTGAGGTGGTTGAGCCCGACGTGGTCCAGGTGCACCCGGCCGGGCTCCACCTCCAGCAGGGCGGCGAACTTCCGCTGGAGCCCGATCGCCACGTTGCACAGGCCCACCGCCCGGTGGCCCTCGTTCAGCAGCGCGCGGGTGACGATGCCCACCGGGTTGGTGAAGTCGATGATCCACGCGCCGGGGTTGGCGCGGCGCACCCGCTCGGCGATGTCCAGGACGACGGGGACGGTGCGCAGTGCCTTGGCCAGTCCGCCCGCGCCCGTGGTCTCCTGACCGACGCAGCCGCACTCCAGCGGCCACGTCTCGTCCTGTTCGCGGGCCGCCTGGCCGCCCACGCGGAGCTGGAGCAGCACGGCGTCGGCGTCGGCGACGGCCGCGTCCAGGTCGCCGGTGGTGGTGACGGCGGCCGGGTGGCCGGCGCGGTCGAGCATGCGGCGGGCGAGCCCGCCGACCAGCTCCAGCCGGTCCCCGGCCGGGTCGGCCAGGACCAGTTCGGTGACCGGGAGGGTGTCCTGCAGCCGGGCGATCCCGTCGACGAGTTCGGGGGTGTAGGTGGATCCGCCGCCCACCACTGCGAGTTTCACGGGACTGCCTCCTCTGGGCCGGGGAGCGGGACTTGGGATGTGCCGGGGTACCGGGGCGCGGGGGCGCCGGGGCGCCGGGTGTCAGCGGGAGGTGTCGAACACCTCGTCGCGTGTGGTGGCCAGGGCGCTCTCCAGCGCGCCGCTGAGCACGGGGTGACCGGTGACGGTTCCGAGGACCAGCCGCGGCCGGGGGGCCGCCAGTTCGTCCAGCTCCCGCCGCACCAGCTCGCGCAGCGCCTCCCCGCCCGCGGCGAGTACACCGCCGGACAGCACGATCAGTTCCGGGTCCAGGACGGCGACCAGCGCGGCCAGCCCGGTCGCCAGCCCGGTGGCGGCGCGGCGCAGCAGCTCGCCGTACGGGCCGCCGCCGTCGTGCCCGGCCTCCGGGCCGGTCCGTTCCACCGCGCGGGCGAGCAGCTCCGCCGCCGCGTCGCCGTCCCGGCCGGCAGGGGGCTCGATGCCCAGCTCGCGCGCCGTCCGCAGCAGGGCGCGCGCGCCCGCCAGTTCCTGGAACCCGCCCCTGTTGGCGCGGGCCACCCGCCGCAGGAGCGGGGCGCCGGGGACGGGCAGGAACCCGACCTCGCCCGCTCCGCCGGTCCGGCCGCGGTGCAGCCGCCCGCCCAGCACCAGCGCGGCGCCCAGGCCCTGCTCGTTCCAGAGCAGGACGAAGTCCTCGTGTCCCCGGGCGGCGCCCAGGCGGTGTTCGGCGACGGCGGCGAGGTTGACGTCGTTGTCGTACTCCACCGGCACCGGCAGCGCGGCGGCCAGCTCCTCCAGCAGGCCGGGGGAGTGCCAGCCGGGCAGGTGGGAGGCGTAGCGCAGCCGCCCGGTGCGCGGGTCGAAGGCGCCGGGGGTGCCGATGACGACGCGGTGCAGCGCGGACCGGGTGAGCCCGGCGGCCTCGGCGGCCCCGTCCACGGCGGCCACGACCTGCCGTACGACCGGCTCGGCGGACCGCCCTTCCGGGGCCCCGGGCGGCCCGGGTGCCTCGGAGGCCCCGCACGGTCCGGAGCGCCCCGGCGCGGGCACCTCGAAGGAGCCGACGGTACGGCCGGTGATGTCGGCGACCGCGGCGCGGACGCGGGTGGCGGTGACGTCCAGCCCGGCCACGTGCGCCGCGGCCGGGTCGAGCGAGTAGAGCCGGGCGTTCGGCCCCGGGCGGCCCTCGCTGGCGCCGGCGACCCGGACCAGGCCGGCGGCCTCCAGGCGGGCCAGGAGCTGGGAGGCGGTCGGCTTGGACAGCCCGGTCAGCCTGCCGATGCGGCCGCGCGAGAGCGAGCCGTGCGCGAGCAGCAGTTCCAGTGCCGCGCGGTCGTTCATCGCCCGCAGCACCCGGGGCGTCCCCGGAGTGGTCCCGGCCATGGGCCTCTCTCCCGCCCAGAACTGTAAGGAAGGTTTCCTGTCTTCTGGCCGGGACACTAGGGCCCGCCTCCGGCCGGCGTCAACGGACGTACCGGAGGCGGGCCTTCGTACCGCTCCCCGCCTGTTCTCCGCTGTTCTCCGCGCGGCTCCCCACGCGTCCTCCGCGTCCTACCGGCGCGGCCCGCCGGAGTTCCGCCCGAGGTCCCTCGGCTCCTTCACCAGGGCTCCGGCCCTCTCCCTGCCCGGATCCCTCGCCAGGGCGTCCTTCACCGGGTCCACCGCCTCCTTCGCGGCGTCCGGCCCCCTCACCGCCCCCTTCGCGGGACCCTTCTCCAACAGGACCCGGCCGGAGCCCCGCCCGCGCGGCGGCGCCCCCAGCTCCTCGTCCAGCTTCCGCAGGGCCGCCAGCGACTCCTCGTCCACCATCCGGATGCCCCGCGCGTCCAGCGCCCGCTTGACGCGCCAGCGCAGCTCGCGCTCCACCGGCAGCGCCTTGCCCGGCATCGTCTTGGCCGAGACCCGGACGACCATGGTGTCCAGCGTCACCGAGTTCAGGCCCAGCACCTCCACCGGCGCCCACAGGACCTCGTCCCACGGCGCGGACGTCGACATCCCCTCACCGGCCGCGGCGATCGCCGAACGGACCTCCTCCAGGTCCTCGTCGGAGCGGACCTCCACGTCCAGGGCGGCCGTCGCCCAGCCCTGGCTGAGGTTGCCGACCCGCTTGATCTCGCCGTTGCGCACGTACCAGATCTCGCCGTCGTCGCCGCGCAGCTTGGTCACCCGCAGCCCGATCTCCAGGACGGTGCCGGTGGCCTCGCCCGCGTCGATGCGGTCGCCGACCCCGTACTGGTCCTCCAGCAGCACGAACATCCCGGTCAGCACGTCAGTGACCAGATTGCGCGCGCCGAAGCCGATCGCCACGCCCGCCACACCGGCACTGGCCAGCAGCGGGGCCAGGTCGATGCCGAGGGTGGACAGCACGATCAGCAGCGCCGTCCCCATGATCACGAAGGTGGTGACGCTGCGCAGCACCGAGCCGATGGCCTCCGTGCGCTGGCGCCGCCGCTCGGCGTTGACCAGCAGGCCGCGCAGCGCGTTGCCGCTGGCCTCGGCCTCGGCGTTGCGGTTCATCCGGGCGATCAGCCGGGTGATGGCCCGTCTGACCACCGAGCGCAGCACGACGGCGATCGCCAGGATCAGCGCGATGCGCAGCCCGATGGCGAGCCAGGTCCCCCAGTTCTCCTCTATCCAGCCCGCGGTGTCGGTGGCGGTCCTGTGCGCCTCGTCCATTGAATCCACCCACAACACACTAACGGGGGACACCCCGGCGAACAGGCCGCGTCACCCGGGGTAGCGGCGGCACCGGGCGGGGGAGGAACAACGTGTGGTCGAAAACACGCTCAGCGCGTTACGCGATCGTGGTGGCGCCGCCACCGGGGCGCGGGACACACTGGGGGAGATCGTCCCGGCGCGAGCCACGCGCCGCCGACGTACAAGGAGGCACCGTGCCGCACGTCCTGGTCCTCAACGCGTCGTACGAGCCGCTCGGCGTCGTACCGCTCCGCCGCGCGCTCATACTCGTCCTCAACGGCAAGGCGATCAGCCTGGAGGACTCCGGCGCCCTCATGCACAGCGCGACCCAGGCAATACCCGCCCCCAGCGTCGTCCGCCTCAAACGCTTCGTGCGCGTGCCCTTCCGGGGCACGGTGCCGCTCACCCGCCGCGCCCTGTTCGCCCGCGACGGCGGCAGGTGCGCGTACTGCGGTGGCGTCGCGACCAGCGTCGACCACGTCGTACCGCGCAGCCGCGGCGGGCAGCACTCCTGGGAGAACGTCGTGGCGGCCTGCCGCCGCTGCAACCACGTCAAGGCCGACCGCCACGTGGCGGAGCTGGGCTGGCACCTGCGCCACCAGCCCGCCCCGCCCAGCGGCCTGGCCTGGAGGATCATCGGAACGGGGCACCGGGACCCGCGCTGGCTGCCGTATCTGCGGCCCTACGGCGCGGACGACGCCCTCGCCCGGATCGAAGGCAGAACGACGACACCCGCCTGAGACCCGGGCGTTCTCCGTACGGGGCCGGTGACGGCCCCGTATCCGGTGCGTCCCTACTCCCGCTCCTGCTCCGGCCTCCGCTCCTTCTCCCGCTCCGGCTCCCGCACGGCGTACGCCTCCACGGACCACAGCGAGACGCCGAACCGGGTCGCCCGCTCGTCGGCCACGATCCGTACGTAGCGGGTGTCCGCGGGGGTGTCCATCCGCACCGTCTCCCGGCCGCCCCGCCCGTCGCGGACGGTCGCGGCCGTGCTCCACCGCCTGCCGTCGGCGGAGACCTGGACGCGGTAGCGGGAGGCGTACGCGTCCTGCCAGTGCAGCCGCACCTCGCCGATCCGGGCCGGGCGGTCCAGCTCCAACCGCAGCCACTGGCCGTCCTTCGCGGGGGAGGACCAGCGGGTGTCCGGATCGCCGTCGGCGGCCGCCGAGGCGGGGAAGTCCTCGGTCTCGTCGGCCGAGGAGCCGGCCTTCGCGCCCCGGGCCAGGTC
This sequence comes from Streptomyces verrucosisporus, assembly GCF_017114865.1. Lineage (GTDB taxonomy): Bacteria > Actinomycetota > Actinomycetes > Streptomycetales > Streptomycetaceae > Streptomyces > Streptomyces fenghuangensis. The sequence goes on along the minus strand of NZ_JADEYH010000010.1, from coordinate 112,282 downwards.
CGGCCCGCCGGTGGGCGGGTAGGCGCGCACCGTCAGCGTCCGCCGCAGGCTCTCGCCCTCGGCGGTGAGGGTGACCGGGACGCGGTACGTGCCCGGCCGCACGTCCTTCCCGGCGGTGATCTCGATCCGCGGGGCCGCCGGCACACCGCGCCGGAGCGTGACCCGGCGCGGCGCCCGCACCGTGAAGCCCTCCGGCGCCCGTACGGTCAGCCTGCCGCGCACATCGGTGGGCCGGTGACCGGTCAGCCGGGCACCGACGGCGGCGGGCTCGCCGCCGATGACGGCGTTGGCCTCCTCGCGGGAGAGCTCCAGCCCGGCGCCGGGGGAGTCCGAGTACCAGGGCGTCAGCTCGTGGATCACCGGCGCCTTCGAACCGTCCTGCCAGGCCAGCCGTACGGCGTCCACCCGAAGACCGCCGGTGTCCACCTCCGTCCAGCCCTTCTCGGAGAGCGTGCCCAGCCGCCTCCAGCCCTCGCCCGGCACATGGGCCTCGACGGCGGCGCGGGTGCCCTCGCCCGGCTCGGACTGGACGGTGACGGCCGCCAGGGAGCGTTCCCGGGGCAGCCGCAGCACCAGCTCGTCACCGCTGCCGTCCCCTTCGCCGCCTCCGGGGGCGGGCTCCTCGGCGGCGCGGAAGGCGGTTGCGGGGTCGCCGTCGGCGGCGTGCTCCGGCGGGGATCCGGGCAGCGGCGCGGGACCGCCGCGCACCCGCTCCCCGGAGCGCCCGGCCTTCCTCTGCGCCCCGCCGCTCGCGCCGGACCAGTCGTCGGCGGCCTTCAGCGCCCGGTCCACGAAGGCGGGCAGCACGTCCTCGCCGACCGTCACCCCGCTCTCGCGGGTCTCGGCGCGCAGCCGCTGGAGCTCCAGCCGCGCCTCCCACGCCCCGGCGCCGTCCCCGCGCCGCTGGGCGGCCAGCATGTCCAGCGCGTACCGGCCGGCCCGCCCGTAGCGCGCCAGCTGCCGCACCCAGGGGCGCATCTCCTCGCTCAGGGCGCCGCCGGCGACCCCGGCCAGGTTCTCCGGGGACTCGCGCAGCACGGCGAAGGCGTCGCGCAGCCGGTCGGACGCGGCGGCGAACTCCGCGTCGTCCTCGCCCGCGCGGGCCTTCCAGAAGGCGTCGAGCAGCGGGACGAGGTAGGCGGACTCCTCCTCGTCGAGCACCGAGGAGGAGTTGTTGGCGGCCAGGGCGTGCAGTGCCTCGCGGGCCCTTTCCCCGGAGCGCCCGGCCCCCCTCTCCCCGCCGCCCGTCGCGGCCAGGTCCTCGACGGCCGCCTTCCAGGACTCCCGCGGCCGGTAGCCGCGCGGGTTCCAGGCGTAGTCGGCGACGGTGAACAGCGGCAGGCGGGAGGCCGTCGCCTGCTCCATCGCGTTGGCCAGCAGCGCCGCCGAGCGGTTGGCGACGGCCGGCTCCCGGCCGGTGTAGGGGCCGAGGAAGACGCGGTCGCCGGCGTAGTCGTTGACCGGGTAGTTGTCCATGGTGACCAGCGGGTGGCGGAAGACGGTGCGGGCCCGGGCCAGCTCACCGCCGGTGATGGCGGCGGGCACGACCCCCACTCCCGTCCAGGCCACCTCCACGTCCGCGTCCAGCTTCCTCGCCAGCGTGCCGCGGTACTCGGTGGGACCGTCCTGGTAGAACTCCGTCGGCAGCACCGACAGCGGCACCGCGTCGCGCCCGAAGCCGTACCGCTTCGCCAGATGCGCCGCCACCTCGTTGGCCAGCTCCGCGTGGGCGGTGGCCGCGGCCTGGGGCCCCGTGCCGTAGCGCTCGGCGTCGGCGTCGCAGTGCCACTCGGTGTAGCCGGCGTCCTCGAAGCGGAGCTGGAACGCCCGCACCCCCAGGGCCGCCATGGCGTCGATCTTGCGCAGCAGGGCCCTGCGGTCGCCCTCGGAGGCCAGGCACATCGACTGCCCCGGCGAGACGGCCCAGCCGAGCACCACGTGATTGCGCCGGGCGCGCTCGGCGAGCTCGCGGAACCGCGCACGCCGCTCGGCGGGGTAGGGCTCGCGCCAGCGCGACTGGCGGAAGGCGTCGTCCCCGGGGGCGTACAGATAGCGGTTCTGCTTGGTGCGGCCCATGAAGTCCAGGTGGGCCAGCCGCTCGCGGTGCGGCCAGGCCTCGCCGTAGAAGCCCTCCGTGGTGCCGCGCACCGGCGAGGCGGGCCAGTCGCGCACGACGGCCCCGGTGATCCGCGCCCCGCCCTCGCCGGTGGTCACCAGCTGCCGCAGCGTCTGCGCGGCGTGGAAGAGCCCGTCCGGGCCGACGCCCGCCAGCGCCACCGTGCCGCCCGGGCCGTCCACGCCGTCCGCCCGCCCGGCCGCCAGCCGGTAACCGCCCGGGGGCAGGTCGCCGCGCTCGGGCGCGCCCAGGACGCGCAGCGCCCGCTCGGCGGCCCGGTCGCCGGCGCGCACCACCAGCCCGTTGGCGCGCTTCTCCTCCCCGGGGCGTACGGTGCGCACCTCGCGCGCCCCGGCCGCGCGCAGGACGTCGCGGAGGGTGTCGAGGGCGTACGGGTCGGCGTCCCCGTCGGCGACGAGCAGCACCTCCTGCCCGACGGGCACGGCCGGGCCGCGTGTGCGCAGGGACTGTGGGCGCGGCCACACGCCGGGGGCGCCGTCCAGGCGGACGCGGTCGTCGGAGCCCGCGGCGTCCCGCGCGGGCTCCTCGGCCGCCTGGTCCCGCGGTGGCGCCGAGTGCGCGGCCGGTGCGCCGCCGAGCAGTCCGCCGAGGACGGCCGCGACCAGTGCCGTCGCACCGGTCCGGCGCACGGCGCGGCCATGCGTCGCGTGGTTCACGTGTTCCTCAGGCCCCTCTCGACCCGTTCACCGACCCGTCTCCCGGCTCGTTCCTCCGCCCGGCCCCGCCCCGACCGGGGCGGCCGCGGCTCTCCGGCCGGGCAGTGGACCCACCGATAGGTAACGAGCCCATCACCGACGTGGTGAAGGTGTCAACGACAGGGGCCGAAGCGCCCGGTTTGTCGACCGGTGCGGACGAGGCCGGCCATCGTCCGACGCCGTCGGGCGCCCTCGGACGCGGCTGGCCCGAAGCCCTACCGCGCGGCCGCCCCGCGAAGGGGCGGTAAATCTTGGCCAAGATGCCCGCTTTGCTCGAATGCCCTACGCTGACAGGCGCATCGAACCGCGAAATCATCGGCGACGGGGCTGTGAGCCATCTCACGTTTGTCCCGCCGAAAGTGTCTGGGCTCCGCCTCAGTGGGTAGGGCCCTGATGTCCGACCGACAGCAACGAACGGAGGCCCCCGTGGCCGCGTCCGCTGAACTCCTCACCCCCCTCCCCCTGTTTCCCAAACAGGGGCAGGAGCCGATCGACCTGTCCGGAGTCTCCGACCCCGACTCCGGCCTGGACGGCTCCTGCTCCTGGGACTACGCCGAGACACCGCTGACCAGCGAACCACCACTCGCCGACGCCGCCCCGCTCACCAGTGAGCCGCCGCTGGCCGCCGAGCTCCCGCTGACCAGCGAACCGGCCGGGGTGGGATACGGAACGGATTCCGCGGAGATCTAGACCCGGGTGAGCCCAGGGGGAGAGCGGAGGAAGTTCCCATGAGCCGACTGGCGCGACTGGCCGCGGCACACGGAGTCTGCACCTCCTACGACCCGGCCCCGGGCCGTACGATCCGGGTGCCCGACGACACGATCGTCGAAGTGCTCGCCGCACTGGGCGTCGACGCCTCCACCCCGGACGCCGTACGCGACGCCCTGGCGCGCCACGCGCGCGAGGAGGCGGCCCGGCTGCTGCCCCCCACCGTCGTCGTACGTGCCCCCTCCCGAGGCGACTCCTCCCCGCCCGCCGCCTCCGCGCCCGTCGTCCGCGGCGGCGTCCCTCCACTCCCCGACGGCACCGCACTGAGGGTCGAGACGGAGGACGGACGCACCCTGGACTGGGGAGCGGACCCGGACGCCGACGGCGAGCGGCTCCCCCTGGGCTGCCACACCCTCCACGCCGAGGCCCCCGACGGCCGCACCGCGAGCGCCGTCCTGATCGTCGCCCCGGACCGCTTCCCCGCCGTGCGGGACCGCTCCTTCGGCCTGCTCATCCAGCTCTACTCGCTGCTGTCCTCGCGCTCGTGGGGCATGGGAGACCTGGCCGACCTCGCAGACCTCGCCGCCTGGTCCGGGCGGGCGACCGGAGCCGACTTCATCCAGCTCAACCCCCTGCACTCGGCCGTGCCCGCCGCCGAGGGCGAGAGGGTGGACCCCTCCCCCTACCGCCCCTCGTCGCGGCGCTTCGCCGACCCGGTCCACCTGCGGATCGAGGAGATCTCCGAGTACGCCTACCTGCGCGGCGAGGCCCGCGCGAAGGCGGACGAGCTGCTGGCCCAGGCCGCCGAACTGCGCGAGGCCACCCTCGCCAAGGACGGGATGATCGACCGCGACGCGGTGTGGTCGCTCAAGCGCCGCGCCCTGGAGCTGGTGCGCACCGTCCCCCTCGGGCCCGGCCGCCACGTCGCGTACTGCGACTTCCTCGCCGAGCAGGGCCAGGCCCTGGAGGACCACGCCGTCTGGTGCGCCCTCGCCGAGCTCCACGGACCGGACTGGCGCTCCTGGCCCGCCGGCCTGGACGATCCCCGCTCGGCCGCCACCGCCCGCGTCCGCGGCGAACTGCTGGACCGGGTGGACTTCCACACCTGGCTGGCCTGGCTCACCGACGCCCAGCTCGCACGCGCCCAGCGCACCGCCCGCGACGCGGGCATGTCCATCGGCCTGGTGCACGACCTGGCGCTCGGCGTCCACCCCTCCGGAGCCGAGGCCTGGGCGCTGAAGGACTTCCTGGCCACCGGCATGTCCATCGGCGCCCCGCCGGACGCCTTCAGCCCCCACGGCCAGGACTGGGGCCTGCCGCCCTGGAACCCGGGCGCGCTGGCCGCCTCCGGCTACGCCCCCTACCGCGCGCTGCTGCGCGGACTGCTGCGGCACACCGGCGGCCTGCGCATCGACCATGTGATGGGCCTGTTCCGGCTGTGGTGGATCCCCGAGGGCCGTCCGCCCACGGAGGGCGCGTACGTGCGCTACGACGCCGAGGCCATGCTCGGCGTGCTCGCCCTGGAGGCGTACCGCGCCGGTGCGGTCGTCGTCGGCGAGGACCTGGGCACCGTCGAGCCGGGCGTGCGCGGGGAACTGGCCGGGCGCGGCGTGCTGGGCACCTCCGTGCTGTGGTTCGAGCGCGACTACGACCACATCCGCACCCCCAACCACGAGGTCCCCCAGCCACTGGAGCCGCGGGACTGGCGAGTCGACTGCCTGGCCACCGCCACCACCCACGACCTGCCCAGCACCGCCGCCCGCCTCAGCGGCGACCACGTCGCGCTGCGCGACGGCCTCGGTCTGCTGTCCGGCCCGCTCGCCGAGGAGCAGGCCCGGGACGCCATGGAGACCGCCGAGTGGATCTCCCATCTGACCCGTCTGGACCTGCTGCCGGAAGGACCGGGCGAGGAGGAGAGCGAGATCAGGGGTCTGTACCGCTTCCTGGCCCGCACCCCCGCCAAGATGGTCGGCGTCTGGCTGCCCGACGGCGTCGGCGACCGGCGCCCGCAGAACGTGCCGGGCACCTGGGACCAGTACCCCAACTGGCGGCTTCCCGTCGCCGACGGCGACGGCAGGCCCGTCACCCTGGAGGAGCTGGTCACCTCGCCCCGGATGCGCGACCTGCTGGAGACGGTGTACGAGGAGCTGCACGGGCCGCGCGAGCGCCGTATACCGGCTCCCGGGCAGCACGGAGGGCGGTACTCGGGGCGGTACCGGGCGAGCCACGCCGAGCCCGAAGACCACCCTGGACGCGTGACGACCGGAGACGTTCGCTAGCGTTGACTCCGTGGACAACAAGGTCAAGGTCAACGAGAACGTCAGGAGCGCCGGCGCCGCCGTGCGCGCCGGATTCGTCACCGCCCTCACCGCGCTGACGCTGCTGGTCGCCTCCCCCTCCGCACTCGCCCTCTACCGCGACGACGGCGACGACCCGGGCACCGGCCTGAGCGTGGTCGAGACCCTCGGCCTGTACGTCGTGGCGCCCATCGCCCTGTTCGTGATCATCGCCGCGCTGGTGATGGTCGGCGACAAGTCCGCCCGCAAGAGCGGTCAGGTCGCCGGCCGCCAGGAGCCCAACCAGGGCTGACCCGCGGTCGCCCCGGACCCTGCCTCCGGCCGGCCCTGCCCGCAAGAGCGGACGGCCGGAGGCCGGTGACACTTTCGGACCCGGCCGGACCACCGGAAGCCGCCGCCGCAGTAGCACGGATCCCGGACGGTCAGGGCCCCGGCGGCGGCCGGCACGTGGGCACGCGCGGTGGGGATCGTCACGCGGACCTGCTCGTAGACGCGCCCCTCCTCGTCCACCATCGCGCCGTCGCCGTCCAACCCGGGAAGGCCGCTGGCCGTCCCACCCCGCCGGTGACCGGGATGGCCGCGGGCTGTCAGAGCACTCTGTCCTTGACCGCCGTCACGAAGGCGGACCAGCCGGCGTCCGGGAAGACCAGTGCGGGCCTCTCGGGGGCCTTGCTGTCGCGGACGGGTATGACGCCGGGGAAGCCGTCGGCGACCTCGACGCAGCTCCCGCCGGTGCCGTCGCTGTAGGACGACTTGCGCCAGACAGCGGTATTCAGGTCGTATGCGGTGCGCATGATGTCGTGTACTCCTCGGCCACCGATTCGATCAGGTCCAGGGACGCCATAGGAGGCAGCGAAGCGGCCCTGACGAGATCGTATGACTTCTGGGATCGCTCCACCATGACCGGTTCGTCGATGAGCTGGCCGGTGCCAGCGCTCTCTGTGTAGACGACAGGCGGTGCGTCGCGGAAGGTCATCAGGGACGCCATGCCGTTCAAGAGTGCGTGCGCCGCAGCGGTGAACGGAAGAACCTGCACCATGATCCGGTGGGAGTGCGCCAGTTGGGCGATATGGATGAGCTGTTCATGCATGACTGTCGGTCCTCCCATCGGGATCCGGAGCACTGTCTCGTGGAGGACCGCCCACAACTGTGGCGCAGTTGACTGGTTGAGAAGGTACTGCCGATCCATACGAGCCCGAACCAGCTTCTCCACCTCCTCCTCCGAAGCGAGGGGGAGTGCCGCGAGAGTGATGGCCCGTGTGTAGATCTCAACCTGCAACAGGCCCGGCACCAGCATGGGCGCGTACTCGCTGATCTCCGTCGCCATCTGCTCCAGCTCCGCCGCGTCGGCGAAGTAGTCCGGGTACTTGTTCTCCCGGGCCAGTCGGCACAGGCGTTGCAGGTGTTCGCCGGTGCCGAGGATCTCGTCGAACAGTTTCGAGGTGTCCTGCTGCGGGCGGCGCACGGCCGTCTCGAACTGGCCGACGTACGTGCCCGAGCAGAAGGCGCGCTCGCCGAGCTGGGACTGGGTGAGTCCGGCCGCCTCGCGCAGACGGCGCAGTTCCGCGCCGTAGAAGGTCTTGGGCGAGGCGTACGGGTCGAGTTGCCTGGGCTCGGTCATGGCGGGCTCCCCCTGTCACGGAACGGGCATGCGGGCTTGAACTTCCGTTCCACGCAAGCACACAGAGTGACCGGAACGGCGTGTTCGGCGAATGATTCCCCCGAAGGTGTTCGCCGATCCCACGGCCTTGCCCAACAGGAGAAGTGTGGGCCGGAGCCGCCCGAGGTCAGCGGCGCCGGCGGCGCCGGGAGCCGGGGCCGCCGCGCAGCGAGGAGAGGACCAGGCGGCCGTAGCGGGTGGTGAGCGCGGCGGCCGTCACCACCACCGACAGCCCCAGCGCGGCCAGCAGGTGCGCGGGGGAGTCGTCGCCGAGTACCTGGAGGATGCCCAGTGCGGTGCCCAGCGGCAGGCCGAGGATGGTCAGCACGCCGAGCGCGCCGCTGATCTGCTGACTCTCCTGGGTCTGGACGAGCCGGCTGTAGTCGGCGGCCTCGGCCAGGATCTCGGTGAAGCGCTCCGGCAGCCGGTGCTGGTTCTGGAAGGCGAGCAGCAGGCCGTTGGCGGGGCCGTGGGCGGTGAGGTGCTGGCGCCAGTAGGTGCTGCGGAAGCGCGCGATGTTCCGCTCCAGGGCGGCGACACGGGTGGCCAGGCGGGAGCCGTCGTCGAAGACGGCGGAGAGTTCGTCGGTCAGCTCGTCGATGTGGTCGCGCTGGAGGGAGCCGAGCAGCAGGGCGTCGAGGTAGACGGTGCGGGCGTGGAGGGCGGCGAAGGCGTAGAAGTCGCCTCCGCCGGGGTCGGTCCGGTGGCCGAGGAAGGCGGTGCCGTGGCGCAGGACCAGGGCACTCCAGTCGGCGGAGATCCGTACCGCCCGGCTCAGTTCCTCGGCGGCGGTCTCGGGGGCGAGGGGATAGTCGGCGGGGACGGACCGCGAGGCGAGCTGCCACAGCCAGCGGTCGGCGCCGGGTGGGACGGGCGTCTGCGGACTGGGACGCAGGGCCGGGGCGTGACCGGGGCCGGGCGTGAGGAAGGCGACGGTGTAGGGGCGGGCGATGGCGAACGTGCCGGTGGTGTCGCGGACTTCGGCCGTCTCCCCGAGCAGGCGTCCGGGGTCGAGGGGGCCGGTGAGGGGGTCGGGGTCGGCCGGGTGACGGTGGCCGATGGCCCGAAGCACCGGCAGCAGGGGCCGGGTGACGGTGAGGTGCAGGACGGCCAGGGCGCGGGCGGGGCCGCGTACGGTGGCGGTGCGCAGCAGCTCCAGGCCCTCCAGACGCAGCCCCTCGCGCTCGGCCGCCGCCGGCCGATGCCACCGGCAGGGGCGGCCGAGGGGACGCGGGGGCGGACCGGTCGCCGGTGGGCGGACGGGCGCGGGAGGCTCCTGGCCGGGAAGGTCGGCCTTGTTCGACGACCCGCCCGCCAGGAGCCTCGTCCGCCGCTACCGCGGGAATGCGTCCTCAGCCTCGGTGCCGGGGCGTGGACGGTTCAGCGAAGAGCCGGAGGCAATTCGGTGAACACAGGTTCCCCGCAGGGTGTCCGGCGGTTTTCCGGCCTCAGTGGATCCTGATCGATATGACCTTGTGGATGTGGCCGGGGTTCCACGAGCTCCACTTCTGAAGGGTGACGGTCTCGAGCGTCGGGTTGCTCAGGCTGCGCTGGAACTGGAGGGTCGCGACGTTGTTCCCGGACTCGACCCAGTTCACGCCGTAGATGGCGACGGGCATCGTGCCGGCGTTGGCGAAGCAGAGGGTGTCGCGGCCGTTGTTGTTGTGGATCTCGAGGTAGCTGTTCTCGTTGCAGTCCGTACGGTTGATCAGCGTCCCGTTGGCGGTGGTCGTGGCGGCCGTGGCGGGTACGGCCGTGGCGGCCAGCGCGGCCGCGGCGACCGCCACGACACCGAGGGAACGACGTACGGAGAGCCTCATTGTTTTCCTCCTGTGGACGGGTTCGGAGATTCCACCGTCACATGCGCGCCCTTTCCCGGGAAAGCGATTACCGGCCAGATCGACGCATTCGCGAGAACCTGTGAGAACGGTGTGATGTGCGACACGTTTGAACTGGTCGGAGTCGGTTTTTCCAGTTCGGGAGGGTGGAGTGGAAAACCGGTTAACGGGATTCGTAACATGTTGTTTCTCGCGATGCGTTAATGTGCGCGGTTTTCCGTCGGGCGATGCCGCGCGGGCGGAATGGGGGAGGGGGTGCCGATCGGTCGAGACGGGCGCAGGAGGGGTGTGCCGCAGGTCGAGCCCGGGCCAAGGCCGTTGGCCGGGCGCCGAGTTGTCCGGCGGTTCGCCGCGTCCAACCCCTTGACCGAGAACGGTCCGTCGCTAAGGTCTAGACCTGAACACATGAGGTCTAGACCTCAGCTCGAACCCTGCCCTCACCCCCCACGGCGTTGTCCGTGTGAGGGCACGGTGCGTGGGCGTGGACGCCTCTCGCGGCATCCGGTGCGTCCGCGTACCCGCGCCATCCGGCGGGGCGGCGCGACCGGCGCGGCGTAAGAGCCGTACCCCACCCGGTCGCGCCGGGCTTCCGGGCGGCGGCCTCGACGACACCGAAGAAAGTGGAATGGCATGAACACGAAGAAGCGAGTGGCCCTTGCGCTCGGCGCGATGGTCGCCCCCCTGCTCGCCGTCAGCCTTCCGGCGGGCACGGCCAACGCACACGGCTGGGTCACCGACCCCGGCAGCCGCCAGGACCAGTGCGCCGAGGGCGTCGTCGACTGCGGTCAGATCTCGTACGAGCCGCAGAGCGTGGAGGGGCCGAAGGGGCTCAAGAGCTGCAGTGGCGGCAACGAGCAGTTCGCCGAGCTCGACGACGACAGCAAGGCCTGGCGGGTCACGCCGGTCGGCTCCTCGCACACCTTCACCTGGAGCCTGACGGCGCGCCACTCCACCGACACCTGGCAGTACTTCATCGGCGACCGGAAGATCGCCGAGTTCGACGGCAAGGGTGTGCAGCCGCCCTCGCAGGTCAGCCACCAGGTGAACTTCGACGGCCTCACCGGCCGCCAGAAGGTGCTCGCCGTGTGGAACGTGGCGGACACCGCCAACGCCTTCTACGCCTGCATCGACGTCAACATCGGCGGCACGGGCGGTGGTGACGGCGGTGGTGACGGCGGTGGTGACGGCGGTGGCGACGGCGGTGGCGACGGCGAGCCGGGCGCCTGCGCCTCGCCGGCCTGGGGCACCGGGAACGTCTACACCGCCGGCGACACCGTCACGCACGACGGACACACCTGGCGTGCCAAGTGGTGGACGCGGGGCGAGGAGCCCGGCACCGTCGGCGAGTGGGGCGTCTGGGAGGACCTCGGAGCCTGCGCGGCCGGGTGATCCGGTGACCGCATGACGCGGCCGGGCCGGCGCGCGCCCGCTGGGGCGTGCGCCGGCCCGGCCGCGTTCCCGCCGCGTCGTCAGCCGATGACGTGCGCCGGGTCGCGCAGCCAGACCTCCTGGCGGCCGTCGCGGGTGACCGTCAGGCCGAACTCGCCCTGCTCAGGGCGGCCTTCGGCCTCGTACGCACCCCAGGCGGCCTCCACCCGGTCCCACAGGGAGGCCGGACCGCACTGCCAGACCTCGAAGAGGCCGCCGCCGTCCCCGGCCCGGCCGTCCTCGGCCGCGGTCGCGGCCGAGCCGTCGCGGCCGGTCAGCCAGACGCGCCGGGCGCCGCCGTCCTCGTCGGTGTAGGTCATGGTGATGTCCGGCAGGCGGGCGAACGCCCAGGCGCAGAAGCCAGGTTCGGTGACCCGGGCCGGGTCCAGGCCGGTGGTGGAGGAGCGGCCGGTGGCGGAGTCCACCGCCGGGGCGGGCAGCCGGTCGGTGCGCAGCGGCATGAACCACGCCGAACCGGTGAACCTCCCCCGTGCCAGGCCGCCGTCCTGGACGGTCAGGGAGACCAGGCCCCCGGACCACACATCCCGGTGCAGGGGCGCGACGATTCGCCCGCCGGGCGCGGTCTGCGCCACCCACGCCCCCGGTACGCGCAGTACCGAGCACGTCGCCAGTACCCGGTCGTACGGCGCGCCGCGCGCCCACCCGGACACGCCGTCGCCCCACACCACCCGGGGAGCGCGGCCGACCGAGGCCAGCGCGTGCCTCGCCCGTTCGGCCAGGGCCGGATCCACCTCGACGGTCACCACCCGGGCGTCGCCGAGGCGGTGGACGAGCAGGGCGGCGTTCCAGCCGGTGCCCGTGCCGACCTCCAGAACGCGCTCACCACCGCGACCCACCTCCAGCTCCGCCAGCATCCGCGCGACGAGCGACGGCATGGAGCTGGAGGAGGTGGCCTCGCCGGGGCCGCCGGCCGCACCCTCGTCGAGCTGGGTGACGACCGGCTCGTCCGCGTAGGCGAGTTCCCACCAGGCCTCGGGCTCCCCGGCGCGGTGGACGGGAATGTATCCGTCCGCGCCGTACCGCCAGACCCGTTCCGGCAGGAAGAGGTGGCGCGGTACCGCCTCGAAGGACGGCCGCCAGTCGGGGGTGAGGGCGCCGGAGGCCGAGACGGCGTCCAGTAGGCGCCGGCGGGACTCGTGCCACCGCCGCCGCGTCGTGTCCGCCGTGCCTGCCGCTTCCGCCGCGCCCGTCGTACTCGTCACCGCGTTCACCGCCGCTTGGGCTTGGCGGGGCCGCCGTCGGGGGAGGGCGGTTGGGGCGGCGGGTTTCACGGCCTGATCGGGGCCGGCTTTCCGGCGTGCTTGCTCCTCGTGCCGTCTGCCATGGACGGTCCTTCCGTTCGTCGTGGGTGGGTTACGGAAGGAGACGCTAGAGGTCACCCAGTGTGCCGGGAAGGTGACTCAGGTCAACGGTGCGGGAGTTGGGTGGTGGATTGCCGGCCTCTGTACCGACGCCTTTCGCCTGCGGTTTCGCGGGACTGTGCAGTGCGGCTGCCGAGCTGGTTCCCCTGGCGGACCGCCAACGCGGCGCGTCACGCTGTGCGCTGAGCCGAATGTGATCGGCGACACGACGCACGGAAGGCACCACGCTCATGTACGACCTCCCCACCGTCCCGCCCGCCGACGCGGCGGGCCGCGATCCGGTCACCGAGGCGATCAGCGCCTCCACCGAGGCGGTGGTCGAACTCCACGCGGCCCTGGCCGGGAACGGGATCACCCTGCCCTCCCTCGGTATCGGCCTGGCGTCCTGCACCCGGACCGTCGACCCGCGCCCGCTGGTGGAGTTGGGGCGCTGCAACCTGGAGACCGCCCGCGCCCTGTCCGCCGCCCTGGAGAGGGCGGCGGACCGGTGACACCGGCCCGTCCCGTATCCGGTGCGGGGTGGGGGTGGGGTGGGCGGCTGTGAGCCGGAAGCGGGCCGGGCCCGCCACCGCCCGGTAAGGGGCGGTGGCGGGCCCGGTGGGGGCGGGGCTCATCGGGTCACCCGCCGCGGGCGGAAGCGCTCAGCGGCGCTTCCAGCCCCGGTCCTCCTTCCACTGCTCCCACCTGGCCTCCTTCAGGGAGGACTTCAGGGCGTGGAAGGCGGGCTTGCGCTTGAAGTCCTCGGTCATGACCGTCGCCGAGCCCTCGCCCTCGAAGAACACCGGCACCCAGGAGTACTTGTCGGTGAAGCCCCAGATGGTGAAGGAGTTGCACTCCTGGACCGCCAGGCACGCCTCCAGCACCCGCTGGTACCAGTCGGCCTGCTGCTTCTGCTGCGCGGGGGTGGGCTCGCCGCTCTCGGGCAGGTCCATGCGGACGTCCAGCTCGGTGACGGCCGTCTCCAGGCCGAGGTCGTCGAACCGCTGCAGGTTCTGCCGGAGGTCGCCCGGGAAGCCGTAGCGCATGCTCAGGTGCCCCTGGACGGAGAAGCCGTGCAGCGGCACGCCCTGCGCGAGCAGTTCCTGGCTGAGCTCGTAGTAGGCGTCGCTCTTGGCGTTGTCGCTCTCCACGTTGTAGTCGTTGAAGAACAGCTTCGCCTCCGGGTCGGCCTCGTGGGCCCAGCGGAAGGCGTCGGCGATGATCCCGGGCCCGAGCTCACGGATCCAGATGTTGTCCTGGGTGCGCAGGTTGCCCTGGTCGTCGAAGATCTCGTTGGCCACGTCCCACTGCTGGATCCTGCCCTTGTAGCGGCCGACGACGGTGGCGATGTGCTCGCGCAGGATCTCGCGCAGCTCCTCCTTCGAGAAGTCGCCCTGCTCCAGCCACTGGGGGTTCTGGCTGTGCCACAGCAGCGTGTGGCCGCGCACGACCTGCCGGTGGCGCTCGGCGAACCCGACGATGGCGTCGGCCGCCTCGAAGTCGTAGGTGTCCCGGTCGGGGCGGAGGAACTCCCACTTCATCTGGTTCTCGGGGGAGACCGAGTTGAACTGCTGACCCAGGATCTTCCGGTACTTCCGGTCGTGGGTGAACGGGTCCGGGTAGTCCTGCTCGAGGTGGTGGCCGCCGCCCGCCACGGCGGTGCCCACGTAGAACCCCTCGGAAGCGGCCTCGCGCAGCCGGTCGAACTTGGCGTTGGAGTGCGGTGCGGCCTCCCGGTCGGCGGGCGGGGCGGCCGTGGCCGAGGTCACCACCAGGGGCAGGGACAGTGCGGCCGCGGTGAGCGCGGCGGTGGCGATGCGAACGGGTCTCATCGGAGGGCTCCCATTTTCGGTCGGCCTTTTCGAAGTTTCCGGAAAGTTTCCGGACGCTTGGTTCAGGGACGCTAAGGGCCCTTCGGCCAGACCGTCAATACCCGTGCACCACCGCGTTCGGCGGCGCGTTCGCCGAGGTCGCCGCGTACTCCGGTCCACCGCCGCCCCCGGGTCGCGCGGCTGTCGGCGTGACATGCGAACATGCCTCGCCATGGACCTGTCCTCGCTCATCGCACGGCTCACGCTCCCGCCGTCGACGGACTCCGGCCGGCCCGCCGCGCCCGAGCCCGTCCCCGTCGACTGGGACGCGGTCGGGAGCCGGCTGGGGCTGAGGCTGCCGGCCGACTACAGGGCGCTGGTCTCCGCCCTCGGACCACTGGAGATCGGCGGGCGGCTGTGGCTGCACACGCCGTGCGAGCGGGAGGGCGGTTACGAGTACGGGGACTGGCTGTGGGAGACCCACCGGGAGTGCCGCATCTCCTCCCGCCGGGCCCTGCGGAGGGAGCCGCCGCCGTTCCACCCCGATCCCGGCGGGCTGCTCGCCTGGGGCGAGACGCGGGAGGGCGTCAGGCTGCTCTGGGACACCGGGGCGTTTGGCGACCCCGACCGGTGGCCGGTCGTCGTGTTCGACGCCGGGGCCGCCCGGCGCGGTGACGACCCGTGGCGCGGCTGCGGTACGACGCTGACACGGACCCTGGCGGCGCTGCTGACCACCGGAATCCGGCTGCCCGGCGGCAGGACGCTCGGGCCGCTGCCGCCCACCGCGCGCCGTCCCGGCTTCCTGGCCGGCGCCCGCCCCTGGAGACCGCCGGAGCCGGAGCGGGAACCCGGGCCGGGGCCGGAGCGCCGGAGAGGCTGACCCGGCCGTACCGCCGCCGCGCTCCCCGCCGCCCCCTCAGCGCTGCCGCAGCAGCAGTTCCGTGTTGCGGTCGCCCGCCCCGCCGGTCAGGGACGTGCTGCGGCCCGGGGCGTTGAAGGCCAGCTCGCGGTAGAGCGAGGCCAGCCCGGCGGGGGAGAGGTCGCCGGGGTCGGCGGCGTAGGGGGCCGCGGACTCGACGCAGGTGGTGAAGAGGGACAGGGTGCCGTCGCCGTTGTCCGTCAGCTCGACGACGCGGGCCAGCTGCGGGTGGTCCACGTGCGAGGCGGTGGTGATCTCCCAGTAGTGGCCGCGCGGCACGATCCGGTTGCGGTGGCTGTGCCCGTTGATCCAGGCGGCCACATTGGCGTGCCGCCCCAGCAGCGCGGTCAGCTCCGCGCCGCCGACGGTGACGGACTCGCTGTAGTGGTGGCTGAAGACCAGCACGAGGTCGTCGCCGTGGCGGATCAACTCACGTTCCAGCCAGCTCAGTTGGGCGGCGCCGATATGACCCCGGTAGTCACCGTCCGGGTTGGTGGTGTCCAGGCTGACGCCGAGCACGCCGTCGGCGACGCGGAAGGAGTAGTACAGCCGCCCCTCCTCCAGAGCGGCCCGGGTGTAGCCGTGGCCGGCCGGGCCGGGGCCGGCGTACGCCGGGTCCAGGTGCGCCGCGGCGTACTCCCGGGTGGTGAGGGGCGCGCGGGAGGGGTCGGGGGTGACGGTGCGCATCCTCCGGGAGTGGGCGCGCAGCAGTTCCCTCAGCGCGGCGCCCCGGGTGTCGCGGCCCCCTCGCACCGATCTGTGGAGCGCGGCGGCCTCCGCCTCGGGCAGCTCGTAGAGTTTGCGCTCCCCGGTGGCCAGGTCGGTGAAGTGCGCGCCGCCCGCGAAGTGGCCGCCGTGGAGGTCGTCGTGGTTGCCGACGGTGGAGTACCAGGGGATGGCCAGGCCGGGGCTGGTGAGCCGCCGGACCGCGGCGTCGAGGAAGCCGTCGACGCGGGGGAAGCCGTACCGCGCCCGGTCGGTGTCCTCCGCCCCGCCCTCCGGGTGCCAGTACAGGGGGAGCCCGGAGTTCTGCACGCCCTCGTAGCGCAGCGGGTCGCCGGTGTTGGGGGTGATGCGGCCGCCGCTCATCGCGGTGAGGAACCACTCGGCCTCGGCACGGCAGTTGTTGTCGGTGTTGTCCCCGGTGGTGATCGCGAAGCCGAGCGGCGCGCCGGTGGCCGGGCCGCCGCGCAGCGAGTTGATCCGCTCGACCATCGAGACCAGGCCGTGCACCGACAGCGCCTCCTGCGGGCGCCAGGCGCCGAGCTTCCCGGAGCGCATGTACTCGAAACGCAACGGATGCTGCACGTCCGTGACATGGGCGTCGGTGAGGTGGACGAAACAGGCCAGTGCGGTGCGCCGGTCCTCGCGCGCCCTGCCCGCGGCGGCCAGGTCCTCCCGTACGACCCGCTCCCAGCCGCGCCCCTCGCCCAGCCGCCGGTAGCCGCCCGCGCCGCGCGGCGCGGCGGTGCTCTCCAGCGTGGTCCCGGCGGGGGAGGGGGCGGCCGGGGCGGAGGGCGAGGGGGAGGACGGTGCGGACGGCGTGGGCGGTGCCGCGGTGGGCGCGGCGGCGTCGGCCGGCTCCCCGCCCCCGCCGAGGGCCACCCCCGCCCCGGTGGCGATCGCGGCGGCTCCGGCGGCGGCGAGCAGGGTGCGGCGGTCGAGGGCGCGGTGGGGCGTGGAGCGGCGGTCGGGCTGGTTGCTGCGGGACATGGGTGTCTCTCCCCGGATGCGAACGCGGCGCCTTGGGGCGGGGCGTTCCCCCACCCACCGGGGATCGTCGGCAGCCGCGGTGACCCGCGTTCCAACGGTGTGCGAACGCAGGGCGCCGAACAGGGCTCATGGATCACCGGGGACCGCGTCCGTCATGTCCCGCAGGCCGTGCGTTAACCGGGGAGGCCGGGAGTTCACCTCCCGGCCTCCCCGCCCCCGCCCCACGCCCCCGCCCCACGCCCCCGCCCCACGCCCCCGCCCCACGCCCCCGCCCCACGCCCCCGCCCCACGCCCCCGGCTCACTCCTGTGTCCGCGAGCCGCCCTGCGCGGCCGCGAACGCGGCCAGTGCCTCGGCGACGTACGCCTCGGCTGCCGTCTTGGTGACGCCCAGGCCGCTCAGCGGGCCGTCGCCGTCCTCCAACTCCAGCAGCGCCAGCAGGACGTGTTCGGTGCCGACGTGGTTGTGGCCCAGCCGCAGCGCCTCGCGGAAGGTGAGCTCCAGCGCCTTCTTCGCCCCCGCGTCGAACGGGACGAGCTCGGGCGCCTCGCCGGCCGCCTGCGGGAGCGCCGCGGTGAGGGCCTCCCGGACCGCCTCCGCCGTCACTCCCTGTGCGGTGAACGCCTTCGCGGCGAGCCCGTCCGGCTCGCTCAGCAGGCCCAGGCCCAGATGCCCGGGCCGGATCTCGGCGTGGCCCGCGGCCCGGGCCTCGTTCTGCGCCGCCACCACGGCGTTCCGGGCGCGGGGGGTGAACCGGCCGAACCCCTGGGCGGGGTCGAGATCCGGCGCGGAGCCCTTGGGGACGAAGCGCTTCTGGGCGGCCTGCTTGGTGATGCCCATGCTCCGGCCGATGTCGGTCCAGGAGGCGCCCGAGCGCCGGGCCTGGTCCACGAAGTGGCCGATCAGGTGGTCGGCCACCTCGCCGAGGTGCTCCGCGGTGAGGACCGCGGTGGAAAGCTGCCGCAGGACGTCGGACTCGGTCTGCTTGATGCCCTCGATCAGGTCGTCGAGGCGGACGGTGCCCGTGACGGGCGTCGGATTCTCCATGCGTCAACCGTAAGTTGACGGCATCGGATCGTCAACCTCGGGTTGACGATTTTCGGCCAGGTGTCTCCGCGGGCCCGCGCACCTCGAACTGGAAGCAGCCGTACTCCACCGCCCGGACGTGGACCAGCGCCGTCCCCGGATCGGCGAACGCCTCGTCCAGCGCGGCGTCGAGGACGGCGGTGACGTCCGCCCCCGGACCCCCGGGCAGCTCGACCAGCAGTCCTCCGGCGATGCGCCCGCGGGCGTCGTAGCGGCGCAGCACCCGCCGTACCCCCGGCCGCGCGAACGGGTAGCCGCGCGCTTCCCGGGGACCGGGCCCGCCGCACTCGGCGGCGTGGACGAACACCGGGCCCTGCTCGTCGTACGCGCCCGGGTCCGCCCCCGCGTGGGCCGCCCACCGCCGCAGCGGCGCGTACGTCACCAGGGCGATCCGCTCGCCGGGCCGGGAGAGCCGCAGGCAGCAGCGCAGCGGGGCGCCGCCCCCGCCGTCGGCGAACGGCAGCGCCGGGCGTCCGGCGTCGTCCTCCGCGCGCAGCCGCTCCAGTACGGACGGGGGTATGGGCAGAGGGGTGTGGCGGGGTGGCCGGACAGGGGCTTCGAGGGGAGTTCCGCAGGTCGTCATGCCCCACTGTCGCTCCGCATCACCGCAGGTACCGGCGGGAAAAGGTCATCACGTTCCCCGGAGCGGGCGTGCGAGGATGGCCGGAGCCCGAAATCCGGACGCACGAAGGAGATGACGCAGGTGCCTGGTACGAACCTCACGCGCGAAGAGGCGCGGGAGCGGGCCCGTCTGCTCGAGGTGGACTCGTACGAGATCGAGCTCGACCTCTCCGGCGCGCAGGAGGGGGGAACCTTCCGCTCGGCCACCACGGTGAGGTTCGACGCGCACGAGGCCCGGGATAGCTTCATCGACCTGGTGGCCCCGGCCGTGCACGAGATCGTCCTCAACGGTGAGTCCCTCGACCCCGCCGAGGCCTTCGCCGACTCGCGCATCGCCCTGCCCGGCCTGGCCGCCGGACGCAACGAGCTGCGGGTCGTCGCCGACTGCGCCTACACCAACACCGGCGAGGGCCTGCACCGCTTCGTCGACCCCGTCGACGACCAGGCGTACCTCTACACGCAGTTCGAGGTGCCCGACGCCCGCCGGGTCTTCGCCTGCTTCGAGCAGCCCGACCTCAAGGCGTCCTTCGCCTTCACCGTCACCGCTCCCGAAGGCTGGACGGTGATCTCCAACTCGCCCACCCCGAAGGCCGGGGGGCAGGCCGGGAACGTCTGGCGCTTCGAACCGACCCCGCGCATCTCCTCCTACATCACCGCGCTGATCGCCGGTCCGTACCACTCGGTGCACAGCAGCTGGGAGGACGGCAAGGGCCGCAGCGTCCCGCTGGGCGTCTACTGCCGCCCCTCACTGGCCGAGCACCTGGACGCGGACGCCATCTTCGAGGTCACCCGCCAGGGCTTCGACTGGTTCGAGGAGAAGTTCGACCACCCCTACCCCTTCGCCAAGTACGACCAGCTCTTCGTCCCCGAGTTCAACGCGGGCGCGATGGAGAACGCGGGCGCCGTCACCATCCGCGACCAGTACGTCTTCCGCTCCAAGGTGACGGACGCCGCCTACGAGGTGCGTGCCGAGACGATCCTGCACGAGCTGGCCCACATGTGGTTCGGCGACCTGGTCACCATGGAGTGGTGGAACGACCTGTGGCTGAACGAGTCGTTCGCCACCTACACCTCCATCGCCTGCCAGGCCGCCGCCCCCGGCAGCCGCTGGCCGCACGCGTGGACGACCTTCGCCAACTCCATGAAGACCTGGGCCTACCGCCAGGACCAGCTCCCCTCCACGCACCCGATCATGGCCGAGATCCGCGACCTGGACGACGTCCTGGTCAACTTCGACGGCATCACCTACGCCAAGGGCGCCTCCGTTCTCAAGCAGCTGGTGGCCTACGTCGGCCAGGACGCCTTCTTCCGCGGCGTGCAGACGTACTTCAAGCGGCACGCCTGGGGCAACACCCGCCTGACCGACCTGCTCACCGCCCTGGAGGAGACCTCCGGCCGGGATCTGAAGACCTGGTCGAAGGCGTGGCTGGAGACGGCAGGCATCAACGTCCTGCGCCCGGAGATCGAGGTGGACGAAGGCGGCGTCATCACCTCCTTCGCCGTGCGCCAGGAGGCCCCGGCCCTGCCGGCGGGCGCCAAGGGCGAGCCGCTGCTGCGCCCGCACCGCATCGCCGTCGGCTCCTACGAGCTGGAGGACGGCAAGCTGGTGCGCACCGGCCGGATCGAGCTGGACGCGGACGGCGAGCGCACCGAGGTGCCCGAACTGGCCGGCACCCGCCGCCCGGCGGTAATCCTGCTCAACGACGACGACCTGTCCTACGCCAAGGTCCGGCTCGACGAGGCGTCCCTGGCCACCGTCACCGGCCACCTGGGCGACTTCACCGAGTCACTGCCGCGCGCCCTGTGCTGGGCCTCGGCCTGGGACATGACCCGCGACGGCGAGATGGCCGCCCGCGACTACCTGGAGCTGGTGCTCTCCGGCATCGGCAAGGAGTCCGACATCGGCGTCGTCCAGTCCCTCCAGCGGCAGGTCAAGCTGGCCCTGGACCTGTACGCCGCCCCGAGCTGGCGCGAGACCGGGCTGCTGCGCTGGTCCGAGGCCGCGCTGGAGCGGCTGCGCACGGCCGGGCCCGGCAGCGACCACCAGCTCGCCTGGGCGCGGGCGCTGGCCGCCACCGCCCGCACCGACGAGCAGCTCGGCCTGGTCGCCGGACTGCTGGACGGCGGCGAGGAGATCGAGGGCCTGACGGTGGACACCGAGCTGCGCTGGGCTCTGCTCCACCGTCTCGCGGCCACCGGGCGCGCGGACGAGGCCGCCATCGAGGCCGAGCTGGAGCGCGACCGCACCTCGGCCGGCGAGCGGCACGCGGCGGCGGCACGGGCGGCCCGGCCGACGCGGGAGGCCAAGGCCGAGGCGTGGGCCTCGGTCGTGGAGTCCGACAAGCTGCCCAACGCCATGCAGGAGTCGGTCATCGGCGGCTTCGTCCAGACCGACCAGCGCGAGCTGCTCGCCCCGTACACCGCGAAGTACTTCGAGGTGCTCAAGGAGGTGTGGGAGTCGCGCAGCCACGAGATGGCCCAGCAGATCGCCGTCGGCCTCTACCCGGCCCTCCAGGTCTCCGAGGAGACGCTGCGGGCCACGGACGCCTGGCTGGAGTCGGCCGGGCCCGGCGCGGCCCTGCGCCGCCTGGTGACCGAGTCGCGCGCGGGGGTCGAGCGGGCGCTGAAGGCGCGGGCGGCGGACGCGGCGGCGGCCGTCTGACGCTCCGGGGCCCCGGTGAAGGGGGCGGTGCCCGCGCCACCAGTGCGCGGGCACCGCCCCCTTCGGCGCTTCCCGGCGCTTCCCGGGCCTCTCAGCCGGACGGGGTGCCGCGCCGCGCGGCACCCCGTCCGGCCGCGTCTCCATCGCCCCCGGCCCTGCTCCCGCCCCGGGGGCTGGCTCCTTCCGCCCTCGGCGGGGCCGGCGGGGTGCGGCGCAGGGGGTCCAGGGCGCGGGAGCCGCGGTGTGCACCGGCGGGCCGCCGTGGAGGGCGGCGGCCTCCCGCAGCGCGGCGGCGTCGACGCCGGCGGGGCCCGTACGGGCGGCGACCACCGCGTCGCAGCCGCTCCGGCGGGCCAGGGCGACCACCCCGGCAGCGGCCCGCAGCCGCGTGCCGCGGTGTGAGGGCAGGCGGTGGGCGGCGGGGATGTGGCCCAGGCCGGCCCGTCCGAGGCGGGGCAGCACCCTGGCCAGGACGGCGGCGCCCGCCTGCTCGGCGGCCCGGTCGTCCACGTGCGCGGGCAGTACGGCCACCAGCAGCAGGGGCGCCCGGTGGATCCCGGCCAGACGTATGGCGGCATCGGCCGTCTCCCTGCGCCACCCCCCGGAGGCGGGCCACCCCGTCGGGGACCTGCTCGACACCTTCCTGCACCGCGAGGACCCCCCTGCCGCCCCCGCCTCCCGGGCCGCGGTGTCCCGGGAGGAGGAGCGGGAGGCCTCCGGCGCCTGAGGGCCGGGGCTCACCGCGGCAGGACCTCCACGTACGGGATCGGCCCGCGCTCCGGAGCGGTCATCAGGGCGGTGCGGACCACGGCGGCCTGCTGCGCGGGGCGGTCACGGAGCGCGGCCGCGGTGACGTGGACGACCGTGACGCCCTGACACCGCAGCCGCTCGCGCTTGCGGGCGTACGCCGGAGGACGGGCGCCGCCCCGCACGCCCGTGACGCCCCGCACGCCCGTGGCGCCCCGCACGCCCGTGGCGTCGCGGACGTCGATCTCGACGGCCACGGCCTGCCCCGGCCAGTAGGCGTCCACCCCGCCGAGGTGGGGACCGCCGGGCAGCCGGAGGTCGACGTTCCAGCAGGGCTCGGGCAGGCCGTGGGCGCGGACCAGGCCGTACAGCAGGCTCTCGGCCACCGACCGGCTCTCGGTCAGCAGCGCGTCCACGGCGTCCGCCAGGTGCGGGCGGCCCAGCAGCCGGGCCAGGGCCAGCTCGCGGAGAACGGCCCGCGCCTCGCAGTGGCCGCCGCGCACCGCCTCGGTCAGCATCCGGCACATCGCCACCGCGTCACCGGTCCGGGCGGCGGTGTCGGCCAGGGCGCGGGGCACCGGGGCCACGGGCAGGCCGGTGATCTCCTCGGGCACGGGCAGGCGACGGGTGCGCACCACGCGGGCGCAGCCGGCCGGACGCAGCCGCCGGGTGTGCGGCACCAGCACGTCGATGTGCTCCAGGGCGGACAGCGGGGGCGTGGAGGAGAAGCCGTGCAGGGCGAGCGCGGCCGGCCCGGTGATCACCGACTGTGCCTCGCGGTCGGCGGCGCGGTCGGCGGGACCGGGGGAGGCCTGCCCGGGCACGCGTTCCGCCCCCTCCGCGTACAGCAGCACCGCGTGCAGCCGCTCCTCGCCGGTCGGCGGTCCGGGGTGCAGCAGGTAGACGCCGGGCAACGGCATCCGCCAGGGGCCGCCCGGCCGGCAGCGCTCGCCGGCGGCGGCGGCCGACACGCCGCTCTCGCGCAGCGTGCGGGCCGTCACCACCCGGTGGCGTACGTGCGACAGACGGCGGACGGGGCGGGGTGACACGGGGGTCTCATGGCTCATGTCCCCGCGATTCCCATCCGCGTTCCGCCCGCCAACCCCTGTTACGCACCCGTCGACGAATGCGGACAAGCCCGTCCTAAAGTACGGACGTTCGACTGCCGATCAGCTCCCCGCCGCATGGGCGGCCGCGTCGCGGCGCTGCGCCCGCAGCGCCCGCGCCGTGTCGTCGCGGGCCTCCAGCACCAGGCGCCGCAGCGCGGGAGCGGCCCCCTCGTGCGCGGCCAGCCAGGCGTCCGTCCGCTCCAGCACGGCCGGGCCGTCCTGGAGCACGGGGAACAGGCCTCGCACGACCGACATGCCGATCTCGATGGAGCGCTCGGCCCACACCCGCTCGATCGCCTCGAAGTACCGCGGCGCGTACGGCGCCAGCAGCTCCCGCTGCCCCGGCTGGTCGAAGCCCGAGATGGTCGCCTCCACCAGCGCGTTGGACAGGTGGTCGCAGTCCACCACATCCGTCCACGCCCGCGCCTTGACCTCGGCCGACGGCCGCGCGGCCAGGCAGCGCACCTGGTGCCGCTTGCCGGAGGCGGTGTCGTCGCGGACCAGCTCGGCCGCCAGCCGCCCCTCGTCGGCCAGGCCCTGGGAGGCCAGCGTCTCCAGGAAGGCCCAGCGCAGCTCCTGGTCGACCTCCAGCCCGTCGATCCGGCCCGTGCCCTCCAGCAGCCTGTCCAGCACCTGGAGGTCGTGCTCGTCGTGCGCGACGGCGGCGAAGAACCGCGCCCACGCGAGC
The DNA here is from genome assembly GCF_017114865.1 of Streptomyces verrucosisporus. Taxonomy (GTDB): domain Bacteria; phylum Actinomycetota; class Actinomycetes; order Streptomycetales; family Streptomycetaceae; genus Streptomyces; species Streptomyces fenghuangensis. The sequence goes on along the minus strand of NZ_JADEYH010000010.1, from coordinate 88,803 downwards.
TGGTGGTCGCCGCCCGGCTCGGCCTGCCGCAGATGCCGCAGCGCGCCCTGGGCGAGCAGCCGCGCGCCCTCCTCGCGCCACTCGGGCGCGACGTAGTGCACCAGGGCGGTGCGCGCCCAGGCGTGCAGCATCTGCACCACGCCGATGTCGGACTCCCGGCCGCCGAAGCGCAGCACCAGGTCGAGGAAGTCGCGGGCGGGCATCAGCGCGTCGCGCGTGAGGTTCCACAGGGCCGACCAGCACAGCGCGCGGGCCAGGTTGTCGGTGACCGAGCCCAGGTGGGAGCGGAGGGTGTCCAGGGACACCTCGTCGAAGCGGACCTTGCAGTACGTCAGGTCGTCGTCGTTGACGAGGATCAGCTCGGGGCGCTCGGCGCCCGCCAGCTCCTCCACGACCGTCCGCACGCCGGTGACGTCCACCTCCGCGCGGGCGTAGCGCTCCAGCGCGCCCCCCGCGGTCCGCCGCCGGTACAGGCCGACCGCCACCCGGTGCGGGCGCAGCACCGGATACTCCTCGGCCGCCTCCTGGACGACCGCCAGCTCGGTGATCCGGCCCGCGGAGTCGTAGGCAGCCTGCGGGGTGAGGGAGTTGACCCCGGCGGTCTGCAGCCAGGCCCGCGCCCACTCGCCCATGTCGCGTCCGGAGGTCTCCTCCAGCACCGACAGCAGGTGCTCCAGTCGCGTGTTGCCCCACTCGTGGCGCTTGAAGTACCGCCGCGCGCCCTCCAGGAAGGCGTCGCGCCCCACGTACGCCACGAGCTGCTTGAGGACGGAGGCGCCCTTGGCGTAGGTGATGCCGTCGAAGTTGAGCTTGGCGTCCTCCAGGTCACGGATGTCGGCGGTGATCGGGTGGGTGGAGGGCAGCTGGTCGGCGCGGTACGCCCAGGACTTGCGGCGGTTGGCGAAGGTGATCCAGCCGTCGGTGAAGCGGGTGGCCTCCACCATCGAGAAGGAGCCCATGAAGTCGGCGAAGGACTCCTTGAGCCACAGGTCGTCCCACCACTCCATGGTGACCAGGTCGCCGAACCACATGTGCGCCATCTCGTGCAGGATGACGTTGGCCCGTCCCTCGTAGGAGGCGTCGGTCACCTTGCCGCGGAAGACGAACTCCTCGCGGAAGGTCACACAGCCCGGGTTCTCCATCGCGCCGAGGTTGTACTCGGGCACGAACGCCTGGTCGTACTTGCCGAACGGGTACGGGTAGTCGAAGTGGTCGTGGAAGAAGTCCAGGCCCTGCTTGGTGACGGTGAAGATCTCCTCGGCGTCGAAGTGGCGGGCCAGCCCCCGGCGGCACAGCGCGCCCAGCGGGATCACCAGTTCCCCGCCGCCGGGCAGCTCGCGCCGGTAGACGTCGGTGACGTGGTGGTAGGGGCCGGCCACGACGGTGGTGATGTACGTCGAGATGGGCTTTGTCGGCTCGAAGCGCCAGACGGCCGCGCCGTCCCCGGCCGGCTCCGGCTCGCCGGTGCGCGCGCCGTTGCTCAGCACCGTCCACCGTTCGGGGGCGGTGACGGTGAAGGTGAAGGGCGCCTTGAGGTCGGGCTGCTCGAAGTTCGCGAACACCCGGCGGGCGTCGGCCGGTTCGTACTGGGTGTAGAGGTAGGTCTCCCCGTCCTCGGGGTCGAGGAAGTGGTGCATCCCCTCGCCGGTGCGGCTGTACGCGCACCAGGCGTCCACGGTCAGGGTGTTCTCGGCCTCCAGGGAGTCCAGCGCGACACGCGTGCCGTCGAAGACCTCGTCCACGTTCAGCTCGCGGCCGTTGAGCGTCACCGAGGCGACCGCCGGGGCCAGCAGGTCGGCGAAGGTCGAGGCGCCCGGCTCGGAGCAGCGGAAGCGGACGGTGGTGGTGGAGCGGAAGGTGCGCGGGCCGTCCCCGGGGTGGGGCCCGACCGCGGAGCTCAGGTCGAGCGCGACGTCGTACCCGTCCACGGTCAGCAGCCGGGCGCGCTCCCGGGCCTCGTCACGGGTCAGATTCTCACCGGGCACGGCGTGACTCCCTCGTCTCGCGTCTCACAACGAAGGGCCAGGATTTCATGCGGCCCCCAGCCTGTGCGCAGCCGGTCGACCGGTCGGTCGGACGGCCGCGCGGGAATCAGCGCGCGGGCCCCGGGCGTTCCCGTCAAGCACCCCGGCGGCCGTCCGCACGACGGCCGCCGTCCGTGCGCGCCGGCGGGGAGAGGACCCGCACCATCCGTACGACGAGGAGATCCGCATGCCCCAGACGTCCGAGACCGCGAGCAGGACTCCGGCCGACTTCTGGTTCGACCCCATCTGCCCGTGGGCCTGGATGACCTCCCGCTGGATGCTGGAGGTGGAGAAGGTCCGCCCGGTCGAGGTGCGCTGGCACGTGATGAGCCTGTCGGTGCTCAACGAGAACCGGCTGGACGAGCTGCCGCAGCGGTACGTCGATCTGATCCGGGCCGGCTGGGGCCCGGTGCGCGTGCTCATCGCCGCCGAGCAGAAGCACGGACCCGAGGTGCTCGGCCCGCTCTACACCGCCATGGGCACCCGCTTCCACAACCGGGGTCTGCCCAACGAGCGCGCCACGATCGTGGACGCGCTGAAGGAGGCCGGTCTTCCCGGGGAGCTGGCGGACGCGGCCGACACGGACGTCCACGACGAGCGGCTGCGCGCCTCGCACGAGGAGGGCATCAGCCTGGTCGGCCAGGAGGTCGGCACCCCGGTGATCGCCGTACCGGGTGCGGACGGGAAGCAGACCGCGTTCTTCGGCCCGGTCGTCACCCCGGCGCCCAAGGGCGAGGCCGCGGCCCGGCTGTGGGACGGCACGCTGATGGTCGCCTCCACCCCCGGCTTCTTCGAGCTGAAGCGGACCCGCACGGAGGACCCGAGGTTCGACTGATCCCTCGTGCCCGCGCCCCGTCCCGGCGGCCATGCTTCCCGTCCACGGGCGGTACGGGAGCGGCGGGGCCCGGCGCGACGGGGATCCCGCGCGCCGGGGCGCACGGAGGCTCGGTGGCTACCGTCCGCGCGCCGCCTCGGCGCCCGCCCTCGCGGCGGCCCGCCGCTGCCGCACCAGCCCGGCCGCGGACAGGGCCAGGGTGAGTCCGGCGGTGAAGGCGAGCTGGGTGCGGGTGTCGCCCTCGCGCAGCATCAGCAGCAGCACCGCGGCCACCCCCGCCAGCGACAGCCAGGTCAGCGCGGGGAACAGCCACATGCGCACCACCAGCCGCTCCGGTGCCTGACGCTCCAGCCTGCGGCGGGTGATGAGCTGGGAGACGGCGATGAAGCCCCACACCACCAGCACGGCGGCGCCCACCATGTTCAGCAGCCAGGCGAAGACGGTGTCGGGCCACCGGAAGCTCAGCAGCACGGCGAAGAACCCGAAGGCGGCCGAGGCCAGCACCGTCCGGCGAGGCACCCCGCCGCCGACCCGCCCCAGGAAGGCCGGGCCCTCGCCCCGGGCGACCAGGGAGTACGCCATCCGCGAGGCGCCGTAGATGTTGGCGTTCATGGCCGACAGCAGGGCGACCAGCACCACCACGTTCATGACCTCGGCGGCGGCCGGGACGCCGATGTGGTCCAGCACGGCGGCGTACGGGCCGGAGAGCACCGAGTCGTCGTCCCAGGGGATCAGCGTGACGATCACCGCGATCGAGCCGACGTAGAAGACGGCGATGCGCCACATGGCCGTGCGCACGGCCCTGGCCACACCCCGCACCGGGTCCTTCGACTCGGCCGCGGCGATGGTCACCGTCTCCAGCCCGCCGTAGGCGAAGACCGAGGCCAGCAGGCCGACGACCAGGCCCTCCGCGCCGTTGGGCAGGAAGCCGCCCTGCCCGGTGAGGTTGTCCAGGCCGGGGGAGGGGGTGGAGGGCAACAGGCCCGAGGCGGCCACGAGGCCCAGGACGATGAACAGGACGATCGCGGCGACCTTCAGTGCGGCGAACCAGAACTCGTACTCGCCGAAGTTCCGCACGGCCAGCAGGTTGCTGCCGGTGAACGCCGCCATGAAGACGGCCACCCACAGCCACTGCGGGGTGCCCGGCAGCCAGCCCGTCATGATCGTCGCCGCGCCCAGCGCCTCCACGGCGACGGCCACGCACAGCAGCACCCAGAAGATCCACCCGGCGGTGAAGCCGGCCCACGGGCCGATCGCGCGCTCGGCGTGCACGGAGAAGGAGCCGGAGGCGGGGTGGGCGGCGGACATCTCGCCGAGCATCCGCATCACCAGCATCACCAGCAGCCCGGAGGCGGCGTAGGCCAGGACGATGGACGGGCCCGCGGCGGCGATGCCCGCACCGGAGCCGACGAAGAGACCGGCGCCGATCACGCCGCCGAGGGCGATCATCGACAGATGGCGCTGCTTGAGGCCGTGGGAGAGGGCGGAGGGCTCGGTGCCGTCCGCCTTCGGGTGGGGGGAGGCGGTGGTCTTCACATCGGGCGTGCCGGACATGGGGAGGGTGCCGTCCAGGGGGTCGGGGGGGAGGAGGGGGAAGCGGAACAGTCGGCTCCGCCTCGGTCAGTGTGGGTGTCCGACCCGGTCGGCGGCAACGTCCTCCGCCTCCCTGTCCGTTATCCGGACATCTTGGTCACCCTGTGTGCCCACCGGCGGCGCACGCCGGTGGGCGCGCTCCGCTCCAGGCGCCCTCCAGCCGCCTCCCACAAGCTGGACCTGCCCTTCTTTGTCGCCAATCTCACGGGGGCGCCGGGGCTGACGTCGGTTAACGTCGGGGCGTCCCCCGAAGTCCTCACGAGACCGGAGCCGTGATGAGCACCTCTGCCACCACCACAGCCACCGTCCGCCCGGGCGCCGTCCTCGCCGACGTCCTGCCCGCCTCCACCGCCGCCCGCGCCCGCCTGCGCGACGTGGCGCTGGTCCTGGGCGGCGCCGCGCTCACCGGGGTGGCCGCGCAGCTCGCGGTCCCCGTGCCGGGCTCGCCCGTCCCCGTCACCGGCCAGACCTTCGCCGCCCTGCTGCTCGGCGCCGGCCTGGGACCCCGCCGCGCCCTGGCCTCCATGGGCCTGTACGCCGCCGCGGGCGTGGCCGGGATGCCGTGGTTCGCCGAGGGCGCCTCCGGTGCCGCGATGCCCTCCTTCGGCTACATCATCGGCATGCTGCTGGCAGCCGTCGCCGTGGGTGCCCTGGCCCGCCGAGGCGGTGACCGCGGCGCACTGCGCACCGCCGGGACCATGGCCGTGGGCACCGCGATCATCTACGCCGTCGGCGTCCCCTACCTGGCGCTGGCCACGGGCATGTCCGCCGGCCAGGCCGTCGCCGCCGGTCTGGTGCCCTTCCTGATCGGTGACGCGCTCAAGGCGGCCCTGGCCATGGGAGCCCTCCCCGCGGCCTGGAAGCTGGTCGGGCGCAAGTCCTGACCCGGCCCCGAATAGACTTCCGTCCCATGCGCGTGTACCTCGGCTCCGACCATGCCGGCTACGAACTGAAGAACCACCTCGTCCAGTGGCTGAAGGAGGCCGGGCACGAGCCCGTCGACTGCGGCCCCCACATCTACGACGCGGCCGACGACTACCCGCCCTTCTGCCTGCGCGCCGCGGAGCAGACGGCCGACGACGAGGACTCCCTGGGCATCGTCATCGGCGGCTCGGGCAACGGCGAGGCCATCGCCGCCAACAAGGTCAAGGGGGTGCGGGCCGCGCTGGCGTGGAGCGTGGAGACCGCCAGGCTGGGCCGTGAGCACAACGACGCCAACGTGATCAGCGTCGGCGCCCGGATGCACACCACCGAGGAGGCCGTCTCCTTCGTGCAGGCCTTCCTCGACACCCCGTTCTCCGGCGACGAGCGGCACATCCGCCGCATCGACATGCTCTCGTCGTACGAGCGGACCGGGAACCTTCCGCCCGTCCCCGCCCACCACCCCCGGCAGGACTGAACCGCACCCGTGCCGGAAGGCCACACCATCCACCGGCTGGCCGCCGACCTCGACGACAGGTTCGGCGGCCGGCCCGTGCACGCCTCCAGCCCCCAGGGCCGCTTCGAGGGCGGAGCCGCCCTCGTCGACGGCCGGACGATGGGCGGCGCCGACGCCCACGGCAAGCACCTCTTCCTCGGCTTCCCCCACGCCCCGGGGGAGGCCGACGGCGAATGGATCCACATCCACCTGGGCCTGTACGGCTCCTTCGCCCTCGGCGAGGGAGCGCCCCCCGCACCCGTCGGGCAGATACGCCTGCGCCTGGCCGCGGCGGAAGCGCCCTCGGCCTACGCCGACCTGCGCGGCCCCAACACCTGCGAACTGCTCACAGCGGCGGAGAAGGACGCGGTCACCGGCCGCCTGGGCCCCGACCCGCTGCGCCCCGACGCCGACCCCGAGCGGGCCTGGGCCCGGATCTCCCGCAGCCGCACCACGGTCGCCGCGCTGCTGATGGACCAGAAGACCGTCGCGGGCGTCGGCAACGTCTACCGCGCCGAGGTCCTCTTCCGGCACAACATCGACCCCTACCGGACGGGCAGGGACCTCACCCGCGCCGAATGGGAGGCGGTCTGGGCGGATCTGGCCGGACTGATGCGCGACGGCGTGCGGAACAACCGCATCGACACCGTACGTCCCGAACACACTCCCGAGGCCATGGGACGCCCGCCGCGCGTGGACGACCACGGAGGCGAGGTGTACGTCTACCGCCGGGCCGGGATGCCCTGCCACATCTGCGGCGAGGAGATCCGCACCGCCCCGCTCGCCGCCCGCAACCTGTTCTGGTGCCCCGGCTGTCAGAAGCCCTGATCCGCCGCCGGGGGGCCGCCGGTCTCCGGGGCCCGGAGACCGAGCCGTCAGAAGCCGTGCGGCAGCCACGGAGCGACGGGCCAGGAGAACGCGGTCGCGGCCCCGGCCAGCGCCCCGGGACGCAGCTCCCGCACCCGCCCGGCGCCCGCCAGCGCGACCAGGGACGTACCGCCCAGATAGATCTCGCCCAACTCCCTTGCTCCAAGGAAGAGTTCGGCCGCGTCGCCGGTGCGCTCGCAGGAGGCTCCCGAGGCGTCGCCGGTCAGCCGCCACCGCCCCGTGTTCCAGGGGCAGAAGGCGTCCTCCACCTTCAGCACCACGTCCACCGGCGCCGCGTAGCGGCGGGCCGCCAGCGCCGCGCCCACCTCCACCGGACGCAGATGCAGCAGATCGCGCGGATTGAGCCCGCACCGCCGTATGTCACTGACCAGATGGAACAGCGGATCGTCCACCGGACGGGACCTCGCCTCCACCGCCGAGGTCAGGTCGATCCCGAACAGGAAGCGCCACAGCGCCGCGTACGCCGCCGGATCCAGTGCCTCCAGATCGTGCACCACCACAGTGCCGTTCGGCCCGGCCGCATCCCACTGGGGCTTGACGGAGTAGCGGGCGTATCCCCGCAGCCCGCCGTCCGCCTCGGCCAGCACACAGCGCAGCGCCGAGGCGCCCTCCCGCCAGGCCTCGGGATCCAGCACCCCCTGCCGCTCCCAGCCCGGGCGCCGCTCCAGCATGCCGGGCCGGGAAGGCACCCGGCGGGCGTACAGCGCCTCGCACTCCCCCAGCGCCGCGACCGGATCGGCGTTCCGCAGCCGGACCCCGTCCGCACCCGGCGGCACCTCCAGGCGCACCCGGGCCGTGTCGATCCGCGCGCGCGTATGGCGGGCGGCGACGCCGTACCCGAAGCGACCGTAGATCGCCGGCTCCGAGGCGGTCAGCACCGCCAGCGGCTCCCCGGCCGCCCGTACGTCGTCCAGCTGCCGCCGCATCATGGCGGTCAGGATGCCGCGCCGCCGGTGCGTGGCGGCCACGCTGACCATCGACAGGCCGCCGGTGGGCACGATCGCTCCGCCGGGCACCGACATGCGGAAGGAGAGCGTGCCGGCCGTACCGACGATCTCCTCCCCGTCCCGGACGGCGACCGACCGTTCGAACTCCGTCAGCTCCCGCCACAGCGCCCGGGCCTCGGGTGGCTCGGACTCCCCGAAGGCGAGTTCGAGCTTCCCGTACCAGTCGTCCCACTCCTCGGGCCGCAGCGTCCGCAGATCCGTACTCGTCATGCGCCCATCCCTATCAGGGAGGCGTGAGCTGGGCGACTGGTTATCGAACACTGTTTCAGGCCCTCCCATGCCGGGAATCGACGGACCCCCGAACGGGTGGATAAAGTCCCTGACATGGCAGGTCGCACGGGCAAGACCCTTCCCGCGCCCCGGTTGTACCAGGCCCGCAAGGCCGTCCACCGGGCCCGCACCGTCCTGCGCCGTTCCGCGGTCGACTACTTCCGCGGCGAGGGGTCCGACTGGATCGCCTTCGTCGCCCTGCTCGCCACCGTCCCCGCCCTCGCCTACGCCACCGCCGCCGAGCCGCTGTGGTTCGCGCCCGAGAGCCTGGTGCTGCCGGTCATCGCGGGCGGTCTGCTGCTGCGCCCGGCCAGTCTGCTGGTCCTGTACGCCGCCGCGGCCGGCGCCCTGCTGGTGGAGGCCACCGTGCTCGGCCCGTACACGGCCGGGCCCGGCCGTGTCACACCGGGGACGGTCCTGGTGGTGGGCGCGGTCGGGCTCTCCGGGCTGCTGATCGCCCAGTTCCGCAGCCGGGTCGGCGTTCCCTGGCGGCGCGGCAACACCATGCTGTTCGACCTGCGCGAACGCATCCGCGTCCAGAGCAAGCTGCCGAAGCTGCCCGCGGGCTGGCACCGGGAGATGGCGCTGCGCCCGGCGGGCGGGCAGTCCTTCTCCGGCGACTTCGTCGTCGCCACCCTCACCGGGCCCGACCGCCGCACCCTGGAGGCCGTCCTCACCGACGTCTCCGGCAAGGGCATGGACGCGGGCTCCCGCGCGCTGCTGCTGTCCGGCGCCTTCGGCGGGCTGCTGGGCTCCCTGCCCCCGCACGCCTTCCTCCCGGCCGCCAACGACTACCTGTTGCGCCAGGACTGGCAGGAGGGCTTCGCGACCTCCGTCCATCTCGTCCTCGACCTCGACAACGGCGACTACGAGTTGTTCTCCGCGGGCCACGTGCCGGCCCTCCAGCTCAGCGCGGGCAGCGGTCGCTGGGAGGAGAAGAACGCCGACGGACCGCTCCTGGGCGTCTACGACGGCGCCCGGTTCGACCCGGTCAAGGGCAGCCTTCGCCCGGGCGACGTTCTGATGCTCTTCACCGACGGCCTGGTGGAGACCGCCGAGAGGGAGCTGAGCGAGGGCATGGACCGGCTGACGGGGGAGGCCGACCGCTACGTCGTCGCCGGCTTCGAGGGGGCGGCCTGGCATCTGATCGAGGCCGTCGCCCGCGACGTCAACGACGACCGGGCCCTGCTGCTGATCCGCCGTGACTGACGGCACGGCGGGCGCGGTCGGCACGGCCGGCGGGTCCCGGTGGCCGGCCACCGAGGCGGAGGCGGTGGCCGAGCAGGAGCGCATCCGGGCCGCGGCCGACCCGGTGGGCCCGGGACCGGCGCCGGGGCAGGCGCGCCGGATCGCCGGGGTCGACGTCACCTACGACGAGGGCAGCGACCTGCTGGTCGCGGCGGCCGTGGTGCTGGACGGAGAGAGCCTGGAGGTCCTGGAGGAGGCCGTCCACACCGGCCGCAGCCGCTTCCCGTACATCCCGGGCCTGCTGGCCTTCCGCGAACTGCCGCCGGTGCTGGCCGCGCTGGAGAAGCTCGGCACACCACCCGACCTGGTGGTCTGCGACGGCTACGGCTACGCGCACCCCCGGCGGGCCGGACTGGCGGTGCATCTGGGTGTGCTGACCGGACTGCCGTGCTTCGGGGTCGCCAAGTCGCCCTTCGTCTTCGACCACGCCGAGCCGGGAGCGCGGCGGGGCGACACCTCGCCGCTGCTGGACCGGAGCTCCACCCCGGCCGAGACCGTGGGCCGCGCGCTGCGCACCCGGCCCGGTGTCCGGCCGGTCTTCGTCTCCGCCGGGCACGGGATCGGACTGGACCACGCCTGCGCCCACACCCTGCGCCTGACCCCGCGATACCGGCTGCCGGAGACGACGCGCGGCGCCGACGGACTCAGCCGCAGGGTCCTGAGGGAGATCGGGCAGGGCCTGCGGGAGCCGTACGGCGCCGCGGAGCGGTGAGGTCCCGGACGGACGGTCAGCGCGAGCCGGACGTCCCGGCTGTCCCGGACGGCACCGCCGTCCCGGACGGGTTCGCCGGGTCCGCCGACCCGTCCGGGACGGCGGAGCGCCGCCGGGCCGTCTCGGCGGCGTCGCGCCTGAAGATCCAGTCCATCCTGGGCTCCATCGCGAACCGGAACGTCCGCCGCACCGGCGAGCCGCACAGCAGCGCCGCCAGGGCCGCGGCGCCGATCGTCAGCGCGACGATGCCGGCCGGTGTGGTGATCCACGGGAACTCGTCGTACCACCCGAAGATCCGTGAGGCCTGCACCAGGAAACCGTGCAGCAGGTAGGCGTACAGCGTCCCCGCGCCCAGCGCGGTGAACCACATGTGGCGCCGGGGCACCCAGGCGAAGAAGCAGACGGCCAGCACCAGCGAGCAGGCGAACATCGCCAGGTTCATGGCGATGCCGATCCACCAGGGCACCCCGAGTTCCTGGCCGCTGCTGTTGTGGTAGAACCACTCGAAGTTCATCCGGGGCCCCGACCAGTAGGCGAAGACCAGCGCCGCGGCGGCCACGGGGACGCTCAGCAGCCGCACCCCGCGCCGCCGTACGCGCTCGAAGTGCTCGGGGCGCAGGCAGAGGCCGAGGACGAAGAACGGCAGCAGTTGCAGCACCCGCTGGAGGTCCAGGTCGTTGCCGATGTCGGGCGACACGGAGGCCAGCAGGGCGATGCCCAGGGCCACCGGCAGAGGCCGGCGCAGCGCCTTCCAGACGGGCGTCGTCAGCCGCCACACGAACAGCGCGATCAGGAACCAGGTCAGGTACCAGGGATCGAGCAGGCTTATGGGGTGCTCCGGGGAGTCCGCCGCCTTCCTGAACAGGCTGTAGGCGGTCTCGAAGATCAGATACGGCACCAGTACGCCGGTCACCAGCCGCCGCACCCGGCTCGGGCGCATGTCGAAGCTGCGGGAGAAGTAGCCGGAGACGATGATGAAGGCCGGCATGTGGAAGGCGTACACGAAGTTGTAGGCCGCCAGCACCGCCCGCGAGTCGTCGATCACCGGCCGCCAGGCGTGCCCCACCACGACCAGCGCGATCGCCAGGAACTTGGCGTTGTCGAAGAAGGCGTCCCGCTGCTTGGCTCCTCCCGCTCCGCCTCCCGGCCCGGGCCGGGAGATCTCCGGCGCGGACGGCGCGGACGGTACGGCCACGTCGGGCCTGGCGGGAGGGAGCGGGGAACGCTCATGACCGACTTGGAACATCTTCCGCACCTTAGCGGGGACCCATCCGGAGGTAAATCCGAGGAGGTCTCCCCACCCCCGGAACGGGGAATTGCGACCGGCGCCTCCCGGACGGTCCGCGACCGGAGACCTCTTCCGGGGAATGTCCGTTAAGTTCCATTCGTTCGCCCTTTCATTCCGTTCATTCCGGACTTGTCGCCCGGGTGTGTGCTCCTCTTTCCCTCGGAGGAGTTTCCCCGTCCGGCGCGGCCCGCGGCACCGCTCAATTCCAGCGGTGAAGTTATTGGGAATGTTCTCGGAAGATCCGATCCGAAACACCGGTGCCCACCGCCGCCGGCCCGGCCGGCGCCGGTGGGGCGCTCCGGTGGGCAGGCGCGCTGACACGCCCGGGGCCCGCCGATCCTCCACCTGCCTCCACTGACACGGCAGTTGGTGGCACGATGGTCACGCCGGGGGCGCGGTGGAGGGTCCCCGGGCCGGCGTTGCCGGCGCAGAGGCGTTGCGATCGAGGGTGTGATCAGTTGTGGCTATTTCACTGTCTGTGGTGCTGCTCATGGCGATCATCATGGTCGTTCTCATGCGCAGCGGCTCGCTGAAGGCGGGGCCCGCGATCGTCGCGATCCTCTTCGGCTTCTTCCTGGCTTCCACGGGCATCGCCCCGTCGATCAACCGCTTCCTCGACTCGCTCGCCGAGTCGATCAACCAGATCACTTTCTGAGCCGCGCCCGGAAAACGGGTGCGGAAACCGGAAACGGAGAACGGCCCGGTCCTCGCCGAGGACCGGGCCGTTCTCCGTCGGAGCGGGCGACGGGAATCGAACCCGCGTAGCCAGTTTGGAAGACTGGGGCTCTACCATTGAGCTACGCCCGCAACGCCGCCGTCGTTCACGGGGCAGGCAGATCATACAGACTGCGACCGGCCGACCGTGAACCGTGTGCGGCACGCTCCGCATCGTACGGCATGTACTCTACGTGTCGCACGGACGGGGTGTGGCGCAGCTTGGTAGCGCGTCCGCTTTGGGAGCGGAAGGCCGTCGGTTCGAATCCGGCCACCCCGACCACGTACTATGAAAGACGCGCCTGTCTGTGTCGTGTCTGCGTGCGGGGCGCCCCACAAGAAGTACGAAGTCCCAGCAGTCAGCCCCCAAGGAGACCGACCGTGAAGAGCGCCGTGGAGAACCTGAACCCCACCCGGGTTCGGCTCACTGTCGAGGTGCCCTTCGAGGAGCTCAAGCCCAGCCTCGACGCGGCGTACAAGAAGATCAACCAGCAGGTCACCGTGCCCGGCTTCCGCAAGGGCAAGGTTCCCGCCCGGGTGATCGACCAGCGGTTCGGCCGGGGCGCGGTCCTGGAGGAGGCCGTCAACGACGCGCTTCCCAAGCTCTACCAGGACGCCGTCGAGGAGGGTGAGCTGAGCCCGCTCGGCCAGCCCGAGGTCGACATCACCGAGCTCAAGGACAACGAGCTCCTCGCGTTCACCGCCGAGGTGGACGTCCGCCCCTCCATCGAGATCCCGGACTACTCCGGCATCGAGGTCACCGTCGACGCCGTCGAGGTCACCGACGAGGACGTGGACAAGTCGGTCGAGCAGCTCCGCGAGCGCTTCGCCTCCACCACCGCCGTCGAGCGCGCCGCCGCCGAGGGCGACGTCGTCAAGATCGATCTGGAGGCCAGCGTCGACGGCGAGGTCCTGGAGGACGGCGTCGCCGAGGGCATCGACTACACCATCGGCTCCGGCGAGCTGCTGGACGGCATCGACGAGGCCGTCACCGGCCTGGAGGCCGGCGGTTCCGCCACCTTCACCTCCGAGCTCAAGGGCGGCTCCGCCGCGGGCCGCGAGGCCGAGGTCAAGGTGGACGTCACCTCCGTCTCCGCCCGCGAACTGCCCGAGCTGGACGACGACTTCGCCCAGATGGCCAGTGAGTTCGACACCCTCGAGGAGCTGCGGGCCGACAGCCGCAAGCGCCTGGAGCGGATGAAGAAGTACGACCAGGCCACCCAGGCCCAGGAGAAGGTGCTCGACGAGCTGATCTCCCTGGTCGAGGTCCCGGTCCCGGAGAAGCTCCTCCAGGACGAGATCAACACCCGCAAGCACAACCTGGTCAACCACCAGCTCTCGCAGCTCGGCATGGACCTCGCGGCCTACCTGAAGATGCAGGAGAAGTCCGAGGAGGAGTTCGAGAACGAGCTCAAGGAGCAGGCGGAGAAGGGCATCCGGACCCAGTTCATCCTCGACGAGCTGGTCAACAAGGAGAAGCTGAACGTCAACCAGGAGGAGCTCACCGAGCACCTCATGCGGCGTGCCCAGTCCTCCGGCATGAGCCCCGACCAGTTCGCCCAGGCCGTCGTCGAGGGCGGCCAGGTGCCGATGCTCGTCGGCGAGGTCGCCCGCGGCAAGGCCCTCGCGGTCGTCGTCGAGGCCGCCAAGGTCACCGACACCAACGGCGAGACCGTCTCCATGGAGGACGAGGAGGACGAGGAGCAGTCCGGCGAGTCCGCCGGCGCCGCTGCCGAGTCCGGCGAGTCCGCCGGTGACGCCTCCGCCGGGTCCGCCGGGCAGAGCGGCGAGAAGTCCGAGGGCTGACCGGAGGGGCCACGCCCCACGACCGGCCGAACGGGCCCGCGCGCGACACCGCGTGCGGGCCCGTTCGCGTACGGCGGAACACGCCGATTCCACCTGCGGGAACGCTCCCTGCGCTAACAGCGAACAGTTCTCGGACCGGGATGGCGCAGTCGGACCCGCGCGTTAGGGTCCAAGTACAGACGAAGACCCCAGAGACGGCCCTGCGGCAGACGCGGCCGTCCGTATACGAGCAGGTGGACACGTGACGCTTCCGATGCCTTCCGCCGCCACCGAGCCGACCATCGGTGGCCTCGGCGACCAGGTCTACAACCGGCTGCTCAACGAGCGGATCATCTTCCTCGGCCAGCCGGTCGACGACGACATCGCCAACAAGATCACCGCTCAGCTGCTCCTCCTGGCCGCTGACCCGGACAAGGACATCTACCTCTACATCAACAGCCCGGGCGGCTCGATCACGGCCGGCATGGCGATCTACGACACCATGCAGTACATCAAGAACGACGTGGTGACCATCGCCATGGGCCTGGCCGCCTCCATGGGCCAGTTCCTGCTGAGCGCCGGCACCCCCGGCAAGCGCTTCGCCCTGCCGAACGCGGAGATCCTCATCCACCAGCCCTCCGCCGGCCTGGCGGGCTCGGCCTCGGACATCAAGATCCACGCCGAGCAGCTGCTGCGCACCAAGAAGAAGATGACCAAGCTGTCCGCGCTGCACACCGGCCAGAGCGAGGAGCAGTGGACCCGCGACGCCGACCGCGACCGCTGGTTCACCGCCCAGGAGGCCAAGGAGTACGGCCTGATCGACGAGGTCTACGGCTCCGCCACGCAGCTTCCGGGCGGCGGCGGTACGGGCGCGTGAGCGCCTGACGTCCCGCAGCTCGACACCGCAGCCAGTCCATCTCTCCAGAACGGTGTACAGCCACATGAACAGTCAGCACAGCTTCCCCGGGGCCGGGATCCACGACCGCCTCGAGGCCCGCTACACCGGGCCGTCGGCCGAGTCCCGCTACGTCGTTCCGCGTTTCGTGGAGCGCACCTCGCAGGGTGTGCGGGAGTACGACCCGTACGCCAAGCTCTTCGAGGAGCGCGTGATCTTCCTCGGCGTGCAGATCGACGACGCCTCCGCCAACGACGTCATGGCGCAGCTGCTGTGCCTGGAGTCGATGGACCCCGACCGCGACATCTCGGTCTACATCAACAGCCCCGGCGGCTCCTTCACGGCGCTGACGGCCATCTACGACACGATGCAGTTCGTCAAGCCGGACATCCAGACCGTCTGCATGGGCCAGGCGGCCTCCGCCGCGGCCGTGCTGCTCGCCGCCGGCACCCCCGGCAAGCGGATGGCGCTGCCCAACGCGCGGATCCTGATCCACCAGCCCTACAGCGAGACCGGCCGCGGCCAGGTCTCCGACCTGGAGATCGCCGCCAACGAGGTGCAGCGGATGCGCACCCAGCTGGAGGAGATGCTGGCCAAGCACTCCAACAAGCCGATCGAGCAGATCAGCCAGGACATCGAGCGCGACAAGATCCTCACCGCCGAGGAGTCGCTGGAGTACGGCCTGATCGACCAGATCATCTCCACCCGCAAGACCTCGGTGGGGCTGGGCTGAGCCCGCGGATTCCCCCGAACATTTCCGCCCCCCTCGGGTCGAGTCGGTCCGAGGGGGGCCCATTCAGGGGGCCGGGCAAGGTACCGTCATAGGGGGTCCGGGGGCCGCCCCCGTCAAGGCCCAGAGCAAGCACCCGGGTTCGTGGAACTCGACGGATCCCAGGCGAAGGAGAAGCACCTCGTGGCACGCATCGGTGACGGCGGCGATCTGCTCAAGTGCTCGTTCTGCGGCAAGAGCCAGAAGCAGGTGAAGAAGCTCATCGCGGGGCCGGGCGTCTACATCTGCGACGAGTGCATCGACCTCTGCAACGAGATCATCGAGGAAGAGCTCGCCGACACCTCCGAGATGCGCTGGGACGAACTGCCCAAGCCGCGTGAGATCTACGAGTTCCTCGAGGGGTACGTCGTCGGCCAGGAGGCCGCCAAGAAGGCCCTCTCCGTCGCCGTCTACAACCACTACAAGCGGGTGCAGGCCGGGGAGAACGGCGGCCCGCAGGGCCGTGACGACGGCATCGAGCTGGCCAAGTCCAACATCCTCCTGCTGGGCCCCACCGGGTCCGGCAAGACGCTGCTGGCGCAGACCCTCGCCCGGATGCTGAACGTCCCCTTCGCCATCGCCGACGCCACCGCCCTGACCGAGGCCGGCTACGTGGGCGAGGACGTCGAGAACATCCTGCTGAAGCTGATCCAGGCCGCCGACTACGACGTGAAGAAGGCCGAGACCGGGATCATCTACATCGACGAGATCGACAAGGTCGCCCGCAAGAGCGAGAACCCGTCGATCACCCGCGACGTCTCGGGCGAGGGCGTGCAGCAGGCGCTGCTGAAGATCCTGGAGGGCACCACCGCCTCCGTGCCGCCGCAGGGCGGGCGCAAACACCCCCACCAGGAGTTCATCCAGATCGACACCACGAACGTGCTGTTCATCGTGGGCGGCGCCTTCGCCGGGCTGGAGAAGATCATCGAGTCCCGGGCGGGAGCCAAGGGCATCGGCTTCGGCGCCACGATCCGTTCCAAGCGCGAGATCGAGGCCAGCAACCAGTTCGAGGACGTCATGCCCGAGGATCTGGTCAAGTTCGGCATGATCCCGGAGTTCATCGGCCGCCTGCCGGTCATCACCTCCGTCCACAACCTCGACCGCGAGGCCCTGCTGAAGATCCTGGTCGAGCCGCGCAACGCGCTGGTCAAGCAGTACCAGCGGCTCTTCGAGCTCGACGGTGTGGAGCTGGACTTCGACCGCCCGGCGCTGGAGGCCATCGCCGACCAGGCGATCCTGCGCGGGACCGGGGCGCGCGGTCTGCGCGCGATCATGGAGGAGGTCCTGATGTCGGTGATGTACGAGGTGCCCTCGCGCAAGGACGTGGCGCGTGTGGTGATCACCGAGGACGTCGTCCACTCCAACGTCAACCCCACACTGGTGCCCCGCTCCCGCGGCGAGCGGGACCAGGGGCAGGGGCCGCGCGAGAAGAGCGCCTGAGCGGCGCACCGCGCGGACGCGCGACAGGCGGCATGCGGCGGGGGCCGCCCGGACTCCGGGCGGCCCCCGCCTCCGTTAGGGAGCGGGCCCGTGCGGACTACCCGATCTCGACGAGCACGTCGTTGCGGAGCTTCGACGCGGCTTCGGCGGTTTCGTCGAGGGAGAAGTTCTTACCCGTCGTGAATGTGGCCATGTCGTTCAGGGCCACGTAGCCGAGCGTGCTGTGGTCGCCCCAGATGCAGAAAGGCATGCTGATGGAGCCACCGCTCAGCCCGGATGTGCCATCACCGGAAAGTTTCATCTCCTGGCACTTCATGACGGCGTCCTTCAGCCCCGGGGGAGTCACCCACTGGGTTCACCGACCAGTTCCGCGGTCCCGGCGTTCCCGTCCTCGCCCAGGCCGGATTCCTCCCGGGCCGACTCCTCCGCTTTCGCGAACACGGCATCGATGACGGCCTCGGGGTCCTTGATCTCGCCCCAGACCCCGCTGAAGCTCAGAAGCTTCTGGGACAGGGGATCGTCTCCGGAGACGTAGGTGGCAGAGGCACTCTTGGGGTCGCTCACCCCGAGTGCCTCCGTTTCCTCGAGATTCTCCGGTCCCAGCGGGCCCTCGTCAGTCTGCTTCGGGTCCTTCCTGTACTCGCCGTCCAGGACCGTCGCGGGCGTGGTCAGCTTGTACCGCCTGCCGTCGTCGGCGATGTCGCTGCCGCCGCCGGAGAAGACGAAGTAGCCGCCCACCGCCAGGCCGACGACCGCGAGGACGGCCACCAGGGCACCGATCGCCTTCCCCTTGCCGCCGCCCGGCGGGGGCGGGGGCATGTAGCCGCCGGGCGGCGGGTAGCCCGGCTGTCCCCAGCCCTGCTGCTGGGGGAAGCCCGGCTGGGGCTGACCCGGCTGCTGTGGGTAGCCGTGCCCCGGCTGAGGGCCGCCGCCGTACGGCTGCTGCGGGGACTGCTGGCCGTACGGACCGGGACCGGGCTGCGGCGGAGGCTGGTTGTGACTCACGCTGGGGCTCCCCCTTGATCGGACACGTTCATCGATGAGCGGTCCCATCCTGGCGAACCCCGGCGCTCCCCCGTCACCCGGACCCCCAAACCGGTTCGAGACCGCCGCACGGCCGCCCGTACACTGGCCGTCGTGACCGAGAACACTCAGCAGAGCCCGACCCCCGCGGGGGCGGAGCCGTCGAACAGCGCCCATGCCGACCTGCCGACCCAGTACGTCCCGGCCGAGGTGGAGGAGAAGCTGTACGAGCGCTGGGTAGAGCGCGGTTACTTCGAGGCGGACGCGAAGAGCGACAAGCCGCCGTACACGATCGTCATCCCGCCGCCCAACGTCACCGGCAGCCTGCACCTGGGCCATGCCTTCGAGCACACGCTGATCGACGCCCTCACCCGCCGCAAGCGGATGCAGGGCCACGAGACGCTGTGGCAGCCCGGCATGGACCACGCCGGCATCGCCACCCAGAACGTCGTCGAACGCGAGCTGGCCAAGGAGGGCAAGTCCCGCCACGATCTGGGCCGCGAGGCGTTCGTGGAGCGGGTGTGGCAGTGGAAGTCGGAGTCCGGCGGCCAGATCTCCGGCCAGATGCGGCGGCTGGGTGACGGCGTCGCCTGGTCGCGTGAGCGCTTCACCATGGACGAGGGGCTCTCCCGCGCCGTCCAGACGATCTTCAAGCGGCTCTACGACGACGAGCTGATCTACCGCGCCGAGCGGATCATCAACTGGTGCCCGCGTTGTCTGACGGCCATCTCCGACATCGAGGTGGAGTACGCCGACCAGGACGGCGAGCTGGTCTCGATCCGATACGGCGCAGGCCCCGAGGACCCGGACTCCATCGTCGTGGCCACCACCCGCGCCGAGACGATGCTCGGCGACACCGCCGTGGCCGTCCACCCCGACGACGAGCGCTACGCCCACCTCGTCGGCACCGAGATCGAACTGCCGCTCACCGGGCGGCGTATCCCGGTCGTCGCCGACGAGCACGTGGACCCCGGGTTCGGCACGGGCGCCGTCAAGGTCACCCCGGCGCACGACCCGAACGACTTCGAGATCGGCCGCCGCCACGACCTGCCGAGCATCACGGTCATGGACGAGCACGCGATCATCACCGCCCACGGCCCGTTCCAGGGCCTGGACCGGCTGGAGGCGCGCTCGGCGGTCGTCGGCGCGCTGCGCGCCGAGGGGCGCATCGTCGCCGAGAAGCGCCCCTACGTCCACTCCGTCGGCCACTGCTCGCGGTGCAAGACGACCATCGAGCCGCGGCTGTCGATGCAGTGGTGGGTGAAGGTCGGCCCGCTGGCGCAGGCCGCCGGCGCCGCGGTGCGCGACGGCCGGGTCGCCATCCACCCCAAGGAGATGGAGTCCCGCTACTTCGGCTGGGTCGACAACCTCCACGACTGGTGCATCTCCCGCCAGCTGTGGTGGGGCCACCGCATCCCGATCTGGTACGGCCCGGACGGCGAGACCGTCTGCGTCGGCCCGGACGAGGAGCCCCCGGCCGGCGAGGGCTGGCACCAGGAGACAGACGTCCTGGACACCTGGTTCTCCTCCGGCCTGTGGCCCTTCTCCACCCTCGGGTGGCCCGAGCGGACAGAGAGCCTGGAGAAGTTCTATCCGAACTCCGCCCTGGTCACCGGCTACGACATCCTGTTCTTCTGGGTCGCCCGGATGATGATGTTCGGTCTCTATGCGATGGACGGCACCCCGCCGTTCAGCGAGATCGTGCTTCACGGCATGGTCCGCGACGAGCACGGCAAGAAGATGTCGAAGGCGTTCGGCAACGTCGTCAACCCGCTGGACTGGATGGACAGGTACGGGTCCGACGCCGTCCGCTTCACGCTCGCGCGCGGCGCCAACCCCGGTGTCGACGTCCCCATCGGCGAGGACTGGGTCCAGGCGTCCCGAAACTTCGCCAACAAGGTCTGGAACGCCACCCGTTTCGCGCTGATGAACGGCGCCACGGTCGAGGGCGGCCTGCCCGCGCCCGAGGAGCTGTCGTCCACCGACCGCTGGATCCTCTCCCGGCTGAACACGGTCGTGGCCGAGGTGGACGCGTACTACGACGACTACCAGTTCGCCAAGCTCTCCGACCTCCTCTACCACTTCGCCTGGGACGAGGTCTTCGACTGGTACGTCGAGCTGTCCAAGACCACCTTCGCCGCGGGCGGCGGCGCGGCCCGCGCATCCGCCCGGGTCCTGGGCGAGGTCCTGGACACCACGCTGCGGCTGCTCCACCCGGTGATGCCGTTCGTCACCGAGACGCTGTGGACGACGCTGACGGGCGGGGAGTCCGTGGTGATCGCGGACTGGCCCTCCGACTCCGGCTTCCGCGACACGGCGGCCGAGCAGGAGATCGCCACGCTCCAGCAGGTGATCACCGAGGTCCGCCGCTTCCGCGCCGACCAGGGGCTCCAGCCCGGCCAGCGCGTCCCGGCCCGTCTCACCCTGGAAGGCACCGGTCTCGCCGTCCACGAGGCGGCCATCCGCTCCCTGCTGCGTCTGCAGCCTGCCGGCGAGGACTTCCGGGCCACCGCGTCCCTGCCGGTGGCGGGCGCGAAGGTGGAGCTGGACCTGTCCGGAGCGATCGACTTCGCCGCCGAGCGCAAGCGTCTGGCCAAGGACCTGGCGGCGGCCGAGAAGGAGCTGGCGCAGACCACGGCCAAGCTCGGCAACGAGGGCTTCCTGGCCAAGGCCCCCGACCACGTGGTCGACGGGATCCGCGCCCGCAGGGAGCAGGCCGAGGCGGACATCGCCCGGATCTCCGCCCAGCTGGAGGCGCTGCCGCAGGTCTAGAAAGCCCGCGGGCGGGTAGAACGACGAGTACGACGAGAGACGGCGGTGGTCGCCGCGCCCGGCCCGGGCGCGGCGACCACCGCCGTCTCCGTACACTGAAACGGTGAGTGAGCAGCCCCCGAACGACCCGCACGAAGGCCCCGGCGACGCCTCCGGTCAGGAGGGGGAGCACGGCGACCCCCTGGAGCGGTTCGACGAGATCATCGACGCCGAGACCGACCGCGACCCCGATCTCGCCGTGATCGAGGCCGGCAGCCGCACCCTGCGCACCCAGGCCGGTCCGGCCGGAGGCGGCGAGCTGCCGACCCGGCCCGAGGACCCGGAGCTGGACCGGGCGCTGCGGGCGGTGGAGACCGAGCTGGTGGGGCGGTGGCCCGAGACGAGGCTGGAGCCGTCCCTGACGCGGATCGCCGCGCTGATGGACGTGCTCGGCGAGCCGCAGCGCTCCTACCCCTCCATTCACATCACCGGCACCAACGGCAAGACCACCACCGCTCGGATGATCGAGGCCCTGCTGGGCGCCTTCGACCTGCGCACCGGCCGCTACAGCAGCCCGCACGTGCAGGCCATGACCGAGCGGATCAGCCTGGACGGTGCGCCGATCTCCGCCGAGCGGTTCATCGAGACGTACGAGGACCTGCGGCCGTACGTGGGGATGGTGGACGCCGCCCAGGAGCACCGGCTGTCGTTCTTCGAGGTCGTGACGGGCATGGCGTACGCGGCCTTCGCCGACGCGCCGGTGGACGTGGCGGTCGTCGAGGTCGGCATGGGCGGGAGCTGGGACGCCACCAACGTGATCGACGCGTCCGTCGCCGTCTTCACCCCGATCGCCCTGGACCACACCGACCGACTGGGGGAGACGCCCGAGGAGATCGCGGGGGAGAAGTCCGGCATCGTCAAGCGGGACGCCACCGTCGTGCTCGCCCAGCAGCCGGTCGAGGCCGCCTCGGTCGTACTGCGCAAGGCCGTGGAGATGGACGCCACCGTCGCCCGCGAGGGCCTGGAGTTCGGCGTCGTCTCCCGTGAGGTCGCCGTCGGCGGGCAGCTGCTGACGCTGCGCGGTCTGGGCGGGGAGTACCCGGAGGTCTTCCTGCCGCTGCACGGCGCCCACATGGCGCACAACGCCGCCGTGGCGCTGGCGGCCGTCGAGGCGTTCTTCGGTATCGGCTCCCGGCACGCCCGCGCCCTGGACATCGACACGGTCCGCACCGCCTTCGCCGCCGTGGCCTCCCCCGGGCGGCTGGAGGTGGTGCGCCGCAGTCCCACGGTGGTGCTGGACGCCGCGCACAACCCCGCGGGCGCCCAGGCGACGGCCGCCGCGGTCACCGAGGCGTTCGGCTTCAGCCGTCTGGTCGGCGTGGTCGCCCCCAGCGCCGAGAAGGACGTCAAGGGGCTGCTGGAGGCGTTCGAGCCGGTCTTCGCCGAGGTCGTGCTCACCCGCAACTCCACCCCCCGTGCCATGGACGTGGACGAACTCGCCGCACTGGCCGTGGAGGTCTTCGGCGAGGAGCGGATCCAGGTCGAGCCCCGGCTGGACGACGCGCTGGAGGCGGCCATCACCCTGGCCGAGGAGGAGGGCGAGTACGCCGGTGCGGGCGTACTGGTCACCGGCTCGGTCCTCACTGTCGGCGAGGCCCGGCTGCTGCTCGGAAAGGACAGGTGACACACGGTGCGTACGCTCTGCGCGTCCACGCTCGTCGGCGAGTTCCTCGTCATCGGCTTCGCCTCCCTGGTGGCGGTGCGGCTGGGGGAGTTGCCCGCGGGGACGGTGTGGGCCGTCGGCGGCACGGCGATGGCCCTGTGCCTGCTGCTGTGCGGGATGCTCGGCCGGCCCGGCGCGCTCCAGCTCGGCTGGGCGCTGCAGGCCGGCCTGATCGCCTCCGGTTTCGTCGTCCCGGCGATGTTCTTCCTCGGCGCGCTCTTCGCCGGGCTGTGGTGGGCGTCGATCCACTTCGGCCGGGTGATCGACGAGGCGAAGACCCGGAGGGCCGCGGGAGCCGGCGCCGCCTGACCTGCGCCGCGCGACGGGTGCCGCCGGGGCGCGGGAGGGCTCCCTGTAGCCTCTGAGCACTTGTGAAAGCCCGTACCTCACGCGAAAGCCCCAAGGAGCAGCCGACCATGAGCCAGCGCACCCTCGTCCTCCTCAAGCCCGACGCGGTCAGGCGGGGCCTGATCGGCGAGATCGTCGGGCGCATCGAACGCAAGGCCGGCTGGACGATCAGCGCGATGGAGCTGCGCACGCTGGACCGCGCCACCCTGGGGCGGCACTACGCCGAGCACGTCGGCCGCCCGTTCTACGAGCCGCTGCTGGAGTTCATGGCCTCCGGCCCGTCCGTCGCGATGGTCGTGGAGGGCGAGAGGGTGATCGAGGGAGTGCGCGCCCTGGCCGGCCCGACCGACCCGATCGCCGCAGCGCCCGGCTCCATCCGGGGGGATTTCGGAACGATCGTGCGTGAGAACCTTGTCCACGCCTCGGACTCCGAGGAGTCCGCCGAACGGGAGCTGAAGATCTTCTTCCCCTCCCGCTCCTGACGGCACGTCATAAGTGCGAACCTCTTGACCTGGGGCGATCGATGGAATTCGATCGCCCCATGTGGATTCGCCCTCCACTCGGGGGAACGAATCACCCGGACGCGACGTCACCACATACGGGGATGAACCGCGTTCCGCCGACAATGACGGAGGAGGAACCCTCTCACCGCGTTCGAAGGAGCGCGACTACGATGGAAACTTCTCCGGGCCCCGCAGCGCACGCTGTCGTCCTCCCCTCACATCGCTCCAGTCGGAAGGCCTGACGTATCCTCATGGCGAACAACATGTCGTTCATCGGCCGTGACATGGCTGTCGACCTCGGGACCGCCAACACGCTGGTGTACGTCAGGGGTCGCGGGATCGTCCTCAACGAGCCATCGGTCGTCGCCATCAACACCAACACCGGCGGGATCCTCGCGGTCGGCGCCGAGGCGAAGAAGATGATCGGCCGCACCCCGGGCAACATCGTGGCGGTCCGCCCCCTCAAGGACGGGGTGATCGCGGACTTCGAGATCACCGAGCGGATGCTCCGCTACTTCATTCTCAAGATCCACAAGCGGCGTTACCTCGCGCGTCCCCGGGTGGTCGTGTGCGTCCCCTCCGGTATCACCGGTGTCGAGCGACGCGCGGTCATCGAGGCCTCCACGCAGGCCGGCGCCCGTCAGGTGCACATCATCGAGGAGCCCATGGCGGCCGCCATCGGCTCGGGGCTGCCGGTCCATGAGGCGACGGGCAACATGGTCGTCGACATCGGCGGCGGCACCACCGAGGTGGCCGTGATCTCGCTCGGCGGGATCGTCACAGCGCAGTCCATCCGGGTGGCGGGCGACGAGCTGGACAACGCGATCATCCAGCACATCAAGAAGGAGTACAGCCTCCTGCTGGGCGAGCGCACGGCCGAGAGCATCAAGATCACGATCGGCTCGGCGTACGACCTGGAGGACGACGAGCACACCGAGATCCGCGGCCGCGACCTGGTCAGCGGGCTGCCCAAGACCGTGGTCATCTCGGCATCCGAGGTCCGCAAGGCGATCGAGGAGCCCGTCAACTCCATCGTGGACGCGGTCAAGACCACCCTCGACAAGTGCCCGCCCGAGCTCTCCGGCGACATCATGGACCGCGGCATCGTCCTCACCGGCGGCGGCGCCCTGCTGCGCGGCCTGGACGAGCGGCTGCGGCGCGAGACGGGCATGCCCATCCACATCGCCGAGGACCCGCTGGACTCGGTGGCACTGGGCTCGGGCAAGTGCGTCGAGGAGTTCGAGGCGCTCCAGCAGGTGCTCGACGCCCAGCCGCGGCGGTGACGCCGGGACGGGGCGGCCCCCGCCGCACCGCCGCCCGGCCGGCGGCCACAAGGCGGTGAGCGCCCCGGGAACCGGAGCGGCATCACGGTCAGACAAGTCCAACAAGGGAAGGCACGGCCGTCGCACGTGAGGGATACACGAGAGAGCCGGCTGCTGCTCGTTCTGCTGGTCGCCATCGCGTTCGCACTGATCACGGTGGACATCCGAGGCGGTGAGCGGTCGCCGCTGGACGGGGCGCGGCAGGTGACCGCGTCCGTCCTGGGCCCGGTGGAGAGCGGCGTCGCCACCGCCGTCGACCCCGTCGGCAACGCCATCGCGGCCGTACGGGACTCCGGCGAGCGCCACGACCGGATCAGCGTACTGGAGCAGGAGAACGCCGAACTGAAGCAGAGGCTCGCCGCCTCCGACCGCGACAGCGCCCGGGCCGGGCAACTCGACGAGCTGCTGAGGACCGCGGGCGCTGGGCAGTACGGCATCAAGGCCGCCCAGGTCGTCGGGATCGGCGCCGCCCAGGGCTTCTCCTGGACCGTCACCATCGACGTCGGCCGCGACGACGGCATCAGGCGCGACATGACCGTGATAAACGGCGACGGACTCGTCGGCCGGGTCACCACCGTCGGACCGGGCACCTCCACCGTGCTCCTGGCCAACGACCCCGACTTCACCGTCGGCACCCGGATGGAGGGCACCGGCGAACTCGGCTTCGCGGGCGGCCGCGGCGACAGCGCGCTGACAGTCCAGCTCCTCAACAGCAAGGCCAGGGTGAAGAAGGGCGACCGCCTGGTCACCTTCGGCTCCAGCAACGACCGCCCGTTCGTGCCCGGCGTGCCGGTGGGCGAGGTCATCCGGGTCGACCCGCACAGCGGCGGCCTCACCCGGACGGTGCGTGTGCGGCCGTACGTCGGCTTCACCAAGCTCGACATCGTCGGAGTCGTCGTCAAGCCGCCGCGAACCGACCCGCGCGACGCGGTCCTCCCGCCCAAGCCGAAGGACCGGCCCGCCCCGACGGTCACGGTGACCGCCGATCCCTCGGCCGCCGCCGGGGCGTCCGCCGCCGGCCCCCCGGCGAGCACCGCCCCCTCCGCGGACGCCGCTCCCTCCGGGGGCGCCGCCCCCAGCCCTTCCAGGAGCTGACCGATAACGATGCACCCCAACCGGATCCTGCTCTCGACCGCGCTCGTCGTCGTCGCCCTGGTGGTCCAGGTCAGCGTGCTGGCCAGGCTCCAGCTGCCTGGCGCCGTCCCCGACCTGCTGCTGCTGACCGTCCTCGGCCTGGCGCTGGTCTACGGCCACACCGGCGGAGCCCTGGTCGGCTTCGCGGCCGGTCTGCTGGCCGACCTCGCGCCGCCCGCCGACCACGCCGTGGGCCGCTACGCCCTGGTGCTGTGCGTCGTCGGCTACGCCGCCGGCCTGACCAAGCCGGAGAACGGCCAGCACCGCTCGGCCACCGTCCCGATGCTCGTCGTGGCCGGCGCCGCGCTCTCCTCCACCCTGCTCTACGCCGGCGTCGGCGCGCTGGTCGGCGACACCGCGGCCCGCCACGTGGGCCTGGGCCTGCTGCTGACCACGGCCACCCTCTACGACCTGCTGCTCGCGCCCTTCACCGTCCCGGTGGTGATGGCGCTGGCCCGCCGCACCGCGCACGATCCGCTCGCCGACACGGCCGGCAGCGCCGGCGACGGTGCCCGCACCTATGGCGGACTGCTCGGCCCCGGAGGGCTCGGCGGGCTGCGCGGCCGCACAGGCCGCCTCGGCGGCCGGGCCGGCCGGGCGGGAGCCGCCCGGCGCGGCGGCCTGACGGCCCGGGTCCCCAGGAACGGAACGGGGCGGATCAAGGGCGTCAAGCGACTGTGACGGCGGCGGCGACTGTGATTGCGACGGAGACGCAGTGAGCAACATTCCCGAGACCGGGCGCACCCCCCGGGTCACCATCCGGCTGGTCGCCATCCAGATCCTGGTCTTCTCCCTGATGCTCACCCTCGGCGGGCGGCTGTGGTACCTCCAGGTCCGCAACGGCGAGGAGTACGCCGAGAAGGCCGCGGGCAACCATGTGCAGCAGGTCGTCCAGCCCGCCGTGCGCGGCGCCATCCTCGACGCGCGCGGCGTGCCGCTGGCCGACAACGAGACCCGGCTGGTGGTCTCCGCCAGCCGCACCGAGCTGATGAAGATGGACGACGGCGGCGAGGCCGTCCTCACCCGGCTCGCCGGCGTCCTGGGCATGGCGTACAAGGAGGTCTCCGACAAGATCCGCCTGTGCGACGCCGAGACCCCGCAGCCCTGCTGGAACGGCTCGCCCTACCAGCCGATCCCGGTGACCGACGAGGCCACCACGCAGCAGGCCCTCCAGATCCGCGAGCGCCAGGAGGACTTCCCCGGCATCACCGCCGAACCCGTCGCCGTCCGCCGCTACCCGGCCCCGTACGGCGCGCAGACCTCCCAGGTCCTCGGCTACCTCTCACCCGTCACCGACGAGGAGATCGCGAAGACCAAGGACACCGGCTCCCCGCTGCTCAGCTCCGACCAGATCGGCCGCTCCGGCCTGGAACGCCAGTACGACGCGGCGCTGCGCGGCGACGCGGGCGTGACGCGCTACAAGGTGGACAACCTCGGACGCGTCATCGGCGAGGCCGAGAACGACAAGGGCGAGCCCGGCTCCTCCCTCGTCACCAGCATCGACGCACGCGTCCAGGCCATCGCCGAGAAGGAACTGGTCAAGGCGATGAAGGAGGCGCGCAAGCAGCACGACCACAACACCAACCGCAACTACGAGGCGGACGCGGGCGCGGTCGTGGTGATGGAGTCCAAAACGGGCCGGATCGTGGCGATGGCCTCCGCGCCGGACTACGACCCCAACGCCTGGGTCGGCGGCATCTCAGCCAAGGACTACGCCAGGCTGACCGGCAAGAAGTCCAACCACCCGCTGCTCAACCGGGCCATCCAGGGGCAGGCCGCGCCCGGCTCGATCTTCAAGGTGATCCCGACCGCCGCGGCCGTCAAGGCCGGCTACGAGTTCGACGGACGCTACAACTGCCCCTCCTCGTACAGCATCGGCGGGCAGGTCTTCAAGAACTTCGAGTCCCAGAACCACGGCATGATCGACCTCGGCCGCGCGCTGGAGGTCTCCTGCGACACCGTCTACTACGCCCTGGCACACCAGGAGTGGAAGAAGGACGGCGGGGCCGACCCCAAGAAGAACCCCGACGACTGGTTCTACAAGATGGCCCACGAGTTCGGCCTCGGCAAGCGCACCGGGATCGACCTGCCCAACGAGGTCACCGGCCGCGTCCCCGACCGGAAGTGGAAGCGGGAGTACTGGGAGGCCAACAAGGACGCCTGGTGCAAGTACGGCAAGAAGGACGGGGACTACGTCGAGAAGATCGCGTACGAGAACTGCCTGGAGGGCAACAAACTGCGCGCCGGCGACAGCGTCAACTACTCCATCGGGCAGGGCGACACACTGGTGACGCCCATTCAGATGGCGGCCATCTACGCGGCCCTGAGCAACGGCGGCACCATGTACGAGCCCACCGTCGGCAAGGCCGTCATCAGCCCCGACGGCAAGACCGTCGAGGAGATCGAGCCGAAGAAGCGCGGCAGGCTGCCGATGGACGCCAAGACCCTGCGCCAGACCGACAAGGCGCTGGAGGGTGTGGCCACCCGCGGCACCGCCGCCTGGCGCTTCGCCGACACCGGCTGGCCGCAGAAGGAGATCCCCATGCACGCCAAGACCGGTACGGCCGAGGTCCACGGCAAGCAGACCACCTCGTGGTTCGCGACCTACACCGAGGAATACACGATCGTCATGACGATCTCCCAGGGCGGCACCGGCTCCGGTGCCTCCGGCCCCGCGGTGCGCGCGATCTACGACGCGCTGTACGGCGTCGGCGAGGGCGGGAAGATCGACAGGAAGAAGGCTCTGCTGCCCAAGCCGCAGAAGAAGCTTCCCGAGATCAACCCGGACGGCACCATCGAGGCCCTGCGCCAGAAGGGCTTCAAGCCGTGAGCACCCACTCCTACACCGGGCGGCCCTGGCAGGAGCGCTCCGCCTGGAGCAGGCTGACGGCCCGCGACTCCGTCCTGCGCCGCCTCGACTGGACCCTGCTGCTGGCCTGCGTGGCGCTGTCCGTCATCGGCTCCCTGCTGGTGTGGTCCGCCACCCGCAACCGCACCGAGCTGAACGAGGGCGACCCCCAGCACTTCCTGTGGCGTCATCTGATCAGCCTCGCCATCGGCGTGGCGCTGTCCGTGGGCACCGTCTGGCTCGGCCACCGCAGGCTGCGCGGCGCCGTCCCGGTGCTGTACGTGCTGTCGGTGCTGCTCACACTGCTCGTGCTCACCCCGCTCGGCGCGACGATCAACGGCCAGCGCGCCTGGCTGGACCTGGGCGCCGGCCTGTCGCTCCAGCCCGCCGAGTTCGCCAAGATCACCATCATCCTGGGCATGGCGATGCTGCTCGCCGCCCAGGTGGACGCCGGCGACCGGCTCCACCCCGACCACCGCACGGTGGTGCAGGCCCTCGCGCTGGCCGCCGTGCCGATCGGGATCGTCATGCTGATGCCCGACATGGGCTCGGTGATGGTGCTGGTCGTGATCGTGCTGGGAGCGCTGCTGGCCTCCGGCGCATCCAACCGCTGGATCATCGGCCTGCTGGCCACGGGCGGCATCGGCGCCGTCCTGGTCTGGCAGCTCG
This sequence comes from Streptomyces verrucosisporus, assembly GCF_017114865.1. Classification (GTDB taxonomy): domain Bacteria; phylum Actinomycetota; class Actinomycetes; order Streptomycetales; family Streptomycetaceae; genus Streptomyces; species Streptomyces fenghuangensis. The sequence goes on along the minus strand of NZ_JADEYH010000010.1, from coordinate 59,597 downwards.
GCGTGCTCGACGAGTACCAGATCAACCGCTTCGCGGCCTTCGCCAACCCCGCGCTCGACCCGTCCGGCGCCGGCTACAACACCAACCAGGCCAGGATCGCCATCGGCTCGGGCGGCCTCTACGGAAAGGGACTGTTCGAGGGCAGCCAGACCACCGGGCGGTTCGTCCCCGAGCAGCAGACCGACTTCGTCTTCACCGTCGCGGGCGAGGAGCTGGGCTTCCTCGGCGCGGGCCTGATCATCCTCCTGGTGAGCGTGGTGCTGTGGCGCGCCTGCCGCATCGCGCTGGAGACGACCGAGCTGTACGGCACGATCGTCGCCGCCGGGATCATCGCCTGGTTCGCCTTCCAGTCCTTCGAGAACATGGGGATGACCATGGGCATCATGCCCGTCGCAGGTCTGCCGCTGCCCTTCGTCAGCTACGGCGGCACCTCGATGTTCGCGGTCTGGATCGCCATCGGGCTGCTCCAGTCGATCCGGGTGCAGCGCCCGGTCTCCGCCTGAGCCCCGGGCCCCGCGTACCGGACCCCGCCGGTACGTGGGGTCCGGGGCCCGTCCCGGCAGGCGTTACGCTGGATGGTCACTCCCGTCCGCCGTACGCGCGGACCGTCACCCGAGAACCCAGCGAATCCAGCGAACCCCAGCATTCGAGGACACCACCCATGCCTGTCGAGTCGGTCTTCCCGCGCCTGGAGGCCCTCCTCCCGCACGTCCAGAAGCCGATCCAGTACGTCGGCGGAGAGCTGAACTCCACCGTCAAGGACTGGGACGCCTGCGATGTCCGCTGGGCCCTGATGTACCCCGACGCCTACGAGGTCGGCCTGCCCAACCAGGGCGTCATGATCCTCTACGAGGTCCTCAACGAGCGCGAGGGCGTGCTCGCCGAGCGCACCTACAGCGTCTGGCCGGACCTGGAGAAGCTCATGCGCGAGCACCGGGTCCCGCAGTTCACGGTGGACGCCCACCGCCCGGTCGGGGCCTTCGACCTGTTCGGCGTCTCCTTCTCCACCGAGCTGGGCTACACCAATCTGCTCACCGCCCTGGACCTGGCCGGCATCCCGCTTCGGGCGGAGGACCGCACCGCGGACCACCCCGTGGTCGTCGCCGGCGGCCACGCCGCCTTCAATCCCGAGCCGATCGCCGACTACATCGACTGCGCGGTCATCGGCGACGGCGAGCAGGCCGTGCTGGAGATCACCGAGATCACCCGGGCCTGGAAGGCCGAGGGCCGCCCCGGCGGCCGCGAGGAGCTGCTGCTGCGCCTGGCGAGGACCGGCGGCGTGTACGTCCCCGGCTTCTACGACGTGGAGTACCTGCCCGACGGCCGTATCGCCCGCGTCGTGCCGGGCCGTTCCGGCGTGCCGTGGCGGGTGTCCAAGCACACCGTGATGGACCTCGACGAGTGGCCCTACCCCAAGCAGCCCCTGGTGCCGCTGGCCGAGACCGTCCACGAGCGGATGAGCGTGGAGATCTTCCGCGGCTGCACCCGCGGCTGCCGCTTCTGCCAGGCCGGCATGATCACCCGCCCGGTGCGCGAGCGCTCCATCACCGGCATCGGCGAGATGGTGGAGAAGGGCCTGAAGAACACCGGCTTCGAGGAGGTCGGCCTGCTGTCGCTGTCCTCGGCCGACCACAGCGAGATCGGCGACGTGGCCAAGGGCCTGGCCGACCGCTACGAGGAGGACAGGATCGGCCTGTCGCTGCCCTCCACCCGGGTCGACGCCTTCAACATCGACCTGGCCAACGAGCTGACCCGCAACGGCCGCCGCTCGGGCCTGACCTTCGCCCCCGAGGGCGGCAGCGAGCGCATCCGCAAGGTCATCAACAAGATGGTCTCCGAGGACGACCTGATCCGCACCGTCGCCACCGCCTACGGCAACGGCTGGCGCCAGGTGAAGCTGTACTTCATGTGCGGCCTGCCCACCGAGACCGACGACGACGTCCTCCAGATCGCCGACATGGCCGCCAAGGTCATCTCCAAGGGCCGCGAGGTCTCCGGCTCCAACGACATCCGCTGCACCGTCTCCATCGGCGGTTTCGTGCCCAAGCCCCACACCCCCTTCCAGTGGGCGCCGCAGCTGTCGGCCGAGGAGACCGACGCCCGCCTGGAGAAGCTGCGCGAGAGGATCCGCGCCGACAAGCGCTACGGCCGCTCCATCGGCTTCCGCTACCACGACGGCAAGCCCGGCATCGTCGAGGGCCTGCTCTCGCGCGGCGACCGGCGCGTCGGCGACGTCATCCGCGCCGTCTACGAGGCCGGCGGCCGCTTCGACGGCTGGCGCGAGCACTTCTCCTACGATCTGTGGATGGAGTGCGCCGAGCGCGCGCTGGCCCCCCACGGCGTGGACGTCCACTGGTACACCACGCGTGAGCGCACCTACGAGGAGGTCCTGCCCTGGGACCACCTCGACTCCGGCCTGGACAAGGACTGGCTGTGGGAGGACTGGCAGGACGCCCTCGACGAGACCGAGGTCGAGGACTGCCGCTGGACCCCCTGCTTCGACTGCGGCGTGTGCCCGGCGATGGACACCTCCATCCAGATCGGCCCGACGGGCAAGAAGCTGCTCCCGCTGACGGTCGTCAACAAGTAGCCCGCCGCCCGCCGCGCGGGCACCGCGCCCCGCCCCCGGCCAGGGGTATCCGCTGGCCGGGGGCGGGGCGCGCTGACACACTGGCCGCATGCCACTCGTCGTGGGGTGCGGTTCCCGCACGGACGAGAGGCTTTCCCGTTCTGGAAAGCCAGGGATCTTGACCCCGCTGCCCGAAGGTCGGAAGCATCACTCGGGAGACCGGCTGTCGATGTGAGGGGGAGGCTGTGGGCGCACCGCTGCGGAAGTTGTCGGGAGACCCGAACTGCAAGAACGGCACGTGTCCGACGCTGTGGGGTACGGACGATGGCGGAAACTACGTGGTACAGGGGTACGTGATCACGGACCCTGAGCGGCTGGCGCAGCTCGATCTGCCCGAGGGAGAGACTGCCGTCACGATCCCGGCTGCGGTTCTTGAGGAGTATTTCGGTGCTCGAGGGTGATGAGTTCGGCCGTCTCTTCGAGACCTTCGAGCGTACGGCCTTCCGGTTGGAGACTCTCGCGGTCTACGACGTCGACGAGGAGCGCGAAGAGATCGAGAGGTTCCTCGCGGGCGAGGACATGGGGCCGGACTGGGACGACAATCCGTGGGTGCGCTCGATGACGGACAAGGGCAAGAGCGTGTCGCGCGTGCACGTCCTGCGTTCCCCGCTGACGGACTACCTCCGGTACGAATTGGCCGCGTACCCCGGAAACATCAAGGCGGGCGAATCCATCGGGATCATCGATCTTGCCGAGCGGGAAGTGACGGGCCTCCCCGATCACGACTTCTGGCTCTTCGACGACCGCGCCGTGTACCGGATGCACTACACGCCCGAAGGCAAGTTCATCGGTGGTGAGCCGCTGCCCGCTGATCGACTCATGGAGTACCGGGGTTACCGCGACGCGGCACTCACCCACGCCGTGCCGTTCGCTTCCTACTGGGAGCGGCACCACTGACCACGGACTCGATCGGGAAAGCCCTGCGGGCGCTGCGGGACGCATCGGGACTGACCGGTGATTCTGTGGCCCGCAGGGCTTCCATGTCCGCAGGGAAACTCTCGAGAATCGAGAACGGCAGGGTTCTTCCCACCGTCCAGGACGTCGATCTGATCCTTTCGGCGCTCGACGTCTCGGGTGAGGTGAAGGAAAATTTCCTCGCGACTGCCAGAGTAGAGGCTACGGAGGCGACAGCATGGCGCCTGCTGCGCCGCATGGGGCCATGGAAACACCAGAACACCATCAAGGCCATTGAAAGCAGCACGTCTCTGCTCAGGCTGTTTCAGGGACAGCTCATTCCCGGACTCCTCCAGACGCCGGAATACGCCACAGCGGTGTTCTCCCTGCCACCCGCGTTGCCGGAGGAGACCAGGAATCGAACGGTGGCCGCCAGACTGGAGCGGCAGGCGACGCTGTACGAGGACGGCCGATCGTTCCACTTCGTCATCTGCGAACACGTCCTGCGATGGCTGGTCTGCGAGCCGGCTGTCATGGCTACCCAACTGGATCGGGTCGTGTCCCTCTCCCGGCTTCCCAACGTGAGCATCGGCGTCGTGCCGCTGACTGGCCGGATGCCCGACTTCCCCATGACGTGCTTCAGCATCCACGATGACCGGCTTGTGATCGTCGAGACGTTCCACTCGGAGATCACCACGCGTGAACCCAGAGACATCCAGACGTACATCGAGACCTTCGGCCGCTTCTCCGCTGTGGCGCTCCACGGGGACGACATGCGCTGTCTCGTCGAGGGCATCCGAGACGATTTCTTGCCTCAACGGGAAAGAGGGTAGGACTGCCCCGCCAGACCCCCGAGGATGGGTGACGCAACAGAGCGCAGGCGGGGGCAGTCGCGCGAGTGAAAAGGATGATGGCGAAATCCGAGCCCGCGTATCCGGTACTTCCCCTTTCCAGCCGGAACCCGCGCCGGGTGTGACATGTGCGCGGCGCTGGTCCAGCAGTGTCGGGCAGCCGTGACAGGGGCGAAGCGCCGGTGGTGACGAACGCCGGAGTGGAGTTCCCGAACCACCCGCATCCCGAGCTTCCCGCCTGATTCCCGGCGGGAGTCCCGAGAAGAGAGGTAAGCCGATGGATAAGCAGAGCACCGTCTTGGCCACCCCCGCGGGGGGTGGACTGCTCATCGCGAAGCGGAAGATCGTGGCCGCGCGCACCCGCGCCGAGCAGGAGTCGGACATCAGCAGTGGCCGTTCCGACGGCAACGACTGACGGGAGCGCCCACGTTGCTTGACGCAGCCTCGTGGGCGGGGCGTCTGGGCGGGGACGCGTTCCTCGCCCGGACGTACCACCGCTCCTACGCGCACTTCCCCAGGATCGCTGACGGGGCGGGCCTGTTCTCCTGGGACGACCTGAACCGGATCATCGCCACGCAGCGGCTGGAGCCGCCCCGGCTGCGCCTGTCGGCGGATGGCGAGATGGTCCCGCTGCACCGCTACGCGATCCCGACCACGAACCGCCGCGCGGTCACCTGGTCCCGTATCCAGCCGTCCGACTTCCACGCGCAGCTCAGGGATGGGGCATCGCTGGTCCTCGATGCGGTAGAGAAGATCCACCCCGCTGTGGGGGCGGCTGCCGAGGGGCTGGAACGCTTCCTCGGGACTTCTGTGCAGGTCAACGTGTACGCCTCGTGGACCGAGCGGGAGGGCTTCGGTCGGCACTGGGACGACCATGATGTCGTCGTGGTCCAGTTGCACGGCTCGAAGCGGTGGCGTCTGTGGGGGGCGACCCGTGAGGCGCCCACTTTCCGGGATGTAGAGCCGCCAAAGGAGCCGGAGGGCGAGCCGGTGGCGGACCTCGTCCTGTCCCCGGGGGACGTGCTCTATCTGCCACGCGGCTGGTGGCACGCGGTCACCGCCGACCAGGGGACGGAATCCCTTCACCTCACGTTCGGTATGGTCCCGCACACGGGTGCCGACCTGATGCTGTGGGTCGTCGATCAGCTCCGGGCGTCCCTCGCGCTGCGCAGGGACATTCCGCGCTTCGGCTCGCCGACGGAACGGTCGGACTTCATTGACGCGGTACGCCGCGAGGTGGCCGACATGATGGCGGACCCGCAGCTCGTGGAACGGTGGGCGGAGTCGATCGACACGACCGACCGGGGCCACGCGATCCCGTCCCTGCCGTATGTGGGCGGGCTCCCCGCACTACGGGAGATCACGGTGAAGCTCACCGCTCCGAGAGGCCGCCTGACGGCGAACCCGGCACAGGGCACGGTCACCTTCTCGGCAGCCGGTACCGCTTGGGAATTCGCCGAACCCGCCGCGCCCGCGCTGGGCGCGCTGCTGACCAACCAGCCGACCACGCTCGGCGAACTCGCCGACTCCGCGGGACTGGAGGCCAAGGACGTAGCCGAACTGCTCTCCGTCCTCATTGACGGCCATGCCGTCGCAGTCGTGGGTACGGCGCTGTGACCGCCGTACTCTCCCTGGGGACATACCGCGTGCGTGCCGTCAGCCAGGCGGCACGCACCGCCCTGGCTGCCGGTAGCCCATGGGTGGACACGGCACCCAACTACGCCTATGGCCGGGCGCATGAGGAACTGCGCCTGGTTCTCGGGGAGTACCCGACCGTGCGGGTAGCCACGAAGACGGGGTTCTTCACGGCGGAGCAAGGCCGCACCGCCCTGACCGAGGGCGTGCTCACCCGAGAAGAGGCGGCCAGTAGGCACAGCCTTGAACGGCACTTCGTCCGCTGGCAGACGGAGCGATCCTTGGCCGCGCTCGGGCGCGTGGACCTTGTGTTCGTGCACAACCCCGAGCACCACGGGCACGGCCTTGACCGTGCCGTTCTGCACGGGCGTGTACGGGAAGCCTTCACGGCGCTGGAAGAGTTCGCCCATGCGGGCAGGATCGGCGGGTACGGCGTCGCCACCTGGTCGGGCCTGACCTCCGGAGCGCTCAGCGTGCCCGAGTTGCTCACGCTCGCCCAGCAGGCGGCCGGTTCCGCCGAGCACCACTTCACGGGCTTGCAGATACCCGTCAGCCTGATCATGGATGCCCCGATCACACAGGCCCTGAACGGTGGCGGACCACTGGTACAGGCGAAGGACGCGGGGCTGATCACCTTCGGCTCCGCTCCCCTGCACGGAGGCGAACTCCTCGACGCCGTGACACCCGAACTGGTGAACCTCATCCGCCCCGGCCTGTCGGCCGCAGCCGCTGCCCTGCTGGCCGCTGGCTCGTGCCCTGGTCTCGATGTCGTCCTCACCTCCGCGAGCACCCGCGAGCACTGGGACGATGTGGCCAAGGCTCTGGCCGCGCCGCTGACGGCCCGGGAACTCAGGAAGGTGACGGATGAACTCGCCGGTGAATGAGGAGGTGCGGGCCCTGATGGAGGCCGCCCACGACCGGGCGGCCAAGGAACTCGGCCTCACCTGCACGGGGCCGCCGTCGTGGGGCTTCCTCGGTGTCACCCTCGGACGCCGAGCGGGAGACCGGTGGCTGAGGGTGAGCCGGACGGCGAAGAGGAACGCGGGCAGGAAGCGAGGGGAAGGCATCGTCGGCGCCTCTGAACTGGTGCCTGACGGCGTCCCCCGCCCCCGCCTGTACGAGGTGCACGACTGGACTGACAGGGAATGGGCCTTCGAGGCGGAAGTCCTGGACTACCTCACGCAACCCGTGGTGTCCCCGGATCGAGCCGACATCGACCATGATCCCGGGCTGCCCGACGAGTGGTGGGCGGACCTTCGCCAAGCCCTTGCCCTGCTCACTGAAGCGGAGGGTGTGAGGATGACCGTTCGGGACGTGTGGATCGAACGAGCCTTCCCGCAGTTCCTCGGAGTCCCGGCCCCCGCCGAGGTGAAGCGGGTGACCGGTCACGGTGATCTGCACTGGGGCAACCTCACCGCCGTACCTCTCACCTTGCTGGACTGGGAGCGGTGGGGTCTGGTGCCGTTCGGCTACGACGCGGGGCTCCTCCACGCCAACAGCCTGCTCGTTCCTGGCGTGGCCGCCCGCATCCGCGAGGAGTTCGCGCCGGTCCTCGACACTCCCGCCGGCCGGATCGGGGAGCTCACGGCCCTGGCGGAGATGCTGCAAGCCGTAGCCCGTGGCTGGTACCCCGATCTCGCCCCCCGGCTTGCCGCCCGCGCGGAAGCTCTCACCGGAGTGCGCCCACCCGTCCCGGTGCACTCCGAAGTCGCCGGCTGAAGGGCTCACCCTGTTGCCGAGGCCCCGGCGCATCTCCTCGCGCCGGGCCCTGATTTTCGGCTTCCGTGCTCCTGTGCGCCCCTCAGGCGCTGTCCGGGATCGTCCGATGATCACCCTGCCGTGCCCGTGAGCGCCCGGTAGACGGTCGTCCGCACCACTCACAGCGCCTGGGTGATGGCGCCGTAGCTTCTGTCCTCGGTTACGAGTTCCCGCGACTGCCGGATCTCTTCGGTGTGCATGCCCTTGGAGCGACCACCGACGTGCCGGTCCTCGCTCATCGTGGCTTACGGTGTCGGCCGCGTCCGGGAGCCAGGGGGTTGGCAGGAGGCTCAGGGGTCTCTCCCCGGGATACCTGCTCGGTGGGAGGCCGGACGATCCTGCGGGCATGAGTCAGGTTGTCGGCCATCGTGAAGAACTCCCACGATGACCCGTTCCACCGCTCGACCAACCTCGGCTGGCCGGGATCCACATGTTCGCCGCGTCGGGGGCCGTAGGCGTGCACGATGCGCATTCGGCCGATTCGGGCTTCGCGGCGAGCCATGTAGTCGGACAGTGGTTCTTCGTCGGGCATCTGTTTGTTCCTGTCGCTTCAGCACCGGAGCGGCCGGCGCGGGGGAGCGCCGACCGCTTCGACCGTACGCGGGACGGGAGCTTGATCGCTGCCGTCAGGTGGTCCAGGTGATCTCCTGGCCTTCGGGTGATGCGGTGATCAGGAACCGGTCCAGAGTCGGTGCTCCGTCCCTGTGCCATCGGCTCAGATGGTCTTCGATCCGGTCCCACAGCCGGTCGGGGCCACCCTGCCGGACGAGCCGCCGTTCGCTCTCCCTCCGCAGTGCGGCCCAGGCTCCGGCGTCCACGTCCAGAAGGATGTCCAGGTCGCCTCCGTCCTGTGTCAGACGGAATCGCTGGGCACGAGGGGCGGCGAGCTGCGCGACGAACCGTGCTGTCCAGTCCTCCAGGGGGTCGTCCGCCAGGTGGGTTTCCCGCTCCTCTCCCTCGCTCATGTCGGGCAGGACTCCCAGCGGTGGCGGGACCTGTGGGCGGGCGAGCATGAAGGAGACGGCACCGCCCAGCAGGCGTCCCGTCGCTGTGCCGTCCTGCCGCACGGTGAGGCGTGCCAGCTCCGAGGAGTAGAGCCAGCCGCCCACCGTGGCGAGGATCTGCCCGCCCGGCCTCACCTGTGCGATCCATTCGGCAGGAATGTGCAGAACGCCACAGGTGGCGATCAGCCGGTCATAGGGAGCGCCCTCGGGGTGTCCCTTGAGACCGTCACCCACGACAAGACCGGGGAAGTGGCCGACCCGCCCCAGGGCGGCTCGGGCGCGGCCTGAAATCTCCGCGTCCACTTCGACAGAGGTCACCAGCTCGTCGCCCAGGCGGTGACAGAGCAACGCCGTGGAGTATCCCGTCCCTGTGCCGACCTCCAGGACACTCATGCCGTCGCCGACGTCCAGTTCCTCCAGCATCCGGACCACGAGACCGGGCAAGGTGCTCGAACTGGTCGGCTGTCGGTAGATCCGGCCTTCGATGTCGGCCGGCATGACGGTTCCGGCGACCTGGGTCACCAGAGAGTCGTCGGAGTAGCAGGCCGGCAGCCAGGCCGGATCTTTCGGCCCAACCGGCTCCCAGCCTGTACGGCCCCCTTCGTCCGTGCGCCGGAAGAAGCCTCCGCGCAGAAACTCGTGCCGTGGAATGCCGAGGACGGCTTGACGCCACTCCGGTGAACGAAGATCGCCGCTGGCCGTGATGTGGTCGGCCAGTGCTTCGCGAAGGATCTTGTCGGTGGTCATCGCGGATGACGCTCCAGTAGGTCGGCCATGGCAGAGACCATGGGCAGCCCGGTAGGCGGCTCCAGCCAGGCCCATTGGCCGGACGGATTGCACTCCAGAAACCACCATGCACCGTGGCGGTCAAGGGCGAAGTCGAATGCGCCGAATACCAGCCCGAAGTAAGCGAGGTAGCGCCTGAGCGCGGCTTCGATGCCGTCCGGGGGCTTGACGACGCGGTAGGAGAGTTTGCCGTAGTCCGTTCGCCAGTCCAGAAGGCCGGAGTCGATACGGACGGGAAAGATCCGGTCCCCGATCACCGTCACCCGAACATCGGCGACCTTGTCCACGCGACTCTGGAAGAGATGGGCGGTGCCGGCCACCTGTCCGTCCAACTGGTCGGCGGTGACTTCCCCGACCTCCACGGTGCAGGACGCCCCGTCCACGCGGTACAGCGGAGTGGACAGGGGCTTGTAGATGGCAGGGCCGTGGTCCTTGACGAACCTCTTCGCCGCTTCGGGGTCAGAGGTGACCATCGTGTTGGGGACCTTGAAGCCGCACTGCGCCGCAGCGACGAGCCCCGAGGGCTTGAACTCGGCGTCTCCGATGCGGTGGGGGTGGTTGACATACAGACAGCCGGGCAGGGACGCGAGGACGCCGCCGAGTCCGTAACGGGCCTGTGTGACGGCGAATCGAGCGTCCTGCTCATTGAGGTGCGGGAAGGCGAAGCCCGAAGGACGCCGGTAGTAGAGGGAGCGGACGCGGGAGAGGTCTGCGGCGCGGGTCGAGGTGACCAGGGTTCCACTGATGCCCTCTTCGGTGATGGTTGCTGCGACCGACAAGGTGGCGGGGAAGTCCCCGGAGTCGAGCCGCACGACCGGGGTGCCCCGGTCGTGCAGCTCGTTGATCACCAGGTCGGCCGTAGGGTCGTCGATCATGGTGACGACCAGCACCGGGCCGTCATTGATCACTGGTCGCTGTCGTTCCCGGTGTCCTGGTCACCGCCACCGGAGCCACCGGGCCCGGAGCCGTCCGACGGGTTGCCGGTGTTCGTGGCCGGGTTCGTGCCGGTGCTGGTGCCATGTCCGGGCATCTCCATGACCTGCCCGCTGTGGTCGAAGTAGCGGGCGGTCTGCGTCGTGGGGTCGATCTCGGCTCGCGCGTAGCCGGGCGCCAAGGCCGGGTACGGGGCCATCCTCCGAACGCCCCACGGAACGGCGGTTGCATGCCCCTGGGGTACCGGCGAACCGGTCGGGAGCCGATCCGAGTGATTGAACACGTTGTCCTCCATAGTGGGTTTCGCAGTGATGTTCGGGCGAACCCGCCCGGGTCGCGCTCGACCTGTACATCAACCGGGCGCGCCCGGAGCGGGGTGGAACCCCGCCTCTGTGGCAATCAGCCTTTGCCGTGGGGTTGGTGGCGGCCTACGTGCCAGGGAGGCGGGAGATCAGAGGCGGTCCTTCGCTTCCACATAGGCCCAGACCATGTGGTCCAGTTCGGCGATGCACTCACGGCATCCGTAGAACGGCGCCTGTATCCCAGAAGAGGTCACAGGCCCGAGCCAGATCACGGGAATGTGCGAGCGCCGGCAGTACAACCAGCACATGCCTGTAGTCCATACGCGCCTTTCGTCCGCCTGCGCTGGGCACGGACGGCCGCTCGGAGGGTGCGGCGCCGCTCCCGGCAGAGGGCTGAAGGCACTCACTACGCGGTGGGCGGGACGGGGCACAGGCTTCCCCTTCGGCACCGGAGGCACTGGCACGGGGGCCAGCGGTCCGTCTTCGGAGGTTGGTCGACCGGCTTTACCGTGTGCGTACGCTTGACCGTCCGTCGCCTGCCGTCAGCGGACACCCGGTATACCGAGATCGTCATCATGTAGGCCCCCAGCTTGCCGTTCGTCGCCTGTTGTCGCTTTCCGTAATCAGTCAACGACAGATGCGTGTTGTGAAGGTGCACAAGAAGTGCACAACCCAAGGCACGGGTAGAAGCCCCTGAGAGCATGGAGACCGGAACAACCGACCAGGAAGACATGGCGCATGAGTGCGGAGATCACCACGCCCGGGCCCGGCGCGAACGTCAAGGTTCTGCGTCTGCGGCGGGGTTGGCTGCAAGACCAGCTCGCCGCCAGGGCCGGTATGTCGAAGTCGATGCTCGGGAAGATCGAGCGAGGCGACCGGCCGCTCACCCAGAGCATGGGAGCGGCGCTCGCGAACGCCTTCGGGATCACGCTGGACGAGCTGCTGGGGCAGGCTCCGGTACGGGCCGGCGACGAGGACCGGCTGAAAGAGCTGCGGAGCGTCATGCGGCGCTTCGACCTCCCGACCGGTGAGCCGGTCCAGGGTGACCGGATCGAGCGGGATCTCGCCGAGCTGTTCCGTCTGCGCGGTGACGCCGACCTCTCCGCCGTGACCCGGGCCCTGCCCGGCCTGCTGCGGCGAGTGCAGGACCACGCCCACGGCACAGGACTGCCCGAGGACTGGGCGAAGGTCGCCGACGTGTACAGCGCGGTCTACTGGCTGGCGGCCCGGCACCGCTGGATGACACTCGCGGAGCTGGCGGTCACCAGGCAGGGGCAGGCCGCGGAGCGGGCGAACGCCCTGACCCGCGCCGTGGCGGCCCGTGACGAGGCCGGAACCTTCCTCAACGGCGGCGACTTCGCCGGAGGGCTGGCCCTGGTGGACCAGGCTGTCGTGCTCGCCGAATCCACCATGCGGGGCAGGCCGCGCCACCTGGCTCTGGGGTTGCTGCACCTCAGGGGGATGACGCTGGCGGGCCGGCTGCGGGACGACCGGACCGCCGAGCGGCACATCAAGGCCGCACTAAAGGCCGCGGAGGCCGTCGGCACCGATGTCGACGTGCAGGGCGTGCACTTCGGTCCGGAGAACACGGTCACCCATGTGGTGGCGACCCGGGTGGACCTGAAGAGGAACGCCGAGGCGCTGGAGGACGCAGAGAGGTACCTCCGCAACGGGTACTCGCTGCCCGCGACCCGCATCGGCCCGCTCCACATGAACATCGCCAGGGCGAAACTGGCCCTGAAGGACCGGGACGGGGCGGTGGACTCCCTCATGGCGGCCTGGAGCGTCGTGCCGCAGATGGCGAAGGTCCACCCCACCAGTCAGGAACTGAGCAGGGTGCTCGTATCCCTGCACCGGCGGAGCAACCCGAGGATCAACACTCTGGCGAAGAGGGCCGGCATCCGCCTCTGACAGCGGATGACGGGCCGCAACGGCGGGAAGGCCCGGCCAGGGGTATCCGCTGGCCGGGGGCGGGGCGCGCTGACACACTGGCCGCATGCCCGAGCTGATCCTCCCCGACCCGCGCGTCCACGCCTCCTTCGTGGAGGCCATGAAGGAGTTCGAGGCCGAGGGCCGCGGCGGGCCGCAGGACAACTCGATGGTCGGCCGCGACATCCGCCGCTACGGCGGGCGCTGGGAGGACCCGGAGGTCTTCGCCGAGTACGCCGCCGCCGTCCGCGCCGACGCCGACGAGGACGGCCCGCGCCCCGAGGGCCACGTCCCGTGCACCACCCTGTGGTGGGTGGAAGGCGACACCTACCTCGGCCGTATCGCCATCCGGCACAGACTCAACGGCTTCCTGCTCGACTACGGCGGCCACATCGGCTACGACGTCCGAGCCTCCGCCCGCCGCCGCGGCCACGCCACCGCGATGCTGCGCGCCGCCCTGCCCGTCGTCCGCTCCCTCGGCATCGACCCGGTGCTGGTCACCTGCGACGACACCAACACCGCCTCCCGCCGTGTCATCGAGAAGTGCGGGGGTGTCTTCGAGGACCGGCGGGGGAAGAAACTGCGGTACTGGGTCGCCACGGGACCGGCCGCACCGCAGGTGCGCGGGGCCGGTCCGGGAGAGGGCGGAGCCGCCGGCGAGTAGGCTGGTGGGTAGGTACGGGCCTACCGGCCCCGCACCGGCGGGGACGGCCCGGCCGCCAGTGTTCGACCGAGGGGCGCTCGTCGCGCCACCCCGCAGCAAGGAGAAGGATCCTGGGCAAGCGACAGCCCGAAGGCCCGCCGCCCGCACCCGCGGTGCAGCGCATCCGCCTGCGTTACACCAAACGCGGCCGCCTCCGGTTCACCAGCCACCGCGACTTCCAGCGCGCTTTCGAGCGGGCGCTGCGCCGGGCCGAGGTGCCCATGGCGTACTCCGCGGGCTTCACCCCGCACCCGAAGGTCTCGTACGCGAACGCGGCGCCGACCGGCACGGGCAGCGAGGCCGAGTACCTGGAGATCGCCCTCACCGAGCGGCGCGACCCGGAGGTGCTGCGGCGGCTGCTGGACGATTCGCTGCCCGACGGACTCGACGTCGTCGACGCGGTGGAGGCGCACACCAGCGGCTTCGCCGACCGTCTGACGGCCTCCCGCTGGGAGCTGCGGCTCGACGGAGTGGAGCCGGAGGAGGCCCGCAAGGCGGCGGAGGTCTTCCTCGTGGCGGACTCGGTCGAGGTCAGCAGGCAGACCAAGAAGGGCGTGCGTACCTTCGACGCACGTGCCGCCGTGGCCTCGCTGGAGGCCGCACCGGCCGGGTCCGATAGGCCCGGTGAGGGTCCCTGTGCGATACTGCGCCTGGTGGTACGGCATCTGACACCTGCCGTACGACCCGACGACGTCCTGTCCGGCCTCCGAGCTACGGCCGACCTGGCGCCGCCGGTCCCCGCAGCGGTGACCAGGCTGGCGCAGGGGCCGCTCGATGAGGAGACCGGCACGGTGACCGATCCGCTTGCGCCCGACCGCGACGCAACCCCCGCCGCGACGGTGCCGGACGGCACCGCGTAAGGCCGACGCCGCCGCGCCGCCGATGTGCGAGGCACCAGGGAGCCACCCGGGTCCGGCCGTCAGGCAGGCGCATCCACCAGCAGACTTTCGCCGTGTCCGGGCCCGACGGCACGGAACCGGCGAGCGAGACGACAGCTCCCGTGCGGCGCCCGCGCCCCGGACAGCGGCCCGCGCACATCACGCGGAGCCCGGCCGGATCGAGGCACGGCGCCCGGGAGCGTGAACGGGAGAACCGCCCGCATGCGCGAGCCCATGGAATCCGCGGAGTCCACACCCGCGGAGAACACCGACACCACACCCGCAGCCCCCGCCGTGACCGGAACGGAGGCGGAGGCCGGGCAGGGCGGCCCCGGCGACACGCTGCCGCCTCGCCGGCGCCGCCGCGCCGTGTCCCGCCCGGCGGGGCCGCCCGCGGCGGCCTCGGCCGAGCCGGAGGTCGTCACCACGGCGGCCACCGCCGTACCGGCCGGGGACGCGTCGGCGCAGGCCGGCGAGCCCGAGCCCGCCGCCGAACCCGTAGCCGAGGCGCAGGCCGCGCCCGCGCGGCCCCGGCGCCGCGCCGTCCGCCGTGCCTCCGCCCCGGCGGGCCCGCCGCAGGCGGCCGAGACGGTGGTGTCCGCCGAGCCGGCCGGCGCAGGATCCGAGCCCGCCGCCGGGACGCCCGAGCCGGCCGGTGCCTCCGAGCCCGCGGCGACCGAGGAGCAGCCGGCCCCGGCGCGTACGCGCCGCCGTGCCACCCGCCGTGCCTCCGCCCCCGCGGGCCCGCCGCAGGCGGCCGCGCAGGGCGCGGAGCAGCAGGAGCCCGTCGCGGAGGCCGCGGAACCGGCCGCCGAGGAGCAGCAGGCGCCCGCCCGTACCCGGCGGCGCACCCGCAGGACCGCCGAGAAGGCCGACCGGCAGGAGGCCGCCCAGCAGGAGACCGCACAGGAGAAGCCCGCCGCCGGGGAGCCGGCCCGGGTGCCGGCGGAGGTCTCGGCCGGGGCCCCCGCCGAGGCGGAGAAGCCCGCGCGGACCCGGAAGTCCGCGAAGGTGCGGGCGGCCGAGGCCGCGGAGGCCGAGAAGCCCGTGCAGGCCGGGACGCCGAAGGAGGCCGCAGAGCCCGCCGAGGCCGAGCCCGCCCCTTCCCGGCGCTCCCGCAGGAAGCCGCCGACGGCGCCGGTGGCGGTGTTCCAGGCGCCCGTGTTCGCCGAGCCGGTCTTCCAGACCCCCGAGACCGCGGCCGCCGCCGCCGAGTCCGACGAGGAGGAGCCGGAGGCCTCCGAGGAGTACGGGACCGAGGCCGGCGGCACCGCGGAGGCCGAGCGCGAGGAGCGCGCCGCTGCCCGTCGCCGTCGCCGCCGCCGCAGGAGCGGCGAGCCCGCCGAGCAGGAGGAGCGGGACGAGCAGCCCGCCGCCGAGGCCGGTGAGGCCGCGGAGACCGGGGCCGGGCCCGCCGCCGAGGAGGGCGGCGAGGAGGACGAGGAGACCTACGGCCGGGGCGAGGCCGGCGAGGGCGAGGAGCGTCCCTCGCGCCGCCGTCGCCGCGGCGGACGCCGCCGCCGTCGCGGCTCCGACGCCGAGACCTCCGAGGACGCCGGCGAGAGCGAGGAGGGCGACGGGACCCGCGAGAGCACCGGGGAGAGTGGGGCAGCGGCCGACGGTGGCGGCCGGGAGGACGAGGAGCGGGACGAGGGCACCGAGGAGTACCAGGGCTCCAGCAGCACCTCGCGCCGCCGTCGCCGGCGCCGCCGCCGCAGCGGCGAGGCCGAGCCCCAGGCCGCCGAGGCGGCCCCGGACGACCCGGAGCGCACGGTCGTCAAGGTGCGCGAGCCGCGGAAGAAGAAGGACGAGCCCTCCGAGAGTGCCGACGGCGTGCAGTCCATCAAGGGCTCCACCCGTCTGGAGGCCAAGAAGCAGCGCCGCCGGGAGGGCCGTGAGCAGGGCCGCCGCCGTGTCCCGATCATCACCGAGGCCGAGTTCCTGGCCCGCCGCGAGGCCGTCGAGCGCGTCATGGTCGTCCGCCAGAGCGGCGAGCGCACCCAGATCGGGGTGCTGGAGGACGGCGTCCTCGTCGAGCACTTCGTCAACAAGGAGCAGGCCACCAGCTACGTCGGCAACGTCTACCTGGGCAAGGTCCAGAACGTCCTGCCGTCGATGGAGGCCGCCTTCGTCGACATCGGCAAGGGGCGCAACGCCGTCCTGTACGCCGGTGAGGTGAACTTCGAGGCGCTGGGCCTGTCCGGTGGTCCGCGCCGGATCGAGACCGCGCTCAAGTCCGGCCAGTCCGTCCTGGTCCAGGTGACCAAGGACCCGATCGGCCACAAGGGCGCCCGGCTGACCAGCCAGGTCTCCCTCCCAGGCCGCTACCTGGTCTACGTGCCCGAGGGCTCGATGACCGGCATCAGCCGCAAGCTGCCGGACACCGAGCGGGCCCGGCTCAAGCAGATCCTCAAGCGGATCGTCCCCGAGGACGCGGGCGTCATCGTCCGTACGGCGGCCGAGGGCGCCAGCGAGGACGAGCTGCGCCGCGACGTCGAGCGGCTCCAGGCGCAGTGGGAGGAGATCCAGAAGAAGGCCCGCAAGGGCGGCGCTCCGACGCTGCTCTACGGCGAGCCGGACATGACCGTCCGGGTCGTCCGCGACATCTTCAACGAGGACTTCTCCAAGGTCGTCATCAGCGGCGACCAGGCGTGGGAGACGATCCACGGATACGTCTCGCACGTCGCGCCGGACCTCGCCGACCGGCTCCAGCGCTGGACCTCCGAGGTGGACGTCTTCGCCACCTACCGCATCGACGAGCAGCTGATGAAGGCGCTGGACCGCAAGGTCTGGCTGCCCAGCGGCGGATCGTTGGTCATCGACCGCACCGAGGCGATGGTCGTGGTCGACGTCAACACCGGCAAGTTCACCGGCCAGGGCGGCAACCTGGAGGAGACGGTCACCAGGAACAACCTTGAGGCGGCTGAGGAGATCGTGCGCCAGCTCAGGCTGCGCGATCTCGGCGGCATCATCGTGATCGACTTCATCGACATGGTGCTGGAGTCCAACCGCGACCTGGTGATGCGGCGCCTGCTGGAGTGCCTGGGCCGCGACCGCACCAAGCACCAGGTGGCCGAGGTCACCTCGCTGGGTCTGGTCCAGATGACGCGCAAGCGGGTCGGCCAGGGGCTGCTGGAGTCCTTCTCCGAGACCTGTGTGCACTGCAACGGCCGAGGCCTGGTCGTCCACATGGACCAGGTGCAGACCCAGGGCGGCGGCGGTGGCGGCAAGCGCGGCAGGAAGAAGGGCAAGGCCGCGGCCCAGCAGCCCGAGGTCCCCGTCGAGGCCCCCGCCGCAGAGAAGCCGGCCGAGGTCCCCGCGCCCTCCGTGGAAGAGCCGGCGGCCGAGACGCCCGCCGAGGTGGCTGCGGAGGCCGCCGCACCGGCGGCGCTGCCGGAACCGGCGTTCGTCCCGGACGAGGAGCTGTACAGCAGCGCCGCCGAGGCAGAGGAGGCCGCCCGGCGCGGTCGCAGGCGGCGGCGCACAGGAGGACGCAAGGTGTCGGCTCCGGCGGGTCCGCCGAAGGCGGTTGCCGAGGTGGAGGCCGCGGTGACGGTGGTTCCGGCGGCCGAGGAGGTGCCGCGGGTGCCGGCGGAGGAGCCGGCCGAGGCCGCCGTGTCCGAGCCGGCCGCCGAGGCGGAGGCCGCGCCGCGTACCCGGCGCCGTGGTGCGCGCAAGGTGTCGGCTCCGGCGGGTCCGCCGAAGGCGGTTGCCGAGGTGGAGGCCGCGGTGACGGTGGTTCCGGCGGCCGAGGAGGTGCCGCGGGTGCCCGCGGAGGAGCCGGCCGAGGCGGCGGCGGAGCCCGCCCCCGAGGCCGCTGCGCCGGCCCGTCCCCGCCGTCGTGTGGTGCGCCGTGCGGCGGCCCCGGCCGGATCTCCGGAGACGGCCGAGATCACCGAGCCCGCCGTCCCGTCAGCCGAGCCCGCCGTCCCCTCCGCCGAGCCCGTGCCCTCAGTGGAGGAGCCGGTCGCCGAGGCGCCGAGCGAGGTCCCGGGGGAGACCCCCTCGGAGCCGGTGGCGGAGGCTCCCGCCGAGGAGGCCGCCCCGGCGAAGAAGACGGCCCGCAAGACGGCGAAGAAGGCCGCCGCCAAGAAGACCGCGTCCACGGCGAAGAAGACCACCGCCAAGACGGCGGCCTCCAAGACCGCCGCCAAGAAGACGACGGCGAAGAAGACGGCCGCCAAGAAGACCTCGGCGTCGGCGGCCAAGAAGACGACGGCGAAGAAGGCCGCGAGCAAGACGGCGGCCTCCAAGACCGCCGCCAAGAAGACGGCCGCCCGCAGGACCGCGGCGGCCGAGCAGCAGAACCCGCCGTCCGTCTCGGCCCCGGCCGAGGACTGACGCGGGAAGGACCGGCCCCGGACGCCCACCGGCGCCCGGGGCCGGTTTGACCCCCCGCGACAAAGCCCCGTAACCTTGACCGTCGCGGCGTGTCGATGGACACGCCAGGCTCCTGAGCAAATCCCTCCACGCACTCCGCGAGGTGTCGCGTGAGCGCGAGGAGAGGCCGCTCAATCCACTCGGATCCGCACGGGCCCGGCCCGTGGCGAGCGGCTGGCATCAGGGGCCCCACCCACGAGCGAGAGAGAGTTCCGCGTGTACGCGATCGTGCGCACCGGCGGCCGCCAGCAGAAGGTGTCCGTCGGCGACGTCATTGAGGTTGACCGTATCTCCACCAGCAAGGTCGGCGACAGCGTCGAGCTCTCGACCCTGCTCATCGTCGATGGCGACGCGGTCACCAGCGACCCGTGGGTCCTGGCCGGCGTGAAGGTCCACGCCGAGGTCGTGGACCACCACAAGGGTGCCAAGATCGACATCATGAAGTACAAGAACAAGACCGGCTACCGCAAGCGGATCGGTCACCGTCAGCTGCACACCGCGCTGAAGATCACCGGCATCGACGCCCCGGCGACGAAGTAAGGGACTGAGGAGAGATGGCACACAAGAAGGGCGCATCGTCCACTCGGAACGGTCGTGACTCCAACGCCCAGCGGCTCGGCGTGAAGCGCTTCGGCGGTCAGGTCGTCAACGCGGGCGAGATCCTGGTCCGCCAGCGCGGCACCCACTTCCACCCGGGCTCCGGCGTGGGCCGCGGCGGCGACGACACCCTGTTCGCGCTGGCCGCCGGCGCGGTGCAGTTCGGCACCGCTCGTGGCCGCAAGGTCGTGAACATCGTCCCGGTCGCCGAGTAACCACCGGCTCCGGTACGACCCGCAGCACCCTCCGAGGGCGGACCGCCTCCCGTCCGTACGTGCCCCGCGCGTACGGACGGGGAAGCGGCTCCGCCCTCGGCGCGTTGTACGAAGGCGGCCCGCGCGGGCGCCGTGCCGCCGCACCGGCACGCGGCGCCGCCCCCGATCAGCAGACCCGCACACCCGCACACCCGCACACCCCTAGAACACCAGCCTGGAGGCACCCGTCATGACCACCTTCGTGGACCGCGTCGAGTTGCACGTCGCCGCGGGTAACGGAGGCCACGGCTGTGCCTCCGTCCACCGTGAGAAGTTCAAGCCGCTGGGCGGCCCGGACGGCGGCAACGGCGGCCGGGGCGGGGACGTGGTCCTCATCGTCGACCAGTCCGTGACCACGCTGCTGGAGTACCACCACACCCCGCACCGCCGGGCGACCAACGGCAAGCCCGGCGAGGGCGGCAACCGCTCGGGCGCGGAGGGCAGTGACCTGGTGCTGCCCGTCCCGGACGGCACGGTCGTCCTGGACCGGCGGGGCAACGTGCTGGCCGACCTCGTCGGCCAGGGCACCACCTTCGTCGCCGGACGCGGCGGCCGCGGCGGCCTGGGCAACGCCGCGCTGGCCTCGGCCCGCCGCAAGGCGCCGGGCTTCGCGCTGCTGGGCGAGCCGGGGGAGACCCGCGACATCGTCCTGGAGCTGAAGACGGTGGCGGACGTGGCCCTGGTCGGCTACCCGTCGGCGGGCAAGTCCTCCCTGATCTCCGTCCTCTCCGCGGCCAAGCCGAAGATCGCCGACTACCCCTTCACCACCCTGGTGCCCAACCTGGGCGTGGTGACGGCCGGCGCCACCGTCTACACCATCGCCGACGTGCCCGGCCTGATCCCCGGCGCCAGCCAGGGCAAGGGGCTGGGACTGGAGTTCCTGCGCCACGTCGAGCGCTGCGAGGTCCTGGTCCACGTGCTGGACTGCGCGACGCTGGAGTCCGAGCGCGACCCGGTGACCGATCTCGACGCCATCGAGGCCGAGCTGGCCCAGTACGGCGGTCTGGACGGCAGGCCGCGCGTGGTGGTGCTCAACAAGGTGGACATCCCCGACGGCCAGGACCTGGCCGACATCATCCGCCCCGACCTGGAGGCGCGCGGCTACCCGGTCTTCGAGGTCTCGGCCGTCAGCCGCAAGGGACTCAAGGAGCTGTCCTTCGCGCTGGCGGGGATCGTGGAGGAGGCGCGCGCGGCCAGGCCGAAGGAGGAGGCGACCCGTATCGTCATCCGCCCTCAGGCCGTGGACGACGCCGGCTTCACCGTCACCCAGGAGGGCGACGGCTTCTTCCGGGTGCGAGGCGAGAAGCCGGAGCGCTGGGTGCGCCAGACCGACTTCAGCAACGACGAGGCCGTCGGCTACCTCGCCGACCGGCTCAACCGCCTCGGGGTCGAGGACGAGCTGATGAAGGCGGGCGCCCGCGAGGGCGACGGCGTGGCCATCGGACCGGAGGAGAACGCGGTCGTCTTCGACTGGGAGCCCTCGGTGGCCGCGGGCGCGGAGATGCTCGGCCGCCGCGGCGAGGACCACCGCATGGACACCATCCGCCCGGCCGCCCAGCGCCGCCGCGACCGTGACGCGGAGCGCGACGAGGCCCTGCGCGCGTACGAGGGCTTCGACCCCTTCGAGGAGCAGTAGTCGCGGCGCGGCACGGACGCCGGAAGCGGCGGTGGCCCCGCACCCTCTCGTCTCGGGAGGAGCGCGGGGCCACCGCCGCTTCGCGGCTCGCGGGCCGGATGTCTCAGGTGGTGAGGGAGTTCTCCGAGTCGCTGTGGTCGCTCTCCTGACCGGCCTCGGCCGCCTCCGCCGCCTCGGCGGCCACCCGCGGCGCCGGGGCGTCGTCGGTGCGCAGGGCCATCAGCTCGCGGCGCCTGTCCGCCTTGGCGCACAGCGCCGCGACCGCCCGGTCGAAGCGGACGATCGACGGCGGGTCGGCCGGCCCCAGCAGGTGCGTCTTCAGCTCGGCACGGGCCCGTGCCATGGTGTCCCGGGACGGGTCCCGGACGGAGTCCAGCAGGGCGGGCACGCCGGCTGCGTCGGGCGTGAGGATCGTGGCCGCCCGCACGGTCGGCAGACCGGCCCTGAACTCCTCCTCCGCCAGACCGCTGGTGTTGGCGACCGCGTACGGCTTCTCACTGGCCAGCCAGTCCGACACCACGCTGGAGACGTCGCTGATCAGCAGGTCGGACCGGTTGAAGCAGGCGTACAGGGCGGGGCGAGGCCCGGTGACGACCAGGTGCTCCCAGTCGGGGGAGGACGCCCAGTAGGCCTCATCCCAGGCGGCCGTCGCGGCCGCCACCGCCGCCTCCCGGTCCCCCTTCGGGGTGGACTGGAGCAGCATCCGCTCCATCTCGTCCGCGCTCGGCCGGAACGCCGTGCTGGTCAGCTCGTCCAGCTCGGCGGTGCGGCGGGCCAGCTCGGCGGCGGCCTCCGGGCCGGGGCGCGGACCGGAGCGCCGGGCGTTGGCCTCGGCGATCATCCGCTGGATGCGCTCGTTGGCGCGGGCCGCGCGCGGGTCCACCGAACCGGTCATCGGGTGGGGCTTGTACAGCAGCCGCACCTTCGGATCCGCCAGCAGGGCGCGGACGATGTTCTCGCCGGCCAGGATGACGGAGGTGTTGCCCGGGTCGTCGGTCCAGCCCTCCCAGGTGGGCGCGTACAGCACCGTGACGGAGCCGTCCGCGGCCGGGGGCCCGGCGTACGGGCGGATCGGCGCGAGCTGCGGGCGGCCGACCTCCACCACATCGCGGTCGTCGACGCCGATGTCGGCGAGCCGGTAGCGGTCCCGTGCGGCCCGGCCCGCGACCCACACCTCGTCGTAGGCCTTGGCGTAGGGGTTGCAGCTGGAGAGCTTGTCGCTCTCGCCGTGGTTGATGAAGGCGTGCTTGATCGAGGGGATGCGCAGCACCTGCGAGGTCTTACCGGAGTTCGCCGGGTGCAGCATCATCTTGAGCGAGGAGTGCTCCAGCCGCATGAGATGGGCGACCTTGGGGATGCACACGACGGGCACGTCGGTCGCGTCGATCTTCTGCACCATGAACCGCTCGCGCAGCACGATCAGCGGCCTGGCCTCCAGCTCGGAGAGCGTGCCCAGCCACATGTTGGCCTGGTAGGCGGAGGCGGCGCCGCCGGAGAAGTACATCGCCACCGTCGGCCGGTATTCGGCCAGCCAGCGGTCCAGCCACTCCAGCGCCTGCTGCTCGTTCACGGGCTGCGCGCCCGGCCGCAGCCAGGAGGCCAGGCGCAGTATGCCGCCCAGGTGGAGCACCAGGGTGAGGCCCACGCCCAGCAGGCCCCACAGGGCTTCGGTGGTCAGTGCCGAGGCCATCAGGCCGGCCGTGGCGGGCAGGGCGAAGTACAGCAGCCGGCGGCTGGGCTGGCGGGCCAGCAGCCGCGGCGGCGCGGAGGACAGCCGCAGGGCGGAGGCGTCGATGTTGCGGGTGACGAAGGGCAGGGTGCGCCGGCGCCTGATCAGCAGCGAGACCGCCTGGCAGCAGAAGTGCAGGAGGTAGCCGGCCAGCAGGGCCAGGGCCAGGGGCTGCTCCTCCAGCGGGTCGATGCCCGGCAGCCGGACCAGGCCGACGACGATCAGCGCGTCACGCAGCAGCTGGCGGGTGGTGACGTCGAAGCGCAGCCTGCCCAGCGCGGTGACCAGCCAGGGCTGCCGGTGCACCAGGTACAGGTCGAGCACGAGGCCGACGGACGAGCCCGCCACGAACAGGGCGCGGTCCGCCAGCAGCGCGCCCAGCGCCTGCGCGAGGAAGGCCGCGCCCAGCAGCACGGAGAGGGCAAGAGCGCGTTTCACCGAGAAACTCGGAGGGGCGGGCCGGGCGGCACCTCTCTCGGACCGCTTCTTGCTGCGGAAAAGCCTCAGGACTGGGAACGAGGCGGACATCAGGCAGGTCACGCTCCAGGAAGGGACGTCATACGTGTCGTCTCGCCTACCGCCCACCCCCTGCCTTCCGGGCCTCCCGGCACCGCTCCCCAACGGCGATCGGCATGCGACGGAGTGTTCGACGACCACTCGGTGATGCGTTTGCGGCGCTCATCCTACGGTCACCGCGGCGGTGTCCTCGCGCGGTGCCCTCGCGCAACGCCGGGCGGGGCGGTGAACGGAAGATCTCGCCTCCGTCCGCCGCCCCGCCCGGTGGCGTGCGTGCCCCGCCTGCCTAGCGTCCCGCGGAGGCTCCGTCGCGGGAGGGCAGGCTCTCCCCGGCCGGGCCGCCGGGCTGGGCCGGGATCCCGGCGGAGGTGCCCGCGGTGGCGCCGGACACGGCCTCGGGAGCGGCCTGCGGGGCGGCCTCGGGAACTTCCGGAACCTCGGGGACCGGGTAGGAGGCCAGGGTGCGCTCGAAGTCCCTGGTGGACAGCAGCAGCTTGTAGATGATCGCGAGCTCGAAGACCATCAGCAGGGCGCCCGCCGCGATGGTCACCGACATGATCGCGCCGAGGACCGGCCCCACGATGAAGACGGCCATCTGGAACTCGATGCCGCTCACCAGGTGGGTGCGGACGCGGTGCCGCAGCAGGAAGGTGCGGAAGCGGCCGTACCAGGGGAAACGGCTCTTGAACTCCACGTGCAGGTCGATGACCTTCTTCTCCTGCGGCCGGGCCTGCGCACCGCCCTCGGCCCCGGCGTCCGGGCCGTCCTGCCGGGGGTCGTCACCGAGGTCGGCCGTCGGGTTCTCACGGAGAAGGTCCTCCATGAAGGCGATCCCCTGCTCCTCGTCGCCGTCGTTCTCCCGGTCCTGCTCCCGTTCCCGTTCGCGCTGCTCGCGCTCGCGGTCCCGCTCCAGCTCCTCGGCGGTCATCAGTGCCCTCGCCGCCCGGCGGCTGGCCTTGGCGCGGGCCCTGATCTTCTTGCGCATGCTGTGGCGCACCTTGAAGATCTGGAGCGCGTCCAGATAGCGCAGGGCGTCCAGGAAGACCACGACGAGGGCCAGCCAGACGTACGCCACCTCCCCGGTGCGGGAGTACTGGCCGCCCATGAGGGCGACGGCGCAGACCAGCACCCGCACCCGGTCGAACACGTAGTCCAGCCAGCCGCCGAACTCCGAGCCCTTGCCCGTGAGCCGGGCGAGCTTGCCGTCCATGCAGTCCAGGATGAAGCTCAGGTGGTAGAGCCCGGCCCCGATCAGCAGCCACTTCCAGTCGCCGCGCGCAAAGCAGGCGGCGGCGGCGAGGCCGAGGAAGAGCGCCCCCCAGGTGATCTGGTTCGGCGTCACCCTGGTCCACTTCGCCGTCCACCGGACCAGGGGCGTGGCCACGGGGTCGACGAGCAGCACCGTCCACCAGGCGTCACGCTTCTTCTCGGTGAGGCGGCGCACTTCGGAAAGGGGGGGTATGTCCATGTCAGGTAGGTAATCCTCGTAGCCGGTCGGGGAGTGGGGCCTCGGCCGGGTGTGCGGCTGAGGAGCCGCACACCCGGATCTTCCACGCAACCCTCACAGGGCGCGCAGAGTGTACGCAGCCCGCAGATTGGGTGACTTGCGGATGCAATCCATCTGAACCCGAAGTTAAGACACATGGGATGACCGGATGGTTGCTCTCGATTTCGGCCACATGTTCGCCGGACGGCCGAGAGGAGACCCCGGTTCAGGCGCCGGGGGGCGCGGTACGTCGCTCCCGCTCCGCCTGCGACGGCCGCTCGGGCGCGAAGAACCACTCCAGACGCGGCTCCATGACCCAGCGGAAGGCCCTGACCACCGGGGGCGTGGTCAGGGCCACCGCCACCGCGGCCGCGGCGGCCGTGACGAGCAGGAAGCCCGCCGGGCTGTTCACGAAGCCGCCCTCGTACCAGCCCCAGTAGTGAGCACCCTTGGCCAGGAAACCGTGCAGCAGGTACGCGTACAGCGTCCCGGCCCCCAGCGCCGTGAACCAGGTGTGGCGGGAGGGCGTCAGGCTCAGGAAGGCGGCGCTCAGCAGCAGGGAGCAGCCGAGCATGCCCAGCGTCATCAGCACCCCGACCCAGCCGGGAGCGCCGAGCTCCTGGGCCGCGTAGCGGTGGTAGAACCAGTCCGGGTTCATCCGGGGCACGGCCCAGTAGGCCGCCAGGGCGCCCAGGGCGAGGACGGCCGGCGCGAGCAACCGCATCCGCCGCCCCCGCAGCGCCTCGAAGTGGCGCCGCTCCAGACGCAGGCCCAGCACGAAGAACGGCAGGTACTGGAGCACCCGCTGCAGGGCCAGGTCGCCGCCGATGTCCGGGGAGGCCGTGGCGAAGGCGGCCAGGACGACCGACACGGTGAAGGGGTGCCGCAGCGCACGCCACAGGGGAGCGGTCAGCCGCCAGATGAACAGTGCCATGAGGAACCAGGTCAGGTACCAGGGGTACAGCAGGGTGATCCTCAGTTCCTCACCGGTGTTCCAGGCGCGGAACAGGTTGAGCGCGGTCTCGAAGACGACGTACGGCACGACCACTCCGGTGACCAGCCGCCGGATCTGGCGAGGCCGGAAGGAGAAGCTCCGTGAGAAGTGGCCCGAGACGATGGTGAAGGCGGGCATGTGGAAGGCGTACAGCAGCAGGTAACCCGCCGCCACGACCCGGCTGCCGTCGCGCAGCCCCTCCCAGGAGTGCCCGACGACGACCAGCACGATGGCCAGGAACTTGGCGTTGTCGAAGAACGCGTCGCGCTCCTGGGGGCGTCCGCCTCCCTCCGCGCCCAGGGGGTTCGGGGCACCGGAGGCGGTCGGGGTGTCCGGGCTACCGGGAGTGCCTGGGGAGGCTGCGGGGGCGGGGGAGACCTGGCTCACGGGGATCCTTCCCTCCGGGTGACGGAACGGATATGTCAGATGATCTGGTGAGAGGACGTCCGTCAGTCTCCGGCGGCTCCCGGTGGAGCGCAAACGCCGCCCGGTCCCCGCCGCGCCCGCCAGGCACGCCGTCCGGCCGTCGGAACGGGCGGGTGGGGCGGGTGGGGGCTCGCGTAGATTGCACAGCGACCGGACGAGAGATCACACCCAGGGGACGGCGCAGGTGGCAGCGGCAGAGCAGGACCTTCGGCGGGATGTGCGAGACGCCCGCAGGATCGTGGTGAAGATCGGGTCGTCCTCGCTGACCACCGCCGCCGGCGGGCTGGACGCCGACCGGGTGGACGCGCTGGTGGACGTGGTGGCCCGGCACCTCGGCGCACCGGAGGACGAGGACAGCAAGGAGATCGTGCTGGTCTCCTCCGGCGCCATCGCCGCCGGACTGGCGCCGCTGGGACTGGACAAGCGCCCCCGAGACCTCGCCCGCCAGCAGGCCGCCGCCAGCGTCGGCCAGGGACTGCTGGTGGCCCGCTACACCGCCTCCTTCGCCCGCTACGGCCGGCGCGTGGGCCAGGTGCTGCTGACCTCGGACGACACCAGCCGCCGCGCGCACTACCGCAACGCCTACCGCACCCTGGACCAGCTCCTGGCCATGGGCACGGTGCCGATCGTCAACGAGAACGACACCGTCGCCACCGACGAGATCCGCTTCGGCGACAACGACCGCCTGGCCGCGCTGGTCGCCCATCTCGTCCGCGCCGAGCTGCTGGTGCTGCTCTCCGACGTGGACGGCCTCTACGACGGCAACCCGGCCTCCCCCGGCACCTCCCTCATCGGGGAGGTGCGCGGACCGCACGACCTGGACGGGGTGGAGATCGGCAGCGCCGGGAAGGCCGGGGTCGGAACCGGGGGCATGGTCACCAAGGTCGAGGCGGCCCGTATCGCCGCCGGGGCGGGCGTCCCCGTGGTGCTCACCTCCGCCACCCGCGCCGCCGACGCCCTCGCCGGGCGGCCCGTGGGCACCTACTTCCACCGCACCGGCCGCCGCTCCGCCGGCCGGCTGTTGTGGCTGGCCCACGCCTCCGCCCCGCGCGGCGCGCTGGTGCTGGACGACGGCGCGGTGCGGGCCGTGGTGGAGCGGCGCACCTCGCTGCTGCCCGCGGGGCTGGCCGGAGTGGAGGGCGAGTTCTCCGCAGGCGACCCGGTGGAGCTGCGGGACGCCGCCGGGCGGGCCGTCGCCCGCGGGCTGGTCAACTTCGACGCGCGCGAGATCCCCCGGCTGATCGGCCGCTCCACCCGCGATCTGGCCCGCGAGCTCGGACCCGCGTACGAGAGGGAGGTCGTCCACCGCGACGATCTGGTCCTGCTGCGCCACTGAGGGCACCTTCGGCGGCACCTTAGACGGAGCCTTCGGGTCAGCCTTTCAACGGACAGCTTCCCGAAAACCGCCACACGGCGGCTCGAGTACTGGTCAACTTCTGTGGGAGGGCCGCGCCGGGACGGCGTTCCGGGAGGCGGTCGCGACAGCGCAGCCGCACAAACGCGTTCCCATGAGTTCGGCACCACACGGGAGGCCGCCGGTGAGACGACTGACCAGCGTCGACTTGGGGTACCCCCAGCGAGACGACGGGGCGGGGAGCCCCCTGCGGAGCGGCCCGGCACAGCCGGGTGCCCGCCGCGGCGGGGAGGAGGGCCGCTCCGACGGCGCCTCGCGCCTGTGGCACGTCACCCTCAGCGTCTCCGGGGCCGAGGCGCCGCTGCGGGACGTCAGACGGGCGCTGGAGCGCCTCGCCCACGACCACCCCTTCCTGCTGGCCGGCCGGTACGCCAACGACCACGCCGAGATCCGCTACTGGGAGGAGGCCCGCGACCTCCACGACGCCGCGGCCGTGGCGCTGCGGTTGTGGGGCGAGCACCGGGCGTCGGCGAAGCTGCCGCCGTGGGAGATCGTCGGGCTGGAGGTCATCGGCCGGGAGACGTACCACCAGCGGGTGGCGGAGGGCTACGGCCCGCACCCCGCCATCCCAGTCGGCGTCCACCCCTTCTGACCCCGTCCCGCCCGGCGGCTGGACGGGCGCACCACCCGTCTCGCACTGCGGAACTCCGGATGGACGCCGCCCGCCCTGGCTACGCTGGGAGCATGAGCAGCGCATCGCAGACCTCGCCCGTGACCGACACCGCCCGCCGTGCCAAGGAGGCGGCCGCCGCGCTCGCCCCGCTGCAGCGCACCGCGCGCGACGGCGCGCTGCTCGCGATCGCCGACGCCCTGGTGGCCCGCACCGGCGAGATCGTCGAGGCCAACGCAGCCGACGTGGACAGGGCCCGCGCCGCCGGGACGGCCGACTCCATCGTCGAC
Organism: Streptomyces verrucosisporus; assembly: GCF_017114865.1. Taxonomy (GTDB): domain Bacteria; phylum Actinomycetota; class Actinomycetes; order Streptomycetales; family Streptomycetaceae; genus Streptomyces; species Streptomyces fenghuangensis. The sequence goes on along the minus strand of NZ_JADEYH010000010.1, from coordinate 30,963 downwards.
CGGCTCACCCTCACCCCCGAGCGGATCGCCGCCATCGCCTCCGACGTGCGGGACGTGGTGGCCCTGCCCGACCCGGTGGGCGAGGTGGTGCGCGGCTCCACGCTCCCCAACGGCCTGGAGCTGCGCCAGGTGCGGGTGCCGCTCGGCGTGGTCGGCATCATCTACGAGGCCCGGCCCAACGTCACCGTGGACGCGGCCGTGCTCTGTCTGAAGGCCGGCAACGCGGTGCTGCTGCGCGGCTCGTCCTCCGCGTACTCCTCCAACACCGCCCTGGCCGCCGTGCTGCGCGACGCCGTGGCCTCCGCCGGGCTCCCGGCCGACGCCGTCCAGCTCGTGCCCGGAGAGAGCCGCGACAGCGTCAAGGAGCTGATGCGCGCCCGCGGTCTGGTGGACGTGCTGATCCCGCGCGGCGGCGCCTCCCTGATCAAGGCGGTCGTGGAGGAGTCCACCGTCCCGGTCATCGAGACCGGCACCGGCAACTGCCACGTCTACGTCGACGAGCACGCCGACCTCGACATGGCCGTGGAGATCCTGGTCAACTCCAAGGCGCAGCGCCCCAGCGTCTGCAACGCCGCCGAGACCGTGCTGGTGCACTCCGGCGTCGCCGACGCCTTCCTGCCGCGCGCCCTGGCCGCGCTGGAGAAGGCCGGGGTGACCGTCCACGGCGACGGGGTCTGGGCGAAGGCGGGCGAGGCGGGCGGCGTGGACGTGGTGCCCGCCACGGAGGAGGACTGGGCCACCGAGTACCTCTCCTACGACATCGCCGCCGCCGTGGTGCCCTCCCTGGACGCGGCGGTGGAGCACATCCGCCGCTGGACCTCCGGCCACACCGAGGCGATCGTCACCTCCGACACCTCGGCCGCCCGCCGCTTCGTGTCGCTGGTGGACTCCACCGCGGTCATGGTCAACGCCTCCACCCGCTTCACCGACGGCGGCCAGTTCGGCTTCGGCGCCGAGATCGGCATCTCCACGCAGAAGCTGCACGCCCGCGGCCCCATGGGCCTGCCGGAGCTGACCTCGACGAAGTACGTGGTCACCGGCGAGGGGCACGTGCGCGACTGAGCCCGCCGCCCCTCCGCGCCCCCGGCGCACTCCCGTGGGGAGCGCCGGGGGCGCGAAGCAGACGAATCACCGTTCTCCCTGCCCAAAGTCCTCCGGCCGGTCTACGCTTGTTCCGTGCCGGAGGATGTGGGGGGCCAGCCGCACCAGAGCGGTGAGGAGCCCGACGACCGCGACCACGCGGCGGCGGACGACGTGTTCGCCTCCGTGGTGTTCGACGAGTCCTTCGTACGTGCCGCCCTGATCCACGAGCCCACCGCCGCCGAACGCACGCTCGCCGCCGCCCAGTCCCCCTCCGAGACCGAGGCGGCCCTCGCGCACGACGACCAGTACGGCTACGGGCCGTGGCGGGACGATCCGGAGAGCGCCGAACACGACCACGGCGGTGACCGCGACGCGGGGGCGGAGGACGGCGGCGACCACCACGGCCGGTACCGCTACGGCCGGCTGGAGTTCGCCGACCGCCTCGACCACCTGGAGTACGTGGAGGACGCCGAGTACCCGGAGGACGCCGGGTACGCCGCCTACACCGATGAGGCCGAGGGCCGAAGCGGCCTCCACGGGCACCCGCCGCGCCCCTACCGCGGCCACGTCCGCTGGCAGCGGCCGGTCGCCTGGGTGCTCGCCGTGGTGATGGGCGTCGGCATCGTCGCGATGGCCTTCGCCGCCGTCCACCGGGGCGCCTCCGACCAGCGGCAGCAGACCCCGCCGGAGCCACCGCCGGCGACCAGCGGGGTCGACGCCCCGCCACCGGCCGGCCGGTCCGGCGCGCTGCCCTCCCTTTCCGGTCACTACAGCACGTCCTCGCTCGGCGGCCGGGCATAACGTCCGCCCGCCGGTCGGGCCGGGTAGGCCGCCCGGCGTACTCTGCCCGACTTTTCCCTGAATCGGAGACAGAGGGCGGGTTTGGCGACTTTTGCCGGATCTACTCTGGGGGTATGACCGGGCCTGGAGAACCACCGCCCCGGGGCTTCTCCGGGGGCGGCGACGACGAGTACCGCTCCACCGTCTTCGACGAGTCGTTCGTCAGGGCTGCCCGTCTCCAGGAGTTCTCCGCGCGGGAGCGGCTGGCCGACCGCGAACACCCCGTACGCCCCCTCCCGCCCCGGCCGCTGCGCGGCAGGCCGTGGCGGGGCCTGGTCCTGGCGGTGCTGATCGTGTTCGCCTTCGGTGCCGTGGTCCACGCGGGGATCCGCACCCAGCAGCAACAGCAGTCCGTGAGCAGGCCGGGGCCGCGGGTTATAAGCAGTACGGTCGTCCCGCTCTCGCCGGGCGGGGAGAGCAGGGTGCCCGGCGGGCGGCCGGCACGGCTGCTCGAACGCAGCCCGGCGGCGGAGTTCTACACCGGGGCCGCCGGAGTGACGCTGCCCCCGGTCCGCTCCACCGCGCACTTCGCCGACAGCCAGGTGCTCGCCGCGCTGGCCGTCGCCAAGGAGTACGTGGTCGAGAGCTCCCTCAACCCCGAGGTGCTGAGCGGCGAGACCGCGCGGCCGGTGCGGATACTGATCGACCCGGACCAGCACGCGCAGTTCGACCGCAGCATCAAGCGGCCCGCGGCCGACGGCCACCACGCGGCGACCGGCTGGCTGGTGCGCTTCGCCCCCGGGCACACGGAGTTCGCCGGCGAGGGGGTGCGCGTCCGCGGCACGATGCAGGTCCGCGAGACGGAGGCCGACGCGCTGGAGATCGTCACCGACCACGTCTTCGTCTACGCCGTCCGCCCCGCCGGGGCGAGCGGTGAGCGGGCGGCTGACGGCCGGCCGGGCGGGGAGGCCGCCTCGCTCTTCACGGTCCGGCGCGAACTGCGGCTGCGCTTCGACCGCGAGGACCTGCGCGATCAGCATCTGACGGTGGAGCGCAGCGAGGTGCGGGCCGGGCCGATGTCCTGCGCGGCCCCGGCCCACGACGCCCTGCGCCCGCTGACGGCCGGGCAGAGCGCCGGTGCCGACCACCCGGCCGGCACCGACCCGTACGTGCGCGACGGCGGCGACAGCCCGGTGTGCGGGACGCTGGACCCTAGCTCCCTGCCGCGCCCGTAGCGCCCTCGCCGCCCTTTCGGTCCGCGCCGCCGCCCGTTCCGCCCGTTCCGCCCGTGCCGCGTCCGGAGAAGCGGTCGCGCAGCTTCCCGCCCAGGTCCCCGGCGCCGTCGCCCAGGTCCCGCAGCAGGCCCATGAGCGGGTCCTTGCTGGTGCGCACGGTGTCGGAATAGTGGCTCGCGGACTGCCGGAACGAGTCGTGGACCGAGGTGTCCTTGTCGTCCTCGCGCCGGTCGTAGTGGCCTTCCATGATCCGCTGGTGGTCGCGGCTCGCGGCCCACTTGCGCAGCTCCGCGGCGCGCACGGTGGTGAAGGGGTGGCTGCGCGGCAGCACGTTGAGGATCTTCAGCACCGAGTCGCGCAGATCGCCGGAGGACTCGTACTCGTCGGCCTGCTTCAGGAAGGCGTCGACGTTCATCTCGTGCAGGTGGTTGCCGCCGGCGATCTTCATCAGGCCGCGCATCGACGCCTGGAGGTCCTGGCCGACCAGCAGTCCGGCCCGGTCCGCCGACAGCTCCGACTTGCGGAACCACTCGCGCAGGGCCGTCACGAGCGCCATGATCGCCACGTTGCCCAGCGGGATCCACGCCACCTTGACGGCCAGGCCGGTCAGGAACAGCAGGATCGTCCGGTAGACCGCGTGGCCCGACAGGGCGTGGCCGACCTCGTGGCCGATCACCGCCCGCATCTCCTCCTCGTCCAGCAGCTCGACCAGCCCGGTGGTCACCACGATGACCGGCTCGTCCAGGCCGATGCACATGGCGTTGGGCTTCGGGTCCTGCGTGACGTACATCGCCGGGACCTTCTCCAGGTCCAGGATGTAGCAGGCGTCGCGCAGCATGGCGTACAGGTGGGTGAACTGCGCGTCGTCCACCCGGACGGAGTCCGACAGGAACAGCAGGCGCAGGCTGCGCTCGGGCAGCAGCCCGCTCAGCGTCTTGAAGACCGTGTCGAAGCCGCTCAGCTTGCGCAGGGCCACCAGCGCGGAGCGGTCCGCGGGGTGCTCGTACGCCCGGGAGGAGATCCCCGGGAAGCGCCGCCTGCTGCGGCCGGGAAGATGCTCGGTGGTGCCGTTGCCGTCTGTCATGGTCCGCCCCCTACGGGTCTGGTGTGGGCCCGTCCCCCTTGTCGGACCACAGCCTAGGTGGTGGGTGCCACACGCCACAGCACACAGCCCCGCTTACGATGTGCTCAAGTTTCCGCCCCTACCCGATAGGTCTGCCGACGATGACCCTCCCCGACACCGCGCACACCCTGTCCCTCCTGGCCTCCGGTGCCGAGGGCGGCGGTACGTCCGTCAACCCGTACGCCACCGGCTTCGGCGCTCTGGGGGTGCTGCTCCTGCTGCTGTGGATCACCACCCGCTTCAACCGGGACCGCTGAGGCGGCGGGCCCGGGCGGCGGCGCGATCGGCGCCGGACGGCTAAGGTCGGCACGCATGGGAGAGCACATAGTGTCCGGCGCCGGCAGACGGCGGCTGGGCGTGATGGGCGGTACGTTCGACCCCATCCACCACGGGCACCTGGTCGCGGCCAGCGAGGTGGCGGCCAGGTTCCACCTGGACGAGGTGGTCTTCGTACCGACCGGGCAGCCGTGGCAGAAGAGCCACAAGGCGGTGTCGCCGGCCGAGGACCGCTACCTGATGACGGTCATCGCCACGGCCTCCAACCCGCAGTTCTCGGTCAGCCGCATCGACATCGACCGCGGCGGCCGGACGTACACGATCGACACCCTGCGGGACCTCAGGGCGCTGCACGCCGAGGCCGACCTGTTCTTCATCACCGGCGCCGACGCGCTCGCCCAGATCCTTACCTGGCGCGACGTCGACGAACTGTTCTCGCTCGCCCACTTCATCGGGGTCACCCGCCCGGGGCACGCCCTCGCCGACCCGGGCCTGCCGGCCGGCGGGGTGTCCCTGATCGAGGTCCCGGCGCTGGCCATCTCCTCGACGGACTGCCGCGCACGTGTGGCACAGGGGGACCCCGTCTGGTATCTGGTGCCGGACGGTGTGGTCCGCTACATCAACAAACGCAGGCTGTACCGGGACGGCCGGGCGCCGAAGGGCTAGAGGGGCGGCAGTCGTGAACGACCGACAGGACCCGTACGGGCCGGGGGACCCGTCGCAGGCGAGCGGCCACGTCTACGGTTACGACGAGTACGGGCGGCCGGTCTACGGTGGGCAGGGAACCGGCGCGCCGCACGGAGACACGCCTTACGACCCCTCGTACGGCTCCGCGTACGGACAGGGGCACCAGACGGGGCAGCAGTCCGCGTACGACCCGTACGGCGCCGGCGCGTACGGCACGGGGTCCCACGACCCGGGCACGTACACCCCCGACCCCTACACCGCCGGTCCCGACGCGGCCGATCCCCACGCCGGGGGGGCCCGGACCGGATACACCCAGGACCCCTACGCCCAGGACCCCTACACCCAGGACCCCTACACCCAGGGCCCTTACGCTCCCGAACCCAGCGGCGGCGGATACGACGGGCAGGACGGCCGGTACGGCGACTGGGACACCCTCGCCACCGGGCGGCAGGATCCGGTGACACAGACGTGGATCCCGCAGCAGGCCCAGGAGCCCTGGTACGGGGAGCGGCCCGCCGGGCAGGCCGAGCCCACCGGACCCGGTGCGGACCGTGGCACCGGCGCCACCGACACCACCGCCCCCGCCGGCGCGGACGCCGACGAGTACCGCACCGAGGAGTTCTCCTTCGTCGAGGAACAGGACGAGGAGTCCGAGGACGTCATCGACTGGCTGAAGTTCTCCGAGAGCCGCACCGAGCGGCGCGAGGAGGCCAAGCGCCGGGGCCGCAACCGCGCGGTGGCCCTGGTCGTCGCGCTCGCCGTGGTGCTGGCCGGCGGCGTCGGCTGGCTCTGGTGGTCGGGGATGCTGCCCGGCACCTCCGGGGACGGCGGGGCCGGCGAGGCGGCGGCGGGCGCCCAGAAGCGCAAGGTGATCGTCGTCCACCTGCGAGAGATCGACGGCGGGGAGATGTCCACCGCGCTGCTGGTCAACAACGAGACCGCGGGCAGGGGCACCACCGTCCTGCTGCCCAACTCCCTGGTCGTCGCCTCCGGCGGCACGGGGGAGGGGACGACGCTGGGCAAGTCCTTCGAGGCCGAGGGCGCGGCGGCCACCCGCGACGCGCTGGGCCTGCTGCTGGGTACCGACATCAAGGGCACCTGGCGTCTGGACACCCCCTACCTGGAGAACTGGGTCGATCTGGTCGGCGGCCTCTCCCTGGACGCCGACACCACCGTGCCCGGCGCGAAGAAGGGGGACGATCCGCAGGTGCGGCGGGGCAAGGGGCGCGACCTGGACGGGAGGGCCGCCGTCGCCTACGCCACCCACCGGGCCGCGGGCGAACCGCAGACGAAGCAGCTCGCCCGGTTCGGGCAGGTCCTGCGGGCCACGCTGGAGAAGATGTCCGACGATCCGAAGACCGCCACCGGCACGGTCCGGGCGCTGACCCAGATCCTCGACCCCTCCCTGACCGACGGACAGCTCGGAGCCAGCCTCGCCTCGCTGGCCGGATATGCCAAGAAGGACGCCTACGGCACCGAACTGCTGCCGGTGGAGGCGGACGGCACGCTCAGCGACGCCACCAGCGAGGGTCTGGTGAAGGACGTGCTGGGCGGCACGGTCAAGAACACCGACCCGAACGCCACGCCGCGGGTGAGCCTGAAGGACGCCACCGGGGACGAGGAGGCGGCGAACAACGCCCGGGTGGCACTGGTCAACGGCGGCTACACCGTGGTCGGCGGCGGCAGCGCGGACGCCGCGCAGGCCACCACCCGCGTGACCTACTCCGAGGCCGGGGACAGGGCCAGGGCCGAGGAGGTCGCCAGGACGCTCGGTCTGTCCAAGAAGGCCGTGGCCGAGGGCAAGGGTGCGGCGAACGCCGACATCACGGTGGTGCTGGGCCGGGACTACGAGCCCGGGGGGTCGTGAGGCCGCGGTGGAGCGGCGGGAGCGCGCGGCGGACCGGCGGAAGGCCGGCGGGGAGCCCGGTGGTCCGGCGGGTGAGGCCCCGCCGGGCCCCGCCGGCCTTCCGCCGGGCCCTACGGAGCCGGTCCGCGGCGGATCGTGAGACCCTGGAGGGGTTGTAGACCACCGACCGAAAGCGTTGCCTGTGACCGCCACGGACCGCTCCATCGAGCTGATCAACGCAGCAGCCCAGGCTGCCGCCGACAAGCTCGCCCAGGATGTCGTCGCGTACGACGTCAGCGATGTGCTCTCCATCACCGACGCCTTCCTGCTGGCCTCCGCGCCCAACGACCGCCAGGTCAAGTCGATCGTCGACGAGATCGAGGAACGGCTGCAGAAGGAGAAGGGCGCCAAGCCGGTGCGCCGCGAGGGCGAGCGCGACGGCCGCTGGGTCCTGCTGGACTTCGTCGACATCGTCGTGCACGTCCAGCACAGCGAGGAGCGGGTCTTCTACGCGCTGGAGCGCCTGTGGAAGGACTGCCCGGAGATCGACCTGCCCGAGGACGCCAAGGCCACCCGGGGCAAGGGCGAGGCCGGGGCCGCCGCGGGCGAGGGCGGTGAACCGAGCTGAACGGGCGCGTGGCGGGACGCGGCCGCCGCATCGTGCTGTGGCGGCACGGGCAGACCGCGTGGAACCTCGAACGCCGCTTCCAGGGCACCACGGACATCGAGCTGACCGAGGAGGGCCTGGAGCAGGCCCGCCGCTCCGCGCGGCTGCTCGCGGCGCTCAAACCGGACTCGATCATCGCCTCCGACCTGAAGAGGGCCGTGGACACCGCCGCCGAGCTGGCCGCGGTCACCGGCCTGGAAGTCACCCGCTACGAGGGCCTGCGCGAGACGTACGCGGGCGTGTGGCAGGGGCTGACGCACGAGGAGATCGTCGAGCGCCACGGTGAGGAGTACGCCGCCTGGAAGCGCGGCGAGCCCGTGCGGCGCGGTGGCGGCGAGCTGGAGACCGAGGTGGCCGACCGCGCGGCGCCGGTGGTCGAGCGCAACGCCGACAAGCTGCCCGACGGCGGGGTCCTGGTCGTGGTCAGCCACGGCGGAACGATCCGCACCACCATCGGCCGCCTGCTGGGCCTGGAGCCGGGCTCGTGGGAGTCGCTGGGCGGGCTGACCAACTGCTGCTGGTCCGTCCTGGGCGAGGGGGCGCGCGGCTGGCGGCTGCTGGAGCACAACGCCGGAACGCTCCCCCAGCCGGTCCTCGGCGACGACGTCTGACGCGCTCCGAAGACCGGCCCGAAGACCGGCCCGAAGACCGGCCCGGAGGCCGGCCCGGAGGCGGTCCGGAAGGCAGGCCCGGTGCGGGCCGGCGGCGGATTTCGCATTCGGGCAGGTCACCGGTTAAGCTTCTTCCCGTTCACGGCACCGCGGTGAAAGCGGCGGAGCCGGAGCGATGGGGCTATAGCTCAGTTGGTAGAGCGCTTGCATGGCATGCAAGAGGTCAGGAGTTCGATTCTCCTTAGCTCCACAGACGAAAGAGATCCCGTCCCCCGCCAGGGGGGCGGGATCTTCGCTTTTCCGGCAGAGGCCGCCCGGAGGGGGTGAGGGGAAAGCGGAACCTCGCCGCCTCCGTTCACGCCCTCCTGCCTGCGGACGGAGCATGGCAGAATCGGAACGCCGGACGGGCCGCCGCGCGCAGCGTGAGCCCGCCGGGGCGTTCGGAGACATCGAGGACGGCAGAGACAGCGGAGGGGTCCCCCACGTGCGCACGCCTGCGGTCACGGCTGGAGTTGACTGACGGAGATGGGTGCACACAGCAGGAAGTGCGACTGGTGCGGCAGCGGGACCCCGATCGTCCGCGACATGGAGCCGGTCAACACGGCGTACCAGTACTGGTGCGCCGAGTGCGCGCGGGCGCTGATCATCAAGGGCGACCCGATCGAGACCTACCGCGAGCTGGAGGGTGAGCCGATCTACGGCCGGCTCCTGGAGGAGCACTGCACCCTCAAGCGCTTCTACTCCTTCGTGGCGGCCTGACCGCCGTCCGCCCCCGCACAGGGGCGTGAGGCCGTACGGACCCTGGGAGCGGGGAGGACGCCGAAGGATCCGGGCGGCCCCGGGTACGGAGCGGGCCGCCGCAGCGCGCGTACCGCCAGGACGGCGGCGAGGGCGAGCAGCGCCGCGCCGGCCGCCGGATAGACCGCCGACAGCGCCATCTGCGCACCGCTCTGCCGCAGTTCGAACCGCTCCAGGGACGAGCCGTGCGGCACCCACCACAGCGCGTACGAGCAGAACAGCAGCGCCGCCAGCACCGTGCCCGTCCACCACCGCGCACTGCCGCGGCGCAGCGCCTCCGAGCCCAGCAGCAGCACGGCGGGCACGCACCACACCCAGTGGTGCGACCAGGAGACGGGGCTGACCAGCAGCGCGGTGCAGGCGACGCAGACGGCGGCCCAGGCGTGCGCGGAGGGCAGCCGGCGCGGGCCTGCGAGCACGGCGGCCACCGCGACGGCGAGCCCCGCCGTGGCCGCCGCGGCGGCGAGCACCGTCCAGCCGGCGCCGGGTTCGGCCGTGTGCAGCAGCCGCGCCAGGGCGCCGCGCAGCGACTGGTTGGCGGTGTCCTCGACCCGGCCGACGCGCTCGGGTGAGAAGACGGCCCCGGTCCAGAAGTTCCGGGAGTCCCGCGGCAGTACCAGCGCCGCCAGGACGACCGTCCCGGCGAACGCGCCCGAGGCGACGGCGGCCCGGCGCAGCCAGTGGTTCCACAGCCGCGCCGGGGGGCCGGTGAGCGGTCCTCGCCGCTTCCGCGGCATCTGCCGCCAGGCCAGCGTCAGCCCGCACAGGGCCAGGAACACCGCGAACAGGGCGGGGGTCAGTTTGATCCCGGCGGCCACCCCGATGCCGACGCCGGCCCAGCGGTGACCGGAGCGCCGGGACAGGTCCCACAGCACCAGGACCGCCAGCAGCAGGTTGATCTGGCCGTACCGCAGCGTCGTCCACACCGGCTCGCACCAGACGGCGACCGCCGACAGAGCCAGGGCGGCGGCCGGGCGGGGAAGGTTCAGCGGACGCCCGGTCAGCCGCAGCGACAGATGGACCAGGGCGACCAGCAGGACGAGGTTCGCCCCGGTCGCCAGCAGCCGCATCGTCGGCACGTCGACCAGGGTCAGGGGTATGAACAGCAGCGCGGCGAACGGCGGGTACGTCATGGGCAGTTCGGCGTGCGTGGCGCGCATCGCGTACAGGTCGCCGCCGGTCCGGGCCGTCCAGCCCTCGGCCCGGTAGACCATCAGGTCGATCATGGAGACGTTCGCCGCGCTCTGGGCCGTTAGGAAGGCGGTGAAGGAGAGCAGGCAGAACACCGCGGCGAGCCGTGTGGACCGCTTCAGCAGATACGCCCGCGCCGCGGGGAACCGGCGGTCGGCGGTCAACTGCAGCGTACTCACGGGCGGCTCCGGGTCCTGGGGGTGACGGTCCTGGCGGTGGCGGTGGCGGTCGTCGGGTCGGGCGGGGCGGTCGGGACCTTCCACGGCCGGCCGTGTGCGTGGACGTGCGCGCGGGCGTGGCCGGTTGCCCGGACGCGGCGGGCGGCTGTGTACGGGCGTGGGAGTACGACAGTACCCGGACGGCCGTGACCTACCCGTTATGGGATTTGGCGAAGGGCGCTCACGGGCGTGTACAGTAGGCATCGCCGCCGCGGGGGACCGCAGCGGAGGAAGCAAGGGGCTATAGCTCAGTTGGTAGAGCGCTTGCATGGCATGCAAGAGGTCAGGAGTTCAATTCTCCTTAGCTCCACAGTGGGAGAGCGGGCCGTCCGGTAGGACGGCCCGCTTCCGTCTGTCCGGGCCGTGTCCGAGCACGGCCCGGGCCCCGGACGGCCGCGGGAGCGGGAAGGCGCCTTGCGGTACCCTGACGGCATGCGTGCCGTACGCCTTCTGCTTAGCGGGCCGCGCTGAACCAGCGCCGACCCTCCGGTCCCGGTTCCGGTGAGGTCGGAATCAGCGCGGCGTCCCCTCCTGTGCGAGGGGTCTTTTCGTTTCCGGGCCGTGAGCCCTTCCGCAGGCAGACGACGACCGATGGAGCTTAGAGGACGATGAGCGAGACCACCGCCGCCGCGGAGAACGCGGCCCCCCATCGCTACACGGCCGCGCTGGCCGCGGAGATCGAGGCGCGCTGGCAGGACTTCTGGGACGAGCGCGGGGTGTACGAGGCTCCCAACCCCACCGGGGACCTGGCCGGCGATCCGGAGACCGTCGCCCGCCCCAAGCGCTTCATCATGGACATGTTCCCGTACCCCTCGGGCGCGGGGCTGCACGTCGGGCACCCGCTGGGTTACATCGCCACGGACGTCACCGCGCGCTATCTGCGCATGACGGGCCACAACGTGCTGCACACCCTGGGCTTCGACGCCTTCGGCCTGCCCGCCGAGCAGTACGCCGTGCAGACCGGCACCCACCCGCGGGTGTCCACCGAGGCCAACATCAAGAACATGAAGGTCCAGCTGCGGCGGCTGGGCCTGGGCCACGACCAGCGCCGGTCCTTCGCCACGATCGACCCGGACTACTACAAGTGGACCCAGTGGATCTTCCTGCAGATCTTCAACTCCTGGTACGACGAGGAGGCCGGCCGGGCCCGGCCGATCTCCGAACTGGCCGGGCAGTTCGAGGCCGGCGCCCGCCCCACGCCGGACGGCCGGGCCTGGAGTGAGCTGAGCGAGGCCGAGCGGGCCGACGTACTGGGCGGGTACCGCCTGGCGTACGCCTCCGACGCGCCGGTCAACTGGTGCCCCGGCCTGGGCACCGTCCTGGCCAACGAGGAAGTCACCGCCGAGGGCCGCTCCGAGCGCGGCAACTACCCTGTCTTCAAGGCCAAGCTGCGCCAGTGGAACATGCGCATCACCGCCTACGCCGAGCGGCTGCTGCGTGACCTGGACGCACTGGACTGGCCAGAGGCGATCAAGCTGCAGCAGCGCAACTGGATCGGCCGCAGCGAGGGCGCCCGCATCGAGTTCCCGGTCGAGGGCGCCGGCGGCGAGGCGTCCGGCGAGCGGATCACCGTCTTCACCACCCGTCAGGACACGCTGTTCGGGGTCACGTACATGGTGCTGGCGCCCGAGCACGAGCTGGTGGACCGGATCGTCCCCGACGCCTGGCCCGAGGGCACCCGCGAGGTGTGGACGGGCGGTCACTCCACACCGTCCGAGGCGGTCTCGGAGTACCGCAAGAGGGCGGCCGCCAAGTCGGAAGTCGAGCGGCAGGCCGAAGCGAAGGAGAAGACCGGTGTCTTCACCGGCGCCTACGCCATCAACCCGGCGGGCGGCGAGCGGATCCCCGTCTTCATCGCCGACTACGTGCTGATGGGCTACGGCACCGGCGCGATCATGGCCGTCCCCGCGCACGACAGCCGCGACTTCGCCTTCGCCCGCGCCTTCGAACTGCCCATGCGCTGCGTGGTCGAGCCGACCGACGGCCGCGGCACCGACCCGGCCACCTGGAACGACGCCTTCTCCTCCTACGACGCCGCCATCGTCAACTCCACCGGTGTGGAGGTGTCGCTGGACGGTCTGGGCGTGACCGAGGCCAAGGCCCGGACGACCGAGTGGCTGACCGAGCGCGGCATCGGCGAGGGCACCGTCAACTACCGCCTGCGCGACTGGCTGTTCAGCCGCCAGCGCTACTGGGGCGAGCCGTTCCCGATCGTCTACGACGAGGACGGAGTGGCGCACGCGCTGCCCGAGTCGATGCTGCCGCTGCAACTGCCCGAGGTCGAGGACTACTCCCCGCGCACCTTCGACCCCGACGACGCCGACACCGAGCCCGAGACCCCGCTGTCGCGGAACGAGGAGTGGGTGAACGTCACCCTGGACCTGGGCGACGGACTCGGCCCGCGCAGGTTCCGCCGCGAGACCAACACCATGCCCAACTGGGCCGGTTCCTGCTGGTACGAGCTGCGCTACCTGGACCCGCACAACGGCGAGAAGCTGGTCGACCCGGAGATCGAGCGCTACTGGATGGGCCCGCGCGAGGGGATGCCCACCGGCGGAGCGGACCTGTACGTCGGCGGCGCCGAACACGCCGTGCTGCACCTGCTGTACGCCCGCTTCTGGTCCAAGGTGCTGTACGACCTGGGTCACGTCTCCTCGGCCGAGCCGTTCCACAAGCTGTTCAACCAGGGCATGATCCAGGCCTACGTCTACCGCGACTCCCGCGGCATCGCGGTGCCCGCGGCCGAGGTGATCGAGCGCGACGGCGCCTACTGGTACGACGGCGAGAAGGTCGACCGGGCGCTGGGCAAGATGGGCAAGTCCCTGAAGAACGCCGTAACCCCGGACGAGATCTGCGCCGAGTACGGGGCGGACACCCTGCGGCTGTACGAGATGGCGATGGGCCCGCTGGACGTCTCCCGCCCCTGGGACACCCGCGCGGTCGTCGGCCAGTACCGGCTGCTGCAGCGGCTGTGGCGCAACGTCGTCGACGAGGCGACGGGCGAGGTCACGGTCGTCGACGCCGAGCCGGACGAGGAGACCCTGCGCGCGCTGCACAAGGCGGTCGACGGGGTGCGGCAGGACATGGAGGGCCTGCGCTTCAACACCGCCATCGCGAAGATCACCGAGTTGAACAACCACGTCACCCGGCTGAGTGAGGTACCGCGTTCGGTGGCCGAGCACCTGGTGCTGCTGATCGCGCCGCTGGCCCCGCACATCGCCGAGGAACTGTGGCGCAGGCTGGGCCACGACACCGGCGTCGTCCACGAGGACTTCCCCGTGGCCGATCCGCGGTACGTGGTGGACGAGACGGTGACCTGCGTCGTGCAGGTGCGGGGCAAGGTCAAGGCACGTCTGGAGGTCGCCCCGGACATCTCCGAGGCCGACCTGGAGGCGCGGGCGCTGGCCGAGCCGGCGGTCGTCGGCGCGCTGGGCGGGGCGGGCGTCCGCAAGGTGATCGTGCGGGCGCCGAAGCTGGTGAACGTCGTCCCCGCCTGACCTGCGGGGCACCCGCGTCATGCGGCGGCGGGGCCGCGGCCGCATGACGCGGCCCCGCCGCCGTGTGCGTTCAGTCCGCCGCCGGTCCGGTACCCGTTCCCGGGCCGGGCTCGGTCACCGGCGTGGTCTCCGGCTTTGACCGCGCCGCCATGGCGAGCAGTTCGGCCAGGTGCACGGCCTTCGTCCGGGAGCGCGTACGGCGCAGCCCCTGCCCCAGCTGGCGCAGACAGCCGGGGTTGACCGCCACGACGTAGTCCACGTCCAGCTTCCGCAGCGCCTCCAGCTTCGGGTCCAGCACGGCCCGGCTGTCGTCCGGCCGCAGCATCGCGTACGTGCCGGCGGCGCCGCAGCAGCCGCCCGCGCCGGGCAGCTCGACGTAGTCGGCCACCGCGGCGATGAGTTCGCGCGGCGGGCGGGCCACGCCCAGGCCGTTGCGCAGGTGGCAGGAGTCCTGGAGGGCGACCCGTGCCGGACGGCCGCCGACCGTGACCCGGCCCCGGGGCCGGTGACCGGTGTGCTCCAGATACTCGCTCAGCTCCCTGACCCGGTCGCGGCCCAGGTGGTGGGCGAGATGGGCGGCGCAGCCGCCGGAAGTGGTCACGATGGTGCCGGGCAGCCGCTCGCCCAGCGCGCGGGCCATCCCGGCCCCGGCGGCGGAGTCGCCGTTGTGGGCGTGCAGCGCGCCGCAGCAGCCCTGCCCGGCGGGGACGGCGACCTCCGGCCGCAGTTCGCGCACGGCGCGCGAGACGGACGGGTACAGCCCGCGCTCGACGCAGCCCAGCATCAGCGACACCGGCTGCCCCCGCTCCCCGTGCGCGGGACGGCGGTCCCGGGCGGAGCGGCGGTCCCGGGCGTGGCGGCGGTCCCGGGCGTGGCGCCGTACCAGCCCCTGGAGGCGCAGCAGCCACGACCGGGACACCACGGCCATCAGCAGGCGGGCGATCAGGGGCCGGTCGCGCCCCTGCCACTGGTGGTCGCGCCACTGCTCCAGCAGCTGCCCGTACTCCACGCCCGCCGGGCAGACCGGCTCGCAGGCCCGGCAGCCCAGGCAGAACGACGACTCCTCGACCAGGGTGGGGTCATCCGGGGTGAGGTCGCCGGACTCCAGCGCCCGCATCAGGGTGATACGGCCGCGCGGGGAGGAGGGCTCCTGGCGGGTGAGGGCGTAGGTGGGGCAGGCGGGCAGGCAGAAGCCGCAGGAGATGCAGCGGTCGAGCAGCGTCCTGTCGAACACGCCGAGCCCTTCGCCCTGCCCGGGCGCGGGTACGGGGACGGGGCCGGGCGCGGGACGGGGTGCGGAGTCGGTCATCGGGAGTCCTTCCGTGGACGCCCCCGCCGTCGGGCGGGGAGGAAGTCAGGATCCGAGCTTTCCCGGGTTGAGGATGCCCGCCGGGTCGAAGGCCTTCTTGATACGGCGCAGCAGGGCGACCTGGTCGTCCCCGATCCGGTCCGCGAGGTAGGGCAGCTTGGCGGCGCCCACTCCGTGCTCGCCGGTGATGGTGCCGTCCAGGGCGATGGCGGCCGCGAAGATCTCGGCGAACGCCCGGTGGGCGCGGTCGGCCCCCTCACCGTCGTCGGGATCGAGTACACAGGTGGGGTGGAGGTTGCCGTCCCCGGCGTGCCCGAAGGTGGCGATCCGCAGGTCGTGGCGGTCGGCGACCTCGTCGATGCGGTCCACCATCTCGGCGAGCCGGTGGCGCGGCACGGTCGCGTCCTCCAGGATCGTGAGCGAACCCAGCCGGGAGAGCGCCGGGAGCGAGCAGCGGCGGGCGGCGAGCAGGGCGTCGGCACGGGCGACGTCCTCGGCGAGGGTGACCTCCAGGGCCCCGGAACCCTCGCACACCTCCCCGATACGGGCGAGGGTGCCCGCCACTGTGCGCCCGGAGCCGTCGTCGCCGAAGAGCAGCAGCGCCCCGGCGTCCCGCCGCAGGCCGAGCCCGGCGAACTCCTCGACGGCCGAGACGCACTTGCGGTCGAGGAACTCCAGCGTGGCCGGGACGATCCCGTCGGCGATGACGGCCGCGACGGCCCGGGAGGCGTCGGCGAGCGAGTCGAAGTAGGCGACTCCGGTACCGGTCTCCTCGGGAGCGGGCAGCAGGGCCACGGTGGCCTCGGTGATCACCGCGAGGGTGCCCTCGGAGCCGGTCAGCAGCCGGGTGAGGTCGTAGCCGGCCACGTCCTTCCACAGCCGGCCGCCGGTGCGGATCACCTCCCCGGTGGGCAGGACGGCCTCCAGGCCGAGCACATGGTTGCGGGTGACGCCGTACTTCAGACCGCGCAGGCCGCCGGCGCAGGTCGCCACGTTGCCGCCGACGGTGGAGACGGTCCGGCTGCCGGGGTCGGGGGCGTACAGCAGGCCCTCGCGCGCCGCCGCGTCCGCCAGCGCGGCGGTGGTCACCCCGGGCTGGACGCGGGCCAGCAGTTCGGCGGGGCTGACCTCCAGGATCCGGTCGAGCCGGGTGAGCACCATGACGATGCCGCCGCGCAGGGGCACGGTGGCGGCGCACAGGTTGGATCCCGCGCCGCGCGGTACGACGGGTACGCCCCGCTCGGTGGCGTACCGCAGGACCGCGGCGACCTCCTCGGTGCTGCCGGGCAGCACCACGGCCTGCGGCCGCGCGTGGAAGAGGGGGGTGGCGTCGCGGGCGTAGGCGGCCAGCGCCCCGTCGTCGGTCCTGACGTGGTCACGCCCCACGATGGCGGCCAGATCCCCGGCCGGACCGCCCGGCGGACTCCCCGCCGGTTCCCCGGCCCGGCGTCCGGCCGGGCCCGTCTCCGCGTGCGTGTGCATCGGCGCACCACCATCCAGTCCGACTACGGGCGTGGACCGACGGTAGACCAGCGGGCGGACGGCGGCGAGGAGGCGAGGAGAAGAGGAGGACCGGGCAGTGCCCGGGGAAGCGGCCGGGAAACGACCGGGAGACCGCCGGGCCCCCTACGGGACGGATGCGGGGGGCACTCCGGGCCCGCCGGAACCCGGGACCGGCTCCGCACGTTTACCCTGGGAGGACGACCGCCCCCTCCGGGCTGCTGGAGGGCGGCGGCACACCGGCCGACGAGGGAGCGGGAGCTGTGGAGTTCGTCATCGGTCTGCTGGCCTTCCTCTTCGTGCTCTTCGTCGTCCTCGGGGCGATCGCCACGGTGAAGACCGTGCGGGCGGTCAGGCGCGGCGTGGAGCGGACGGGGCAGCAGGTGCGCCGCACCGTGGAGGAGACCACGCTCAAGGCCCGCAGCGCCCAGCCGGGCCCGGTGGGCGAACTGGCCCGGGTGCGGCTGGAGCTGCGCGGCTCCCTGGACAGCACACGCCGCGCACTGGAGACCGGATCCCGGCACGACCCCTCGCTGAGCGAGGCGGCCGGCCTGCTCGACCGGCTCGAAGAGCACGCCCGCCAGCTCGACGGCGAGCTGCGGCTGCTGATGGAGCGCGAGCCGGACCGCGGCCGGATCGCCGCCCGGCTCCCGGACGCGCGAGAGCGCGCCGGCCGCATCCGCGCCTCCGCCGACTCGCTGCGCTTCGCCGCACAGGACCGGGCACGGCGGCACGACGAGGACGGACTGGCCTCGCTGAGCGAGCAGATCGAGATCGAGGCGGGCGCGCTGCGGCACTGGACGGACCCGGCTTCCGGGAGCGCCTCCGGGGCCGCGGCCCCCGGGACTGCCTTTGACGCGCAGAGTCCGGAGGAGAGCCCGAACGCGGCGGACGCCCCCGGAGCGCGGGCCCCGCGGGCCCCGCGGGCACCGGGCATCGAGGGCCCGAAGGGCGGTCCGCAGGACCACACGGCGGACTTCGGCACCGACTTCACCAAGGAGTTCGGCCCGGACTTCGGACCGGATTTCGGCAAGGGGCGCCCGCAGAGCGCCTCGTGAACCCGGAACGGTCCGCCCCGGCCGGCCGTCCGGGCGGCCGGGCCCGACCCCAACACCCGAACCGCACCACCGCGAAAGTCCGTTGAGTGAACCTCCGGGCCGCGGGCCGCCGCACCGCGGACCGCGGCGCACCGCTCGCTTCACCGCGGCGAGGAAAGGCCCGGTAATCTCCGCCCCATGTCCCGCCATGTCGCGATCGTCACCGATTCCACGGCCTACCTGCCGCAGGTGGCACTGGAACACCACCGCATCGCCTCGGTGCCGCTGACCGTGGTGCTGGGCGACCGGGCGCTGGAGGAGGGCACTGAGCTCTCCGCCCGATCGCTGGCCGAGGCCCTGCGGAAAAGGCGGTCCGTCACCACCTCCCGTCCCGGCCCGCAGGTGTTCGCCGAGGTGTACCGCTCCATCGCGCGGGAGCCGGGGGTGGAGGGCATCGTCTCCCTCCATCTGTCGGCCGAGCTCTCCGGCACCTACGACGCGGCCGTGACCGCCGCGCGGGAGGCACCCGTGCCGGTGCGGGTGGTGGACACCGGCATGGTGGCGATGGCGCTGGGCTTCTGCGCCCTGGCCGCCACCGAGGCCGCCGAGGCGGGCGGCACGCTGGACGAGACGGTCGCCGCGGCCCGGAAGCGGGCCGAGGGGACCTCCGCTTTCTTCTACGTGGACACCCTGGAGTACCTGCGGCGCGGCGGCCGTATCGGCGCGGCCCGGGCCCTGCTGGGTTCGGCCCTGGCGGTCAAACCGCTGCTGGAGCTGGAGGACGGCCGTATCGGCATGCTGGAGAAGGTCCGCACCGCCTCCCGGGCCATCGCCCGCCTGGAGGAGATCGTGGCGGAGCGGGCGGGGGACGCCGGGGTGGACGTCGCCGTCCACCACCTGTCGGCCGCGGACCGTGCCGACCAGCTCGCGCAGCGGCTGCGCGCCCGGCTGCCCGGGCTCGGGGAACTGCACGTCAGTGAGGTGGGGGCGGTCATCGGCGCACACACGGGGCCGGGGCTGCTGGGCGTCGTGGTGTCACTCCGACAGGTGACGCGGTTGTCCACAACCGGCGGGTAGTCCACGGAGAGAAGCCGTGGCCGGACAGGGCGGGAACTCCTGCCTACCGTCGGCGGCATGAGCACCCCACCGCGCCTGCGATCACGCACCCCTGCCCCCCGTACCTCCGCCTCCCGCCCTTCTGTCCGCCCGCCCCTGCGCCCTCTGGCGGCAGGCCCCGGCCGCCACCGGGGCCCCGGTTCGGCCGTCCCGTACGCGGGGCGGCGCGGGCGCCGGCGGGAGATCCGGCGGGCCGCCGAGGCGGCGCCCCTGCGGGCCCGCGCGGACGCGCTGCTCGGAAGCACTCAACCGGTGCCCGGGCCGGGGCCGGAACCGGGTGGGCCGGACACCGGCGGAACGCCCGCCCCGCTGTCGCGGACGGAGGCCATCACGGCCGCGCGCGACGCGGTCCGGCAGGCACGGGCCGACCGCCTGGCGGCGGTGCACCCGCAGGGGCGGACGGCTGAGCGGGCGCCGACGCCGCGCCAGGCCGGCTCCGTTCCCGCCTCCGGTCCCGTTCCCGGCAGCGCGCCGACGCCTGCTCCCTCTTCCGTGCCCATGCCCGCTCCTGCTTCCGGAACCGGGCCGGACGCAGGTCCCGGCCCCGGCCCCGGTCCAGGTCCCGGGCCCGCTCCCGTGGACGCGTCCCGGCGCGCACGGCTGGCGGAGGCCGTACGGGACAGGCTGCCGCTGTGGGTGCGTACGCGATGCGGAGTGGAACCGCGCACGCTGGCCGCCCTCGCCCTGGCCCTGACCGTGGCCCTCGGCTTCGCCGTACACCACTTCTGGGGCGGTCGCCCGCAGGTGGTGCAGGCACCGCCGGTGGAGCCGGCCTCCCGTTCGACCCCCGTGCCCTCCCCGGCCTCCGCCTCGGCGCACTCCTCCGCCCCGGCGCCCGCGGCGGCCGCGGGCACGGCCCTCGGCGCGGGCGCCGGGGGAGGGGCGCTGCTGGTGGACGTGGCGGGCGAGGTCCGCAGGCCCGGGGTCCACCGGCTGCCGGCCGGCGCACGGGTGGCCGACGCTCTGCGGGCCGCGGGCGGTGTCCGGCCGGGCACCGATCTCCACGGCCTCAACCGGGCCCGGCCGCTGGCCGACGGCGAGCAGATCGTCGTCGGGGCACCCCCCACCGCGGCGGCCGCCCCCGGCCCGCCCGCTGCGGCCGGAGCGGAAGCGGCGGCGGGCGGACCGGTCAGCCTCAACTCCGCCACGGCCGAACAACTCGACACACTCCCCGGCATCGGGCCCGTGATGGCCCAGCGCATCATCGACCACCGCACCGAGTACGGCGGCTTCTCCTCCGTCGAGGAGCTCCGCGAGGTCAGTGGAATCGGGGAACGCCGCTACGCCGAGCTGAAGCCGCTGGTCGGACCGTGACCGCGAACACGCGGACGGGCGCGGAGGGCCGTACGACGGATCGTGCGGCGGCTCACGCGACGGCCCGGTCGGCGGTCCACTCCGCCGCCGGCCGCCGGCTGGGGGCGGCGGAGCCGCGCCAGGATGGCCCGGCCGACCTGAGGCTGGTGCCGCCCGCGCTGGCCGCCTGGGGTGCGGCGGCCCTGGCCCTGGGCACTCCGGGCGGCGCGGCCGTCGCGGGCGTGGCGCTGTGCCTCCTCGGCGCGGCGGCGTGCCTGGCCAGGGGCCGGGGCCGGGGCGGGGTGCGGGGAGGCGGGCGTACGGCCGTCGCCATGACACTGGTGTGCGCCGCAGCCGGCGGCGGGGTGGCCGCGGCGCACGCGGCCGATCTGCACCGGGGCCCCCTGCCTGCGGCGGCCCGGCAGTACGCGCACGTCACCGCCGAGGTGGCCGTCACCGGCGATCCGCGCGTGGTCCGGCCCCGCGTACGCGGCTCGGAGCAGACGGCGGGCACGGTGATACTGCGGGCCGAGGCCCTGCGCGTCACCACCGCCGACGGCACGGTGACCGCCACCCGGTCGCCGGTGCTTCTCCTGGTACGGGGTACGGACTCGGCGGCCGGACCGCCGGCGGAATGGCTCGAGCTGCTGCCCACCACCCGGCTGCGGCTCCGGGCCCGGCTCCTGCCACCTCAAGACGGTGCCGGGGGCCGCGACATCGCCGCCGTCCTGAGAGTGAGCACCGGCGGACCGCCCACGGTGACCGCGGAGCCGACGGCTCCCCAGCGCATCGCGGGAGACCTGCGCTCCGGGCTGCGGGAGGCCAGCGACGGGCTGCCTGGGGACGCGCGGGCACTGCTGCCGGGGCTGGTCGTCGGCGACACCTCGCGCATCCCGGCCGACCTCGACGCCGCCTTCCGGGCCGCCGACATGCTCCATCTGCTGGCGGTCAGCGGGGCGAACCTCGCGATCCTGCTGGTGCTTCTCATCGGGCCGCCGGGCAGGGCCGTACGCGCCGAACGCCGGGGCATGGCGCCCCGGCTGGGGATGTCGCTGCGCACCACCGCGGTCACCGGGGCGCTGCTCACCCTCGCCTTCGTGGTGGTCTGCCGCCCCGAGCCCAGTGTGCTGCGGGCGGCGGCCTGCGGGCTGATCACCATCGTGGCGATCGGCACCGGACGGCGGCGGTCCCTGCTGCCGGCCCTGGCCGCCGCGGTACTGCTGCTCGTGCTCTACGACCCGTGGCTGGCCCGCGACTTCGGCTTCATCCTCTCGGTCCTGGCCACCGGCTCGCTGCTCACCGTCGCCCCCCGCTGGAGCGAGGCCCTGCGCCGCCGGGGGACGCCGGGGAGGCTCGCCGAGGCGCTGGCGGCGGCCGCGGCGGCGCAGGCGGTGTGCGCGCCCGTGGTCGCGGTCCTCGCGGCCCACGTCAGCCTGGTGGCGATCCCGTGCAACATGCTGGCCGAGTTCCTGGTCGCGCCCGCCACCGTGCTGGGCTTCGCCGCCCTGGTCACCGCGCCCCTCGCACCGCCGCTCGCCGAGGTGCTGGCCCGGCTGGCGGGCTGGCCCACCGGGGCCGTCGCCGCCATCGCCCGTGCGGGGGCCTCCCTGCCCGGTGCCGAGATCGACTGGCCCGGCAGCTGGGCCGGCGCACTGCTGCTGGCCGCCCTCACCGCGGCGGCGGTCCTGGCGGCCCGTCACCTGGCGCGGCACCGGTGGCTGTGCGCGGCCTGCGCCGCACTGCTGGCACTGGCGGTCCTGCGCCCCGCCCCGCTGATCCGCCCGCTCACCGGCTGGCCGCCGCCGGGCTGGCGGCTGGCGGTCTGCGACGTGGGCCAGGGCGACGCGCTGGCGCTGGCGGCCGGGGAGGGGGCGGCCGTGGTCGTCGACGCAGGCCCCGAGCCGGAGACGGTGGACCGCTGCCTGCGTACCCTTGGCGTCACCACCGTCCCCCTGCTGGTGCTCACCCACTTCCACGCCGACCACGTCGCCGGGCTGACCGGGGTGCTGCGGGGCCGTGCGGTCGGGGCGATCCAGACCACCTCCCGGAGTGAGCCGGCCGGGCAGGCGGCGGCGGTACGACGGGATGCGGCCCGCGCGGGAGTGCCTGTGATCGGGGCGGGGCCGGGGGAGCGGCGCCGGATCGGCGACCTGTCCTGGGAGGTGCTCTGGCCCCGCCGGCCGCCGCCACCCGGACCACCCTCCACCTCGGGCGAGGACGCCAACGACGCCAGCGTCACCCTCCTCGTCCGCGCGGCCGGCCTGACCGTCCTCCTCCCCGGAGACCTCGAACCCCCGGCGCAGCGCGGCCTGCTGGAGGCACACCCCGACCTGCCCGCGGTGGACGTCCTCAAGGTGGCCCACCACGGCTCGGCCCACCAGGACCAGGTCCTGCTGGAGCGGCTGCGCCCCCGCGTCGCCCTCGTCTCCTGCGGGGAGGACAACCCTTACGGCCACCCGTCTCCGAAGGTCCTGGCCGGACTGCACGCCCTGGGATCCGCCGTTGCGCGCACCGACACCCACGGTTCCCTGGCCGTCACCGCGGACGGCACGGTGGTCGCAGCGGGCTGACGGCGCGTTGGGGAGGGCATCGGCGCGGCGAGGGCCGTTTCCCCGCTCCGCCTCCCTCACCGAAGGCCCGTCAGCGCGTGAGCCACCGACCGTCGCGCACCAGTTCCCGGCCGGCCAGTTCGTTCTCCTCGCGCCAGGCCAGCAGCCTCTCCGGCCGCAGCCGGAGGTAGACCCATCCGGACTTCCCACGCGGATCCCAGCCCAGCTTCGCGGCGAACGCGTCCGCCTCCCGCCCGGGCAGCTCACCGGGGTCGAGGATCTCGGCGCGGGCGTCGATGAGGACCACGTCCCGCGTGTGCCCCAGCGCCACCCGCGCCCGTGCCTCCCGGCCCACCGCCCGCAGGTTGCGGACGGTGGGCCGGGAGGCACGGGTGGAGATCAGCAGCGTGTCTTCGGACCAGAGGAAGGACAGAGGCACGAGACAGGGGGTGGCGTCGGGATTCACCGTGGACACCCAGACGTCCACGTCCTCCTCCAGCCGCTTCAGGACATCGCGTCTGCGCTGCTCCGCCGTACGCGGAGCCGGGTGAGGGGCCGTCATGCGCCGGACGCTAACCGGCGGCGAGGCCCGGCACATCGGGCGGACGTCCTGGGCCGCACGCCCTACTCCCGCCCACCGCCCGGACAAACCGTTTCCGGCCGGGGCCGTGGTGTGCCGGAGTCGGACGGTGACCGCATCCCGACGCGACCTGCTGCGCCGGCAGCCCGACCTGACCTGGGCACTGTTCGAGTACCGCCTGGAGCGCCTGGAGCGCCTGGAGCCCGGGGACTTCCTCTGGGAACCGGCTCCCGGCAGTGCTGGACGGTCCGCCCGGACGCGGAGGGGAAGTGGGTGCCGGACTGGGCGGACACCGAGCCCGACCCCGTCCCCGGTCCCCACGATCGCCTGGCTGAGCCGGCACATCGGCTGGTGGTGGGGTACGGCGGCCGACCATGCGCGGGGCCGGACGCCGCGCGGGCGCGGCGATGCCGTCTGGCCGGGCGAGGGGAGGCCGCCGTCGAGTGGCTGCGCGGCCTGCGCACGCACTGGCTGGAGGTGCTGGAAGGCCTCACCGGGGCAGACCTGGACGCCGCCGCCCCTTTCCCGTGGCCGGACGGCTCCGGGTACACCGTCGCCGACACGGTGGCCCGGGTGAACTCCGAGCTCATGAAGAACGCCGCCGAGATCGGCCGGCTCCGGATGCCGCGCGCCGCGTCCCGCGACTGAGGGCCGCCCAGCCCGCACCCGCCGGCCTCAGTCCCGCTCCAGCCAGCCGTCGTACTCGGCGGCGAGGGCGTCCAGTCCGGCCGGGTCGTACGCGCCGCCCGGATCGTCGAGGACGACCAGCCACTGGGCGTCCTCCGCGTCGTCCTCGCCCGCCAGCGCCTCGCGGACCGGCCGCGGCTCCTCGGCCAGCCCGAGCCGTTCGGCGACCTCCTCGGCCACCTCCTGTGCGGCGTCGCGGTCGGGGAGCACCAGGATGTGTCGTACGTCGTCCACCGCGCCATTGTGCGACAGCCGCCGGAGCGGTCCGCGGACAGGTCCCGGCGGCCCCGACGGCGACCCCGGCGCGGCCGGGACTGTCGGCGGCTCGTGGGATGCTGGTGCGCGATGGCCGGTAAAACCAGGAAGTCCTCGACCGACGACCCCCTCGCCCCCGTCACGCTCGCGGTGGGCCAGGAGGATCTGCTGCTCGACCGCGCGGTGCGCCAGGTGATCGACGCGGCCAGGGCCGCCGACGCCGACACCGACGTGCGTGAACTCGCCCCCGCCGACCTGCGGCCCGGCACGCTGGCGGAGCTGACCAGCCCGTCCCTGTTCGCCGAGCGGAAGATCGTGGTCGTCCGGGACGCGCAGGACCTCGCCGCCGACACGGTCAAGGACGTCAAGGCGTATCTGGGCTCCCCGGCCGAGGAGATCACCCTGGTGCTGGTGCACGCGGGCGGCGCCAAGGGCAAGGGGCTGCTGGACGCCGCCCGCAAGGCGGGCGCGCGCGAGGTCGCCTGCCCGAAGATGACCAAGCCCGCCGACCGGCAGGCGTTCGTGCGCGGCGAGTTCCGCGCCGCCGGACGCTCGGCGACACCGGAGGCCTGCCAGGCCCTGGTGGAGATCCTCGGCAGCGATCTGCGCGAACTGGCCGGCGCCTGCTCCCAGCTCACCGCCGATGTCGAGGGCACCATCGACGAGGCGGTCGTGGCCCGCTACTACAGCGGGCGCGCCGAGGCGTCCAGCTTCACCATCGCCGACCGGGCGGTGGAGGGCAGGCTGCCCGAGGCGCTGGAGGCGCTGCGCTGGTCGCTGTCCACGGGTGTGGCCCCGGTGCTGGTGACCAGCGCCCTGGCCCAGGGGGTGCGGGGCATCGGCAGGCTGATGTCGGCCCCGCGCGGGATGCGTCCCGGCGATCTGGCCCGTGAGCTGGGGATGCCGCCGTGGAAGATCGACCGGGTCCGCCAGCAGATGCGCGGCTGGTCGGCGGCCGGGGTGTCGGCGGCACTGCGTGCGGTGGCCGAGGCCGACGCGGCGGTCAAGGGCGGTGGGGACGACC
Source organism: Streptomyces verrucosisporus (assembly GCF_017114865.1). Lineage (GTDB taxonomy): Bacteria > Actinomycetota > Actinomycetes > Streptomycetales > Streptomycetaceae > Streptomyces > Streptomyces fenghuangensis. The sequence goes on along the minus strand of NZ_JADEYH010000010.1, from coordinate 5,601 downwards.
CGGAGTACGCCCTGGAGAAGGCCGTCATCACCATCGCCCGTGCGGCCCGCTCCCGCTGAGGCGGAGCGGTGTGAGGGGAGCCCGCGGGCAAGCAGTGCGCGGGAAGCGGCGCGCAGGAAGCGTGCATGGAACGCGTACTGCCCGCCGTGGGGGATCACGGCAGGCAGTACGCGTCAGGCTCCAGACCTGTGACTTCTCGGTGCGCCGCACCCGCGTGGCGAACGCAGGCCGTGTGCGGCGCGGTGGGCCGGCACGGAGCGGTGAGAGGGTCCGCTGGGTTCCGTGTCGGCGCCGGGGCGGGCCGTCAGACGGCGGCCCGGGGGCTTCAGCCCTTGAGAGCGGAGACCTTCTGGGCCAGCGCCGACTTCTTGTTGGCGGCCTGGTTCTTGTGGATCACGCCCTTGTTGGCGGCCTTGTCGAGCTTCTTGCCGGCCAGGCGCGCGGCCTCGGCGGCCTTCTCGGCGTCACCGGCGGCGATCGCCTCACGGGTGCGGCGGATCGCGGTCTTCAGCTCGGACTTGACCGCCTTGTTGCGCTGGCGGGCCTTCTCGTTGGTCTTGATCCGCTTGATCTGGGACTTGATGTTCGCCACGAAAGAGCCTTCTCGGGTGTGATGAGGTGTGATTCCGTGCCCCGTCTCCCCGTGCGGTCCCGTCGCATCCGTCCGCGCGCCGGGCCCCGCGCGAGGGCGTTGAGACACAGTCGGTCAGAGTACCAGCAGGCCTGATCGGCTCCCAAACCGGACCGTAAGCGCCACTCATGGGACGATGGGGGAGACGTACCGATCCGAGCCATGACCCGACAGGACCCTGCGTGCCCGCGACCCCATCGAACGTGCCGGAGCCGAGCCGTACCGACCCGGCGCTGATCCGCAACTTCTGCATCATCGCGCACATCGACCACGGCAAGTCGACGCTCGCCGACCGGATGCTCCAGCTCACCGGTGTCGTCGAGCAGCGCCAGATGCGCGCCCAGTACCTCGACCGCATGGACATCGAGCGCGAGCGCGGCATCACGATCAAGTCCCAGGCGGTCCGCCTGCCGTGGGCCCCCACCGAGGGCGAGGCGAAGGGGACGACCCACATCCTCAACATGATCGACACCCCCGGGCACGTCGACTTCACCTACGAGGTGTCCCGCTCGCTGGCCGCGTGCGAGGGGTGCATCCTCCTGGTCGACGCCGCCCAGGGCATCGAGGCGCAGACGCTCGCCAACCTCTACCTGGCGATGGAGAACGACCTCACGATCATCCCCGTCCTCAACAAGATCGACCTCCCGGCCGCCCAGCCGGAGAAGTTCGCCGCCGAGCTGGCGCACCTCATCGGCTGCGACCCGTCGGAGGTCCTGAAGGTCTCCGCCAAGACCGGCGAGGGCGTCGACGCGCTGCTGGACGAGGTCGTGCGGCAGGTCCCGGCCCCGGTCGGGGTCGCGGACGCCCCCGCCCGCGCGATGATCTTCGACTCGGTCTACGACGCCTACCGGGGCGTCGTGACGTATGTGAAGGTCGTCGACGGCAAGCTCTCCAGGCGTGAGCGCATCCAGATGATGTCCACCGGCGCTGCCCACGAGCTGCTGGAGATCGGCACCAACAGCCCCGAGATGCTGCCCTCCGACGGCCTGTCCGTCGGCGAGGTGGGCTATCTGATCACCGGTGTGAAGGACGTGCGCCAGTCCAAGGTCGGCGACACCATCACCCAGTTCTCCAAGGGGGCCACCGAGGCGCTGGGCGGTTACAAGGACCCCAAGCCGATGGTGTTCTCCGGCCTGTACCCGCTGGACGGCTCGGACTACCCCGAGCTGCGCGACGCCCTGGACAAGCTCCAGCTCAACGACGCCGCGCTGGTCTACGAGCCGGAGACGTCCGCCGCCCTCGGCTTCGGCTTCCGCGTGGGCTTCCTCGGCCTGCTGCACCTGGAGGTCATCCGCGAGCGTCTGGAGCGCGAGTTCGGGCTCGACCTGATCGCCACCGCGCCCAACGTGGTCTACCGCGTGGACATGGAGGACGGCACCGAGCACATCGTCACCAACCCCAGCGAGTACCCGACGGGCAAGGTCGCCCAGGTGCACGAGCCGGTCGTCCGCGCGACGGTGCTGACCCCGAACGACTTCGTCGGCGCCGTGATGGAGCTGTGCCAGTCGAGGCGCGGCAACCTGCTGGGCATGGACTACCTGTCCGAGGACCGCGTCGAGCTGCGCTACACCCTTCCGCTGGCGGAGATCGTCTTCGACTTCTTCGACGCGCTCAAGTCCAAGACCCGCGGTTACGCCTCGCTCGACTACGAGCCGACCAGCGAGCAGACCGCCGACCTGGTCAAGGTCGACATCCTGCTGCACGGCGACAAGGTGGACGCCTTCTCCGCGATCGTCCACAAGGACAAGGCGTACAGCTACGGGGTCAGGATGGCCTCCAAGCTGCGCGAGCTCATCCCCCGGCAGCAGTTCGAGGTGCCCATCCAGGCCGCCATCGGCTCGCGCGTCATCGCCCGCGAGACCGTCCGCGCCATCCGCAAGGACGTGCTCGCCAAGTGCTACGGCGGTGACATCTCCCGCAAGCGGAAGCTGCTGGAGAAGCAGAAGGAGGGCAAGAAGCGCATGAAGGTGGTGGGCCGGGTGGAGGTCCCGCAGGAGGCCTTCATCGCCGCGCTCTCCTCGGACTCCGACGGCGGCGGCGACGCCAAGGGCAAGAAGTAGGGCCCGCCCCACGGGCCCGCCCACGGGCCGGTCCGTGGGCGGAAGCCGCAGGACGGAGCGTCCGTGAGGGCGCCGGTACGGCCCGCGCGGGCCGTACCGGCGCCCTCACACGTGCGGGTCCGTGCGCGGGCGCGAGGGCGGGCGGCGGTGTATGTGGTGTATGTATCGCACAGGTCACGGCTTCACGTAGGCGATGTGCAAGCTCTTTCAAGGCGGGACCTTCCGCCTTAGGCTGATCGCCCGCTCGGTTGTTACTCGCGAGTCACTCAATACGCACAGAGCAGTACGCACAGCACTGAACCGTTCCATCTTTTCCCCACCCCAGTACTCGCGGTGGACCGAGCCTTGGAGCCACCCCCCTGCACCGTCGCGGGCCCCGGAGGATGTTGTGAGCGACAACCAGTCCCTGATCCAGAACCGTCCGCCCTCGGTGGCGAACCTCTTCCTGGAGCGCATCGAGGCGACCCCGGACGGCGAGGCGTACCGCTATCCCGTGCCCCCGGCCTCGGGCAAGGGCCCGGACGAGTGGCGCTCCTACACCTGGGGCGAGGCCGCGCGGCGGGTCTTCGCGATCGCCGCGGGCCTGATGGACCTGGGGGTGAGGCCCGAGGAGCGGGTCGCCATCGCCTCGGGCACCCGGGCCGACTGGATCCTGTGCGACCTGGGAGTGCTGTGCGCCGGAGCGGCCACCACGACCGTCTACCCCAGCACCAACGCCGAGGAGACCGCCTACATCCTCGCCGACTCCGAGAGCCGTGTGCTGATCGCCGAGGACGCCGTGCAGCTCGCCAAGGCCCGCGAGCGCCGCGCCGAGCTGCCGGACCTCGCCCACGTCGTCGTCATCGAGGCGGAGGGCGCCGTGGCCGCCGAGGGCGACCCGGAGGGCTGGGTGCTGTCGCTGGACGAGCTGCGCAAGCGCGGTGAGGCGTACCTCGAGGAGCACCCCGAGGCGGTCAAGGAGACCGTCGGCGCCCTGCGCTCCGACCAGCTCGCCACCCTGATCTACACCTCCGGCACCACCGGCCGGCCCAAGGGCGTACGGCTGCCGCACGACGCCTGGTCCTACATGGCCAAGGCCATCGCCGCGACGGAACTGGTCCGCGCCGACGACGTGCAGTACCTGTGGCTGCCGCTGGCGCACGTGTTCGGCAAGGTGCTCACCGCGGCCCAGATCGAGGTCGGCCACGTCACCGCCGTGGACGGCCGGGTCGACAAGATCATCGAGAACCTTCCGGTCGTGCGGCCCACCTACATGGCCGCCGTCCCCCGGATCTTCGAGAAGGTCTACAACGGGGTCGCGGCCAAGGCACGGGCCGGCGGCGGCGCCAAGTACAAGATCTTCAAGTGGGCCTCCGGGGTCGCACGCGAGTACGCCAAGGTCACCCAGGACAACTTCCGCCGCACCGGCACCGCCTCCGCGCCCGCTGGCCTGAGGATGAAGCACGCGGTCGCCGACAAGCTCGTCTACGCCAAGCTCCGCGAGGCCTTCGGCGGAAGACTGCGCGCCTGCGTCTCGGGTTCCGCCGCCCTGGCCCCGGAGATCGGCTACTTCTTCGCCGGCGCCGGCGTCCACATCCTGGAGGGCTACGGCCTCACCGAGTCCAGCGCCGCCAGCTTCGTCAACCCCGGCGAGGCGTACCGTACCGGCACGGTCGGCAAGCCGCTGCCCGGCACCGAGGTGCGCATCGCCGAGGACGGCGAGATCCTGCTGCGCGGCCCCGGCATCATGCAGGGTTACCACAGGCTGCCGGAGAAGACCGCCGAGGTCCTGGAGGAGGACGGCTGGTTCCACACCGGCGACATCGGCGAGCTGTCGGAGGACGGCTACCTGCGGATCACCGACCGCAAGAAGGACCTGATCAAGACATCCGGCGGCAAGTACATCGCCCCGGCCGAGGTCGAGGGTCAGTTCAAGGCGGTCTGCCCCTACGTCTCCAACATCCTGGTGCACGGCGCCGACCGCAACTACTGCACCGCGCTCATCGCGCTCGACGAGCCCACCATCATGGGCTGGGCCGAGGAGCACGGGATGGGCGGCAGGAGCTACGCGGAGGTCGTCGGCTCCGACGAGGTGCACAAGCTCGTCGACGGCTACGTCCAGCGCCTCAACGAGGGTCTCCAGCGCTGGCAGACGATCAAGAAGTTCCGGATCCTGCCGCGCGATCTGGACATCGAGCACGGTGAGCTCACCCCGAGCCTGAAGCTGAAGCGGCCCGCGGTGGAGAAGAAGTTCGGCCACCTGATCGAGGAGATGTACGAGGGCGCCCGCGAGTCGTGAGGTCCGGGGCCCGGAACGGGCCGGAAGGGCCGGGGAGCGCCCGCGGTGCGGCGTCCCCGGCCCTTCACCTCCGGGCTTCGGGCGAGCCGTGCGCCCAGGGCTTGCGCGCCCACGCCGCAGAAGGCGTCGACCTCCTCGTCCTCCCCGGGCCCGCCTCCCCGCGCGGGGCCGGGCCGCCAGCGGTTGCACGACACCACCCCGGGCTCCACCGGCTCCAGGCCGTCGAGGGAGGCGATCCGCTCGGGGCCGCGCAGGACGAGCGGTGCGTTGCCGGAGGAGTTCCACACCTCCACGATCCTGTCCGACCGCTCGCCGTGAATGACGTCGGTGCCGTCGCCGACCGCGCGGTCGACCTCGTAGTTGTCCTTCCCCCCAGCCAGTAGTTCCAGATCCGCGCCACGTGCGGCACCGTTGTGTCGATCACGGGTGGCGCCTGCGGTTCGGGTGCGTGCGGGGGGGCGCTCACGGGAGGGGCCTTCTGTCACGGACCACGGCGACGGTCGTCGCACAACGTAATCCGACTGCCTCCGGGAGAAGGCGAGTTGACGCCTGAGTGGCACGGAGGCGGGAGCCCCGCGGGGAGCCCGACGAGGGCCGTGCGTTACCGCTCCGTGCGTTTGGGCGGGACGCCC
>NZ_JADEYH010000001.1 GCF_017114865.1 Streptomyces verrucosisporus | reverse complement strand
GTTCACTACCTTAGCGGATCTCTCCGGCGACTCATAATCGAGCCATTCGGATCGCTTTTCCGTACGCTTGAGCGCAACGGAAACGACCCCCGAATCGGGGAGTCCGTATCTGGTGGTGTCCGCTCCGGGCCTCTCTCACGCGACCTGTCCGGTCGCCGTGGATCTCGTCCCGTTCCAGCGGCTCGGCCCACATTAGACCTCGGTCGGACCAGCGTCAAGCCGCGCCCGGCGGCGACGTGGCTGATGCGCCCGGTACGGGCTGACCGAGGGGTTGCCGGTGATCCAGTAGCGCCACGGGTGTAGCGCTCCCTCACCTCCCACCCCGGTACGCGGACCGTTCCGTACACGGCCCGGGGAAGTCGGCGCACCCGCCAGGACACGGAGCGGGGCGTCCCCGTCGCCGCCGCAGACATCGGTGCCGTTGAGCACACGGTCCACGCCCAGAGCAGTGGCCAGGCGGGCGGGTCCCTTGGCCAGCTCGTTGTCGTCACGTGCCTTCGGCCGCCGCCGCCGCGCGTGCTCGTGGCCGGTCAGCACCTCGCCGGCGCGCAGCAGCACACCGCTGGCGGTGCCCTCCTCGTCGCAGACCAGGTTCAAGCAGTGCCACATGCCGTAGGTGAAGTAGACGTACGCGTGGCCAGGAGGGCCGAACATCACTGCGTTGCGCTCGGTGCGGCCCCGGTAGGCGTGCGACCCCGGGTCGATGCGGCCCGCGTACGCCTCGACCTCGGTCAGCCGGACCTCGATCGGGCCCTCGTCGGTCATACGGACCAGGACACGGCCGAGCAGGTCCGGAGCGACCTCCAGAACGGGCCGGTCGAAGAAGGCGCGGGGCAGGGGCTTACGGTCGTGGTCGGCGCTCACGCCTGCCGAGCGTAGTGCAGCCATCGGGTAACAACTGCGGACGGCGGCCCTGGTCGGCGGAACCGTCCGGCAGACTTCGGGCGTTCATAGGGATCGGCACGACATACAGGCCAGGGCCTGGGGGAGGAAGAACATGGGCTTCAAGAAGCTGTTCGCGAGTGTGGGCATAGGCGGGGCGTCGGTGGAGACGGTGCTGACCGAGCCTAACGTGGTTCCGGGCGGCGTCGTCCAGGGGGAGGTGCGGATCCAGGGCGGATCTGTCGCCCAGGAGATCCAGGGGCTGTCGGTCGGTCTCCAGGCCCGTGTCGAGGTGGAGAGCGGGGAGGAGGAGTACACCAGGAACGTCGAGTTCCACCGTATGCAGCTCGGCGGTGCCTTCGAACTCCAGCCGGGCGCGGTGCACACGGTGCCCTTCGGGCTGGAGGTGCCGTGGGAGACCCCGATCACCATGTTCATGGGCCGCCACCTGACCGGGATGAACATCGGGGTGACGACGGAGCTGGCGATCGCCAAGGCGGTGGACTCCGGTGACCTCGACCCGGTGAACGTCCACCCGCTCCCCGCCCAGCAGGCGATCCTGGACGCCTTCGGGGCCCTGGAGTTCCGCTTCAAGAGCGCGGACATGGAACAGGGGCACATCCGCGGCACCCGGCAGAAGCTGCCCTTCTACCAGGAGATCGAGTTCCTGGCCCCGCAGCAGTACCGCGGGCTGAGCCAGGTCGAGCTGAGCTTCGTCGCGGATGAGCACGGGATGGACGTCGTGCTGGAGATGGACAAGAAGGCCGGTCTGTTCAGCGAGGGCAGCGACACCTACCGCTCCTTCACCGTGGGTCTGTCGGACTTCCAGCAGACCGACTGGGCCGCCTATCTCAACCAGTGGCTGGCCGAGGTCGGCGGCAGGCGGAACTGGTTCTGACGGGCTCGGGCGTTCTTCGCGCGGGGCGCGGCCCGGTGCCGCACCGGGCCGCGCCCCGCGCTGTCCGGAGGGCCGGGATCGTTAGGCTGGCCGGTGCAGCGATGTCGCGCTACCGAGGAGGTTTTCCCACGTGACCGAGCAGAAGCGGCGCCCGCTCCCCCACGACTTCCACCCTCCGGTGCCGTCGTTCACGGTCGTGAGTGACGATGTCGTGGAGGGCGCCCGGCTGAAGCCCGATCAGGTCCACGCCGAGGGCAACTCCTCTCCCCACCTGCGCTGGGAGGGCTTTCCGGAGGGGACCAGGAGCTTCGCCGTCACCTGCTACGACCCCGACGCGCCGACCGGCAGCGGTTTCTGGCACTGGTCGGTGTCCGACATCCCGGCGACCGTGACGGAGCTGCCCGCGGGCGCCGGCACGGGTGCGATGAAGGGTATGCCCGCGGAGGCGGTGCACGTCCGCAACGACTACGGCACCCGTGACTTCGGCGGGGCCGCGCCGCCGCCCGGGGACGGCCCGCACCGCTATGTGTTCACCGTCTACGCCGTGGACACCGAGAAGCTGGGCGTGGACGCGGACGCGTCGCCCGCCGTGGCCGGTTTCAAGCTGCGGTTCCACACGCTGGCCCGCGCACAGCTGATCGGTGAGTACGAGGTGTCCGCCGAAGGCTGAGGAACGGGCCGGGCCGGAACGAGGGCCGTTCCGCGGCCGGGAAAAGCCTTTGCGCCCCGTCGTCTCCGGATCGCACAGTGGTGGCCGGGCAGTCGGCACCGCGGTGGCGGGGGGCGGCGGGGCGCGCTCGCTCCCGCCGTCCGCCGGAGCCCGTCGGGGACGGGCGGCCGCGTCGGCTGCCCCTACCGTCCCGCCCGCTTCCGCTCCCGGGACTTCCGCCCCACTTTCCGGCATCCGCGTCATCCGGGTGTCGCCGCGTTCCCGTCTCCCGTACACCGTGCGGAAATTGCGTTGTCCACCCGGTTGGGCAGCGGCACAGTGGTCCCACCCCGCCGCGGGGGCGGGTGCCGGAGGTGGATGGGATGCGCGAGACGCTGGTGCTCAACGCCGGTTTCGAGCCGCTGTCGACGGTGTCGCTGCGGCGTGCGGTGGTGCTGGTGATGCAGGACAAGGCCGTGGTGGAGCAGGCGCACCCCGGGTTGCGCGTACGGGCGGCGCGGGTGGACCTACCGGTGCCGCAGGTGATCAGACTCCGCAGATACGTACGGGTCCCGTTCCGACAACGGGCGGCGTGGTCGCGGCGCGGGGTGCTCGTACGGGACCGGCACCGGTGCGCCTACTGCGGGCGCCGGGCGACCACGGTGGACCATGTCGTGCCGCGTTCGCGCGGGGGTGGCGACACCTGGCTGAACACGGTCGCGGCGTGTGCGGAGGACAACCACCGCAAGGCCGACCGCACGCCCGCTCAGGCCGGCATGCGGCTGCTGACACAGCCGTTCGAGCCGACGCCGGCGGATGCGCTCGTCCTCGCGCTGGGGCTGCGGGACGGTGAGACGCTCCCGGAGTGGCTGACGCTGCCCGCCTCCGCATGAGGCTCCCGGTGGGGCCGCCGTGTGCGGTGGCCGGCCCGGTCGGTCCGGCTCAGTTCAGTACGAGCTGGACGATCGCCGCCGCACCGACGACCACGATGACCGCGCGCAGGGCGGTCGGCGGCAGTCTGCGTCCCAGCCGGGCGCCGAGTTGTCCGCCGACCGCCGAGCCGACCGCGATGAGCAGGACGGCGGTCCAGTCGAAGTCGGCGACGAAGAGGAAGAAGACCGCGGCCGAGCCGTTGACGATCGCGCCGAGGATGTTCTTGACGGCGTTGATCCGCTGGAGGTCGTCGTTGATGAGCAGGCCCATCAGCGCGAGGTAGATGACGCCCTGGGCCGCGCCGAAGTAGCCGCCGTACATGCTGGCCAGGGTCATGCCGCCGAGGAGTGCGGGGCCGCCGTGGGGGTGGGTGGCCCCGCCGTCGCGCTCGCGGCGGCGCCGGATCGCGCGGGCCAGTCGCGGCTGGGCGACGACGAGCACCAGGGCCAGCGCGATGAGGACCGGGACGATCATGTCGAACGCCGCGGAGGGCAGTGTGATCAGCAGTGCGGCCCCGGTCACCGCTCCGACCAGGGCCGCGGCGCTCAGGCGCAGTACGCGGCCGCGCTGTCCGCGCAGTTCCCTGCGGTAGCCGATGGCTCCGCTGATGGAGCCGGGCACCAGGCCCAGTGTGTTGGAGACGTTCGCGGTGACGGGCGGGAGCCCGACCGCGAGCAGCACGGGGAAGGTGATCAGGGTTCCCGAGCCGACGATCGTGTTGATCGTGCCCGCTCCTATGCCGGCGGCGAAGACCGCCAGCGCCTCCCAGATGTCCACGCGCAACGCCCCTCAGCCGGTCGGTGTCTTGTGCACCGATCATGCCCGAGGGGCGTGGTCGCGGTGTATCCGGGTGCGGTGCGGGATGCGCGGGGTGTCGTCAGTCGATCGGCGGCTGTTCCCGGCGCTTGGTCAGACTGGAGCGGCCCGCGCCGCCGTCGCCCGAGGAGCCGCCGGAAGGGGCCGCGGGGCCGGTTCCGGGGCCGAAGTTGCCCAGTGCGCCGCCGAGCCCCTTGAGTGCGTCCCCGATCTCGCTGGGCACGATCCACAGCTTGTTGGCGTCGCCTTCGGCGATCTTGGGGAGCATCTGGAGGTACTGGTAGGACAGCAGCTTCTGGTCCGGGTCACCGGCGTGAATGGACTCGAAGACCGTGCGGATCGCCTGGGCCTCGCCCTCGGCCCGCAGCGCGGCGGCCTTGGCCTCGCCCTCGGCCCGCAGGATGGAGGACTGCTTCTCGCCCTCGGCGGTGAGGATCTGCGACTGGCGCACGCCCTCGGCCTGGAGGATCGCGGCGCGCTTGTCGCGGTCGGCGCGCATCTGCTTCTCCATCGAGTCCTGGATGGAGGTCGGCGGCTCGATCGCCTTGAGCTCGACGCGGTTGACGCGGATGCCCCACTTGCCGGTGGCCTCGTCCAGGACGCCGCGCAGCGCCGCGTTGATCTCCTCGCGGGAGGTGAGGGTGCGCTCCAGGTCCATGCCGCCGATGATGTTGCGCAGGGTGGTGACGGTGAGCTGCTCGATGGCCTGGATGTAGCTGGCGACCTCGTACGTCGCGGCCCGTGCGTCGGTGACCTGGTAGTAGATGACCGTGTCGATGTTCACGACCAGGTTGTCCTGGGTGATCACCGGCTGGGGCGGGAAGGGGACGACCTGTTCGCGGAGGTCGACGCGGTTGCGGATGGTGTCGATGAACGGGACGACGATGTTGAGGCCGGCGTTCAGTGTGCGGGTGTAGCGGCCGAAGCGCTCCACGATCGCGGCGCTGGCCTGTGGAATGACCTGGATCGTCTTGATGAGTGCGATGAAGACCAGCACCACCAGGATGATCAGCACGATGATGATGGCGTCCATCGTGGCTCCCCCTGCGTTCCTAGGATTTCACGCTGACCGGGCTGACCAGCGCGGCTGACTGCGCCGTCGGCGTCGCCGGCGGTTGTGACCGCTGTGACCGTGCGGTCACCCGCCATCACATCACGACGGCGGTCGCCCCGTCGATCTCCACCACGTCCACCTGGTCGCCGGGCTCGTAGGACGCGCTCGCGTCGAGGGTGCGCGCGGACCAGACCTCGCCGGCGAGCTTGATGCGCCCACCGGAGCCGTCGACCCGTTCGAGCACTACGGCCTGACGTCCCGTCAGCGCGTCGACGCCGCTTCGGTGTTCGGGACGCTGCCGCATGCGTCTGGCGACGGGGCGGACGACGAGGACCAGCGCGGTGGAGACCACCACGAAGACGACCACCTGGGCCGTCAGCCCCCCGCCGAGCGCCGCGACGGCCGCGGCCGCGACGGCGCCCACCGCGAACATGCCGAACTCCGGCATGGCTGTGAGTACGAGCGGGATTCCGAGTCCTACGGCGGCGATCAGCCACCACACCCATGCGTCCACACCGCCATGGTAGGGCCCGGGTCAGCCGAGCGGGAGACCCTGCGCGGTCCAGCGGCCGCCGTTGTACTCCACGACCAGGGGGAGGCCGAAGCAGCGCGAGAGGTTGGCGGAGGTCAGCTCCGTCTCGACCGGCCCGGCGGTGAGCACCCTGCCCTGGCGGATCATCAGGACGTGGGTGAAGCCCGGGGGGATCTCCTCGACATGGTGGGTCACCATGATCATCGAGGGGGCGTACGGGTCGCGGGCGAGCCGCCCCAGCCGGCGCACCAGGTCCTCACGGCCGCCGAGGTCGAGTCCGGCGGCGGGCTCGTCCAGGAGCAGCAGCTCGGGGTCGGCCATCATCGCGCGGGCGATCTGGGTGCGCTTGCGCTCTCCCTCGGAGAGGGTGCCGAACCTCCGCTCGAGGTACTCGTTCATCCCGAGGCGGTCGAGGAAGGCCAGGGCGCGCTGCTCGTCGACCTCGTCGTAGTCCTCGCGCCAGCCGGCGGTCATGCCGTAGGCGGCGGTGAGGACGGTCTGCAGCACCGTCTGGTCGCGCGGGAGCTTCTCGGCGAGCGCGCTGCTGGCCATGCCGATGCGCGGGCGCAGTTCGAAGACGTCGACGGCGCCGAGCTTCTCGCCCAGGACGGTGGCTGCGCCGGAGGTCGGGAACAGGTAGCTGGAGGCGACGTTGAGCAGGGTGGTCTTGCCGGCGCCGTTGGGGCCGAGGATGACCCAGCGCTCCCCCTCCTTCACCGACCAGGAGACGTCCTCCACCAGAGCCCGACCCTCGCGGACCACGGATACGTCCACCAGCTCCAGTACATCGCTCATGGCGCGTTGTCTCCCATTGCAGTCGCGGCTGTCGCCTGTGCCTGTGGGCACAGTCCCCAGGGAAAACCTACGCCACCTCTTCCGCGCGGCTGTCCTTAGGCTGGGGGCATGCTCGAAGAACCTCGTTCCGGGCGGCTGGCCGCCTGGGGAAATGCCCTGTTCGCCGGAGTGGTGTCGCCCGACGACGCCGCTTCGCGCATCGTGGGCGACGACACGGTGCACCGCGTGGCGGGCCTGCCGGGCGAGTCCGGTGAGGTGGGTCTCACCCTCGCGCTCGGCCGGCTGCGCGCCTCGGGGGTGACCGGTCTGCGGCTGGCGCTGCCCGCACCGGGGCATCCGCTGGGGCTGAGCGGGCCGCCCGGGTTCAACGCCCGTGCTCTGGACGCCGGGGAGGCCGTGGTCGGGACGGGTGCGCCGCTGGGGCTGGTGCCGCTGGTGCGTGAGGCCGGTCCGCGGGGCGATGTGCACACCGAGGTGGTGTGGCACTGCCTTCCGGTGCGCGAGGCCCCGCCCGCGGACGTGCCGTCCCTCGGGGAGGCCGAACGGGAGCTGGCCGAGGCGCTGCGCGAGGCGACCGAGGTGCTGACGCGGCTGGACGTGGCCGGTTCCGGCCCGGTGGCCGCGGCGGCGCTGGAGGCGTACCGGGCGCGGGCGGAGGCGGGGCGCGCTCTGCTCGCGCCAGGCTATCCGCCGCGCGCGGTACGCGTTCTGGAGCTGGCGCAGCGGGTGGGCGCGCTGGTGGAGATCGCGGGCGGGCCGGAGCACGGCGGCGCGGTGAGCGCGGGGGCGATGGCGGCGCGAGGCGAGGCTCTGCGGCCGGTGGAGCGTACCGCCAGGCGGGCGGTGGTGGCCGCGTACAACGCGTATGTGGAGGAGCGCGAGCGGGGCTGAACACGGGAGCCGGCCTCCCGGTCGGGCCCGGGAGGCCGGCGGTGCGGGACGGGCGGACGCGGGCGGAGCCGCCCGCCGCGCCCGCTCGCGCGCGTGCTCAGGCGTTGGCGCAGGCGTTGCCGAAGGCCGGGTTCAGCAGGCCGATGATGTTGACGGTGTTGCCGCAGATGTTGACCGGCACGTGGACGGGCACCTGGATCACGTTGCCCGAGCCGACGCCGGGCGAGTGGGCGGCCGCGCCCTGTGCGCCCGAGCTGGCCGAGGCCGCGCCCGCACCGGCGGCGACGAGCCCGCCGGCCACCATCGCGACGGCGGTGACCCTCTTGAGGTTCTTCACTTCTCGATCCTCCTTGCGTTCGCCGCGGCCGGTCGCCGCGGCACGCACTGGAGAACGGGCCGGGACCTGTTGCGATACGCCACACCGGTGACATACACACGTTCGTATGAATTTAGGCATGGATCTCCGTCGGAGGGAGGTGGAGGGGCCGGGACGAGGACGAGGCGCCCGCCCGTCAGCCGGCCGTCCCGTGCCGGACGGCCCACAGCGCGGCCTGGGTGCGGTCGGCGAGGTCCAGCTTCATCAGGATGTTGGACACGTGCGTCTTGACGGTCTTCTCCGACAGCACCAGACGGCGCGCGATCTCCCGGTTGGAGCGTCCGTCGGCTATCAGCGCGAGCACCTCGCGCTCCCGCTCGGTCAGGGAGGTGCCCCGGCCCGGTCCGCCGCCGGCCCCCTCCTGGCCGAGCAGGGCCCGGGCGACCTCCGGCTGCAGCAGGACGTGCCCCGCGTGCACCGAGCGGATGGCCCCGGCCAGCGCGTCGGGGTCGATGTCCTTGTAGACGTAGCCGGCGGCGCCCGCGCGCAGTGCGGGGACGACGGTGCGCTGCTCGGTGAAGCTGGTGACGACCAGCACCCGAGCCGGGTTGCCCAGTTCACGCAGCTTGCGCAGCGCCTCGACGCCGTCCGAGCCGGGCATCCTGAGGTCCATCAGGACGACGTCGGGCCGCAGCTCCTCGGCGCGGGCCACGCCGCCCGCCCCGTCGGCGGCCTCGCCGACCACCTCGATGTCGCCCTGGACCTCGAGGAACGTACGCAGTCCCCGGCGCACGACCTGGTGGTCGTCCACCAACAGGACTCTGATCACCTCGCCGGCCGCTTCAGCCACCGGGCACCTCCATCTCGATCACCGTGCCCCCGCCGGGCTTCGATTCCACCCTCAGCGTGCCGCCGACCCCGTCCGCCCGGTCGCGCATCGACACCAGGCCCAGGCGGCGGCCCGCGCGGCGGACCGCCGAGGGGTCGAAGCCGCGTCCGTCGTCGGCCACCCGCAGCACGGCACCCGTACCGCGGCGGGCGAGGAGGACGGTGACGCGCCGGGCGCCGGAGTGCCGCAGAGCGTTGTGCAGGGCCTCCTGCGCGACTCTCAGCAGCGCCTCCTCCTGGGCGGCGGGCAGCGCCCGCACACCCTCCGCGCCGAAATCGACACGGGCGCTGTGCGCCCGGTCCAGGACCTGCACCTGGCTGCGCAGGGCGGCGACCAGTCCGTCCTCCTCCAGGGCGGCGGGACGCAGTTCGACGACGGCGGCCCGCAGCTCGTCGGCGGCCTCGGCCGCCAGCCCGGCGACCCTGCGCAGCTCCTCCCTGGCGCGGTCCGGGTCCCGGCCGACCAGGGCGGTGGCGGCCTGGGCGGTCAGGCGCAGGGAGAACAACTTCTGGGAGACCGCGTCGTGCAGTTCATGGGCGATACGGGCGCGCTCCCCGGCGATGGTCAGCTCGCGGCTGCGCTCGTAGAGACGGGCGTTGGTCAGCGCGATGGCGGCGTGCTCGGCGAGCAGGCGCAGCAGCTCCTCGTCCTCCCCGGTGAAGCCGCAGCCCTTCCCGGGGCTCTCGCACCTCTTGTTGGCGAGGAAGATCGCCCCGAGCACCTCCTCGCCGTCGGCGACCGGCATGCCGATGAAGTCGGCCATCTCCGGGTGGGCGTCGGGCCAGCCCTCGAAGCGCGGGTCCCGGCGGACGTCGGCGAGCCGCTGCGGAGAGGCGTCCCGCAGCATGGCGGCGAGGATGCCGTGCTGGCGGGGCAGCGGCCCGATCGCCCGCCACCTCTCGTCGCTGACCCCGGCCACCACGAACTGCGCGAAACCGCCGTGGTCGTCCGGGACGCCGAGGGCGGCGTACTCGGCGTCCAGCAGCTCGCGTGCGGATGTCGTGATCGTCTGCAGGACCTCGCGGGCCTCCAGGCGGCGGTTCATGGCGAGCAGGGCGGCGCTGACGGCCGCCAGCCCGGTTCTCGGGAGCATGCGGTCACGGTACCGGCGGGGTTCGCGGGGCGGATCGGCCCGCCGCCCGGGGGTGTCGGGGCGGTGGTCGTAGGACCGACGGCGGACGCACCGCCGTCCGGTGCCCGGCGGCTCCCGCGTCCCTCCCGCCCCCTGACGGCCCCCGCCCCGCCGGAAGGATCCGGCGGGGCGGGGGTGGCACATGTGCCGCGCGGCCGCGCGGCACAGGCTCATTTGCGCATGACCTCCGGCTCATGGCGGCGCAGCAGGCGGGCCACCGCGAAGCCGCAGGCGACGCCGATGGCGAGCAGGATCAGCATGTCCATCACCCACACCCCCGTGGCGTGCTCCCACAGCGGGTCAAGGTTGGTGGGGTTCTCGCGGTCCCAGGGGGCCATGGTGCGCGACAGGTCGACGGTGGCTCCGGTGGCCGCGACCGCCCAGCGCGAGGGCATCAGCCAGGCGACCTGCTCGATGCCGGGCGCGTCGAAGACCTGGAAGAGCACGCCGGTGAAGACCAGCTGGATGATCGCGAAGCCCACCAGCAGGGGCATGGTCATCTCGGATGTCTTCACCAGCGAGGAGATCACCAGGCCGACCATCATGGAGGTGAGGCCGAAGGCGATGATCCCCACGCACAGCTCGACGGCCGTGGGCATGATCAGGCCCTCTTCGGGCAGTTCGCGCACCGAGAAGCCGATGGCGCAGATGATCACGCCCTGGAAGGCGGTGATCATCCCCAGGACGATCACCTTGGACATCAGATAGGCGGACCTGGACAGGCCGGTGGCCCGTTCCCGTTCGTAGATGACCCGTTCCTTGACCAGCTCGCGCACCGAGTTGGCCGCGCCGGACAGACACATGCCGACCGCGAGGATCAGCAGGATGGTGCCCGCGTGCTGGTTGAAGCCCGCCGGGTTGCGTGTGAGGCCGTGGTCGGTGGGGATCACCGTGCTGACCACGCCCAGGATCACGGGCAGGACGACCATCAGGGCGAGGAAGCCCTTGTCGGAGGCGATGACCGACGTGTAGCGCCGGGTGAGGGTCCACAACTGGGACCCCCAGCTCTGCGGCTTGGGCGGGCGGGACGCCGGCGCGGGCGGTGCCGCGTACTGCGCGTACTGGGGGGGCGCCTGCTGCGGGGCGGCGGTGTCGAGGTCGGCGGCGTAGAGCCGGTAGTGCTGCGAGCCCTGCCAGCGGCCGATCCAGTCGTAGTCACGGTAGTTCTCGAAGGCCGAGAAGACGTCCGCCCAGCTCTCGTAGCCGAAGAAGTTCAGGGCCTCCTCGGGCGGGCCGAAGTAGGCCACACCGCCGCCGGGTGCCATCACCAGAACACGGTCGCACAGCGCGAGCTCGGCGACGGAGTGGGTGACCACCAGCACGGTGCGGCCGTCGTCGGCCAGCTCCCGCAGCAGCTTCATCACGTCGCGGTCCATGCCCGGGTCCAGGCCGGAGGTCGGTTCGTCCAGGAAGATCAGGGACGGCTTGGTGAGCAGTTCCAGGGCGACCGAGACGCGCTTGCGCTGGCCGCCGGAGAGGGAGGTGATCTTCTTTCCGGCGTGGATGTCGAGCTTGAGCTCGGCCAGCACCTCCTCGATCCGCGCGTTGCGCTCGGCCTCGGCGACGTCGCCGGGGAAGCGCAGCTTGGCGGCGTAGCGCAGGGCGGTGCGGACGGTCAGCTCCTTGTGGAGGATGTCGTCCTGCGGGACCAGGCCGATGCGCTGGCGCAGCTCGGCGAACTGCTTGTAGAGGTCCCGGTTGTCGTAGAGGACCTCGCCGACGTCGGCCGGGCGGTAGCCGGTCAGGGCGCGCAGCAGTGTGGACTTGCCGGATCCGGACGGGCCGATGACGGCCACCAGGGACTTCTCGGGCACGCCGAAGGTGACGTTGTTGAGGATCACCTTGCCGCCGTCGACCTTGACGGTCAGATGACGGGCGGAGAAGGAGACCTCGCCGGTGTCGACGAACTCCTCGAGCCGGTCGCCCACCACCCGGAAGGTCGAGTGGCCGACGCCGACGATGTCGTCCGGGCCGAGGAGCGCCGTGCCCGACTTGGGCAGCGGCTGGCCGTTGACGTACGTGCCGTTGTGGCTGCCGAGGTCGCGGATCTCGAAGCGGCCGCCGGGGGCGGAGCGGAACTCCGCGTGGTGGCGGGAGACCTGGAGGTCGGAGACGACCAGTTCGTTCTCCAGCGCGCGGCCGATCCGCATCACCCGGCCCGTCGGGAGCTGGTGGAACGTGGTCGGGTTGCGGTGGTCCCCGTGGAGCGGGGGGCCCGCCTGCTGCGGGGCGCCGCCGTGCGGGGGGACCGCGCCCTGGGGAGACTGCGGCGCGTACTGCTGCGGCACCGGCTGCTTCACGTGCTGCGGGGCCTGCTGCTGCGGAGCCGGGGCCTGGGCCAGCGGCTGGTGGCCCCAGCCGGGGCCGCCCTGCGGCTGCGGGGCGGGCGCCGCCTGCGCGAGAGCGCCCGCGGGAGCCGCCGCGGGCCGACCGGAGAAGGCCAGTCGGGGCCCGTCGGTGGCGTTGCCGAGATGCACCACCGAACCCGCGCCGACCTCCAGCTGCTGGACGCGCCCTCCCTGCGCGTACGTGCCGTTGGTGCTGCCGTGGTCCTCCAGGAGCCAGCTCCCGCCGCCCCAGCGCAGTGTGGCGTGACGCCAGGAGACCCTGGCGTCGTCGACCACGAGGTCCCCCTGCGGATCGCGTCCGAGGGTGTAGGACCTGGACGGGTCGAGCGCCCAGGTCCGTCCGTTCAGTTCCAGTACGACTTCCGGCACTCCATGCCCCACAAAGTTGTCCCCCGAGCTACCCCCTGTATGAGGGGGCTAGGGATGGTGAACGATCGTGGGGGAACTATTCCAGGCTCCGCGGCAGGACATGAAGTCGCCCCCGCCGGATGGTTGCCGAACCGCTACGGTCCGCTCCCCGGCCGCCGAAAGGGGCGGGCGAGGGGGCGGGGAAGCGGCGGCGCCGGAGGCGCGGACCGTCTCGGCCGGGCCTGACCGGGGCTGTCCGGGGTACGGACGTGCGTACGGAACCGCTTCGGTGCTCGATACCGTAGGGATCATCATGAGCGCTTCGCAGACCCCGCCGCCCGTCCCCGCCGCCGTCACCGCCGGAACGGACGCCGACACCCCCACCCTCCTGGTGAAGATCTTCGGCAAGGACCGGCCGGGCATCACCGCAGGTCTCTTCGAGACACTGGCCGCCTACTCGCTGGACGTCATAGACATCGAGCAGGTCGTCACCCGCGGCCGCATCACCCTGTGCGCCCTGGTCACCACGCCGGGCGGGGGCGGCGCCGAGGGCGGGCTGCGGGCGACCGTGCACTCCTGGGCGGAGTCGATGCGGCTCCAGGCGGAGATCATCTCGGGCCGGGGCGACAACCGGCCGCGCGGCACCGGCCGCTCCCACGTCACCGTGCTCGGCCATCCGCTGACCGCCGAGGCCACGGCCGCCATCGCCGCCCGGATAACCGGTGTCGGCGGCAACATCGACCGGATCTTCCGGCTGGCCAAGTACCCGGTCACGGCGGTGGAGTTCGCGGTGTCCGGCACCGGGACGGAGGAGCTGCGCACCGCCCTGGCCCCGAAGGCGGCGGCCCTGGGTGTGGACGTCGCCGTCGTCGCCGCCGGGCTGCACCGCCGGGCGCAGCGCCTGGTGGTGATGGACGTGGACTCCACGCTCATCCAGGACGAGGTGATCGAGCTGTTCGCGGCGCACGCCGGCTGCGAGGAGAAGGTCGCCGAGGTGACCGCCGCCGCGATGCGCGGCGAGCTGGACTTCGAGCAGTCGCTGCACGCCCGGGTGGCACTGCTGGAGGGGCTGGACGAGTCGGTCGTGGACAAGGTGCGCTCCGAGGTCCGGCTCACGCCGGGGGCCCGCACCCTCATCCGCACGCTCAAGCGCCTGGGCTATCAGGTGGGGGTGGTCTCGGGCGGTTTCACACAGGTCACCGACGACCTGCGGGAGCGGCTGGGACTGGACTTCGCCTCGGCCAACACCCTGGAGATCGTGGACGGGAAGCTGACCGGCCGGGTCGTCGGGGAGGTCGTGGACCGGGCGGGCAAGGCCCGGCTGCTGCGCCGCTTCGCGGCGGAGGCCGGAGTGCCGCTGGCCCAGACCGTGGCGATCGGGGACGGTGCCAACGACCTGGACATGCTCAACACCGCCGGACTCGGGGTCGCGTTCAACGCCAAGCCGGTGGTGCAGGAGGCCGCGCACGCCGCGGTGAACGTCCCGTTCCTGGACACCGTGCTGTATCTGCTGGGCGTCACGCGCGAGGAGGTCGAGGCGGCCGACACCTCGGTCTGAGTCCGCCCGGCGCGGCGCCCGCGCGGACACGCGGCCCGCCGGAGCGGAGTGAGTCCGGACCGGCGGGCCCTGCACCGTCCCACGCCGCCCGGAGTCGGCCGTGCGGTGTCAGTCGTGCGGCGCCCAGTGCGCCTCGAGGCGGCCCGTTCCGAGCTCCACGGACTTCCAGGAGCCGGTGAAGGAGACCACGGCCGCGGCGGAGGTGGGGAAGCCGATGTGATCGAGCCGGCTCCTGGCGTCCTCCTCGGCCTCTCCGGCGAGGGCGTCGGCCATGGCGTGCATGCCGGGGTTGTGGCCGACGAGCATGAGGTCCACGACGTCGTCCGGCACCTCGTTGACCACCGCGATCAGCTCGCCCAGCGAGGCCTCGTAGAGCCGCTTCTCGTAGACCGTCCTCGGCCGCTGCGGCAGTTCGTGGACGACCAGCTTCCAGGTCTCGCGGGTGCGGGCGGCGGTGGAGCAGAGGGTGAGGTCGGGGAGGATGCCGCTGGCGGCGAGCCAGCGGCCGGCGGCCGGTGCGTCCCTGCGCCCCCGTTCCGCGAGGGGCCTGTCGTGGTCCGCCACGTCGTCGGGCCAGTCGGCTTTGGCATGTCGGAGGATGACGATCCTGCGTGACACATCGGCGCTCATGCCTCCAGCTTCGCACGAACGGCGGCGTGTGGCGCGGGGGGTTGGCAACCCTCCCCGACCGGGTGACCTCACGGGTGGAGGCGGCCGGTCAGCGGGACAGGAGCCCCCAGAGCCGGCCCAGCAGATCCGCGAGGTACCCCCGGGACCCGGCGTCGGCGGCCTCGGCCTCGCCCGCGCCTGCGAGCAGGGCGAGCAGCACCGCGAAGGCGATCACGGGCAGCGCCGCGGCCCACCACGGCAGCCGTGCGTCCGCGCCGCCGGCCGCCGGCCGGGGGGTGTGCCGGGTGGGTGCGTGGGCCGTCATCGGGCTCGCCTCCGTCGTCTTCCGTGGCGTCTTGGCGGTGTGCTCCGACGCTACGGACCGCGGGGCGGCCGCTCCATCCGGTGATCCACCCATTGCCCCCTGAGTCCATCCCCCTAGGGGATGGTGGGGCCTGCCTCACCACGGGCAAAGGGACGCCTCGGGAAACCCGGGTCCCGGCGGGCGGGCGCGGCCGGGCCCTCACGCCCGGGTGACCAGATCGCGGAACCAGTCGATCGGGGGAAGGTCGAGGTCGTCCAGCCGGACTCGGTGGGCACCCAGCCGGGCCTCGACCTGGGCGAGGACGAGATCGGCGTGCACGGCGGCTATCCGGTCGAGGTCCAGCTCGCCCTCCTCGGAGTACCAGTAGGCGACCCCCGTGCACGTCGAGAGCAGCGCGAACCGGGTCACCCGGAGGTCGGGCACCGACATGCTGCTCTCGGCCAGGCCTGCCACGAGCAGGTCCCCCCACAGCTGCTCGTACTCGTCACGCAGGGCCACCACGGCCTTGCGACTCGCCTCCCCCAGCGATCGCAGTTCCCGGTCGACCACGACCGTCTCGGTCCGGCGCAGTCCATGGGCGAGGACGTGCATCACGGTAAGCGCGGCCAGCCCCTCGACCGGCGAGCCGACCCGCGCCAGCACGGTGCGCGCGTCGCCGTTCAGCCGCTCCAGGGACTCCCTCATCAGCCGGACCAGCAGGTCCTCCTTGCCGTCCATGTAGTGGTAGAGGGTCGCCAGCGAAATCCCCGCGCCCGCGGCGAGGTCCCTGATGCCGGTGGCCTGGAAGCCGCGGGTGGCGAACAATTCCAGCGCACTGGACCGAAGACGCGCGTACGAGGACATGGGCCAACCCTAAGCCAGGACGCCGAGGTCGTGAACGGCCCGCCCGCCAACGGCCGTCGCCAGCACGTCGATTCCCGGCAGCTCGTCGGCGGGCACCCGGGTGGGGTCCCGGTCGAGCACGGTGAAGTCGGCCAGGTACCCGGGGGCGATCAGCCCGCGGGACCGTTCGGCGTGCGCCGCGTGGGCCGAACCGACCGTGTAGCAGCGCAGGGCGGTCGCCACGTCGACCCGTTCGCCGGCGTCCAGCGTCCGGCCGCCGAGCGTGCGCCGGGTCCGCAGGCCAGGGCCTATTCGCATCCGGCGCCCACGGCCCAGCCGTGCACCGCCGCGATCACCGGTACCGGGCCGCGCTTGATGGTCCGGGTGACGTCCTGCAGCCGTTCCAGTCGTTCCCTGGCCTCCAGCGGGTCTTCCGCCGGGGCCGGTTCCTTGAGGTCGTGGCCGCTGCAGAAAGCCCGGCCGGCCCCGGTGAGCACCACGGCCCGCGCGCCCTCGGCGACTGCTCGCCTCACGGCGGCGGCCAGTTCGCGGCTGACCTCGTCGGTGACCGCGTTGAGACGGTGCGGACGGTGCAGTTCGACCACGGCCACCGGCCCGGTCCTGTCGTACCGCACCGGCCGCCGTTCCCGGTGGCCCGTCTCCGTCAGTGTCGACATCCTGTCCTTCTGCTTTCTTCCCTGTCGTGCCGCATGGTCGGGTCGCGTCCTTCGCCGGGGTCCGCCGGCGCCGCCGCGCCCGTTCAGACCGACTCCACCTGTCGGAGGAAGGCCCGGCCCCGCTCGCTGCGCGGGTTGTCCAGCACCGCGGTCGGCGGACCCTGTTCGGCGATTCCGCCGTCGGCCATGAGGACCACCCGGTCGGCGACGCTGCGGGCGAAACGCATCTCGTGGGTCACCGCCACCATGGTCATCCCGGAGTCGGCCAGGTCCCGCATCACCGCGAGCACCTCGCCGACCAGTTCGGGGTCGAGTGCCGAGGTGGGCTCGTCGAAGAGCATCACCTTCGGGCGCATGGCCAGCGCCCGTGCGATGGCCACCCGCTGCTGCTGCCCGCCGGACAGGCTCATCGGGTAGCGGTCGGCGAACTCCTTCAGTCCGACCTGGTCCAGCAGTTCCAGTGCGATGTCCCGGGCCTGGCGCGGGTCCCGGCCGGCCACCTTGACCGGGGCGGTCGTGACGTTGTCCAGGACCGACTTGTGCGGCCAGAGGTTGAAGTGCTGGAACACCATTCCCACCTGGCGGCGCATCAGGTTGAGCGACTTCTCGTCGTACCGCAGCTCCCGGCCGTCGATGACGATCTCGCCGGAGTCGATCCGCTCAAGTCCGTTGACGCAGCGCAGCAGTGTGCTCTTGCCGGCTCCGGAGGCCCCGATCAGCACGACGACCTCGCCGGTTCCGATGTCCAGGTCCACCCCGTCCAGCACGGTGTGCGCGCCGAAGGACTTGCGGATGTTCCGCATGCGCACCAGCGGGGGGACGTCCTGCGGGGCGGTGTCGGGATGTGGCATGGGATGCCGCCTCTCAGATCGCGTAGCGGGTGTGCCGGCGCTCCAGGCGGCGCAGCAGTGCCGTCAGGAGCATCACGACGGCCAGGTAGTAGACGGCCGAGATCAGGTAGTACGTCAGCGGCTCGTAGGTCGCGGCCGCCAGCTTCTGCGCCTGCCTGAACAGGTCGGGGACCGTGATGAACGAGGCCACGGCGGTGTCCTTGACCGCGATGACGAACTGGTTGCCCAGAGACGGGAGGATCGAGCGGAACGCCTGGGGCGCCACCACGATCCGCAGCGCCTGTGTCCGGCTCATGCCCACGGAGCGCGCCGACTCGGTCTGTCCCCTGGGCACGGTCTGCACACCGGAGCGGAAGATCTCCGCCATGTAGGCCCCGGTGGGCACGGTGAGTCCGATCACCGCCGACCAGAAGGACGAACAGTTGCGCCACCAGGGGAGTCCCCCTGATCAGGGCGAGGTAGCCCTGCGCCGGCCAGCGCAGGGCGGCGAAGCGGCTCATCCTCGTCCAGGCGACGACCAACCCGACCGCCAGGGCGAACACCACCGCCAGTGCGGCCAGCGACAGGGTGATCTTCAGCCCTTCGAGCATGAGCGGAAGGGAACGGCTGATGCCGTCCAGGACAGACATGGCGGGGTTCTCCTCGGCAGCCGGGTCGGACGTCTGCGGGACCGGTCAGGAGCGGGTGTCCTGGCTGATGTCGGTCCCGAACCACTTCTCGCTGAGCCGTGCGTAGGTGCCGTCGTCCCTGATCTCGTCGAGGGCCTTGTCCACCTCGGCGGTGAGTTCGGGGTTGCCCTTCTGGCTCGCGATCGCCGCGGGGTCCGGGAAGAGGACCTCGCCGGTCGGCTTGACGTCGATGCCTGCCTGCTTGATCTGGTACAGCCCCAGCAGCTTGGTGGTGATCGCCGCGTCGAGCCGGCCGTTGGACAGCTCGGTCAGCATCTCGTTGTCGCTGTTGTAGGTCTTCACCTCCGCGACTCCGGGCTGCTTCTGGGCGTACTCCTCGAACGTCGTGCCGAGCACCACGCCGACCTTGGCGTCCTTCAGGTCGTCGGCCGAGGCGACCGCGGAGTCGTCCTCGACGAAGAGCTGAGCGCCGGAGACGTAGTACTCGCCGGTGAAGTCGACCTGCTTCTTGCGTTCTTCGGTCGGTGACATCGAGCCGACGATGAGGTCGTACCGCTTGGCCTTCAGTCCGGCGACCAGCGAGTTGAACGGGCCGGTGACCGGGTTCGGCTCCAGGTCGAGCCGCTCGGCGAGTTCGTTGCCGAGTTCCACGTCGAAGCCGGCGAGTTCGCCGTCGTCCTCGAAGTAGTTGAACGGCCGGTACTGGCCGCTCATGGCGAATGTCAGCTTCCCGTCCTCGACGAGCCGGTATCCGCGTTCCTCCGCCTCGGCGGAGGAACCGCCGCACCCGGTGGTCAGGGCCGCCGCTATCAGGCAGCCGGTCAGCGCCGCCGCCGTTCTCCTGGTCACACGTCCTGCAGATGACGTCCGCATGGCCGAGCCTCCACGTTCTGCGAACCGAAACCGATCGATCGATCGGTTTCGCGGAAACGTACTGACCGGTTCCGGGCCTGCCAATCCCCCGGAGCACCGGAAGACAGGGACACCGGGGCAGGGAACCGCCCTCCGTCCACCGCGGACCGTGCGGCGCCCCGGAAAGCCCGTACGCCCCTCCACCGGGCGGTGGAGGGGCGTACGGACGGGTCGGCGCGGCGGCGGGAGACCCGGAGGGCCTCGGCGGAGGCTTACGGGGCGATGACGGAGGCGAGGACGCCGATCACGATCGTGACGCCGAGCATCGCGCCGAGGACGAGGAGCAGCTTCCTCTGGCCGTTGGGCGGGTTGGGTTCGAGCACTGGCATGCGCCCAGTGTCGCACTCAGCCGCCGTCCTCGACGCATCGGTCCCGGCCCGCCACCAGGCCCACCGCGAGCTGGGCGGTCATCAGGGCGGCCATCAGCGCCAGGGGGGCGTGCCAGCCCCCGGTTCGCTGGTGGAGGGTCCCGACGAGCAGCGGCCCGGGAACGGCGATCAGGTAGCCGGTGCCCTGGGCGAAGGCGGAGAGCTTGGCGACCCCGGCACCGGTCCGCGCCCGCATCCCGATCATGGTGAGTACGAGGGGGAAGGCGCAGTTGGAGACGCCCAGCAGCAGCGCCCAGGCCCAGCCCCCCTGCGCGGGGGCGAACCACAGCCCGGCGTATCCGCCCAGTCCGCAGCAGGCCAGGACCGCGACGAGGGGGCCCTGGTGGCCGAGCCGGGCGGCGATCCGCGGCAGCACGTAGGACAGGGGGATGCTCATCCCCATGGTGACCGCCAGCAGCAGGCCGGCGGTGGGGGCGGGGACCCCGGCGTCGCGGAAGATCTGCGGCAGCCATCCCATGACGACGTAGGCGGCGGTGGCCTGGAAACCGAAGAAGACTCCGAGCGACCAGGCGGTGACGGAGCGGGTGATGCGGATCCCGGGACCGCTCCCACCGGCCCCGGCCCCGGCGCCCGCCCCGGCGTCGGCGGGTACGGCGGTACGGGCGCCGGCGCCGCGCACGACCGGCGCCCACACCAGCAGGGCCAGGGCGCCGGGCAGCGCCCACATCCCGAGCCCGAGGCGCCAGTCGCCCTCCAGCGCCCGGACCGCCGGGACGGTGAGGGCGGCGGCCGTGGCGGTACCCACGGAGAGCGCCATGGAGTACAGGCCGGTCATCGGGCCGATCCGGTCGGGGAACCAGCGCTTGACGACCACGGGCATCAGGACGTTGCCGACCGCGATGCCCGCCAGCGCCAGCGCGCTGGAGGCCAGGAACCAGGCCGTTCCGCCGGCGAGGGGGCGCAGCGCCAGCCCGGCGGTGACGGCGGCCATTCCGGCGAGCACCACGGTGGCCGGGCCCCAGCGGCGGGCCAGCCGGGGCGCGGCGCCGCCGAAGACGGCGAAGCAGAGGGCGGGCGCGGAGGTCAGCAGCCCTGCGACGGTGCCGTTCATCGCCAGCGCTTCGCGGACCTCCGCCAGGAGCGGGCCGAGCGCGGTGATGGCGGGGCGCAGGTTGAAGGCGGCGAGGACGACGCCCGCGACCAGCAGCCGCCGCGCCCACGGGGAGGCGCTCGCGGCCGCGCCCGGCGAAGCGCCGGGGGTGGTGCGGGTGCCTACGCTGTCCGGGTTCCCCCCTTCGGCCCGGCGATCGATGGTCACGGGATCGTCAGCCATGACATGCATCATAGAATCATCGGATGAATTGAGGCCACTTGGTGCGCCTCTCCGCTCATCCGCCGTACCCGCCTTACCCACCGCACCCGCCGACCCGGGAAGTGCCATGCCCCTGACCTCACCCCGCCGCTCCGCACTGGCCGACCAGGTCATCGACGCCCTGCGCGACCAGATCACCTCCGGCGAGT
The DNA here is from genome assembly GCF_017114865.1 of Streptomyces verrucosisporus. Lineage (GTDB taxonomy): Bacteria > Actinomycetota > Actinomycetes > Streptomycetales > Streptomycetaceae > Streptomyces > Streptomyces fenghuangensis. The sequence goes on along the minus strand of NZ_JADEYH010000001.1, from coordinate 600,289 downwards.
GGCCGGTGGGCTCCCGCATCCCGACCGAGCCCGAGCTGGTCGAGCAGCTCGGCGTGGCCCGCAACACCGTACGCGAGGCCGTACGGGCCCTCGCCCACAACGGACTGCTGGACATCCGGCAGGGCTCGGGCACCTATGTGGTGGCCACAAGCGAACTCGCCGGAGTGATGCACCGCCGCTTCGCGGACGCCGATCCGCGCGACGTGGCCGAGCTGCGCTCGGCGCTGGAGGCCGAGGCCGCACGGCTGGCCGCGCACCGCCGTACCGAGCAGGACCTGCGCCAGCTGCGGACACTGCTGCACCGGCGCGAGGCGGCCTGGGAGACGGGCGAGGTCGAACGCTTCGTGGAGGCCGACGTCACACTGCACCTGGCGATCGTCAGGGCGTCCCACAACGAGGTGCTCACCGCGCTCTACGCCGACCTCGGCACCGTCGTGCGCACCTTCCTCCGCAACGACGTGGGCGAGGAGCTGCGCTCGGAGGGGTACCTGGACCACGGGCGGCTGGTGGAAGCCATCGCCGACCGCGACGCGGAGACGGCCGCGCGGGAGGCGGGCTCGTACGCCCGGACCTGCCGGGGCTCCGGCGCCCGCGACTGACCCCGCGCCCGGCCTCCCGCCCCCGGCGCGACACCTGCGGCGAGCCGCCCCCGGTCCCGGCGCGGGACCGGGGGCGGCCCCGGGGTTCCTTCGGTCGCGGACGCGCTACGCGCCCATCATGTGGACGCCGCCGTCCACGTGCACGATCTCGCCGGTCGTCTTCGGGAACCAGTCCGAGAGCAGGGCGACGACGCCGCGCGCGGCGGGCTCGGGGTCGGTGAGGTCCCAGCCGATCGGGGCGCGGGTCTTCCACACGTCCGCCAGCTCCTCGAAGCCCGGGATGGACTTGGCGGCCATGGACTTGATGGGCCCGGCCGACACCAGGTTGCAGCGGATGTCCTTGTGCCCCAGGTCGCGGGCGAGGTAGCGGGAGGTGGACTCCAGGGCGGCCTTGGCCACGCCCATCCAGTCGTACTTGGGCCAGGCCACCTGCGCGTCGAAGTCCATGCCGACGACCGAGCCGCCGCGCTTCTCCAGCAGCGGCAGCAGGGCCATGGTCAGCGACTTCAGGGAGTACGCCGAGACCTCGACGGCCGTGGCGACCGATTCCCAGCCGGTGTTGAGGAAGTTGCCGCCGAGCGCGTCCTGCGGCGCGAAGCCGATGGAGTGCACGACACCGTCCAGCCCGACGCCCTCGCCGAGGTGCTCGGCGACCTTGCCGGCCAGGGTGTCCAGGTGCTCGCTGTTCTGCACGTCCAGCTCGATCACCGGGGCCTCCTTGGGAAGCCGCCTGGCGATGCGCTGCACCAGCGTCAGCCGCCCGAAACCGGTGAGGACGACCTCGGCGCCCTCCTCCTGCGCCAGCCGGGCGACGTGGAAGGCGATCGAGGAGTCGGTGAGCACCCCGGTGACCAGGATGCGCTTTCCGGCGAGAAGTCCGCTCATGACGTTCAGTGACCCATGCCCAATCCGCCGTCCACGGGAATGACGGCTCCGGTGATGTACGCGGCCTCCTCCGAGGCCAGGAAACGCACCGAGGAGGCGACCTCCTCGGGCCGGGCGTAGCGGCCCAGCGGCACCTGTTCGACGATCCTGGCGCGCTGCTCGTCGGTGAGCGCGCGCGTCATGTCGGTGTCCACGAAGCCCGGCGCGACCACGTTGCAGGTGATGTTGCGGGAGCCCAGCTCCCGGGCGACCGAGCGGGCGAAGCCGACCAGGCCGGCCTTGGAGGCGGCGTAGTTGGCCTGCCCCGCCGAGCCCAGCAGGCCGACGACGGAGGAGATCAGCACGATGCGGCCCCTGCGGGCGCGGAGCATGCCCCGGCAGGCGCGCTTGACGACCCGGAAGGTGCCGGTGAGGTTGGTCTCCACCACGGAGGTGAAGTCCTCCTCGGACATCCGCAGGAGCAACTGGTCCCGGGTGACACCGGCGTTGGCGACCAGCACCTCGACCGGCCCCTGCCTCTCCTCGATCTCCTTGTAGGCCTGCTCCACCTGCTCGGCGTCGTTGATGTCGCACTTGACGGCGCAGAAACCCTCCGGCGGCTCACCCGACCGGTAGGTGACGGCGACCTTGTCGCCCGCGTCGGCGAGCGCCCGGGCGATGGCCAGGCCGATGCCGCGATTGCCTCCGGTGACGAGAACCGAGCGGCTCAAGGGAACACCCTCTTCCGTAGGGAGCAGGTACTCCGCAAGAAACTATCGTCCGGCCCCGCGGGCCGGAGAACGGGTCCCCGACAGGGGCTTTGCCGGGCTCCTGTGGGATTCCTACAGAAAGGCGCTCCGGGCCGGGTTGTACACCCGCCCCGGGGCCCGCGCAAGGAGCGACTGTACGGAAATCAGATGAGCACACAGCGTTTTGGTCCACTGCCCTGGGTCGCGCATGGTGCAAGAGCGCGAGGAGGCGCATCATGACAGTGATGCTCGAACGACCGACGGCCATGGATGTTCCCTCCGGCACCGCCCGCTTCCGGGCGCTGTGCCGCACTCTGCTGGACATGGAGGAGCAGGCCGCCACGGTGTTCTGGCGTCCGTCCGAGCGAGGTTACGACTCGCGGCTGACCACGCCCTTCGGGGAGCCGCCGCGCATCCCCGAACCCTTCGGCTGCGACCTGGACACCTCGGGTTTCAAGACCCCCGCCGGGGAGCCGGACGGCGCGGAAGGCCGGTGAAGCGGAGCGGCTCCGCCGGGGGCCGGCGAGCGGGGGTGTCTGCCCCGGATCAGCCGGATCGGCCCTCCGTGGCCGGCGGCGGTCCGGTGACGGAGGGCCCGGCGCCCGGGGCGCGGTCCCCCTCCCCGGCCTCCTCGCCCTCGTCCCCGGGGCGTTCGCGTCCGGTCCGCGCGGACCGCTCCTCCCCTTCGGGACGGTGCTCCTTCCGCTCCTCTTTCCCCCTCTTGTCCGTGCCGCTCCTCATCTCGGACGGGTCGTGCTGCCTGCCGTCGTAGGGCCCTGAGTAGTCGCTCACGGCACGCTCCTTCCAGCGGTGCTCTCTCCGGTGGGCCGGCCCGCGGGCCGGCCGGGCCGCGAGTACCCCGGAGCACCGCGCGAACACACCGGCGGCCGGGTCACTTCCGGCTCTCGCGGCGGTCCCGGACGGCCGCGACGAGCACGGGCACCAGACCGAGCGCCAGCGGTGCGAGCACCGCGGCGAACAGCCAGGCGGACACCCGCGGATCCGGTTCGGTGCGCCACATCACCGCGCACGTCACAGCGATCGACAGGCCGATACAGAAGCCGAGCAGGAGCGTGGCCCTGGCCGTCCGCAGCGCCGAGGCGCGGGTGGCGGGGCGGTTGACCAGGGAGGAGGCCCGCCCGCCCGGGGCGAGTTCGTCCTCGGTGCGCATCCGCAGCGCCGCCGCCGCGGTGACGGCCATCACCGCGACGGTCCCGGCGTATATCAGGACGGGCAGGAAGACCGCGCCGACGGACTTGTCCGCCCAGGCGTCGATCCCGCCGGGGCCGATGTGCTGCGGCACCTTCTCCGGAAGACCGGGGTACACCGCTGCGCCCCAGACCGTCAGCCCCACCAGCACGGCGAGCTGCGGCAGCAGCCACACCCACGGAAAGCCCGGCCGGTCCCCGTCCCCGTCCTCCATGTTCCCCTCCCCGGTGCTTCCCTTCTTCGCCCCGCTCCTTCACCGGTCAGGGTAGGCCCCACCGGGGCCGCGACCGCCGTTTATCGGCCGCGGCCGGCCGGTGGGGCATGGTTCACTGCGGTCATGCATCGACAAGGAGGAGCGTCCGTGGTGCACGAGATCGATGAGTCCTTCCTGGCGCTGCCGCTGCGCGCGCTCGCCGACGCGGCGCTCGCACGGGCCCGGGCGCTGGGGGCCGAGCACGCCGACTTCCGTTTCGAGCGGAACCGCAGCGCCTCCTGGCGGCTGCGCGACGCGAAGCCGGCCGGTTCCTCGGACATCACCGACGCCGGATACGCGGTGCGCGTGGTGCACGACGGCGCGTGGGGTTTCGCCTCGGGGGTGGACCTGACGATGGACGCAGCCGCGAAGGTGGCGGGCCGGGCCGTGGAGATGGCGAAGCTGTCGGCGAGGGTCGCCGAGGCCGCCGGCGGCGCGGCCGCGCGGAGCGGCTCGGCCGGGGACCGGTGGGCGATGGGCGGACGAGTGGAACTGGCGGACGAGCCGGTGCACGGTGAGCGCACCTGGGTCTCCTCCTACGAGGTCAACCCGTTCGACGTGCCGGACGCGGAGAAGACCGCCCTGCTGGCCCAGTGGAGCGAGCGGCTGCTGGGGGCGGACGGCGTCTCGCACGCGGACGCCTCACTGCTGACCGTGCAGGAGAACAAGTTCTACGCGGACACCGCCGGCACCGTCACCACCCAGCAGCGCGTCCGCCTGCACCCGGAGCTGACGGCCGTGTCCGTGACCGACTCCGGCGACTTCGACTCGATGCGGACCCTGGCCCCGCCCGCCGGCCGGGGCTGGGAGTACATGACCGGCACCGGCTGGGACTGGGACGCGGAGCTGGCGCTCATCCCGGAGCTGCTGGCCGAGAAGATGCGCTCGCCCGGTGTGGAGGCGGGCTCCTACGACCTGGTGGTCGACCCCTCCAACCTGTGGCTGACGATCCACGAGTCGATCGGCCACGCCACCGAGCTGGACCGGGCGCTGGGGTACGAGGCGGCGTACGCGGGCACCTCCTTCGCCACGCCCGACGGGCTCGGCACGCTGAAGTACGGCTCGCCGGTCATGAACGTCACCGGCGACCGCACCGCCGAGCACGGGCTGGCCACCATCGGCTACGACGACGAGGGCGTCGAGGCGCAGTCCTGGGACCTGGTCAGGGACGGGATCCTGGTGGGCTACCAGCTCGACCGGCGGATGGCGAAGCTGACCGGGCTGGGCCGCTCCAACGGCTGCGCCTACGCCGACTCCCCCTCCAGCGTCCCCGTACAGCGCATGGCGAACGTCTCGCTCCGGCCAGATCCGGACGGGCCGTCCACAGAGGAGCTGATCTCCCGGGTGGAGCGGGGGATCTACGTGGTCGGCGACCGCTCGTGGTCGATCGACATGCAGCGCCACAACTTCCAGTTCACCGGACAGCGCTTCTTCCGGATCGAGAACGGACGGCTCACCGGGCAGCTGCGCGACGTGGCCTACCAGGCCACCACCACCGACTTCTGGGGCTCGATGGAGGCCGTGGGCGGGCCGCGGACGTATGTGCTCGGCGGCGCGTTCAACTGCGGCAAGGCCCAGCCGGGCCAGGTCGCGTCCGTCTCGCACGGCTGCCCCTCCGCGCTCTTCCGCGGCGTCAACATCCTCAACACCGCCCAGGAGGCCGGCCGATGACCACCTCTTCCACGTCTCCCGCCCCCCACGAGGTCGTCGAGCGCGCACTGACGCTGTCGCGGGCCGACGGCTGCGTGGTCATCGCCGACGAGGAGTCCACCGCCAACCTGCGGTGGGCGGGCAACACGCTGACCACCAACGGCGTCACCCGCGGCCGCACCCTCACCGTCGTCGCGACCGTCGACGGTTCCGAGGGGACGGCGTCGGGGGTGGTGTCCCGCTCGGCCGTCACCGACGATGACATCGAGCCGCTGGTGCGGGCCGCCGAGGAGGCGGCCCGTACAGCGGGCCCGGCCGAGGACGCCCGGCCGCTGGTGGAGGGCACGCCCACCTCAGCGGACTTCACCTCGGCCCCGGCCGAGACGTCCTCGTCGGTGTTCGGCTCCTTCGCCCCGGCGCTGGGCGAGTCCTTCGCGCGGGCCCGCTCCGAGGGCCGGGAGCTGTACGGCTTCGCCCACCACCAGATGGTCTCCACCTACCTGGGGACCTCCACCGGACTGCGGCTGCGCCACGACCAGCCGACCGGCACCCTGGAGATCAACGCCAAGTCCCCCGACCGCACCCGGTCGGCGTGGGCGGGGCGGGCGACCCGCGACTTCGCCGACGTCGATCCGCTGGCGCTGGACATGGAGCTGGCACGGCGGCTGGAGTGGGCCGGGCGGCAGGTGGAGCTGGAGGCCGGGCGGTACGAGACGCTGCTGCCGCCCAGTGCCGTGGCGGACCTGCTGATCTACCAGATGTGGTCGTCGGCGGGGCGCGACGCCGCCGAGGGGCGCACGGTGTTCAGCAGGCCCGGCGGCGGCACCCGGGTGGGCGAACGGCTGTCGGAGCTGCCGCTGAGGCTCTACAGCGATCCGGGCGCTCCCGGTCTGGAGGCGTCGCCGTTCGTGATCGCGCACTCCTCCGGCGACGACGCCTCGGTCTTCGACAACGGTCTGCCGCTGCGGGCCACCGACTGGGTGCGCGACGGCGAGCTGCGCCATCTGCTGACCACCCGGCATTCGGCGGAGCTGACGGGCCTGCCGGTGGCGCCGGGCATCGACAACCTGGTCCTGGACGCGGGCGGCACCGCCTCGCTGGAGGAGATGGTCGCCGGCTCCGGGCACGACGGTCCGGCCCTGCTGCTGACCTGCCTGTGGTACATCCGCGAGGTGGACCCGGCGACGCTGCTGCTGACGGGGCTGACCCGCGACGGCGTCTATCTGGTGGAGAACGGCGAGGTCACGGGCGCGGTGAACAACTTCCGCTTCAACGAGTCACCGGTCGACCTGCTGTCGAGGGCCACCGAGGCGGGGCGGACCGAGCGCACCCTGCCGCGCGAGTGGTCGGACTGGTTCACCCGGGCGGCGATGCCCGCCCTGCGCGTGCCGGACTTCAACATGAGCTCCGTCAGCCGGGGTGTGTGAGCGCAGGGGCTCCCGCCCCGGTCCCGGACCGACCGGGACGGCCGCCGCGATCGCGTCAGCCCGCCGTCCGGCCGTCCGGATCGGTCACCGGGAAGGCGGCCGGGGTCCGGTGAGTGCGACGAGGCCTTGACCGGCCGCGCGAAGGGGACGGTGCGTACCGTCCCCTTCCGCCGGCCCCTCTCCCGGCGGCGAGACGCGTCCCTCTCGCGCCGGGATGTCCGGTACGTCAGGCCGTCCGCCTGCCCCCGCCCCTGATCTTGGCGTACAGGGGCGTGCCCAGCGCGACGATCAGGACGGCTCCGGCAAGCTGGAGCAGGTGCCGGATCCAGTCGATGCCCGCGGTGTCCTCCACACCGATCCCACTGGCCACGGCGTTCCCGATGACGCTGCCGATGATTCCGAAGATGGCGGTCAGCCACAGCGGGATGTTCTGCCTGCCGGGAAGGATGGCGCGGGCCAGCACACCCAGGACCAGACCCACGATGATCGCCCACAACCAGCTCATGTCGCCTCCTCGTGCGGCGCGCTCCGTGCGCAGCGCGTTCGGTTCGTGCGGTGGGACGCCTCCCCCGCACGGCCGGTGAGCCGTCCGGGTGGGAGCCGTCCCCGGCGCATCGGGTGCCCTCTGCCCGACGTCGTATGCGGTGGAGTCGGGGCGTAGTGTGGAAAAGGCCGGGAACCAGGCGGGAACGCTCCCGGATACCGGCCGCAGGAGCAGGTGGTGAGTGTGAGGCGCAGGCAGCGCGGCCCCGAGGTCTTCCGGATCACCGGGGCCCGTCAGGGACTGGCGGAGGACGTCCGGGGCCGGGAGCGGCGCTATGTGGTCTCCATGCTGGTACGCACCGCGGCGGTCCTGCTGACCGTGGTGCTGTGGGACGTGCAGCGTCCGCTCGCCGTGGCGGCCCTGGTGCTCGGCGCGGCGCTGCCCTACGTGGCGGTGGTGATCGCCAACGCGGGGCGGGAGAACACGCCCGCGATCCCCGATTCCCTCGTCTCCGCGCCGCCCCGGCAGGCACTGGGACCGGCTGAACACCCGGCGGACACCGCCGAGCCCGAGCCCGGTCCCGGGGCGCGCACGATACGGCAGGACCCGCTGGAGCGGGACGAACCGGAGGCCGGGCGGGGACCGGACCGCAGGGCGGAACCAGGCGGTGAGCGGGATCCGGGCCGTCAGGAGCACCGGCGTCCGGAACCGGGGCAGGAGCCGAGCCGCTCGGGGCCCGGCCGGCGCGACTGATCCACCGCGCCCGGGAAGCTCAGGAAAACCTCAGATCAATCATGCTGTTCCGGTGCCCCGGCGGCGGGTGCGCGTGCCATACTGCGTACACGCTCCGCATCCCCCGTCGGAGCGACGGACCGACGCCGGGCGGCTCCCCCCGTGGCTGCCCGGCGTCGTCATGTCCGGGCCGTGTTTGGATGGGGGCGTGACCGATCCCGTGACCGCGCCCCTGTCCGGCGCCACCACCCCCGTCTGCTCCGCCAAGGGCTGCCGTGAGGCCGCCGTGTGGGTACTGGCCTGGAACAACCCCAAGCTGCACACCCCGGAGCGCCGCAAGACCTGGCTGGCGTGCGAGGAGCACCGCGAGTACCTGTCGCGTTTCCTGGGGGTGCGGGGCTTCCTGAAGGACGTGGTGACCCTCGCCGACTGGGAGGGCGGGAGGGGCCGGGAGGGCGGACAGGAGCCGGAGGGGTCAGCCGCCGATCGCTGACATCGGGCGGGCCGGCTGGAGGAAGGACGGGTCGTCCAGGCCGGAACCGGCCTTCTTGCCCCACATCGCGGCCTTCCACAGCCGGGCGATCTCGGCGTCGTCCGCCCCCGAGCGCAGCGCGCCGCGCAGATCCGACTCCTCACGGGCGAAGAGGCAGGTGCGGACCTGTCCGTCGGCCGTCAGCCGGGTGCGGTCGCAGGTGCGGCAGAAGGGCCTGGTGACGGAGGCGATCACGCCGACGCGGTGCGGACCGCCGTCGACGATCCAGCGCTCGGCGGGCGCCGAGCCCCGGCTGTCCTCACCCTCCGGGGTGAGGGAGAAGCGGGTACGCAGGGACGCGAGGATGTCGCCCGCCGTGATCATTCCCTCGCGGCGCCAGCCGTGCTGGGCGTCCAGCGGCATCTGCTCGATGAAACGCAGTTCGTAGGAGTGCTCGACGGCCCAGGAGAGCAGGTCGGGGGCCTCGGTGTCGTTGAGGCCCGGCATCAGCACGGCGTTGACCTTGACCGGGGAGAGCCCTGCCGCGCGGGCGGCCGCCAGACCGGCGAGGACGTCGGCGTGGCGCCTGCGGCGGGTCATCCGCGAGAAGACCTCGGGGTCGAGGGTGTCCAGGGAGACGTTGACCCGGTCCAGTCCGGCCGCGCGCAGCGCCCCGGCGGTGCGCTCCAGGCCGATGCCGTTGGTCGTCAGCGACAGCTTCGGGCGCGGCTCCAGGGCGGCGCAGCGCTCGACGATGCCCACCAGACCGGGGCGCAGCATCGGCTCGCCGCCGGTGAAGCGCACCTCCTCGACGCCGAGCAGGGTCACCGCGACGCGGACCAGGCGGACGATCTCGTCGTCCGTGAGCAGATCGGGCTTGGCGAGCCACTCCAGGCCCTCCTCGGGCATGCAGTAGGTGCACCTGAGATTGCACCGGTCGGTGAGCGACACGCGCAGATCGGTGGCGACCCGGCCGTAGGTGTCCAGCAGCATGCCGGCAGTCCCCTCCCACGGTTGGACATCTGCCTCGCAGCGTACGCGACGCCCGCGCCGTCCGCCGAGGACGCCACGGTGGGAACGGGTACTCGGTGTCCGGCCGGAGGTTCGGCCATTGCCGCTCCCCCCGTGTGAGCGATAGCTTCCGTCGTCATACATCCGTACGGTCAAATCCGGTAACCGGACGGCTTGTTGAGACCCCTGCGTTCACACGGACGTTCACACAGACACGGAGAACCCATGGCATCGAGACCCTCCAGCCGACGCCGCGCCATCGCGATGCCGGTCGGGCTGGCGCTGACCGCCTCCCTGGCCCTGCTTCCGGGCGCCGGAACGGCGCTGGCGCAGGAAGCCGGCGTCCCGGCGGCCGCGACGGCGGCCGCGGACGGCGAGCGGCTGTCGTACGTGGTCAACACCTCCTCCCGCCCCGGCACGATCAGGCGGGTGGAGCGGGAGATAGCCAGGGCCGGCGGCACGGTCGTCGTCACCCACCGGGACATCGGCGTGATCGTCGTCCACTCGGCGGACCCCGGCTTCGCCGAGCGGATGCGCGAGGTGCGCGGCGTGCACTCCGCCGGGGCCACCCGCACCGCGCCGCTCAGGGCGGCGGGCACCACCGAGGTCGGCGCCCCGCAGTACGTGGCGGAGCCGGCCCGCACCAGCGCGGCCACGGCCGCCGCCGAGGGCGAGCCGATGGAGGCCGACCTGTGGGGCCTGCGCGCCATCCGCGCGGACGAGGCCGCGAAGGTCAACCCGGGCAGCGACAAGGTCACCGTCGCGGTCATCGACACCGGTGTGGACGACACCCACCCGGATCTGGCCCCGAACTTCTCGGCGGGCCAGTCGGCGAACTGCGTCGGCGGGGTGGCCGACACCTCCGAGGGCGCCTGGCGGCCGTACACCGACGGCGACTACCACGGCACGCACGTCGCGGGTTCCATCGCCGCGGCGCGCAACGGCGTCGGCGTGGCGGGCGTCGCGCCGGGCGTTAGGGTCTCCTCCATCAAGGTGAGCGAGCCCGACACCAGCCTCTTCTACCCGGAGGCCGTGATCTGCGCGTTCGTCTTCGCGGCCGACAAGGGCGTGGAGATCACCAACAACAGCTACTACGTCGACCCGTACCTGTACAACTGCGAGGACGACGCCGACCAGGGGGCGGTCGTGGAGGCGGTCCGCCGGGCCGCGCGCCACGCCGAGCGCAGGGGCACGCTGCACATCGCCTCGGCCGGCAACTCCAACCACGACCTCGCCTCGGACGCGATCGCCGACGGCTCCAGCCCGAACGACACCACCCCGGTCGAGCGCACCATCGACCCGTCGGAGTGCCTGGACCTGCCCACCCAGTTGCCGGGCGTGGTGACGGTGACGGCCACGGGCGTGCAGGACCTGAAGTCCTACTACTCCAGCTACGGGCACCGCGTCGCCGATGTGGCGGCGCCGGGCGGCGACCGGTTCCAGACCCCGGACACCCCGTCGGGCAACGGCCGGATCCTGTCGACCATGCCGAACGACTCCTACGCCTTCCTGCAGGGCACCTCGATGGCCAGCCCGCACGTCGCGGGCGTGGCGGCGCTACTCAAGAGCAGGCACCCCTGGGCGAGCCCGGCGATGCTCCAGCTCATGATGAAGGCGCAGGCGGACAACCCCGGCTGCCCGGAGACCTACGACCCGGACGGCAACGGGGTCGAGGACTCCACCTGCGAGGGCGGCAAGCGCGTCAACGGCTTCTACGGCCACGGCATCGTCGACGCCCTGGACGCCGTCGAGTAACCGGGCGGCGCTCCCGCCGCGAATCCGGCGGCCCGTCAGGAAGCGGCGGGGACCGAGGGGCCGGGCCCTGTGGGCCCGGCCCCTTCCGCGGTCCCGGCCGTCTCCGCCGTCTCCGCCGTCCGCGACGCGTCCGGGGCGGCTCCGGGGGCCGTGGATGCGGTTCCGAAGACGGGTCCCGGCACCGGCGGCTGCCAGCCGGGCCCGCGGAAGAGCCGCCCGGCGGCCTCGCGCCAGTCGCGCGCCGCCCGCAGGTCCCGGGCGATCGCCGCGTACTCGTGGGTGGCCACGCGCAGCGGGTTGTAGGTGTCGATGTTCTTGGTGAGCCCGTAGACGCACGGCTCGGCCTCGGGCGCGAAGGAGCCGAAGAGCCGGTCCCACACGATGAGGATCCCGCCGAAGTTGCGGTCCAGGTAACCGCCCTGGGAGGCGTGGTGGACCCGGTGGTGCGAGGGCGTGTTGAAGACGTACTCGACCGGCCCCGGCAGTCTGCCGATCCGCTCGGTGTGGATCCAGAACTGGTAGACCAGGTTGACCGAGTGGCAGAAGGCGAGCGCGGCCGGGTGCATGCCGAGGAGGATCAGCGGCAGGTAGAACGGCCAGCCGGTCAGGGACGTCCAGGGCTGGCGCAGCGCGGTGGTGAGGTTGAACTTCCGGCTGGAGTGGTGCACCACGTGGCAGGCCCACAGGATGCGGATGACGTGGTGGCCGCGGTGGGACCAGTAGTAGAAGAAGTCCTGCGCGAGGAGCATCGGCAGCAGGGTCCACCACTCGACGGGGATCCGCAGCGGGGTGAGCGCGTAGACCGCCGAGTAGACCGCCACGATCGGGATCTTCCACAGGGCGTCGAAGAAGAGGCTGCCCAGGCCCATGGAGATGCTGGTGGCGGCGTCCTTGGCCTCGTAGCCCGCGACGGGGCCGTCCGGCCCCTCGGGGTGCAGGCGGTGGCTGACCATCTCCAGGACCGTCAGCAGCAGGAAGGCGGGGATGGACCACAGCACGACGTCGGGGAGGTTCGGCACGCTCGGCATGGACGCACCATAGGACCGCCAGGGGCCGACGGCCAGACCTTGTTACCGACAAGTATGCGAGACGGCTCGTCAGCAGCTCGGCCCACCCGTGGTGGCCTGCGGTGATGCGAAGGTGTCAGTGGCGGCCCGTATTCTCTGGAACCATGCTCGATGACCAGTCGGCGGCCGAAGCGCGGCCCGCAGCGCAGCCCAGCACCCCGGCCTGGCCCACCGAATACCCCGACGCCTACGCGGTGGTGGACGTGGAGACCACGGGGCTCGCCCGGGACGACCGCATAGTCTCCGCGGCCGTCTACCGGCTGGACGCGCGGGGTGATGTGATCGACCACTGGTACACCCCGGTCAATCCGCAGCGGGACCCCGGCCCGACCTGGATACACGGACTGACGAGCGAGATGCTGGCCGACGCCCCGCTCTTCCCGCAGATCGCCGAGGAGTTCGCCGAGCGGCTGCGGGGCCGGGTGCTGGTCGCGCACAACGCGGTCTTCGACTGGTCGATGATCGCCCGCGAGTACGCCCGTGCCCGGTTGACGGTCCCCGTGCGGCAGCGGCTGTGCACCATCGCCCTGTCCAAGGAGCTGGACCTGCCGCTGGCCAACCACCGGCTGGAGACCCTCGCCGCGCACTACGGCGTCGTCCAGCGCCGGGCGCACCACGCGCTGGACGACGCCCGGGTGCTGGCCGAGACGTTCCGGCCGAGCCTGCACCTGGCGGCCGCCGACCGCATACGCCTGCCCCTGCTGGCCTGCCGGCCGCTGACCGAGTGGACCGACTCCATCGTCTCCCCGGGCACCGCCTCCTCCGGCGCCTTCGGCGGGCGGGACTCGCGGCCCTACGCGGGCAGCTGGCGCCCCTCTCGCAGGCGTCCCCCCTGCCCGTACCCCAACCCCGGCCGTTACGCGCCGGGCAGGCCGCTGGTCCAGGGCATGCGGGTGGCGATCTCCGGGGACACCTCCGTGGACCGTGAGCTGCTGGAGGACCGGGCCGTCGAGGCCGGGCTCCACATCTCCGGCAGCGTCTCGCGCCTCACCAGTCTCCTGGTCACCAACGACCCCGACTCCGGCACCTCCAAGGTGGCCAAGGCGCGTGCCTTCGGCACCCCGGTGATCGACGAGGCGGCCTTCACCCAGCTGCTGCGGGAGGTGGCCCCCGCTCCGGAGGAGTGACGGCCGGCGGGGTACCGTCGATGACTGTGCCGCCCGTATCGTCCGCACCGTCCGCTTCCGCGTACCGCTTCCTGCTGTCCCGGCAGTGGGTGGTGCTCACCCTCGTCGCGCTCCTGCTGATCCCGGGCATGGTCAGACTCGGCTTCTGGCAGCTCCACAAGCACGAGGACCGGGTGGAACGCAACGAGCTGGTGGCCGAGAGCCTGGCCGCCGGTCCGGTGCCCGTGGGGGAGCTGGCGGCTCCGGGCCGCGGGCCCTCCGACGCCGACCGGTACCGCAGGGTGACGGCGACCGGCGTCTACGACACCGGCGGCGAGACGGTCGTGCGCCAGCGCACCGGCGGGGACGGCCGGAACATCGGCTACCACGTCCTGACCCCGCTGGTCCGCGGGGACGGCACGGCCGTGCTGGTCAACCGGGGCTGGATCCCGGCGGGCGACGACCTGACGAAGTTCCCCGAGGTGCCGGCCCCTCCCTCCGGCGAGGTCACCGTGACCGGGCGGCTGATGGCCGACGAGAAGGCCGGCGGCGGCGTCAAGGACAAGCAGGGGCTGCCGCCCCGCCAGGTGATGCTGATCGACAGCGCACGGATGGCCCAGGAGCTGGACCGGCCGGTCCTGGGCGGCTACGTCGCACTGGAGGAGACCTCGCCGGAGCCCTCCGGCGAGCAGCCCGAACGCCTTCCCGAGCCGGACCACAGCGGCATCGGCCCGCATCTGGCGTACGCGTTCCAGTGGTGGCTGTTCGCCGCCGCCGTCCCCGTCGGCTGGGTGGTACTGGTACGCCGCGAGCGCCGGGACCGTCTGGCGGGGGGTTCCGGTGCGGAGGACTCCCCGAAAGGGCGTACGGGCGGGGAGACGGGCGGCGGAACCTCGCCCGGGCGCCCCGTTCCGACCCCCTCCACTGCCGGGGCGGCGGAACGACCGGCAGACTGATCCCCATGGATCTCGGACTTCAGGACAGGGTGTACCTCGTCACCGGTGCCACCCGCGGGCTGGGCTTCGCCACCGCACGGGAGCTGGCCGCCGACGGCGCGAAGGTGATCATCACAGGCCGGAGCGACGAGACGGTGGCCGAGGCCGCCGGACGGCTGGGCGGTGACGTCTTCGGCATGGTGGCGGACAACGCCGACCCGGCCGCGGCCGACCGTCTGGTGACGGCGGCCCACGAGCGCCACGGTCGCCTGGACGGGGTGCTGGTCAGCGTCGGCGGGCCGCCGGCCGGCTCCCACGAGACGGTCACCGACGACCAGTGGCAGTCGGCCTTCGAGACGGTCTTCCTCGGCGCGGTGCGGCTGGCCCGCACCGCGGCCGCGCGACTGGGCGAGGGCGGGGTGATCGGCTTCGTCCTCTCCGGCTCGGTGCACGAGCCGATCCCCGGCCTGACGGTCTCCAACGGACTGCGTCCGGGGCTGGCCGGTTTCGCGAAGTCGCTGGCCGACGAGGTGGGGCCGCGCGGCATCCGGGTCGTCGGACTGCTGCCGGGCCGTATCGACACCGACCGGGTACGCAGCCTGGACGCCATGACCGGGGACGCCGGCGCCGCCCGCGAGCGGATCTCGGCCGCGATCCCACTGCGCCGCTACGGCACTCCGGAGGAGTTCGGCAGGGCGGCGGCGTTCCTGCTCTCCCCCGCCGCCTCGTACGTCACCGGGGTGATGTTCCCGGTCGACGGCGGCGCCCGCCGCGGCTTCTGACCTTTCCGGCCGGACTGCCCCCAGCCCCCCACCGCCGTCCCCGGCACGTGCCTGAGGGGACGGCGGTGGGGGCGGTGGCGGTGAGGGTGACCGGCGGGGCACCGCCTCAGCCCGTTCACCAGACCCGCTGCCGCGCCGAGCGCAGCCGGACCTCCGCGGTCAGTTTCCCCAGGCCCGCCGAGACACGGGCGTTCTCCAGCGCCTCGTCCCGCACGCGTGCGAGGACCTCGGCGGGGCTCGCGTGGGCGGCCACAGCCAGTGCGACCCGGGCCCGCACCCCGGTGCGGCGGCGGCCCAGCCTCACCCGGGCCCGTTCCACGCCCGGCAGGGCCCCGGCCTCCCCGGCCACGGCGTCCTCCAGGGTCCGTGTCCCGACCAGGGCGCCGTAACCGTCGCCGCTGTCGACCAGCACGGTGTCCGGCCGCTGCCGCCACAGCTGCGCCGAAAGCCACCACAGGGCGAGCAGGAGCGCGGCGGCCGGCACACCGATCACCAGCAGCCACCGCCACCAGTCCGCGTCCCGCCACCAGGCGGGTTCCCCACGCCCGAGCAGCACCTCGTCCGGCCCGCCCCGGAAAAGGTCCCGGGGCATGTCGAAACCCCAGCGCCGCTGGAGGTCGAGCCCTCCCACCAGGGCCGCCAGTCCCAGCACCAGCAGCGCCAGTCCGGCCAGCCCCAGCAGGATCCGGTTCACCACCGTGAGCATCCGGTCCACCTCGCCCTTCCTCAGCCCTTCTCCGGGCGCCGCACCCGGACCGACCGCCGCGTCCTGCGGGCGAGCCCGAGCTGCCGCACGCCCTCCTCCGCGACCCTTTCCAGATCTCCCCGCACATCCTCCAGGGGCCGGAAGTGGGCCCGTGCCCGCACCTTGATCCGGTGCCGCCCCGCGTTCACCCGGACCGACCGCACCCCGGGCACGTCCAGCAGCCGGTCGTGCAGTACCGCCTCAGCGGCGGATCTCTCCAGTCCGGCACGCACCCGGACCCCGTCGGAGGAACCACCGCGCATCGGCAGCAGACCGCGCAGCCCGGGGGTGACCGCCAGCACGACCAGCCACAGCCCCAGCAGAACCGCGAGCGCCGCGCCGGCGATCGCCCAGGGGTCGTCGAGCGGCCGGGCGGCCAGGTCCGCGGTGGTCTCGCGCCGCCACGCGGAGGGGGACTTGTCGATGCTCGCGGCGACGGCCTCGTACAGGAGCACGGCCGCCGCGACGGCCAGGACCAGTGCCACGATCGCGGCCGGCACCCGCCGGGCCGACCAGAAGCGCCGGGTGCTCCCGCCTCCGCCGCCCCCGTCGTACCGGCCGCCGTCCGCACCGGCGGGCTCCGGCGCGGACGGTTCCACACCGTCCGGGTCCGCGCCGGCGGCGCTCTTCGGGGCCGGCTGCCGCCGGGCGTCGTGGCTCATCGTGCCCTCACCGCACCCTCCCTCCGCTCCGGCCGAACGGGCCCGTGTGCAGCCGTGTGACCTCGACGGTCACCTGCCGGACCGCCATACCGGCCAGTTCCCGCACCCGCGAGGCGACTCTTCCGCGCACCGAACCGCACCGTGCGCCGATGTCGCAGGGGTAGGGAAGTTCGACCGCGACCACCACCCGGGCCTCGCCGTTCGGCCCGTTCCGGCCGACAGGTCGGCGGACGGCGACCTTCGCCCGCGGGTCCTTTCCCGTACGCGGCGCCCCGGACGCCTCGGGGTCCTCCTCCAGTGCCTCGCGGGCGGCCCGCGCGGCGATCTTGGCGACGACCCGGTCGGCGATCCTCGTCGCCCCCCGCTCGGCCGCGGGCACCCAGGAGATCTCCGCCCTGCGGAATTCCTGCGCCACCGGTCACCGCCGTCCGCCGCCGGAGCGGAAGATCTCTCCCGGCTCCAGATCGCCGTCCAGGACCCGGCCGGCGACGAAACCGACCACGCCCAGTACCGCCACCAGGAGGAAGGCCCAGAAGCCGCCGAAGTATCCGGCGAAGCCCAGCGCCATGCCTGCGATCAAGCCGACTGCGGCCATGCTCATCGTGCGCTCCTCAGCTTCCCGCGCCGCCGGGCCCCTGCGGCCCGCGGTGCACTACTGCAGCCGCGGCCTCTCCGGCTGCTCTTCCTCCTGGCCCTCGTCGGGCAGGTTGACGTCGTCGACCGTGACATTGACCTCGACGACCTCCAGTCCGGTCATCCGCTCGATCGAGCCGATGACGTTCTCGCGCACATCGCTCGCCACGTCGGTGATCGACACGCCGTACTCGACCACGATGTCCAGGTCGATCGCCGCCTGGGTCTCGCCGACCTCGACCTTCACCCCTCGGGTGACGGACGAACCGCCACCGCCACCACCGCCGGGGACGCGGTCGCGCACCGCGCCGATGGTCCGGCTCATGCCGGCGCCCATCGCGTGGACACCGTCGACCTCGCGGGCGGCCATCCCGGCGATCTTCGCCACCACACCGTCGGCGATCGTGGTCTTCCCGCGCACACGCGGGTCGCTCGCGCCCCGCCCCTCACCGAGCCGTCCGCCGGAAGGGCCTGAACGGTTCTGCTGGGTGGTCTCGGTCATTTCCGTCACCCCTTGCCTTCGACAAAGGAACACTTCGTCCTGATATCTCCACGCTAGACACGATCGCCCCCTTTTGCCTCATGAGCGCACCGCCACATGGAGGAAGGACACGGCCGAGCGAAGCCCGTGGCGCAAGGCTGGGCACCGTTGGAGGGAGAACCCCGGAAAGCGCCGGCGGGGCACCGAACGGCCCTGCGGGACAGGCACCGGGGCCGGGAGAGGAGCGCAGACCATGGCCACGGACCGGTTGGCTCAGGCCGTACGGCGGCAGATCGGCTTCGGACGCCTGCTTCCGCTGGGCGGGGCGGAGGACGGCGCCTGGATCGCGGAGCGGGCGGCGGCCGGTGTGCTGCGGCAGGCGGCGGCCGGGCTGCCGGGGGTGCGGCCGGGCACGCTGCGGCTCTCCCCGGCCGAGCCCGGCGCGGGTGGGAGGCCGGCCGTACCGATGCCCCCCAGCGCCCTTCCGCCCGGCCCGGTCAGGATCTCCGCGGAGTTCGAGGCCGATGCCCGGGAGCCGCTGCCGGTGGCGGCCGAGCGACTGCGCTCGACCCTGGCCGAAGCGGCCGACAGGCGCCTGGGGCTGGTGGTGGCGGCGGTGGACCTGCAAATCACCGGACTGCTGGACGGGCCGGACGACGGGCCCCGGCCCGAGGAGCCCTCCGGGGAGCTAAACGGCGCCGGGGAGACCACGGACACCGGAGAGGCCGGGACCCCGGTCGGCGCCGCGGCGCTGGCCGTCGCGGGCGTGACACGGCTGGCCCCCGAGCTGGGGGGCGCGGCCCGGGCGCTGCGGATCGTGGACACCGGACCCGGCGACGGGGCCGGCGCGGCCCCCGGACGCCATGTGCGGGTCCAGTTCGCGGCCGCGGCGGACCACCGTGCGCTCGATGTGGCACGCGCGGTCCGCGCCGCGGCGGCACGGGCCGCGGCGGCCGGCGCCCCCGGGCCCGTCACGGTCGCGGCCGTGGTGACGGAGGTGGTGCGGGGCCCGGGGTGAGAGCGGTCAGTCGCCGATGCCGGCCAGGTCGCGCAGCCTGCGCGTCTGGGCCGCGCGCTCGGCGGCGCGCTGCTCGTCGTAGGTGCGGTCCCCCGCGCCGCGCAGCAGCGACTTGGTCTCGATCACCGCGTCGCGCGGGGCGGCGAGCAGTGCCGCGGCCAGATCCGCGGTGGCGGCCTCCAGCTCCGCGGCGGGCACCACGAGGTTGGCCAGGCCGGTCCGCTCGGCCTCCTCGGCGCGCACGAAGCGGCCCGTGGCGCAGATCTCCAGCGCGCGGGCGTACCCGACCAGGGAGACGAGCGGGTGGGTGCCGGTGAGATCGGGGACCAGCCCGAGGCTGGTCTCGCGCATCGCGAACTGCACGTCGTCGGCGCACACCCGCAGGTCACAGGCGAGCGCGAGCTGAAAGCCCGCGCCGACGGCATGCCCCTGGACGGCGGCGATGCTCACGACGTCGTTGCGCCGCCACCAGGTGAAGGCCTCCTGGTAACCGGCGATGGCCGTGTCGACCTCGGCGTCGGAACCGCGCGCCAGGTCGATGAAGGACGGCTCGCCGTCGAAGCCCTCGGGGGTGAAGGCCTGCCGGTCGAGCCCGGCGGAGAAGGACTGCCCCTCTCCGCGCAGGACGACGACGCGGATCTCACCGGGCAGCAGCCTCCCGGCCTCGGCCAGGGCGCGCCACATCGCGAACGTCTGGGCGTTGCGCTTGGCCGGGCGGTCGAGCGTGACCGTGGCCACGGCACCGTCCGCGACGAGCCGTACTCCGTCCTTGTCGAGCAGGGTCATGAGGGTCTCCCGGGGCAGTCCGCAGTCGGACGACTGTCAAGTGACTGAAGAGTAACCACCCGGCCGACCGGATGGCCGACCGGGTGGCGCCCCTCGGGACACCCTGGGTCTCAGGACGTCGCGGTCTTCTTGCCCCGCGTGGCGCCGCCGCGACCGCGCAGGGTCACGCCGGACTCGCTGAGCATCCGGTGCACGAATCCATAGGAGCGGCCGGTCTCCTCGGCCAGCGCCCGGATGCTCGCACCGGAGTCGTACTTCTTCTTGAGGTCAGCCGCGAGCTTCTCGCGCGCGGCGCCGGTCACCCGGCTGCCCTTCTTCAGAGTCTCGGCCACCCGTGCCTCCTCATGGGAAGTGCGCTCTGGACTCTCATGATCACCCCTTGCCGGTTTTCTGGCCACCCATTCGACAAGGTCCGTAAAACGTCCTCGGCGGCCGGACAAGGACCCAAGGGCCCCGGAGTGGGGCTTTCCATGGCTCTCTCGTGGTGCGCGCTTCCCTGCGGAGCGGGGAAAGAGCAGGTCAGAGCGTCGACCGGGGTTCAAGCGCAGGGAATGGGAGGTCTATGCCACACCCCCGGCGCCATCGACACCCGACCGCGCCGGAATACGAGCCGATCTCACTCAGATGATGGATCAAGCATCGGCCGAATGATCCAGAACGGTGTGATCACTACGCGCTCGCGGCGTGGCCGGGCCGTGGCGCAGACGGGACCGGGGGCAGGGCCGGGACAGATGTTCCTGCGCGGCGGGCGGGCACCGAAGGCGCCGCGGCCGGCTCCGCTCAGGCGAGCGCCACGAGGTCCGCGTACTCCTCGCCCCACAGGTCCTCCACACCGTCGGGCAGCAGGATGATCCGCTCCGGCTGGAGCGCGTCCACCGCGCCCTCGTCGTGGGTGACCAGCACCACCGCGCCGGTGAAGGTGCGCAGGGCGCCCAGGATCTCCTCCCGGCTGGCGGGGTCGAGGTTGTTGGTCGGCTCGTCCAGCAGCAGCACGTTGGCCGAGGAGACCACCAGCGTGGCCAGCGCCAGCCGGGTCTTCTCTCCGCCGGAGAGCACCCGCGCGGGCTTGTCCACGTCGTCGCCGGAGAACAGGAAGGAGCCCAGCGTCTTGCGGATGTCGACCAGGTCCATGTCCGGGGCGGCCGAGCGCATGTTCTCCAGGACCGTGCGGTCGCCGTCGAGCGTCTCGTGCTCCTGCGCGTAGTAACCGAGCTTCAGTCCGTGGCCCGCGACCACCCGGCCGGTGTCGGGCTTCTCCACCCCGGCCAGAAGCCGCAGCAAGGTGGTCTTGCCCGCGCCGTTGAGGCCGAGGATGACCACGCGGGAGCCCTTGTCGATGGCGAGCGAGAGGTCGGTGAAGATCTCCAGCGAGCCGTAGGACTTGGACAGCTCCTCGGCCATCAGCGGGGTCTTGCCGCAGGGCGCGGGGTCGGGGAAGCGCAGCTTGGCGACCTTGTCGGCCTGCCGCTCCCCCTCCAGTCCGGCCAGCAGCCGCTCGGCCCGGCGGGCCATGTTCTGGGCGGCCACCGTCTTGGTGGCCTTGGCGCGCATCTTGTCGGCCTGGGCGTTGAGGGCCGCGGCCTTCTTCTCGGCGTTGGCCCGCTCGCGCCTGCGCCGCTTCTCGTCGGCCTCGCGCTGGGTCAGGTACTGCTTCCAGCCCATGTTGTAGATGTCGATGCCCGAGCGGTTGGCGTCGAGGTAGAAGACCTTGTTGACGACCGTCTCCACCAGGTCGACGTCGTGGGAGATGACGACGAAGCCGCCGCGGTAGGTCTTCAGGAAGTCGCGCAGCCAGACGATCGAGTCGGCGTCGAGGTGGTTGGTCGGCTCGTCCAGCAGCAGGGTGTCGGCGTCCGAGAAGAGGATGCGGGCGAGTTCCACCCGGCGCCGCTGGCCGCCGGAGAGGGTGTGCAGCGGCTGGCCGAGCACCCGGTCGGGCAGACCGAGGCTGGCGGCGATGGTGGCGGCCTCGGCCTCGGCGGCGTAGCCGCCCTTGGTGAGGAACTCCGTCTCCAGCCGCTCGTACTTCCTCATCGCCTTCTCACGGGTGGCGCCCTGGCCGTTCGCCATCCGGTCCTCGTTCTCGCGCATCCTGCGCAGCACGGTGTCCAGACCGCGGGCGGACAGGATGCGGTCGCGGGCGAGGGCGTCGAGGTCGCCGGTGCGCGGGTCCTGGGGCAGGTAGCCGACCTCACCGGTGCGGGTGATCGTCCCGGCCGCGGGGGCGCCCTCGCCGGCCAGGCAGCGGGTCAGGGTGGTCTTGCCCGCCCCGTTGCGTCCGACCAGTCCGATGCGGTCGCCCCTGGCGATGCGGAAGGAGGCGGACTCGATGAGGATCCGGGCGCCGGCGCGCAGCTCTACTCCGGTGGCGGTGATCACGGAAAATACTCCTGGGCAGGGTGGACGTACGTACGTCGTCGGTCGGGGGCTGGGAGACGGGCGTACGCCGCTAATGCACGAGGAGGTTCACCATGCGCCCAGTCTAACGGCGGCGCGCAACCGGATTTCCGCGGCCGGGACGGCGGGACCGCCCGGGCCGCGGCCGCCCGTCACACCTCGCCGGTGTGGACCTGGAAGGCCGCACGGCGCACGGCCCTGGCCAGCACCGGGTCCGGGTGGGCCGCGGCGAGCGCGACCAGGACCTGGACGGTACGGGGGTGGCCGGTGGCGCGGACCGCGTCCAAAAGCTCGGGGACGGTGTTCTGCACGGCCGAGTCCAGGTGCTCCACCAGCACCTTTCCCTCCCCGTGGTCGGCGACGGCCGCGGCGGTGTCCACCCACAGCCAGGTGGCCTCCTCCCGGGTCAGGACGCCGGGGGCGCCGTTCGCCAGGTCCGCCGGGTCCGCGCCGTCGTGCTCGGCGAGCCAGAGCAGGGCGTAGGGGCGCAGGACGGGCTCGCCGGCCGCCTCGCGGACGGCGGACTCCGCGGGGGCGCCCACGGCGCGCAGCGCCTCGAAGGCCAGACCGCGGATGAGTGCGTCGTCGCCGCGGGCGGCCTCGATCAGTTCGGCGACGGCCGGGCCGGTGGGGCGTGCGGCCAGCCAGGCCCGGTACTCGGCACGGGCCTCACCGGGCGAGAGCCTGGCACAGCCGCGCAGCATGTCCTCGGCGTGCTGCTCGATGTTCCCCGCCGGGCTCTGGGCCGCGACGCAGATCTGCTCCAGCTTCACCCACACCGCCCAGTTGCCCAGCGGGGTGAGCACCGCCTGCCCGGGCCGGCCCCGGTCGTCCTCGGCGCAGCGGGTGAGGGCTCCGACGGCGGCGAGGCCGTCCAGGGCCCAGTCCAGGAGCGCGGGCAGGCAGTCGTCCGCGTCCCCGACAGGGCCGGGCGGCCCCGCCGGGGACGCCGCGCCGTCGCGCTCGGCACGGATCTCCGCGATGCGCCGCCTCAGCAGGTCCAGCAGGGCCGGCACGGTCACCGGGCCGGAGGACAGGTGCATCACCGACAGGAACTGCGGGGCCGCCACGACCACCTCCCCCACCGCCCCGGGGTCCGCGCCCTCGGGCGCGGGGTGGGCCAGCGACCAGGCGTCGAAGAGGGCGACCCAGCCGCGCAGCACGGCCGAGTCGTCGCGGTCCCAGGCGCGCAGCCGCCAGCCGGGCATGGCGGTGCCGTCGTGCAGTTCGATGAGTCCGGCGAGCCGGGCGCGGTCCCAGTGGACGGGGATCTGCTCCGCCGGTATCCGCAGTTCCCCGGCCACCCGCTCGGCGGCCGCCACCGGCGACAGGCCGGTGCCGTCGGCCCAGCGGGCCAGGCGCACCGCCTCGCTGAGGCAGGCCCGTGCCTGACGGGCGAGTTGGTCGCGTGGGGGCACTCCCTCGGGGGGCCTGGGCGCGCTCCGCCGGCGGCGCGCGCCCACGGCTCGGCGCGCGGCGGCTAGAGGCTGACGGGATACGAGGCGCAGCCGGGTGTCTCGCGGGGTACGGGACGTCACGGGAGCAGTGTTGTTGATGACGGCCCGAAAGCCCAAACGCCGGTCGCGGCGCCTCACATGAGCGGAGTGAGGAAGCGGCGCAGCGCCTCCTGGTAGCCCTGCGGATCGGCGTTCCACATGGCGGCGTGCGGAGCCTGTCCGACGATGTGCAGCGAGACCAGGTCCGGGCGCCGTTCGGCCAGTTCGCGGGAGGGTCCCCAGGGTGCGACGGCGTCGTCCGGGCCGTGCAGGACGAGCGTGGGCAGCCGCAGCTCGCCGGGGTCGCTCAGCTCGGAGTGGAGGTCCGGGTGGAGCCGGGCGCGGCCCTGCGCGGCGCGCACCGCCAGCGGCAGCAGGGGGGCGGGGATGTGGCGGGCGCCCGCCAGGGCGCGCAGGGTGGCCCTCCAGTCGAGCACGGGCGAGTCCAGGATCAGCCCGGTGAGGAAGTCGCGGACCGGGGACTCGGCGGCGGCCCGCAGCGCCATGGTGGCCCCGGTGGACCAGCCGTACAGCACGATGCCGCGGGCGCCGCGGCCCAGGGCGTGGCGGATGGCCGCGTCGAGGTCGCGCCACTCGGAGTCGCCCAGGTGCACGGTGCCGTCGGGCGACCGGGGCGCCCCGGGATCGCCCCGGTAGGCGGGGACGAGCACGGGGACGCCCATGGCGTTCAGGAAGGGCAGGACGTTCATGGGGTGCTCGCGCGTGGCGCCCAGACCGTGCACGGCGATGATCCACACGTCGCGCAGGGCGGGCAGGTACCAGGCGGGCAGGGGGCCGAGCTCGCCGGGCACCTCCACGTCCGCGTACTCCAGCCCCAGCGCGTCCCCGGGGTTTCCGGTGTGGAGCTGCGGGGTCAGCCGCACCCGGTCCCCGGTGGCGAGCCGTCCGCGGTCCACCCGCTCCAGGCGCCGTACGACGGTGTCGGCGGAGGAGGGGATGTCGAGCACGGTTCCGACGACGGCGTGCCGGCCGGGGCCGGTGAGGGCGTAGGTGCCGGGGAGCTGGGAGATGAGGGACCGGGTCAGGGTGACCTGCCCCGCCGCGGTGGCGTGGACGGTCAGCTGCGGACCCTCGAAGCCGGCGGGCAGGGAGTGCCCGGAGGACGGCCTGAGGGCGGCGGTGGCCGCGTACCGGCCGGCCACGACAGCGGCCGCTCCGGCACCGAGCGTGGTGAGGGCGGTCAGGGCCGCCGTTCTGCGCAGACTCATCGTCTCCAAGGATGGCGGCGTGGTGCCGCCGGGGCCAGCGGGCGGGCTCCGGCGGGTGAGCGGGGACGGGCCGGGACCGGCTCCCCCGCCCGGCGCCGCCGGCGCCGGTGTCGCCCACCTCGTACCCCGCCCGCGCGGCGTCATCCGTCCCGGGGCGAGCGGGTGCCGGGCGGCTCGGCGCGGGCGGGCCGGCCGTGCTGCCCGTAGCCGCGCAGCCGCTCGGCGACGCGGTCCAGCTCCCCGGGCGGCAGCAGGGACGGGGTGCGGCCGGGCACGGAGGCGGCGGCGAGCCAGACCCGGCACATCCACTCCAGCTGGGCGGTGTCGTCGTACGCCCGGCCGAGGCTGTCGGCGTACACGAGCGTGCCGTGGTTGCGCAGCAGGCAGCCGCTGCGGTCGCGCAGTGCCTCCAGCGCGTGGGCGGCCAGCTCCTCGCTGCCGTAGGTGGCGTACGGCGCCACGCGGACCGGGCCCCCCAGGGCCGCGGCCATGTAGTGGACCGCCGGGAGTTCGTCGACGAGGGTGGAGACGGCGGTGGCGTGCACGGCGTGGGTGTGGACGATCGCCGCGGCACCGGTGGAGCGGTACACCGCCAGGTGCATCGGCAGCTCGCTGGTGGGCACGAGGTCGCCGGCCACCGGCCGGCCGTCCAGGTCGACGGCGCACGGTTCGTCCGGACCGAGGCGGTCGTACGCGATGCCGCTGGGGGTGACCAGTACGGTGTCGCCGACCCGCACCGACACGTTGCCCGAGGTGCCCACGACCAGACCGTCCGCCACCGTCCGGCGGGCCGTGGCCACCAGTTCCCTCCAAGCGTCCGCCCAGGCCGACCGCATCCGCACCACCTCCGGCGGGGCACTCTAACGGCGGCGGGCCCGTGCCGGGGCGGGCGGTGCGCCGGAGCGCGCGGGGGCGGGCCCTTACCGCACCGTGCGACCCTGCGCACACAGGCCACACGAGACACCGTGACGCCGTTCCCAGTTCACCTTGCGTTCATCCGGCATCCTTACCTTCGCCGAGTACTTGCCCCCTCGACCGATTGCCTGGGTGAATGGAAAACATCACGCTTCTCATCGGGATCGTGATCGTCACGGCCTTGGTGTTCGACTTCACCAACGGTTTCCACGACACGGCCAACGCCATGGCCACCACCATTTCCACCGGGGCGCTCAAGCCCAAGACCGCGGTGGCGATGTCGGCGGTCCTCAACCTCATCGGCGCCTTCATCTCGGTCGAGGTCGCCGCGACGATCTCCAAAGGCCTCATCAACGAGGACTCCGGCATCGAACCCGCGGTGATCTTCGCGGGGCTGGTCGGCGCGATCCTGTGGAACCTGCTGACCTGGCTGGCCGGGCTCCCCTCCAGCTCCTCGCACGCCCTCATGGGCGGTCTCCTCGGTGCCACGATCGCCGCCGTCGGCATCGGCGCCGTCTCCATCGGCGCCGTCTTCATGAAGGTGCTGATCCCGGCCCTCGTCGCGCCCCTGGTCGCCGGCATCGCGGCCATGCTCGCGACCAGGCTGACCTACCGGATCAGCCGCAACGCCGAGGAGGGGCAGGTCGCCAAGGGCTACCGCGCCGGGCAGATCGCCTCGGCCGGCCTGGTCTCCCTGGCCCACGGCACCAACGACGCGCAGAAGACGATGGGTGTCATCACCCTCGCGCTGATCTCCGGCGGCGTGCTCGGCGCCGACGCCGACCCGCCGCTGTGGGTCATCGCCTCGGCCGGTATCGCCATCGCGCTGGGCACCTACCTGGGCGGCTGGCGGATCATCCGCACCATGGGCAAGGGCCTGACCGACATCCGCCCGGCACAGGGCTTCGCCGCCCAGACCAGCTCGGCCGTCACCATCCTGGCCTCCTCCCACCTGGGCTTCGCGCTCTCCACCACGCAGGTCTGCTCCGGCTCGATCATGGGCTGCGGCCTGGGCCGCAAGGGCGGTGTGGTCCGCTGGAGCACCGCCGGCCGCATGGTCGCCGCCTGGGGCCTGACCCTCCCGGCCGCCGGTCTGATCGCCGCGGGCTCCGCGCTGCTGGCCGTCCAGGGCGACTGGGGTGTCACCGTGGTCGCCATCGTCTCCGTCGCCGCCATCGCCGCCATCTGGTTCGCCTCCCGCCGGGAGCCGGTCGACCACACCAACGTCAACGACGTCGAGCCGGCCGAGGCGGAGGACGCGGGCGTGGTCACGGCCGCGGTGCAGGCCGTCGCCCCGCCGCCCACCGCCGCCATGGAGGAGGCCGAGAAGGCCTCCGACACGCCGGCGAAGACCACCGTCTCCGCTCCCTGAGCCCGAGCCCCGCGAAGGAAGAAGCACCATGGACATCGACTGGGCCGCCCTCGGCCAGGTCTTCGGCGTCAGTCTCGTGATGACGGTCGGCCTGGTGGGCCTGTTCACCCTCGGCATCGTCGGCCTGGGCACCAACGACAAGTCGCAGGGCGGCTCCTCCGCCCTGGCCCGCGTCGGCGCCTACGCCAGCTACGCCCTGTGCGCGGCCGCGGTGGCGTACGGCATCTACATCATCGCGGCCTGATCAGACCTGATCGGCCCCTCAGGTCTCGTTACGCCCTCCCCGGCGCCTCCCCCGGCGTACACGGCCTCCCCGGGCTCGTCCGGCGCCCACCGCGCCCTCCCCGCGTTCCCGGTCCGCCCCGGGACACGAGCGCCGCGGCGTACTACCGGCGCACCCCCGGCGTGCGCCGTGTGCGCTTGCGCACAGTGCGCCACCGCAGGTCACGGGTGAGTTGACGCGCCTCCCCGGCCGTGGTGGACTTCCCGTTGCCAAACGGCGGCAGGAGAGGAAGCCGGTGCGAATCCGGCGCGGTCCCGCCACTGTCACCGGGGAGCGCTCCCCCACCCAGCGTCACGGCCCGCACATCGGGCTGGAAGGCCGGGGGAGGCGCCGATCCGGGAGCCAGGAGACTCTCACCGCCGGTCACGTCGAGCCAGGGCGAGGACCCTGAGTGAGGACATACCGCCATGCCCGGCACCCTGTCTGCCGCACCACCTCCATCCCGCTGCGCCACCGGTTCCGCACGAGGTGTGACGGCCGGCTGACGCGATGCGTGCCGATCACGCCCTCCCCCCGGCCATCGCTCCGGCGGACACCGGCCTCCCCGCCGCCCCCGGCCTTCCGGCCGCGGGCTACGCGTGCGGAGCTGTCCTGGGGTGTCTGCTCGACCTGATCGCCGGCGATCCGCGCCGCGCGCACCCCGTCGCCGCCTTCGGGCGCGCGGCCGCTGCCGCCGAGCGCCTGCTGTGGCGCGACCACCGCGGCGCGGGTGCGCTGTACACCGCCGTGTGCGCGGGCGGCGCCGCGGCGGCCGCGGCGGCGCTGGACCGTGCGGTGCGCCGCTCCCCCGCCGCCCGTACCGCCCTCACGGCCGCCGCCGTCTGGGCGGTGGTCGGCGGTACGACGCTGGCGCGCGAGGCCCGCGAGATCGCCGCCGCACTGGAGGCGGGCGACCTGGAGGCGGCCCGCGCCCGGCTGCCGCACCTGTGCGGGCGCGACCCGCAGGCGCTGGACGCCGACGGCATCGCCCGGGCGGTGGTCGAGTCCGTCGCCGAGAACACCTCCGACGCCGTGGTGGGCGCGCTGGTGTGGGGAGCGGCCGCCGGTGTGCCGGGGCTGGCGGGCTTCCGGGCCGTCAACACCCTGGACGCGATGGTCGGTCACCGCTCACCGCGCCATCTGCGCTTCGGCTGGGCCTCGGCACGGCTGGACGACGTGGCGGGGTGGCCCGGCGCCCGGCTGACCGCGCTGCTGGCCGCGCTCGCCGGCCCCGATCCGCGCGGCGCGCTGCGCGCCTGGCGCGCGGACGCCCGCCGCCACCCCAGCCCCAACGCCGGTGTGGTCGAGGCGGCGTTCGCGGGTGCGCTGGGTCTGCGGCTGGGCGGGACACTGTCGTACGGCGGGCGCGTCGAGCACCGGCCGGCCCTGGGCGCCGGCGGCCGCCCGGTGCGGGTGGAGGACATCGAGCGCGCGGTGCGGCTCTCACGCCGGGTGTGCGCGCTGGCGCTGGCGGTCTGCGGCGCCGCCGGGGCGCTGCGGGAGACCCGCTCCGTACGGCCGGGGAAGCGGCGGCGGGGGCGGCCGACATCGGGGGGCGGGCTGTGACGGGCGGCGGGCTGCTGATCGCGGGAACGACCTCGGACGCGGGCAAGAGCGTGGTCACGGCGGGCGTCTGCCGCTGGCTGGCCCGCAGGGGCGTGAAGGTGGCGCCGTTCAAGGCGCAGAACATGTCGCTGAACTCCTTCGTGACGCGCGAGGGCGCCGAGATCGGCCGCGCCCAGGCCATGCAGGCCGCCGCGGCCGGTGTGGAGCCGAGCGCGCTGATGAACCCCGTGCTCCTCAAACCGGGCGGCGACCGCTCCAGCCAGGTGGTGCTGCTGGGCAGGCCGGTGGGTGAGATGAGCGCGCGCGGTTACTTCGGGGACGCCGGGCCGTCGCCGTCCCCTGGCGGGGTGCGGCGCGCGGGAGGGCGGGAGGAGTTGCTGGAGACGGTCACCGACTGCCTGGCCGAACTGCGCCGCACCCACGACGCGGTGATCTGCGAGGGAGCCGGCAGCCCGGCCGAGATCAACCTGCGGCGCACCGACATCGTCAACATGGGCCTGGCGCGCGCCGCCCGGCTTCCGGTCGTGGTGGTCGGCGACATCGACCGCGGCGGGGTCTTCGCCTCCCTCTTCGGCACCACCGCCCTGCTGGCGCCCGGGGACCAGGCGCTGGTGGCGGGCTATCTGGTCAACAAGTTCCGCGGTGACGTCACGCTCCTGGAACCCGGTCTGGAGATGCTGCGCGGCCTGACCGGCCGCCCGGTGCTGGGCGTCCTGCCCTACGCGCACGGGCTGGGCATCGACGAGGAGGACGGGCTGCGGCTGTCGCTGCGCGGAGGGGTGCGCGAGTCGGCCGTCGCGCCGCCGCACGGCCGCGACGTGCTGCGGGTCGCGGTGGTGCCCGTGCCGCTGATGTCGAACTTCACGGACGTGGACGCGCTGGCGGCCGAGCCGGGGGTGGTGGTGCGGTTCACCGACCGGCCCGAGGAACTGGCCGACGCCGATCTGGCGATCGTGCCGGGCACCCGCGGCACCGTGCGGGCGCTGGCCTGGCTGCGCGAGCGCGGCCTGGCCGGCGCGCTGGCCCGCAGGGCGGCCGAGGGCCGCCCGGTGCTGGGGATCTGCGGCGGCTTCCAGCTGCTGGGCGAGCGGATCGAGGACGAGGTGGAGTCGCGCGCCGGAACGGTCGACGGTCTGGGCCTGCTGCCGGTGCGGGTGCGCTTCGAGGCGGAGAAGACCCTGGCCCGGCCGGTGGGCGAGGCGCTGGGCGAGCGGGTGGAGGGATACGAGATCCACCACGGTGTGGCCGAGGTCGCCGGCGGCGACGAGCCGTTCCTGGACGGCTGCCGCACCGGCTCGGTGTGGGGCACGCACTGGCACGGCTCGCTGGAGGGCGACGGCTTCCGGCGTGCGTTCCTGCGGCGGGTGGCCGCCGACGCGGGGCGGGCGTTCGTCCCCGCCCCGGACACCTCCTTCGCCGCGCTGCGCGAGGAGCAGCTGGACCGGCTGGGCGATCTGGTGGAGGAGCACGCCGACACCGCCGCGCTGCTGCGGCTGATCGAGGACGGCGCGCCCGCGGGTCTGCCGTTCGTGCCGCCGGGTGCGCCGTGAGCGGCGCGAGCGGGACGGACAGGACGACCGAGACGACCGAGACGACCGGTGCGACCGGAAGGACCGACACGGCCGATGCGAAGGACGTACGAACCGATGGGAGCTCGATGAGCACGGTACTGCTGCTGTCCACCGCCGACACCGACCTGCTGGCGGCCCGCGCCTCCGGCGCCCCGTACCGCATCGCCAACCCGGCGCGCGTCGACGTCGCCGGGGAGCTGCCCGCGCTCGTGGAGGGTGCGGACATCGCCGTCGTACGCCTGCTGGGCGGCCGGCGCGCCTGGGAGGACGGGCTGGCGGCGCTGCGCGCCACCGGGATCCCGGCGGTGCTGCTGGGCGGCGAGTCCGTCCCGGACGCGGAGCTGATGGCCGCCTCCACCGTCCCGGCCGGTGTGGTCGCCGAGGCGCTGAGGTATCTGGTGGCGGGCGGGCCGGAGAACCTGGCGGAGCTGGTGCGCTTCCTGTCCGACACCGTGCTGCTGACCGGCCACGGCTTCGACGGACCGCGCCCGATGCCCGAGTACGGCGTGCGCGGCGACCGGTCGCACGCCCCGTCCCGGCCGACGGTGGGCGTGCTGTTCTACCGGGCCCACGAGCTGTCGGGGAATACCGCCTTCGTCGACACGCTGTGCGACGCGATCGAGGAGCGCGGCGCCAACGCCCTGCCGGTGTACTGCGGTTCGCTCAGGAGCGCCGACCCCGGCCTGTACGAACTGCTGGGCCGCGCCGACGCGCTGGTCGCCACCGTGCTCGCCGCCGGCGGCGCCCACGCGGCGGACGCGAGCGCGGGCGGCGACGACGAGACCTGGGACGTCGGCGCGCTGGCCGAGCTGGACATCCCCGTGGTCCAGGGCCTGTGCCTGACCGGCTCCCGTGCCGTCTGGGAGGCCTCCGACGCCGCCCTGTCGCCGATGGACGCGGCGATGCAGGTGGCGATCCCGGAGTTCGACGGGCGGCTGATCACCGTGCCCTTCTCCTTCAAGGAGGACGGCCCCGACGGGGTGCCCGTCTACGTCGCCGACCCCGAGCGGGCCCGCCGGGTGGCCGGGATCGCGGTGCGGCACGCCGCCCTGCGCCGCAGGCCGAACGCGGACAAGCGGATCGCCCTGGTCTTCACCGCCTACCCCACCAAGCACTCGCGCGTCGGCAACGCCGTGGGGCTGGACACCCCGGCCTCGGCCGTGGGACTGCTGCGCGCCCTGCGCGAGGCCGGGTACGACACCGGTGAACTGCCCGGGAGCGGCGACGAGCTGATCCACCGGCTGATCGCGGCGGGCGGCCACGACGTGGAGTGGCTGACCGAGGAGCAGCTGGCCGCCGCGCCCGCCCGGGTGCCGCTGGCCGACTACCGGCGGTGGTTCGCCGCCCTCGACCCGGAGCTGCGCGAGGCCATGCGCGAGCACTGGGGCGAGCCGCCGGGCTCGCTGTACGTGGACGGCGAGGGCGATGAGGCCGAGATCGTGCTGGCCTCGCTGCGGTTCGGCAACGTGGTGGTGATGATCCAGCCGCCGCGCGGCTTCGGCGAGAACCCCATCGCGATCTACCACGACCCCGACCTGCCGCCCTCCCACCACTACCTGGCCGCCTACCGCTGGATGGAGGCCCCGCCGGAGCAGGGCGGCTTCGGCGCCGACGCCGTGGTGCACATGGGCAAGCACGGCACGATGGAGTGGCTGCCGGGCAAGGGCCTGGGCCTGTCGGCCGGCTGCGCCCCGGACGCGGTGCTGGGCGATCTGCCGCTGGTCTACCCGTTCATCGTCAACGATCCCGGCGAGGGCACCCAGGCCAAGCGCCGCGGCCACGCCACGGTCGTCGACCATCTGGTGCCGCCGATGGCGCGCGCCGACTCCTACGGCGACCTCGCCAAGCTGGAGCAACTGCTGGACGAGTACGCGCTGGTGAGCGATCTGGACCCGGCCAAGGCCCCGGCCGTGCGCAGCCAGATCTGGACGCTGGTGAGAGCCGCCGAGCTCCACCACGACCTGCACGTGGAGGAGCAGCCGGACGAGGACGAGTTCGACGAGTTCGTCATGCACATCGACGGCTGGCTGTGCGAGATCAAGGACGTGCAGATCCGCGACGGCCTGCATGTGCTGGGCGGCGGCCCGGTGGGCGAGCCGCGCGTCAACCTGGTGCTGGCGGTGCTGCGTTCGGCCCAGGTGTGGGGTGGGGTCGGCGGTGCGCTGCCGGGCCTGCGGGCGGTGCTGGCCGAGCACGTGGGGCTGGTGGAGTCCGAGCTGCTGGCCGAGCCGGGGGCGCGCCTGGAGGTGCCGAAGGCACTGACCGCGCTCGCGGACGGGCCCTCCCGTACCGCCTCCGACGCGGTGGACCTGCTGGAGCACCTGGCGCGGCGGCTGGTGGAGTCGATGGAGGCCCGCGGCTGGGCGCGCGAGGCGGCCCCGGAGGTGGTCCGCGAGGTGCTGGACGCCGGACTGCCGGGCGCCGTGCGCGTCCTGGAGTTCGCCGCGGACGAGGTCGTGCCCCGGCTGGAGCGCACCACCGACGAGATCGGCAACGTGCTGCACGCGCTGGCCGGCGGCTACGTACCCGCCGGTCCCTCCGGCTCGCCCACTCGCGGCCTGGTCAACGTGCTGCCCACGGGGCGGAACTTCTACTCCGTGGACCCCAAGGCGATCCCGTCGAAGCTGTCGTGGGAGGTCGGCAGCGCGCTGGCGGACTCCCTGCTGGCCCGGCACCTGGCCGACCACGGCGAGTACCCCAGGTCGGTGGGCCTGACGGTGTGGGGCACCTCCTGCATGCGCACGCAGGGCGACGACATCGCGGAGATCCTGGCGCTGCTGGGCTGCCGCCCGGTGTGGGACGACGCCTCCCGGCGGGTGACGGGCTTCGAGATCGTGCCCCTGGAGGAGCTGGGCCGGCCGCGCATCGACGTCACCGTCCGCATCTCCGGTTTCTTCCGGGACGCCTTCCCGCACGTGGTGGCGCTGGTGGACGACGCGGTGCGGGCGGTGGCGGAGCTGGACGAGCCCGCCGAGTCCAACCACGTGAAGGCCCACGCCGACGAGGACACCGCCGCACACGGCGACCGGCGCAGGGCCACGGCGAGGATCTTCGGCTCCAAGCCGGGCGCGTACGGCGCCGGGCTGCTGCCGCTGATCGACGCCCGCAACTGGCGCTCGGACGCGGACCTGGCCGAGGTGTACGCGGTGTGGGGCGGCTACGCGTACGGGCGCGGACTGGACGGCCGCCCGGCGCGCGGCGACATGGAGACGGCGTTCCGCCGCATCCAGGTGGCAGCCAAGAACGTCGACACCCGCGAGCACGACATCGCCGACGCCGACGACTACTTCCAGTACCACGGCGGCATGGTGGCGATGGTGCGCCATCTGACCGGGGACTCCCCCGAGGCGTACGTGGGCGACTCGGCCGTCCCCGACCAGGTGCGGACGCGGACGCTGGGCGAGGAGACCCACCGGGTCTTCCGGGCGCGGGTGGTCAACCCGCGCTGGATGGCGGCGATGCGGCGGCACGGCTACAAGGGCGCCTTCGAGATGGCGGCCACCGTCGACTACCTCTTCGGCTACGACGCGACGGCCGGGGTCGTGGACGACTGGATGTACCAGCGGCTGGCGGCCGAGTACGTCTTCGACGAGACCAACCAGGAGTTCATGAAGCGCTCCAACCCGTGGGCGCTGCGGGGCGTGACCGAGCGGCTGCTGGAGGCCGCCGACCGCGGGCTGTGGGCCGAGCCGGAGGAGCGGACCCTGGAGCGGCTGCGCGAGATCTACCTCGAACTCGAGGGCGACCTGGAGAGCGGCTCCGACGATCTGGAGGGCGACGCGTGACCACCACCGCGAACACGACCACGGCGACCACCGCGACCACCGCGACCACCGGGGCGGCGGCCGCCGCCTATCCGTTCACCGCCGTCGTCGGCATGGACGACCTGCGGCTGGCGCTGCTGCTGAACGCGGTCTCGCCGGCCGTCGGCGGTGTCCTGGTGCGCGGCGAGAAGGGCACGGCCAAGTCCACCGCGGTACGGGCCCTGGCGGCGCTGATGCCGCCGGTCGAGACCGTGCCCGGCTGCCGCTTCTCCTGCGACCCGCGCCGCCTTGACCCCGCCTGCCCGGACGGGCCGCACGAGGCGGGGCCGGGCGAGAGCCGGCCGGCCCGGATGGTGGAGCTGCCGGTGGGCGCCTCCGAGGACCGGCTCGTCGGATCGCTGGACATCGAGCGGGCCCTGGCGGAAGGGGTGAAGGCCTTCGAGCCGGGGCTGCTGGCGCAGGCGCACCGGGGCGTCCTCTACGTGGACGAGGTCAACCTGCTGCAGGACTTCCTCATCGACTCGCTCCTGGACGCCGCCGCGATGGGCGTGGTCCACATCGAGCGCGAGGGCGTCTCGGTGCGGCACTCCTCCCGCTTCCTGCTGGTGGGGACGATGAACCCCGAGGAGGGCGAGCTGCGTCCGCAGCTGCTGGACCGCTTCGGCCTGACCGTGGAGGTGGCCGCCTCCCGGGAGACCGGCGAGCGGATGGAGGTCGTGCGGCGGCGCCTGGCCTACGAGGAGGATCCGGCGGCCTTCGCCGCCCGCTGGGCCGGTGAGGAGAGCGGACTGCGGGAGCGGATCGCGGCCGCGCGGGCACTGCTGCCGAAGGTGCGGCTGGGCGACACCGCGCTGCGGCAGATCGCCGCCACCTGCGCGGCCTTCGAGGTGGACGGGATGCGGGCCGACATCGTGATGGCGCGTACCGCCACCGCGCTGGCCGCCTGGGCGGGGCGCACCGACGTGACGGCCGAGGACGTACGGCGGGCGGCGCTGCTGGCCCTGCCGCACCGCAGGCGCCGCAACCCCTTCGACGCGCCCGGCCTGGACGAGGAGAAGCTCGACGAGACGCTGCGGCAGAACGGCGGCACGGGAGACGGCACGGACGATGATCCGGACCCGGACGGCCCGGACGGCGGCGGGGACGGCGGGGGCGGTCAGCCGCCGCAGGACGGCTCGCCGGAACCGGCCGACACACCCGAGCCCTCCCTGCCCGGGCAGTCGCGCGGCGAGGAGGACACCGGACCGGAGCAGGGCGACGAACGAAGCGGCGGACAGGGCGGCGGCGAGCAGGCCCCCGCCCGCGCCGGCGAGCCGTTCCGCGCCCGCTCGCTGCACGTACCGGGCGTGGGCGAGGGCACGGCGGGACGGCGCTCGCGCGCCCGTACCGCGCAGGGGCGCACCACCGGCGCCCGCCGGCCGCGGGGCGCGCTGTCCCGGCTGCATCTGGCCGCGACCGTACGGGCCGCCGCCCCGCACCAGCGGGCGCGGGGGCGCTCCGGGCCCGGGCTGCTGGTGCGCCGGGAGGATCTGCGCGAGGCGGTGCGCGAGGGCCGGGAGTCCAACCTCGTGCTGTTCGTCGTGGACGCCTCCGGCTCGATGGCCGCGCGGCGGCGGATGGGCGCGGTCAAGGGCGCGGTGCTGTCGCTGCTGCTGGACGCCTACCAGCGCCGCGACAAGGTCGGCCTGGTCTCCTTCCGGGGATCGGGCGCCGAGGTGGCCCTGCCCCCGACCTCGTCGGTGGAGGCCGCCGCCGCACGCCTGGAGTCGCTGCCGACCGGCGGCCGCACCCCGCTGGCCGCCGGGCTGCTGAGGGCCCGCGACGTACTGCGGACCGAGCGGCTGCGCGACCCCTCACGGCGCCCGCTGCTGGTCGCCGTCACCGACGGGCGGGCGACGGGCGGCCCGCAGCCGGTGGTACGCGCCCGGCAGGCCGCCCGGCTGCTGGCCGCCGACGGCACCGCCTCGGTGGTGGTCGACTGCGAGTCCGGGCCGGTGCGGCTCGGGCTGGCCGGCGATCTCGCCGCCGGACTGGGCGGCCCCGCCGTGACGCTGGAGGAGCTGCGCGCCGACGCCGTCACCGGGCTCGTCCGCTCCCTGCAGGCCCCCGGCCGCACTCACAGGATCACCCGCGAGAACACCGACAGGAGGGCCGCGTAGTGCCGAAAGGACAGCCGAGTGTCGTCCCCGACGACGGCCTCACCACACGCCAGCGCCGCAACCGCCCGCTGCTGGCGGTCCACACGGGCACCGGCAAGGGCAAGTCGACGGCGGCCTTCGGGCTGGCGCTGCGCGCCTGGAACCAGGGCTGGCCGATCGGGGTGTTCCAGTTCGTGAAGTCCGCCAAGTGGCGGGTCGGCGAGGAGCGGGCGCTGCGCGTGCTGGGCGCGAGCGGCGAGGGCGGCACCGTGGCCTGGCACAAGATGGGCGAGGGCTGGTCGTGGGTGCAGCGCGGCATCGAGTCCTCCGAGGAGGCGGCGCGCGAGGGCTGGGAGCAGGTCAAACGCGATCTGGCGGCCGAGACCTACCGGCTGTACGTGCTGGACGAGTTCGCCTACCCGATGCACTGGGGCTGGGTGGACACCGACGAGGTGGTCGAGGTGCTGCGGACCCGTCCCGGCGTCCAGCACGTGGTGATCACCGGCCGGAACGCTCCGGAGGCGCTGATCGGCGCCGCCGACCTGGTGACGGAGATGACCAAGGTCAAGCACCCGATGGACGCCGGCCAGAAGGGCCAGCGGGGCATCGAGTGGTGATCGGACCGTGAGTACCGCGCTTCCCCGGCTGGTCGTGGCCGCGCCCTCCTCGGGCAGCGGCAAGACCACCGTCGCCACCGGGCTGATGGCCGCCTTCGCCGCGGCCGGGCTGGAGGTCTCCCCGCACAAGGTGGGCCCGGACTACATCGACCCGGGCTACCACGCGCTGGCCACCGGCAGGCCCGGCCGCAACCTCGACGCGTACCTGTGCGGCCCGGATCTGGTCGCGCCGCTGTTCCTGCACGGGGCGGCCGGTGCGGACGTGGCCGTGGTCGAGGGCGTGATGGGGCTGTACGACGGAGCCGCCGGCCTCGGTGAGCTCTCCTCGACCGCGCAGGTGGCCAAGCTGCTGCGGGCGCCGGTGGTGCTGGTGGTGGACGCCTCCTCCCAGTCCCGCTCGGTGGCGGCGCTGGTGCACGGCTTCGCGTCCTGGGATCCGGAGGTCCGCGTCGCGGGGGTGATCCTCAACAAGGTGGCCTCCGACCGCCACGAGGAGCTGCTGCGCGAGGCGCTGGACGCCTGCGGGGTACCGGTGCTGGGCGTGCTGCGCCGGGCGCCGCTGGTGCACACCCCCTCGCGCCATCTGGGCCTGGTGCCGGTGGCCGAGCGGCGGGCGGAGGCGACCGGGGCGGTGGCGGAGCTGGCGCAGCGGGTGCGGTCCGGCTGCGACGTGAAGGCGCTGCTCGCCCTGGCGCACTCCGCGCCGCCGCTGCCCCAGGAGCCGTGGGCGCCGCCCGTACCCGCGGGCCGGCCGCGCGGGCGCCCGGTGGTGGCCGTCGCGGGCGGGGCCGCGTTCACCTTCTCCTACGCCGAGCACGCCGAGCTGCTGCGTGCGGCGGGCGCGGACGTGGCCGTCTTCGACCCGCTGCGGGACACCGCGCTGCCGCCGGGAACGGCCGGGCTGGTCCTGGGCGGCGGATTCCCGGAGGTGTACGCGCCGGAGCTGTCGGCGAACGAGCCGCTGCGCCGGGCGGTGGCGGAGCTGGCCGCCTCGGGTGCGCCGGTCGCCGCCGAGTGCGCCGGACTGCTTTATCTGACAAGGGAGTTGGACGGCATGCCGATGTGCGGAGTGCTTGACGTCACCGCCCGGATGACCGACCAACTCACCCTCGGCTACCGCGAGGCGGTGGCGGTCGGCGACAGCGCCCTGGCCGCCGCGGGGACGCGGGTGCGCGGCCACGAGTTCCACCGCACGGCGGTGGATCCCGAGGCCGGGGTGCCGCGGGCCGGGAAGCCGGAGGCCGGGGCCGGGGCCTGGGCCGCGCCGGCATGGGGGCTGACCTCGCACGGCTCCCGGCCCGGGCGCCGGGTCGAGGGCTTTGTGAAGGACGGCGTACATGCCTCGTATCTGCATGTGCACTGGGCCGCCGAGCCGTCCGTGGCCCGGCGTCTCGTCGGAAGCTGTGTCGAAGGGTGTGCGGCGTGAGCAGCGGCATGAAGGATGGCGGCGATGGGGTGCGGGAGACCGGCGGGCCACGGCTCGTCGGCGTCGGGGTGGGCCCCGGCGACCCGGACCTGGTGACGGTCAAGGGCGTCAAGGCGCTGCGCTCGGCGGACGTGGTGGTGGTGCCCGTGATGGAGGGCAGCGGCACGGGACGCGCCGAGGCCACCGTCCTGCACTACGTGTCGCGCGAGCGGATCGTGCGGGTGGTCTTCGCGCTCAACGAGCGTGAGGACCGCTCCCGCCGGGAGGCGGCGTGGGACGCGGCGGGCGAACGCGTCGCCGGACTGCTGCGCGCCCACGGCTCGGTGGCGTTCGCGACCATCGGCGACCCGAACGTCTACTCCACCTTCACCTACCTCGCCCAGACCGTCGGCACCCTGGTGCCGGAGGCGGCCGTGGAGACCGTGCCGGGCATCACCGCGATGCAGGACCTGGCCGCGCGCGGCGGGGCGGTGCTCACCGAGGGGACGGAGCCGCTGACGCTGGTGCCGGTGACGGCCGGGACGGAGGTGCTCCGGCAGGCCCTGGAGGGGCCGGGGACGGTGGTGGCCTACAAGTTCGGGCGGCGGGCCCGCGAGGTCGCCGCCGCGCTGCGCGCCACGGGCCGTACCGAGGGCGCGGTGTGGGGCTCGGCGCTGGGGCTGCCGCAGGAGTCGATCCGCCCGGCGGCCGACCTGGAGGCCGCCCCGGGGACCGGCCCGGCCGCCGGGGACACCGAACTCCCCTATCTGTCCACGCTCATCGCCCCCGCTCGCAGGGAGAACCGAGGAGGCAAGCTGTGACCGCCGCAAGAGCAGCCGCAAACGCCGGCACAACCACCGTCACAACCGCCGGTGGAACCGCCGAGGCAGCCGGAGCCGAGCGGGCCGCCGCGCAGACCGCCGGGAGGACCGCGGGGGGCCTCGGGAAGGTGACCATCGTGGGCGCCGGGCCCGGCGCCGCGGATCTGCTCACCTTCCGCGCCGCCCGCGCCATCGCCGAGGCCGACATCGTGGTGTGGGCGGCCAGTCTGGTGCGCGAGGAGGTCCTCGAGCACGCCCGCGAGGACGCGGAGATCCTGGACTCGGCCTCGATGTCCCTGGAGGACGTGATCGCCGTCTACGAGCGGGCGGCCCGCGACGGGCTCAGGGTGGCGCGCGTCCACTCCGGCGATCCGGCGTTGTGGGGCGGCACCCAGGAGCAGGTGGACCGCTGCGCGGAGCTGGGCGTCGAGGTGGAGATCGTCCCCGGAGTGTCGTCGTTCTCGGCGGTGGCGGCCATCGCGGGGCGGGAACTGACGATCCCCGAGGTCGCCCAGTCGGTGATCCTCACCCGGCTCGGCGGCGGCAAGACGCCGATGCCGCCGGGCGAGGAGGTGCGGGAGTTCGCCCGGCACGGCACGACCATGGCGGTCTTCCTGTCGGCGGCGCGCTCCGGGCAGCTGGCGGTGGAGCTGCTGGAGGGCGGTTACCCGACCGACACCCCGGTGGTGATCGCCCACCAGGCGACCTGGCCGGAGGAACTGGTGCTGCGCTGCACGGTGGGAACCCTGGAGGAGACCGTCAAGGAGCACCGGCTGTGGAAGCACACGCTGTTCCTCGTCGGTCCCGCACTGTCCGCCTCCGGCACGCGCTCGCACCTGTACCACCCCGGGCACTTCCACGGGCACCGCCGTGCGCGGCCGGAAGCGCGCCGGGCGCTGCGCGCGGCCCGGGAGCCCCGGGAGGCCCAGGGTGTCCGGGAGATTCGCGGGCAGACCGGTGAGCAGACCGCCGGACAGAGCACCGAACCGGCCGGCCGGGAGGCGGCGGGCCGTGGCTGAGGAGCCGGAGCACGGGCCCGCCCGGGGACCGAGGCTGCGGGAGCCGGACCTGCCGCGTACCGCCAAACAGCGGCCGAGGGCACTGCGCACCGGCTGGACGACCGGCACCTGCGCCTCGGCGGCGGCCCGCGCCGCCGCGCTGCACCTGGTCACGGGCGACCCCCAGCCGTGGGTGGAGGTCGCGCTGCCCTCGGGGCGGCGGGTGACCTTCGCCGTGGAGCGCTCGGCCGAGCTGCGGCCGGGCCGCACCGAGGCGGTGGTGGTCAAGGACGCGGGCGACGACCCGGACGTCACCCACGGCTCGCATCTGACCGCCACTGTGAGCTGGCGCGGCGAGCCGGGCATCGAGCTGCACGGCGGCGTCGGCGTCGGCGTCGTCACCCGGCCGGGGCTCGGCCTGGAGGTGGGCGGCCCGGCGATCAACCCGGTGCCCCGCGCCATGATCAGCCAGGCGGTTGGCGAGGTCGTCGACACCGCGGAGCGCGGCGTGGACGTCACCATCAGCGTGCCCGACGGGGAGAAGCGCGCCCGCAAGACCACCAACGCCCGGCTCGGCATCCTCGGCGGCATCTCCATCCTGGGGACGACCGGGATCGTCCGGCCGTTCTCGACGGCCTCCTGGCGGGCGAGCGTGGAGCAGGCCGTGTCGGTGGCCGCCGCGCAGGGTGTCCCGGCCGTGGCGCTGTGCACCGGCGGGCGCACCGAGAAGGGCGCCATGGAACTGCTGCCCGGGCTGCCCCCGGTGTCCTTCATCGAGGTCGGCGACTTCACGGGCGCCGCGCTGCGGCGGGCGGTGGAGCACGGTGTGGGCCGGGTGGTGTTCGTCGGCATGGTGGGGAAGCTGACCAAGCTGGCCTCCGGGGTGCTGATGACGCACTACACGCGGTCGAAGGTGGACACATCCGTCCTGGCCGACATCACCCGCGCGGTGGGCGGCGCGGAAGCGCTGGCGGCCGAGGTCGCGGCGGCGAACACCGCCCGCCACGCGTACGAGCTGTGGGACGCGGCGGGGCTGCTGCAGTCGGCCGCGCCGGAGCTGTGCCGCCGGGTGGTGGACGTACTGGAGCGCTTCACCGACCACCGGATCACCGCGGAGGCGGCCATGGTGGACTTCACCGGCCGCACGGTGGTCGCCCTGTGCTCCGACGACGGGGGGCTGCTGCCGTGATCACGGTCGTGGGCACAGGAACGGGAACGGGCACGGGGGCGGGGGCGGCGGCCGGGGCCTTCGGATCCGGCGCGCCGTCCTGGCAGGGGGTCCGCCTGGCCGTGGGAGCGCGCCGCCATCTGGAGGCGGCCGACCCTCCCCCCGGAGTACGGCGCGTGGTCCTGGGGCCGCTCGCCCCGGCGCTGGACGCCGTCGAGCGGCAGCTGTCCGAGGACGGGGGGCCGGTGGTGGTGCTCGCCTCCGGCGATCCCGGGTTCTTCGGGATCGTCCGCTCGCTGGCCGAACGCTTCGGCACGCACGCCCTGGACATACGGCCCACCGCGCCGTCCGTCGCGGTGGCCTTCGCCCGCGCCGGGCTGCCGTGGGACGACGCCGTGGTGGTCAGCGCGCACGGACGCGACCCGCGCACCGCCGTCAACGTCTGCCGCGCACACCCCAAGACCGCCGTGCTCACCGGCCCCGGCGCGGGGCCCGCCGAGCTGGGCGCCGCCCTGGCCGCAACCGGGCTGCCGCGCACCCTGGTTGTGGCGAGCGCACTGGGCACGGCGGACGAGCGCGTCGAGCACCTCTCCCCCGCCGAGGCCGCCACCCGCACCTGGCCCGGTGAGGTCAGCGTGGTGCTGTGCCTGGACACCTCCCGCGCTCTGGCCCCCGCACCCCTGGCGCTCGCCGGGCCGCGGCGCCCGCCCGCCGGCTGGGCGCTGCCGGAGGACGCCTTCGCACACCGCGACTCGATGATCACCAAGTACGAGGCGCGGGCCCTGGCGCTGGCCCGGCTCGGGCCGCGCCCGGGCGACCTGGTCTGGGACGTCGGGGCGGGCTCCGGCTCCGTCGCGGTGGAGTGCGCCCGTCTGGGCGCGGCGGCCGTCGCCGTGGAACGCACCGCCGACGGCGCCGAACGCTGCCGCGCCAACGCCGCGGCCCACGGTGTGGACCTCCAGACCGTGCACGGCACGGCCCCCGGCGTCCTCACCGGACTGCCCGAACCGGACGCCGTGTTCGTCGGCGGCGGGGGGCGGGAGCTGGAGGAAATCGTGGCGGCCTGCGCGCTCCGCGCCCGCCGCGCGGTCGTCGTCACGCTCGCCGCGCTGGACCGCGTACCGGCGGTGCGGGCCGCGCTCGGCGCCGCCGGTCTGGCCGCCGACGGCGTGCTGTTGCAGTCCTCCCGGCTGGCCCCCCTGCCCGGCGATGTGGTGCGGCTCGCCGCCGGCAACCCCGTCTTCGTCCTGTGGGGCACCCGCCCCGGCACCGAAGGAGCATCCTCGTGAACGCCCCGAACGCCCCCGCCGGCCTGATCGGCCTCGTCTGCGCCACCGCCGCGGGGCGGCGCGCCCGCGACCGTCTGGCGGCCGCCTGGCCGGGGGCCGTCCGCGTCTACGGCACCGGCGGCGAAGGCGGCACCGACGGCGCGGACGGTGCCGGCACCGTCCGCGAGGCCATCACCCGCGCCTTCGCCGAGTGCGACCGCCTCGTCTGCTTCCTCGCCACCGGCGCGACCGTACGCCTGATCGCCCCGCTGCTGGCGGATAAGGCGGACGACCCGGGCGTGGTGTGCGTGGACGAGGCGCAGCAGTACGCCGTGGCACTGCTGGGCGGCCACGCGGGCGGCGCGAACGACCTGGCGCACGCGGTGGCCGAGGCCCTGCCGGGCTGCCGCCCCGTCGTCACCACGGCCACCGATGCCACGGGTGTCCCCGGTCTGGACACCCTCGGCCTGCCCGTCGAGGGCTCCGTCGCGGCGGTGTCGCGGGCGATGCTGGACGGCGAGCCCGTCCGTCTGGTGCGTCATCACGTCCTCCCCCTTCCTGCACTGCCACCCAACGTAACCGAGGCCACCGACAATGCCACGGAAAGTAACGACGGGGACGACGGGGAAGGCGCGGCCGGCGAGTACACCCTGCTGGTCAGCGACCGTGCGGTGGCGCCCGGCGACCGCACGGCCGTCCTGCGTCCGCCGACCCTCGCCGTCGGCGTCGGCGCCAGCCGGGGGGCACCGGCCGAGGAGGTCGCCGCCCTGGTCGGACAGGCCCTCGCCGATGCGGGCCTGTCGCCGCTGTCCGTCACCGAGCTGGCCACCGTCGAGGCCAAGGCCGGTGAGGAGGGCATCGTGGAGACGGCGCGGCGTCTGGGCGTACCGCTGCGGACGTATCCCGCGGACGAACTGGCCGCCGTGCCCGTGCCCCACCCCTCCGACGCGCCGCTGGCCGCCGTGGGCACCCCGAGCGTCGCGGAGGCCGCCGCGCTGCTCGCCTGCGGCGAGGGCGCCGAACTGGTCGTACCCAAGCGGAAGTCCGCCCCCGAGGGGCGCGCGGCGATGGCGACCTGCGCCGTGGCCCGGCGGCGTCCCCGCGGGCGGCTGGCCGTCGTCGGGCTCGGGCCCGGCGCCCGCGACCTGCTCACCCCGCGCGCCCGCGACGAACTGCGCCGCGCATCGGTGGTCGTCGGCCTCGACCAGTACGTGGACCAGATCCGCGATCTGCTGCGGCCGGGCACCCGTGTGCTGGAGTCCGGTCTCGGCGCGGAGGA
Organism: Streptomyces verrucosisporus; assembly: GCF_017114865.1. GTDB lineage: Bacteria > Actinomycetota > Actinomycetes > Streptomycetales > Streptomycetaceae > Streptomyces > Streptomyces fenghuangensis. Next base: position 556,603 of record NZ_JADEYH010000001.1, on the reverse strand, counting down.
GGAGCGGGCTCGCACCGCCGTGGCCGAGGCCCGCGCGGGCCGCGCGGTGGCGCTGATCGGCAGCGGCGACGCGGGGGTGTACGCGATGGCCTCGCCCGCCCTGGCCGAGGCGTCCGCCGACATCGACGTGGTCGGCGTACCCGGCGTCACCGCGGCGCTCGCCGCCGCCGCGCTGCTGGGCGCTCCGCTGGGCCACGACCACGTCTCGATCAGCCTGTCGGACCTGCACACGCCCTGGGAGGTGATCGAGCGCCGGGTCCGGGCGGCGGCCGAGTCCGACCTGGTGGTGACGTTCTACAACCCCCGCAGCCGGGGCCGCGACTGGCAGCTTCCCAAGGCGCTCGCCCTGCTGGCCGAGCACCGCGCCCCGCACACCCCCGCCGGGGTCGTGCGCAACGCCTCGCGCCCCGGCGAGCGCACCACCGTGACTACCCTCGGCGAACTCGACCCGGCCGCGGTCGACATGATGACGGTGGTGACCGTCGGCAACACCGCCACCCGCGCCGTGGCCGGCCGTATGGTCACCCCGCGCGGCTACCGCTGGCAGGAGTCCCGGTGACCGCGCCCGCGACCCCGGCCCCGCCCACGGCCGCGACCGCCCCCGTCTTCGTCACCTCCCGCTGCGCGGGCTGCGGAGCCTGCCTGCTGACCTGCCCGGTCCACGCGATACGCCCGCTGGGCGGCACGCTGCTGGTGCGGGCGGACCTGTGCACAGGCTGCCTGGAGTGCGTCGAGGTGTGCCCGGTCGACGCCGTCGAGGAGACCCCCGTACGCGACCCCCAGGAGCCGTCGTGACGCCTTCCACGCCCCGCGTCGTCCATCCCATCGAAGAGGAGTCGTACCGCATCCTGCGCTCGCGGCTGGACACCTCCCACCTCCCGCCGCTGACCCGGGCCGTGGTGGAACGGGTGATCCACTCCAGCGCCGACCCGGCGTACGCCGAGGACCTGGTCACCGACGAGAACGCGCTGCGCGCCGCGCACACCGCGCTGCACGCCGGTGCGCCGGTCGTGGCGGACGTCGAGATGGTCGCCGCCGGGATCACCCGCCGCGAGACGGTGTGCCGGCTCGCCGACGCCCGCGCGACAGGCGGCCTGACCCGCTCCGCGCACGCGGTGCGGCTGGCCTACGAGCAGGTCGGGGCGGGCGCGGTGTGGGTGGTCGGCTGCGCGCCCACCGCCCTGTTCGAACTGCTCGCCCTGGACGCGGACCCCGCCCTGGTCATCGGCCTGCCCGTCGGCTTCGTCGGCGCGGCCGAGAGCAAGGCGGCGCTGCGCGCCAGCGGCCTGCCGGCCGTCAGCAACGTCTCGGAGAAGGGCGGCAGCGCGGTGGCCGCGGCCGCCCTCAACGCGCTTCTGTACACCCCGGCCGGCGCCGCACACCCCGGTGTCGCCGATCCCCGTACCACCCCCGGAACCTCCAAGGAGAAGACCCAGTGACCAGCCCGCCCGCCCTCCTCCTCGTCGGCCACGGCACCCGTGACGACGCCGGCGCCGAGGCGTTCCGCTCCTTCGTGCGCGACCTCGGCGAGCGGCGGCCCGGCCTCCCCGTCGCGGGAGGCTTCATCGAACTGTCCCCGCCGCCGCTCGCCGACGCCGTCGCCGAACTGGCCGCGGAAGGCGTGCGGAGATTCGCCGCCGTCCCGCTGATGCTGGTGTCGGCCGGGCACGCCAAGGGTGACATCCCGGCCGCCCTGGCCCGCGAGGAGCGGCGCCACCCGGGCACCACCTACGCCTACGGCCGCCCCCTCGGCCCCCACCCGGCGCTGCTGAACGTGCTGGAGCGCCGGGTGGACGAGGCGCTGCGCGGGGCGGACGGCGAGGACGGCACGAGCGGCCGCGCCGACACCACGGTGCTGCTGGTGGGCCGCGGTTCCACCGACCCGGACGCCAACGCCGAGGTGCACAAGGCGGCCCGGCTGCTGTGGGAGGGGCGCGGCTGGGCGGGCGTGGAGACGGCGTTCGTCTCGCTGGCCGCCCCCGACGTCCCCGCCGGTCTGGACCGCTGCCGGGCGCTGGGCGCCCGCCGGATCGTGGTGCTGCCGTACTTTCTGTTCACCGGCATCCTGCCGGACCGGGTGCGGGCGCAGACCGGGAGCTGGGCCGCGGCGCATCCGGAGACCGAGGTGCTCTCGGCCGATGTCATCGGCCCCACCGACGAGTTGGCGGAGCTGGTCTGGGAGCGCTACACGGAGGCCGTTCAGGGTGATCTGCGGATGAACTGCGACTCGTGCGTCTACCGCGTCGCGCTGCCCGGCTTCGAGGAGAAGGTGGGCATGCCCCAGCGGCCCCACCACCACCCGGACGACGACGGACACGGCCACGGGCACCACCATCACCACAATGGTGGCCATGCGCACGCCCACTGAACCTCTGGACTCCCTCCGGCCCCCGCAAACCGCACACGACCTGCGTCACCACGGCGACGCGGAGGTACGCGGCGCCGGCGCGGATCTGGTGGACCTCGCGGTCAACGTCCGCACCGGCACGCCCCCCGCGTGGCTGAAGGAACGGGTGGCCGCCTCGCTCGGCTCGCTGGCCGCCTACCCCGACGGGCGGGCGGCCCGGCGGGCGGTGGCGGCCCGGCACGGGCTGCCACCGGAGTGCGTGCTGCTGACGGCGGGCGCGGCGGAGGCGTTCGTCCTGCTCGCCCGGTTCCTGCCCCCGCCCGGCTCGAGCGCCTGGCGCGAGGGCGGCCCGGTCGTGGTGCACCCGCAGTTCACCGAGCCGGAGGCCGCCCTGCTGGACGCGGGCCACCGGGTGGTGCGCGTCGTCCTGGGCGAACGGGACGGCTTCCGTCTCGACCCCGCCCGCGTTCCGGCCGGGGCCGCCGCGGTGGTCGTCGGCAACCCCACCAACCCCACCTCCGTGCTGCACCCGGCCTCCGCCCTGGCGTCGCTGGCGCGGCCGGGCCGGACCCTGGTGGTGGACGAGGCGTTCATCGACGCGGTCCCGGGTGAACACGAGTCCCTGGCGGGGCTGGTGACCGAGCTTCCCGGCCGCACCGTGGTGCTGCGCAGCCTCACCAAGACCTGGGGGCTGGCGGGGCTGCGCATCGGCTACGTGCTCTCCGACCCGGAGACCGTCGCCGCACTGGCGCGGCACCAGCCGCTGTGGCCGGTCTCCTCCCCCGCGCTCGCCGCGGCCGAGGCGTGCTGCGAGCCCGCGGCCCTGGCCGAGGCGGAGCGGGCGGCACGGCGGACCGCCGCCGACCGGGACCATCTGCTCGGCCGGCTGGCGGAGTTCGGCGAGCTGGGGCCGGCGACGCAGGACCCGCGGGCGCCCTTCGTCCTGGTACGGCACGCGGATGCGGCCGGGCTGCGGGAGCGGCTGCGCGCGGAGGGCATCGCGGTACGCCGCGGGGACACCTTCCCCGGCCTGGACGCCCGGTGGCTGCGGCTGGCCGTACGCGACCGGGCGACGACCGACCGCCTGGTGCGGACGCTGGCCGCCCTCGGAGTGCGCTGACGCCGCGCGAAGCGGCGGTGGGCCCCCGGGCGGGGGCCCACCGCCGCTTCACCGCCGCCGGTCCGGCCCTGGGGCCGGACCGGCGGTGTTCGGGTCAGGCGTCGGCCGCGCCGGAGGCACGGCGGCGGCGCAGCATCAGCAGCCCGCCGCCCGCGGCCACGAGCGCCAGGGCTCCGCCGGCGACGTACGGCGTGGCCGAACTGCCGCCGGTCTCGGCGAGGTTGCCGGTGGGCTTCTCGCCGGACGACTCCGAGCCGGTCTGCGGCCGCGGGTCGTTCCCCTTGCCGTCGGTGGAACCGGCGGAACCGGCCGAGCCGCTGTCACCACCGGTGGAACCCTCGGTCGAGCCCTCGGTGGAACCCCCGGTCGAGCCACCGCTGCCGCTGGTGGAGCCCCCGTCGGCGGAGCCGCCACCGGTGGACCCCCCCTCGATGGAGCCGGTGGAGCCGCCCCCGCCACCGGGCGTCTCGCAGGCCGCCTCCACCAGGGTCACCCGGCCCTCGACCTCGGCCACGCCCAGGTTCGCCGGGTCCACCGCGACATCCAGCCTCAGTGCGGTGGCGGCGGCCGTACGGGTGGTGGTCACGGTCTCGGCCAGCTTCAGCTCGACCGTGCCCACGCCACCCACCTCGACCGAGGTGGTGCCGTCGGCCTTCACCGCGACCTTCTTGCCGAGCACCGTGACGGTGCCGGGGATCTCGGACTCGGCGGTCGGCCGGGCCCCGGCCTCGCACACGGCTCGGGAGGTGACCAGCTCGGTCCTGACCAGGGGCCGCAGCAGTCCCGGCACGTACACCTCGGCCTCGGTCAGGTTGGAGCGGCCCTCGGCCTTCCCCTTCTCCACCGTCGCCTCCGAGGTGGCGGCCTTCGCGTCCAGCATGGTGAACGGCTTGCCGCCGTGCACGCCGTCCACGCGGGCCTCCAGCAGGGTCTCCTCGGCGCTCCGGGGCGCCCGGACCGCGTTGAGCTCGGTCTTCAGCGGTACGGCGGCGCCTCCCTTGAGCAGAGAGACCTCCAGGCTCGCCCGGAGTACGGCCGCGCTCGCCGCGCCCTCGTCGCCGGCGGCGTCCGCGGGCGCGGCGGTGGCCCCCACCAGAGCGGCGGCGGCGAGCAGACCGTAGACAGACTTGTTCACAGGTGAAACCCCCACAAATTGCATGACGTCACCGGCGGCCAATGGGGGACATCGCTCACACCGGTGACTGAGACCACGCCATTGTTGACCCACGTAGTGCGAAAGAGCGAACACACAGCGTTAGTTCACTCGAAAGAGTCACATCGGTCGCAGTTTTCGATTAGCGCATCATGGGTATCGCACCGCGACTCCACAGGGCGGCCGCACAGCCCCTTCCACCGCGGGCCCCGGCGCACCCCGCAGCACGCCTCACCGCACCCGGCGTCCCCTGAGCAGCACCGCCCGCGGCGCGGCCAGCACCCGTACGTCGGCCCGCGGATCCGCCTCGTAGACCACCAGGTCCGCCTCGGCGCCCTCCTCCAGCCCCGGGCGCCCCAGCCAGGCGCGGGCCGCCCAGGTGGTCGCCGACAGGGCCTCCACCGGCGGGATGCCCGCCGCCACCAGCTCCGCGACCTCGTCGGCGACCAGCCCGTGGGGCAGCGAGCCGCCCGCGTCCGTGCCGACGAAGACCGGGATGCCCGCGTCGTAAGCCGCGCGCACGGTGTCGTAGCGACGCTCGTGGAGCCGCCGCATGTGGTCGGCCCAGCGGGGGAACTTCTTCTCGCCACCCTCGGCGAGCCGGGGGAAGGTGGCGATGTTGACCAGGGTGGGGACGATGGCGACGCCCCGCTCGGCGAAGAGCGGGATGGTCTCCTCCGTCAGCCCGGTGGCGTGCTCGACGCAGTCGATCCCGGCCTCCACCAGATCGCGCAGCGAGTCCTCGGCGAAGCAGTGGGCGGTGACCCGAGCACCCTCCTCGTGGGCTGCGGCGATGGCGGCCTCCACCGCGCCGCGCGGCCAGCAGGCGGCCAGATCGCCCCGCTCGCGGTCTATCCAGTCGCCGACGAGTTTGACCCAGCCGTCGCCGCGCCGCGCCTCGCGCCGCACATAGGCAGCCAGGTCCCCGGGCTCGATCTCGTGGGCGTAGTTGCGGATGTAGCGCCGGGTGCGGGCGATGTGGCGGCCGGCCCGGATGATGCGCGGCAGATCCTCGCGATCGTCGATCCACCGGGTGTCGGCCGCCGATCCCGCGTCCCGGATGAGCAGCGTCCCGGCGTCGCGGTCGGTGAGCGCCTGCTTCTCGCTGGTGGCGTCGTCGACGGCGCCGTGGGCGTCGAGCCCGACGTGGCAGTGCGCGTCCACCAGCCCCGGCAGCACCCAGCCCTCGACCGTGGCCGTCTCCAGCGGACCGGTGGGCCGCTCGTAGGTGATCCGTCCGTCCACGACCCACATCTCGCCCTGGACGTCGTCGGGGCCGGGCCCGGTCAGGATCCGTCCCCGGATGTGGAAATTCCCGCACTCGCTCATATGCCGCACTGTACGAGTCCCCTGTTACGCTCACGCAGCCGCAGGGGGTCGTGGCACACCACTTCACAGGATCCATCGAGCCCTGAGGAGGCCGCGTGGACGCCCCCGCCGAAGACTTCCACGCCTTCTTCGACCGGCACTACGCCGACCTGTCCCGCTTCGCCTATCTGCTGCTGGGAGGCTTTGAGGGGGCCGACGACCTCGCCGCCGACGCACTCGTCGCGGTGTGGCGCCGGTGGGACAGCGTGCGTGCCGGCGGGCATCCGCTGGCGTACGCGCGCAGCGTGGTCGCCGGCATGGCGCGCACCCGGCAGCGTAGCCTGCTGCGCGAGCACCGCCGGATCGCCCTGTTCTGGTCGCACCGGCCCGACCGCATCGACGATCCGGACGTGCCCGCGGTGCTGGACGTGCGCGACGCGCTCGCCCGGCTGCCGCTGCGCAAGCGGGCGTGCGTGGTGCTGCGGCACGCCTTCGACCTGTCGGAGAAGGAGACCGCCCGCACTCTGGGCATCTCGGTCGGCACCGTCAAGAGTCAGACCTCGCGCGGCATCGCCGAGCTGGAGCGGATGCTGGCGCCGGCCCGGACGGCCCCCGGCCGTGCGCACGGGACCGTACGGGTACTGCGCGCCGGACCGGTGCCGGCTGAGGAGGGACTTCCGCCGAGTTCCCCGAAGAACCTCACGATCCGGTTTCGCTGAGGTATCTTCCATGAATCGAAGATGAATTTACGGGCATCTCATCAGAATAGAATCCCGAAATCCTTATGCCCGCTCGTACGAGACTTAAACACTAAGATTTGATATCGGCGAACCGCGTATTTCGGACACGTTCCGCGCTCGTTATGGATCTGTGACGGACTCAACATCGGTTCCTCTTTGCCCGGAAAATACGGGGCATACCAGGCATAACGCAGCGCTCTTCGTGCGCGTGCGCACCCACGCGCGATAACACATAACACGCGCCTGCGGAACCCCTTACCTCGATGTGATTTGAGTTCGCTCTGGGTAAATTGGATTTGCATGACCGCCGCACAAGCAGACCATGCAGGTGCCCACAGAAAGACCGTCGAAATGCCGGAGGGACTGAAGCTCGACGCGCCCCGCGTGGAGGACGGCGCAGCGATCTGGCGGATCGCGCGCGACTCCCGGGTCCTCGACCTCAACTCCTCCTACAGCTACCTGCTGTGGTGCCGCGATTTCGCCGCCACCTCGGTGGTGGCGCGCGACGGCGCCGGTGAGCCGGTCGGTTTCATAACCGGCTACGTCCGGCCGCAGCACCCGCGGACCCTGGTCGTCTGGCAGGTCGCCGTCGACCACGGGCAGCGCGGACGCGGCCTCGCCGCGGCGATGCTCGACGGGCTGACCACCCGTGCCGCCGAGGAGCTTGGCATCGACGGGATCGAGACGACGATCACCCCTGACAACACCGCCTCCAACCGACTGTTCACCTCCTACGCCGAGCGCCACGGCGCGCCGGTACGGCGCGAGGTCCTCTTCGAGGGCGCGCTGTTCCCGGAGGAGGGGCACGAGCCCGAGGTGCTGTACCGGATCGGGCCCGTCCCCACCCTGGCCTCCGCCGCGCCTCCACCGGCCGCCGCCGGCGGCTGACCGCCGAGGGGCGCGCCGCACCGCGCCCCGGCCCCCAGACCTCTCACTCCTCTCGCAATCCATCTCCCAGGAGATCGCTGTGACCATGACCCAGCCCGACCTGAGCATCTTCCAGACCCTCGAATCGGAGGTGCGCAGCTACTGCCGCGGCTGGCCCACCGTCTTCGACCGGGCGCGTGGCAGCTACATGTACGACGAGGACGGCCACGCGTTCCTCGACTTCTTCGCCGGCGCCGGATCACTGAACTACGGCCACAACAACCCGGTCCTCAAACGCGCCCTGCTGGACTACCTGGAGCGCGACGGCGTCACCCACGGCCTGGACATGTCCACCACGGCCAAGCGCGCCTTCCTGGAGACCTTCCAGGAGGTGGTCCTGCGGCCGCGCGGCCTGGACCACAAGGTGATGTTCCCCGGCCCGACCGGCACCAACGCCGTCGAGGCGGCCCTGAAACTGGCCCGCAAGGTCAAGGGCCGGGAGTCGATCGTCTCCTTCACCAACGCCTTCCACGGCATGTCGCTGGGCTCCCTGGCCGTGACCGGCAACGCCTTCAAGCGCGCCGGCGCCGGCGTCCCCCTGGTCCACGGCACCCCGATGCCCTTCGACCGCTACCTCGACGGCAAGGTCGAGGACTTCCTGTGGTTCGAGCGGCTGCTGGAGGACTCCGGCTCCGGCCTGAACCGCCCGGCCGCCGTGATCGTCGAGACGGTCCAGGGCGAGGGCGGCATCAACGTCGCCCGCGCCGAGTGGCTGCGCGCCCTGGCCGACCTGTGCAAGCGGCAGGACATGCTGCTGATCGTCGACGACATCCAGATGGGCTGCGGCCGCACCGGCGCCTTCTTCTCCTTCGAGGAGGCCGGCATCGTCCCCGACATCATCACCGTCTCCAAGTCCATCAGCGGCTACGGGATGCCGATGGCGCTGACCCTGTTCCGGCCCGAGCTGGACGTGTGGGAGCCCGGCGAGCACAACGGCACCTTCCGCGGCAACAACCCCGCCTTCGTCACCGCCGCGGCCACCCTGAATACCTACTGGGCGGACGGGCAGATGGAGAAGCAGACGCTCGCCCGCGGCGAGCAGGTCGAGGCAGCCCTGCGCGCCATCGCCGCCGAGCACCCCGAGGAGGTGGCCGACGTCCGAGGCCGCGGCCTGGTGTGGGGCATGGAGCTCCACGACAAGGCCCGTGCCGGCTCCGTGGCCTCCCGCGCCTTCGAGCTCGGACTGCTCATCGAGACCTCCGGCCCCGAGAGCGAGGTCGTCAAGCTGCTCCCGGCACTGACGATCTCCCCCGAGGAGCTGGACGAGGGCCTGCGCATCCTGGCCCGCGCGGTCCGCGAGACCGCCTGACACCCGCGGCACCGCCCGTCCCCGGCGCCCTTCCGGCGCCGGGGGCGTCCGGTCGCCGCACGCACCACCCGAATGGCCCATCCCGCAGGTTTTTCCCGCGGATGGGCCTCTGACCGGAAAGGCACCACTTCACCGTGATCGTCCGATCGCTACAGGAAATCGAGGACACCGACCGCCACGTCAGGTCCGCCTCCGGCACCTGGGAGAGCAAGAGGATCGTGCTCGCGAAGGAGCGTGTGGGCTTCTCGCTGCACGAGACCGTGCTCTACGCGGGCACGGAGACCTCGATGTGGTACGCCAACCACGTGGAGGCCGTCCTCTGCGTCGAGGGCGAGGCCGAGCTCACCAACGACGAGACCGGCGAGAAGCACTGGATCACCCCCGGCACCATGTACTTGCTGGACGGGCACGAGAAGCACACACTTCGTCCCAAGACGGACTTCCGTTGCGTCTGCGTCTTCAACCCGCCGGTCACCGGCCGTGAGGACCACGACGAGAACGGCGTCTACCCCCTGCTCACCGAACCGGACGAGAGCTGACGCACCGCACCGGCCGAGCCAGACGGGCCGGTGCGGACGGCAGCCGAGACCACACGGGAGGCCCTGGCGAGAGAACCCGCAGCGAAGCGGCCACACGCGGGTACAGGGCCGCACGATGAGGAGAGGAAGGCAGAACCATGACCACCGCACCCGAACGCACCGCAGACCTCTACCCGACCCGGGGCGCCTCCGAGGTGATCACCCCGCGGCAGGACCCCACGGTGTGGTCCGCCCCCGGCACCCCGGGGCCGATCGAGACCGCGGACCTGGAGTCCTACGACCGGGACGGTTTCCTGGCGATCGACCAGCTCATCACCCCCGATGAGGTGGAGATCTACAACCGGGAGCTGAACCGGCTGGTCTCGGACCCGCTGATCCGCGCGGACGAGCGTTCGATCGTGGAGCCGAAGTCCCAGGAGATCCGCTCCGTCTTCGAGGTTCACAAGATCAGCGAGGTCTTCGCCAACCTGGTGAGGGACCCGCGGGTGGTGGGCCGCGCCCGTCAGATCCTGGGCTCGGACGTGTACGTCCACCAGAGCCGGATCAACGTCAAGCCGGGCTTCGGGGCCTCGGGGTTCTACTGGCACTCCGACTTCGAGACCTGGCACGCCGAGGACGGTCTGCCGAACATGCGGACGGTCTCCGTCTCGATCGCCCTGACCGAGAACTACGAGACCAACGGCGCTCTGATGATCATGCCCGGTTCGCACCGGACGTTCCTCGGCTGCGCGGGTGCCACGCCGAAGGACAACTACAAGAAGTCCCTGCAGATGCAGGACGCGGGCACGCCGTCCGACGAGGCGCTGACCCGGCTCGCCGGTGACCACGGCATCCGCCTGTTCACGGGCAAGCCCGGTTCGGCGACCTGGTTCGACTGCAACTGCATGCACGGTTCCGGGGACAACATCACCCCGTACCCGCGCAGCAACGTCTTCATCGTCTTCAACAGCGTGGAGAACACCGCGGTGGAGCCGTTCGCGGCGCCCATCCCGCGCCCGGGGTTCCTCGGCACGCGGGACTTCACCCCCGTGAAGTGATCACCTCCCATGAGGTGACCGCTCACATGAGGTGAGGAGCACACCGCACACCGTTCCCCCGCCGGGCCGTCCCGTACGGCCCGGCGGGGACGGGACGCGCAGACGAGGGTGGGGGTGGGACCGCGGCCGCGGTCCCACCCCCACCCTCACCGCCCGCCGGCCCGCGGGCGGGCACCGGCGTGTGTCAGCCGCGGCCGAGCACCTCCAGCGCCGGGAGGGCGCGGCTGTCGTAACCGAAGAGCGCCTGGTTCTCCCAGCCGTTGCCGGAGGCCGGATCGGCCGGGTCCCAGCCGTTGCCGGGCACGGCGGTCCAGGCCGGCTCCCACCAGAACAGCCCCAGGCCCCTCCCGCCCGGCACGGCGGCTACGACCTCCGTGATGTCGCGCAGCCAGGCGGCCTGCCCCACGGGCGTCGCCGGATAGCCGGGGACCAGCTCGGAGGGCCGGTCGATGATGTTCTCCAGGAAGTCCGCGCTGTCCAGCCGGAAGGGATAGGCGGTCTCCGCGACGAAGACACCCTTGCGGTACCGGGCCGAGACGTCGTTCAGGTTGGCCCGGAGATCGGCCGGCGTGCCGTGCCAGTACCCGTAGAAGGACAGGCCGACCGCGTCGAAGGGCACGCCGTGCACCACCGCGTTGTCGAACCACCACCGGGTGTCGGCGCCCCGGCCGCCCTCGGCGAGGTGGAGGGCGACCCCGATACCGGGCGAGGCGGCGCGGGCGGCCTCGGCTCCGGCGGTGAGCAGACCCGCCAGGCGGGGCCAGTTCTCGGCCGAGCCGTCGGGCCACAGCATGCCGCCGTTGATCTCGTTGCCGATCTGGGCCATGGCCGCCGGTGTGCCCTGTGCCCGCAGCGCGCCCAGGATGTCGGCGGTGTGGTCGCGCACCGCCTGCTCCAGCGCGGGTCCGTGGAGGTTCTCCCAGGCGGCGGGCTTGAACTGCTTGCCGGGGTCGGCCCAGGTGTCGGAGTAGTGGAAGTCGACCAGGAGCCTCATGCCCGCCGCGTGCAGCCGCCGGGCCGTCCGCAGGACGTGGGGCTTGGTGTTGTAGCCGTCGGCCGGGTCCACCCAGACCTTCAGACGGCCCCAGTTGACCCCGGCTCCCGCCAGGATCCGTACCGCGTCGCCCCTTCGACCGTCGGCGTGGCGGTAGACGCCGCCGAGGTCCTCGCTCTTGGCGAGGGAGGAGAGGTCGGCGCCGCGGATGCGCAGCCTCGGCGCGGCCGCGGCCGTACCGGGGACGGCGCCGGCCAGGACGGGGGCGGCGAGAGCGGCTGTTCCCAGCCGCAAGGCGGTGCGTCTACGCATGGCTGTGCCCTTTCTTCCGGTGTTCCGACGGGCCCCGGCAGGGCTCTGCCGGGGCTCTGACGTGCTTCTCGCGGGGACTGGGGATCTCGCGCCGCTCCGCGCCCCTCTCCGGCCCGCCCCGGGGAACGGCCCGGCCGTGCGGGGCGGGCCGGGGCTCAGCCGTCGAGGCGGACCACGCGGACCCCGCCCGGGGGGACCTCGAGCCGGCCGGCCACGCGGGCGCCGCCGAGCAGTTCGGTGCCGGACGTCTCCAGCGGCACCTTGGCGTCGGCGCCGGTGTGGTTGAGGACGAAGAGGTAGGTGCCCGACTCCCCGGAGCGGCGCACCACCTCCACGTCACGGGGGATCTCCTCGCGCGGGGCGATGCCCGCGTCAGCGCAGGCCGCGGCCAGCACGGCGTCGAGCCCGCCCGGGCCCAGCCGCGTCGAGACGTACCAGGCGGTGCCCTCGCCCGACCGGTTGCGGGTGACGGCGGGGCCGCCCCCGGCCGGGCCGTCGCAGTAGGACCACACCGCCTCGGCGCCCCGCGCCACGACGGTCTCGGCCCACACGTCGGCCTCCAGCGCACCGGCCCCGGGGCCGCTGACGGTCACGGTCCGACCCGCCCGCAGCGGCTGGAACTCCTCGACCGTCAGCCCCAGCACCTCCCGCAGCGCGCCCGGGTGGGGGCCGGGGTGGACGGCGTCGTGCTCGTCGACGATGCCGGAGAAGTACGACACCACCAGGGTGCCGCCGCCGGCCACGTAGTCGCGCAGGTCCTCCCCGGCCTGTGCCGTGGTCAGGTAGAGGGCGGGGACCACCACCAGCGGATAGGCGGCCAGAGCGGCCGCGCCGGCGTGCGGGGGGACGAAGTCGGCCGTCAGACGGCGGTCGAACAGGGCCGCGTACCAGGCCTCGGCGCGCTCGCGGGCGTCGAGGTCCTGGCTGGGGCGCCACTCCAGCTTCTGCGCCCACCACGACTGCCAGTCCCACACCACCGCCACGTCCGCGACGGTGCGGGTGCCGCGGATCTCCTCCAGCGCCGCTACGTCCGCGCCGAGCGAGACCACCTCGCGCCAGATCCGGCTGTCGGTACCGGCGTGCGGGACCATCGCCGAGTGGAACTTCTCCGCACCGAAGCGGGAGGCGCGCCACTGGAAGAACATCGCCCCCTCCGAACCGCGGGCGATGTGTGCCAGGGAGTTGCGGGCCATCTCGCCGGGGCGCTTGGCGATGCCGCGCGGCTGCCAGTTGACGCCGCTGGTGGAGTGCTCCAGCAGCAGCCACGGCTCGCCTCCGGCGACCGAGCGGGTCAGGTCGGCGGCCATCGACAGATTGACGTGGTTGCGCTCGTCCTCGGCCACCAGGTAGTGGTCGTTGGTGACGATGTCCACCTCGCGGCCCCAGGCCCAGTAGTCGATGGTGTCGCACTGGGTGGGCGAGACCATGAAGTTGGTGGTGACGGGGACACCCGGGGACAGCTCGTGCAGCAGGTCGCGCTCGCGGCGGAAGTTGGCCAGGGCGCTGTCGCTCGCGAAGCGGGCGTAGTCCAGGCGTTGGGCGGGGTTGCAGACGGTGGGGGTGGCCCGGGGCGGGGCGATCTCCTCCCAGTCGCCGTAGGTCTGCCCCCAGAAGGCGGTCCCCCAGGCGGCGTTGAGCTCCTCCAGGGTGGTGTGGCGCTCCCGCAGCCAGGTGCGGAAGGCCGCGGCGGAGGTCTCGCAGTAGCACTCCAGGACGGGTACGCCGTACTCGTTGTGGACATGCCACATCACGACCGCGGGATGCCGTCCGTAGCGCTCGCCCAGCGCGCGGGCGATCCGGGCGGAGGCCTCCTGGTAGGCGGGCGAATTGTGGCAGACCGCGCCGCGTGAGCCGAACTCCCAGCGCACGCCCTCCCGGCTGACGGGCAGCGCCTCGGGATGGGCGCGGTAGAACCAAGCGGGCGGCACCACGGTGGGGGTGGCCAGGTCGACGCCGATGCCGGCCTCGTGCAGCAGATCGAGGATCCGGTCGAGCCGGCCGAAGTCGAAGACGCCCTCGGCCGGCTCGATCATCGCCCAGGAGAAGATCCCGACGCTGACCGTGGTCACACCGGCCTCCCGCATCAGCGCGACGTCCTCGTGCCAGACCTCCTCGGGCCACTGCTCGGGGTTGTAGTCGCCGCCGTAGGCGAGGCGCACCATACGACCTCCTGGGTCGAAGCTCCGGCCCGAGTGGGCCGGAGTGAGACAGAACTGGGAACGTTCACAGTCGCTTGTCGACTGCATCACATAGAAAACATCAAGCTCCGAACCATTGACAAGAGCCAGTTCACTTTCTCCACTGTGCACGTTCACAGCGCCTTGTCAGGGAGGAAAAATGAACCACCGCACCGTCGCGGCGTGCACCGCGGCCGCTGTCGCGGCAGCCGCACTCACCGGCTGCGGCTCCTCGGGCGACGACTCCGCCGCCGGCCCCGCGGAACTGACCTACTGGGCCTGGGCGCCCGGCATGGACAAGGTCGTCGACCTCTGGAACGAGGAGAACCCGGACGTCCAGGTCACGGTCAAGAAGCAGGCCGGTGGCGACGATCTGGTGACCAAGACCATCACCGCCGCCAAGGCGGGCGAGGCCCCCGACCTGGTGCAGGCCGAGTACCAGGCGCTGCCCACCCTGGTCGGCAACGATGTGCTGGCCGACATGTCCGGCGAGGTGGCCGGTGCGGAAGAGGAGTTCGCCCCCGGGGTGTGGCAGCAGGTCACCCTGGGCGGCGACGCGGTCTACGCCCTCCCCAGGACTCGGGACCGATGATGTTCTACTACCGCTACGACCTGTTCGAGGAGTACGGGCTGACGGTGCCCACCGCCTGGGAGGAGTTCGCCCAGACCGCCCGCACGCTCAAGGAGAAGGCCCCGGAGAGGGACCTCACCACCTTCTCCAGCAACGACGCCGGCCTCTTCGCCGGCCTCGCGCAGCAGGCCGGCGCACGCTGGTGGACCACCGAGGGCCAGAAGTGGAAGGTCGCGATCGACGACGAGGCCACCCGGAAGGTCGCCGACTTCTGGGGCTCCCTGGTCGAGGAGGGTGCGATCGACAACCAGCCGATGTACACCCCCGCCTGGAACAAGGCCCTCAGCACCGGCAAGCAGATCGCCTGGGTCAGCGCCGTGTGGGCCCCCGGCACGCTCACCACCGCCGCCCCCGACACCAGGGGCAAGTGGGCGATGGCACCGCTGCCCCAGTGGGCCGACGGCGCGAACACCACCGGCAGCTGGGGCGGCTCGACCACCGCGGTCACGAACGACTCCGAGCACAAGGAGGCCGCCGCACGGTTCGCCACCTGGCTGAACACCGACCCCGAGGCGCTGAACGCCCTGGTGCGCGAGAGCGGCGTCCACCCGGCCGCCAAGGCGGCCCAGAGCGGCGGAGCCCTCGACCGGGCCCCGGACTTCTTCCCCAACCAGCCCGACTTCTACGAGCGGGCCGCAAAGATCGCCCGGGGTACCGCCCCCGCGGCATGGGGCCCGAACGTCAACGTCACCTACAGCACCTTCAAGGACGCCTTCAGCAAGGCCGCCAAGAACCGCTCCGGTTTCGACTCGGCGCTGCGGACCATGCACGAGGCGACCGTGGCGGACCTGAGGAAGCAGGGCTTCGGAGTCGCCGAGTGACACCGGCGGCCGCGGCGACGCGCACGGCACCGGCCCGCCGCGGCGCGCGGGCCGGCGGTGTGCGGCGGGCGCCGTACCTCTTCCTGCTGCCCGCCACCGCCCTGTTCCTGCTCTTCTTCGCCCTCCCCGTCGGGTACGCCCTCCACCTGAGCCTGCGCCGGGTCGAGGTCAAGAGGCTCGGCCTGGGCGCGGGGGCACGCCAGGAGGTGTGGGCCGGCCTGTCGAACTACACGGACGCCCTCACCGACCCCGAACTGGCCGCCGGCGCGCTGCGGGTACTGGGCTACGGCCTGATCGTCGTGCCCGTCATGCTCGCACTGGCCCTGGTCTTCGCCCTGATGCTGGACGCCGACCGGGTCCGGGGCCGCTCCTTCACCCGGCTGGCGATCTTCCTGCCGTACGCCCTCCCCGGGGTGATCGCGGCGCTGCTGTGGGGTTTCCTCTACCTGCCCGACGTCAGCCCGTTCCACTTCGTGCTCGGCGAACTCGGCCTGCCCGCGCCCGATCTGCTCGACGGCGGGGCGCTCTACGCCGCGCTGGCCAACATCGCGGTGTGGGGCGGCACCGGCGAGTGGCGGATCTTCCGCTCCCTGGCGCTGCCGATGATGCTGCCGGGCCTGGTGACGGTCTTCCTCTTCCAGTTCGTGGCGATCTGGAACAACTTCCTGCTGCCGTACATCATGCTCGGCGACGACGAGAAGTTCCCCGTCACGCTCGGACTGTTCACCCTGCTCCAGCAGGGGTCCGCCACCCCGGCCCTGTACACCCTGGTCATCGCCGGGGCCCTGCTGGCCGTCCTGCCGCTGATCGCCCTGTTCCTGGTGGTCCAGCGGTTCTGGAGCCTGGACCTGCTGTCCGGAGCGGTGAAGGCCTGAGGCCGCCAGGTGTGTGAGGATCACGGACAATTGCCCGGAAGCCGGGGAGACGGGGGAGAGAAAAGAGGATGGGTACCGCATGAGCGGCAGTGAGCGGCGGCGCCCGCCGACGATCCACGACGTGGCGCGGGAGGCCGGGGTCTCCCGCGGCACGGTCTCGCGGTTCCTCAACGGCGGACACAACGTCAGCCCGGCCGCGGCGGACGCGGTCAGGGCCGCGATCCGCAGAACGGGCTACGTCGTCAACCGGCACGCCCGCAGCCTGATCACCGGCCGTTCCGACTCGGTGGCCTTCCTGCTCACCGAACCGCAGGAGAAGCTGTTCGAGGACCCCAACTTCAACGTGCTGCTGCGCGGCTGCACCCAGGCGCTGGCCGCGCACGACATCCCGCTGCTGCTGATGATCGCCGGTACGCCCGCCGAGCGGCGCCGTGTCATGCGCTACGTCACCGCGGGCCATGTCGACGGCGTCCTGCTGGTCTCCAGCCACACCGGCGACCCGGTGGCCGAGCAGCTGACGAAGGCCGGCATACCGGTGGTCGCCAGCGGCAAGCCGATCGACCGCAGCGGGCGCACCGCCAGGATCGCCCACGTGGCGGCCGACGACCGCGACGGCGCCCGCGACATCGTGCGGCACCTGGTCTCGCTCGGGCGCCGCCGCATCGCCACCGTCGCCGGGCCGCCGGACACCCCCGGCGGGGTGGACCGGCTGGCGGGCTGGCGCGAGGTGCTGGCCGGGGCCGGGCTCCCCGCCGGCGACGAACTGGTCGCCCACGGCGACTACAGCCGCGACAGCGGCCGGCGCGCCGCCGCCGAACTCCTCGATCGGACACCGGATCTGGACGCGCTGTTCGTCGCCTCCGACCTGATGGCGCGCGGTGCGCTGACCGCGCTGGAGCGGGCCGGGCGGCGGGTGCCCGACGACGTCGCCGTCGGCGGCTTCGACGACTCGCCGGCGGCCGTCGCCGGACTCCCGGAGCTGACCACCGTCCGCCAGCCGTGGGACCGGATCAGCTCGGAGATGGTACGGGTGCTGCTGGGCCTGATCGGCGGTGAGGAGCCGTCGGCGGTGATCCTGCCGACCGAGCTGGTGCGCAGGCAGTCGGCATGACCGCAGGGCCCCGGGCGGCGGCCTTGTTCACGGACCGCGTGACCGGGGCCCGGAGCCCGGGGCAGCGGCCACGCGGTGTCCGCGGCCGCGCGGGTCACCCCCGGGGCAGCGCCGCCAGCAGCCGGTCCACGTCCTCGGCCGTGTTGTACAGGTGGAAGGCCGCGCGCAGGTTCCCCGCCCGGACGGACACCTCCACCCCCGCCTCCCTCAGCGCCTCGGCCGCCCCGCCCAGGCGGGGCACCGCGACGATGGCCGAGTCGCCGGGCACCGGGCGGTGGCCCAGCCCCGCGGCTCCGGCGCGGAAGCGGGCGGCCAGGGCCCTGTCGTGGGCGCCGATCGCCTCCTGCCCGGCCTCCTCGACCAGGCTCAGGGAGCGCTCGGCGCCCAGGTAGGGCAGGAAGGCCGGGGAGAGGTCGAAGCGGCGGGCGGAGCGGGCCAGCTCCTCCACCGTCCCGTAGCAGCTGTCCCAGGGACGCTCCCCCGCGATCCATCCGGCCTGCAGCGGCACCAGGTCCCCGCCGTCCCCGGGCACGGTGAGGAAGGAGGTGCCACGCGGGCACAGCAGCCACTTGTAGGCGCCGCAGACGGTGTAGTCGAAGGCGTCCGCGTCCAGTGGCAGCCAGCCGGCGGCCTGGGTGGTGTCCACCAGGGTGCGGGCTCCGTGGGCCCGCGCGGCCCCGGCGACGGCGGCGAGATCGGCGAGGCGGCCGTCGGCCGACTGCACGGCGCTGACGGCCACCAGCGCGGTGCCTGGCCGGACGGCGTCCGCCAGCTCGTCCAGCGCGGCGGTGCGCAGCTTGAGGTCGGCGCGCACCGCGAACGGGTTGACCAGGGAGCTGAAGTCGCCGTCGGCCACCAGCACCTCGGCGCCGGGCGGCAGCGAGCCCGCCACCAGCGAGACGTGCGCGGAGACGGCCGCCCCCAGTGCCACCCTGTCCGGGGTCAGGCCGGCCAGCCGGGCGAAGCGGGCACGCGCCTGCTCGATCACGGCGAACCAGCGCGTCATGTCGATACGCCCCTCCACCGTCTCCCGCACCGCCTCTCGCAGGACGTCGGCGGTACGGGCGGGTGTCAGGCCGTGCGAGGCGGTGTTCAGATAGGCGGTCGTCGGCGCGAACTCGGCGCGCACGAGGTCGCGCAGAGCCGGCGGACGCGGCGTCTTCGGCTGGTCGGATGCTCCCGGCGTTGAGGTCTCCATGCACGCCACTGTGTCGCCCCGGTTCGCTCCTGTCCATGGCGAATTGTCTTGGGCGACCTCAAAGCATCGCTTATGGCCAGAGGACTTCCCCCCCCCTTCCCCGCCCCCCGGAAGCGCCCGTGGCCGCCCTCCGCGGAGGGCGGCCACGCAGGGAGAGGTCCGAGGACCCCGGGCGCTCAGCCCTCGCGGCGCCCGTCCACCCGGCGCGGCAGACCGAGCGGGTTGTCGTCGCGCAGCTCCTCGGGCAGCAGCGCCGGCGGAGTGTCCTGGTAGGCGACCGGGCGCAGCCAGCGCTCGACGGCCGTGGCGCCGACCGAAGTGGAGGTGGAGGTGGTGGCCGGGTAGGGGCCGCCGTGGTGCTGGGCGGGGGCGACCGCGACACCGGTGGGCCAGCCGTTGACCAGGACCCGCCCGGCCAGCGCCGTCAGCTCGCCCAGCAGCCGGGCCGCGGCGCCGCCCTCCTGCCCCGCCTCCTCCTCGGCGATGTGGAGGGTGGCGGTGAGGTTGCCGGGCAGCTTGGCCAGCACGGCGCTGACCTCGCCGGCGTCCCGGTAGCGGGCGACGACGGTGACGGGCCCGAAGCACTCCTCCAGCAGCAGGGCGTGCCGCTCGGAGCCGACGAGCCGCTCCGCCGGGACGGCCAGGAAGCCCGCACCCACGCTCTGCTCCTCGCCCCCGGCCGCGGCGACCGGCGCCGTCACGTCCTCCAGCTCCGCCCGTGCCCTCACCCCCGCCAGGAACGCCTCGCGCATCCGGGTGTCCAGCAGCGGCCCGCGGGCGGCCCCGGCGACGGATTCGGCCAGGGCCTTCAGCAGCCGGTCGCCGGCCTCGCCCTCGGGGGCGAGGACCAGCCCCGGCTTGGTGCAGAACTGCCCCGAGCCCAGCGTCATCGACCCGGCCAGCCCGCCGCCGATCTCCTCGGCGCGCTCCTTCGCCGCCGCCTCGGTGACGACGACCGGGTTGAGGCTGCCCAGCTCGCCGTGGAAGGGGATGGGGACCGGACGGGCCGCGGCGGCGTCGAACAGCGCCCTGCCGCCCCGGATCGAGCCGGTGAAGCCGGCCGCGGCGACCAGCGGATGCCTCACCAGCTCCACACCCGCGTCGAAGCCGTGCACCACACGGACGACGTCCTCGGACAGACCTGCGCGGACGGCCGCCCGGCGCAGCGCGGCCGCGCACAGCTCGGAGGTGGCCGGATGGTCGGGGTGCGCCTTGACCACGACCGGGCAGCCCGCCGCGAGCGCGCTGGCGGTGTCGCCGCCGGGGACGGAGAAGGCCAGCGGGAAGTTGGAGGCCGCGTAGACCGCCACGACGCCCAGGGGGATCTTGTAACGGCGCAGATCGGGCCGGGGCGGGGCGAGCGAGGCGTCCGCGTGGTCGATGACGACGTCCAGGTACGCGCCGTCGGCGACCTCGTCGGCGAAGGCGCGCAGCTGGTAGGTGGTGCGGCCCAACTCGCCGTTCAGCCGGACCTCGCCGAGAGCGGTCTCGGCGTCCGCGGTGGCGACGATCTCACCGCGTGCGGCCTCCAGCTCCTCGGCGGCCGCACGCAGCAGGGCGATCCGCGCGGTGCGGCCCGCCAGCCCGCCGCGGACGGCGTGGGCCGCGCGTACGGCCGCGTCGACATCGGCCGCCGTGGCCTCGGCCGCGACCTGTTCACGCCGCTTCCCCGTCCTGGGGTCGACACTCCACACTGGTACTGCCACCGCTGAACTCCTTCTTCGAAACGGCCGCCGACCGGACGACGGCAGGGGGCGACGGGACCGGCGGGGGCGCGTCCGGGATCCCGGACTCCTGAGACTGTCCCCCCGGAGACCTTGTTCGATATACTGAACGCCGTCCCTATGTGTGAATAACCATATGGGACTCTATGGCCGGTCGAGCGAAAGGGTCAAGGTCGATGCCTTCTGCGCACGGGGACGCCCCCGGCAGGAAACCGGAGGCGGGCGGGGCACAGGTCAAGTCGGCGGTACGCACCGTGGAACTGCTGGAGTTCTTCGCCGGCAAGCCCGGCATGCACACCCTCGCCGCCGTCCAGGAAGCCGTCGGCTACCCCAAGTCCAGCCTCTACATGCTGCTGCGCACACTCGTGGAGCTGGGCTGGATCGAGACCGACGCCACCGGCACCCGCTACGGCATCGGCGTGCGCGCCCTGCTGGTGGGCACCTCCTACATCGACGGCGACGAGGTCGTGGCCGCCGCCCGTCCCACCCTGGACCGGCTCTCCGACGACACCACCGAGACCATCCACCTCGCCCGGCTGGACGGCACCAACGTCGTCTACCTCGCCACCCGCCAGTCGCAGCACTACCTGCGCCCCTTCACCCGGGTGGGACGGCGCCTGCCCGCGCACTCCACCTCCCTGGGCAAGGCCCTGCTGGCCACCTACGGCGACGACCAGGTCCGCGCGATGCTCCCCGAGAGCCTGGCACCACTGACCGAACACACCATCACCGACCGCGAGAAACTCATCGCGGAACTGCACCAGATCCGCGAACAGGGCTACGCGGTCGACCGCGAGGAGAACACCCTGGGACTGAGCTGCTTCGGCGTCGCCATCCCCTACCGCACCCCCGCACGGGACGCCATCAGCTGCTCGGTCCCGGTCGCACGGCTGACCCCCGCCCACGAACAGACCATCAAGGACGCCCTGTTCGACGCACGCGACCGGCTCGCCCTGGCCACCCGCCACCTGTAGCCCCACAAGTCGCAGACCGCCTCCCCCGCACGGGGGAGGCGGTTCCACTCCCGGCAGGAAGCGCGGCGCAGGGCCGGGGCGGGAACGTGGAGCCATGACACCCACGCACACCACCCCGGACCCCGACAGCGCCGGCACCGCGCCCCGCACCACCCGCACCGGCCCCCTGCGCCGGCTGCTGCGCGCCACCACCATCGCCGCCTGCCTGCCGTACCTGGCCCTCAAGACCGCCTGGCTGTGCGGCCTCCACATCGGCATCCCGGAGGGCAGCGCACCGCGCGCCCCCGAGAACACCACCTCACTGGCCCTCGCCAACTCCCTGACCGTGGCGATGGACGCCGCGGTCGTCGCCCTCGTCCTCGTCCTCGCCCTCACCCTCCCCCGAGGCAGGCGACTGCCCGCCTGGCTGACCGCCCTGCCCCTGTGGACCGCCACCGGACTGCTCACCCCCATCGCCATCGCCGTCCCCGTCCTCTCACTGCTGGCGGCCGCCGCCGCGACGGGCGTGCTGCTGCTCGCCTTCCCCACCGGCCGGGCCGCATCGATACGGCTGCGCACCGCCGTCGCCCTGGCCTGGACCGGAAGCAGCGTTCTGGCCACCAGAGGCGGCTGGTCCCTGCTGACCGGCGTCTTCAACGACGGCATGGTGGATCCGTCCCGGCAGGACACCGCCCTGATGACACTGACCTACTCTGTGGAGGTGCTCGCCGGGATGCTCGTACTCGCCACCGGAGCCCACCTGTTCGCCGAGCGGGCCGCCCGGCCGGCCACCGGGCGCACACCGGCCGCCGCACACCCCCGGCACACCGCCGCCGAGTGACCGGAGGGCCAGGACGACCAGGACTGTCGGGGTGGGCAAGGTGAGCGGGACGCGCGCGGAACACCTCCGGCGGCTGCGGCTGCGCTGGGTCCACCTGCTGCTGGGCGGCGCGCTGCTGATGCCGTACTTCCTGCTGACCACCGTGGTGATCTCCGTCGCCGTACCCGGCGCCGACCCCCTGCGGCAACCGGGCTGGCAACTCGCCGCATACGGACTGTCCCTGCCACCGGCCGCCGCCACCGCGCTCCTCCCGCTGACCCGCACCCTGGAGAGCACCGCCGCACGGACACTGTGCCGCACCCCCGGCGAGGAACCCACCACCGCACCGGCCACCTCCTGGGCCGCCCGGCGACGCACAGCGGTGTGGTTCACCCTCCACCTCGGGCTGGGCGCACCGGTCAGCGGCGCCACCCTGGCCATCCCGCCCACCGCGGCGGTGCTGACGGCCATGCCCTTCTCCCCCGAACTGCGCGAAAGCCGCTGGCAGTGGCACTGGAACACACCGGACACGGCCCTGTGGACAGCACCGGCGACCGCGGCCGCCCTGCTCGCCGCCCTGGTGGCGGCGGTGTGGGCAGCGGGCGCCCTGCTGGCCCGCTGCGCCCCCGCCCTGCTCGGCCCGCACCCGCGGACCGGCTGGCCGCCGCCGAGGCCCGCGCCGCCGCGCTCGCCGCCCGCGACCGGATCGCCCGCGAACTGCACGACTGCGTCGGCCACGCACTGAGCGCGGTGGCACTCCAGGCGGGCGCGGCCCGCACCGTACTCGGCTCCGACCCGGAGTTCGTCCGCCGGGCACTGACCGCCATCGAGGAGACCGCCCGGCACACCACCGGCGAACTCGACACCGTGCTGGGAATGCTGCGCGAGGACGGCGAGACACCCTCGCGCACCCCGGCCGGACCGACCCTCGCCCAACTCGGCGCCCTGCTGGAGCGGACCCGCGCCGGCGGCACACCCGTGACCCTCACCACCGGCCCCGCCCCCTGGCGGGAGACGCCGAAGCTCCTGCCCGAGACGGTGTCCCGGGAGGCGTACCGCATCATCCAGGAGGGCCTGTCCAACGCACTGCGCCACGCGGGCCGGGCACCAGTCACCCTCTCGCTCACCCTCCGCGACGAGGAACTGCTCATCACCATGGACAACCCGCTGCGCCCCCGAAGCCGCCCGCACCGGCCCCGCCCCGGCGGCGGCACCGGCCTGCACGGCACGGCCGAACGGGCCGCCGCACTCGGCGGCCGCGCCCAGGCCGGCCCGCTGGAGGGCAACTGGCGGCTGACCGTACGCCTGCCCCTGGGAGGAGAACGGTGAACGACACCGGCACCTCCCCGCTGCGGATCGTCGTCGCCGACGACGAGATGCTGGTGCGCACCGCACTGCGGGCCATCCTCGGCGCGCAGGACGGCATGGAGGTCACCGGCGAGGCCGCCACCGGCGCCGAGGCCGTCTCCACCGTCCGCGCCCTGCGCCCCGACGTGGTGCTGATGGACGTGCGCATGCCCGAACTCGACGGCATACGCGCCACCGAGCACCTGCTGGAGACCATGGGCGAGGACGCACCCCGGATCCTGGTGGTGACCACCTTCGAGAATGACTCCTATGTCTACGACGCCCTGCGCGCGGGCGCCGCGGGCTTCCTCCTCAAACGCTCCGCGGCCGAGGAAATGGTCGCGGCCGTAAGGCTGGTGGCCCGCGGCGACTGCCTGCTGTTCCCCGCCGCCGTGCGCTCCCTGGCCGTCCGTTACGCACCGCACCACCGCGGCCGGAGCCTGCGCACCCGGCTTACCGGACGCGAGGCGCAGGTGCTGCGGCTGATGGCAGGCGGCCTGACCAACGCCGAGATCGCCGACCGGATGGCGGTGGGAGCCGCCACCGTCAAGACCCATGTGGCCGCCGTCCTCGCCAAACTCGGCGCACGCGACCGCACCCAGGCGGTCATCACCGCCTACGAGAGCGGCTTCGTCACCCCCGGCCCGCACTGACCCGATGGGTGCCGCGTCCGGCCCCGGTGCCGCACCGGGGCCGGACGGACGGTGGCGCCGGCTCCGGCCGGGAGCACACCGCGTCAGGCGGCGCTCACCTGCGGCCCTTTCCGTCCCTGACCTTGATCTCCCCGGCTCCGGCGTACCAGTCCACCAGGTACGGGACGGCCAGCGGGTGGTGGACGCGGGTGCGCAGGGCCGGGGTCCAGCCCGCGTCGTCGCCCAGGAGGCGGTCGGGGTTGGCGGCGTTGTAGGCGCCCAGCAGGTCCACGTACCGGCCGTTGACCCAGTTGTTCCGCTCGGTCATGGAGGTGCCGGGGGTCCACTGGCGGATGGTGTCGGCCGGGGTCAGGCCCTTGTGGAGGGTGAAGGCGTTGTGCTCGGCGACGAGCGCGGCCTCCTTGCCGATGCCCCAGGTGTAGCCGTACTTGGCGTCCTCGTTCTGCTTGAAGTGGTTGTTGTAGGCGTCCACCTGGCCGAAACGCACACGCGGGGCGCGCTCGTTGACGTCCTCGAAGAGATTGTGGTGGAAGGTGGTGCGCAGCTTGCCGCGGTCGTCGGCCTCGGCCTTGTCGCTGTTGCCCAGCAGGATGGTCTTGTCGTGCTCGGTGAAGACGTTCCAGCTCACCGTCACCAGATCGGCGCCGCGCACGATGTCGAGCAGGCCGTCGTGCTGCTGGAAGAGCTGCCCGAAGTAGCGCGGCTGCCCGCTGTCGGGGCGGCGGCCGTCGGTGAAGGTGTTGTGGTCGATCCAGACGTGGCGGGAACCGTAGACGACGACGTTGTCGTACTCGGAGTTCCAGGCTCCGCTCTCCCCGTCGGTGGGGTCCCACTGCGGGAAGCAGTCGTAGGTGTCCTCGAAGGTGATGTTGCGGACGATGACGTTCTCCACGCCCCGGATCTGGAGGCTGGCGCCGAGGATGGTGGCGTCATCGCCCACGCCGATCAGGGTGGTGTTGGAGCCGACGTTGAGCTTGACCCGCTTTTCCTGCTCGTCGGCCGAGGCGGCGCGGGCCTCCTCCATCGGTCCCGAGGGTTCGGTCTCGCCCCAGACGTCGGGATCGTACGCCTGGAGGTACTTCTCCAGGGTGTAGCCGTCGCGCTGGTAGTCCTCGCAGTTCAGCGGCCGTCCCTGGTCATCGGCGTTGCCGTGGACCGTGCCCTTGACCTTGATGATCTTCGGCGTGTCGTCGCTGTCGTTCAGCGCCGCGGCCAGCTCGGCGCGGTTGGTGACGGTGAAGACGTGGTCGGCGTCGGCGGCGGCGCCGCCGGTGGTGCCGTCCTCGGCCGAGGCCCAGCCGTCGTTCTTCGACAGGACGGCGCGGGTCTGGTCACCGCCGTGGCGCGGTGCGGCCTGGGCGGGTACGGCGAGGGCCGCCAGGACGAGTGAGGCACATCCTGTCAGGGCTATGACACGTGCTTGGCACACTTTTCTCTGCACTGCGACTCCTTCAGACGTGTTCGGTCGTGCGGGTCGTGCGGGTCGTGCGGGGTATGTCCGGGTTCCGGGTACATCCGGGGCTCCGTGGGCTTCCGGTGGGCGCGGACGGCGCGGCGGGCCGGCCCCCGGGCGGGTGCGGCGGGGCGGTCCGGTGCGGTGCCGCCCCGCCGCGGAGGGGCGTCAGCCCTTCTGCTCGCTCCACTCGGCCTGGGCCTCGTTGAGCCGCTTCGCCAGGTCGTCGGCGAACTCCTTGGCCGTCATCCGCCCCAGCAGCAGCTTCTGGAAGTTGGGCTCGGTGTCGGCCTTGCTGATGCTGTTCCAGTCCGGCAGGTAGTACGGCAGCTGGACGATCTTGGTGTTCGGGTCGTCGAGCGACTCCATGGCCGCCTTGGTGGGCTTGGCCTTGTTGATCCACTCGTCGTCCGCGGCGTCGGTGTGGGCGGGGATGGCGCCCGCGGACTCGTTCCAGAGGCTGTTCATCTCGGCGGACGCGGCGAACTCGATGAACTTCCAGGCCGCCGCCTTGTTCCCGCTGGACTTGAACAGCCCGAGCCCGTCGACCGGGTTGGACACCAGGGTGCGCGGGCCGCCCTCGGAGGAGGGCGGCATCGGCAGTCCGTCGACGCCGTCCTCGCCGAACGCCTTCACGTGGTCGGTGTAGGAGCCCAGGTTGTGCTGGAGCATGCCGACCTCGCCGCCGGTGAAGGTGGCGACCATCTTGGTGAAGTCGTTGTTCAGGTCGGCCTTGGGCGTGTACTTGTTGTACAGGCTGACGTACTCCTCCAGCGCCTTGACGTTCTCGGGGGCGTTGACGGTGGTCCTGTCGCCGTTCCAGAAGCTCTCGACGCCGGACTGGGCGTACATCATCTCCAGCGCCTGGGCCACGGAGCCCGCACCGCCGCGGATGGTGAAGCCGAACCGGTTGTTCTTCCTGTCGGTCAGCTCCTCGGCGGCCGTGTAGAAGTTCTCCCAGCTGGTGGGCCCCTCCAGACCGGCCGCCTCGAACAGGTCGGTGCGGTACCACAGCACGCCCTGGTTGGCGGAGGTCGGGACGGTGAACATCTGGTCCTTCTCGCCACCGGCGGCCTTGACGCTCTCGACCATGCCGTTGACCAGCTTGCCCTTCAGGGGGCCTTCCTCGATCCGGTCGCCGACCGGGTCCAGGGCGCCCTGGGCGACCATGTTGGCGAGGTAGGCCGTGCCGACCATGCCGACGTCCGGCAGGCTGTCGCCGCCGCCCTGGATGGCGGTGTCGTACTTGGACTGCACGTCGGCGATGGGTATGCCGACGTACTCCACGTCGATCTCCGGGTTCTCCTCCTCGAACCTGGTGATGATCTTCTTCCAGACCTCGGTGCGCACACCGCCGTTGTTGTCCCAGAAGACGATCTTCCCCTCGCCCTCGCCCTCGCTGCCCGTCTCGGTGCCCGAGCCGCCGCAGGCGGTGGCGGTCAGGGCCAGGGACGCGCTGATACCCAGGGCCAGCAGGGTGCGGGCACGGGGTCTGCGGCTGTTGTTTCCACTCATCGTCGAGTCTCTTTCCTGGTCGTGCGTTTCCGCTTGGGTGTTCGTGGGTCGGGGATGCGGGTTGTCCTGGGGATGGATCGTGCGGGGGTGTCCGGGTTCGGTTGTCCGGGTGCGGAGGTGTCCGGCGGACCGGATCAGGTGACGCGGAACCGGTTGAAGTCCGCGGTTCCGGCCGGCTCGCCGCCTTCGGGAGCGGCGGCGAACAGGCCGAGCTGGGCGCCCACCCAGCGCCAGGGGGTGGCGGCGAAGGGCGGGCCGGAGGGGATGAAGCCGCCGTCGTCCCCGGTGCGCGCCGAGAACAGGCAGCGGGCGCCGGGGAGGAGTTCGACGCGCAGGCGGGCTCGGCCGCTCGGCGCGGGCCGGGAGCGGGCGGCGTCCCGCTCGTGCGCGGCGGCGGGTTCGGCGAAGCGGTGGACCAGACGGGTCGTCCCCGAGGCGTCCCGCTCCAGGCCGATCCAGGCGAACGCGTCGCCCAGGACGGCCAGTCCGGCCCTGGCGCCGGCGCCCGCGCCGTCCAGCCGCAGCTCGGCCTCGACCGCGCACGGGCGGCCGGGCATCCGCTGGACCAGTACGTTCGGCAGCCGGCGCAGGTCGTGGGCGTCGGCGGTGCGGCGGCAGACCAGCCGCAGCCCGTCACCGCCGTGGGCGACCGTCCAGCCCTGCCCCGGGTTGGCGGTCCAGGACCACTGGTGGCCGAAGCGGCCGCCGGGGAAGTCGTCGTCGGTGGCGGGGGCCGCGGGGCGCTCGGCGGGGACGGGCGGGCGGTGGGCGGCGACGGGTTCGCCCCCGTCGCCGATCACCGGCCAGCCGTGTCCGTCCCAGTCCATCGGCTGCAGGTGCACCACCCGCCCGTACGCGCCGCGCTGCTGGAAGTGGAGGAACCAGTCGGAGCCGTCGGCCGCCCGCACCCACGCCCCCTGGTGCGGGCCGTTGACGCCGGTGCGGCCCTGGGCGAGCACGATGCGCTCCTCGTAGGGGCCGAAGAAGTCCCGGGAGCGGAACGCGCCCTGCCAGCCGGTCTCCACTCCCCCGGCCGGGGCGAAGATCCAGTACCAGCCGCCGTGCCGGTAGAGCTTGGGGCCCTCCAGGGTGAACCAGCCGGGCAGCGCGTCGCCGTCGACGACCGTGCGGCCGGCGTCGAGCAGTTCGCGGCCGTCGGGGCTCATCCGGTGGCCGGTCAGCCGGTTCTTGACCCCCGAGCGGGACTTCGCCCAGGCGTGCACCAGGTAGGCGCGGCCGTCGGTGTCCCACAGCGGGCAGGGGTCGATCAGTCCGCGGCCGGCCTTCAGCAGGTGCGGTCTGCTCCACGGGCCCCGCACGTCCTCGGCGCTGATCTGGTAGATGCCGTGGTCGGGGTCGCCCCAGAAGATCCAGAAGCGGCCGGCGTGGTGGCGGATGGACGGCGCCCACACCCCGCAGTCGTGGCGCGGGGCGGTGAACGCCTGCTCGGGCTCCAGCCGCTTCAGGGCGTGGCCGATGATCCGCCAGTTGACCAGGTCGCGGGAGTGGAGGATGGGCAGGCCGGGGGCGCGGCCGAAGCTGGAGGCGGTCAGGTAGTAGTCGTCGCCGACGCGGATGGCGTCGGGGTCGGGCCAGTCGGCGTCCAGCACCGGGTTGCGGTACGTGCCGGCCGGGGCGGTGGGAGCCGGGGTCTCGGGCGGGGCCGTCATCGGGGCGCCTCCTTCCCGGTGAGCCGGGCGGCGACCTCGGCGGCGGCGGCCCGCTCCAGTTGCCCGTCGGCGACACCGGTGACCACCCGCCGCACCACCGCCCGCCCGGCCGGCAGCGGCAGTCTGCCGTCCCAGGCCAGCGCGGACCCGACCCCCGGGTACTCGGCGGCGCGTACGAACCACCGGTCGCGGCGGGTGTCCTCGGTGGCCCCGGCGAACACCAGCGTCCAGGCGTCGGTCGCCATGGCCAGCCAGGGCGCCCGTGAGCCGTGCACCGCCTCCTCGCCCTCGGCGTCCCCGGTGAACACCCGCGGCGGGCGGGATCCGACGGGCGGGCGCCAGAAGAAGCCGCCGTAGCCGGCGCCGGGGCGGCCGTTGGTGGCCGGGCTGCCCACCGACAGCTCCTCGCCGCAGACGTTGGTGAGTTCGGTGGTGAAGTCCAGCGCCCAGCAATTCGCGTCCAGCGTCCGCGCGGTGACGGTGCGGCGCTCGGTCAGCAGCCGCCGCCCGCCCCGCTGCCAGGCGATCTCCTCGGTGAAGCCGTCCTCGCGCAGGTCGGTCCAGCCCAGGTGGTTCTGGTGCCCGTGGTTGTCCAGCTCGACCGGTCCCCGGTCGCGGACGAAGGTGCGCCCGCCCCAGAAGTTGGCGCCGCCGACGTCGGGGACGGCCACGCTCACCCCGAGGTGGTGCACATGGTCGGCGGGCCGCAGCTCGGTGACGGCGGTGCCGCCCAGGGTGCGGACGGGGTGCAGGTAGGGGCGCGGCGACTCCCTCCCGGCCAGGCGCGGCCGGTACTCGTAGCGGGCGACCGCCCGTCCGCCGCAGCGCAGTTCGACGGATCCGGCGGTTTCGGAGACGTCCGGAGTTTCGGCGGTGCCCGGAGTTTCGGCGGTGCCCGGGGTTTCGGCGGTGTGCGGGTGCGGTGCGCTCATGCCACGGCTCCCTTCCGCTCGGGCTGCCGCTCGGGCTGCCGTCCGGGCTCCGCCACCGGGGCGGCCCAGGGCGCGCGCGGGCCGGAGCCGTCGGACAGCTCGGAGTACAGGGCCAGCTCCTCGGCCCCCGCCGCGACCAGCTCGTCGACGCCGGTGACGATCCGCCGGGCGGATGCCTCCCCGGCGCCGCCGCCGACGCCGGGCTCGGTGCGCCAGGCGCTGCCGGGCAGCGGGCGCGGCTCGGGCGCGGTGCGCACGGCCTCCACCAGCCGCATGAAGGCGCCGGTGCGCTCGGGCGGCACCAGCAGCTCCTCGCCGTCGGTGAGGTGGGCCACCAGGTTGCGCAGCAGATCGGTGCGGGCGTGCTCGGTGGTCTCGGGCGCGTGTCCGTCGCGCTCCAGCAGCAGGCGGTCCTGCTTGTACCAGAAGGTGATCCGGCCGCCGGTGCCGTGGACGACGACGTAGGGCTCGCCGGGCCGCTCGGCGCACAGGGTCACGGCCGCGGTGATCTCGCCCGCCGTCCCGTCGCCGTGCGCGGTGCGCAGCCGGACGCATGAGGTGTCGTCGGACTCGATGGCGTTGGCGCGGTACAGCTCCAGCTCGATGCCGGCGACGTCCTCGGCGCGGTCCGCGCCGTCGATGCGCAGCGCGGTGGCCACCGCGTGGGCCAGGGGGTTGGTCAGGACGCCGTCCACCACGTCCCGGCCCTCCAGGCGGCGCCGGCCGGCCCAGGGGGCGCGGTCCCAGTAGGCCAGGTCGCGGCTCCACGCTCCGGCCGCGCCGATGCCGCGCACCGTGCCGATCGCACCGTCGGCGATCAGTTCGCGCGCCGCGGTGACGGCGTGCGAGCCCAGCGACTGGAAGCCGATCTGGCAGGCGACGCCCGCCGCCCGCACCCCCTTCACCATCCGCTCGAACTCCGCGTACGAGGGCGCGGGCGGTTTCTCCAGCAGCAGGTGCACGCCCCGTTCGGCGGCGGTCAGCGCCAGGTCGGTGTGGGTGTGGATCGGGGTGCAGACTACGGCGATCCGAGCGCCGGTGCTCTCCAGCAGGGCCGCGAAGTCGGCCGACTGCTCGGGGCCGCCGAGGCCGGCCAGCTCGTCGCCGTCCAGCGGGGTCAGCTCGCAGATCCCGGCCAGGCGGACCAGGCCCTCTCGCACGAGGCGGCGGATGTTGTCCAGGTGCCAGCGGCCGTGGCCGCGGGCACCGGCCAGCACGACCGGCAGGGGGCGGGCGGTGTCGAAGGCGGGGGCGGGGGGAGTCATCAGCCCTTCACCGCCCCCGCGCTGAATCCGGTGATCAGCCATTTCTGGATGAAGGCGAAGATGATCACCACGGGCACGGCGGCGACCACGCCGCCCGCCGCGAGCGCGCCCAGGTCCACGCTGTCCGAGCCGATGAGGGTGTTCAGGCCCACCGGGATCGTCTGCTTCTCCTGCGAGGAGAGGAACATCAGGGCGAACAGGAAGTGGTTCCAGCTGTGCACGAAGGCGAAGGAGCCCACCGCGATCAGCCCGGGCCGCAGCATCGGCAGCACGATGGCCGCGAACGCCCGCAGCCGGGAGCAGCCGTCCACCCAGGCGGCCTCCTCCAGCGACTCGGGGACGTTCTTGATGAAGCCGCTGATCAGGATCATCGACAGCGGAAGCTGGAAGACCGTCTCCGCGATGA
The DNA here is from genome assembly GCF_017114865.1 of Streptomyces verrucosisporus. Classification (GTDB taxonomy): domain Bacteria; phylum Actinomycetota; class Actinomycetes; order Streptomycetales; family Streptomycetaceae; genus Streptomyces; species Streptomyces fenghuangensis. The sequence continues at coordinate 525,266 of NZ_JADEYH010000001.1, read as the reverse complement.
TCACGCTCCACATGGAGTTGATGAGCTGGAGGTTGCGGAAGGTCTCGAACAGCGGGACCAGCATCAGCGCGCCGGGGATGAACTGCGAGCACAGCAGCGCCAGCATGAAGGCGTTCTTCATCCGGAACCGGAAGCGCGCCAGGGCGTACCCGCCGGCCAGGGCCACCGCCATCGTCATCACCATCGAGGCGATGCCGACCTGGGTGCTGTTGAGGAAGTAGGTGCCGAAGCTGCGCTCGTTCCAGACCTTCTCGAAGTGCTCGCCGGTCATCGGCCAGGGCACCAGCGAGGTGGATCCGGAGGGGCGGAGCGCGAACAGCAGCATCCAGTAGAAGGGGATGAGGGTGAAGAGCAGGTAGATGCCCAGGGGCAGGTAGATCTGCCAGCGCGGCGGCCCGTCGTCGAGCTTGCGCTGCCGTGCCTTCCTGCCGGCCGGGGGCGGGGTCTCCCCGTCGGCCGGGGCGGGCGTCTGGACGCCCTTCTCCACGATCGCCGCGGTCACTTGTCGTCGCCTCCGAACTTGCTCAGGCGCAGATAGAGGATCGAGCAGAAGAGCAGGATCACGAAGGCCACGGTGGTCAGCGCGGAGGCGTAGCCGAAGTCGTGGCCCTCGATCCCGGTGTTGGCGACGTAGAGCGGGAGCGTGGTGGTCACGCCGGCCGGTCCGCCGCCGGTGAGGGTGTAGAGCAGGTCGACGTTGTTGAACTCCCACACCGCGCGCAGCAGGGTGGAGAGGATGATCGCGTCCTTCAGGTGCGGCAGGGTGATGTGCCAGAACTGCCGGAAGCGGCTGGCGCCGTCCACCGAGGCCGCCTCGTACAGGTCCTTGGAGATGGACTGCAGGTCGGCGAGGATGAGGATCGCGAAGAAGGGCACGCCGCGCCACAGTTCGGCCAGCACCGCGGCCCAGAAGACGGTTCCGGTGTCGGAGAGGACGGAGGTGCCGTACTCGCCGATGCCGGCGTCCGCCAGATAGCGGCTCAGGCCCGTGGAGGGGTTGTACAGCAGGATCCAGATCGTGGTGGTGAGCACACCGGAGACGGCCCAGGGCGAGAAGACCAGGGCCCGGGCGATGCCGCGGCCGACGAACGTCTGGTTGACGATCAGCGCGAGCGCCAGGCCGAAGACGAGCTGGAGGCCGACCTCGGCGACGACCCACTTGGCGCTGAAGGCGAGGGTCTGCCAGAACAGCGGGTCCTCGAAGAAGATCTCCCGGAAGTTGTCCAGACCCGCGAAGCCGTTCCGCCAGGGCTTGGTGACGTTGTAGTGCTGGAGGCTGTAGTAGAGGACGCTGAGCATCGGGTAGGCGATGAAGCCCAGCATCAGCAGCCCGGCGGGCGCGATCAGTACGTACGGCAGGCCGCGCTTACCGGTGAGCCTGGGCATCCCCTGCTTCCCCGGCTTCCCCGGTTTCCCCGGTTTCCCCGGCCTCCCTGGTAGGGGGCGCTTCTTCGGCACGGCGGTGAGGGCCATTGCCGGTGCTCCGTTCTGTCGTCGAATGACTGTCGAACGTCGTTCGAGATGTCGTGTCGGCGGGTGGTTGGGACGGTCTGTGGTGCGGTGGCGGTGCGGTGCGGGCGGTCAGCCCGCGTAGGGTTCGGGGACCTCGCCGGGGCGGGCGAGGAAGGCGAAGTCGCAGCCGGTGTCGGCCTGGGTGATGTGCTCCTCGTACAGCGCCCCGTAGCCGCGCCCGTAGCGCCGCCCGGGCGGGCGCCAGGCGGCGCGCCGGCGTTCCAGTTCGGCGTCGTCGACCTCCAGGCGCAGGGTGCGCGCGGCCACGTCGAGGGTGATCAGATCTCCGGTCTCCACCAGGGCCAGCGGCCCGCCCACATGGGACTCGGGGGCGATGTGCAGGACGCAGGCGCCGTAGCTGGTGCCGCTCATCCGGGCGTCGGAGAGGCGGACCATGTCGCGCACGCCCTGCTTGAGCAGGTGGTCGGGGATCGGCAGCATCCCGTACTCCGGCATGCCCGGTCCGCCCAGCGGTCCGGAGCCGCGCAGCACCAGCACGCTCTCGGCGGTGATGCCCAGGTCCGGGTCGTTGATGGTGGCCTGCATGGTGCGGTAGTCGTCGAAGACGACCGCCGGGCCGGTGTGCTTCATCAGGTGCTGCTCGGCGGCGATGTGCTTGATGACCGCGCCGTCCGGGGCGAGGTTGCCCCGCAGCACGGCCACGCCTCCCTCGGCCGCGAGCGGGTCGCCGGCGGTGCGGATGACGTCGTCGTCGTGGACGAGGGCGCCGGCGATCTGCTCGCGCAGCGTGTCGTGGGCGACGGTGGGCCGCTCCAGGTGGAGGTGGTCCCGCAGCCGGGAGAGGAAGCCGGGCATGCCGCCCGCGTAGTGGAAGTCCTCCATCAGGTACTTCCCGCCGGGCCGGAGGTTGGCCAGCACGGGCGTGGTGCGGGCGATCCGGTCGAAGTCGTCCAGGGTGAGGCCGATGCCCGACCGCCCGGCCATGGCGATCAGATGGATGACGGCGTTGGTGGAGCCGCCCAGCGCGCACACGGCGGCGACGGCGTCCTCGTACGCCTCTCGGGTCAGGACGGTGGAGAGCCTGCGATCGGTCCATGCCATCTCCACGATCCGGCGCCCGGCCGCGGCGGCCATCCGGGAGTGGCCGGAGTCGACGGCGGGGATGGAGGACGCCCCCGGCATGGTCACGCCCAGCGCCTCGGCCGCGCCGGTCATGGTGGACGCGGTGCCCATGGTCATGCAGTGGCCGGGCGAGCGGGCCAGGCCGCACTCCAGTTCGGCCATCTCGCAGTCGCCGATGAGGCCGGCGCGCTTGTCGTCCCAGTACTTCCACATGTCGGTGCCCGAACCGAGGGTCTCGCCGCGCCAGTGGCCGCGCAGCATGGGCCCGGCGGGGACGAAGACGGTGGGCAGGTCGGCGCTGGCCGCGCCCATCAGCAGGGCGGGGGTGGTCTTGTCGCAGCCCCCCATCAGCACCGCGCCGTCCACCGGGTAGGAGCGCAGCAGCTCCTCGGTCTCCAGGGAGAGCAGGTTGCGGTAGAGCATGGGGGTGGGCTTCTGGAAGGTCTCCGAGAGGGTGGAGACGGGGAACTCGAGCGGGAAGCCGCCGGCCTGCCACACCCCGCGCCTGACCGCCTCGGCGCGCTCGCGCAGGTGCTGGTGGCAGGGGTTGATGTCGGACCAGGTGTTGAGGATCGCGATGACCGGCTTGCCCAGGTGCTCCTCGGGGAGGTAGCCGAGCTGCCGGGTGCGGGCGCGGTGGCTGAAGGAGCGCAGCCCGTCGGTGCCGTACCACTGGTGGCTGCGCAGCTCCTCGGGCGCGCGGCGGGCGCGGGGGCCGCCGCTTCGGCCGTGCTGCCCGGGCCGCTCGTGCTGTTCATTCCGGTCGTGCCGCTCGGTCATGCCGTCTCCCATCCCTTGACGATCCCGGCGATCTCGGCGCGCTGCTCCTCGGGCAGCGTCCGGCTCGGCGGGCGGACGTCGCGGCGGCACAGGCCGAGATGGGCCAGGGCCTCCTTGACGACGGAGACGTTGTTGGCCGACTGCTGCGCGGCGCGCAGGTCCTCGAAGACGCGGATGCTCTCCCACACCTCCATCGCGGCGCCGAAGTCCCCCGCCCGCAGGGCGCGGAGCATCTCCAGCGAGATCCGCGGGGCCACGTTGACCAGGCCCGAGGTGAAGCCGGTGGCGCCGCAGGCGAAGTAGGCCGGCGCGTACAGCTCGGCGAGTCCGGCCACCCACACGAAGCGGTCCCGGCCGGCGTCGCGGGCGAAGGCGGCGAAGCGCGCGGCGTCGGGGACGGCGTACTTGACGCCGATGACGTTGGGGCACTCCTCGCCGAGCCGGGCGAGGGCCGAGCCCTCGATGAGGGGGTTGCGCAGGTAGGGGACGACCCCCACCTCCGGGACGGCCTCGGCGACGGCCCGGTGGTAGTCCACCCAGCCGCCCTGCGAGACGTAGGGGTTCACGGGCTGGTGGACCATCACCATGCCGGCCCCGGCGTCACGGGCCTGCTCGGCGGCGGCGACCGCGGTGGCCGGGTCGTGGCCGACGCCCACGACGACCTCGGCGCTCCCTCCGGCCTCCTTCACCTCGGCCACGGTCAGTTCGACCTCCAACCGCCGCTCGTCGGGGGTGAGGGAGTAGAACTCGCTGGTGTTGCCGTTGGGGGTGACGGCGCGGATTCCGGCGTCCAGCAGCCGGCGGACCAGGGCCCGGTAGGTGCCGGCGTCCAGCCGGCCCCGCTCGTCGAACGGTGTGACCGGGATCGCCACGACGTCGGCGAGCGCGGCCCGCCGGTGGGAGAAGTCCGTCATACCTGGACCTGACCTTCCTGGTTCTCCACGGCCGGGAAAGCCCGGCGGACGAATCCCTCGATGTGGTCGCGCAGCAGCCGGGCCGCGCCGTCGGCGTCCCCGTCCAGGGCCCGGGCGAGGATCTCCCGGTGCTCGGCGGCCTCCTGCTCCCAGGAGGGCACGGCCTCCCATGCGACGGTGGACACCAGGGCCGCCTGGTCGCGCAGGTCGTCGAGCATCCGCGTCAGCAGCGGGTTGCCGCAGGACAGGTACAGGGCCCGGTGGAAGTCCCGGTTGGCCAGCGAGCGGTCGGCCCGGTCGGCGGCGGCGTCGGCCCGCTCCAGCGCGGCCCGGGCCCCGGCCAGGTCCGCCTCCGCCGTGACGGCGCGGCGCAGCGCCTCCGGCTCCAGCAGCAGCCGCACGTCGTAGACCGAGCGGGCCATCGAGGCGTCCACGGTGCGCACGGTGGCGCCCTTGTACTCGCTCATCACGACCAGCCCGCGGCCCGCGAGGGTCTTCAGCGCCTCGCGGACCGGGGTCTTGGACACGCCGAATCTCGCGGCCAGCTCGGTCTCCACCAGCGGCTGCCCGGGCGGGAGCTGTCCGGTGAGGATGGCGTGGGTCAGATGCTCCATGACGTACTGCGTCCTGGAGGGGACGGGTACCGGTGCGAGACCGGTCAGGGGGGCTCTCATGCGGTCGGCTCTCAGGTCGGCTGTGGCGACGGGCGTACGGGCGGCGGTGTGCGCGGCACCTCGGGTGCCGCGCACACCCGCATACGGCATCTCATATATGACGCACGAGATATGGCGTATGACGTATCGCGTACGACGTGCGGTGGGATGAAAGTAGGGCGACCCCCGGGCTCCGTCAACGGTTCCGACAGAACTTTCGGGGACCGGCCTGAAAGCGCTTACTGCACGCGACGGCGAGTGCATGGGTGATCACGGGGAGCTGCCGCGCGCCGCGCTCGGACGCCGGCCCGGTACCGCCCGGTACGGCTCAGCCCAGACGCGGCAGCGCGGCGCGCACGGCCGCCAGATCCGCCTCGCACGCCAGACCGGCGTGGTACAGCCGCAGTTCGGTCGCCCCCAGCTCCCGGGCGTGCGCGGCGTCCCCGGCCAGCTCCGCGGGGCGTCCGCCCATACCGCCGACCACCGTGAAGTTGGCGGCCAGCACGGTGGAGGGGCTCCGGTGCCGGGCGAAGGGCGCCAGGACGGCCTCGCGTTCGGCACCGTCCCCGGTGCACGGCAGCACCACACCATCGGCCAGGGCGAGGACCGCGGCGGGGTCCACACCGACGTTGGCACCGCAGCGGTGGGGCGCCGGATCGGCGTGCAGCAGCACCCGGAATCCTTCCGCCCGTTGGGCCTCGGCGGCCTTCCGCACGGCCGTCACGACCTCCGATTGGAAAGCGCTCGCTACCTGGTCTCGCCAGGCGGCCGCAGCCCCGGCGAGCTCCTGTCCCAGCGCTTCCCCCACCTCCCGCCACTCCCCGGCGCGCCCGCCGGCCGCCTTCCCGCTCCCCCCGCGCTCTCCGCGCCACAGCGGCTCCAGCGCGTCGGCCACGGCGCCCCGCAGCCGCTCGGGGTCGGCGCCGTGCCCGGCGTACCCCGCCTCGCACTCCGGGCAGAAGCACAGCGACATCAGGTACTGGCCGGCTCCGCCCAGCCGCACCCCGCCGGTCTTGTCGTGGGCGCTCAGGTGCCCCAGCCCGTACCAGCCGCAGGACTCCAGCTCCACCCCGCGCGCACCGGGCCGCACGGCGGCCTCGGCCGCCAGGGCGGCGGCGTAGACGCGCACCTCCTCCCGCGCGATGCAGGGCGCCCAGGGGTAGCGGTCGCCGTAGGCGTTGCGCACGGTCAGATCCGGGTGCTCACCGCCGAGGCGGGTGTTGTGGGCGAGGATCACCCAGGAGTGCACCTCCAGTCCGGCGTCGGCCAGAGCCGCCGCGGCCTCACCGTACGGGTCCTCGCCCGCGACCCAGTCCTGCGCGTACGGGCGCAGCCGCCGGCCCTCCCAGCGGGCCGGGTCGACCGGGTAGTAGACGGCGGAGTGCCGGGCGGCGACGACGCGGTGGCGCGGATGACGGGGCGTGAGCGCCCTGGTGGAGTGGTAGGCGGAGGCGAGAGTGACCTGCTCGACACCGAGGTCGGCGATCCGGCGGGCGGCGGCCGGGTCGCCGACGACGTCCCAGGGGTAGACGAACGCGGAAGCTCTCATCGGCGGTTCCTTGGTGTGAGGCGGATCCGGTCCCGCGGACCGGACGGACGGACCGGCCGGAGAGGAAGGGCCGGACGGGCGAAGGCTAGATCAGGGAACCGGACCGCGACAGCCTCGTTCCGCTCCCGCTCGATCGTGCACGATCGTGGCGCACGTACGCGTATCTGAACAGCGCGTGGATTACCTCCGCTTACCGTAGTTCGAGGCCTGAACGGCGGGTCCGGGCCGTGGTGCGCCCGGACGGGGAAAGGCGGGGTTTTCCGCCACTCCCACGGATGTGAACCAGATTCGGTGGAGAGGAAGCCAGCGCCCGCCCCCACGCGGCGCGCCCACCGGAGCGGTGTGTCCCGCACCGCCCCCGGCCGCCCGACCGGACGGTGTTCCAGAGCGCCCCCGTTCGGGCATGATGGCCCGCGAAGATCACGGACCGCGGGCGGAGTCCCGCGGCGGGGAGGGGTTCGATCGTGGACATCGTGAGCTGGCTGGTGCTGGGACTGGTCACGGGGGTCGTCGCCAAGGTCCTGCTGCCGGGCCGCGACCCGGGCGGACTGGTGGGCACCACGCTCATCGGCATCGTCGGGGCGTTCGTGGGCGGCTGGCTGTCGGCGACCTATCTGGACCGCCCGGTGGAGCGGGACTTCTACGACCCGGCCCTGTGGGTCTCGGCGGTCGCCGGTTCCCTGGTGCTGCTGATCGCCTACCGTCTGCTCTTCGGCCACTCGCGCCCGTCCCGCTGAGGCCGGCCCGCGCGCCCCCGCCCCGCCGGCACGGAGCGTGTCCCCGTACGGCGCAGGGTAATGGAACCGTAAAGCCGCCCGGTCCGTTATCCGGACCATGACTGCAATGACTCCCGGTTCGAACCTTCCGCTGTCCACCGCGCGCGTGGCGGTGGACGTCACCGCGCCGGCGCGGCTCGACGTCTCCGGCCTGCTGATCGCCGCCGACGGAAAGGTGCGTTCCGACGACGACTTCGTCTTCTACAACCAGCCCTCCGCCCCGGGGGTGGCCCACGGTTCCGCGGGCGGCCTCGACACCATCACCGTGGACACCGCCGCGGTGCCCGCCGACGTCGAGAAGGTCGTGGTGACGGCCAGCCTCGACGCCCCGGGCACGACCTTCGCCGGCACCGAGCCCACCGCGACCGTGCGGGACGCGGCGAGCGGCGCGGTGGTGGCCACCTTCACCCCGCCCCGGTTGGGTCCGGAGACGGCGCTGGTGGTCGTCGAGGTCTACCGCAGGGGCGGCGTCTGGAAGGTCCGCGCGGTCGGCCAGGGGTACGCGAACGGTCTGGCGGGCATCGCCACGGACTTCGGCGTGACGGTGGAGGAGCCCGCCGCTCCGGCCGCGCCCGCCGCACCCGCGGCTCCTCCCGCCGCGCCCACCGCACCTGCGGCTCCGGCCATGCCGGCCGCGCCGCCCGCCACTCCTCCCGCTCCCGCCGCCACCGGGAAGATCAACCTGGACAAGGGCCGGGTGGACCTGCGGAAGCACGAGACCGTCTCCCTGGTCAAGGGCGGAAAGCCGCTGCTGGCCTCGGTCCGGATGGGGCTGGGCTGGGAGCCCGCCTTCCGCGGCAAGGACGTCGACCTCGACGCGTCGGTCATCGCCTATGACGCCAACCGCAAGAAGATCGACAACTGCTACTTCGGCAGGCTCGCCATCCTGAACGGAGTTATCCAGCACTCCGGCGACAACCTCACCGGCGAGGGCGCGGGCGACGACGAGGCCATCACCGTCCACCTGGGCGGCCTGCCGCCGCAGGTGACGGGTCTGGTCTTCACGGTCAACTCCTTCTCCGGGCAGAAGTTCACCGAGGTCGCCAAGGCGTACTGCCGCCTGCTGGACGCCGCCACCGGCGAGGAACTGGTCCGTTTCGACCTGACCGGTTCCGAGCCGCGCACGGGCGTGCTGATGTGCAAGCTGATCCGGCAGTTCTCGGGCGAGTGGGAGATGACGGCGCTGGGTGACTACGTGGACTCCCGCACCGTCCGCGGCATGGTGAAGCCGGGCGGCGCGGCCCTTTAGGAGAGCCGGCGGCCGAGGGGCCGGCGGCGGGAGCACCGGGCGCGAAGGAGCGGAAAGGAGGCGGAGGGGTCGCGCGGGAGTCGCACGGGAGTCGTGAAGACACTTGCCGCAGAGCACCGACCGCACCACGGGAGAGACGGCGGACGTGATATCCGTCGCATCCGCCGACGGTCCCGATGGGGCCAACTCCCCGCACCGGCGGCCATATTCGCAGGTCAGCGACCATTTCGGGCATTTGCGGAGCGATTGAGGTTTGAACTATGCGGCGGGAGGGAAACCACAGGGACCTGCCGCTGTCATACCCAGCCTCTACGCTGGTCATATGTCCACCACTCCCGAGCAAGGACCCCCGGCTCCCGGGCCCCAGACCCCCGCCCAGGCGAACGAGGCGCTCCGCGCCTTCGTCCGCGCCCACGGAGACCGCCCCTGGTCCCGGGCGGAGCTCGCCGAGCTGGACCGGCTGCGGAGCCTGTGGCGGGCGGCCGAGCGGCACGGGATGACCACCGCGGCCTGAAACCGCCGGCGCGACACCGCCGCAACACCGGCACGACGCCGACACGGAAGGGCCCGCGGGAGACGATCTCCCGCGGGCCCTTCCGCGCGGTCACGGCCTTCGGTCCGCTCCCCCGGCGGGAGCCGCGGCGCGGCGGCGGCTCAGTGGCGCCGCCAGGGGCCGGTGATCGCCAGCAGGATGCCGGGCTCCTGGATCCCGGCGAACAGCGTCCGGCCGTCCCCCGAGAAGCAGACCCCGGCGAACTCGCTGTACTCCGGCTCCTCCTCGGTGCCGATGTTCACCTCGTTGCGTGCGATCGGGAACGCCCTGCCGCGGTCGTCCGCGGCCATCAGGTGCTGGAGCCCCTCGCCGTCCTCGGCGATGATCACCCCGCCGTACGGCGAGACCGTGATGTTGTCCGGACCGTCGAGGCCGCCGGGCTCGTGCGGGTCGCGGTTGACCCCGAAGCGCAGCCTGAGGGTGAGGGTGCGGCGCCGGGGGTCGTAGAACCACACCTGGCCGTCGTGGGGCTCACCGGGGCTGTCCTCGTCACGGGCGTAGGAGGCCACCACGTACGCGCCGCCGTCGGCCCACCACATGCCCTCCAGTTTGCGGGCGCGGGTGACCTCGTCCCCGGCGAACTGCCTGCGGACGGGCACCTCTCGGGCGTCGCGGTCGGGGACGTCCACCCAGTCGACCCCGTAGACCGTGCCGGGACGCACCGCGCGGGAGAGGTCGTCGACGAACCGGCCGCCGGAGTCGAAGCAGCGGAACGCCTGGAGGACGCCCGCGTCGTCGGCCAGTGAGCGCAGCCTCCCCCGTCCGTGCCGGAAGCCGTGCGGCGGCACCCACCGGTAGAGCAGGCCGTTGGGGTCGGAGTCGTCCTCCGTCAGATACATGTGACCGCGCCGCGGGTCCACGACGACGGCCTCGTGGTCGAAACGGCCCAGGGCCCTGAGGGGCCTGGGGTCTCGGTTGGCGCGCCGGTCGCGCGGATCGACCTCGAAGACGTAGCCGTGGTCGCGGGTCATGCCCCTCTCGCCGGCCCGGTCGGAGTTCTCCTCGCAGGTCAGCCAGGTGCCCCAGGGGGTCACCCCGCCCGCGCAGTTGGTGGAGGTGCCGGCGATGCCCACCCACTCGGCGAGCTTCTCTCCGTCGTGCGAGACCTCCACGACCGTGCAGCCCCCCGCGGCGGCCGGATCGTAGACCAGCCCCTCGGCGAGCGGCACCGGGTGCTCCCAGTCGCCCCGGGGGCCCTTCAGCTCGTGGTTGTTGACCAGCAGCGTCCTGCCCCTGGGCCCGTCGAAGGCGGCGGTGCCGTCGTGCCTGGCGGGGGTGTACTCGCCGCTCTCCAGCCGGGTGACGCCGCAGTGCGTGAGGACGCGGTACGAGAAGCCCGCGGGCAGGGCGATCACCCCTTCGGGATCGGGCACCAGCGGACCGTAGCCCCGCGGTGCGCCGTCCTCCCGCCGTCCGCGGTGCCCGTCGCGGGCATCACGGTCGTCGTCGCGGCCCGGGGCGCCGAACGCACCCGCGGTGCCGGCCAGGATGCCCGCACTGCCGGTGAGGGCGATCCCGGCCCCGGCCACGACCGACCGTCTGCTGAGGTCTGGGCGGCTGACTTCGCTGCTGGTCGGCATCGTCTCTCCCGTCGGCTCTGCGCGGTGGCACGGCGCCGACCACGATCCCGCCCTGGGGCGAACGCGGGTTGAACACGGGCCGAACCGGTCGGCTCAGCCGCGCGACCGCGCCCTGTACGCCGCCTTGCGGGCGTCCTTGGCCGCCTTGCGGTCGGGGTGCACACGGCTCATCGCCTCCAGCACCTCCCCGGTCGCCGGGTGGTCGACGCGCCACGCCTTGTCGAAGAAACCGCTGTGCTGGTCGACCAGGCCCCGCACAAGCTCGCGCAGTTCCTCCGAGTCGCCCCCGCCCTCCTCGGTGGCCAGCTGGGCGGCCAGGGTGTCCACGGTCAGCCAGAACACCATCTCCTCCGACGGCGCGGGCACGTCGGCGAAGCCGCGCTCGGAGAGCCACACCCTGGCCAGTCCGCCCAGATGGCCGTCGTCGAGGACCTCGCGCAGGGCCGGCTCGGCCTCCGCACCGGTGATCGAGAGGGCCTGCTGGCAGGCCAGGCGGCGGCGCGGCGCCTCCCGGTCGTCGCCCCGGGCGGCGGCGAGGAGTTCGCGGGCGGCCTCCAGGGGGGCGCGCCGGGCGAGCCACAGCTCGATCTCGTGGCGGGCCGCCTCCTCCCCGTGGCCGGGCAGGGCGGCCAGCAACTCCTCGGCGCTCTCCCGCGCCAGATCGCCCACGACCGGGGCGTGGACGCCCGCCTCCAGCAGCCGCTGCCGCACGCCGTACAGGCCGAGCGGGGTCAGGCGGACCATGCCGTAGCGGGTCAGGTCCTCCTCCTCCGGGCCGCCGGAGTCGTCCGGTGCGCCGAGCCCGTCGGCCTCGCCGCCGTCGGCTTCCTCGATCAGGGCCTCGTCCACGGGGCGGTAGTCGACGATCCCGATCGGCTCCAGCATCCGGAACTGCTCGTCCAGCCTCACCATCGCCGTCGAGACGTCCTCCAGAACGGAGTCGGTGGGGTACTCCATGTCCTCCGGGGCGACCATCGAGGCGGCGAGCACCGGCAGCGGCACCATCGCACCGCCCGTCACGGCGGGGTCGGTCGCGGTCAGGACGTAGAGGTTGCCCAGGGCGCCGTCGAGGAAGTCGGCCTCCTCCTCCGGGTCCCAGTCGAGCGCGTCGAGGTCGAGGGAGTCCGGGTCGATCCGGCCGTCCTCGCCCTCGGCGTCCAGTTCGCCGAGCAGATCCTCCAGGGCGGGGGCGGCGGCGTCCGCGAGGGCCGCCTCCAGGCCGTCGCGCCAGATGTCCAGTACGTCGGCGGGGGCGCCCCCGGTGAGCATCGACAGCTCCTCGCCCGGGGCCGCCGTGCCGTCCCCGGCTTCTCCGTCCTCGCCGGTCCCGTCGTCCCCGTCCGTCCCGTCGTCCTCGCGGATCTCCAGCAGGCCGGTGTCCAGGGCCGTGTCCCAGGCCCGCTCGGCGTCCGCGAGCCCGTCCTCCCCTCCGAGGCCGAGGTGGGCGGCGGCCCGCTCCAGCGACTCGTCGGACAGCTCGCCCCCGGCGCCGACCCGGACCCCCTCCCCGGCCCAGCGCGCGAGCCGGGCGGCCCGGGCCAGCAGTGGCGAGGCCAGCGCGTCCCGTGCCAGTTCGGCTTCGGCGGGCAGCCGTACGGGCGGCACGGTGGAACGGTCGTCACCGGTCATGGGGGAGGCGCTCCTCGATTCGATGAGGCGGGCGTTGTGATCGCCGCCCCAGCGTAGACGGCTTCCGTGCCCGCCGTCGGGTTCACCGGCCCTTCCGCCCGCGTACACCGGCAGCCGCTTGACAAGCACCTGACCAGAGCGGCACGTTACGCGCGTAGAAACCGAACAGTGCGAACCACGGGCGGCGTCACCGGCCTCCCGGCACCGCACTTCGGCTTCCCGCCCGGCGCGTCCAGCACGTCCGGCTCCCACAGCACCGTCCCGGAGGGACCCCTTGAGCAGATCCCAGGCGGCCCGTACCGCCGCACTCACCGTCGCAGCCCTGACCTCGACGCTGCTGGCCGTCCCCGCCTCGGCGGCGGAGCCGGCCGACACGGTCCGCATCCACGACGTCCAGGGCACCACCCGCCTCTCCCCGCTGGCCGGCGAGCGGGTCTCCCAGGTCTCCGGCGTCGTCACCGGCGTGCGCACCTACGGCTCGCGCGGCTTCTGGATACAGGACACCGCCCCCGACGGGGACCCGGCCACCAGCGAGGGCCTCTTCGTCTACACCGGCTCCGTCCCCCAGGTGGCCGTCGGCGACCTGGTGAGCGTCTCGGGCACGGTCACCGAGTACCGCCCCGGCGGCAACTCCTCGGGCAACCAGACCCTCACCCAGATATCCCGCCCCCAGGTGACCGTCGTCTCCTCCGGCAACCGGCTGCCCACCCCGGTGGTCCTGGACTCCGCCTCCGTCCCCGAGGCGTACGCGCCCCAGGGCGACCCGGCCGCGGACGGGAGCATCGAGGGGCTTCGACTGCGCCCCGGCACCTACGCACTGGACCTGTACGAGTCCCTGGAGGGCATGAACGTACAGATCCGCGACGCCCGCGTGGCCGGCCCCAGCACCCGGTACGCCGAACTGTGGGTGACCGTCAGGCCGGAGCAGAACCCCTCGGCGCGCGGCGGCACCGTCTACGGCGGCTACGACGAGCAGAACTCCGGCCGGCTCAAGGTCGAGTCGCTCGTCCCGTCGGCCCAGGAGCCCTTCCCCACCGCGAACACCGGCGACGTGCTGGCCGGCGCCACCACCGGCCCGCTGGACTACGAGCAGTACGGCGGCTACCTGGTGGCCGCCCGCGAGCTGGGCGAGGTCGAGGACCGCGGCCTGGAGCGCGAGCGCACCCGCGCCCAGCGCCGCGGCGAACTGGCCGTGGCCACCTACAACGTTGAGAACCTCCACCCCGGCAACGACCAGGAGAAGTTCGACCGGCTGGCGCGGGGCGTGGTGGAGAACCTCGCCTCCCCCGACATCATCGCCCTGGAGGAGATCCAGGACGACAACGGCCCGGTGAACGACGAGGTGGTCTCCGCCGACGCCACGCTCGCGAAGTTCACCGACGCCATCGCGGCCGCGGGCGGTCCGCGCTACGAGTGGCGCACCGTCGATCCCGTCGACGACGCCGATGGCGGCCAGCCCGGCGGCAACATCCGCAACGTCTTCCTCTTCGACCCCGGGCGGGTCTCCTTCGTCGACCGCCCCGGCGGCGACGCCACCACCGCGGTCGGCGTGGAGCGCGAGCGCGGCCGGGCCGTACTCACCCACTCCCCCGCCCGCGTCGCGCCGAACGACACGGCCTGGGAGGACAGCCGCAAGCCGCTGGCCGGCGAGTTCCGCTTCCGCGGCCGCACCGTCATCGTGGTCGCCAACCACTTCGCCTCCAAGGGCGGCGACCAGTCCCTGCACGCGGCCGTCCAGCCGCCCGAGCGCTCCTCCGAGGTCCAGCGCACCGCGCAGGCGAGGGTGGTCAACCACTTCGTGCGGCAGGTGCTGGCGGTGCAGCGGAAGGCGAACGTCGTCGTCCTCGGCGACATCAACGACTTCGAGTTCTCCGCCACCACCCGCGAGCTGACCGCGGGCGGCGCGCTGCGCAGCGCGGTGCTCTCGCTGCCCGAGGACGAGCGCTACACCTACGTCTACGACGGCAACGCCCAGGTGCTGGACCAGACCCTGGTCTCCCCGGGCATCCGCCGCTTCGACTACGACATCGTGCACGTCAACGCGGAGTTCGCCGACCAGGCGAGCGACCACGACCCCCAGGTGATCCGCTTCCGTCCCTGAGGCGGGGCGTCCCCGTGGGGACCGGCCGTGCCGCCCGCCCGCTTTCCGGGCGGGCGGCACGGCCGGCGCGTTCCGCCGCGCGGGGCGTACGCCGCCGCCGGGGTCCCCGCCCGTCTGATCGTCGATCCGTACACCGCACGGTGCCACCTGTTCACCCGGCCCAGGGAGGGCGAGTACAGCAGCCACCTCACCGTCGACTTCGGCGAGGCGGTCGACATGACGGGCACCCTCGCCGACCTCGTGCCGCACACCCGGGGCTTCCCCCGGGAACGCGCCTCGGGCCGGGGCGACCGCTGACCGGAACGGTCGGACGGCCGGTTGGACCGGCCGCTTCGGCGTGGGCCAGACTCGCCCCCATGCCCGACTCCCCCTTCGGCCGCGTCGCCGCCGCCATGATCACCCCGTTCGACTCCTCCGGCGCGCTGGACCTCCCCGGCGCCCGGCGGCTGGCCGCCCATCTGGTGGACCGGGCCGGCTGCGACGCCCTGGTGCTCAGCGGCACCGCCGGCGAGTCGCCGACCACCTCCGGCGACGAGAAGACAGCACTGGTACGGGCCGTGGCCGACGAGGTCGGCGACCGGGCCCGGATCGTCGCCGGGGTCGGGTCCGCCGACACCCGGCACTCGGCGGAACTGGCGCGGGCCGCCGAGGAGGCCGGTGCCCACGGCCTGCTGGTCGTCACGCCGTACTGCTCCCACCCCGCCCAGGAGGCCGTCGCCCGCCATCTGGCCACCGTCGCCGACGCCACCGCCCTGCCGGTGATGCTCCACGACGTCCCCGACCGCACCGGGGCGGGCACCGCGCTGACGGTGGAGACGCTGACGCGGCTCGCCGAGCACCCGCGCATCCGCGCGGTCGAGGACTGCGGCCGCGACCTGATGAAGACGGCGAGGGTGCTGGGCTCCACCGGGCTGGTCCACTACTCCGGCTGCGACGAGACGACCCTGCCGCTGCGCGCGATCGGCGCCCACGGCTGTGTGAGCACGGTCGCCAACGTGGCGGGGCCCGCGGTGCGCGGCGTCCTGGACGCCTTCGACGCCGGCGACCACGCCGGGGCCGCCCGGCGCCACCAGGCCCTGGTGCCGCTGGTCGACGCGATGACGTCCCAGGTGCCCGGCGCGGTGTCGGTCAAGGCGCTGTTCGCCGCGGCGGGGCTGCCGGGCGGGCCGGTGCGCCCACCGCTGCTGCCGGCCGACGAGGCGCTGACCGCGCGGCTGGCCGAAGCCCTCAGGGCGGCGCTGTCCCGGTGATACGGCCCGGCGGCCCCGGACGTGATCAGGCCGGTCCGGCCGGACCGGCGGGTCCGCCTTGGTGGCCCGGCTCGGCCCACATCCCCTGCGGCCCGTGAGGCCCCCGCGGCTCCCCCGCGGCCGGCTGTCCGTCCGCGGGCGCGTCCGTCAGATCACGTACCAGGAGGGCGGCGCCCGCGACCGCGCCCGGCATCAGCAGGACCGCGACCAGCGGCACCAGGAAGCACAGTGCCAGCGGCGCCCCGAAGCCGACCGCGAGTGCCTTGCGTCCGCGCAGCATCCGCAGCCGCTCGCGGACGGGGATGTCACGGCGCTGCATGGCGACCGAGGTGAGTTCCAGCGTCAGGAAGAACCCCGAGACGAGGAGGCCGAGGACGGGGACGACGGTCTGGCCGGCGACGGGCACGAAGCCGAGCAGGAACAGCACCACGCCGAAGGCCAGGGCCCGTACCAGTACGTAGAGGCTGTCGCGCAGGGAGATCCACAGCCCGCGCAGCAGCGAGACGTCCGGGCCCTCGGGACAGCCGCCCTCGGACTCCTCGACCTTCTCCGACAGGGACTCGTAGAAGGGGTCGCCGATCAGCAGGGTGACGGCGGTGAAGGTGAGCACCGCCATCAGCAGGCCGCCGGCGAACAGCAGCACGGTGAAGGTGCCGCGCAGCAGCCCGGCCCAGGGCGAGGACCAGTCGTCGGCGAACGGCGTGGCCCAGGCGGCCAGGTCGTCGGCCCAGAAGCCGAGGACGATCAGAGCCGCCGCGTAGAGCACCAGGGTGATGAGCGCGGGCAGCAGCCCGAAGCCGAACCACCGTCCGTTGCGCAGGACCCACTTCTGCCCCTGCCACAGGTACCGCGCTCCGGTCATGAGATCGCTCATGACCGGACAGCGTAACGGGCCCGCCACCCGGTGGGGGCGGCGGGCCCGGCCGGTCCCCGGCACCGGGGGTGTACCCGGTGCGGCGTCAGTTGTGGCTGTGCAGGGCCTCGTTCAGACCGCCCCAGGAGCCGGAGCGCTGGAGGGCCTCGACGGCTCCGGTGGTGGAGTTGCGGCGGAACAGGAGGTTGTTCGCGCCGGACATCTCCAGCGCCTTGACGACCTCGCCGTCGGGCAGGGTGACGCGGGTGCCGGCCGTCAGGTAGAGGCCCGCCTCGACGATGCAGTCGTCGCCCAGCGAGATGCCGATTCCGGCCTCGGCGCCCAGCAGGCAGCGCCGGCCGATGGAGATGGTCTGCTTGCCGCCGCCGGAGAGGGTGCCCATGATCGAGGCGCCGCCGCCGATGTCGGAGCCGTCCTCGACGACCACGCCCGCGCTGATGCGGCCCTCGACCATGGAGGTGCCCAGCGTCCCGGCGTTGAAGTTGACGAATCCCTCGTGCATCACGGTGGTGCCGGAGGCGAGGTGAGCGCCCAGGCGCACCCGGTCGGCGTCGCCGATGCGCACGCCCTTGGGGATGACGTAGTCGGTCATGCGGGGGAACTTGTCGACGCTGGTGACCGTGAGCTGCCTGCCCTCGGCGCGGGCGGCGAGGCGGACCTGCTCGACCCTCTCGACGGGGACGGGGCCGAGGCTGGTCCAGGCAACGTTGGCGAGCAGGCCGAAGATCCCGTCCAGGTTCTGGCCGTGCGGCCTCACCAGGCGGTGGCTGAGCAGGTGCAGCCGCAGATAGGCGTCGTGCGCGTCCAGAGGCTTGTCGTCCAGCGAGGCGATGGCGGTGCGGACGGCGATGACCTCCACTCCGCGGACCCGGTCCGGGCCCAGGGCCTGCGGCGCGGCGTCGCCCAGCAGCTCGGCGGCGCGCTCGGCGCTCAGCCGCTCGGTGCCGGCGGGGCCGGGTGCCTCGGTCAGCTCGGGCGCGGGGAACCAGGTGTCGAGGACGGCTCCCCCCTCCAGCGCGACGGTGGCCAGTCCGGCGGCGATCGCGCCGGTCGTACGGGGTGCGGATGCGGGTGCTTCGGTCATGGCCAAACGCTAACCGGACACCTTCCGCGAGCGCGAACCGGTCCCACCGGCCGGACGCGTACGGCCTTCCTCCGCGCGCCGTTCCTCCCGCCGTCCGTGCCCTCCCGCGGCCCGGTTTCCGGCGCACTGCGGCAGCCCGCCACCCCGTGGGCGGGCTGCCGCAGCGCTCGTGCGCCGCCGTGTCCGGTCGGCGCCGTGTCCAGCGGGCGCCGGATCGAAGGCGTCTGCTCAGGGGCGTCTGCTCAGGGGCGCCGCCCCTCGGCGTCGACGAGGGCGGTGCGCAGGATGGCGGTGTCCCACAGGACCTGCCCCTCCCTCATCCCGTGCTCGGTACCGTCCGGGAGTTCCTCGGAGAAATCCTCGGCCACAGTCGACCGTGTCCCGAGGTAGGTGTAGGTGGTCGGGTCGATCAGCAGCAGGTCCCTGGTCGCGGGGAATCCGGCCGGTCCCTTCCCGCCGTCCTCGAAGTACAGGGCGATGGCGTCCCGTCCGGCAGCGTCCTCCACCAGGTGGTCCACCACCTTCACCCCGTCGACCGTCGCCAGGGCCCGGTAGAGCCTGGCCAGCCCCTGGTGCGCCATCGGGTAGGACTTGATGAGCACGCCGGCCGCCCGGTAGTGGTGCGCGTCGTCGGGCGCCTCCGGCGCGTCGTCGGAGGGCCTGGCCCCGTTGGAGGGGTAGAACCAGCGGATTCTCTCCAGCACCTTCTCCGGGTCCTCGGGCAGGGAGGCCAGGAAGCGGAAGCGCTCGCGCGGGGAGTGGTCGTCGCCCTCCTTCCAGTTCTCGAACTCGGGGTCGTCGTAGCGGTACCAGCTCTCCTGGGTGCTGGGCTCCTGGTAGCCCCCGTTCTCCGCCGCCCCCTGCCGGGTCTTGATGTAGGTCCACTGGCCGTCGCGGGGCTCGGGGTCGGGAAGCTGCTCGACGGTGTCGGCGGCGCGCCGCAGCACGGTGGCCGCGTCCGCCAGGTCCGCGTGCGGCCGGACCGAGGAGGCGGCCGGAGGCGCGGCGGTGTCGGCGCCTCCACCCACCAGCTGGCTTCCGGCGAGCGCCGCCGCGGTGACCGCGACGGCCGCGCCGGCGACGGCCAGCCTCCAGTCGGCCCGCAGCCGCCGGGGACGGGCCCGGTGTCCCGCCGCGTCCAGCAGCCGCTGCCGTCCGGGGGCGAGGCGAGCCCGGTCGGGGGTCGGGGCGTCGGCGCGGAAGTCGCGCACCCGGGTCATCTCATCCATGGCTGGACACCTCCGCTGTCTCGCGGGCCAGAGTCGGATCTCCGCCGAGCGCGGTGCGCACCTTGCGGCGGGCCCGGTTGAGTCGTGAGCGGACCGTGCCGACGGGGATGTCCAGCGCGTCGGCGACCTCCTGGTAGGTCAGGTCGGCCCAGGCCACCAGGAGCAGTACGTGCCGGTCCGCGGCGGAGAGCCCGGCGAGCGCGGCGGCCAGGGGGCCGGAGGCGGCCTGGGCGGCCATCCGGCTGTCGGCGCCGTCCACCCAGTCCGTCCAGGAGTCGGCGACCCGGTCCCGCCCGGTGCGGGCGAGGGCACGCAGGGAGCGGACCTCCTGGCGGCGGTGCCTGCCGATGAGGTTGGCTGCGATGCCGTACAGCCAGGGCCGGGCCCCGGGCCGGTCGGTGTCGTAGCGGGAACGCTGCCCGAAGGCTATGAGGAAGGTCTCCGCCGTGAGGTCGTCCGCCATCCCGTCGCCCAGCCGCCGCGCCACATAGCGGTGGATGTCGGCGGCGTGCCGGTCGTAAAGGCGCGCGAAGACCTCGGGCCGTTCTCTGGAGTCGTCGATGATGGCGGCGTCGTCCGCCGGTGGATCGGCCATGAAGTTCCCCCGTCTCTGCCGTGTGGGTGGTCCGTCACCTGTTGTTGCCCGACGGGGGCGAGGGGGTTCACGGTGACTTCGGGACGGCTTCGGACGGCTTCGCGGCGGTGCCGTCAGTGGCCGCCGCCGAGGTTGAGGACCACAACTCCGGCGACGACCAGGAGGATCCCGGTGATTCTGGCGGCGTTGACCGCTTCGCCGATGAAGACCATGCCGATCACGGCGATGGCGGCGGTGCCGACCCCCGACCAGATCGCGTACGCGGTGCCGACCGACATGGTCTTGAGCGTCTGCGCGAGCAGGGCGAACGCGACGAGGTATCCGGCGGCGGTGCCCAGGGTGGGCCACAGCCGGGTGAAACCGTCGCTGTACTTCATCGAGGTGGTCGCCAGCACCTCGGCCAGGATCGCGCAGGCCAGCATCAGATACGCCATGTGCCGAGGCTACGCAGCGGTGCGCAGGGGCCGCCGACCGCCCCGTCGCCTGCGCACTCCTCCGGCCGGGCGCGCACACGCCGCCGGCCGGGGCCCACGGAGGGGCCCCGGCCGGCGGGGAAGGCGCTGGGCGCCGGGGTCCGGCCCGATGCCTCGGGCGTTCGGTGCCTCAGACGTTGAAGCCGAGTGCGCGCAGCTGCTCGCGGCCCTCATCGGTGATCTTGTCCGGACCCCACGGCGGCATCCAGACCCAGTTGATGCGCAGTTCGTTGACGATGCCGTCGGTCGCCGACTTCGCCTGGTCCTCGATCACGTCGGTCAGCGGGCAGGCCGCGGACGTCAGCGTCATGTCCAGTGTGGCGGTGTTGTCGTCGTCGATGTGGATGCCGTAGATCAGGCCCAGGTTGACGACGTCGATGCCCAGCTCGGGGTCCACCACGTCGTACAGCGCCTCGCGGACCTCGTCCTCGCTCGCCGGCTTCGTCGTGGTCGGCGTCTCGCTCATGCGGTCCTCTCCTCGGCCTTCTGCCCGGCCTTCTTCTCGGCGTGCTCGGCGGACCCGTCGCCCAGGGCCTGGGCGGTGGCGTCCTTCCATGCCATCCAGCTCAGCAGGGCACACTTCACGCGTGCCGGGTACTTGGAGACCCCGGCGAACGCGACCGCGTCCTCCAGGACCTCCTCCATCTCGTCGTCCGGCTCGATCCGGCCCTTGGACTGCATCAGCTCCAGGAAGGTCTCCTGGACCCGGCGCGCCTCGGTCAGATCCTTGCCGACCAGCAGGTCGTTCAGCACCGAGGCGCTGGCCTGGCTGATGGAGCAGCCCTGCCCCTCGTAGCTGACGTCCGCGACGGTGGAGCCGTCCATCCTCACCCGCAGGGTGATCTCGTCGCCGCACGTCGGGTTGACGTGGTGCACCTCGGCGTCGCCCTCGCGCAGCCCCCGTCCGTGCGGGTGCTTGTAGTGGTCCAGGATCACGTCCTGGTACATGGAGTCAAGCTTCACGAGTCACCTTCAGCCGCTGCGGTCGTCCGTCGTCGGTCACGGAACATCAACCGAAGAAGTTCCGTACGTGTTCCAGTCCCTCCACCAGGGCGTCGACTTCCGCCGGAGTGGAGTACAGATAGAACGACGCCCGGGTGGTCGCGGGAATTCCGTACCTGAGGCAGACGGGCCTGGCGCAGTGGTGGCCGACCCGGACGGCGATGCCCTGCTCGTCGAGCACCTGGCCCACGTCGTGGGGGTGGATGTCGCCGAGCGCGAAGGAGATCGCGGCGCCGCGGTCCTCGGCCGTGGACGGGCCGATGATCCTCAGGGAGGGGATCTCCTGGAGCCTGCGCACCGCGTACTCGGTGATCGCGTGCTCGTGAGCCGCGATGCGGTCCATGCCGATCGCGCTCAGGTAGTCCACTGCGGCACCCAGCCCGACGGCCTGCGCGATCGGCGGGGTGCCCGCCTCGAACTTGTGGGGCGCGGGGGCGTAGGTGGAGGAGTGCATCGAGACGGTCTCGATCATCTCGCCGCCGCCGAGGAACGGCGGCAGGTCCTCCAGCAGCTCCTGGCGGCCCCACAGCACGCCGATGCCGGTCGGCCCGCACATCTTGTGGCCGGTGAAGGCCACGAAGTCGGCCTGCAGCGCCTGGACGTCCACCGTCATGTGCGGGGCGGCCTGGGAGGCGTCGACCACCACCAGCGCGCCGACCTCCTGGGCGCGCCGGACGATCGTCTCGACCGGGTTGACCGTGCCCAGAATGTTGGAGACCAGCACGAAGGAGACGACCTTGGTCCGCTCGGTGATGATCTCGTCGATGTTCGACAGGTCCAGGCGGCCGTCGTCGGTGAGGCCGAACCACTTCAGCTTCGCGCCCGTGCGCTGCGCCAGCAGCTGCCAGGGCACGATGTTGGAGTGGTGCTCCATCTCCGTGATGACGATCTCGGTCCGGTCGTCGACGCGGTAGGGCTCGTCGGCCCAGCCGAGCATGTTCGCCACGAGGTTGAGCGACTCCGAGGCGTTCTTGGTGAAGATCACCTCGTCGCGGCTCGGGGCGTTGACGAAGGCGGCGACCTTGTCGCGCGCCCCCTCGTACAGCGCCGTGGCCTCCTCGGCGAGCACGTGGACGCCGCGGTGGACGTTGGCGTTGTGCCGCGCGTAGTAGTCGTTCAGCGCGTCGAGGACCTGGTTCGGCTTCTGGGAGGTCGCCGCGTTGTCCAGGTACACGACCTTCTTCCCGTCGTGGACCGTGCGGTCCAGCAGCGGGAAGTCCTTGCGGATCGCGTCCGTGTCGAGAAGGCCCGGCAGCTGTGTCACTCTCGTGTTTCTCCGTTCTCCCCCGTGGCCTCACGTCCCGGAGGTACCCCATTGCGCGCCCGTCCGGCCGGGCCGGGGGCGCCCTCGGTGCGCGGGGCCGCCGGGGCGGCCCCGCGTATACGGCTCACGCCGTCCGGTCGCCCTTGACGTAGGCCTCGTAGCCCTCTTCCTCCAGCTTGTCCGCCAGTTCCGGGCCGCCGGACTCGGCGATCCGGCCGGCCGCGAAGACGTGGACGTGGTCGGGCTTGATGTAGCGCAGGATGCGCGTGTAGTGGGTGATCAGCAGGGTGCCCACCTCTCCGCTCTCGCGGACGCGGTTGACGCCCTCGGAGACGATGCGCAGCGCGTCGACGTCCAGGCCGGAGTCGGTCTCGTCGAGGATCGCCATCTTCGGCCGGAGCAGCTCCAGCTGGAGGATCTCGTGGCGCTTCTTCTCACCGCCGGAGAAGCCCTCGTTGACGTTGCGCTCGGCGAAGGCGGGGTCGATGTTGAGGCGCTCCATGGCCTCCTTGACCTCCTTCACCCAGGTGCGCAGCTTGGGGGCCTCGCCGCGGATGGCGGTGGCGGCGGTGCGCAGGAAGTTGGAGACGGACACGCCGGGCACCTCGACCGGGTACTGCATGGCGAGGAAGACGCCGGCGCGGGCGCGCTCGTCGACGCTCATCTCCAGGACGTCCTCGCCGTCCAGGGTGACGGTGCCGCCGGTGATCGTGTACTTCGGGTGGCCCGCCAGCGAGTAGGCGAGGGTGGACTTGCCGGAGCCGTTCGGGCCCATGATGGCGTGCGTCTCGCCCTGCTTCACGGTCAGGTCGACGCCGCGCAGGATCTCCCGGGGGCCGTTCTCGGCCTCGACGGAGACGTGCAGGTCGTGGATCTCAAGCGTTGCCATGGGGCTTCAGGACTCCTGGGTGGTGGAGACGAGCACGGCCGCGTCGGGGCCGTCTCCTTCGATCTTGACGGGGTATACGGGGACGGGGCGCGTGGCGGGCGGTCCGTCGGGCTTGCCGGTGCGCAGGTCGAAGCTGGACCCGTGCAGCCAGCACTCGATGTGGCAGTCCTCCACCTCGCCCTCGGAGAGCGAGACGTTCGCGTGCGAGCAGATGTCGTTGATCGCGAAGACCTCTCCCCCCGTACGGACGAGCGAGACCGGAACACCGCCGACCTCCACCCTCCTGGGGGTGTCCTCCTCCAGCTCGCCGAGCGAGGCGACGCGGACGAAGCCCGCGCTGCCCACCGTGCTTTCGCCGGTGCTCATGCGACCGACTCCTCCAGCTCCTCGTCGATCCTGGCGATGAGGCGGTCCCGCAGGTCGGGCAGGCCGATCTGCTGGACCAGCTCGGCGAAGAAGCCGCGCACCACCAGGCGGCGGGCGTCCTGCTCCGGGATGCCGCGCGCCATCAGGTAGAACAGCTGCTCGTCCTCGAAGCGGCCGGTGGCCGAGGCGTGGCCGGCTCCGACGATCTCGCCGGTCTCGATCTCCAGGTTGGGCACCGAGTCCACCCGCGCGCCGTCGGTGAGGACGAGGTTGCGGTTGAGCTCGTAGGTGTCGGTGCCGGTGGCCGAGGCGCGGATCAGCACGTCGCCGATCCACACCGCGTGCGCGTCCTGGCCCTGGAGGGCTCCCTTGTAGACCACGTTGCTGCGGCAGTTGGACGCCTCGTGGTCGACGAAGAGGCGGTGCTCCTGGTGCTGGCCGTCGTCGGTGAAGTACAGGCCGTACAGCTCGGCCTCGCCGCCGGGGCCGGCGTAGTTGACGCGCGGGTGGAGGCGCACCACGTCGCCGCCGAAGGTGACGACCACGGACTTGAAGGTGGCGTCCCGGCCGACCAGCGCGTTGTGCTGGGAGCAGTGCACGGCGGTGTCGGCCCAGTCCTGCACGGAGACGACCGTCAGCTTCGCGCCGTCGCCCAGCACGTACTCGACGCCTGCGGCGCGCACGCCGTCGCCGGTGTGGTCGATGACGACGACGGCCTCGGCGAAGGCGCCCAGCTCGAAGACGGTGTGCCCGAAGGAGACGCCGCCCTGGCCCTGGATGTTCACCCGGATGGGCTCGGTGAGCACGGTCTCCTTGGGCACGGTGACGACGGCGGCCTTCTCGAAGGCGCTGTAGGCCTGGGCGGCGACCCTGTCGACGGGCTTGCC
This sequence comes from Streptomyces verrucosisporus, assembly GCF_017114865.1. Lineage (GTDB taxonomy): Bacteria > Actinomycetota > Actinomycetes > Streptomycetales > Streptomycetaceae > Streptomyces > Streptomyces fenghuangensis. The sequence goes on along the minus strand of NZ_JADEYH010000001.1, from coordinate 500,974 downwards.
CGCCCGGCCCAGCCGGGCGTCGTCGCGGCCGACGGTCTCCACCGTCACGCCGTCGGGCGCCGAGACGTCGACCTTGACGCCGCCGCCCGCCTCGGCGGTGCCGTCGTGCAGGCCCCGCAGCCGCTCCAGCGGAGTGAAGCGCCACTCCTCCTCGCGGCCGTGCGGCACCGGGAAGTCCGCCACGTCGAAGGACGGCGGGGCGCTCATCCGGGTGGCGACGGTGGACTCGGCCGCCACCGCGATGGATCCGGCGGTCGTGGACCCGGCCGGAATGTTCTGAGCCTCAGCCATGGCTGTCGTGTTGCTCGCTCTCTGTCTTCTGTGTTCGCCGGTCCCCGGGCTTCTTCTGCGCCCGGGAACCGGCTCACGGTCACGGAGGGGGAAGGGCGGGTGGCCGGGCGGTCAGCCGACCGCGCCCTCCATCTGCAGCTCGATCAGCCGGTTGAGCTCCAGGGCGTACTCCATGGGCAGCTCCTTGGCGATCGGCTCGACGAAGCCGCGCACGATCATCGCCATCGCCTCGTCCTCGGACAGACCGCGCTGCATCAGGTAGAACAGCTGGTCGTCGCTGACCTTGGAGACCGTCGCCTCGTGGCCCATCGTCACGTCGTCCTCGCGGACGTCGACGTAGGGGTAGGTGTCCGAGCGCGAGATGGTGTCCACCAGCAGCGCGTCGCACAGCACGTTGGACTTGGAGTTCTCCGCGCCCTCGCCGATCTCGATCAGACCGCGGTAGGAGGTGCGGCCGCCGCCCCGCGCCACCGACTTGGAGACGATGTTGGAGGAGGTGTTGGGCGCCATGTGCACCATCTTGGCGCCGGCGTCCTGGTGCTGGCCCTCGCCCGCGAAGGCGATCGAGAGGGTCTCCCCCTTGGCGTGCTCGCCCATCAGGTAGACGGCCGGGTACTTCATGGTCACCTTGGAGCCGATGTTGCCGTCGACCCACTCCATCGTCGCGCCCTCGTAGGCCACGGCGCGCTTGGTGACCAGGTTGTACACGTTGTTCGACCAGTTCTGGATGGTCGTGTAGCGGCAGCGGGCGCCCTTCTTGACGATGATCTCCACGACCGCCGAGTGCAGCGAGTCGGACTGGTAGATCGGCGCGGTGCAGCCCTCGACGTAGTGGACGTAGGCGTCCTCGTCGACGATGATCAGCGTCCGCTCGAACTGGCCCATGTTCTCGGTGTTGATCCGGAAGTAGGCCTGGAGCGGGATGTCCACGTGGACGCCCTTGGGCACGTAGATGAACGAGCCGCCGGACCACACCGCGGTGTTCAGCGCGGCGAACTTGTTGTCGCCGGCCGGGATGACGGTGCCGAAGTACTCCTGGAACAGCTCCGGGTGCTCCTTGAGCGCGGTGTCGGTGTCCAGGAAGAGGACGCCCTGACTCTCCAGGTCCTCGCGGATCTGGTGGTAGACCACCTCGGACTCGTACTGGGCGGCGACACCGGCTACCAGGCGCTGCTTCTCGGCCTCGGGGATGCCCAGCTTGTCGTAGGTGTTCTTGATGTCCTCCGGCAGGTCCTCCCATGTCTGGGCCTGCTTCTCGGTGGACCGCACGAAGTACTTGATGTTGTCGAAGTCGATGCCGCTCAGGTCCGAGCCCCAGTTCGGCATGGGCTTCTTCTCGAAGAGCTTCAGGCCCTTCATGCGGAGCTTCAGCATCCACTCCGGCTCGGACTTCTTGTCCGAGATGTCGCGGACGACCTCCTCGGAGAGGCCGCGCTTGGCCGATGCGCCGGCGGCGTCCGGATCGGCCCAGCCGTACTCGTACTTGCCCAGGCCCTCCAGCTCAGGGTGGGCAGTCTCCGTGGGGAGAGTCATGCGGGGTTCCTCCCGGCTGTACTTGCAGATGCTGTCGCTGCGGTGGTCTTGGATGTCTTGGGTGTCCCGGGTGCGGCCCCGGAGGCCCCTTTGGGGATGAACGTCGTGCACACCCCGTCGCCGTGGGCGATGGTGGCCAGACGCTGCACATGGGTGCCGAGCAGGCGGGAGAAGACCTCCGTCTCCGCCTCGCACAGCTGCGGGAACTGCTCGGCGGCATGCGCCACCGGACAGTGATGCTGGCAGAGCTGCTCTCCGCTGGAGGCGGGCGCGCCGCGCGCGGTGGCAGCGTACCCGTCCCTGGACAGGGCCTCGGCCAGAACCCTGGCCTTCTCTCCGGGTGCGGCCCTCTCCAGTTCGGCGCGGTACCGCTCGGCCTGGGCGGCGACCCGGGCGCGGGCGAAGTCCGCGACCGCGGCACGCCCCTTCTCGCCGCCGCCCGCGGCCTTGGCTATCCAGCGCATGGCGTCGACGGCGAGCTGGTCGTAGGCCTGGTCGAAGGCGCTGCGGCCGTAGTCGGTGAGCGCGAAGGACCTGGCGGGACGGCCCCTGCCGCGCGAGCCGTAGACCCGCTTCTCCCGGGGCTCGACGACACCCTCGGAGACGAGCGCGTCCAGGTGGCGCCGGACGGCCGCCTGGGTGAGTTCCAGCCGCTGGGCCAGCTCGGCCGCGGTGGACGGACCGTGGTCGAGGATGGAGCGCGCGACCTTGTTGCGGGTGCCGTGGTGCTCGTCGGGGACCGGATGTACGGGGGTGCGGGTGTCACCGCCGCCCTGGTGGACCGCCATGTGCTCTCGCGCCTCCTCACTCCGCCCCGGATCCGCAGCGCTCCCGCCCGCCGCGGCCGGGCCGCCGGTGACGGCGGGTGCGCTTTTTCACAACGCCATTGTTGCGTAATTCCGAGGAGGCGGGCAAGCCGCGCCCTGACCTGCCCGGATGGGATGCATCACGTAAGGCGTGCCTTACCCGGACACCGGCCGGCGCGGGCAGGGCGACGGCGCGGCCCGGCGGGGGCGGCACGCGGACGGACTCCTAGACTCGCCCGTATGCGAGACACGGCGGCCGTCGAGGTCGCGGGACTGGTGAAGCGGTACGGCAACAGGACGGCGGTGGACGGACTGGACCTCACCGTCGAACGCGGCACGGTCACCGCCGTCCTCGGCCCCAACGGGGCCGGCAAGACCACCACCATCGAGACCTGCGAAGGCTACCGGCACGCGGACGCGGGCACCGTACGCGTCCTGGGCCTGGACCCGGTCACCGACGCCGCCGCGCTGCGGCCCCGGATCGGCGTGATGCTCCAGAGCGGCGGGGTCTACCCCACCGTCCGCGCCGCGGAGATGCTGCGCCACATGGCCGCGCTGCACGCCCGCCCGCTGGACCCCGCCGCCCTGATCGAACGGCTGGGACTGGCCGGCTGCGGCCGCACCCCCTACCGGCGGCTGTCCGGCGGCCAGCAGCAGCGCCTGGCACTGGCCATGGCCGTCGTCGGGCGGCCCGAGCTGGTCTTCCTGGACGAGCCGACCGCCGGCCTGGACCCGCAGGCCCGCCGCTCCGCCTGGGACCTGGTGCGGGAGCTGCGCGCGGACGGCGTGACGGTGGTGCTGAGCACCCACTTCATGGACGAGGCCGAGACCCTGGCCGACGACGTCGCGATCATCGACGAGGGCCGGGTGATCGCGCGGGGCAGCCCCGAGGAGCTGTGCCGCGGCGGCGCCGAGAACACCCTGAGTTTCACCGGGCGTCCCGGCCTCGACCTGGCCTCGCTGCTGAAGGCGCTGCCGCCGGACACCGCCGCCGCCGAGACGGCCCCGGGCTCGTACCGCCTGACCGGCACCGTCGACCCGCAGCTCCTGGCCACGGTGACCTCCTGGTGCGCGCAGAACGGGGTGATGCCGGACGGCATCGCGGTGGAGCGGCACACGCTGGAGGACGTCTTCCTGGAGCTGACGGGGAAGGAGCTGCGGTCGTGAGGCGGTACGCACACACCGGCCGGGGGCCTGGGGGCCGCGCCCCGGGAGGACACGGCCCGGAGCCGACGGGCAAGGAGCCGCGGTCGTGAACACGGAGAACACCGGGCCGGGCACATACGCACCCGCCCCCGGCGCGGCCCCGCTGCCCCGGATGATCGCCGCGCAGGCCGCGCTGGAGACGCGGCTGCTGCTGCGGCACGGCGAGCAGTTGCTGCTGACGGTCGTCATCCCCACCCTGCTGCTGGTGCTGTTCGGCGCCGTGGACATCGTGGACCTGGACGGGGAGGGAGGCGGGGGAGGCGAACGCGTGGACTTCCTGGCGCCGGGCGTGCTGGCGCTGGCCGTGCTCTCGACCGCCTTCACCGGCCAGGCGATCTCCACCGGCTTCGAGCGGCGCTACGGCGTCCTCAAACGGCTGGCCGCCTCCCCGCTGCCCCGCTGGGGGCTGATGACCGCCAAGACGTGCGCGGTGCTGGTCACCGAGGTGCTTCAGGTGGTGCTGCTGACGTCGGTGGCCCTGGCGCTGGGATGGTCGCCGCACGGCAGTCCGCTCGCCGTGGCGCTGCTGCTGGTCGCCGGGACGGCGGCGTTCTCCGGTCTCGGACTGCTGATGGCCGGGACGCTGCGGGCCGAGGCGACGCTGGCGGCGGCCAACCTCGTCTTCGTCCTGCTGCTGGTCGGCGGCGGGGTGGTGGTGCCGCTGGAGAAGTTCCCCGAGCCGGTGCGCGCGGTGCTGGAACTGCTGCCGATCTCCGCGCTCTCCGAGGGGCTGCGCGAGGTGCTGCGGGACGGGGCCGGGATGCCCTGGGCGAACCTGGCGGTCCTGGGTGTGTGGGCGGTGGCGGGCCTGGCCGCCGCGGCGCGCTTCTTCCGGTGGGAATGACCGCCTTTGCCTTTCGTGCGGACGGCACGCGGAAGGAGCGCGGGGAGTGCGACCGGCCTCCCCGCGCCCCCTCGTGAAAGCTTGCACAAGCGCCCGCCTACCATGGTGGCCGTGCCCAATCTGCTCGAATTCGCGCGAAACCCCGTCGCGTACGTCGCCAGGCGCTGGACCCCCGCCCAGCGCACCGTGGAGCGCGCCACCCTGACCGCGCTCGTCCTGAGCGTGCTCATCGTGGTCACCGGCGGGGTGGTGCGGCTGACCGGCTCGGGGCTGGGGTGCGACACCTGGCCCAAGTGCAGCGGGGACAGCCTGATCGCCACACCCGAGATGGGGCTGCACGGCGCCATCGAGTTCGGCAACCGCCTGCTGACGTACGTGCTGTGCGCCGCTGTCGGCTGGGCGATCGTCGCGGTCCGCTCGGCGGAGCCGCGCCGCCGGGGCCTGTCGCGGCTGGCCTGGTCGCAGTTCTGGCTGGTCGTCGCCAACGGCCTGCTGGGCGGTGTGACGGTGCTGCTGCGGCTGAACCCCTACACCGTCGCCGCGCACTTCCTGCTCGCCAGCGTGCTCATCACGGTCGCCGCCGTCACCTGGCTGCGCGCCCGCGAGGGCGACGACGTGCCGCGCCCGCTGGCCGGGCCGCGTATCCGGCAGCTCGCGGCGGCGCTGACGGCCGTGTCCGTGGTGCTGATCGTCGTCGGCACCATGGTGACGGGCGCGGGCCCCCACGCGGGCGACAGCAGCGATGTGCCGCGGATGGGCGTGGACTGGGAGACGACCGCCAGGGTGCACGCCCTGCTGGCCTGGGCCGTGGTGGCCCTGACCGTGCTGCTGTGGCTGGCGCTGCGGGCCGTGGACGCGCCCCGGCGTCCTCGAGTCCGCACCCGGGACCTCTTCCTGGTCCTGCTGGCGCAGGGCGTCATCGGCTACGTCCAGTACTTCACCGAGCTGCCGGAGGTGCTGGTCGCGGCGCACCTGCTGGGCTCCTGCCTGGTGTGGGTCGCCACCCTGCGGGTGCTGCTGTCGCTGCGCGAGCGCGGTCTGCCGCCGGTGGCGGACACCGGCGCCGCGGCCTCCGCGCCCGCAGACCGGCCGGCTCCGGCTCCGGCCGTCTCCGGCCTGTAGGACCCCGGCGGTGCGTTCCGGGCGGGGGGCTCCCGCCCGGAACGCCTGCGCGGCAGGCACCGTGAACGCCGTCCGGCCCTCCGGGCCCAGCCGAAGGCGGTGTTCCGGTTCGCCCCCGGCTCACGCGCCACCACGGTCACGTTCCCCACGGCATCCAGCCGCGCGGGGAAACGCTCCCGCAACCCCGCAAGATCACCACGCTCAGCACCCGCGGTCCTCGCGGCCCCCCACGGATCGCGGGTGCTGCGAGGACCGTTGGAACTCAAGACGGCCGCACCGGGGCCTCGCGCGCCTGTGCCGGGCGGCGGACGAGCACCGGAAGGCGGCGTCGGAACGCGGTGGGCCGGCGGGCCCTCGCGGCCGTCCCGCCGCGCTCCCGCCTCGGCGGTCCTCGGGCGCGTCAGCGGTCCTTGGGTCCTCCGACCTGGATGCCCGCCATCCGCTCCCACTCGTAGGGGCCGGTGCGGATCCGGGCGGCGAGGTCCCCGTCGAGGGTCTCGTGGACGGTGACCCCCGCCTTCTGCGCGGCCTTCTGCGCGACCTCGTGCGAAGGGGCCACCAGGTCGCCCCAGCCGCCGTCCTCGCCGACGAGGACGATGCGCACGCCGCGCTCGCCGAGGTAGGAGATCTGGGCGTCGGCACCGCCGCCGTGCTCCTTGGCGAACGCGGTGATCTCCTTGGCGAGCTTGGTCACCCAGCGCTGGGCCTTGGCGTCGGGCCCGGTCTCTTCCGCCTGCTGTGTGCTGTCCATGAACAGGATGCTACCGATGGGTAGATCGCCTGGCGACCGCCGCTCCGGGTGGCCTGCGCCACGCCCGGACACGGCCCGGCACCGGCCCCGGGGCGGTACGGAACCGGCGCGGGATCAGCGCAGGAAGGGGTCCACCGCCACCGCCACGAACAGCAGCGACACATATGTGATGGACCAGTGGAACAGCCGCATCTCCTTGAGTTTGGCGCCCGTGACCCCGGCCTTGGCCCTGGCCTGGAGGGCGTGCGCCTCCCACAGCCACCAGCCGCCCGCGGCGAGCGCGACCAGCGGGTAGAACCAGCCGACGTAGCCCAGCGGCCACAGGGCCAGCGAGACGGCCACCATGACCCAGCTGTAGACCACGATCTGCCGGGCCACCGCGCGGTTGCCCGCGACGACCGGGAGCATCGGGACCCCGACGCGGGCGTAGTCGTCCTTGACCTTCATCGACAGCGGCCAGTAGTGCGGCGGCGTCCAGAAGAAGATGACCAGGAAGAGGACGACGGCGGCCCAGCTCACCTCGTTCTTCACCGACGACCAGCCGATGAGCACGGGCATGCACCCGGCGATGCCGCCCCAGACGATGTTCTGGGCGGTGCGCCGCTTGAGGATCATCGTGTAGACGACGACGTAGAACAGCAGCGCGCCCAGGGACAGCGCCGCCGAGAGCCAGTTGACCGTCCAGCCGAACCACAGTGTGGAGACCGCGGCCAGCGTGACGCCGAAGACCAGGGCCTCGCGCGGGGTCAGCACACCGGTGACCAGGGGGCGCTGCTCGGTGCGGTGCATCAGCGCGTCGATGTCGCGGTCGATGTACATGTTCAGCGCGTTGGCGCCCCCCGCCGACAGGTAGCCGCCCAGGCAGGTCGCCAGGACCAGCCACAGGTCGGGGACACCCTGTTCGGCGAGGAACATCACCGGAATGGTGGTGATCAGCAGCAGTTCGATGATCCGCGGCTTGGTCAGCGCCACATAGCCCTTGATACGGGCCCCGAGCGGCCGGTGTGCTGGGCTCTGATCGAGCTCCCCCACAACCCCTCGGGTGTGGGCGGTATCCCCACCCGCGGGACGGGATTCGACGGCCGTCACGGACACCCCTGATCACGATGCGACATGCGCGGCTCGCGCCGCGTGGGAACAAGCGAGTCCGGACCTTCGCAGGTCCCCTCACGACTCGCACCTACCACGCCACTGTAGACGCTGGCCATACGCCGCTCGCCCCGGGGGTCGCCCGTGTCGGTGCGCCCCGCCGGGGGTGCGCCGGCGGGGCGCGGGCGGGGGGTGCGCGGGGCCTCGCGCGGCATCGCGAGGTCGCGCTCATGTGCGCCCGGCGTCCCACAGATGCCCAGGTGAGGCCCATGGAGCACCCGATTTCAAATGGTTCGTTCCCCCCGCTTCCCAAAGGGTGAGCGGGCCGAAAGAGGGAACCCTGGCGGGGGTACGCTCGACACCGCCCGGTGTGACCTGACAGACACCGGCCTTCGACATGTGGAGAGGAGCCCTGACGCAGGGTGAGCACCAAGCCGACCACCACAGATCTCGAGTGGACCGAACTGGATCAGCGGGCTGTCGACACCGTACGGGTCCTGGCGATGGACGCCGTGCAGAAAGTCGGTAACGGACACCCCGGTACCGCCATGAGCCTCGCTCCGGCGGCGTACCTGCTCTTCCAGAAGCTGATGCGGCACGACCCGTCCGACGCGCGGTGGACGGGCCGGGACCGGTTCGTCCTCTCCCCCGGCCACACCAGCCTGACGCTGTACATCCAGCTGTACCTGTCCGGCTACGGGCTGGAGCTGGACGACCTGAAGGCCTTCCGCACCTGGGACAGCAGGACCCCGGGCCACCCGGAGTACGGCCACACGGTCGGGGTGGAGACCACCACCGGCCCGCTGGGCCAGGGCATCGCCAACGCCGTGGGCATGGCGATGGCCGCCCGCTACGAGCGCGGTCTGTTCGACCCGGAGGCCGCCCCGGGCGCCTCTCCCTTCGACCACACCATCTGGACGATCGTCTCCGACGGCGACCTGGAGGAGGGGGTCTCGGCCGAGGCGTCCTCGCTGGCCGGCCACCAGAAGCTGGGCAACATCGTCGCCCTGTACGACGACAACCACATCTCCATCGAGGGCGACACCGCGACCGCGCTGTCCGAGGACGTCCTGGGGCGCTACGAGGCCTACGGCTGGCACGTCCAGCGCATCGAGCAGGCGTCCAGCGGCGACTTCGATGTCCAGGCGCTGTACGCGGCGCTGAAGGCGGCGCGTGAGGAGACCGAGCGGCCCTCCCTGATCGCCGCCCGCACGATCATCGCCTGGCCCGCGCCGAACGCGCAGAACACCGAGGCCTCGCACGGCTCCGCGCTGGGCGATGAGGAGGTCGCGGCCACCAAGCGGGTACTGGGCTTCGACCCGGAGAAGGACTTCGAGGTGGCCGAGGAGGTCCTTCGGCACGCCCGCAAGGTCGTGGACCGGGGCCGCGAGGCGCGCCGGGCCTGGGAGGACGGGCTCGCCGAGTGGCGCGGGGCCAACCCCGACCGCGCCGCCGAGTTCGACCGGATCAGCGCCGGGAGGCTGCCCGAGGGCTGGGAGAAGGCGCTGCCGTCCTTCCCCGCCGGCAAGGACATGGCCACCCGCAAGGCGTCCGGCGCGGTTCTCAAGGAGCTGGGCGGGGTGGTCCCCGAGCTGTGGGGCGGCTCCGCCGACCTCGCGGGCTCCAACAACACCACCATCGACGCCTCCTCCTCCTTCCTCCCGGCGGACAACCCGCTGCCGGAGGCGGACCCGTACGGCCGCACGGTGCACTTCGGCATCCGCGAGCACGCCATGGGCTCGACCATGAACGGCATCGCGCTGCACGGCAACACCCGGATCTACGGTGGCACCTTCCTGGTGTTCTCCGACTACATGCGCCCGGCGGTGCGGCTGGCGGCCCTGATGGGGCTGCCGGTCACCTACGTGTGGACGCACGACTCCATCGGCCTGGGCGAGGACGGCCCGACCCATCAGCCGGTCGAGCACCTGGCGGCGCTGCGCGCCATCCCGGGCCTGAACATGGTCCGCCCGGCCGACGCCAACGAGACCGCGATCGCCTGGCGCGAGATCATGCGCCGCCACGGCGACCGCCCGGCCCCGCACGGCATCGCGCTGACCCGCCAGAACGTGCCGACCTACGAGCCGAACGAGGACGCCGCCCGCGGCGGGTACGTGATGTTCGAGGCCGCGGACTCCCAGGGGCACGAGTGCGAGCCGCAGGTGATCCTCATCGCCACCGGCTCGGAGGTGCAGCTCGCCGTGGCCGCGCGCGAGTCGCTCCAGGCCGAGGGCGTGCCCGCCCGGGTGGTGTCGATGCCGTGCCTGGAGTGGTTCGAGGAGCAGGACCGGGCGTGGCGCGAGCGGGTGCTGCCGCCGTCGGTCCGGGCACGCGTGGCCGTCGAGGCCGGTGTCGGCCTGACCTGGCACCGCTACGTCGGCGACGCCGGCCGGATCGTCTCCCTGGAACACTTCGGCGCCTCGGCCGACTACAAGGTGCTCTACCGCGAGTTCGGCCTGACCGGCGAGGCGGTCGCCGCCGCCGCCCGGGAATCCATCGCCGCCACCGCACGCTGACGCCCACAGGCAACGAGATCAGGAGATGCATCCCTCATGACAGACGCACTCAAGCGCCTGAGTGACGAAGGCGTGGCGATCTGGCTGGACGACCTGTCCCGCCAGCGCATCACGTCCGGCAACCTCGCCGAGCTGCTGAACGAGCAGCACGTCGTGGGTGTCACCACCAATCCGTCGATCTTCCAGAAGGCGATCTCCGAGGGGCACGGCTACGACCGGCAGCTCACCGACCTCGCCTCCCGCGGTGTGACGGTGGAGGAGGCGATCCGGATGATCACCACCGCCGACGTCCGCGACGCCGCCGACATCCTGCGCCCGGTCTTCGACGCCACGAACGGGCAGGACGGCCGGGTCTCCATCGAGGTGGACCCGCGGCTGGCCCACGCCACACGGCCCACGGTCGCCGAGGCCAGGCAGCTCGCCTGGCTGGTGGACCGTCCCAACACCCTGATCAAGATCCCCGCCACCACCCCCGGGCTTCCGGCGATCACGGAGACCATCGCCGCGGGCATCAGCGTCAACGTCACGCTGATCTTCTCGCTGGAGCGCTACCGGATGGTGATGGATGCCTACATGGAGGGTCTGGAGCAGGCGAAGGCCAACGGGCTGGACCTGTCGGAGATCCACTCCGTGGCGTCCTTCTTCGTCTCCCGGGTGGACACCGAGATCGACAAGCGGCTGACGGCCCTGGGCACCGACGAGGCGCTGGCGCTGCGCGGCAGGGCGGCGCTGGCCAACGCACGGCTGGCCTACCAGGCGTACGAGGAGGTCGTCGCCTCCGACCGCTGGACGGCCCTGGAGGCCGCCGGCGCCAACCGGCAGCGCCCGCTGTGGGCCTCCACCGGTGTGAAGGACCCCGACTACCCCGACACCCTCTACGTCACCGGGCTGGTCGCGCCGAACACGGTGAACACCATGCCGGAGGCCACCTTGGAGGCCGTCGGCGACCACGGCGAGATCACCGGCGACACCGTGCGCGGCACCTACGAGCAGGCCCGCGCCGACCTGGACGCGATCGCGAAGCTCGGCATCGGCTACGACGAGGTCGTCGAGCAGCTCGAGGTCGAGGGCGTGGACAAGTTCGAGCAGGCCTGGAACGATCTGCTGGCCTCCACCGAGGCCGAGCTGAAGCGCCTCGCGCCGAAGGAGGCATAGAGCAGGTGAGCAGCGCAGCCAACCCGCTGCGTGACGCACAGGACCGGCGGCTCCCGCGCATCGCGGGGCCGTCGGGACTGGTGATCTTCGGCGTCACAGGCGATTTGTCACGAAAAAAGCTGATGCCAGCCGTCTATGACCTGGCGAACCGGGGCCTGCTCCCGCCGGGTTTCTCCCTCGTCGGCTTCGCCCGCCGCGATTGGGCGGACCAGGACTTCTGCCAGGTCGTGCACGACTCGGTCAAACAGTACGCCCGCACCCCCTTCCGCGAGGAGGTCTGGCGGCAGCTCGGCGAGGGGATGCGCTTCGTCCCCGGTGTCTTCGACGACGACGACGCGTTCGCCCGGCTGAAGTCCACCATCGAGGAGCTGGACAAGTCCCGCGGCACCGGGGGCAACTTCGCGTTCTACCTCTCGGTGCCGCCGAAGTTCTTCCCCAGCGTCCTGGAGCAGCTCAAGAAGCACCAGCTGTCCGAGGCCCCCGACGGGTCCTGGCGCCGCGCGGTCATCGAGAAGCCCTTCGGCCACGACCTGGCCAGCGCCCAGGAGCTGAACCGGGTCGTCCACCGGGTCTTCCGCCAGTCCGACGTCTTCCGGATCGACCACTACCTGGGCAAGGAGACCGTCCAGAACATCCTGGCGCTGCGCTTCGCCAACACGCTGTTCGAGCCTCTGTGGAACCGCTCCTACGTGGACCACGTGCAGATCACGATGGCCGAGGACATCGGCATCGGCGGCCGCGCGGGCTACTACGACGGCATCGGCGCCGCGCGCGACGTCATCCAGAACCACCTGCTCCAGCTGCTGGCCCTGACCGCGATGGAGGAGCCCGTCTCCTTCGACGCCAAGGCGCTGGTCACCGAGAAGCTGAAGGTGCTCAACGCGGTGCGGCTGCCGAAGGACCTGGGCCGGCACACCGTGCGCGGCCAGTACCGGGCCGGCTGGCAGGGCGGCGAGAAGGTGCCCGGTTATCTGGAGGAGGACGGCATCGACCCGGCCTCCCGGACGGACACCTACGCCGCCATCAAGCTGGAGATCGACAACCGCCGCTGGGCGGGGGTCCCCTTCTACCTGCGCACGGGCAAGCGGCTGGGCCGCCGGGTCACCGAGATCGCGGTGGTCTTCCAGCGCGCCCCCTACTCCCCCTTCGACGCCACCGACACCCGGGAGCTGGGCCAGAACGCCCTGGTCATCCGGGTGCAGCCGGACGAGGGCGTCATGATCCGGTTCGGCTCCAAGGTGCCCGGCACCTCGATGGAGATCCGCGACGTGACGATGGACTTCGCCTACGGCGAATCCTTCACCGAGTCCAGCCCCGAGGCGTACGAGAGGCTCATCCTGGACGTGCTGCTGGGCGACGCCAACCTCTTCCCCCGGCACCAGGAGGTCGAGCGCTCCTGGGAGATCCTGGACCCGGTCGAGGAGTACTGGGACGCGCACGGCAGGCCCGAGCCGTACACCGCCGGGACCTGGGGTCCCCAGGCGGCCGACGAGATGCTCGCACGCGACGGACGGAGCTGGCGGCGGCCATGAACATCGACCTCACCGACACCACGTCCGGCCGGATCAACGCGGCTCTGGTACGAGCACGGCGGGCTATGGGCAGCCCGGCCGTCGGGATGGTGCTCACGCTCGTCATCGTCACCGACGAGGGCAGCCACTACGACGCGCTGAAGGCGGCCAGCGACGCGTCGAAGGAGCACCCCTCGCGCATCCTCGTCGTGGTTCGGCGCCCGGGCCGCTCGCCCCGCGACCGGGCCATGGCCCGGCTCGACGCCGAGGTGCGGGTGGGCGGCGAGACCGGCACCGGAGAGACGGTCCTGCTGCGCCTCCACGGCGAGCTGGCGAGCCACGCCCACAGCGTCGTCCTGCCCCTGCTGCTGCCGGACGCGCCGGTCGTGGTGTGGTGGCCGGCCGACCCGCCCGAGTACCCCTCGAAGGATCCGCTGGGCGCCCTGGCGCAGCGGCGCATCACCGACGCGGCGGAGACGGAGGACCCGGTCGCGGCCCTCAGGGGGCGTGCCTCCTCCTACGCGCCGGGCGACACCGACCTGGCCTGGACCCGTGTCACCCTGTGGCGCAGCGTGCTGGCCGCCGCCCTGGACCAGAAGCAGGCCCGTGTGACCCGGGCGGTGGTCGAGGGCGAGGAGTACAACCCCAGTTCGGAGCTGCTGGCGCTGTGGCTGGCCGACCGTCTGGGCGTCCCCGTCGAGCGCGTGCTCTCCGGCGGTCCCGGCATCACGGCGGTGCGGCTGGCCACGGAGGAGGGCGACGTCTGCCTGGAGCGCGGCGACGGTTCGCTGGCGACGCTCTCGGTGCCGGGCCAGCCGGACCGGAGCGTGGCCCTGCACCGGCGCTCCACGGCCGAGCTGATCGCCGAGGAGCTGCGGCGCCTGGACCCGGACGAGACCTACGCCGGCGCCGTCCGCTTCGGCCTCGACCACCTGGTGCGCGGGCAGGTCGCCGAGATGGAGGCGGCCGAGGCGGCGCAGGCGGAGGCCGCGCGGGCCACGGGCGAGGAGCAGGCTCCCCCGCAGATCGTCGTCCACCCGGACAAGGAGCGGATGGCCCGGGCCACGGCCGCACGCCTGATCACCGCGATCGTGGACGCGCAGACCGCCCGCGGCCGGGCCCACATCGCCCTGACCGGAGGCCGCAACGGCAACGCTCTGCTCGCCGCCCTGGCGCAGGCCCCGGGACGGGACGGCGTGGACTGGTCCCGCGTCGACGTGTGGTGGGGCGACGAGCGGTTCCTGCCCGACGGCGACCCGGACCGCAACCACACCCAGGCCCGCGAGGCGCTCCTGGACGCGCTCCCCCTGGAGCCGTCGCGCGTCCATCCGATGCCCGCCGGCGACGGTCCGCACGGCGACGACGTGGACGCGGCCGCCGAGGCGTACGCGGCGGAGCTGGCCGCGGCCGCCGGTGAGGGCGGTACCGGTGACGGTGCTCCCGAGGGCGGCGGTACGGGCGACGGCGGCACGGGCGCGGCGGTGCCCGCCTTCGACGTGCTGCTGCTGGGCCTGGGCCCGGACACCCACGTGGCCTCGCTCTTCCCCGGCCACCCGGCCGCGGAGGAGGCCGGGCGCACGGTCGTCGGCGTACGGCGGGCGCCCAAGCCGCCGCCGACCAGGATCTCCCTCACCATCCCGGCCCTCCGGGCGGCCCGGGAGGTCTGGCTGCTGGCGGCGGGCGAGGACAAGGCCGAGGCCGCCGCCGGTGCGCTGACCGCCGGCGACCCGGCGCGGACCCCCGCGGCGGGCGCCCGCGGGCGCGAGCGCACACTGTGGATCCTCGACGGGCAGGCGGCCGCCCTCCTGCCCGAGTCGGTCCGGGGCTGACCGGGCACCGCGGGAACCCGTACCGAACGCGGCGGCCCCGCTCCCCCGGGAAGGAGGGGAGCGGGGCCGCCGCCGTGGGCGCGATGGGCCCCCAGGGGGCCGCCGGCCCTCCGGGCCTGCCGTGTCAGTCCCGGCCGCGCAGCGAGCGGTAGCGGGCCACCAGGGCCGCCGTGGAGACGTCCAGCCCCTCCACCTCGGCCCCCTCGGTCAGCGCGGGCTCGATGCGCTTGGCGAGCACCTTGCCCAGCTCCACGCCCCACTGGTCGAAGGAGTCGATGTCCCACACCGCGCCCTGGACGAACACCTTGTGCTCGTAGAGGGCGACCAGCTGCCCCAGCACCGACGGGGTCAGCTCGGAGGCCAGGATCGTCGTCGTCGGGCGGTTGCCGCGGAACGTGCGGTGCGGGACCTGCTCCTCGGCGACGCCCTCGGCGCGGACCTCCTCCTCCGTCTTCCCGAAGGCGAGCGCCTGCCCCTGGGCGAAGAGGTTGGCCATCAGCAGGTCGTGCTGGGCCGCCAGCGCGGGCTCCAGGTCCGCCACGGGCCGCGCGAAGCCGATCAGGTCCGCCGGGATCAGCCTGGTGCCCTGGTGCAGCAACTGGAAGTAGGCGTGCTGGCCGTTGGTGCCGGGTGTGCCCCACACCACCGGACCGGTCTGCCAGTCCACCGGCTCGCCCCGCCGGTCCACGGACTTTCCGTTGGATTCCATGTCGAGCTGCTGGAGGTAGGCGGTGAACTTCGACAGGTAGTGGCTGTAGGGCAGCACCGCGTGCGACTGCG
Organism: Streptomyces verrucosisporus; assembly: GCF_017114865.1. Taxonomy (GTDB): domain Bacteria; phylum Actinomycetota; class Actinomycetes; order Streptomycetales; family Streptomycetaceae; genus Streptomyces; species Streptomyces fenghuangensis. Next base: position 485,541 of record NZ_JADEYH010000001.1, on the reverse strand, counting down.
CCCCGAAGAAGGCGCCGTACCAGACGCCCAGCAGACCCAGCAGCAGCGGGGCGTTCTCCTCGGGCGGCGCGGTGCGGAAGTGCTCGTCGACGGTGCGGAAGCCCTCGAGCATCTCGCGGAAGCGTTCGGGACCGATGGCGATCATGAGGGAGAGGCCGATGGCCGAGTCGTAGGAGTAGCGCCCGCCGACCCAGTCCCAGAACTCGAACATGTTCGCGGTGTCGATGCCGAACTCCGCCACCGCCTCCGCGTTCGTCGACAGCGCCACGAAGTGCTTGGCCACCGCCTCCCTCCCCGCGCCCAGACCGGCCAGCAGCCAGTCCCTGGCGGAGGTGGCGTTGGTGATGGTCTCGATCGTGGTGAAGGTCTTGGAGGCGACGACGAACAGCGTCCGGGCCGGGTCCAGGCCCTGCAACGCCTCATGCAGGTCCGCGCCGTCCACGTTGGAGACGAAGCGGACGTCCAGCTCCCGGTCGGTGTAGGCGCGCAGCGCCTCGAAGGCCATCGCCGGGCCCAGGTCGGACCCGCCGATGCCGATGTTGACGATGTGCCTGACGGGCAGACCGGTGTGCCCGTCCCACTTCCCGGCCCGCACCGCCTCGGCGAAGGCGGACATCCGGTCGAGCACGGCGTGCACGGCGGGCATGACGTTCTCGCCGTCCACCTCGATCACCGCCTCGCGCGGGGCGCGCAGGGCGGTGTGGAGGACGGCCCGGTCCTCGGTGGTGTTGATCCGCTCACCGCGGAACATCGCCTCCCGCAGCCGCGCCACTCCGGTCGCCTCGGCCAGCTCGCGCAGCAGCCGCAGGGTCTCGTCCGTGACCAGGTTCCTGGAGTAGTCCAGGTACAGGTCGCCGACCCGGACGCCGTAGCGCTCGCCGCGCCGGGGATCGGCGGCGAACAGCTCGCGCAGGTGCACCTCCCCCAGTTCCTCACGGTGCCTGGCCAGCGCCTGCCACTGCGGCATCCGGTCGAGCCTGCCGCGGCCTTCAGCGTTCATCTGGGAAATCAGTCCATTCCTGTCGTACGGACCCCGCCGCGTCCCAACCTAATGGAACGACGGCCCGGCCGCGCGCCCCGTCAGGGCGTACGGCCGGGCCGTCGTGCGCCGTTGTCCGGCCGGTCGGCCGGTGTTCAGATCTCCCCGCGGAGCTTGGCCAGCGCCTCGGCGAGGATCGCCTCGCCGTCGGCGTCGCTGCGCCGCTCGCGCACGTACGCGAGGTGGGTCTTGTACGGCTCGGTGCGCGGCGGGTCCGGCGGATTGTCCCGGTCCTTGCCGGCCGGGAAGCCGCAGCGCGGGCAGTCCCAGGTGTCCGGGATCTGCGCGTCGCTGGCGAAGCTGGGTTGGGTCTCGTGCCCGTTGGAGCACCAGAAGGAGATGCGCAGGCGCGGTGCGGACTCGCCTCGCTCGGCCTCCCCCATCGGCCCCGCTCCGACCCGGCTTCCCCGGATCGCGTTGCCACTTGCCACGGTCGTAACTCCCTGCCTTCACGGTGCCGCGGAGCGTCGACGGGCAGCTCCGCTGCGGGTGCCCCAGTGTACGTAGGGCCCAACGCGCGTCCACAGACCCGAGTTGCGGCCCCTTCGGGCGCTGCGGGCGCGAGCCTCATGATAGGCCGGGAAGCCGACACGGCGTCAGAGCGCGGCGTCCGCCATCCCGTGGCGGACGCCGGCGGGTGCCGGCGGCCTCAGCCGTCGAGCTTCATCAGGACGCCGAGCGCCACGATGATGGCGAACCAGATCAGACCCACCACGACCGTGATGCGGTCGAGGTTGCGCTCGGCGACCGAGGAGCCGCCGACGGAGGACTGCATGCCGCCGCCGAACATGTCGGAGAGGCCGCCGCCCTTCCCCTTGTGCATCAGCACGAGCAGCATCAGCAGCAGGCTGAAGACGATGAGGGCGATGGAGAACCCCAGGATCACGGCTGGACCAACTCTCTCGGACGGATGACGGGAACTGTCGGGACTTGCAGGGTACGGGGCCGGGAGGCGTCGTGCGTGCTCGCTCCCGGCCCCGACAGGGTACGACGTGGACGGCCCGCCGTCACTCGCCGGCGGCGGCCGCCGGCAGCCCTACTGGTCGCGGAAGCGGACGATCTTCACGAACTCGTCCACGTCCAGCGCGGCCCCGCCGACCAGGGCGCCGTCCACGTCCGGCTGCGCCATGATCGCGGCGACGTTCCCGGACTTCACCGAGCCGCCGTACTGGATGCGGACCCCGTCGGCCAGCTCGCGGTCGTACAGCTCGGCCAGGCGGCCGCGGATCGCGCCGCACACCTCCTGGGCGTCCTCGGGGGTGGCGACCTCGCCGGTACCGATCGCCCACACCGGCTCGTACGCGATCACGATGCGGGCGGCCTGGTCGGCGGGGATGTCCGCCAGGGCGCCGTCGACCTGGGCGAGGGTGTGTGCGACCTGGTCGCCGGCCCTGCGGACCTCCAGGCCCTCTCCGACGCACAGGATCGGAGTCAGGTCGTTCAGGTAGGCCGCCTTGACCTTGGCGTTGCACAGTTCGTCGGTCTCACCGTGGTACTGGCGCCGCTCGGAGTGGCCGACGGCCACATAGGTGCAGTTGAGCTTCGCCAGCATCGCCCCGGAGACCTCGCCGGTGTACGCGCCGGAGACGTGCGCCGAGATGTCCTGGGCGCCGTAGCGGATCTTCAGCTTGTCGCCGTCGACCAGGGTCTGCACCGAGCGCAGGTCGGTGAAGGGCGGCAGGACGGCGACCTCGACGGCCTCGTGGTCCTTGTCGTTCAGGGCGAAGGCGAGCTTCTGGAGGTGGGCGATGGCCTCCAGGTGGTTGAGGTTCATCTTCCAGTTGCCCGCCATCAGCGGGGTGCGGTTTGCCATGGGTGGAGGTGCCTTTCAGTTCGCTCCGCCGCGGCAGCGGCTCGTGTCGCCGGCGCCCGCGCGGCGCGGGGGCGCGGGCTTCGTGGTCGTTCGCGGCCCGGCGGCCGCGTGTGTTCCGCCGGTGCGCCGGAAGGCCCGGCGCGCCAGGTCAGTCCTCCAGCGCGGCGAGGCCGGGAAGCGTCTTGCCCTCGAGGTACTCGAGGCTGGCGCCGCCCCCGGTGGAGATGTGGCCGAAGGCCTCCTCGTCGAAGCCCAGGATGCGGACGGCCGCCGCGGAGTCCCCGCCGCCGACGACGGTGAAGGCCGGGCTGTCGATCAGGGCCCGGGCCACGGCCCGGGTGCCCTCGGCGTAGTCCGGGTGCTCGAAGACGCCCATCGGGCCGTTCCAGAAGACGGTGGCCGCGTCCGCGAGCCTGGCGGCGTACAGCTCCTGGCTGCGGGGTCCGATGTCCAGTCCCATCAGGCCGGACGGGATGGCGTCCGCGGCCACGGTGACGGGCTCGGAGGGCGCCTTGGTCCTCAGGTCCGGGAATCCGGCGGCGGCCACCACGTCGACGGGGAGGACGAACTCCACGCCGCGCTCCTCGGCACGCTTGAGGTAGCCCTGGACGGCCGGGATCTGGTCCTCCTGGAGCAGCGAGGCTCCGATCTCGTGCCCCTGGGCCCTCAGGAAGGTGTAGGCCATGCCGCCGCCGACGAGGATGCGGTCGGCGCGCTCCAGCAGGTGGTCGATGACGCCGAGCTTGTCGGAGACCTTCGCACCGCCCAGAACCACGGCGTAGGGGCGCTCGACGTCTTCGGTGAGCTTGCGCAGGACGCCGACCTCGGTGGCGATGAGGCCGCCCGCGGCGTGCGGCAGCCGCGCCGGGAGGTCGTAGACGGAGGCGTGGCGGCGGTGCACCGCGCCGAAGCCGTCGCCGACATAGACGTCGGCGAGAGCCGCCAGGCTGTCGGCGAAGGCGCCGCGCTCGGCGTCGTCCTTGCTGGTCTCCCCGGCGTTGAAGCGCAGGTTCTCCAGTACCGCGACCTGTCCGTCGGCGAGGGCGCCGACGGTGGACTTCGCGGACCCGCCGACGGTGTCGGTGGCGAACGCGACGTCCCTGCCCAGCAGTTCACCCAGCCGCCCGGCCACGGGGGCGAGGGAGAACCGCGGGTCCGGGGCGCCCTCGGGGCGGCCCAGGTGGGAGGCGACGATCACCCTGGCGCCGGCCTCGGCCAGCTTCCCGATCGTCGGGACGGCGGCGCGGACACGGCCGTCGTCGGTGATGGCCCCGTTCTCCAGCGGCACGTTCAGATCGGCGCGGACGAAGACCCGCCTGCCCGCGACACCGAGGTCGTCGATCGTCTTCATGGTGTGGCTCCGTGGTGGTCTGCTCGGTGGTTTGCACGGTCGCCGGCCCTGCGGCCGGTCATCGCGAGGCGGGGCCCGCGGGGCGCGTCATCGCGCCCCGCGAACCCCGCCGCGTCACGTCTCGGCGCTGCTGTCCGGCAGCGCGGTCAGAGCCGCTCGCCGACGTAGACCGTCAGGTCCACGAGGCGGTTGGAGTAGCCCCACTCGTTGTCGTACCAGCCGACGACCTTGACCTGCTTGCCCTGGACCATGGTCAGGGAGGAGTCGAAGGTGCAGGAGGCCGGCCAGTTGACGATGTCCGAGGAGACGATCGGGTCCTCGGTGTACTCCAGGACGCCCTTCAGCCGGCCCTCGGCGGCCTTCTGGAAGGCGGCGTTGACCTCGTCCTTGCCGACCTCGCGGTCGAGCTCCAGCACGAGGTCGGTGACCGAGCCGGTCGGGACCGGGACGCGCATGGCGATGCCGTCCAGCTTGCCCTTGAGCTGCGGCAGGACCAGGGCGGTGGCCTTGGCGGCGCCGGTCGAGGTCGGGATGATGTTCTCGGCCGCGGCGCGGGCCCGGCGCAGGTCCTTGTGCGGGAAGTCCAGGATGCGCTGGTCGTTGGTGTACGCGTGGACGGTCGTCATCATGCCCTTGACGATGCCGAAGTTCTCGTCCATCACCATGGCCATCGGCGCCACGCAGTTGGTGGTGCAGGAGGCGTTGGAGACGACGTGGTGCTTCTCGGCGTCGTAGGACTCGTGGTTGACGCCCATGACGACGGTGATGTCCTCGTTCTTGGCCGGGGCCGAGATGAGGACCTTCTTCGCGCCCGCCGCCAGGTGCTTGGCGGCGTCCTCGCGCTTGGTGAAGATGCCGGTGGACTCGATGACGATGTCGGCGCCGAGCTCGCCCCACGGAAGGGCGGCCGGGTCGCGCTCGGCCATCGTCCTGAAGGTCTGGCCGCCCACCGTGATGGTGTCGGCGGTGTGGCTGACCTCCTGCTTCAGACGGCCCAGGATGCTGTCGTACTTCAGCAGGTGGACAAGGGTCGCGTTGTCGGTCAGGTCGTTGACACCGACGATCTCGACGTCCGCGCCCTGCTCCAGGAGGGCGCGGAAGTAGTTCCGTCCGATGCGGCCGAAGCCGTTGATGCCTACGCGGATCGTCACGAACCGATCTCCTCGCTAGGTACGCCGGTGCGGACACCGGCGAAGCTGTTTGGGATGTCCCCGACCATCTCCGACCCTACCGCGCCGGGTGCTCGCGAGTGACATCGGCCACCCCGCCGTGTGCGGTGTGGCGCACCGGTGGCAGGACGTACCCGCGAAGGCGCCCGGCAGACATCCCGGGCGCCCGGGTCCACGGCCGCGGAGCGAGGAGGGCGCGGTGCGGGGGGGCGGGCGACGCGGAGGACCGGGCTGTCCGAGCCCGCTCAGCCGACCATCTCCTCCGTCAGGTTCGACTCGGTGCCCGGGATCCCGAGGTCGGCGGCGCGCTTGTCGGCCATGGCCAGCAGCCGCCGGATGCGCCCGGCGACGGCGTCCTTGGTCAGCGGCGGGTCGGCCAGCGCTCCCAGTTCCTCCAGGGACGCCTGCTTGTGCTCCATGCGCAGCCGGCCGGCCGCGGCCAGGTGCTCGGGCACCTCGTCGCCCAGAATCTCCAGCGCGCGCTGCACCCGGGCCCCGGCGGCGACGGCGGCGCGGGCCGAGCGGCGCAGGTTGGCGTCGTCGAAGTTGGCCAGGCGGTTGGCGGTGGCCCGCACCTCGCGGCGCATCCGCCGCTCCTCCCACGCCAGCACCGACTCGTGGGCGCCCAGGCGGGTCAGCAGCGCGCCGATGGCGTCGCCGTCGCGGACGACGACCCGGTCCACGCCGCGCACCTCGCGCGCCTTGGCCGCGATCTGCAGGCGGCGGGCGGCGCCGACGAGGGCGAGGGCGGCCTCGGGGCCGGGGCAGGTGACCTCCAGGGAGGAGGAGCGTCCGGGCTCGGTGAGCGAGCCGTGCGCCAGGAAGGCGCCGCGCCAGGCGGCCTCGGCGTCGCAGGTGGCCCCGGAGACCACCTGCGGCGGCAGGCCGCGCACCGGGCGGCCGCGGCCGTCGACCAGCCCCGTCTGCCGGGCGAGCTGGTCACCGCCCGCCACCACCCGTACGACGTAGCGGCTGCCGCGGCGCAGTCCGCCGGGGGCCATGACCACCAGGTCGGAGGCGTGGCCGAAGATCTCCAGGATGTCCTTGCGGAGTCTGCGGGCGGCGATGCCGGTGTCCAGCTCGGCCTCGATCACGATGCGGCCGCTCACCAGGTGCAGTCCGCCGGCGAACCGCAGGATGGAGGAGACCTCCGACTTCCGGCAGCAGGTCCGGGTGACGGGTAGCCGGGAGATCTCGTCCTTCACCGCTGCCGTCATCGCCATGGGCCGATCCTTCCATGCATTCGAAAAATCCGGTCGTACGCGGCGGCCAGCAGCTCCGGGTCGTGCCGGGGGGCTCCGCCCGGAGCGGCCACCGGCGCCAGTTCGACCGTGCCGCCGAGGCGCCGGGCGGCGTCGCGGAGGCCCTCCTCGTCGGGCACGGCGGCCCGGTCGGCCAGCACCACGTCGAAGGCGAGTTTAGGGGCGTGTCGGGCCAAAACCTCCAAATGACGCTGCGGGGAGAAGCCGTCGGTCTCCCCCGGTTGCGGCGCGAGGTTGAGCGAGAGCACCCGGCGCGCCCTGGTCTCGGTGAGCGCCTGGAGGAGTTCGGGCACCAGCAGGTGGGGGATGACCGAGGAGAACCACGAGCCGGGGCCGAGCACCACCCAGTCCGCGTCGAGGACCGCCTCGACGGCCTCGGGGACGGCGGGCGGGTCGTGCGGGACGAGGTGCACCTGCTGCACCTCGCCGGGGGTGAGGGCGACGGTGGCCTGACCCCGGACGGTGGTGACCTCCCGCGGGCGCGCCGGATCGTGGCCGCGCACCAGGGCGCGCAGCTCCAGCGGGACGGCGGACATCGGCAGCACCCGGCCGTGCGCGCCCAGCAGCTTGCCCACCAGGTCCAGGGCCTGGACGTGGTCGCCGAGCTGCTCCCACAGGGCGACGATCAGCAGGTTGCCCACCGCGTGCTCGTGCAGGTCGCCCCTGCTGGCGAAGCGGTGCTGGATGACCCGGGCCCAGGTCTGGCCCCACTCGTCGTCGCCGCACAGCGCGGCCAGGGCCTTGCGCAGGTCGCCGGGGGGCAGGACGCCCAGTTCGTCGCGGAGCCGCCCGCTGGAGCCGCCGTCGTCGGCGACGGTGACCACGGCGGTCAGGTCGCGGGTGATCCGGCGCAGCGCGGCCAGCGAGGCGGACAGGCCCATGCCGCCGCCGAGCGCCACCACCTTCGGGGTCCCGCCGCGGGCCCTGCGGGTGGTACCCAGGCGCCGCAGTCTGCGGGTGCGGACGGTCACTCGCGTCCCATGTCCCGGTGCACGACGACCGTCTCGACGCCCTCGGCGGCCAGCCGGGCGGCCAGCTTCTCCGACATCGCCACACTGCGGTGCTTGCCGCCGGTGCAGCCGACCGCGACGGTCACGTAGCGCTTGCCCTCGCGGCGGTAGCCGGTGGCGATGAGCTGGAGCAGTTCGGCGTAGCGGTCCAGGAACTCCTTGGCGCCGGGCTGGTTGAAGACGTACTGGGCGACCTCCTCGTTGAGGCCGGTGTACGGCCGCAGTCCCGGCACCCAGTGCGGGTTGGGCAGGAAGCGGCAGTCGACGACGAGGTCGGCGTCGACGGGGAGGCCGTACTTGTAGCCGAAGGACATCACCGTCGCCCGCAGTTCGGGCTCCTCCTCACCGGCGAACTGGGCGTCGAGCTTGGCCCGCAGCTCGTGGACGTTGAGGGCGGAGGTGTCGATGACCAGGTCGGCGTCGCCGCGCAGCTCGCGCAGCAGGTCGCGCTCGGCGGCGATGCCGTCCACGATGCGCCCGTCGCCCTGGAGCGGGTGGGGGCGGCGCACCGACTCGAAGCGGCGCACCAGGGCGTCGTCGGACGCCTCCAGGAAGACGATCCGGCGGGTGACGTTCTTGGCGTCGAGATCGGCGAGGGACTCGCGCAGGTTGTCGAAGAAGCGGCGGCCGCGGACGTCGACGACGACGGCGATCCTGGCCACGTTGCCCTGCGAGCGGGCGCCGAGGTCGACCATGGTCGGGATCAGGGCGGGCGGCAGGTTGTCCACCACGAACCAGCCGAGGTCCTCCAGGCACTTGGCGGCTGTGCTGCGGCCGGCGCCCGACATGCCGGAGATGATCACCAGCTCGGGGATGGCGGCGGCGCCGTCGCCTCCGTTTCCCGCGGTCTCCGTGACCGCGCCCGTACTCGTACCCGTGGCCACCTGCGCTCCGTCTCCCATGTGATCGTTCATCGCACTCTCCCCCGCCCGCCTGTGCCGTTCCGCTTGCCGTCGCCGGTGCGCTACTGGTCTTCCCGGTCCTCCAGGATCTCACCTGTGGCGGTGTTCACCGCCGGAGCGGCCGGAGCCGCCTGCGCCAGGGCCGCGGCGACGGCCTCGGCGGTCTTGCGTCCGACGCCCGGGACCTCGCAGATCTGCTCGACGGTGGCGGCCCGCAGCCGCCTGACCGAGCCGAAGTGCTTGACCAGGGCCTGCTTGCGGGACTCCCCCAGGCCGTGGACGGCGTCCAGGGGGCTCGCCTTCAGCGCCCGCGACCGCTTGCCGCGCTGGTAGCGGATGGCGAAGCGGTGCGCCTCGTCGCGGACCCGCTGGAGCATGTACAGGCCCTCGCTGGTCCGGGGCAGGACGACCGGGTCGTCCTCGCCGGGCAGCCACACCTCCTCCAGGCGCTTGGCCAGCCCGCACACGGCCACGTCGTCGATCCCCAGCTCGTCCAGGGCCCGCCGCGCGGCGGCGACCTGCGGCTGCCCGCCGTCGACCACGACCAGCTGCGGCGGGTAGGCGAACTTCGGCGCCCGTCCGCGGCCCGCGTCCTCGGACGGGGCCGGCCCGTCCGCCCCGTCCGCCCCGTTCACGCCGGGCGCGCCCCCCGGTGCGCTCCCGGGCACCTCGCTCCCGTGGACCTCACCGTCCTCCGCGGTGGCCCACTCGCCCGTGCGCTGCCTCTCCTGGAGGTAGCGGCGGAAGCGGCGGGAGACCACCTCGTGCATGGAGCGGACGTCGTCCTGCCCGGCGAAGCCCTTGATCTGGAAGCGGCGGTACTCGCTCTTGCGGGCCAGCCCGTCCTCGAAGACCACCATCGAGGCCACCACGTCCTCGCCCTGGAGGTGGGAGATGTCGAAGCACTCGATGCGCAGCGGGGCCGACTCCAGCCCGAGGGCCTCGGCGATCTCCTCCAGCGCGCGTGAGCGGGTGGTCAGGTCGGAGGCGCGCTTGGTCTTGTGCAGGGCCAGGGCCTGCTGGGCGTTGCGCCGCACCGTCTCCATCAGGGCGCGCTTGTCGCCGCGCCGCGGCACGCGCAGGTCCACGGCCGCGCCGCGCCGGCCGGCCAGCCACGCGGTGAGCGGTTCCACCGGGTCGGGCAGGGCGGGGACCAGGACCTCCCGGGGCACGGCGTCGCCGCTCTCCTCGCCGTAGAGCTGCTGGAGGGCGTGCTCGACCAGGCCGGCGGTGGTGACCTCCTCCACCTTGTCGGTGACCCAGCCGCGCTGGCCGCGCACCCGGCCGCCGCGGACGTGGAAGATCTGGACGGCCGCCTCCAGTTCGTCCTCGGCGACCGCGACAAGGTCGGCGTCGGTGGCGTCGGTGAGGACGACGGCGTTCTTCTCCATCGCCCGCTTCAGCGCCTCGATGTCGTCGCGCAGCCGGGCGGCCCTCTCGTACTCCATCTCCTCGGCCGCCCGCTGCATCTCCCGCTCCAGCCGGCGCAGGTGGGCGCCCGTGCGCCCGGCCATGAAGTCGCAGAACTCCTCGGCCAGCCGCCGGTGCTCCTCGGCGTCGACCCGGCCCACGCAGGGCGCCGAGCACTTGCCGATGTAGCCGAGCAGGCAGGGGCGGCCGATCTGTGCGGAGCGCTTGAAGACCCCGGCCGAGCAGGTGCGCACCGGGAAGACGCGCAGCATCAGGTCGACGGTCTCGCGGATCGCCCAGGCGTGCGCGTACGGCCCGAAGTAGCGCACGCCCTTCTTCCTGGGCCCGCGCATCACCTGCACGCGCGGGAACTCCTCGTTCATCGTGACCGCGAGGGAGGGGTAGCTCTTGTCGTCGCGGTACTTGACGTTGAAGCGCGGGTCGAACTCCTTGATCCAGGAGTACTCCAGCTGGAGCGCCTCGACCTCGGTGGAGACCACCGTCCACTCCACGGAGGCGGCCGTGGTGACCATGGTGCGGGTGCGCGGGTGGAGGCCGGTCAGGTCCTGGAAGTAGTTGGCCAGGCGCTGGCGCAGGCTCTTCGCCTTCCCGACGTAGATCACCCGGCCGTGTCCGTCGCGGAACTTGTAGACCCCCGGGGAGTCGGGGATCTCTCCAGGCCTGGGGCGGTAGCTGGAGGGGTCTGCCATGGCGCCCACCTTACTGGCGGCGTACGACACACGGGCCGCGCGGTGGCGCGTCCCGCCGCCGCGCGGCCCGTGTCACCAGCCGCGTTCGCGCCACTGAGCCAGGTGCGGGCGCTCGGCGCCCAGGGTGGTGTCGGCGCCGTGGCCGGGGTAGACCCAGGTCTCGTCGGGGAGCTCGCCGAAGAGCTTGGCCTCCACGTCGTCCAGCAGCGTGGTGAACGCCTCCGCGTCGCCGCGGGTGTTGCCGACTCCGCCGGGGAAGAGGCAGTCGCCGGTGAACAGGTGCGGGTGGCCGTGGGGGTCGTCGTAGACCAGTGCGATGGAGCCGGGGGTGTGGCCCCGCAGGTGGCGGGCGGTGAGCGTGATGCGGCCGACGGTCACGGTGTCGCCGTCCTCCAGGGGCACGTCGGTGGGCACCGGGATGCCCTCGGTGTCGTGGCGCCCGGCGCAGGTGCGCGCGCCGGTGGCCCGGACGACGGTGTCGAGCGCCTGCCAGTGGTCGCCGTGCCGGTGGGTGGTGACGACCGTGCCGATGCCGTCCTCGCCGATGAGGCCCAGCAGGGTGTCGGGCTCGTTGGCCGCGTCGATCATGAGCTGCTCGCCGGTGGCGCGGCAGCGCAGCAGGTAGGCGTTGTTCTCCATGGGGCCGACCGCGACCTTGGAGATCACCAGGTCGGTCAGCTCGTGGACGTCCGGCGGACCGCCGACCGCGACTTTTCCTGTGTACGGCATGGGCTGTGCGGCTCCTTCCGGGAGGGGGCGCGGTCGGCGATCAGTGTGTCAGAGGGGTGGCAGCGCGGGCAGGGACGCGGCGGAGGCGGTGAGTCCGGTGCCGTCGGTGCGGCCCGTGAGCCAGCCGACGAGCGCGGTGGGCGAGCCGGCGACGGTCACCGCCCGCTCCCCCCGTCCGGCCGCGCGGCCGGTGCGCAGGACGCGGCCGTCCTCCACCCTCAGCTCCACGGGTTCCACATCGGGGTGCCCCGCGAACCGCCTGGCCATGTTCTCCAGCTCGCGGTCGGTGAAGGAGGCCGGCATGTCCGCCAGCCCGTACCCGACGCCGAGGTCGACGTGGTGCAGCTCGACCTCGATCCGGCGGCGGAAGGGGATGGAGGAGGCGAGGTCGGTGACGCCGTTGCGCAGTTCGACGGTGGCGCCCCACTGCTCGCCGGTGAGCCGGGCCATCGCCTCGTCCAGACGGGCGGCGCTGCCGCTCAGGTCCTCCAGCTGGGCAGCCTGGGGGCGGGGGGCGTCGCGCTCGATGTCGGCCTCGCGGGCCTCGGCGCTGGAGTACATGGGGCGGCCGGCCAGCACGTTGACCAGGGCGTCGGCGTTGCGGGCGAGGTGGGCGAGGACATGGCCGCGGGTCCAGCCCGGCAGCTTCGAGGGGGCGGCCAGGGCGGCGTCGTCCAGCTTCCGGACGGCGGCCAGGAGGCGGTCGGTGGACTCCCGCAGGGCGGCGGTGTCGGCGACGGGGTCTGCGGTGGGACCGGCGGGGCCGGCGGCGGGCACAGTCATGATCCAAAGCTATCGCCACCACTCGTTCGGGTGAAGGAGAGGCGGAAGGCCCGTAAATCGAATACACGTGCTATAAGCTCGCGGTGCGCCCCGGGCACGACACCAAGGCGGCGCTACCCCATACCCTTGGGCAGGGGCTCCGGGCAGGCGTCCGGCCCCTACATCCCACACGAAAGGTGCCAATCGGCGTGGCCGACCGTCTCATCGTCCGTGGGGCTCGCGAGCACAATCTAAAGAACGTCTCGCTCGACCTCCCCCGCGACTCCCTCATCGTCTTCACCGGGCTGTCCGGGTCGGGCAAGTCCTCGCTCGCCTTCGACACCATCTTCGCCGAGGGGCAGCGTCGCTACGTGGAGTCGCTGTCCTCCTACGCCCGGCAGTTCCTGGGCCAGATGGACAAGCCCGACGTGGACTTCATCGAGGGCCTGTCCCCGGCGGTCTCCATCGACCAGAAGTCCACCTCCCGCAACCCCCGCTCGACGGTCGGCACCATCACGGAGGTCTACGACTACCTGCGGCTGCTGTTCGCCCGGGTCGGCAAGCCGCACTGCCCCGAGTGCGGGCGCCCGATCGCCCGGCAGTCCCCGCAGGCGATCGTGGACAAGGTGCTCTCCCTGACGGAGGGCAGCCGTTTCCAGGTCCTCTCCCCGCTGGTGCGCCAGCGCAAGGGCGAGTTCGCGGACCTCTTCGCCGAGCTGCAGACCAAGGGCTACAGCCGCGCCCGGGTGGACGGCGCCACGGTCCAGCTCTCCGACCCTCCGAAGCTGAAGAAGCAGGAGAAGCACACGATCGAGGTGGTCATCGACCGCCTGACGGTCAAGGAGAGCGCCAAGCGGCGGCTGACCGACTCCGTCGAGACCGCGCTGGGCCTGTCCGGCGGCATGGTCATCCTCGACTTCGTCGACCTGGACGAGGACGACCCGCAGCGCGAGCGGATGTACTCCGAGCACCTGTACTGCCCCTACGACGACCTGTCGTTCGAGGAGCTGGAGCCGCGCTCGTTCTCCTTCAACTCCCCCTTCGGCGCCTGCCCGGAGTGCAGCGGCATCGGCACCCGTATGGAGGTGGATCCGGAACTGGTCGTCCCCGACCCGGACAAGTCGCTGGACGAGGGCGCGATCCACCCCTGGTCGCACGGTCACAGCAAGGAGTACTTCGGGCGGCTGATCGGCGCCCTGGCCGACGCGCTCGGTTTCCGCACCGACGTCCCCTTCGGCGGACTGCCGCAGCGCGCGAGGAAGGCCCTGCTCAACGGCCACCGCACGCAGATCGAGGTCCGCTACCGCAACCGCTACGGCCGGGAACGGTCGTACACCACGGCCTTCGAGGGCGCGGTCCCGTTCGTGCGGCGGCGGCACTCGGAGGCGGAGACGGACTCCAGCCGGGAGCGCTTCGAGGGCTACATGCGCGAGGTGCCCTGCCCCTCCTGCGAGGGCACACGGCTCAAGCCGATCGTCCTGGCCGTGACGGTGCAGGGGAGGTCGATCGCCGAGATCTCCGCGATGTCGATCAGCGAGTGCGCCGACTTCCTGAGCGCCATGGAGCTCAGCGAGCGCGAGAAGGCCATCGCCGAGCGGGTCCTGAAGGAGGTCAACGAGCGGCTGCGGTTCCTGGTCGACGTCGGCCTGGACTACCTCTCCCTCAACCGCGCCGCCGGGACGCTCTCGGGCGGCGAGGCGCAGCGCATCCGGCTGGCGACCCAGATCGGCTCCGGCCTGGTGGGTGTGCTCTACGTGCTGGACGAGCCCTCCATCGGGCTGCACCAGCGCGACAACCACCGGCTGATCGAGACCCTGGTGCGGCTGCGGGACATGGGCAACACCCTGATCGTCGTCGAGCACGACGAGGACACCATCAAGACCTCCGACTGGGTGGTGGACATCGGCCCGGGCGCGGGCGAGCACGGCGGCGAGGTGGTGCACAGCGGACCGCTGAAGGAGTTGCTGGCCAACGAGGCGTCGGTGACCGGGCAGTACCTGTCGGGACGGAAGGCCATCCCGACACCCGAGGGGCGCCGCCCGGTGGACCGCAAGCGGGTGCTGACCGTCCGCGGCGCCAAGGAGAACAACCTGCGCAACATCGACGTGTCATTCCCGCTGGGAGTGTTCACCGCGGTCACGGGCGTCTCCGGCTCGGGCAAGTCCACCCTGGTCAACGACATCCTCTACACCCACCTGGCCCGCGAGCTGAACGGCGCGAAGTCGGTGCCGGGCCGGCATGTGCGGGTGGAGGGCGACGGGAACGTGGACAAGGTCGTGCACGTCGACCAGTCCCCCATCGGCCGCACCCCCCGCTCCAACCCGGCCACGTACACGGGCGTCTTCGACCATGTGCGCCGGCTGTTCGCGGAGACGACGGAGGCGAAGGTGCGCGGCTACCTGCCGGGGCGCTTCTCCTTCAACGTCAAGGGCGGCCGCTGCGAGAACTGCTCCGGCGACGGCACGATCAAGATCGAGATGAACTTCCTGCCGGACGTGTACGTGCCGTGCGAGGTCTGCCACGGAGCGCGCTACAACCGGGAGACCCTGGAGGTGCACTACAAGGGCAAGTCCATCGCCGAGGTGCTGGACATGCCGATCGAGGAGGCGCTGGGGTTCTTCGAGGCGGTGCCCGCCATCGCCCGCCATCTGCGCACCCTCAACGATGTCGGTCTCGGCTACGTGCGGCTCGGCCAGCCCGCCACCACGCTCTCCGGCGGCGAGGCGCAGCGCGTGAAGCTCGCCTCGGAGCTCCAGAAGCGCTCCACCGGCCGTACGGTCTACGTCCTGGACGAGCCGACCACGGGCCTGCACTTCGAGGACATCAGCAAGCTGATCGAGGTGCTGTCCGGGCTGGTGGACAAGGGCAACACGGTGATCGTCATCGAGCACAACCTCGATGTGGTCAAGACGGCGGACTGGGTGGTGGACATGGGCCCGGAGGGCGGCAGTGGCGGTGGCACGGTCGTCGCCCAGGGCACCCCGGAGCAGGTCGCGGTGGTTCCCGGGAGCCACACCGGCAAGTTCCTCCAGGACGTCCTGCCGCTGAAGCCGTGAGCGGCCGAGAGGAGAACACGACCATGAGCGACGCAGCCCCCGCTCCCCTGGGCCGCCGCACCGTGCTGTGCGGCGTGGCCCTGACCGGGGCCGCGGGCCTCGGCCTGACCGCCTGCTCCGGCGGGGGAGGCGAGCGGACCCCGGCGGTCCCGACCGCGCCCGTGGAACTGGGCGCGGCCGACGCCGTACCCGTGGGCGGCGCCCGGCTGTACCGCGAGAGGAAACTGGTGGTCTCCCAGCCCACCGAGGGCGAGTACAAGGCGTTCAGCGCGGTGTGCACCCACGCGGGCTGTGTACTGACCTCGGTGAAGGAGCTGAAGGCCGACTGCACCTGCCACGGCAGCCTCTTCGACACCACCAGTGGCGAGGTGCTGGCGGGCCCGGCGGGCGCGCCCCTGCCCTCGGTCCCGGTCAGGGTCGAGAACGGCCGCCTCGTCGCCGGACCCGGCGACTGAGCGCAGCCGGACCCGGCGACTGAGCGCAGCCGGACCCGGCGACTGAAGACAGCCGGGCGCGGCCCGGTCCGCTCCCGTACATCCCCCGTGCGTCCGTTCGGTCCAACGGACGCACGGGGGATGCGTGTTGTTCCGGCGATGTTCGCGCACGCCCTCTGGTGCAGACCGGTCGGCCTTGCCACCCTGTGGCGCTGGGCGCGCAGAGAGCGCGTCTCCTCGCAGCGTCTGTGGGTGATGTCGTGTCACGAAGGTCACAGGGCAGAAGACCCTCCGGGCGGACCGCGGTGCGCCTCGCCGCCGTCCTGGCGCTCGGGCTGGGACTGGCGCCACCGGTCGCCGCCGTCCCCGTCACCGCTCCGCCTTCCCCCGCCGTACGCACCGCCACCGCCACCACCACAGCCACCGGTGACGGCATCGAGCTGTCCCGCACCGTACGGCCCGTGGCACCCGGCACCACACTGACCTCGTTCGACCGGCTGGAGCCGGACAAGTGGCTGCGCGCCGACGCCCTCAGCGTCGATCTCGACGGCGGCGCGGAGGTCGACTACCTGTCGCCGGGCTCGGTCTCCGACCGCGCCACCGTCTCCGAGCTGGCCGTCGCGCACGACCCCGGTCCCGGGCGCCGCACCGTCGCCGCCCTCAACGCCGACTTCTTCGACATCAACCAGACCGGCGCCCCGCTCGGTCCGGGCCTGGACGACGGCGAGATCACCCACTCCCCCGCCCCCGGCGTCCACGAGGCGGCCGGTTTCGGCGCGGACGGCGCGGGCCGCGTGCTGGATCTGTACTTCGAGGGCACCCTCACCCTGCCCGACGGGACCGAGCCGCTGGCCGCCTACAACGCCGCGAACGTCCCCGCCGACGGCATCGGCGCCTACAACGCCCGGTGGGGGGCCGCCGACCGCGCCCTGGCCGTGGACGGCGCGTCGCAGGTCACCGAGGTCACCGTCGCCGAAGGCCTGGTCACCGGGGTGGAGGACTCCCCCGGAAGCGGCCCGGTGCCCGAGGGCGCCACCGTGCTGCTCGGCCGGGACACGGGCGCGAAGGCGCTGGCCGCGCTGGCCCCGGGGGATCGGGTGAGCTGGGAGTACGAGCTGCGCACCGACGGCGGCGAGATGCCCCGCACCGCGGTCGGCGGCCGCGGCGTGCTGGTCGAGGACGGCGAGCCGCGGAACTGGGACGGGCGGCCCAACAACACCGCCGCCCCCCGTACCGCCGTGGGCTTCTCCCGGGACGGATCCACGATGCACGTGCTGACCGTGGACGGCCGCCAGGCCGCGTCCGGCGGTGTCACTCTCACCGAACTCGCCGTGATGATGGACGAGCTGGGTGCCCACAACGCGCTCAACCTCGACGGCGGCGGCTCCTCGACGCTGGTCGCCCGCGAGCCCGGCTCGGACACCCCGCAGGTGGAGAACAGCCCCTCCGACGGCTCTGAACGGGAGGTCCCCAACGGGCTGGCCGTCACCGCACCCGACGGCAGTGGAGACCTGGAGGGCTTCTGGGTGGAGACGGCCGCCGAGCCGGCCGAGGCCCCCTCTGCGGACAACGTGCCCGGCGGTCATCCGGAGCGGGTCTTCCCCGGTCTGACCCGCGCGCTCACCGCCGCGGGCCACGACGAGACGTACGGCCCGGCGAACGGCCCGGCAGGACATCCGGAAAGAACGGCCCCCCGCTGGCGCAGCTCCCGCCCCGAGGTCGGCCGGGTGGACGGCGACGGCGTCTTCCACGCCCGTGCGGCGGGTACGGCCGAGGTCGTCGCGCGCCGCGGCGACGCCCGCGGCTCCACCACCCTGACGGTTCTGGGCCCGCTGGAGCGGATCGCCCCCACCCGGGAGCGGGTCGGGCTCCCCGAGCCCGGTGTGGAGGCCGCCTTCGGCTTCACCGGTTTCGACGCCGAGGGCCACAGCGCCCCCGTCGATCCCTCGGACGTGGTGCTCGGCTACGACCGCTCGCTGTTCCGCGTCGACCCCGACCCGGCGCGCGGCGGCTTCACCGTCGCCGCCACCGACGGCACCGAGTCCGCCTCCGGGCTGGTCCGGGCGACCGTCGCGGGGAGGAAGACGGTCCTGGCCGTCACCGTCGGCCTGACCGACCGCGACGTGGCGCGCTTCGACGACGCCGGAAGGTGGACCTTCAGCGCCGCACGCGCCTCCGGCTCCCTGGCCGCCGACCCCGCCGGGCAGGAGGGCACCGGGCTGCGGATGGAGTACGACTTCACTCGCTCCACCGCGACCCGCGCCGCCTACGCCGGCCCCCCGGAGCAGATCCCCGTCCCCGGCCAGCCGCAGAGCTTCACCCTGTGGCTGAAGGGCGACGGCAACGGCGCCTGGCCCTCGCTCCACCTCACCGACGCCGCCGGCACCTCGCAGATACTGCGCGGCCCGCACGTCACCTGGACCGGCTGGCGGCAGATCTCCTTCGAGGTGCCCGAGGGCGTCGCCCATCCGCTGAAGGTGCGGCGGTTCTACCTGGCCGAGACCCGGCCCGGCGAGCTGTACCGCGGCGAGGTCGTACTGGACGAACTGGCCGCCCGGACCCCGCCGGACGTCGACCTGCCCGCCGCCGGCCCCCACCGGGACCCGCTGATCTCGACGGCCGCCGGCACGGCCGGGCGCGACTGGCGGTTCGCGGTGGTCTCCGACGCCCAGTTCGTCGCCCGTGACCCGGACGGCGAAGCGGTGCGCAAGGCCCGGCGCACCCTGCGGGAGGTGAGGGCGGCCCGGCCCGACTTCGCCGTGGTGAACGGGGACTGGGTGGACGAGGGCTCACCCGAGGACCTCGCCTTCGCCCGCCGGGTGCTCGACGAGGAGCTGGGCGGGGAGGTGCCCTGGTACTACGTGCCGGGCAACCACGAGGTGATGGGCGGTTCCATCGACGGCTTCCGTGCGGAGTTCGGCGACGCCCACCGCTCCTTCGACCACGAGGGCACGCGTTTCATCACCCTCGACACCTCCTCGCTGACCCTGCGCGGCGGCGGCTGGGAGCAGATCCGGATGCTGCGGGAGCGGCTGGACGCCGCCGCCCGCGACGAGGGGATCGGCTCGGTCGTGGTGCTGGCGCACGTACCGCCGCGTGACCCGACCCCGCAGCGCGGCAGCCGGCTGACCGACCGGCTGGAGGCGGACCTCCTGGAGGACTGGCTCGGCGACTTCCGCCGCCGCACCGGCAAGGGGGCGGCGTTCATCGGGGCGCACGTCGGCGTCTTCCACGCCTCCCGGGTGGACGGCGTGCCGTATCTGGTCAACGGCAACACGGGCAAGGCGCCGGCCGCGCCCGCCGGCGAGGGCGGCTTCAGCGGCTGGTCGCTGGTCGGGATCGACAAGGGTTCCGGCCGGGACTGGATCTCGGTCCAGACCCGTGCCCATGTGGACGGGCTCTCCCTGACCGCACCCGGTTCCGTGGTGGCGGGCGGCGCGCCGGGGAGGGTCACCGCGACGGTCGTCCAGGGCGACGGGAGCGGCACGCGTACGGTGCCGGTGGGCTGGCCGCTGAGCGCGGACTGGACCGGCTCGCGGGGCCTGTGCACCGGGGACGCGGAGCGGGCACGGGCGCGGGCGGGCTGCGTCGCCCTCCTCGATCCGGTGGCGGGCACCCTGACGGGGCTGCGTCCGGGGACGGTGACCGTGGCGGTGGCCGTGAGCGGCGAGCGGCTTCAGCGGCGGGTCGCGGTGGTGCGGTGACGCACGGCGGCGGTACGGCCGGGCGCGGGCCCGGCCGTACCGCCGCTTCGAAACGGGCCGGCTCAGTCGCGCGGCGCGGCCTGCTCCTGCTCGCGCCCCAGCTTCCGGGAGGCGCGCAGGCTGGTGATCGTGGTGACGACCAGAACGCCGCAGATGACGGCCAGCGACACCGGGGTGGAGATCTCCGGGACGTGCACGCCCTGCTCGTGGAGGGCGTGCAGCACCAGCTTGACGCCGATGAAGCCGAGGATGATCGACAGCCCGTAGGACAGGTGCACCAGCTTCTTGAGCAGTCCGCCGATGAGGAAGTAGAGCTGGCGCAGGCCCATCAGGGCGAAGGCGTTGGCGGTGAAGACGATGTACGGGTCCTGGGTCAGGCCGAAGATCGCCGGGATGGAGTCCAGGGCGAACAGCAGGTCCGTGCTGCCGATGGCCAGCATGACGATCAGCATCGGCGTCATCAGCCGCTTGCCGTTCTCGACGACGAACAGCTTGGTGCCGTGGTACTGGGAGGTGGAGGGGAAGCGCCGCTCGACCATCTTCAGCAGGCGGTTCTCCTCGTACGCCTCCTCCTCATGGCCCTCGGCCTCGGCGCGGGCCTCGCGCACCAGCTTCCAGGCCGTCCAGATGAGGAAGCCGCCGAAGATGAAGAAGATCCAGGAGAAGGTGGAGATCAGCGCGGCGCCGGCCGCGATGAAGATCGCGCGCATCACCAGGGCCATGAGCACACCGACCATCAGCACGCGCTGCTGGTAGATGGTGGGCACCGCGAACTTCGCCATGATCAGGACGAAGACGAAGAGGTTGTCGACGCTGAGCGACTTCTCGGTGATGTAGCCCGCGGCGAACTCGCCCGCCGCCCGGCTCTCCCCGGCGGCGTACAGGCCGGCGCCGAAGAGGATCGCCAGGACGACCCAGACGATCGTCCAGGTGCCCGCCTCCTTCATGGAGACCTCGTGCGGTTTGCGTCCGCCGATGAAGAAGTCGGCGGCGATGAGGGCGCACAGGCCGACGATCGTCAGCGCCCAGGTGGTCGTGGAAACGTCCATGCAGGAATCCTCCGGCTCCGGTTGCCGGAGGTCTCCTCCGCCCTGGGCCCGGCCGGGCCGCGGGCCGGCGCCCCGGGGCCGGTCACACCCGGCCCGTACTGACGGGAACGCCGCATACGGGAGTACTCCCCTCCGCTCAAGGCAGAGTAAAGCAGAGCCAAGAAAAGGCAAAGCCGAAGGGGCGGTCGCGGCTTCGCCCCGTCAGCGCCCGTGCCGCCGGCGGGCCTCGGCCACCCGCCCCAGCGCCCTGGACAGGACCGGGCTGCCGGCCGGCACCAGCGGCGGCTCGTACGTCCACGCGTGGCCGACCCATGGGTCGGCGAGGTGGTCGTCGGGCACGGGGGTGATCCGCAGCAGCGACCGCCACAGCGGGTCGAGCACGGGGCCGTACTCCCGCGCCTCCTCCCGGTCGGCGACCATCATCAGATGGACCCCGGCGGACGGCCCCTCGTCCGCGAGGTAGCGCAGCAGGTTGACGGCGCGGTCGTCGAAACCGTGCGGGAAGTCGTGGACGATCAGCAGCTGCCCGGTCAGGTCCACGTCCGGCGGGAGCGCGTCGGTGGCGCGGGTGCGCACCGCCATCCGCACCAGATCGACGCGGCGGGTCAGTCCGGCGAGCACCCGGGCGACGCCCTGCGGGCCCGTGGCGGGCGGCTCGCGCAGCGCGCCGGACTCCGTCAGCGGGGCCAGGGCGGACGCCGCGGCGCCGGTGGGGTCGAGCACGTGCACGGTGAGATCGCCGGCCGGGTGGACTGCGAGCAGCCGGCCGGCGACGGCGGTGGCAAGCTCACCGGCCAGGCGGCGCCTTCGGTGCGGGTCGGCCGTGAGGGAGGCGGCCGAGGAGGTACGCCCGGCGTCGATCCACAGTCCCCGCTCCAGGGGCAGCCGTATCAGCATGGGGATGCGCAGGCCGCTGTGCTCGGGGAGGCCGAGGTCGCCCAGGCGCACTGCCATCGGCGCCTGGGCGGGCACCCGGTAGGCGTCCCAGACGGGGCTGTCCCAGCGGGCGAAGGCGGGCGGCAGGGCCGGTTCGACGACCTCGGACTCGGCGGTGAGCTGGGCGAGGTCGCGCTCGAGGGCGGCACGGGCCCGGCCGACGAGTTCGGCGCGGCGCTTCCCGGCCCCGGCGCGGGCGGCGTCCGTGCCGGGGCCGAGCCTGGAGCGCGGGTCGGCCAGCGCCTTGTCCAGTTCCCGTTCCATGCGCGAGTCGGCGAAGTCGACCGCGCCGCGGTAGGCGGCGGTGGTGCGGGCCAGGTCCTCGAACATGCCCCAGACCTGGTTGTAGAGCCGCTCCTCCATGCTCCAGCCCGGTCCGTCGCCCGCCACGGGCCGGTCGGGCGTTCCGGGCCGGCCGGAGGGCGCGGAGGGCGGCGGCCCGGCCGTCGCACGGGGCGCGCGGCGGGGGTGGCGGTAGTCCACCGGCCCCGAGGCGGCGGACGTGGGCGGTGCGGACGGTGCGGACGGCACCGCGGGAGCGGGCCGGGGCGCCGTAGCGGATTCCGGCGGCGTGTCCGGGAGTGTTCCGGAGAGCGTCTCCGGTGCGATACCCGGCCCGCCGGCCGGCACGGTACGCCGGCTCCGCCCCCCGCCCCCGGCACGGGCCGGCGGCGCCGCGGCACGGGACGCGCCCGGGGCGATGGCCTCCTCCACGGCGGCGGCCGTCTCACGCGCCCGGGGCAGTCCCTGGTCCTCCAGCAGGGCCGCGAGCCCACCCGCGTAGCCCTGGCCGACCGCGCGTATCTTCCAGGCGCCCTGCCTGCGGTAGAGCTCCACCGCGACGACGGCGGACTCGGCGCCGAGTCCGGTGACGGTGTAACCGGCGACCTCGGTGCCGTCCGGGCCGGTGACGGCCACGACGGGGGCGGCCAGCGTACCGAAGGAGAGCGGCCCGCCGGCCCCGGCGGGCAGGACGAGAAGCACGCTGACCCGGTGTACGGCCTCCGGGAGCGCCTCCAGGTCCACCGCGATCCGGTGGTCGGCGGCGGCTTGCCGGGAGACCTCCACTCCGGGCGGCCGGGGAGAGCCGGGATGGGCGATCCAGCCCGGCTCGCGCAGCCGTCCGGCCTCGTCGCCCAGCGTCGCCCCGGCGACGGCCGGCCCTTCCGCCGACACCCGGATCTCCAGACGGCTACCGGGCAGTGGGTGGTTCTGTCCCCGGACCAGTTCGGCCGCCATCACCGCGCCCCCTCCTGCGTGTGTTCCGCTGTGCTCCGCCGCGGGCCGGCGCCTCGCCCCGCCGAGGGCCCCGGCCGCTCGCCCCTCCTACAGCAGGGGGGTGATCGAGGGCATCAGGTCCTGGAAGGTGCGGCCGTTGGCCTCGGTGCCCAGAGCGGTCATCTGCCAGCCCTCGCCCTGGCGGTGGACCTTGGCCATGATCTGCGCGGTGTGCCCGCCACCGCCGGTGAGGGTGTAGCGCGCCAGCTCCTGACCGTTCGTCTCGTCCACCAGCCGGCAGAAGGCGTTCTGCACCTCGGCGAAGGTCTGACCGGTGAAGGAGTTCACGGTGAAGACGATCTGGTCGATGTGGACCGGCACCCGCTGGAGGTCCACCAGGATCGCCTCGTCGTCGCCGCCCTGCCCGGCGCCGCCGACGAGGTTGTCGCCGGTGTGCCGCACGGAGCCGTCGTCGCTCACCAGATGGCGGAAGAAGACGACGTCCACGGGCTGCTGACCGGCGAAGAGCACGGCCGAGGCGTCCAGGTCGATCTCCTGGGTGCGGCGGCCGAACAGGCCCCGGCGGGGAGCCGCCTGCCAGCCGAGCCCCATCCGCACCGCGGTCAGGGTGCCCCCGTCGGACTTCTGCAGGCTGACCGCCTGCCCCTTGGACAAGTTGACCGTCACGTGCGTTCCCCTCTTTCCAGCCATTGCGATCGGCCGCCGTCCGAGGCGACCGCCACGAACCCTACGCACCGCCGTCGGCGGCGCGGACGGGGCGGGTGGGCTTTGTGTCGTTCCTGCAACACTCGCCCGCGCTCCGCCGACCCGCATCGCCCTCACATCACCGCAGGCCCGCCTCCTTCATCTGCCGCAGCTCCTTCTTCAGTTCGCCGACCTCGTCGCGCAGCCGGGCGGCCACCTCGAACTTCAGCTCGGCCGCCGCGGCCCGCATGCGCTCGGTCATCTCCTCGATGAGTTCGGCGAGTTCCGCGGCGGGCCGGTCGGTGGGCCGGCCGGCCTCCCGGCCCCTGCCCGCCGCGCCCCGTGCGCGGTCGCCGTCCGCGCCCGCCGCGCGGCCGAGGTCGGGCACCGGGGCCTTGGCCCGGCGTTCCTCTCCCGCGCCGGCCTTGCGGTAGCCGCTGTCCAGCAGTTCCCGGGTGTCGACCTCCTCGCGGGCGATCGTCGCCACGATGTCGCCGATCTTCTTGCGCAGGGGCTGCGGGTCGATGCCGTTCGCCTCGTTGTAGGCGATCTGCTTGACCCGGCGCCGGTTGGTCTCGTCGATGGCCTTGGCCATCGCCGGGGTGATCTTGTCGGCGTACATGTGCACCTGACCCGAGACGTTGCGCGCCGCGCGGCCGATGGTCTGGATCAGGGAGGTGCCCGAGCGCAGGAAACCCTCCTTGTCCGCGTCGAGGATGGCCACCAGCGAGACCTCCGGCAGGTCCAGGCCCTCGCGCAGCAGGTTGATGCCGACCAGCACGTCGTACTCGCCGGCGCGCAGCTCGCGCAGCAGCTCCACCCGGCGCAGGGTGTCCACGTCGCTGTGCAGGTAGCGGACCTGGATGCCCAGCTCCAGGAAGTAGTCGGTCAGGTCCTCGGCCATCTTCTTGGTCAGCGTGGTGACCAGGACGCGCTCGTCCCTCTCGGTGCGGGTGCGGATCTCGTGCACCAGGTCGTCGATCTGGCCCTCGGTGGGCTTGACCACGACCTCCGGGTCGACCAGGCCGGTGGGGCGGATGATCTGCTCCACCACGCCGTCGGAGCGCGACAGCTCGTACTGCCCCGGTGTCGCCGACAGATAGACCGTCTGCCCGATGCGCCCCAGGAACTCCTCCCACTTCAGCGGACGGTTGTCCATCGCGGACGGCAGCCGGAAACCGTGGTCGACCAGGGTCCGCTTCCGCGAGGCGTCGCCCTCGTACATGGCGCCGATCTGCGGGACGGTGACGTGGGACTCGTCGATGACCAGCAGGAAGTCGTCGGGGAAGTAGTCGAGCAGGGTGTGCGGCGGCGAGCCCTTCTCACGGCCGTCGATGTGCAGCGAGTAGTTCTCGATGCCGGAGCAGGTGCCGATCTGCCGCATCATCTCGATGTCGTACGTCGTCCGCATCCGCAGCCGCTGCGCCTCCAGCAGCTTGCCCTGCTTCTCCATGCGGGCCAGGGTCTCCTCCAGCTCCGCCTCGATCCCCGCGACGGCCCGCTCCATGCGCTCGGGGCCCGCGACGTAGTGGGAGGCGGGGAAGACGAACAGCTCCCGGTCCTCGGAGACGACCTCGCCGGTGAGGGGGTGGAGCGTGGAGAGGGCCTCGATCTCGTCGCCGAACATCTCGATGCGGACGGCCAGCTCCTCGTAGACCGGGAAGATCTCGACCGTGTCGCCGCGCACCCGGAAGGTGCCGCGGGTGAACGCCATGTCGTTGCGGGTGTACTGGATGTCGACGAAACGGCGCAGCAGCGCGTCCCGGTCGATCTCCTCGCCGACCCTCAGCGGCACCATCCGGTCGACGTACTCCTGCGGCGTGCCCAGGCCGTAGATGCACGAGACGGAGGCGACCACGACGACGTCGCGCCGGGTGAGCAGCGAGTTCGTCGCGCTGTGGCGCAGCCGCTCGACCTCCTCGTTGATGGAGGAGTCCTTCTCGATGTAGGTGTCCGTCTGCGGAACGTACGCCTCGGGCTGGTAGTAGTCGTAGTACGACACGAAGTACTCGACGGCGTTGTTCGGCAGGAGTTCGCGGAACTCGTTGGCGAGCTGGGCCGCGAGCGTCTTGTTCGGCGCCATCACCAGAGTCGGCCGCTGGAGCCTTTCGATCATCCACGCGGTGGTCGCCGACTTGCCGGTGCCGGTCGCGCCCAGCAGGACGACGTCCTTCTCGCCTGCCGTGACGCGCCCGGCCAGCTCGTCGATGGCCGCCGGCTGGTCGCCGCTGGGCTGATAGGGACTGACGACCTCGAAGGGCGCCGTCCTGCGTTCGATCTGGGTCTGGGGCCGCATGTCCACCACGTTACGTCCCGCGACTGACAACCGGGGGCGGCTTCCGGAGCGCGGCCGGGGCAACGGCCGGGGCAGCCGGTGGCCGGCCGCGGCCGGCCACCGGCGAGGGGTTTCCCTGAAGCGTTCAGGTTCTGTCCACTTCCCGCCCATGTAACCGGCCGCCGATGCCGGAATGCTTCTGAGGTCAGTGCACCGAAGACGTGAGGAGTCCCCCGTGCCCCTACGCCCCGCTGCCACCGTCACCGGTTCACTCGCCGGCCTCTGCGCGCTCGTCCTGTCAGCCGTCCCCGCCCAGGCCGCACCGTCGGCCGCGCCGACGGCGGGGGCCCCCGTCCCGGTCGCGCACCGCGGTGCCTCCGGTTACGCGCCCGAGAACACCCTGGCCGCCGTCGACGCCGCCCGTGCCCTGGGCGTCAGGTGGGTGGAGAACGACGTGCAGCGCACCAGGGACGGCGAACTCGTCGTGATGCACGACGCCACCCTGAGCCGCACCACGGACGTCGAGGAGGTCTTCCCCGACCGCGCGCCCTGGAGGGTCGCGGACTTCACCGCCGCCGAGATCGCGCAGCTGGACGCGGGAAGCTGGTTCGACCCGCTGTACGCGGGCGAGCGGGTGCCCACCCTGGAGCAGTACCTGCGGCATCTGGACCGCACCGGCCAGAATCTGCTGCTGGAGATCAAGCGGCCCGAGCTCTACCCGGGGATCGAGGCCGACATCCTGGGCGAGCTGCGCGGCGAGGGCTGGCTGGACCGGCGGCACGTGCGGAGCAAGCTGGTGATCCAGAGCTTCGGGGCCGACTCGGTTCGGGCCGTGCACGAGCAGGCGCCGGCCGTCAGGACCGGTTTCCTGGGCACCCCCTCCGTCGAGGAACTGCCGCTGTACGCGCGGTTCAGCGACCAGATCAACCCGCCCCACACCACCCTGACCGGGGAGTACGTGCGGCGGGTCCAGGCGCTGAAGGGCCCCCACGGCAAGCCGCTGGAGGTCTTCACCTGGACGGTGAACAGCGCGGAGGCGGCCCGCCGGGTCGCGGCCATGGGCGTGGACGGGATCATCTCCAACTACCCGGACGTCATCCGGGACGCCACCCGGTCCGGTGCCGGGGACGCCGCCCGGGACGGCGGGCGGGAGGAGTCTGCGGAGGCGGCCCGCGAGGAAGCGCTGCAGGAGTCCCGGGAAGAGGAGCTGGAGGAGGCGATGGAGGAAGCGCGGGAGGCGGCGCGTGAAGCGGGGGCCGCCTTCCCCGCCGCCTGACCGGACCACGGCCGGGCCCGCCGCGGACCGCGTCCGCGTACCGGCCCGCGGCGGGGGGCGTTTCCGTAGACTCGCCCCATGACCGAGACACCGGCCGGGGGCGCCGCCACGGCCACGGCCTGGACCGTACGGGACACCCCGATCGGCCCTCTGCTGCTCGCGGCGACCGGACAGGGACTGGTGACCGTCGTCCTCCACGCCGGGGAGCGGACGGTGCGCCGGTGCCTGGCCCGGCTCGCCGCGCGGCTGGGTGCCGAGCCGGCCCCCGGCGGGGACGATCCGGTCCTGGCCGAAGCGGCCCGGGAGCTGGAGGCGTACTTCGGCGGCGGGCTGCGGGAGTTCTCCCTGCCCCTGGACTGGTCCCTGACCTCGGGGTTCAACGAGCGGGTGCTGCGGGCGCTGGCCGACTCCGTGCCCTACGGCAGCACCGTCGGCTACCGGACCCTGGCCGACCGCGTCGGCGAGCCGGGCGCGGCACGCGCGGTGGGCGTCGCCATGGGGTCCAACCCGCTGCCGGTCGTGGTTCCGTGCCACCGGGTGGTGGAGAGCGGCGGCGGGCTGGGCGGCTTCGGCGGCGGGCTGGAGACCAAGCGGGCGCTGCTCGCGCTGGAGGGGGTCCTTCCGGCGCCGCTGTTCTGAACGCCCGTCCCACGTCACCCCGTGTTCCGCCCGCGGGCCCCGGGCGGGGGGGCTTCCCCGGCCCGGTCCCGCTCGAGTTCCTCCTGTGGCGAACCTCGCTTGCCGCGCGTCCTCCCCCGGCCACCTCCGGCTGGCAGACTGCCTTCTCGTGAAGGACACCTCCCAAACCGCCGACGCTGCTGACGGTCTCCCCGGCATACCCGGCCCCCGCGGCACCGCCGCGGACCCCCGCTCGGCGGGCCTGGCCGCGCTGCGCCGCCGCACCACCGCCGTGCTCGTGGCGGGCCAGATCCTGGGCGGGCTGGGCGTGGCCACGGGCATCGCGCTGGCCGCCGTGCTGGCCGAGGAGATCAGCGGTTCCGAGGGGTTGGCCGGTCTGGCGATGACGTCGTCGGTCCTGGGCACGGCCGTGCTGTCCCTGCCGTTCGCCGCCCTGACCGCCGCGCGCGGCCGCCGCGCGGGCCTCGCCCTGGGCTATCTGGTCGGAGCGGTGGGCGGGGGCGTGGTGGTGCTCGCCGCCGTCCTGGGCAGTTTCCCCCTTCTGCTGCTGGGCACGGCGGCCTTCGGCGCGGGCTCCGCCGCCAACCTCCAGGCCCGCTTCGCCGCCGCCGACCTCGCCGAGCCCGCCCACCGCGGACGGGCCATCTCCACGGTGGTGTGGGCCACGACCATCGGCGCGGTCCTCGGTCCGAACATCGCCGCCCCGGCCGGGCGGAGCGTCGGGGGCCTGGGCATCCCCGAGGCGGCGGGCCCGTTCCTGTGGGGCGCGGGCGTCTTCCTGCTGGCCGCGGCGCTGGTGTTCGTCCTGCTGCGGCCGGACCCCCTGCTCACCGCCCGCGCCCTGGCCGCCGCCGACGGGCACGCACCGGAGTCCGCCGAGAGCCGCTCGCTGCGCGCCGGGTTCCGTGCCGTGGCCGTCTCGCCGCGGGCCCGGCTGGCCCTGGTGGCCGTCGCGGCCTCCCACGCCACCATGGTCTCGATCATGGTGATGACCCCGGTGGACCTCGGCCACCACGGCGCCGGCATCGAGCTGATCGGTCTGGTCATCAGCGTCCACATCGCGGGCATGTACGCCCTCTCCCCGCTGATGGGCTGGCTGTGCGACCGGATCGGCCGGATCTCCGTCATCCTGGCCGGCGTCGCGGTACTGGCGTGCGCGGCGCTGGTCGCCGGTACGGCGGACGGCGACCACCTCCGAAGCGCCACGGGCCTGTTCCTCCTCGGGCTGGGCTGGTCGGCGGGGCTGGTGGGCGGTTCCACGCTGCTCACCGACTCGGTGCCGCACAGCGCCCGCGCGGCCGTCCAGGGGCTGTCCGACCTGTCCATGAACGCCGCGGCCGGCGCGGGCGGCGCGCTCGCCGGCCTGGTCGTCGCGCAGGCGGGCTACGGCTGGCTCAACGCGATGGGAGCGGCCCTGCTCCTACCGGTCGCCACACTCGCCCTGCGCCTGAGGCTCGGCCCGCCGGCCCCGGACGGCCGGTGACGCCCCGCCCCTGCCGCACCGCCGCGGCGCACGGGCCGGGCGCCGCGGTCATCCCCTGGGGTACACCTGGAAGGCCACGGCCCGCCGCCCGCCGGTGTGTTCGGCGAGCATGTCCATCACGCCGGTGACGAACTCGCGGGCGTACTCGGCGGGCTCCTTGTCGCTGAGCGCCCCGATGTACGCGCGGTGCTCGGCGAGGGAGGCGACGGCCCGGTCCACGTCCTCCTGCGCCACCTCCACGGCGTGCGTCGGCTGCGGCGACCCCGCGACCGCCACCCAGCGCACCCCGTCCCACGGCTCCAGACCCCGGTCCGCCAGGTCGGTGAAGATCCAGCGGTTGCCCGCGTCCCCGGCCGCGTCCAGCACCGCGCGGCCGACGGCCCGGTGGTCGGGGGTGTTCCAGTTGACGCCGCCCCAGGTCTCGTGGTGATTGAGGGTGATGAGCAGTTCGGGCCGGTGGCGGCGGATCGCGGCGGTCAGGTCGCGGCGCAGGGCGACGCCCTCCTCGACGACCCCGTCCCGGTGGTCCAGGAACTCCACCTCCTCCACCCCGACCACGGCCGCGCTCGCCAGCTGCTCCGCCTGGCGCACCCGTGCCGCCCGCTCGGGCTCCATGGTGTCGATCCCGGCCTCGCCCCGGGTGGCCATCACATAGGCGACCTCCCGCCCGGCGGCGGTCCACCGGGCGATCGCGGCGGCGGCGCCGTACTCCAGGTCGTCGGGGTGCGCGACGATCGCGAGCGCGCGGTTCCAGTCCTCGGGCATGGGGCTGAGCCGACCGTCCACGGTGGCCTCCTTCGCGGCAGCGCTGTGAGCCGGATGTGCCGTACCGGGCCAGTATGCGCCCGGGTCAGCGCCAGCCGTACCGCCGCTGGAGGCTGTGCGCGACCCGGGCGAACCTCGCCCGGTCCAGTGCGCACGCCTCGCGCCGCATCCCCTGCGGGTGGACGCGCAGCACCCGGTCCAGGTCCACCCACGAGTCCCGCCCGGAGCGGTCCCAGGGGCCGGATCCCAGCGGCACCCAGTCATGCTGGCCGTCCCGCCGCCTGCTGGAGAGCTGGACGGCCAGCAGGGTGCCGGCCGTCTCGCGCGCCACGACCAGGACGGGCCGGTCCTTGCCCCGTCCGTCCATCTCCTCGTACGGCACCCAGGTCCAGACGATCTCGCCGGGGTCGGGGTCGCCGTCCGGATCGGGCGCGTACGCCATCCGCACGGCGCCCACCTCGTCCGCCCGCGCCTGTGTCGTCGCGGTCGGCCCCACGCTCCCCGGAGCGTCCCCGAGCCCGTCGGCCGCCCTCGTCCCGTCAATCGCCATGGGCACACGCTATCGGCACCGCCGCCGCTCCCCGCCGCGCGGTCCGCCGACCGGGCCGAGCGCGGCGTCTTGGCGGGATCCCGGGTTCCGGGGAGCATACGCCCATGCGCAGCGACCTCTTCGCCTCCGAGAACACGGTCCGGCCGGCCACCGCCCCCGGCATGTCCCTGCAGAACCCGCAGTCGATCCGGTACGTGGTGGACGGCGAGTGCTACGCCCGGCAGGGCGCGATGATCGCCTTCCGCGGAGACCTGAGGTTCGAGAGGAAGGGGCAGGGGGTGGGGAACTTCCTCAAACGCTCCGTCACCGGCGAGGGTCTCGCCCTGATGTCCGTCCGCGGCCGGGGCGAGGCGTGGTTCGCCCACGACTCCGCCAACTGCTTCCTCGTCGACATCGGCCCCGGCGACAGCCTCACCGTCAACGGGCGCAACGTCCTGTGCTTCGACGCGACCCTCCAGTACGAGGTGAGGACGGTCAAGGGCGCCGGTATGGCCGGCGGCGGCCTGTTCAACAGCGTCTTCACCGGACAGGGCAGGCTGGGGGTGGTCTGCGAGGGCACGCCCATCGTCATCCCCGTCTCCCCGGGCAGCCCGGTCTTCGTGGACACCGACGCGGTCGTCGGCTGGAGTGCCCGGCTGGACACCTCGCTGCACCGCTCGCAGAGCTTCGGTTCGATGATCCGCGGCGGTTCCGGCGAGGTGGCCCAACTCAGGCTGGACGGCGACGGATTCGTGATCGTGCGTCCGAGCGAGTCGCGTCCGGGCGGCCAGTCCTCCGGCTGACGCGGCACAAGTCCCGTACTCCGTGCGGCCGGTGTGCCGGTACTCACACGGCGGGTCCGGAAACGGGCCGGGGCCGATACGGTGTGAGCGTGTTGCCTTCCCCCCGCTTTCTGTCCCGGTCCCCGCACAGGCTCTGCTGTTTCAACGGATCCCTCCACCGGCGCCCCCCGCGGGCGCGGTGCCGTCCGGCGGCCGGGAGTGAGCACGCCCGGCGCCCGCCTGCCGGGACCGGCGCGGCACCCGGACGGACGGTCGTCTGCCCGCGGCTGTGCGGCCACCTGCCGCCCCCGCCGCCGCCCGCGGCCCACTGACCACCGCCCGCACCGGCCGCGGGAGCCGAACCGGCCCCGGGCTCAGGAGTACGGGCAGTGGCGGACTCCGTCGAGATGCAGGCAGCCGCCCTCCCCCACCCTCCAGGTGTACTCCTTCGGTTTCCCCTCCTCGGGGAAGGTCACGAGCGTGCCGTCCCTGACCTCGTAGCGGCCCGTGACCATGCTCGTCCCGGCCTCCTGGGTGAAGAAGCCGTCCTCGTAGAAGCTGAAGACGGTCGTGTCGAAGTTGGCGGACCGCTCGGTGCTCCAACTGCCCACCAGCTCCGCGGGGAGGGACCGGCCGGCTCCGGCCTCCCCGGCGCCGGCCGGTCCCCCGGTGCCGTCCGTCTGACCGCATCCGCCCAGCAGCAGCACACCGGCCGCCACCAGTGCGGCCGCGACCGTTCGCCGTGTCGTGCTCACGACCCCCGCCTCCAGTCCGTTCGTTCGGCGACGCACGGTACCCCCGTGGTCACCGTGACGACGGCGGTATGCGTGATTACGGCCGTCCTCGCGGGAAAGTCGGTCGGTTCGTCTCCCCGTCCGGGCTCCCGTCGGCGTACTCCGTCTACGACCGCGGCCCGGCGGCCGCACCGCACCGCGCTCCGGCGGTGCGGTCGGCGGGGTGCCTCAGCACCAGCCGCTGACCGGGCCGTTGACGCCCGACCACACATAGGCGTCGCTGATCCAGGTGCCGTCGCTCAGTCTGTTCCACAGGCTCGTGGTTCCGTAGCGGCCGGTGTGCGAGGTGCCGGAGGCGGAGCAGGAGACGGTGACCGTGGCTCCGTCCGCGGCCGAGCCCGTGACCGCGTAACCGGTGCCGGGGCCGGTGCGCTTGTTGACGTGGCCGCCCCCGTTGGCGTCGATCACGGCCTGGTTCAGGCCCAGCGCGCCGTAGTTGTACAGCGTTCCGCCGGCGCCGACCCGCCGGCTTCCGTGCATCGCCGATCCCTGGTAGGCGGCGGAGCCGTTGTAGATCACCCACTTGCCCAGGTTGTGGCCCGCGACCGGGATGTACGAGCCGTTCTGGATCAGGCCGAAGTGGACGTGGCGGCCGTACGCGGCGCCGCCGCAGGTGACGTCCGTGCCCGTGTGGCCGAGGAACGCGCCGGCGCCGACCCAGCCGCCGTCGGTGCTGATGCTGTTCCACAGGTGGTAGTAGTCGGTGGCGTAGCCGCGGTCGTGGACGACCCGTATCCAGCCCCGGCACATGGTGTAGGCCGTGCCCTGCCGGGCGGCGCGCACCACCTCGTCGCCCCCGGCGAAGTCCAGCGAGCTCCACGGCGCCGCGCTGCCGCTCCAGCCGTGGGGGCCGCTGGTCATGACCGTGTCGGCGCCGACGGTCGTCGGCAGCGCCATGCCGGTGCGGTAGTCGCCCGCGCCGTACGCGACGGCCTCGCCGCCGCCCGGGCCGCCGCCTTCCGGGGGCTTGTCCCGACCGCCCTGCCCGTCCTGCCTGCCCTGCCTGCCGTCGAGTCCGGCGAACAGGGGCTTCTCCCGGGGTCCGACCAGCGGGGAGCGCCGGGACAGCTCGGCGAACCGCTCCTCGCCCTCCAGGGCGACCCGCCAGCTTCCGCCCTCGCGCTCGGCGAGGAACAGCCAGCCCCTGGGCATCCGCTGCGAGCCGGGCTCGGTCGCCAGCACGGCCGTGCCGAAGGCCCATCCTCCCGCGTCGCGGGTGACGTTGACGCGCGTAGCGTCGTGCGCCGACGCGGCGGCGGTCTCGGCGCGCCCGCGCTCGGCGAGGCGTTCGGCCACGGCCGCCTCCGGGCCGGCGCCCTGCCGGTCACCGGCGGCGGCCCCCGCCGGGGCGGCCAGGGACAGCGCTCCCGCCAGGGTCAGCACGGCGGTGGCGATGCCGGTGATCCGACGGGCCTGAGGTCTTCTCCAGCCGAACATACGGTCCTCCTCGGCGGCCGGAGGCACCGCTTGCGACGGCACCTCCGATTTGAATGAACACCGTCAAACTAAAAGGTGTCGCATCCCCTGCCAAGTACGCCTCCGGGAGCCCGGCGTCTCCCGTCCGGGTGCTCCCGCCGGCCTCAGTACAGGCTCAGCCCGTACGCGGCCAGGATCTCGGTGACGGGCTGGTAGTACGTGGCGCCGCCGTAGACGCAGTTGCCGCTGCCGCCCACGATGACGCCGAGGGCCGTGGTGCCGGAGAAGGCGGGGCCTGCGGTGTCACCCGGCTCCGAGCAGGCGTTCGACCTGAACAGCCCGTAGACGATGCCGCCGGGGTAGTTGACCGTGACGTTGACCGCGGTGACCGTGCCGCAGCGCAGCCCGGTGGCCCGGCCCACATGACAGACGGACTGGCCCACACGGGGGGAGGCGGCGCCGGTGATGTCCCGGACGGCCCCGCCGCCCAGACTCACCTCCCCGGGGTAGGACAGGGTGGTGTTGGTGTAGCGGATGATCCCGTAGTCGTTGCCGGGGAAGCTCCGGGCCGCGGTGGTGCCGACCGGCACGGTCCGTGCGGCGTCGGCGTACCAGGTGGTGGGCTCCGAACCCATGCAGTGCCCCGCGGCGAGGCCGTAGTACGCGGTGCCGCGGCGGGCGTTGAAGGCCACCATGCAGCGGTGCCCCTGACTGTCGTACAGCACGTCGCCGCCGCGGACGGCGATCGGCGCCGCCGAAGCGGAGGTGGTGGAGGCGGCGGAGGCCGCGGGCGCGCCGAGGAGTACGGTGGCGAGGGCGGCCAGTAACGCCAGGACGGTCGCGGGTGCGGGCGGGCGTCTCATGGTTCCTCCCGGTGGGGACGGTGCCGGCGGATACTGCCGGTACCCCCATGCTGGGGAAGACCGGCCCTCTCCACCAGACCGCCCTGTCCACCCCGCCGCCCGCCCGGCGCCGGGCGGTCTCAGCCTCCGCACTGCCGCAGCATCGTCTCCTTGTCCGGTCCGGTGACCGGCATCCCGTACTCCAGGGCCACCTGCGCGAAGCGCACCGCGTAGGCACACCGGATCCGCTTGTTCGGCGGCAGCCAGGAGGCCGGGCCGGAGTCGCCCTTGGCCGAGTTGGCGCGGCCCTCGACCGGCAGCAGGTTCAGCGGGTCGTTGGCGAGCCGCTCGCGCTTGTCCTCCGGCCAGCGGGACGCGCCCATCTGCCAGGCGTACGACAGCGGCACCACGTGGTCGATCTGCACCTCGGCGGCGTCCTGCTTCTTCCAGGCGATCTCCTCGCCCGTGTAGGGGTCGGCCAGCGTCATGGCGACCACCACGCAGTCGGAGCCGGAACGGAAGCGCAACTCCTCGCCGTCGCGGGCCAGCAGGTCGTTGCGGGTGTCGCAGCCGTTGCGCGCCAGCGGCACCCCGTCGGCGGTGTCCATCCACGCGTAGCCGAACTCGTCCCGGTCGTAACCCGTTTTGGGCCCGCGTCCCTTGGCCGCCAGTTCCGACACGACCTCGCGGGCCCTCTCTCGGTCGGCCGCGGAGGACACCGGCGCCAGCCCCGGCTCGGTACCCTCCTCGTTCTCCAGCGGGCTGACGGCGCGTCCGGCAGGCGCGCCGGACTCCGTCGCCGGGGGCGGGACTTCGAGGTCGATCGACTCGCAGCCCGTCAGGAACAGGGCGGCGCCCAGCACGAGGGCGGTGGCGGAAACCGGGCGGAGGACTGATATCGGCACGGGCTGTCCAGGGGTCGGGGCGGGTGCGGGCGGCGGACCCGCCGCCGCGGACGGGGCCGGTCCGCCGTCCATCCTTCCCCGGCGCCCGGGGCGAAATCCGATTGCCGCCCCCGGTCGGACGGAGGACGGTAGGTGGCTGTCGAAGCCGATCGATCCCACGGGGGCATCATGACCAGTCACTTCGGAGCCATCGGCCTCAAGGCGGGCAGCAGGCAGGAGTACGGCGAACTGCTGCGGCGACTGTACGCCCTCGGCCGTGCGGAGCCGGTGGACGGGGGTTCGATGCGGGTGGTGTGGACCGGCTCGGGCGGCGCCCGGGTCGAACTGGAGATCGACTGCGAGGGCTCGCTGACGCACGTACTGCCCGCCCTGGTCCCCCGGGGGGCGCCGGTGCCGGTACGCGGCATCGCCCTGGCCCCGGACGGGGTCGCGCACATGGAGCTGCTGGACGGCGTGGGTGGCCGGACACTGTGCCCGCTGCCGGTGGAGCTGACCGACCGCGTGGAGTTGCGTGCGCTGGGAAGGCGGCAGGGCGGCGCGCCCACCGAGGGGTTCGTGCGGCTGAGCGCGCTCGCCGAGCGGATCGACCTGTACGAGGACCGGGCGGCGTACGACGCGGCGCAGCGGGGGCGCGAGCCGGCGTTCGCTCCGGAGTACCTCATCCCCTCCGGGCTGTTCCGCCCCGACGACTCGGGCCGGGATTGGGCGCCCGCGGCGCAGGCCCTGTTCGCGGGCGGTGTGGTGACCGCCGAGCGCGTCGAGAACGAGATCGGCGGCGGGGCCTTCCACCGCCTGAGGGTGCGCACGCTCGGCGGGATCGAGGTGGACGTCGCCGTCTCCGACGCTCAGCTCCCGCACGCCCCGGCACCGGACGGTTGGGCGGGCCGCTGGGTGGAGGGGGCCTTCTTCATGACCGGCTCGCTGGGGCTGGGGACGCCCCGGGGCGCGGCCCGGTGACAGGACGCGGGCCGACCGCCGCGACACCGGGGACCGGGCGCGGCGGTCGGCCCGTGCGCCTTCACGACAGGAAGCCGCCCGGGCGGGCTCGGGGCCGGGGCCGGAGGACTGTCAGGCGGCGCGGTCGCCGAAGCGGGCCGCCTCCCAGAAGTCCGGCCGGGGGTCCAGTGCCGCCGCCAGGCGGAAGTGGCGCAGCGCCTCCTCGTCGCGGCCCGCGCGCTCCAGGGTGCGGCCGAGGGCGAAGTGCGCGAAGGAGTTGTCCGGCTCGCGCTCCAGGACGACCTGGAACTCCTCCTCGGCGGCGCGCAGCTGGGCGCCGAGGAAGAACGCGCGGGCACGCAGCAGTCGGACCGACGTCTTCTCCGGGAAGGCCTCGACGACGGACTCCAGGAGCTTCAGCGCACCCCTGGGGTCGCGGGCGGCCAGCAACTGCTCCGCGGCGCGGTACTGGATGACATGGGTCTCGGGCGTGGTCTCGGGCACGTCGACGCCTCCTCGACCGGGATCGGCCGCGTCGCACTGGCCGCGGGATCACGGGTCCTTCGGGTACGGGGTGTTCACGGGGGCGTCGCGGAACGTCCGGGGACGTCCCGGGACGCCTTGGTGTACCGACACGGCAACGCACCCGTCGCGCGGGCATATTCCCGCTGCCCTTGTGCGGGGATTCTTCCCGGCGCGGGGGGCGGTCAAGCACACCGCCGCGGCCGCGGACGGCCCGCCGCGCCCGGCCGGCCCGCCTCAGGCCCGTCCGCCGGCGCGTTCCCTCAGCCGCCGCCAGACCTCGGCGACCTGGGGCTCCAGCTTCTCCAGGGGGCCGTCGTTGTCGATGACGATGTCCGCGACCGCCAGACGCTGCTCGCGCGTCGCCTGGGCGGCCATCCGGCCCCGGGCGTCGTCCTCGTCCATGCCGCGCAGCCGCACCAGCCGGTCGAGCTGGGTGGCCGGGGAGGCGTCCACGACGACCACCAGGTCGTACAGGGGCGCCAGAGCGTTCTCCGTCAGCAGCGGTACGTCGTGCACGACCACCGCGTCCTCGCCGGCCGCGCGCTGGAGTTCGGCCGAGCGCGCCCCGACCAGTGGGTGGACGATCGCGTTGAGCGCCTTCAGCTTCCCGGGGTCGCCGAAGACGATCGAGCCGAGCTTCGGCCGGTCCAGGGTGCCGTCCGGGGCGAGGACCTCCTCGCCGAACTCGGCGACCACCGCGGCGAGCCCCTCGGTGCCCGGCTCGACGACCTCGCGGGCGATCTTGTCGGCGTCGACGATCACGGCGCCGTACGTGTCGAGCAGCCGCGAGACCTCGCTCTTGCCCGCACCGATTCCGCCCGTCAGCCCCACGGAGAGCATGGCCGCGCCTCCACATGTGTCCGTGCCCGCACCGCGTCCCGCGCCGGGCGGCGGGGCCGCGTGCCGCACACGGGTTCGCCCGCGGCGGCTGCCGCCACCCTACCCAGGAGCGGGCGGGGT
The DNA here is from genome assembly GCF_017114865.1 of Streptomyces verrucosisporus. Taxonomy (GTDB): domain Bacteria; phylum Actinomycetota; class Actinomycetes; order Streptomycetales; family Streptomycetaceae; genus Streptomyces; species Streptomyces fenghuangensis. The sequence goes on along the minus strand of NZ_JADEYH010000001.1, from coordinate 448,155 downwards.
CCCGGTCAGGGCAGGGGGCCTCCGGCTTCCCCCGAGCCCCCGTCCCCGGTCCCGCCTCCGCTCTCGCGCTCGGCCAGGAAACGCTCGAAGACCTCTCCCAGCTCCTCCGCCGAGGGCAGTTCGACGGGCTCGGCGACCAGACTGCCGCGGGTCTCGGCCCCGGCCACGGCGTCGTACTGCTGCTCCAGTCCGCGGACGACCGCGACCAGTTCGCCGTCCCCTTCGGCGAGCTGCCGCTCGATCTCCTCCCGTACGCGGTGTGCGTCCGTGCGCAGCGCCCCGGTGATCTCCGGCAGCACCAGCCCGGTGGCCGCGGTGATCGTCTCGACCACGGTCAGGGCGGCCTCGGGGTAGGTGGAGCGGGCCACGTAGTGCGGGACGTGCGCGGCGAAGCCCAGTACGTCGTGGCCGGACTCGGCCAGCCGCAGCTCCAGCAGAGAGGCGGCGCTGCCGGGGACCTGCGCCTCGTCGAAGGGCGTCTGCCGCACGGGGGTGAGGTCCAGGCGGTTGCCGTGCGGGGTGAGGCCGACGGGGCGGGTGTGAGGCACGCCCATGGGGATGCCGTGGAAGCCGACGGACAGCCGTACGCCGAGCCTCTCGACGATCTCGCGCACGGCGGCCGTGAACCGCCCCCACTCGACATCCGGCTCGGGGCCGGCCAGCAGCAGGAAGGGAGTGCCGGTGGCGTCCCTCAGCAGCCGCAGGTCCAGCCGGGGGGTGTCGTAGGACGCCCAGTGGTCGCGCCGGAAGGTCATCACCGGCCGACGGGCGCGGTAGTCGACGAGGCGGTCCACGTCGAAGCGGGCGACGGTCGTGCGCGGACCGCCGTCCAGCAGCCCCTGGACGATCTGCCCACCGGTCTCACCGGCGTCGATGAAGCCCTCGAAGTGGTAGAGCATGACGGGCCCTGCACTGCCCGGCTCGCCGATGACCGCCTCGGCCTCCGCCAGGCCGGTCGGATCCCATGCGTACAAACCCTGCGGGTCCAGCACCTTCGCCGCTCCTCCGTGTCGCTTCCGTCTGTCGGCAACATCCGCCGCCGCGTGCGCATTCCCCTGATCGGGTGATCGGCAGGCCTTTCCGGCAACGCATCGTGCCATCTTCGGCACGGCCCCGGCACCGGGGGGTCGCCCGGCGTCACCCGCGAGGGGCCGGTGCGGGGGCGGGAACACCGCATGGCCCCCTCCCCGGGCGGGGAGGGGGCCATGCCTTGTGCGCTCTACCTCGGGTCACCGTGCGCCGGCCTGCCAGCCGCGGTGGACCCTACGGGTCAGCTCTGGCCGCCCGCGAGCTTCTCGCGAAGGGCCGCCAGGGCCTCGTCCGACGCCAGGGCGCCGGAGTTGTCGCCCGACTCCGAGGAGTACGAGCCGCCGCCACCGCCGGCCCCGCCGCCCTGCGGGGCACCGCCGCCGGCACCCTCGGCCTCGGCCTGGGCGTCGGCCTCGCGGGACTTGAGGACCTGCGCCTGGTGCTGCTCGAAGCGCTGCTGCGCCTCGGCGTACTGGCGCTCCCACTCCTCGCGCTGCTTCTCGTAGCCCGGCAGCCAGTCGTTGGCCTCCGGGTCGAAGCCCTCGGGGTAGATGTAGTTGCCCTGGTCGTCGTAGGACGCGGCCATGCCGTACAGGGTCGGGTCGAACTCGACCGCCATCGGGTCGGCACCGAAGGACTCGTTGGCCTGCTTCAGCGAGAGGCTGATGCGGCGGCGCTCCAGGTCGATGTCGATGACCTTGACGAAGATCTCGTCGTTGACCTGGACGACCTGCTCCGGGATCTCCACGTGGCGCTCGGCCAGCTCGGAGATGTGGACCAGGCCCTCGATGCCCTCGTCGACCCGGACGAACGCGCCGAACGGCACCAGCTTGGTGACCTTGCCGGGCACGACCTGGCCGATCTGGTGGGTCCGGGCGAACTGCTGCCACGGGTCTTCCTGGGTCGCCTTGAGCGACAGGGAGACACGCTCGCGGTCCATGTCGACGTCCAGGACCTCGACCGTGACCTCCTGGCCGACCTCGACGACCTCGGACGGGTGGTCGATGTGCTTCCAGGACAGCTCGGAGACGTGGACCAGACCGTCCACGCCGCCCAGGTCCACGAAGGCGCCGAAGTTGACGATCGAGGAGACGACGCCGGACCGCACCTGGCCCTTCTGGAGGGTGGTGAGGAAGGTCTGGCGGACCTCGGACTGGGTCTGCTCCAGCCAGGCACGGCGGGAGAGGACCACGTTGTTGCGGTTCTTGTCCAGCTCGATGATCTTGGCCTCGAGCTCCTTGCCGACGTACGGCTGGAGGTCGCGGACGCGACGCATCTCGACCAGGGAGGCCGGCAGGAAGCCGCGGAGGCCGATGTCGAGGATGAGACCACCCTTGACGACCTCGATGACGGTACCGGTGACGATGCCGTCCTCTTCCTTGATCTTCTCGATGGTGCCCCAGGCCCGCTCGTACTGGGCACGCTTCTTCGAGAGGATCAGGCGGCCCTCCTTGTCCTCCTTCTGGAGGACAAGGGCCTCGATCTCGTCACCGACGGCGACGACCTCGTTCGGGTCGACATCGTGCTTGATCGACAGCTCTCGGGAAGGGATGACGCCTTCGGTCTTGTAGCCGATGTCGAGCAGGACCTCGTCCCGGTCGACCTTCACGATGACGCCGTCGACGATGTCGCCGTCGTTGAAGTACTTGATCGTCTCGTCGATCGCGGCGAGGAAGGCTTCCTCGGAACCGATGTCGTTAACCGCAACCTGCGGGGTGGTCACGGTGGTCTCGGTGCTGCTCGTCATGTGGAAAAGGGCTCCGGTACGGACATTGAAGTCGTAGGTACTGCTACGCCGAGAGCCCGTATCGCACTGCCGAAGCCGGACAGCCTGAGAGGTGCTTCACCGAAGATCTCCGAGGAAACCACGAGCACCTCGACAACCGAGGGGACATACAACAGATGCGAGCGCGACCTGCTCCGTCCGAGGCGCGCAGGCCCGCAGCGCAACTTGTAGCATACGGGGGCAGCCGGTCAGGGTCAATGCGCGAACGAGGACATACGGGACTTTGGTCCCAAATCCGGCACAAGTCGCCGGTCGCACGTCCCGTTCCCGCCTCCTCCGAGGCCCACCGGCGCCCGGAGGCCGGGGCTCCAGGAGCCCGCACGCACCTCTCCGGCGCTCCCCTCCGGCCGCGTGCCGGAACCGAAGGCTACGACGACGGGCGAGATGAACCAAGAGAGCGAACCAGAGCCGGAGGCCGCCCGCCGCGACGCGGGCGCCGCCGAGAGCAGCCGGGCCAGCCGCGGCTGGTGGGACCGGAACGCCGACGAGTACCAGCGCGAGCACGGCGGCTTCCTCGGCGACGACCGCTTCGTGTGGGGTCCGGAGGGCCTGGACGAGGAGGAGGCCGGTCTGCTGGGCCCGGTGGACCGGCTGGCCGGCCTGCCGGTGCTGGAGGTCGGCGCGGGGGCGGCGCAGTGCTCGCGCTGGCTGGCCGCGCGCGGGGCGCTCCCGGTGGCCCTGGACATCTCGCACCGGCAGCTCCGGCACGCGCTGCGCATCGACGGCGCCGCCCCGGTGTTCCCCCTGGTGCAGGCCGACGCCGGGGCGCTGCCCTTCGCCGACGGCTCCTTCGACCTGGCCTGCTCCGCGTACGGGGCGCTGCCCTTCGTCGCCGACCCGGTGCGGGTGCTGCGCGAAGTGCGCCGCGTCCTGCGGCCGGGCGGCCGGTGGGTGTTCTCCGTGACGCACCCGGTCCGCTGGGCGTTCCCCGACGAACCGGGGACGGAGGGGCTGACGGTCGCCGCCTCCTACTTCGACCGCACGCCCTACGTGGAGCAGGACGAGCGGGGGCGCGCCGTCTACGTCGAGCACCACCGCACCCTCGGCGACCGCGTGCGCGACCTCACCGCCGCCGGGTTCCGCCTGGTGGACCTGGTGGAGCCGGAGTGGCCCGAGTGGAACCGGCAGGAGTGGGGGGGCTGGTCGCCGCTGCGCGGCCGGCTGATCCCGGGCACCGCGATCTTCGTCTGCGAGCGGGACCGGTGATCTCGCGGGGACGCCTTCGGGGCGCTGCGAGGATGGGGGCATGCCCCTGCGGACCGACGCCCTGAGCCGACTTCCCGTACGCACCGTCCTGCCCGCGCTGGAGGAGGCCCTCGAAGCACGCGGGGCGGCCGTGCTGTGCGCCCCGCCGGGCACCGGCAAGACCACCTTGGTGCCGCTCGCCCTGGCCGGGCTCGCCGGTCCGCGGGAGGAGGCCCCGGCGCGGCGCGTGCTGGTCGCCGAACCGCGCCGGATCGCGGTGCGCGCCGCGGCGCGGCGGATGGCCTGGCTGCTGGGCGAACCGGTCGGGGCGAAGGTCGGGTTCACCGTGCGCGGGGAGCGGGCGGTCGGCCCGGGGTGCCTGGTGGAGGTGGTGACCACCGGGGTGCTGCTCCAGCGACTCCAGCGGGACCCGGAACTGCCCGGGGTGGACACGGTGGTGCTGGACGAGTGCCACGAGAGGCATCTGGACGCCGACACCGCCGCCGCCTTCCTGCTGGACGTACGCGCCGCGCTGCGGCCACAGCTGCGTCTGGTCGCCGCCTCGGCCACCACCGACGCCGACGCCTGGGCCCGGCTGCTGGACGCGCCCGTGGTGGAGGCGCCCGGCGCCTCCCATCCGGTGCGGGTGGTGTGGGCGCCTCCGGCCCGCCCGGTGCGCCCCGCCCACGGCACACGGGTCGACCCGGCCCTGCTGGAGCACGTCGCGGACACGGTGCGCCGGGCCCTGCGGGAGGAGGAGGGCGACGTGCTGTGCTTCCTGCCGGGGACCGGGGAGATCGCCCGGGTGGCCGCCCTGCTGGACGGCGGCGCCGGCACCGAGGTGCTCCAGGTGCACGGGCGGGCCCCGGCCGCCGTCCAGGACGCGGTGCTGGCGGGTCCGGCCGGGCGGCGGCGGGTGGTGCTGACCACGTCGGTGGCCGAGTCCAGCCTGACGGTGCCGGGAGTGCGGGTGGTGGTGGACGCCGGACTGTCCCGCGAGCCGCGCACCGACCACGCCCGGGGGCTGAGCGCGCTGGCGACGGTGCGGGCCTCGCGGGCGTCGGCCCGGCAGCGCGCGGGACGGGCCGGGCGCGAGGCGCCGGGGGTGGTCTACCGCTGCTGGCCGGAGGCCGGGCACGAACGGCTGCCGCGCTTCCCCTCCCCCGAGATCGCCGTCGCCGACCTCACCGCCTTCGCGCTGCGGGCGGCCTGCTGGGGTGATCCGGACGCACGCGGGCTGGCGCTGCCCGACGCGCCACCGCAGGGCGCCATGGCCGCGGCCCGCGAGGTGCTGCGGGCGATCGGCGCCGTGGACGCGCGGGGACGGGCCACGGAACGCGGGAGGGAGATGGCCTCGCTGGGCCTTCACCCCCGGCTGGCACGCGCCCTGCTGGACGCCGCTCCCCTGGTGGGAGCGCGGCGAGCGGCCGAGGTGGTGGCGCTGCTGAGCGAGGAACCGCCCCGGGAGTACGGCGACGAGGTGGCGGCGGTGTGGCGCACCGCGCGCCGGGGCCGGGACGCCTACTGCGCCCGCTGGCGCAGGGAGACACGCCGGCTGGAGGGCGCCCTGCCGGGCGGGCACGGCGGGCAGGGCTCCGCCGGAGCGGCCGACGACGCGGCCGCCGCCCTGGTGGTGGCGCTGGCCTTCCCCGAGCGGGTGGCGCGCTCACGCGGCGAACGGGCGTATCTGATGGCCTCCGGCACCCGCGCCGAACTCGCCCCGGGTTCCGGGCTGCACGACGCCCCCTGGCTGGCGGTCGCCGTCGCGGACCGGCCCGCGGGGGCCGCATCCGCCCGTGTACGGCTGGCCGCGGCGGTCGACGAGGAGACGGCTCGGAAAGCGGCCGGGGCGCTGTACTCGAAGGACGAGGAGATCGGCTGGTCCGCCGGGCGGCGCGACGTGGTGGCCCGGCGCGTGGAACGGCTGGGCTCGATCGAGCTGTCCTCCCGCCCCCTGTCCGAACCCGGCCCCGCAGCGGTGCGGGCGGCCCTGCTGGAGGGGCTGCGGCGCGAGGGCGTGGGGCTGCTGCGCTGGACGCGGGAGGCCGTGTCGCTGCGGCAGCGGCTGGCCTTCCTCCACCGGGAGCTGGGCGAGCCGTGGCCGGACGTGTCGGACGAGGCACTGCTGGCGCGTGCGGACGAGTGGCTGGACGGGGTGCTGGGTACGGCGCGGCAGCGGGCCGATCTGGAGCGCGCGGACGCCGGCCGGCTGCTGAACGCGCTGCTGCCCTGGTCCTCCGGGGACGCCGCCCGGCTGGACGAACTGGCGCCGGAGCGGATCGAGGTGCCCTCGGGCTCGCGGATACGGGTGGACTACGGCGGAGAGCGGCCGGTGCTCGCGGTCAAGCTCCAGGAGCTGTTCGGCCGGCAGGAGGCCCCCCGCCTGGCGGACGGCCGGGTGCCGCTGCTGGTCCATCTGCTGTCACCCGCGGGACGGCCGGTGGCCGTGACCGCGGACCTGGCGTCGTTCTGGCGCGACGGCTACCGCTCGGTGCGGGCCGAGCTGCGCGGCCGCTACCCCAGACATCCCTGGCCCGAGGATCCGGCGACCGCCCGGCCGACCGGGCGTACGGCCGCCGCGGCGCGGAGGGCTTCCGGGCGGGGGAGCTGAGCGGCGGCCGCGGGGTCCGGCGCGGCACCGGACCCCGCGGCCGCCGCCGGTTCAGTCCTCCTGGCGGGCCTGGACGGTGGCGCCGGCGGTCGGGGCGGGTGTCTGCTCCCCGTCGTCCTGACGCCCGCTGCCGTCCTCGCCCTCCCCGGGCTCGTCCGTGTCCTCCGGCTCCTCGTCCCCGCAGGGGTCCTGCGGGTCCTCCCCGGGCTCCTCCGGGTCCCCGGGATCCACGGAGTCATCGGGGTCCTCGGAGCCCTCCGGTCCGTCGGAGTCCTCGCCCGGTTCCCCGGCCGGAGTGGGAGAGGGGGAGTCGGCGGGCTCCTCGGTGCTCCCGCCGGGCTCCTCCGGGTCCGTCGGCTCCTCGGGGTCCTCCGGATTCACCGGGCACTCCGGGTCGTCCGGGTCGTCCGGCTCCTCCGGGTCGTCCGGCTCCTCGGGCTTGTCTCCGGGCTCCTCCGGGTCCTCGGGCTCCTCCGGGTCGTCCGGCTCCTCGGGCTTGTCTCCGGGCTCCTCCGGGTCCTCGGGCTCCTCCGGGTCGTCCGGCTCCTCGGGGTTGCCCGGCTTCTCCCCCGGCTCCTCGGAGTCCTCGGGCGGGACAGGGGTGACCGTACCGTCCTCGGAGACGGGCGGCTTCGGCGAGGGCTTCCCGCCCTCGTCCTTCCCACCACCGTCGCCGCCCTTGTCGTCACCGCCCTTGCCGTCGCCTGCCTTGCCGCCCGGACGCCCGGTGGGGTCGCCGGCGGGCTCGCCGCCCGGCCGTGCGGGCCTCGACTCGTTGCCCGCGCCGGGGCTGTCGGGCAGCGTTCCCTCGCCGTCGGGGACCTCGTGGACGCCCTTGCGGTAGAAGTCCAGCCAGGACAGCACCGTCCGCAGGTATTCCCGCGACTGGTTGTAGCTGAGGACGGCCCGTTCCAGATCGGCCGGATCCGACAGGTTCCTGCCGCCCGCGCACAGGTAGCGCCCTGCGGCGAGGGCGGCGTCGTAGATGTTGTTCGGGTCCTTGCGGCCGTCGCCGTTGCCGTCCGCACCCCAGCCGGCCCAGGTGGACGGGATGAACTGCATCGGCCCGACGGCCCGGTCGTAGCGGGTGTCGCCGTCGTACTCGCCGCCGTCGGTGTCCGAGATGTGCGCGAAGCCCACGCCGTTGAGCGCGGGCCCCAGGATCGGCTTGTGGGTGGTGCCCTGGGCGTCCACGGCTCCGCCGCGCGCCTGCCCGGACTCCACCTTGCCTATCGCGGCCAGGAGTTGCCAGGGGAGGTTGCAGCCGGGCCGCTCCTCGCCCAGGGTCCGCTCCGCCCGCTTGTAGGCGGCCAGAACGGTGGCGGGTACGCCGGACTCGGCGGGGCCGGTGACCTCCGGCAGGTCGCTGGAGGATTCGGGCTCGTCCGGCTTGACCAGCGGCGGAAGCTCTGTGTGGTAAGGGGAGTTGCCGTCCGCGGGAAGGTCGGGGGACTCCGGGGAGCCGGCCGCCTCCCTGCCGCCGGGCTGCACCAGTTCCAGGCCGGGCCCCTGGGACGCGGTGAGCGCGGCCATCGCCGCCGCCGCCACCGCGGTGCTGGTAACGCCCCTTCGGACCCTGCCCACGAGCCGCCGAGCCGCCATCTGCCAGACCCTCCACGCTGTCGTCACGCGCTGCCGCGCCGCGCCTGTCGGATGCGGCGCCCCTCAGACGCTCTGTACGGTTGTGTACGCCCTGTGCGTGTCCGGTTCGCCCGGCACCCGCCATCTGCCGCGCTCCGGCCGCACCGCCTCTCCGCGAGGGGTAACGACCGGGACACTACGGCAAGTTCGGCACCCGATCCACCACACCCGAAGAGGACGCGGGAACGCACACGGCCGTTCCACCGGATGTTCACCGCCGTGTGCCGCCCGGGCCGCCGTCCGGCTCCCGGACCGCACACGGGCGGCACACGGCCTTCCGCACGACCGCCTCAGTGGGCGGCGTCCTCCCAGTTCTCACCGGAGCCCACGGAGACGTCCAGCGGCGCCTTCAGGTGGACGGCTCCGGACATCTCCCGGCGCACCAGCTCCTCCACCGCCTCCCGCTCGCCCGGAGCGACCTCCAGCACGATCTCGTCGTGCACCTGGAGCAGCATGCGCGAGCGCAGCTCCGCCTCGCCCAGCGCCCGGTCCACCTTCAGCATCGCGATCTTCACGATGTCCGCGGCGGTGCCCTGGATCGGGGCGTTGAGCGCCATCCGCTCGGCCATCTCGCGGCGCTGGCGGTTGTCGCTGTTGAGGTCTGGCAGGTAGCGGCGGCGGCCCAGGATGGTGGAGGTGTAGCCGGTGGCCCGGGCGTCCTCCACCACCCGGTGCAGGTAGTCGCGCACTCCGCCGAAGCGCTCGAAGTAGGCGTCCATCAGCCTGCGCGCCTCGTCGGCGGTGATGCCGAGCTGCTGCGACAGGCCGAAGGCCGACAGTCCGTAGGCCAGCCCGTACGACATGGCCTTGATCTTGCGGCGCATCTCCGGGTCCACCCGGTCCTTGGGGACCTCGAAGACCTGGGAGGCGGCGGTGGTGTGCAGGTCCTCGCCGGAGGTGAACGCCTCGATCAGACCCTCGTCCTCCGACAGGTGCGCCATCACCCGCAACTCGATCTGGCTGTAGTCGGCCGTCAGCAGCGACTCGTACCCCTCCCCGACCACGAAGCCCCGCCGGATGGCCCGGCCCTCGTCGGTGCGCACCGGGATGTTCTGCAGATTGGGGTCGGTCGAGGACAGCCGGCCGGTGGCGGCGACCGTCTGGTTGAACGTGGTGTGGATGCGTCCGTCGGCGGCGATCGTCTTGATCAGGCCCTCGACGGTGGTGCGCAGCTTGGACTGCTCGCGGTGGCGCAGCATGATCACCGGCAGCTCGTGCTCGGTCTGCGTCGCCAGCCAGGTCAGCGCGTCGGCGTCCGTGGTGTATCCGGTCTTGGTCCGCTTCGTCTTCGGCAGTCCCAGCTCGCCGAAGAGCACCTCCTGCAGCTGCTTGGGCGAGCCGAGGTTGAACTCGTGGCCCACCGCGGTGTGCGCCTCGCGCACCGCCTGCTGGACGGCCGCGGCGAACTGCTGCTCCATACGGCCCAGCCACTCGCGGTCCGCGGCGATGCCCGCCCGCTCCATCCGCGCCAGCAGGCCCGAGGTCGGCAGCTCGATGTCCTGGAGCAGGCCGGACGCGCCGACCTCCGTCAGCCGCCCGGCCAGCGCCCCGCCCAGGTCCAGGACGGTGCGGGCCCGGGCCATCAGCGCGTCCGCCTCGGCCTCCTCCTCCGCGCCCAGCGCCAGCTGCCCGCTGCTCTCGGCGGGCCGGGCCGGCTCCCGGCCCAGGAACTCCACCGACAGCGCCTCAAGGGCGAACGAGCGGCGGCCCGGCTGCACCAGATAGGCGGCCAGCGCGGTGTCCATCGTCACGCCGGCGACGCTCCAGCCGTGCTCGGCGAAGACCCGCATCACCGCCTTGGCGTCGTGCATGACCTTGGGCCGTTCCCCGTCGGCGATCCACTCCGCGAACGCCCGTTCGTCGGCCTCGTCCAGCTGGGCGGGGTCGAACCACACCGCCGGCCCCTGCCCGGTCGCCAGGGCGATCTCGCCGACGCTCCCCGACCCCAGCTTCCAGCTGTCGACGGTGGCCACGCCCAGCGGGCCGGTGCCCGGGGCGGCGTGCCCGGCCAGCCAGGGGGCCAGCTCGCCCGCGCCGGCGACCACCCCGTCGACCTCCACGCCGTCCGCCGGGGCCGCCGCCTCCCTGTCGGCCGCGCCCGGGTCGACCGCGTACAGCCGGTCGCGGAAGCCGGTGTTGCGGAACTCCAGCGCGTCCAGCACAACGTCCAGCGCCCCCCGGTCGTACGGCGCCCGCGCCAGGTCCGCCGGGCCGGCCGGCAGCTCCACGTCGCACACCAGCGCCGTCAGCCGCCGGTTGAGCCGGACGCTGTCGAGGTGGTCGCGCAGCTTCTCCCCGACCTTGCCCTTGACCTCGTCGGCCCGCTCCAGCAGCTCGGAAAGGGAGCCGAACTGCCTGATCCACTTCGCTGCGGTCTTCTCGCCCACCCCGGGGATGCCGGGCAGGTTGTCCGACGGGTCGCCGCGCAGGGCCGCGAAGTCCGGGTACTGCTCCGGGGTCAGGCCGTACTTCTCCTCCACCTTCCCGGGGGTGAAACGGGTCAGCTCCGACACTCCCCGCGTGGGGTACAGCACCGTCGTCGCGTCGTTGACGAGCTGGAGGGAGTCGCGGTCGCCGGTGACGATCGAGACGTGGAAGCCCTCGGCCACCGCCTGTGTGGCCAGGGTGGCGATGATGTCGTCCGCCTCGAAGCCCTCCACCGCGAACCGCCGGATGCCCATCGCGTCCAGCAGTTCGCCGATCAGTTCCACCTGCCCCTTGAAGCCGTCCGGGGACTTGGAGCGGTTCGCCTTGTAGTCGGCGAACTCCTCGGTGCGCCAGGTCGTGCGCGATACGTCGAAGGCGACCGCCAGATGGGTGGGGTCCTCGTCGCGCAGCGTGTTCGCCAGCATCGAGGCGAAGCCGTAGATCGCGTTCGTCGGCTGCCCGGTGGTGGTGGAGAAGTTCTCCTCGGGCAACGCGAAGAACGCCCGGTAGGCGAGGGAGTGCCCGTCCAGCAGGAGCAGGCGCCTGTCCTGGGGCTCTCGCGATTCGGAGGAGTTCGCTGCGGTCGCTTTCGATGCTTTGTTGGCCACGCCCCGATCCTGCCACGCACCACCGACACCGGATCACGGACCGTCCTGGAGCCACTGTCGCGTCCCGGTGGAGCGTGGCAGGATCTGCGGCCATGAGACGCAGGCCGCCCGCCAACGATCCCGTCCAGGACGCCCCCCGGGTCGGCGCACCGCGCCGGAGCGCCGCCGGGCTGCCGGCCGTCGCCCGCTCCCTGCGCATGGCCGGTGAGCAGATGGGGGTGCGGCGCACCGCGCTGACCCTGCTGAGGGTCAACCAGGAGGACGGCTTCGACTGCCCCGGCTGCGCCTGGCCCGAGCCGGAGCGGCGGCACACCGCGGAGTTCTGCGAGAACGGCGCCAAGGCCGTCGCCGAGGAGGCCACGCTGCGGCGGGTGACACCCGCCTTCTTCGCCGGGCACCCCGTGGCCGGCCTGGCCACGCGCTCCGGGTACTGGCTGGGGCAGCAGGGCCGCCTCACCCACCCGATGTACCTGGCCGAGGGCTCCGACCGCTACGAGCCGATCGGCTGGGACGAGGCCTTCGGGATCGTCGCCGGCGAACTGCGCGCCCTGGACTCGCCCGACGAGGCCGTCTTCTACACCTCCGGCCGCACGAGCAACGAGGCCGCCTTCCTCTACCAGCTCCTGGCCCGCTGCCTGGGCACCAACAACCTGCCCGACTGCTCCAACCTGTGCCACGAGTCCTCCGGCGCCGCGCTGACCGAGACCCTCGGCGTCGGCAAGGGCAGCGTGCTGCTGGAGGACCTCCACCGCGCCGACCTGGTCATCGTCGCCGGGCAGAACCCGGGCACCAACCACCCCAGGATGCTCTCCGCGCTGGAGAGGGCCAAGCGGGGCGGAGCGCGGATCATCACCGTCAACCCGCTGCCCGAGGCCGGTCTGGAGCGGTTCGACAACCCGCAGACCCTGCGAGGCCTGGCCGGCTCCGGCACACCGCTGACCGACCTGTTCCTGCAGATCCGCATCGGCGGCGACCAGGCGCTCTTCCGCGAGCTGTGCCGCCGGGTGCTGGAGGCCGACGGCGGGGTGGACCAGGCCTTCGTCCGTGAACACACCCACGGTTACCAGGAGTTCGCCGCCGCGGCCCGCGCCACCGACCCCGCCGACGTGCTGCGCGCCACCGGGCTCGACCCGGCCGACATCGACCGCGCCGCCGAGCTGGTACTGGCCTCGAAGCGCACCGTGGTGTGCTGGGCCATGGGCCTGACCCAGCACCGGCACGCCGTGCCCACCATCCGCGAGATCGTCAACCTCCTGCTGCTGCGCGGCGCCGTCGGCCGCCCCGGGGCCGGGGTCTGCCCGGTGCGCGGCCACAGCAACGTCCAGGGCGACCGCACCATGGGCATCGTCGAGAAGCCCTCCGGCGCCCTGCTGGACGCGCTGGAAGCGGAGTTCGGCGTCCCCATGCCGCGCGAGCACGGTCTGGACGTGGTGAACTCCATCCGCGCCCTGCGCGACGGGCGGGCGAAGGTGTTCTTCGCCCTCGGCGGCAACTTCGTCGCCGCCTCCCCCGACACCGAGGTGACCGAGGCCGCGATGCGGCGGGCCCGGCTGACCGTGCACGTGTCCACCAAGCTCAACCGCTCCCACTGCGTCACCGGCGCCCGCGCCCTGATCCTGCCCGTCCTCGGCCGCACCGAGCGCGACGTGCAGGCCCGTGGCGAGCAGTTCGTCACCGTCGAGGACTCCATGGGCGTCGTCCACGCCTCCCGCGGGCGCCTCGCCCCCGCGAGCGGGCACCTGCTGTCCGAACCGGCCGTCGTCTGCCGGCTGGCCCGCCGCGTCCTGGGCCCCGGCCACCCCGTGCCCTGGGAGGAGTTCGAGGCCGACTACGCCGCGATCCGCGACCGCATCGCCCGCACCGTCCCCGGCTTCGCGGACTTCAACGCCCGCATAGCCGGCCCCGGCGGCTTCACCCTGCCCCACGCCCCGCGCGACGAGCGCCGCTTCCCCACCGCCACCGGGAAGGCCAACTTCACCGCCGCGCCGCTGACCTGGCCGCACCTGCCGCCCGGCCGACTGCTGCTGCAGACCCTGCGCTCCCACGACCAGTACAACACCACCGTCTACGGCCTCGACGACCGCTACCGCGGCATCAAGGGAGGCCGCCGCGTGGTCCTCGTCCACCCCGGCGACGCCGCCGCGCTCGGCCTGGCGGACGGCTCCTACGCCGACCTCACCAGCGAGTGGGACGACGGACGCGAGCGCACCGCGCCCGGCTTCCGCGTCGTCCACTACCCCACCGCCCGCGGCTGCGCGGCCGCCTACTTCCCCGAGACCAACGTCCTGGTCCCCCTCGACGCCACCGCCGAGACCAGCAACACCCCCGCCAGCAAGTCCGTGGTGATCCGCCTCACCCCCGCCACCGGGCCCGCAGGCCCCTCTGATAAGTAAGACGGTGCAGAGCACACCCATCACCCGCCGCACGGCCGTGCCCCGCCGGCCCCGGCACGACGATCGGAGCCACGCGCCCATGGGCGAGCCGACCAGCACCGTCTTCCCCCAGGAGATCATCGACCAGTGGGCCGGGCTCGGCATCGACCTGCCCGCCTTCTTCTCCGCCGGCCGCCTCGGCGAGCGCATGGGGCTGGTCATCACCCACGCCGCCCCCGAGAAGGTCGTCGGCACCCTCCCCGTCGAGGGCAACACCCAGCCCTACGGGCTGCTGCACGGCGGCGCCTCCGCCGTCCTGGCCGAGACCCTCGGCTCCGTCGGCGCCATGCTCCACGGCGGCCCCACCAGGATCGCCGTCGGCGTGGACCTCAACTGCACCCACCACCGCGGGCTGACCTCCGGTACCGTCACCGGCACCGCCACCCCCGTGCACCGCGGCCGGTCCACCACCACCTACGAGATCGCCGTCACCGACGAGCGGGACCGCCGCGTGTGCAGCGCCCGGCTCACCTGCCTGCTGCGCGACGCGCCCGCCGGCGCGTACGGCAACTGACGCCCCTCACCGAAGAACCACAGGTCACGGGGTTTACCGCAAAGCCCGGCCGGTGCGCTTCGATACCGGTCCGGGCCGCCCACCGGGGCGGCCCGGACCGAAAGGGCACCGATCGTGCGGGCCACACGCCTGACATCCCCGAAGCGCGCCACCACCACGGCGGCGGCGTACGAGCGAGGGCCCCCACCTCCCTCAACGCCCTCGACAGGGCGTGGGTGCGCGCGGCCGTGACCGCCCCGCGGGGCAACGGCGGCGCCTGCTGCGCCACGAACGTCGCCCACCGTCTCGACGCACCCGGCGCCCGCGCCTTCCTCGCCCCCTGCACCGCCCCCGCCCCGACCGGCGCACCGTCTCCGGCCGCCCTTGGGCCGAAGACGGAAAACGGCGGTGTCGCGGCGGCCTCCCGGCCGCCGCGACACCGCCGCCGTACCCGGCTCCCAGGGGGCCGTCAGGCGCCCTCGCCCAGATAGGCCGCCCGCACCCGCGGGTCGGACAGCAGCTCGGACGCCTCGCCCTCCATCGCCACCGCACCGGTCTCCAGCACATAGCCGCGGTCGGCCATCCGGAGCGCCTGCGCGGCGTTCTGCTCCACCAGCAGCACCGTGGTGCCCTGCTCGTTGATCTCCTTGACGATCTCGAAGATCTGCTGAACGATCAGCGGCGCCAGGCCCATCGACGGCTCGTCCAGCAGCAGCACCTCCGGCTTGCCCATCAGGGCGCGGCCGATCGCCAGCATCTGCTGCTCACCGCCCGACAGCGTCCCGCCCAGCTGGTTCTTGCGCTCCCCCAGCCGCGGGAACAGCGTGAACACCCGGTCCATGTCGGCCTTGTCCACCGACTTGAACCGGTACGCCCCCATCTGGAGGTTCTCCCGGACCGTCATCCGCGGGAAGACCCCGCGTCCCTCGGGAACGTGGCCGATGCCGAACCGGACCAGATCGTGCGGCTTGATGCCGTCGATCCGCTCCCCGTGCAGCAGCACCTGCCCCTCGCGCGGCGCGATCATCCCCGACGCCGTCCGCAGCGTGGTGGTCTTGCCCGCGCCGTTGGCGCCAAGCAGCGCGACCACCTCTCCACTGCGGACCGTCAGATTGACGCCCTTGAGCGCCTCGATGGCACCGTAGAACACCCGCAGATCGCGCAGCTCCAGCACCACCGGGGCGGCCGGCTCGCCGCCCTGCGGCTCCTTCTTCAGATCCGTGGTGACGCTCACTCGTGCTCCTCGGTGTCCCGCCGCGCTGCCTCGGCCCCGGTCCCGGTACCTGCCCCGGTACCGGCGTCCTCCCGCGTGCCGGCCTTCCGAACGGCCGGGCCGGAGACGTCCTCGGCGACCACCTGGCCCACCGCGGCCTCGTCCTCCTCGGCCACCGCGCCCAGATACGCCTCGATCACCGCCGGGTCCCGCTGCACCTGCGACGGAGATCCCTCGGCGATCTTCTTGCCGAAGTTGAGCACCATCACCCGGTCCGCCACCGACATCACCAGCCGCATGTCGTGCTCGATCAGCAGCACGCTCACACCCAGCTCGGTGTTGATCCGCCGGATCAGCTCCTCCAGCTCCAGCTTCTCCGTCGGGTTGGTGCCCGCCGCCGGCTCGTCCAGCAGCAGCACCTCCGGGTCCGTCGCCAGCGCCCGCGCGATCTCCAGCCGCCGCTGGTCGCCGTAGCTCAGCGACCCCGCCAGCTCGTTCATCTTCCCCAGCAGGCCGACGTACGACAGCACCTCGTGCGCCCGGCGGTCACTGGCCCGCTCGGCCTTCCGCGCGTTCGGCAGCCCCAGCATGATCGACACCGGGCCGGACTTCAGCCGTGTCTCCGCCGCGATCTTGACGTTCTCCAGCGCCGTAAGCGCCCCGAACAGCCTGATGTTCTGGAACGTGCGCGCCAGACCCCACTGGCTGACCACATGCGGCTTGGCGCCCAGCAGCGAGTGCTCACCGCCCTCGCGCGGGCGGAAGACGATCCGCCCCTCCTGCGGCACGTACGCGCCCGTCAGCGAGTTGAACAGCGACGTCTTGCCCGCGCCGTTGGGCCCGATGACCGCCAGCACCTCACCGCGCCGCATCCGCAGCTCGACGTTGTCCAGGCTGGTCAGACCGCCGAACCGCAGCGTCACGCCCGACGTCTCCAGCACCAGCTCACCGGCGCCGGCCGAACCGCCCGCCGGTCCCTGCTCCTTCTTCACCGTCTCGGTGGTCACGGCTGCCTGCCTTCCGCCGGGCCGGTCGCGTCGGCTCCGCCGACCCCCGCCTCCGCCATCCGCAGCTCACGCTTGCGGCGGCGGGAGGGCAGCACGCCCTGCGGCCGGTAGATCATCATGATGACGAGGAGAGCGCCCAGGTACATGTACCGGTCCTTGGGATCCACCCACTCGCGCAGGTACTCCGGCAGCCACACCAGGAACGCGGCGCCGAACAGCACCCCGGGGATCGACCCCATGCCGCCGAAGATGACATAGGCCAGCACCAGGATCGACAGCAGGATCGCGAAGTTCTCCGGGTTGAAGTACCCGACCTTGCTCGCGTACGCCACCCCCGCCACACCCGAGGTCGACGCGCCGATCGCGAACGCCATCAGCTTGTACCGCACCGTGGGCACACCCGTGGCCGCCGCGGCCACCTCGTCCTCGCGGATCGCCGTCCACGCCCGGCCCACCTTGGAGTGCTCCAGCCTGAGGAACAGGAAGATGGCCAGCACGATGAAGACGACCAGCAGCCAGTAGTACGGCATCGGATCCAGCTTCCACTCGTAGGAGAAGAAGCCCAGGTCGATGCTGAACCGGTCGACCTTCACACCGCGCGCGCCCTCGGTCACCCCGTCGGCGTTCTTCGCCATCAGGTAGACGATCTCGTGGAAGCCCAGGGTCACGATCGCCAGGTAGTCGCCCCGCAGCCGCAGCGTCGGAGCGCCCAGGATCACCCCCGCCACCAGACAGGTCAGCACCGCGATCGGCAGCACCAGGAAGTTGTTCAGCGCCACCGGCGGCTGGACCGGCAGCGAACCCGTCCAGTACGCCGCGCTGTACGCGCCGATCGCGAAGAACGCGATGAAGCCCAGGTCCAGCAGACCCGCCCAGCCGATCACCACGTTCAGGCCGATCGCCAGCAGCACGAAGATCGCGATCTGGTCCACCAGCACCTGCTGCCAGTACCGCTCGACCCCCAGCGGCCCGAACACCACCAGCGCCAGCACGGCCGTCAGCACGCCCATACGGACCCGCTTGTCGGCCGACCACACCTGCCGGACCCGCTCCAGCGGGCCGGCGGAGACCTTCTTCGTCCCCTCCACCGCACTGGAGGTCTGATCGGCGAGGAACTCCCGCACCGCCCAGACCGCCACCGCGATCGCCAGCCAGACCCACAGGCCGACACCGGTGAAGTCCTCGCGCAGCGCCAGGAACAGATCCTGGGTGGTGCCCTCCTCGCCCGTCATCAGCCTGAGCGTCACCGCCAGCGCCAGCAGGGCCCCCAGCCGCCGCCAGCGCGGCTCCTGGTACCAGCGCACCCTCCGCAGCCGGGCCGCCGCCGACAGCGGCGCCGTGGTGCTCGGCGAGTCCTGTCCGGCACCCTCCGCGCTCGAGGTCTTGATGCTCACGCCGTCCTCCCCACACGCTCGCCGAGAATGCCGGTCGGACGGACCATCAGCACCAGCACCAGCACCACGAAGGCGCCGACGTACCGCCAGTCGTCACCCCACAGGCCCACCGTCATGGTCTCCACCACGCCCAGCATCAGGCCGCCCAGCATCGCGCCGCGCACATTGCCGATACCGCCCAGCACCGCCGCCGCGAAGGCCGTGATACCGGGCAGGAAGCCCATCGTGTACCAGACCTGGCTGTTGGTGCCGAACAGGAAGCCGGCCGCACCGCCCAGCAGACCGCCGAGCACGAACGTCCGGGACACCACCTTGTCGATGTCCACGCCCATCAGCGACGCGACCTCCGGGTCCTGCGCCACCGCGCGGATACCCGAACCCATCTTCGTGCGGTTCACCACGTAGTCCAGGCCGACCATCATCGCCACCGCCGACACCAGGATCAGCACCTGCGTGATCGTCAGCTCGGCGCCGAAGACGCTAAGCACCTTCTTGTTCTCGTACATCGACGGCATCGGCAGCGGATTGCGGCCGAACAGCTTGCCCGCCAGGTTGTACAGGAAGAACGAGGCGCCGATCGCGGTGATCAGGAACACCAGGCGCGGCGCGCGATGCCTGCGCAACGGCCGGTACGCCACCCGTTCCAGGCCGAAGGCCACCGCACCGCCCAGCGCGGCACCCGCCAGCATGCCGATCAGGACGTAGGCGACCGAGCCCATACCGGAGGGCGTCGACTCGGGAATCAGGGCGGTCAGGGCCAGAAGGCCCCCGTAGCCGCCGAACATGAAGACCTCGCTGTGCGCGAAGTTC
The DNA here is from genome assembly GCF_017114865.1 of Streptomyces verrucosisporus. GTDB lineage: Bacteria > Actinomycetota > Actinomycetes > Streptomycetales > Streptomycetaceae > Streptomyces > Streptomyces fenghuangensis. Next base: position 429,519 of record NZ_JADEYH010000001.1, on the reverse strand, counting down.
AGAAGCTGGAGTACTCCGTACACCAGCGTGTAGCCGATGGCGATGACGGCGTAGAGACTGCCGAGCACCACCCCTAGGACGAGGAAGTCCCAGAACTCACTGAGGGACATCGAACTGTCTTCCTTGTGGGAATGTGCCGCCCGGCCGTGCGTTCAGCACTCGGGGAACGGGCGACGCGAGGATCACGGAGGCGGGCGCCCGGCACGAAGGCGGTACCCGCCGGGTGTCACACCGGCCGGCGCGGGAGCGAACCCACCGCGCCGGCCGGCCGGAAGCGTCGGCCGGCTCAGCCGGCCAGCTCGTCGACGCTGCCCTGGTACTCGATGCCCTCGCCCTTGACCTGGTACAGGTAGATGGTCTGGTTGGTGAACTCGCCCTTGTCGTCGAAGGAGAACTCCTTCGTCAGACCCTTGTACTTCGCCGCGCGCAGAGCGTCCACCAGCGCCTGGCGCTCGACACCGCCGTCCTCGTGGAGCTTCTTGATCTCCTCGATGATCATCATCGCGGCGTCGTACGACTCGGCCGAGTACGTACCCGGAGCCTGCTTGAACTCCTTCTCGTAGTCCGCGGCGAACTTCTTCGTCGCGTCCTCCTTGGTGGCGTCCGTGCACGGGCAGGTCAGCAGCCAGCCGTCCGAGGCGTCGCCCGCCAGCTGGATGAACTGCGCGTCGTTGGTGCCGTCGCCCGACATCGCCACACCGTCGAAGCCCGCCTCCTTGAGCTTCTTGGCGAACGGGCCGGCGTCCTGGTAGTAGCCCGCGTAGACCAGCGCGTCCGGCTTGTTCTTGGTGACGTTCTTCGCCGCGGCGCTGTAGTCCGGGGTCTTCTGCGGCACGCTCTGGCGCACCACCTCGACACCGGCGGCCTTCAGGTCCTTCTCGGCGACGTCCGCCAGGCCTATGCCGTAGTCGGTCTTGTCGTCGACCACCACGACCTTCTCGGCCTTGACCTTGCCCGACAGGTACTTCGCCATCCCGGCGCCCTGGGCGCTGTCGTTGGGCACCGCGCGCAGGAAGGTCTCGTAGCCCTTGGTCGTCAGGTCAGGGCGCGTCGCCGAGGACGACAGCGCCACCAGGCCCGCGGCCCCGTACACCTCGGCGGCGGTGTCCGCCGGACCCGAGAACGCCGGACCGATCACCGCGACGACGCTCTCGTCGTCGATCGCCTTCTGCGCGGCCGCCGTCGCCTTGTCCGGCAGGCCCTGGTCGTCGACCGGCACGTACTCGACCTCGAACCCGAGGTCGCCCCCGGCGTTCGCCTGGTCGATCGCCAGCTTGATGCCGTTCTCCATGTTCTGGCCGAGCTGCACGTTGTCGCCGGAGAGCGGGCCCTGGAAGGCGATCTTGTACGCGTCGCCGCTGCCGCTGTCCCCTCCGCCGCAACCGGTCAGCGCGAGCGCGCCGACGGCCATGGGAATGGCCAGCTTGACGATGGTCTTGTTGAGCACGTGGAACCCCCTGGAGCCTGCTCAGATCACGACGATCGCCGTACCGTTCCGGCGTCGCGGTCCGCACGTACGTACGTGCGGCGTGGCCCGGAATCTATTGCCCCAGAAGCAGACCAGATAGGTGAGAGCGGCAGATGTGATCTCCCTGTGACCTGCGCCATGCGCCGGAAACAGAACACTCCTTACCGAAGAACGGACAGAAAGGGAAAGATCATCAGGGGTCGGACTCGTGAATTCTCCGACCCCGGACCGCAAATGCCCGCCACCACCCCGCGCCTGCGACCGCACACGGCCCGCGCGAGGATCCGGAACCCCCCGTCCCCCGCCGATGCCCCCGACTCACGCCGGGCCGGCGCCGGGGCGCAGGAGGCGGTGCCGTCCGCGGCCCGGCACCGGCGACGCCCCGGCCGGAACCGGGCCATGCCCGGCGGGCCGTGCGGGACCGCCTCACGCGGTCCCGCACGGGCGTCACCGCTGCTGCTTCTTCTCCTCCGCGTCCTGGATCACGGCCTCGGCCACCTGCCGCATCGACAGCCGGCGGTCCATCGAGGTCTTCTGGATCCACCGGAACGCGGCCGGCTCGGTCAGCCCGTACTGCGTCTGCAGCACCCCCTTGGCCCGGTCCACCAGCTTCCGCGTCTCCAGCCGCTGCGCGAGGTCGGCGACCTCCCGGCTGAGCACCTTCAACTCGTTGAACCGCGACACCGCCATCTCGATGGCGGGCACCACATCGCTCTTGCTGAACGGCTTCACCAGATACGCCATCGCACCCGCGTCCCGCGCCCGCTCCACCAGCTCGCGCTGCGAGAAGGCGGTCAGCATCAGCACCGGGGCGATCGACTCCTCGGCGATCCTCTCGGCCGCCGAGATCCCGTCGAGCACGGGCATCTTCACATCCATGATCACCAGATCCGGCCGGTGCTCCCGGGCCAGGTCCACGGCCCGCTGCCCGTCCCCTGCCTCGCCGACGACGGTGTAGCCCTCCTCCTCCAGCATCTCCTTGAGGTCCAGGCGGATCAGCGCCTCGTCCTCCGCGATGACGACCCGCGTCGTCTCCGGAGGCACGTGCGCCCGCTCGCCGGCCGCGCCGGCCGTGCTGTCGGCGCCGCCGTCGGTGCTGATGGGCTCGGGGATGTCCGCGGTGCTCACTGGGCTCCTCGTTTTCCGGCCAGGTGGACCACAAGAGCCTACCTAGTTCCTGTAAGGTGTACCTACGTCGGGAGGCCCTGGCCTTCGATTCACATGGCCCCGGTAGCCCAATTGGCAGCAGGCAATGGATTCAAAACCCATACAGTGTCGGTTCGAATCCGACCCGGGGCACTTTACCTTTGTTTCCAAGGTTGCAAGCAGGGTGGGAAAATTTCACTGATCAGAGGGAACGCCCCTCCGATCCTCATTCCTGAGAACAGTCTCTCGTACACGCTCGCGAGCATGTACGACCTCGCCACGCGGAAGCGCGTCCTCGCCCTCGTCGACCAGGGCCGCAGTCTCAACTCCGTCAGCAAACAGACCGGCATATCCCGCTCCGCGATCCGCGCCCGGCAGACACGCATCCAGCCGCTCCCGAGCATCTCCCGGGAGACGGACTGCTTCCGCTGCGGACCCGAGCCGTCCCTCCCCGCCGACCGGCCCGCCTACGCCTACCTGCTCGGCCTCTACCTGGGCGACGGCTGCGTCAGCGCACGCCCCCGGCGCGACGGCCACTATCTGCGGATCGCCTGTGCTGACGCCTGGCTCGGGCTGATCACCGCGTGCCGCGAGGCGATCACCGCCGTCCTGCCGGACCGGAGCGCCTACCTCGTACAGGCGCAGGGGTGCGCCATGGTCACCTCCTGCAGTCGGCACTGGCCCTGCCTGTTCCCCCAGCACGGGCCGGGCCGGAAGCACGAGCGGCGCATCACTCTGGAGCCCTGGCAGTGCGAGGTCACCGACGAGCACCCCTGGGAACTGGTCCGGGGACTCGTCCACTCCGACGGCTGCCGGATCACCAACTGGACGACACGTCCCGTGGGCGGCGTACGGAAGCGTTACGAGTACCCGCGGTACTTCTTCACCAACACCTCCGGGGACATCGTGCGCATCTACGGCGAGACCCTGGACCGGCTGGGAGTCGAGTGGCGGGCCGTACGCCGCCCCACCGGGGCGTACAACGTCTCCGTCGCCCGCCGGCGTCCGTGGTGCTGATGGACGCGCACATCGGGCCGAAGCACTGAAAGGCGGTACGGGGGAGGCCCCGGCCGCCGCTGGCGCGAGGCGGTGGCCGGGGCCTCCCGGTTCGAGGGGCGGCCGGTCGGGCCGCACGGGGCCGGTTCAGCGGGCGGGGTGCCCGTCGCCGATGCGGTGGACGCGGACCATGTTGGTGGTGCCGGAGATGCCGGGCGGGGAGCCGGCGGTGATGATCACCTTGTCGCCCCTGGCGCAGCGCCCCATCTCCAGCAGCCGCTCGTCGACCTGCTCCACCATCTCGTCGGTGCTGCTCACGGTGGGGCCGAGGAAGGTCTCCACGCCCCAGGTGAGGTTGAGTTGGGCGCGGGTGGCCGGGTCGGGGGTGAAGGCGAGGACGGGGATCGGTGAGCGGTAGCGGGACAGGCGGCGGGCGGTGTCGCCGGACTGGGTGAAGGCGACGAGGCAGTCGGCGCCGAGGAAGTCGCCCATCTCGGCCGCGGCGCGGGCCACGGCGCCGCCCTGGGTGCGGGGTTTGGCGCTCTCTGCGAGCGGGCGCAGGCCCTGGGAGAGCATGTCCTCCTCGGCGGCGGCGACGATGCGGCCCATGGTTCTGACCGTCTCGACCGGGTGGTTGCCGACGCTGGTCTCGCCGGAGAGCATCACGGCGTCGGTGCCGTCCATCACGGCGTTGGCGACGTCGGAGGCCTCGGCGCGGGTGGGCCGGGAGGAGTCGATCATCGAGTCGAGCATCTGGGTGGCGACGATGACCGGTTTGGCGTTGCGCCGGGCGAGGGCGACGGCGCGTTTCTGCACCAGGGGGACGGTTTCCAGGGGCATCTCGACGCCGAGGTCGCCGCGGGCGACCATGAGGCCGTCGAAGGCGTCGACGATCTCGGGGAGGTTCTCCACCGCCTGGGGTTTCTCGATCTTGGCGATGACGGGGAGGTGGCGGTCCTCCTCCTTCATGACGCGGTGGACGTCGGCGATGTCGCGTGCGCTGCGGACGAAGGAGAGGGCTATGAGGTCCACGCCGGTGCGCAGGGCCCAGCGCAGGTCGTCGATGTCCTTGTCGGAGAGGGCGGGCACGGAGACGGCGACGCCGGGGAGGTTGAGGCCCTTGTGGTCGGAGACCATGCCGCCCTCGGCGACCTCGGTGCGTATGCGGGGGCCGTCGACGGCGGTGACCTTCAGGGCGACGCGGCCGTCGTCGACGAGGACGAGTTCGCCGGGTGTGACGTCGTCGGCGAGCCCTTCGTAGGTGGTGCCGCACTGTCCGCGGTCGCCCTCGACGTCCTCGGTGGTGATGGTGAACTCGTCTCCGCGTTCGAGGAGTACGGGGCCTTCGCGGAACCGCCCGAGCCGGATCTTCGGGCCTTGAAGGTCCGCGAGGACGCCGACGCTGCGGCCGGTCTCCTCGGAGGCGCGGCGGACGCGGTGGTAGCGCTCCTCGTGCTCGGCGTGGGCGCCGTGACTGAGGTTGAGGCGGGCGACGTCCATTCCGGCTTCGACGAGCGCTTTGATCTGCTCGTACGAGTCGGTGGCGGGGCCCAGAGTGCAGACGATTTTCGCGCGGCGCATGGCAGTGAGCCTATGACTTACTCGCAGGTAGGGAACTGTGGGAAGGGAACTGTTCAACGGCCGTTTCATATAGGGCCGTTAACAACTTGTGAAATGGGCGCGAGGTTGCTCGGATGAGCATTTCCGTTTTCCGTGGAGGCATATGACGGCGCATACGGGCCTGCGCTCGGGCCGCCACTCGCACCCACTCCCGGATGTTATCGTCTGGTTGCACAGTGTATCGGCCGACTCGGGGGAGGGTGTGTGTCGTTCGACGAGGAGTGGGCCGCTCTGGTGGCGAAGGCCTCGGAGCGGGGTGGTGCCGGGACGCGGCTGAACGAGGTGGCCGACCTCGGTGGCGGCGGGAGCGGCGGGCACGATCTGTCGGCCGTCCAGGACGAGTTGGGGGCCATCGGACACGACGCCCATGTGCTGTTCGGGCGGTTGCGGAAGGACGGCGACCTCGCCCGCGAGTCCAGCGACGATGCCGCCACCGCTCTGAAGAACGCCAACTTCACACTGGGCGAGGAGCTCGGCCTCACCGTCGGGGTGTGGGACTCCCAGCTCAGGACGTTGCTGCAGTCCTGTGCGCACATCTCCAACCATCTCGACTACAGCGCGAAGTCCTACACCGAGCAGGACAGGGAGATCGAGGCGCAGATGCGGCACCGCGACGGCTCGGCCATGTCGGTGTCGGAGATCGAGCGCTACTACAAGTAAGCACGGGGAACGGGGAAACGGCACCATGGCCAAGCTGACCTTCACCGATCTGTACGGCTTCTCCTTCTCCGGCCTGTCGGATGCGGTGTCGGACTGGGATTCGGTGGTCACCGAACTGGGGGAGCTGGCGGACGAGGCCCGCACCGGTATGGCCGCCAAGGCCGAGAAGGCCGACTGGAAGGGCGAGAACGCCACCGTCACCAAGCCGTTCGTCCGCAAGACGGCCAAGGAGTTCGACGATGCGGCGGCCCAGGCCAGGAGCATCAGGAACATTCTCAGGGACGCGCACACGGACCTGAAGTCCGTTCAGGCCGACCTGATCAAGGAGGTCGAGGGAGGCCGTGAGCAGGGCATCCGGGTGAGGGACAACGGTGACGGGACGGTGGGGTTCTCCCTCGACCGCCAGCCGGACAACAGCGCCCCCTCCGAGGAGCAGCGCCGGGCGGGCGGGGACCTGGCGGACCGGATCGACCGGCTGATCGCGCGGGCCGAGGAGATCGACGACCTGGCGGCACGGGCGCTGAAGAGGGTCCACGGCGGCGATCCCTACAACTTCGGGCATGCCCAGTACAGCTCCCTGGACGAGGTCGAGGCCGAGCGCGCCGTGAAGCTGGCTAAGCTGGGCCCGGACATGTCGGATGCCCAGTACCGCGAGTTCAACGGCCTGGTGGGCGCGAACGCCGAGGACCCGGAGTTCTCCACGGCCTTCTACAAGGGGCTGGGCGGCCCCGAGGAGGCCCTGCGGTTCTACGCCCGGATGTCGATCGACGGCACCCTGGGGGACGGGGAGGAGAACGAGGGGCGGCTGGCGCTGTCCCGGGACCTCCAGCGGAACATGGGCATCGCGTTGGCCACCGCCACCGACCCGGACAACAAGACGCACCTGCCCGCCGGCTGGGGAGAGGAGTTCCGCAGGCTCGGCACTCAGCAGATCGATCTGGAGCCGGGCCCGTTCGGCCCGCAGCCGTACGGCTACCAGGTCCTCGGCGGGATCATGCGCTACGGGGAGTACGACGCGGACTTCCTCACCCCGATCGCGGAGCACATCACCCAGCTCCACCACGACGAGCCCACGCGGTTCACCTCGAACAGACCGGTGGGCACGGGCGATGCGGATCTCGGCTACAACCCGTCGGGCAGGGGCGGGGCCGGCTACGACCCGCTGACGAGTGTGCTGGAGGCGCTGGGGCACAGCCCGGAGGCCGCGGAGAGGTTCTTCACGGGTGACCCGACGGTGTATCGGGAGGACGGCACCGTCGACAAGGGAGCGAAGCTGGGCTACCAGTACTTCGACGAGTTCCTCAAGGAGGACTTCGAGTGGCCGCCGGACAGCCTGGCGAAGCCGGGCACGGACGGTTTGAAGGACGCTCTCGAGCACGGGCCGAACGCACTGGGGCACGCGCTGGAGGCGGCGGCGACCGGGCGCGCGTACGACAGTCAGTCGACGGAACCGATCGAGCACACCTCGGAACGTGCGGAGTTCACCGAACGCCTGGTGGCGCACTTCGGCGAGCATCCCGAGCTGATCCGCCACAACGAGAACCTGAAGGACGAGAAGTTCGGGGATCTGAAGTCCGGTCCTCTCCATGTGCTGCGGGACAGTCTGGGGAACATCACGGCGGAGTACATCGGCGACTTCCAGCGGTCGATGTACGGGGACTCCCCGGCCTCGGACAGTTTCCCGGTCAACGGCGTGCCGGCTGTCTTCGAGAACACCAGCCACGTGGTGAGCTTCCTCGGCGAGGTGGGCCAGGATCCGGACGCGTACGGCACGATCACCAGCGCCCAGCAGTCGTACACGACGCTGATGGTGGACAAGGTGTTCGACGGGGTCTTCAGCGGGGAGGACAAGTCGATGGTCTCCCTGGAACAGAAGGTGAGCAGCGCGGTCGCTCCCGGCGCCGTGATGGCGGGCATCATGAGCGATGCCCGTGCCGACGCCGTTCACGACTACAACACGGCGGCCGCCAAGGACTTCAACGAGGCCGCGGGCGACAAGGGAAAGTGGGCCACCCGCACCGTTGAACTGGGAACGTCGCTCATTCCGGAGCGGGTTCCGGTGGTGGGAGAGGTCGTCAACTGGCTGGCCGAGGACATCACGGAGAGCGTGGTGAAGAGCGCCGAGAAGGACGTCGCCGATATCAAGGAAAACGGTAGGCGGGATTATGTCCTGGCTCGCGAGGCAGCTGCCGAATCGGCCAAGGAGGCTGTCTTGCGCGCCTCTGTCAGACATTCCAGCCTAAATAATGAGACAATCGAAGGCATCCAAAGCGCGGCCGCCATTCAGACGGGAAACAGCCACATTGAAGGAGTTGGCATGAGATCGTCTGGTGACGCATCGTGAAGATATCTGGCGGCTATCGCGTGGCCATCCTGCTTCTTGCCACCCTGACCTCGGTGATCGGATGCGGGACTGAGAAGAATGAGCGGGAGTACCGGGAATACACAGTGCCCGAGTCGCTGTGCAGCACGGATATCGATGCAGAAATGATTGAGCCTTTCCTTCCGCCAGGGAAGGAGATCGACCAGACCGAAGAAACTGACCGCATCGACTGGTTCTGCAGGGTCTCGGTGGACGAAAAGAGTGTTTTCATGCTGACCTGGGAATGGTGGGAACCCGACTGGCCGACGGAGCGCTTTGCAGTCCGGCAGGCCTACGCGACCCCGGACAGGAAGTCCGCTGACGGGACCTATGTGCATTCCAAAGAAGACGCGGTGGCTGCGGTGCGCTGCACGGAACAGGGCAAGGACTGGGATATCTTCCTCACAGCCAGGGTGAGGAATGGAGGAGTACCGAACGCCGAGGCCATGGAAAGATTCATCGTCGCGTACCGTGATGAGTTCATGAAAAGCGATCCCTGCGCGGACATGCGATGAGCGGTCCGTGGGTGCCGGGTCCCGTCCGTGGACGGGACCCGGCACCCACGCGCGTCAGTGCGCCGCGCGTACGCGCAGGGCGCGGGCGAGGTCGTCGAGTTCGTCGGCGAGGGGGCGGCGCAGGGCGGGGGTGAGGGAGTCGTCGGCCAGGCACCGCTGTCCCAGGTCCAGGGTGCCGGGATCGGTGAAGGGGCGGGGGAAGCCGTGCCGTCCCAGTGCCTGGGCGATGGCGGGGCCGCGGCGGGCGGCGAGGGCGGGGGCCTGGTCGAAGTAGCGGGGGACGTAGTCGCGCAGCAGGTCGTGCTGCTCTGCGTGCCAGAAGCCCTGGAAGGTGGCTTTGAGCAGGTAGTTGGAGAGGGTGTCGGCCTCTTCGAACAGGGCCTGCCAGGCGGCTTCCTTGGTGGCGGGGTCGGGCAGGGCCGCGCGGCAGCGGGTGGCTCCCTCGGTGCCCGTGGCGCTGGGGTCGGCATCGTGGGCGGCGCCGATGTCGGAGGTGTTCACGGCGCCGAGGACGGCGAGGCGGTGCAGGAGCCGCCAGCGCAGTTCGTGGTCGAGGGGGCGTCCGCCGGGGAGGATGCCGGTGGTCCACCAGTGGTGGAGGTCGCCGGGGGTGGTGGCGCTGTCGATGGCGGCGCGTACGGCGGTCAGCTGTACTCCCCCGTCGCGTCCGCCGCCGGCCGGTTCGCGCTCCAGCAGGGCGCCGGCGAGGTCGGTGAGGATCTCCAGGGCGGCGGTGCGCTGCCCTGGCGGCAGGTAGCGGTCGACGATCTCGTGGCGGGCGAAGTCCAGGACGCCGGCGACGACGGCGTCGTCCCTCTCGTGGGGCAGGTGGGCGCGTGCGGTGTCCAGGTAGTCGGCGGGCGGCAGCAGGCCGTCGCGGACCATGTCGCGGGCGGCGTTCCAGACGGTGGCGCGGGTGAGGGGGTCGGGCAGGTGGGCCAGGGCGCGTCGCACGGTGCGCCAGGAGCCCGTGTCCAGGCGGACCTTGGCGTAGGTGAGGTCGCGGTCGTTGAGGAGGACGAGGTCGGGGCGGGGGCCGTCGGCGGTGAGGGTGTGACCGCTGTCGGCGGAGATGTCGGCGGTGAGTGGTTCGCGGGGGGTCAGGCGGTCCGCCGCTCCGGTGCCGTCGAGGTCGTAGAGGCCGATGGTGAGGCGGTGGGGGCGGTTGCCGGTGTGGGCGGTCTCCAGGTGCCAGCGGCGGCCGTCGGTGGTGAGGTGCGGGGTGAGGGTGTCGACGCCGGTGGTGCGCAGCCAGCGGTCGGCCCAGGCGTGGACGTCGCGGCCGGAGGCGCGGGTGAGGGAGTCGAGGAGGTCGGCGAGGGTGGCGTTGCCGAAGCGATGGCGGGCGAAGTGGTCGTTGATGCCGGCGAGGAAGGCCTTCTCGCCGAGCCGGGCGACCAGTTGACGCAGCGCGGAGGCGCCCTTGGCGTAGGAGATGCCGTCGAAGTTGAGCAGCGCGGTGGCGGTGTCGGGCACCGCTTCGGGTTCGGGGGCGACGGGGTGGGTGGAGGGGCGCTGGTCGGCGTCGTAGCCCCAGGACTTGCGGTCGACGGCGAACTCGGTCCAGGTGGCGGTGAAGCGGGTGGCGTCGGCGAGGACCTGGTAGCCCATGTACTCGGCGAAGGACTCGTTGAGCCAGATGTCGTCCCACCAGCGCAGGGTGACCAGGTCGCCGAACCACATGTGGGCCATCTCGTGGGCGATGGTCACGGCGCGGGTCTGGAGCTGGGTTTCGGTGACGGCGGAGCGGTGGACGTATTCGTCGCGGAAGGTGACCAGCCCGGGGTTCTCCATGGCACCGGCGTTGAACTCGGGGACGAAGGCCTGGTCGTAGGAGTCGAAGGGGTAGGGCTCGTCGAAGATCTCGTGGTAGCGGTCGAAGCAGGCGCGGGTGATGTCGAGCAGTTCCTGCGCGTCGTCGTCGAGGTGGCTGCCTAGGGACTGGCGTACGTGCAAACCGAAGGGGATGCCGGCGTGCTCGGTGCGCACCGAGTGCCAGGGGCCGGCGGCCAGTGCCACGAAGTAGGTGCTCAGCGGTGGGGTGGTGGCGCACTCCCAGCGGCCGGGCTCTCCTTCGACGCGGTGGGCGGTGCCGTTGCCCAGGACGGTCCATTCCTCGGGGGCTGTGGCGGTGACGGTGAAGGGGGCCTTGAGGTCGGGTTGGTCGAAGGCGGCGAAGACGCGGGGGGCTTCGGTCTGGAAGCACATGGTGTAGAGGTAGGTGCGGCCGTCAGCGGGGTCGGTGAAGCGGTGCATGCCCTCGCCGGTGCGCGAGTAGGCCATGTCGGCCTCGATGCGCAGTTCGTGCTCGCCCGCGTTCAGGCCGGTTAGCGGCAGGCGTCCGCCGGTGAGGGAGGCGGTGTCGAGTGCGCGTCCGTCGAGGACGGCCCGGTGGAGGGTGTGGGGCCGTACCTCGACGAAGGTGTCGCCCGCTTCGCGGGTGGTGAAGTGGACGGTGGTGGTGGAGCCGAAGGTCTCTTCGCCCCGGGTCAGGTCCAGGTCGACGGTGTAGTGCCGGACGTCGATGAGCCGGGCTCGGCTCCGCGCCTCTTCATGGGTCAGTGCGGGCATGCCGCTCATGCTGCCGTATCGGCCGTGCGGGGTGCACCGGGCGCCCCCTGCAGCACCTTTCGGCCAGAACCGCGTGGCCGATGCCCTGCGGCCGATACCGCGTGGCCGCCGGTGGTCAGGAGCGGGCGATGGTCTCGTGGTGGCGGATGACCTCGGCGATGATGAAGTTCAGCAGCTTCTCGGCGAAGGCCGGGTCGAGTTTGGCGTTCTCGGCGAGGGAGCGAAGCCGAGCGATCTGCTGGGCCTCACGGGCAGGGTCGGCGGGTGGCAGTCGGTGTTCGGCCTTGAGGCGGCCGACCTGCTGGGTGCACTTGAACCGCTCGGCGAGCATGTGCACCACGGCGGCGTCGATGTTGTCGATGCTGTCGCGCAGCCGGTCGAGTTCTGCCTGCACCGACGGATCGGTCTCGCTGTTCGTCATGGTCACCGACTCTATGCGTTCCGGGCGCTGTCTCCCCGCCCGTTCCGGTGGACGGATACGGGCCGGACGTGCCACGGCGCCGGCCCCCGGTCGGGGAAGGGGCCGGCGCCGCGGGGTGCGCGTCCGTGTCGGTGCGGGCCGGCCGGGGTGGCCGGCCCGCGCCGTACGGACGGTCGGGGTGGGTCAGACGGTCAGTGCGCGGTCGGTCGGCCTGATCGGGGCCGGCAGGGAGCTGGCACCGGTCAGGTAGCGGTCCACGGCCCTGGCCGCGGAGCGGCCTTCGGCGATGGCCCACACGATCAGGGACTGGCCGCGGCCGGCATCGCCGGCGACGTAGACGCCGTCTACGTTGGTGGCGTAGTCGGCGTCGCGGGCGACGTTGCCGCGCTGGTCCAGTTCCAGGCCGAACTGCTCGACCAGGCCGTTGTCCTTGTCGATGCCGGTGAAGCCCATGGCCAGGGTGACGAGCTGGGCCGGGATGCGCTTCTCGGTGCCCGGCCTGGGCGTCGGCCTGCCGTCGACGAACTCGACCTCGACCAGGTGCAGGGCCTGGACGTTGCCGTCCTCGTCGCCCTCGAAGTGGGTGGTGGAGACGGAGTAGACCCTCTCGCCGCCCTCTTCGTGCGCGGAGGTGACCTTGTAGAGCATGGGGAAGGTGGGCCAGGGCTGGCCGACCGGGTCGCGCTCGTCGCCTGGCCGGGGCATGATCTCCAGCTGGGTGACGGAGGCCGCGCCCTGGCGGTGGGCGGTGCCGACGCAGTCGGCGCCGGTGTCGCCGCCGCCGATGACGACGACATGCTTGCCCTCGGCGGTGATCGGCGGGGTGATGTAGTCGCCTTCCTGGACCTTGTTGGCCAGGGGCAGGTACTCCATCGCCTGGTGGACACCGTTCAGTTCGCGGCCGGGCACGGGCAGGTCGCGGGCGGTGGTGGAGCCTGCGGCGATGACGACGGCGTCGTAGCGCCTGCGCAGGCCGGCGGCGTCGATGTCGCGGCCGATCTCCACTCCGGTACGGAACTTGGTGCCCTCCGCTCGCATCTGCTCGATGCGGCGGTTGATGTGGCGCTTCTCCATCTTGAACTCGGGGATGCCGTAGCGCAGCAGTCCGCCGACGCGGTCGGCGCGCTCGTAGACGGCGACCGTGTGGCCGGCGCGGGTGAGCTGCTGGGCGGCGGCCAGGCCGGCGGGGCCGGAGCCGATGACGGCCACGGTCTTGCCCGACAGGCGCTCGGGCGGCTGCGGGGTGACGCCGCCGGCTTCCCATGCCTTGTCGATGATGGTGACCTCGACGTTCTTGATGGTCACCGGGGGCTGGTTGATGCCCAGCACGCAGGCGGACTCGCACGGGGCCGGGCACAGCCGCCCGGTGAACTCGGGGAAGTTGTTGGTCGCGTGCAGCCGCTCGCCGGCGGCCTGCCAGTCCCCGCGCCAGGCGTAGTCGTTCCACTCGGGGATGAGGTTGCCCAGCGGGCAGCCGTTGTGGCAGAAGGGGATGCCGCAGTCCATGCACCGGCCGGCCTGCTTGCCGATGATCGGCAGCAGGGAGCCGGGGACGTAGACCTCGTTCCAGTCCTTGAGGCGCTCGGGTACGGGGCGGGTCTCGGCGACCTCGCGGTCGGTGTTCAGGAAGCCCTTGGGATCAGCCATTGGTCGCCGCCTCCATCATCTTCTCGTGGGTCTCGTCCTGGGAGAGTCCGGCTCGCTCGGCGGCGTCCTTGGCGGCGAGCACTGCCTTGTAGGTACGGGGGATGATCTTGCTGAAGCGGCCGGCGGCGGTCTCCCAGTCCGCGAGCAGCTTCTCCGCGACGGTGGAGCCGGTCTCCTCGTGGTGGCGGCGCACGATGTCGTGCAGCCACTGCCGGTCGGTGTCGTCGAGGGGTTCGACGGCTGCGGCGATGTCGGGGTTGACGTTGTCGGCGTCGAGGTCGACGACGTACGCGGTGCCGCCGGACATGCCGGCGCCGAAGTTGCGGCCGGTGCGGCCCAGGACGACGGCCGTGCCGCCGGTCATGTACTCGCAGCCGTGGTCGCCCACGCCCTCGGAGACCACCAGCGCGCCGGAGTTGCGGACGCAGAAGCGTTCGCCGACGCTGCCGCGCAGGAACATCTCGCCGCCGGTGGCGCCGTAGGCGAGGGTGTTGCCCGCGATGGTGGAGTACTCGGCCAGGTGGGAGGCGCCGCGGTCGGGGCGGACGATGACGCGTCCGCCCGAGAGGCCCTTGCCGACGTAGTCGTTGGCGTCGCCCTCCAGGCGGAGGGTGATACCGCGCGGCAGGAAGGCCCCGAAGGACTGGCCGGCGGATCCGGTGAAGGTGATGTCGATGGTGTCGTCGGGCAGGCCGGCGCCGCCGAACTTCCTTGTCACCTCGTGGCCGAGCATGGTGCCGACCGTGCGGTTGATGTTGCGGATGGGCACCTGGGCGCGCACCGGGCGGGCGTCCTCGGCGGTGTCGGCCGACAGGGCGTCGGCGGCGAGCTTGATGAGCTGGTTGTCCAGCGCCTTGGCCAGGCCGTGGTCCTGGGGCACGACCTGGTGGCGGGCGGCGCCCTCGGGCAGTTCGGGGACGTGCAGCAGCGGGGCCAGGTCGAGTCCCTGGGCCTTCCAGTGGTCGACCGCGCGGCTGACGTCGAGGACCTCGGCGTGGCCGATGGCCTCGTCCAGGCTGCGGAAGCCGAGTTCGGCCAGGAGTTCGCGGACCTCCTCGGCGATGAACTCGAAGAAGTTCACCACGTGGTCGGCCTTGCCGCTGTAGCGGCTGCGCAGCACCGGGTTCTGGGTGGCGATGCCCACGGGGCAGGTGTCCAGGTGGCACACGCGCATCATCACGCAGCCGGAGACGACCAGCGGGGCGGTGGCGAAGCCGTACTCCTCGGCGCCCAGCAGGGCGGCGATGACCACGTCGCGGCCGGTCTTGAGCTGACCGTCGGTCTGGACGACGATGCGGTCGCGCAGGCCGTTGAGCAGCAGGGTCTGCTGGGTCTCGGCCAGGCCCAGCTCCCAGGGGCCGCCCGCGTGCTTGAGGGAGGTGAGCGGGGAGGCGCCGGTGCCGCCGTCGTGGCCGGAGATCAGCACGACGTCGGCGTGGGCCTTGGACACGCCTGCCGCGACCGTGCCGACGCCGACCTCGGAGACCAGCTTCACGTGGATGCGGGCGGCGGGGTTGGCGTTCTTCAGGTCGTGGATGAGCTGGGCGAGGTCCTCGATGGAGTAGATGTCGTGGTGCGGCGGCGGGGAGATGAGCCCGACTCCGGGTGTGGAGTGCCGGGTCCTGGCGACCCACGGGTAGACCTTGTGGCCGGGCAGCTGGCCGCCCTCGCCGGGCTTGGCGCCCTGGGCCATCTTGATCTGGATGTCGTCGGAGTTGACCAGGTACTCGGAGGTGACGCCGAAGCGGCCGGAGGCGACCTGCTTGATCGAGGAGCGGCGGGCCGGGTCGTACAGCCGCTCGGGGTCCTCGCCGCCCTCGCCGGTGTTGGACTTCGCACCCAGCCGGTTCATGGCGATGGCGAGGGTCTCGTGGGCCTCCTGGGAGATGGAGCCGTAGGACATGGCGCCGGTGGAGAACCGCTTGACGATCTCGGAGACGGGCTCGACCTCCTCGACGGGGATCGAGGGCCGCTCGGACTTCAGGCCGAACAGGCCGCGCAGTGTCATCAGGCGTTCGGACTGCTCGTCCACGCGCCGGGTGTACTGCTTGAAGATGTCGTAGCGGCGGGTGCGGGTGGCGTGCTGGAGACGGAAGACCGTGTCCGGGTCGAACAGGTGCGGTTCGCCCTCGCGGCGCCACTGGTACTCGCCGCCGATGTCCAGGTTGCGGTGGGCCGGTGCGATGCCGGAGACCGGGTAGGCCTTGGCGTGCCGGGCGGCGACCTCCTTGGCGACGACGTCCAGGCCGGCGCCGCCGATCTTGGTGGCGGTGCCGTGGAAGTAGGTGTCGACGAAGTCCTGCTCCAGGCCGACGGCCTCGAAGACCTGGGCGCCGCGGTAGGAGGCGACGGTGGAGATGCCCATCTTGGACATGACCTTCAGCACGCCCTTGCCGAGCGCCTTGATCAGGTTGCGGATGGCGGTCTCGGGGTCGGTGCCGGCGGGCAGGAAGGTGCCGGCGCGCACCAGGTCCTCGACGGTCTCCATGGCCAGGTAGGGGTTGACCGCGGCGGCGCCGTAGCCGATGAGCAGGGCGACGTGGTGGACCTCGCGGACGTCTCCGGCCTCGACCAGCAGGCCCACCTGGGTGCGCTGCTTGGTGCGGATGAGGTGGTGGTGGACGGCGGAGGTGAGCAGCAGCGACGGGATCGGCGCGTGCTCGGCGTCGCTGTGGCGGTCGGACAGGACGATCAGGCGGGCGCCGTCGGCGATGGCGGTCTCGGCCTCGGCGCAGATCTCGCCGATCCGCTCGGCCAGGGCCGCTCCCCCGCCGCCGACGCGGTAGAGGCCGGAGAGGGTGACGGTCTTCATGCCCGGCATGTCGCCGTCGGCGTTGATGTGGACGAGCTTGGCGAGTTCGTCGTTGTCGATCACCGGGAAGGGCAGGGTGACGCTGCGGCAGGAGGCCGCGGTGGGCTCCAGCAGGTTGCCCTGGGGGCCGAGGGAGGAGATCAGCGAGGTGACCAGTTCCTCGCGGATGGCGTCCAGCGGCGGGTTGGTGACCTGGGCGAACAGCTGGGTGAAGTAGTCGAAGATCAGCCTGGGGCGTGTGGAGAGCGCGGCGATGGGCGAGTCGGTGCCCATCGAGCCGATCGGCTCGGCGCCGGTGCGGGCCATCGGGGCGAGCAGAACGCGCAGTTCCTCCTCGGTGTAGCCGAAGGTCTGCTGGCGGCGGGTGACCGAGGCGTGGGTGTGGACGATGTGCTCGCGCTCGGGCAGGTCCTCCAGCTCGATGATCCCGGCCTCGAGCCACTCCTGGTAGGGGTGCTCGGCGGCGAGGGAGGCCTTGATCTCGTCGTCCTCGATGATGCGGTGCTCGGCGGTGTCCACCAGGAACATGCGGCCGGGCTGGAGACGGCCCTTGCGGACGACCTTGTCCTGGTCGATGTCCAGGACGCCGACCTCGGAGGAGAGGACGACCAGACCGTCGTCGGTGACCCAGTAGCGGCCCGGGCGCAGTCCGTTGCGGTCCAGGACGGCGCCGACCCGGGTGCCGTCGGTGAAGGTGACGCAGGCCGGTCCGTCCCAGGGCTCCATCATCGTGGAGTGGTACTGGTAGAAGGCGCGGCGGGCGGGGTCCATGGAGGGGTGGTTCTCCCACGCCTCGGGGACCATCATCAGCACCGCGTGGGGCAGGGAGCGGCCGCCGAGGTGGAGCAGTTCCAGGACCTCGTCGAAGGAGGCGGAGTCGGAGGCGTCGGGGGTGCAGACGGGGAAGATCCGCTCGAGGTTCCCGGCGTCCTTGCCGCCGAAGAGGTCGGAGACCAGCTGGGACTCGCGGGCGCGCATCCAGTTGCGGTTGCCGCGGACGGTGTTGATCTCGCCGTTGTGGGCGACGAAGCGGTAGGGGTGGGCCAGCGGCCAGCTGGGGAAGGTGTTGGTGGAGAACCGCGAGTGGACCAGGGCGATGGCGCTGGCGAATCGGCGGTCGGACAGGTCGGGGAAGAAGGGTTCGAGCTGCCCGGTGGTCAGCATGCCCTTGTAGACGATCGTCCGCGCGGACAGCGACGGGAAGTAGGTGCCGGCCTCGCGCTCTGCCCGCTTGCGCAGCACGAACGCCTTGCGGTCCAGGGCCAGGCCGGTGTTGGTCCCGTCGGCGACGAACAGCTGGTGGAAGGCGGGCATGGTGGCTCGGGCGCCGCTGCCCAGCAGCTGGGGGGCGACGGGGACCTCGCGCCAGCCCAGGACGTTCAGGCCCTCCTCGGCGGCGATCGCCTCGATGCGCGCGGTGGCCTCGGCGCCGGCGGTCTCGCCGGTGGGGAGGAAGGCGATGCCCGCGGCGTACGAGCCTGCCTCGGGCAGCTCGAAGCCGGCGGTCTCGCGCAGGAAGGCGTCGGGGATCTGGACCAGGATGCCCGCGCCGTCGCCGGAGTCGGCCTCGGCGCCCGTGGCGCCGCGGTGCTCCAGGTTCCGCAGGACGGTCAGGGCCTGGTCGACCAGCGTGTGGCTCGCCTCACCGGTGAGGGTGGCCACGAAGCCGACGCCGCAGGCGTCGTGCTCGTCGCGCGGGTCGTACATTCCCTGCTTGGCAGGGTAGGCCGTCAGGGGCGCAGCACGCATCGGCTCTCCCGTCGTCATGTGGGGCTTGGTGGCGCCTTCCGGACCGGGTCCGAAGGGCGCCGAGGGACGACGTTGGCCCTCTGCGGAACAAATTTTCGGTGCAGGTTACATGATGAGGTTTCTCCCGAAGGGTGGACACCTCGGTCCATCATGCGGACCTACATTGGGGTCGAATCGGACATACGGCGTACATCCGCCGCGTGGATTCGGGTGACGCCGGCGACACTGCCAGAAGCGCTCATTGTTCATTCCCAACGGTGACACGGTTGAAACCGGCGGGTAATAGACGAGCGGAGAATTCCGGAGTTGAACGGATCACAGCCGGACAGGCCGCACCGGGCGGGCCGGGCCGGGTGCGGGCCCGCGCGGCGGGCTCGTCACCCCACGGCCACTCCGAACAGGGTACCGAGCCCGTAGGTCACCGCGGCGGCCGCGCCCCCCAGGGTGAGCTGCCGCAGCCCGCTGTACCACCACGGGCGCACGGTGATCTTGGAGACCAGCACACCGCACAGGAACAGGCCCAGCAGCGCCACCAGCACCGCGGGCCACAGCGCGGCGGCCCCCAGCAGATAGGGCAGCACGGGTATCAGCGCGCCCACCGCGAAGGCGCCGAAGGAGGACACCGCGGCGACCACGGGCGAGGGCAGCTCGCCCGGGTCCACGCCCAGCTCCTCGCGCGCGTGGATCTCCAGTGCCTGTTCGGGGTCCCTGGACAGCTGCTCGGCGACCTCCGCCGCCAGCTTGGGCTCCACGCCGCGGCCCACGTACAGCTCGGCCAGCTCCCGCTGCTCGTCCTCGGGGTTGCGGCGCAGCTCGCGCCGCTCCACGTCCAGCTCGGCCAGGACCAGCTCGCGCTGGGAGGCCACCGAGGTGTACTCGCCGGCCGCCATGGAGAAGGCTCCGGCCGCCAGTCCGGCCAGACCGCTGATGATGATCACGTTGCGGTCCACGTCACCGCCGGCGACGCCCGTCATCAGGGCGAGGTTGGAGACCAGCCCGTCCATCGCCCCGAAGACGGCCGGACGCAGCCAGCCGCCGGTCACGTCGCGGTGGGTGTGGTTGTCGCGGTGCGCGGAGTTCGGGGCTCCGGGCCGCAGGGTGATCTCGGTCCCGTCTCCGGCCATGGACGACATCCGTCTGCGCCTCCTGTTTCCCCCGTCTGGTGCCCGACGTCTCGACAGTACGTCCATCCCGGGGTGCGATTCCAGCAAGGCAGGCCGAACTTACCTCTCTGACCTGCGCTTTCGCCGTCACACGGAGAAGGCCCCGGCCGCGCCGGAGTGGCGCGGCCGGGGCCTGTGCGGTTCTCCCGCCGCCGGGTCAGCCCGTGGTGGAGGCGGACGTCCCTCCGGCGGGTTCGGCGCGCTCCGGTCCGCCGGCCCGGTCCCCCGCGGCCTTCCCCGTGCCCTCGGCGGAGCCCTCCGCCGTCGCGCCGCCGTCGGTGCCGTCGGTGCCGTCGGGATCATCGGAGGGACCGGCGTCGCCGGCCCCCTCCGCCGCCGGCTCCACCACGTCCTCACGCCCGGGGCGGAGCCTGGCCGAGAGGACGATGTAGGCCACCGCCGCCAGGAAGACGACGATCGAGGTCCAGTTGTTCAGACGCAGGCCCCAGATCTCGTGGGCCTCGTCGATGCGCAGGTACTCGATCCAGAAACGCCCCGCCGTGTAGGCCGCGACGTACAGCGCGAAGGCGCGGCCGTGGCCGAGGCGGAAGCGGTGGTCGGCCCAGATCACCAGCAGGGCCACACCCACGCACCACAGCGACTCGTACAGGAAGGTGGGGTGGAAGGTGCCGGTGTCGACGCCGTTGTCGATCTCCACGGCCCACGGCAGGTCCGTGGGGCGCCCGTACAGCTCCTGGTTGAACCAGTTGCCCCAGCGGCCGATGGCCTGGGCGAGCGCGATGCCGGGCGCGATGGCGTCCGCGTAGGCGGGCAGCGGGATGCCCCTCCTGCGACAGGCGATCCAGGCGCCCACCGCGCCCAGCGCGATCGCTCCCCAGATGCCGAGGCCGCCCTCCCAGATCTTGAAGGCGTCGACCCAGTTGCGGCCCTCGCCGAAGTAGAGCTGGTAGTCGGTGACGACGTGGTAGAGACGGCCGCCGACCAGGCCGAACGGCACCGCCCACACGGCGATGTCGGCGACCGTGCCGGGCTGTCCGCCGCGGGCGACCCAGCGCCTCCCGCCGAGCCAGACCGCGACGAAGACACCGAGGATGATGCAGAACGCGTAGCCCCGCAGCGGGATCGGTCCGATGACGATCTCGCCCGACGACGGGCTGGGGATGAAGGCAAGGGTTTCCATGACGCCACGAACGCTACCGTGCCTCGCCCCCGGGCGCCGCTTCGCCCGGCAACGGGTGCGTAACGCGCCTGCGGACGGTGTGAAGCACGGCGCGTACGGAGGCGGCCCGCGTCCGGGTGTGCGCTCCGCCGCCGCTTCCCCCGCAGGGGTGACCGCTCGGCGCGGAAAGGCGACCGTTCGGCGCACGACAGTCTACCGTTCGGCGCGCGTATCCGGCGTTCGCCGCACACCGCGATCAGCTTCTTCACCGCGAGTGTGACGCACCTTACGTTCCCCGCATTCCTTTTCCGCTCCCGTACGTCGTGTCGTATCGCGTCGTGTCGATGAAGGAGGCGGCAGTGTCCGCAGACCGTCTACAACAAACCCTGGACCCCGCCGGGGACGCGGAGGACCGCATGGTGGCCATGCACAGCGATCCGCGTTTCGACCAGCTCAGGCGGAGCCTGATGAGGTTCGTGCTCCCGGTGAGCGTCGGCTTCCTCGCCTGGTACCTGCTGTACGTGCTGATGTCCGCCTACGCCCGTGACGTGATGTCCACGGTCCTGTTCGGCGACGTCAACGTGGCCCTGGTGTTCGGCGTCCTCCAGTTCGCCAGCACCTTCGGCATCGCGATCATGTACGCGCGCTACGCCGACCGGAAGGTCGACCCGCTCGCGGACGACCTGCGGACCGAGCTGACCGGTGCGGCCGCGGGCGCGTCCGCCGGCCGGACGGGAGGACGGGCATGACGACCACCGCTTCCCACGCGCTCCTGGCGGCCGAGGAGGTCAGCTCCAGCAGCCGCACCCTGACCATCCTGGTGTTCATCGTCATGATCGCCGTGACGCTCGGCGTCACGGTGTGGGCGGGCCGCCAGACGAAGTCCGCGGCCGACTTCCACTCCGGCGGGCGCGAGTTCTCCGGTATGCAGAACGGCTTCGCCATCGGCAGCGACTACATGTCCGCCGCCTCCTTCCTGGGCATCGCGGGCATGATCGCGCTGTTCGGCTACGACGGTTTCCTCTACTCCATCGGCTTCCTCGTCGCCTGGCTGGTGGCCCTGCTGCTGGTCGCCGAGCTGCTGAGGAACTCCGGCCGGTTCACCATGGCGGACGTGCTGTCGTACCGGATGCAGCAGCGCCCGGTGCGCACCGCCGCGGCCGTGTCCACCATCACCGTGTCGATCTTCTACCTGCTGGCCCAGATGGTCGGCGCCGGTGCGGTGGTCGCCCTTCTGCTGGGCATCCAGCCGGGCGAGACGTACCTGGGCATGGACGCCGACACCGCCAAGATCGTGGGCATCGTCGTCGTCGGCATCCTGATGACCCTGTACGTGACCTTCGGCGGCATGAAGGGCACCACCTGGGTGCAGATCATCAAGGCCGGCATGCTGATGGGCGGCACCATCGTCCTGGCCGCCCTGGTGATGGCCATCTACGGCTTCGACTTCGGCGAGCTGATGAGCGACGCCTCGAACGCCAGCGGCGCCGGGCAGTCCTTCCTGGAACCGGGGCTGCGGTTCGGCGTCGAGGTGCCCGGTGACGCCCTGCAGACGATGTGGAACAAGCTCGACCTGATCAGCCTCGGTCTGGCCCTGGTGCTGGGCACCGCGGGTCTGCCGCACATCCTGATCCGCTTCTACACCGTCCCGGACTCCAAGGCCGCCCGCAAGTCCGTCAACTGGGGCATCGGCCTGATCGGCTCGTTCTACCTGATGACCCTGATCCTGGGCTTCGGCGCCGCGGCCCTGGTGGGCAAGGAGGCCATCACCGCCCAGGACGCGGCGGGCAACACCGCCGCGCCGCAGCTGGCCCGGGAGGTCGGTGAGCACTTCGGCGGCGAGTTCTTCGGCTCGGTGATGCTGGCGGTCATCGCGGCCGTCGCCTTCGCGGCGATCCTGTCCACGGTGGCCGGTCTGGTCATCGCCTCCTCCTCGTCCCTGGCGCACGACTTCTACAACAGCGTGGTGCGCAAGGGCCGGGCGTCCGAGCACGAGGAGATCAAGGTCGCCCGTCTGTCGGCCTTCGGCATCGGCGCCGCGTCGATCGTCCTGGCGATCTTCGCCCAGAGCCTCAACGTGGCCTTCCTGGTCGGTCTGGCCTTCGCCATCGCCGCCTCGGCCAACCTGCCGACCCTGCTGCTGAGCCTGTTCTGGAAGAGGTTCAACACCCGGGGCGCGGTCGCCGGCATCTACGGCGGTCTGATCAGCGCGGTCGGTCTGGTGGTCTTCTCGCCGGTGTTCTCCGGCACCGAGAAGGCGCTGCTCCCGGGCATCGACATCGCCTGGTTCCCGCTGACCAACCCGGGCCTGGTGTCCATCCCGCTCGGTCTGCTGTGCGCGATCGTCGGCACGCTGTCCTCGGGCGAGAGCAACCCGCGGCGTTTCGCCGAGCTCCAGGTGCGGGCCCTGACCGGGGCCGGCGCCGAGGGCGCGGCCAAGCACTGACCGCACCCCGGACCGGGCCCGCCCATCCCCCCCGGCGGGCCCTTCGGGCACCCGGTGGCGGGTGCCTCTACACCGGCGTGACCCCCCACATCCTGGCGCCGGTCCCGCCACCGGGCCCCATGGGGAGTCCTTCGAAGCGGGTTCGAAGGACTCCCCATCACCATTTGTCACGTTATACGGTCGCACTGTGGTCAGAGGATCGTGGAGAGGCGCCCGCCGCGGACGGCCGGGCCGGAGTGGCCCGGCCGGGTCCGGCCTGCCCGGGGCCATCGGCGTCCTGCGGGAGGTGCGGCTGATCGGCGCGGACCTCCAGGACGGTCTGCACGGCAGCCGGGCCCTGGCCGCGGTCCGCCGGATCCGGCGGCTGGTGGGCGCCGAGGCCGTCGTACTCGCCGACCTCGACGGGCCCGTCGCCCGGCACGGTGCGCTGCCTCAGGGCACCGACCTGGACGCGGTGCTCGCCCAGGTGTACGAGCACGGCACCGTCTTCCGCAAGCCCCCGCTGTGCGCGGCCCCGCTGCTGGTGGCGGACGAGCTGACCGGCTGCCTGGTGGTCGGCGGTTCCGCGGACGGGCGGGCGCTGGACGAGGCCGAGGTGGCCGAGGTGGCCGAGCTGGTGTCGCAGGCGCTGGACCACACCGAGCTGCGCAGCGCCCGCGCCCGGATCGCGGCGGCGGACCTGCGCACCCTGCGGGCCCAGATATCCCCGCACTTCGTCCACAACTCCCTGGCCGTCATCGCCGCGCACATCCGCACCGATCCCGGCCGCGCCCGCCGCCTGCTCACCGACTTCGCCGACTACCTGCGCTACAGCTTCTCCACGGCCGGCGACTACGTGACGGTCGCCGACGAGCTCCAGGCCACCCAGACGTACCTGGAGCTGCAGCGCGCCCGGTTCGACGACCGGATGGAGATCACCGTCCGGATGGCCCCGGAGATTCTTCCCGTCGCCATACCCTTCCTCGTCGTCCAGCCCATAGTGGAAAATGCCGTGCGCCACGGTCTGGAGAAGAAGGCCGGACCCGGGCACATCGGCGTCTCGGGGTTCGGCGAGGGCCCGCTGTGCGTCATCGAGATCGAGGACGACGGAGTGGGCATGGAGCCGGAACTCGCACGGGCGATCCTCGCCGGAGTCGGCCCTCCCGCCAGGAACGTCGGTCTGGCCAACGTGGACCGGCGGCTCCGTACCGTGTACGGACCGGAGTACGGCCTCGTCATCGAGACCGCGCCCGGCAACGGCACCAAGGTGACCATCAGGGTGCCGCGATTCATGCGAGGAGTGGTTACCGAATGAGCAGCGTGCCGCGGGCCCTTCGGGTCCTCGTCGTCGAGGACGAGACATCCACCCGCGAGGAGCTCGCCGACCTCCTGGCGGACACACCGGAGGTCGGCGAGGTGTACGCCGCCGAGAGCGGCGCCCGGGCGGTGCAGCTGCTGGGTGCGACCGCCTTCGACGCCGTCTTCCTGGACATCTCCATGCCGGGGCTGGACGGCATGGACGTGGCCCGGGTCATCAGCCAGCTCTCGGCACCGCCCTCCATCGTCTTCGTCACCGCCTCGGAGTCCCACGCCATCGAGGCGTTCGGCATCGGGGCGGTGGACTACCTGCTCAAGCCCGTCCGGCCCGAGCGGCTGGCCGAGTCGGTGGCCCGGATCGGCGCCACCGGGCGGGCCGCGGCGGGCGGCGGCGCGGACGAGGTGGGGGGACCGCGCGACGAGCTGGCGGTCGTCCAGATCGACCACGGCCGCCGGACGGTGTTCGTGCGCCGCGACGACGTCCAGTTCGTGGAGGCGCACGGCGACTACATACGGCTGCACACCGGGCAGGGCACTCATCTGATCCGGCTGTCGCTGTCGTATCTGGAGGAGATATGGGCTCCGGCGGGCTTCGTGCGGGTGCACCGCGGCTATCTGGTGGCCGTCGGCTGGGTCCACGACCTGCGGGTCACCAGCTCCTCGGGGCTGGTGGCGTGCACTCCGGCCGGTGACGTGCCGGTCAGCCGCCGCCACGCCCGGAGCCTGAAGGAGCAGTTGCTGGAGGCGGCGCGCAGCGGCCGGCTGGGCAGGGCGGCCCGGTGAAGAGCCCGGTCAAGGGCGGCCAGCTCGGCGGTCCGCGCCGGGTGAAGGTCACCAGCCCGCAGACCCGTATCGCCCTGGCCCGCGGGCACCGCCGCCATCCGCAGCTGCTGCCGCTGCCCGCGCCGGCCGACGCCGAGGCCGCCCGCGCCGTGTTCGCCGCGCAGCGCCGCACCGCGCTGCGGACGGTGACCCTGCTGGGAGCGGTGCTGCTCGGCTCCAGCGGGACGATCGCGGCGCTGCCGGTGCTGGACCGGCTCCACGTGGCGGGCGTGCCGGTGTCGTGGCTGGTGCTGGTGGTGGCCACCTACCCGGTGCTGCTGCTGCTCGCCCTGTGCCATGTGCGCCGTGCCGAGCGCGCGGAGAGCTCCGCGAGCACGGACACGGGTACGGGTGCGGGGGCCGGTACGGGTGCGGGGGCCGGTCCGTGACCGCCGTGACCGCGATCGGCCTGGTCCTGGCCGCCAGCCTGGCCATCGGCCTGTACGGCGTCCACGCGGCCCGCACCAGCCCGGACTTCCTGGTCGCCTCCCGCCGTATCGCCCCCGGCTGGAACGCCATGGCGATCGCCGGGGAGTACGTGTCGGCCGCCTCGGTGCTCGGTCTGGCCGGGCTGATGCTCAAGGACGGCGTCGGGGCGATGTGGTACGCGGTCGGCTTCACCGCCGGGTACGTCGCGGTGGTGGCGCTGGTGGCCGGGCCGATGCGGCGCTCGGGGGCGTTCACGGTGCCCGACTTCGCCGAGTACCGGCTGGGCTCGCCGGCGATCCGCAAGCTGTGCGGGGTGATCGTGCTGGTGATCATGTGGCTCTATCTGGTGCCGCAGTTCAAGGGCGCCGGTGTGGTCCTGAGCCTGGTCAGCGGTACACCGTACTGGGTGGGCGTGGTGCTGGCCGGGCTGGTGGTGAGCGCTTCGATCGCGGTGGGCGGCATGCGGTCGGCCACCTACGTCCAGGCGTTCCACTACCTGGTCAAGCTGGCCTTCATCGCCGTGCCGGCGATCTACCTGATCGTGCACGTCGGCGCGGACACGCGCGCCGAGGCGCTGCGGCCGGTCCGGGAGACGGGTCCGGCCGCCGAGGAGTGGACCCGCCCGCTGATCGACATCCAGGGTGCGGGGATGCCGCTGCTGTCCACCTGGTCGGTGCTGCTGGCCACCACGCTGGGGGCCATCGGGCTGCCCCATGTGATCATGCGCTTCCACACCAGCCCCACCGCCCGGGCCGCCCGCCGGGTGGCCGTGCTGGTGATCGGTCTGCTGGGCCTGTTCTACCTGTTCCCGGCCGTCTACGGGCTGCTGGGGCGGGTGCTGACCCCGCACCTGGTGCACAGCAACGCCACCGACACCGTCTCCGTCGTCCTGCCGGGGGTGGCCGTCCCGGGGACGCTGGGGAGTGTGCTGACGGCGCTGGTGGCCACCGGCGCGTTCGCCGCTTTCCTGTCCACTTCCTCCGGGCTGCTGCTGGCCCTGGCCGGCGGGCTCTCCCACGACCTGTTCGGCGGCGGGGTGACCAGGCTGCGCCTGGCGGTGGCGGCGGGTGCGCTGGTGGCGGTGCTGCTGTCGCTGCCCGCCGCGCACCTGGACATCAACGTGGTGGTCGGCTGGGCGTTCGCGGTGGCGGCCTCCACGTTCTGCCCGCTGCTGGTGCTGGGCATCTGGTGGACGCGGCTGACGGTCGCGGGCGCGGCGGCCGGGCTGGCCACCGGGGTGGTCACGGCGACGGGGGCCGCGGTGCTGTCCGCCCTCACGCAGCCGTCGTCGGCCTGGCTGACCGTGCTGCTGGCGCAGCCCGCCGCCTGGACCGTTCCGCTGGCGTTCCTCACGATGATCGCGGTTTCGCTGCGCGGCGTTCCGGCCGACTGGTCCGAGCGCGCCGTGCTGCGGCTGCACGCCCCCTGACGGGCGCACGGTCTCCCGAGGGGGTACGCGAGCGCCCGGGATATGCGCGGGCCCGGGGGCGCACGGCCGTCCGCCGTACGCCCCCGGGCCCGTTCTCGCGCCTTCGCCCCGGGCCCCGCTCAGCCGCGGCGCCGTACGCCCTCGGCCAGCTCTCCGGCGAGTTCGCGGACCGCGGCCAGGCCGGCCTCCGGGTCGCCCTCGTGGTCCAGCAGCCGCTTGACGAAGGCCGAGCCGACGATGACGCCGTCCGCGAAGGCGGCCACCTCCGCGGCCTGCCGCGCGTTCGAGACGCCCAGTCCGACGCAGACCGGCAGGTCGGTGGTGGCGCGGGTACGGCGCACCAGTTCCTGTGCCTCCTGCCCCACCGACTCGCGGGTGCCGGTGACGCCCATCAGGGAGGCGGCGTAGACGAAGCCGCTGCCGGCCTCGGTGATCCTCGCCAGCCGCTCGTCGCGGCTGCTGGGGGCGACCACGAAGACGGTCGCCAGACCGTGCTGCTCGGCGGCCTTGCGCCACACCTCGGACTCCTCGACCGGCAGGTCGGGCAGGATGCAGCCGGCACCGCCCGCCTCGGCCAGCTCGGCGGCGAACCGCTCGGCGCCGTAGCGGTCGACGGGGTTCCAGTACGTCATGCACAGCACCGGCGCGCCGGTGGCGGCGTGCGTCTCGCGCACGGTGCGCAGCACGTCCGCGATGCGCACCCCGCCGCGCAGGGCGATGTCGTCGGCGGTCTGGATGACCGGCCCGTCCAGCACCGGGTCGCTGTGCGGCAGTCCGACCTCGACGATGTCGCAGCCGCCCTCCAGCAGGGCGGTGCAGGCGGCGATGCCGCCGTCAGCGGTGGGGAAGCCCGCGGGCAGGTAGCCCACCAGGGCGGCCCGCCCCTCGTCCTTCGCCTCCGCCAGGACGCGTCCCAGCAGTTCCGCACGGCCCGCCATCACTCGGCCCCCTTCGCGGTGTCCGCACCGTCGTACAGCCCGAAGTAGCGGGCGGCGGTGTCCATGTCCTTGTCGCCGCGGCCGGAGAGGTTCACCAGCAGCAGCCCCTCCGGGCCCAGCTCGCGGCCGACCTCCAGGGCGCCGGCCAGCGCGTGCGCGCTCTCGATGGCCGGGATGATGCCCTCGGTCTCCGACAGCAGGCGCAGCGCCCGCATCGCCTCGTCGTCGGTGACCGGGCGGTACTCGCCGCGCCCGGTGTCCTTGAGGTAGGAGTGCTCCGGGCCGATGCCGGGGTAGTCCAGTCCGGCGGAGATGGAGTACGGCTCTGTGATCTGGCCCTCGTCGTCCTGCAGGACGTAGGAGCGCGAGCCGTGCAGGATGCCCGGCTCACCGGCCGTCAGGGTGGCCGCGTGCTCGCCGGAGTCCACGCCGTGCCCGGCGGCCTCCAGTCCGATCAGGCGCACGGAGGTGTCGGGGATGAAGGCGTGGAACAGGCCGATGGCGTTGGAGCCGCCGCCGACGCAGGCCAGCGCGGCGTCCGGCAGCCGCCCGGTGCGCTGAAGGATCTGCCGCCGGGCCTCGACTCCGATGACGCGGTGGAAGTCGCGCACCAGGGCCGGGAAGGGGTGGGGGCCGGCGACGGTGCCGAAGAGGTAGTGGGTGCGGTCGACGTTGGCGACCCAGTCGCGGAACGCCTCGTTGATGGCGTCCTTCAGGGTGCGGCTGCCGGAGGTGACGGGGATCACCTCGGCGCCCAGCATCCGCATCCGGGCGACGTTGAGCGCCTGGCGCTGGGTGTCGATCTCGCCCATGTAGACGGTGCACTCCAGGCCGAACAGGGCGCACGCGGTCGCGGTGGCGACGCCGTGCTGGCCCGCGCCGGTCTCGGCGATGACGCGGGTCTTGCCCATGCGCCGGGTCAGCAGCGCCTGCCCCAGCACGTTGTTGATCTTGTGCGAGCCGGTGTGGTTGAGGTCCTCGCGCTTGAGGAAGACCCGGGCGCCACCCGCGTGCTCGGCGAACCGCCGCACCTCGGTCAGCGCGCTGGGCCGGCCGGTGTAGTTGACGAGCAGGTCCTCCAGCTCGGCGGCGAAGGCGGGATCGGCCTTGGCCTTCTCGTACTCGGCGGCGACCTCGTCCACGGCGGCGACGAGCGCCTCCGGGATGAACTTGCCGCCGAAGGCGCCGAAGTAGCCCTCGGCGGTCGGCACCCGGCCCTCGGGGTCGGGAACGAAGAAGTCGGTGGACATCCGACATGCTCCTTGTCGGGGCGCATGCCCCAGAAAGGGGTGGTCACGTGAGGCGGTGTGCCGCACCGGCCCGACGGAGACGGCAAGAGCCCGGAAGAGCGGGTGCGGCGGTGCGGCCGGGCGGGGTGCGCGGCCGGTGGTAGGGCCCGCGCGGGAGCCCGCCGACGGCCCGCGGGCCGTCGGCGGCCCGGCGGTACGGCCGGGGCGGGGTGCGCCGTTCAGCGCCCGGCCCGCTCAGGCCATCGCCTGCCGTTGACCTGCCCCGGCTCGCAGCCGATGTGGTAGCGCACACGCCGCCCCAGCACCCGGCGCGCGGGCGCGCGGCAGCCGCGGGGGCGGCAGCCGGGGGCGAGGCGGGCGGACAGGGCCATCGCGGTCGTTCCCGCCTCAGTTCCCGTGCCGCAGGGCGGGGTGGGCGCCGGCGGCGACCAGGTCGGCCACGGCAGCCCTCGGGTCCTTCCCCGTGACCAGGGACTCGCCGACGAGCACCGCGTCGGCGCCCTCGTTGGCGTAGGCGATCAGGTCGTGCGGGCCGCGTACGCCCGACTCGGCGACCCTCACCACGCCCTCGGGGACCTCGGGGGCGACCCGGGCGAAGGTGCCGCGGTCGACCTCCAGGGTCTTGAGGTTTCGCGCGTTCACGCCGATGACCTTGGCCCCGGCGTCCACCGCGCGCTCGACCTCCTCCTCGTCGTGCACCTCGACCAGCGGGGTCAGCCCGATGGACTCGGCACGCTCCACCAGCGACACCAGCGCGTCCTGGTCGAGGGCGGCGACGATCAGCAGGACGAGGTCGGCGCCGTGGGCCCGGGCCTCCCACAGCTGGTAGGAGGTGACGATGAAGTCCTTGCGCAGCACGGGGACGTCCACCCGTCCGCGCACCGCCTCCAGATCGGCCAGCGATCCCCCGAAGCGCCGCTGCTCGGTCAGCACCGAGATGACCGCGGCGCCGCCCGCCTCGTAGTCGGCGGCCAGGGCGGCCGGGTCCGCGATGGCCGCCAGCGCCCCCTTGGAGGGACTGGAGCGCTTGACCTCGCAGATGACCTTGACGCCCTCGCCCTTGAGGGCCGCCACGCCGTCGCGCGGGCGCGGCGCACGGGCCGCGCGCTCCTTGAGCTCGTCGAGGCCCACACGCGCCTGCCGCTCGGCGAGGTCGGCGCGGACCCCGTCGATGATCTCGTCGAGCACACTCACGCGAGCGGCCCCCTTCCTGGCTGGCTCGGGCCCCTGCGGCGGGCGCGGGGCTTGTCCGGACACACGGTCACGCACTGCGATGGTATCCGGCCCGGGGCGCGGAACCCGCATCCGGGCGGTCTGGTCCCACATACCGGGCGGTGCGGCCGTGCCGCCGCACGGAGCGGCCGGACACGGAGGGAGCGCGGTGCCGCCCGGCCGGCACCGCGCCGGGGTGAGCCGCCCGGGGCGGCCCCGTCAGGCTTCCACCCGCTCCTTGGACTGGTCCAGGCGGCGGCCGTGGGACTCCTCCGGCTGGCCCATGCCCATCGAGCGCATGACCAGGCCCGCGACGCCGCCGAGGAGGGTGATGACCACACCGACCCAGAACCACACCGGCTCGGCCAGCACGGTGAAGACCGAGGCGATGCAGAAGCCGATGAACGCGATGGTGACGCCGGTCCAGGCGGCAGGGGTGTGTCCGTGGTTGTTGCCCGCCATTGAGTGCTCCTCGTAGGTCCGATCTGGCTCGCTCACCAGCCATTGTGTCAGGACCGGTTTCCGCCGCTCCCGGTGGTGGGGTCCTCCCCCCGGTCCAGGGCCTTCCACAGCTCCTCGGGGCGGTCCGGATCGGCAGCCGCCCGGCGGCTCGCCGCCGTTCCGGCGCCGCCCGCGCGCTCGTGCCGGCCCGACATCGCGGGCCAGCGGCTCCCGTGGCGCAGGGCCAGCAGACCGGCGGCCAGCAGACCGGCGCCGCCCAGGGCGGCGACGTAGGGCCACGGGCCGAAGGAGACGGCCTCGACCGTGCCGCGGGTCAGCCCGCTGGCCTCGGCCGCCCTCGCCTCCAGTGCGCTCCGGTCGCCCGCGCCCAGGAGGGCGGCGGCGACGGTGCCCGCGCCGCACAGCGCCAGCAGCGCGGCGACCAGCGCGCGGCCGGTGCGGCGTACGGCGAAGACGGCGACCAGCGCGGCGAGGCCGACCAGCGCCAGGGCGCTGGGCAGCCCGGTCACCTCACCGCCCTCGACCCGGACGGGCACCTCACCGCGGGCCAGGACGGCGGTGCCCTCGCCCCAGACCCGCCCGGCGGCCACGAGCACCGCGGCGGCGCCCAGCGCGCCGGCGGTCAGCGCGGCGCCCAGCGCTCGCCGCGCGCCCGGGGAGGTTCCGGAACGGGGGGCGGGTCCGGGGGAGGAAGGGGGCGTGTGCGGGGAAATCACTCCACCACGCTACCGCCGAGCCGTCCGGCGGTGTGCACCGCCCTGAGCACCGCCGCGGCCTTGTTGCGGCACTCGGTGTCCTCCGCCGCGGGGTCGGAGTCGGCCACCACCCCGGCGCCCGCCTGGACGTACGCCGTCCCGTCGCGCAGCAGCGCGGTGCGGATGGCGATGGCGGTGTCGGCGTCGCCGGCGAAGTCCAGATAGCCCACGCAGCCGCCGTACAGGCCGCGCCGGGTCGGCTCCAGCTCCTCGATGATCTGCATCGCGCGCGGTTTGGGCGCGCCGGAGAGGGTGCCGGCCGGGAAGCAGGCGGTGAGCGCGTCGAAGGCGGTACGCCCCTTGGCCAGCCGCCCGGTGACCGTGGAGACGATGTGCATCACATGGCTGTAGCGCTCGACGGACATGAAGTCCACGACCTCGACGCTGCCGGGCTCGCAGACCCGGCCCAGGTCGTTGCGGCCCAGGTCGACGAGCATCAGGTGCTCGGCGCGCTCCTTGGAGTCGGCCAGCAGCTCCTCGGCCAGGGCCGCGTCCTCCTGCAAGGTCGCCCCGCGCGGGCGGGTACCGGCGATGGGGTGCATCATCGCGTGCCCGTCCTCGACCTTCACCAGGGCCTCGGGACTGGAGCCGACGACATCGAAGCCGTCCAGGCGCAGCAGGTACATGTACGGGCTGGGGTTGGTGGCGCGCAGCACGCGGTAGACGTCCAGCGCGCTCGCCGGGCAGGGCGCCTGGAAGCGCTGCGAGGGCACCACCTGGAACGCCTCGCCCGCGCGGATGCGCTCCTTGATCTCCTCCACGGCCTCCCGGTAGGCCGCCCCGCCCCACAGGGCCGTGTACTCGGGCAGCTCCGGCGCCGGCAGCGGGGCGGCCATGGCGGGTGCGGGCCGGGCCAGGTCGGCGGCCATGGCGTCCAGGCGGCGCACGGCGTCGGCGTGGGCCTCGTCCACTCCGGTGTCGCGGTCGTTGTGGTTGATGGCGTTGGCGATCAGCAGCACCGTGCCGTCACGGTGGTCGAGGACCGCGAGGTCGGAGGTGAGCATCATGGTCAGCTCGGGCAGCCCCAGGTCGTCGCGGGTGCTGTCGCCGATGCGCTCCAGGCGCCGCACGACGTCGTAGCCCAGGTAGCCGACCATGCCGCCGGTGAAGGGCGGCAGGTCGGCGTCGCGGTGCAGGTCGCGGGGGGTGTGCAGGGCCTCGACGGTGGCGCGCAGGACGTCCAGCGGATCCCCGTCGGCGGGGACGCCGACCGGCGGGGCGCCCAGCCAGTGGGCCCGCCCGTCGCGCACGGTGAGAGTGGCGGAGGTGCGCACGCCGACGAAGGAGTAGCGCGACCAGGTGCGGCCGTTCTCGGCCGACTCCAGCAGGAAGGTGCCGGGGCGCTCGGCGGCGAGTTTGCGGTACAGGGCGATGGGGGTGTCGCCGTCGGCCAGCAGGCGCCGGGTGACCGGGATGACGCGGCGGTCCTTGGCCAGCGTGCGGAAGGTCTCCAGGTCCGGGCAGGTGCCGTGGGAGGTGGTCCGGGAAGTGGCCTGGGCGGTCATGCCGGGCTCCCCTCCCGTGCCGCATCGGGGCCGCTCAGCGGCAGCTCACCGGCGTCGAAGCAGGTGCGGTCCCCGGTGTGGCAGGCGGCGCCCACCTGGTCGACCCTCACCAGCACGGTGTCTCCGTCGCAGTCCAGGGCCACGGACTTCACGTGCTGGACGTGTCCGGAGGTGTCGCCCTTGACCCAGTACTCGCCGCGGCTGCGGCTCCAGTAGGTGCAGCGGCCGGTGGTGAGGGTGCGGTGCAGGGCCTCGTCGTCCATCCAGCCGAGCATCAGCACCTCACCGGTGTCGTACTGCTGGGCGATGGCGGGCACCAGGCCGTCGGCGTTGCGCTTGAGGCGGGCGGCGACGGCGGGGTCGAGTGGGGATCGGGGCATGGGGTCATTGTGCCGCCGCCGCGGCGCCCGCCGCGAACCCCGCCCGAGGACCGGGACGGGCACGGCCCGCGAGTGCGCGCCGCGGGCCGCACGGCCCTGTGGCAGTGTTGTGACGCACCCGGGACTTGGCATGTCCGTGTGGTACGGCATCCTTCCGCCATGAGCTATCCACCGCCGCGTGGCGGCGCGCACAATCCCGGTCCAGGCGGCGGTTTCGGTCCGCCGCAGGGCTTCGGTCCGCCCGAGCGGCCCGGCCCACCCGCGGGCGGTTACGGCTACCCGGTTCCGGGAGGGCCTCCCGGACCGCCCGGAGCCCCGGGAGGGCCCGGCGGCTACGGCTATCCGGGCACGCCCGGCGGTCCCGGCGCGCCCGGCCCCTACCCTCCCCCGCCGGGCGGAGGCGGCGGGGGCAGCGGCGGGAAGGTCGCCGCGATCATCATCGCCGCGGTGCTCGTCGCCGGGCTGATCGTCGGGGGCGTGCTGATGGCCGCCGACGGCGGGAGCGGCGAGAAGCGGGCGGAGTCGAGCGGCACGCCCAGCGCCTCCGCCGAGCCCTCCCCCACCTCCGAGGCGAGCGACGAGCCGGCGCGGGAGCCGTCCGCGGAAGCGCCCACGCCCGACGTGACGGCGATGCCCAGCGACCTCGTGCTGTACGTGGTGCTCGACCCGGGCACCTGTTTCGACCACCCGGCGCTGAGCAGCGATGTCACCGGGGTCGAGGAGCGGCCCTGCGACGGGCCCCACGACGGCGAGGTGATAGCCAACGAGACGATCACCGGCGACTTCGACACCCAGGCGGAGCTGCAGAAGGAGGTCATGTCGCTGTGCAAGGCGGACGTGGAGAAGCGGCTGGCCCGGATGCCGCAGGACAGGACCTACTACTACTACGCCATCTATCCGACGCTGCTGACGTACAACCGCGGTGAGGACCAGGTCACCTGCTCCCTGACGCTCAGCAACAAGGTGGACGGCCCGGAGCTGGACGCGCCACTGCCGGGCTGACCCCGGGCGCGGTGCGTGGCATGGGTCGGCACACGGTCGTAGGGTGGCCGTATGTCGACCCACGCCCGGCGCGAACGCCTTCTGCTCGCCGATCTGTTGGAGACCTACGGCCCCGAGGCGCCCACCCTGTGCGAAGGGTGGCGGACCAGGGAGCTGGCGGCCCACGTCGTGGTGCGCGAGCGCCGCGCGGACGCCGCCGGCGGAATACTCGTCAAGGCGCTGCAACCCCGGCTGGAGCGGGTACAGCAGGAGTTCGCGGCCAAGCCGTACGAGGAGCTGATCCAGCTCATCCGCACCGGGCCGCCGAAGATGTCGCCCTTCTCCCTCAAGCAGGTCGACGAGGCGGCCAACACCGTGGAGTTCTTCGTCCACGGCGAGGACGTCCGGCGGGCCCGGCCGGAGTGGACACCGCGCGAGGTCGACCCGGTCCTCGCCGACGCCCTGTGGCGGCGGCTGGAGACCACCGCCCGCGCCTACGGCCGCCGGTGCCCTGTCGGTCTGGTGCTGCGCCGCCCCAACGGCCAGGTGGCGGTGGCCCGCAAGGGCACCCCCGTGGTCACCGTCACCGGCGAGCCCGGTGAGCTGCTCCTCTTCGTCTCCGGCCGGCAGGACTCGGCACGGGTGGAGCTGGAGGGCGACGAGAAGTCCGTGGCGCGCGTCCGGGAGGCGAAGCTCGGCCTCTGAGGTCCTGGCCACCCTGGAACGCCTGGAGACCCTGGAGGGCCCTGGAAGGCTCTCATCCGTTCAAGCCGACGGCGAACGGCACGGCGCGGTGGCGGTCTACGTGTTCGGATGCACGTCATGGAGACCATCCGAGTACTGCCCGGTCTGCACATGCTCGCCTTCGCCGTCGGCCAGGCGTATCTGTGGCGCGACCCCGGTTCGCTGACCCTGGTGGACGCCGGGAGCGCCGGTTCCGGGCCGCCGTCGCCGAGGCCGTCCGGGAACTGGGTCACGAGCCCGGGGACGTCGACCGCATCGTCCTGACCCACTTCCACGAGGACCACGCCGGCGGCGCCGCCGAACTCGCGGAGCTGACCGGCGCGACCGTCATGGCGCACCGGCTGGACGCGCCGTTCGTCCGGGGCGATGCGCCCGGTCCGCCGCCGGACTTCACCGACGCGCCCGGCTGGGAGCGCGAGCTGTACGAGAACCTGCCCCCGCTGCCCGCGGCCCCGCCGTGCCGGGTGGACCGCGAACTGGCCGACGGCGACGTGGTCGACTTCGGCGGCGGGGCCCGGGTGGTGGCCGCGCCCGGTCACACCGACGGCAGCATCGCGATCCATCTGCCCGCGCACGGAGTGCTCTTCACGGGGGACGCGATCGCGAACGTGGAGGGCCGCACCATCCTGGGGGTATTCAACCTCGACCGTGCCCGCGCGATGGAGTCGTTCCGCCGGCTGGCCGCCCTGGAGACGGAGACCGCCTGCTTCGGGCACGGCGACCCGATCCCCCGGGACGCGGGCGCGGCCCTGCGCAGGGCCGCACGGGCCGCGGGTGACGGCGTATGACCCGGACGGTCCGGCGGGCCGCCCGGATCGCCCGGGTCACCCGGTGCGCCGGTCAGCGCACCGGGTGGCCGGCCTCGCGCAGGGCGTTCTTGACCTGCCCGATGCGCAGGTCGCCGAAGTGGAAGACACTCGCGGCCAGCACCGCGTCCGCGCCCGCCTCCACCGCCGGGGCGAAGTCGGCGAGCTTCCCCGCTCCGCCGGAGGCGATGACGGGGATGGTGACGTGCTTGCGGACGGCACCGACCATGGCGATGTCGTAGCCGTCCTTGGTGCCGTCGGCGTCCATGGAGTTGAGCAGGATCTCCCCGGCCCCCAGCTCGGCGGCCCGGTGCGCCCATTCCACCGCGTCGATGCCGGTGCCGCGCCGGCCTCCGTGCGTGGTGACCTCGAAGCCGGACGGCGTCACCGTCCCCTCCGGGCAGCGGCGGGCGTCCACCGACAGCACCAGCACCTGGCTGCCGAAGCGCTCGGCGATCTCCCGGATCAGTTCCGGGCGGGCGATGGCGGCGGTGTTGACACCCACCTTGTCGGCGCCCGCGCGCAGCAGCTTGTCCACGTCCTCGGTGGTGCGTACGCCGCCGCCCACCGTCAGCGGGATGAAGACCTGTTCGGCGGTACGGCGCACCACGTCGTAGGTGGTCTCGCGGTCGCCGGAGGAGGCGGTGATGTCGAGGAAGGTCAGCTCGTCGGCGCCCTCCGCGTCGTACACCTTGGCCATCTCGACCGGGTCGCCGGCGTCGCGCAGGTTCTGGAAGTTGACCCCCTTGACGACCCGGCCGCCGTCCACGTCCAGGCAGGGGATGACTCGTACGGCCAGGGACACTTAAGGGTGCTCCTTCGGTGTGCGGAAGGCTTCGATCTCCACCTCGACCAGTACGCGCGAGTCGACGAAGCCGGAGACGACCACGAGCGTCGCGACGGGGCGGACGGAGCCGAAGACCTCGCGGTGGGCGCGGCCCACCTCCTCCACGTCGCGCGCGTGGGTTATGTACATGCGGGTGCGGACGACGGAGCGGACGTCCAGGCCGAACGGCTCCAGGGCCGCCACTGCGCGCTCGAAGGCGGTCCGGGCCTGGACGTACGGGTCGCCCTCGCCCTGGATCGCCCCGTCGACCAGGGGCATCGTGCCCGCGACGAGGATCCGGTCGCCGATCTCGACGGCCCGGGCGAAACCGATGGTCTCCTCCCAGGGGCTGTCGCCGCGCACTCGCCGGAGCCGCCGGCCGTCCCCGTCCGTCTCCCCGTCTGCGTCGCTCTGCCGCCCCACCGCCGCGGACTCCGTCATCGGGACACTGCCTCCAGGGCCTCTTCCAGGGTGAACGCCTTGGCGTAGAGGGCCTTGCCCACGATGGCGCCTTCGACCCCCTCGGGTACCAGGGTGGCGATCGCACGCAGGTCGTCGAGGGAGGAGACGCCGCCGGAGGCGACGACCGGGCGGTCGGTGGCGGCGCAGACGTCCTTCAGCAGCTGGAGGTTGGGGCCCTTGAGGGTGCCGTCCTTGGCGATGTCGGTGACCACGTAGCGGGCGCAGCCCTCGGAGTTCAGGCGCTCCAGCGTCTCGTAGAGGTCGCCGCCGTCACGGGTCCAGCCGCGCCCGCGCAGGGTGGTGCCGCGCACGTCGAGGCCGACGGCGATCCGGTCGCCGTGCTCGGCGATCACCTTGGCGACCCACTCGGGGCTCTCCAGCGCGGCGGTGCCCAGGTTCACCCGGGTGCAGCCGGTGGCCAGCGCGGCGGCCAGGGAGGCGTCGTCGCGGATGCCGCCGGAGAGCTCGACCCTGATGTCCATGGTGCGGACGACCTCGGCGATCCGCTCGCGGTTGTCGCCGGTGCCGAACGCGGCGTCCAGGTCCACCAGATGCAGCCACTGCGCTCCCGCCCGCTGCCAGGCCAGGGCGGCCTCCAGCGGGTCGCCGTAGGAGGTCTCGGTGCCGGACTCGCCGTGGACGAGACGGACGGCCTGTCCGTCGCGGACGTCGACGGCGGGGAGGAGTTCGAGACGGTGGGTGCTCATCAGCTGGCGGTCCTAAGATCCTGGGGGTCGGTGGGGTGGCGGGTGGGGCTAGAGGGTGCTGATCCAGTTGGTCAGCAGCTGTGCGCCGGCGTCGCCGGACTTCTCGGGGTGGAACTGGGTGGCCCACAGCGGGCCGTTCTCCACGGCGGCGACGAACCGCTCGCCGTGGGTGGCCCAGGTGACCTTGGGGGCCGCCATGGCGGGGTTGGTGCTCTGGAGTTCCCAGTCGTGCACGGCGTAGGAGTGCACGAAGTAGTAGCGGGCGTCTGCGGGCAGGCCCGCGAACAGCCTGGAGTCCCCGGGCGCCTCGACGGTGTTCCAGCCCATGTGCGGTACGACGTCCGCCTTGAGCGGGCCGACCGTGCCGGGCCACTCGTCCAGGCCCTCGGCCTCGACACCGTGCTCGATGCCCCGGCCGAACAGGATCTGCATGCCGACGCAGATCCCCATCACCGGGCGCCCGCCGGCGAGCCGGCGCTCGACGACCCAGTCGCCGCGGGCCCTGCGCAGACCCGTCATGCAGGCGGCGAAGGCGCCGACGCCGGGCACGAGCAGCCCGTCGGCGTTCATCGCGGTGTCGTAGTCGCCGGTGATCTCCACCTCCGCGCCGGCCCGGGCCAGGGCACGCTCGGCCGAGCGCACGTTGCCGAAGCCGTAGTCGAAGACGACGACCTTCTTCCTCTCCGTCACGACCACACCTCCAGGCGCAGGATTCCGGCGATCAGGGACAGGGCGGCACCGATACCGAGCAGGGTGATGACTCCCTTGGGCATCCGCTGCTTCCAGAAGGAGACGGCGCCGCCGAGCAGGAAGAGTCCCACGAAGATCAGCACGATGGAGACACCGCTCACAGCGCGCCCTTGGTGGAGGGGATGCCCGTCTGGCGCGGGTCGATCTCGCTGGCGTAGCGCAGCGCGCGGGCCAGCGCCTTGAACTGGCACTCCACGATGTGGTGCGCGTTGCGGCCGTAGGGGACGTGGACGTGCAGGGCGATCTGCGCCTGGGCGACGAAGGACTCCAGGATGTGCCGGGTCATCGTGGTGTCGTAGCTGCCGATCATCGGCGCCATGTTCTCCGGCTCGCTGTGCACCAGGTACGGCCGCCCCGACAGGTCCACGGTCACCTGGGCGAGGGACTCGTCCAGCGGCACCGAGGCGTTTGCGAAGCGGACGATGCCCCGCTTGTCGCCCAGCGCCTGCCGGAAGGCGGCGCCGAGCGCCAGCGAGCTGTCCTCGATGGTGTGGTGGCTGTCGATGTGCAGGTCGCCCTCGGTCTTGACCGTGAGGTCGAACAGCCCGTGGCGGCCGAGCTGGTCGAGCATGTGGTCGTAGAAGCCGACCCCGGTCGACACGTCGACCTTCCCGGTGCCGTCGAGGTCGATCTCGACGACGACGGAGGTCTCCTTGGTGGTGCGCTCGACGCGACCCACACGGCTCATCGGTTGTTCTCCTTCAGTACTGCGCGTACCGCGTCGAGGAACGCGTCGTTCTCGGCCGGGGTGCCCGCGGTGACCCGCAGCCGGCCCGGCACTCCGTTGTCCCGGACCAGCACGCCCCGCTCCAGCAGCGCCTGCCACACGGCGTGGGCGCCGCCGGGGCCGTCGAAGTTCCCGAACTGCACGAAGTTGGCGTCGGAGTCGGTGACCTCGCAGCCCATCGCCCGCAGCTCGGCCACCAGCCGGTCCCGCTCGTCCTTGAGCTGCCGGACATAACCGAGGAGGGTGTCGGTGTGTTCCAGCGCGGCGAGCGCGGTGGCCTGGGTGACGGCGGACAGGTGGTAGGGCAGGCGCACCAGCTGGACGGCGTCGACGACGGCCGGGTGGGCGGCGAGGTAGCCCAGCCGCAGTCCGGCGGCGCCGAACGCCTTGGACATGGTGCGCGAGACCACCAGGCCCGGGCGGCCCTCGGTCAGCGGCAGCAGCGAGGGCCGGTGGCTGAACTCGCCGTACGCCTCGTCGACGATCACCATCGAGGGCCGGGCGGCCTGGGCGGCGTCGTACAGGGCCAGCACGGTCTTGGCGTCGACGGCCGTGCCGGTGGGGTTGTTGGGCGAGCAGACGAAGACCACGTGCGGCCGGCGCTCGGCGATGACCGCCTTCGCCGCCTCCACGTCGATGCGGAAGTCGTCGTCGCGCGGCCCGGAGATCCAGCCGGTGCCGGTGCCGCGGGCGATCAGGGCGTGCATCGAGTACGAGGGCTCGAAGCCGATCGCGGTGCGCCCCGGCCCGCCGAACGCCTGGAGGAGCTGCTGGAGCACCTCGTTGGAGCCGTTGGCGGCCCAGACGTTCTCCGCGGTGACCTCGTGCCCGGCGGTGCGCGTCAGATAGCGGGCCAGCTCGCCGCGCAGCTCCACCGCGTCGCGGTCGGGGTAGCGGTTGAGCCCGCGGGCGGCCTCGGCGACGCGTTCGGCGATGCGGGCCACCAGCGCCTCGGGCAGCGGGTAGGGGTTCTCGTTGGTGTTCAGCCGCACGGGCACGTCCAGCTGCGGCGCCCCGTAGGGGGACTTGCCGCGCAGTTCGTCCCGGATGGGCAGGTCGTCGATGCCGGTCACTTTCCCTGGGGCACCTTCCAGTCGAACCTCGCCTTGAGGGCCGCCCCGTGTGCGGGCAGGTCCTCGGCCTCCGCCAGGGTGACCACGTGGTGGGCCACGTCGGCCAGCGCGTCGCGGGTGTAGTCCACGACGTGGATGCCGCGCAGGAAGGACTGCACGGACAGCCCGGAGGAGTGGCAGGCGCAGCCGCCGGTGGGCAGCACGTGGTTGGAGCCGGCGCAGTAGTCGCCCAGCGAGACCGGGGCCCAGGGGCCGACGAAGACCGCGCCCGCGTTGCGGACCCGGGCGGCGACCTCGGCGGCGTTCTCGGTCTGGATCTCCAGGTGCTCGGCGGCGTAGGCGTCCACCACCGCCAGACCCTGGTCCAGGTCGTCCACCAGGATGGTGCCGGACTGCCGTCCGGCCAGCGCCTCGGCGATGCGCTCGGCGTGCTTGGTGGAGGCCACCTGGGAGGTCAGCTCGGAGTCGACGGCGTCGGCCAGCGCCTCGGAGGGGGTGACCAGGACGGCGGCGGCCAGGGTGTCGTGCTCGGCCTGGCTGATCAGGTCGGCGGCGACGTGGCGGGCGTCGGCGGTGTCGTCGGCGAGGACGGCGATCTCGGTGGGGCCGGCCTCGGAGTCGATGCCGATACGGCCCTTGAGCAGGCGCTTGGCGGCCGCGACCCAGATGTTGCCGGGGCCTGTGACCAGTTGGGCGGGCGCGCACTCCTCGGTGCCGTAGGCGAACATGGCGATCGCCTGGGCTCCGCCGGCGGCGTACACCTCCTCGACGCCCAGCAGGGCGCAGGCGGCCAGGATCGTGGGGTGCGGCAGCCCCCCGAACTCCTTCTGCGGCGGCGAGGCGACGGCCAGCGAGCCGACCTCGGCCTCCTGCGCGGGCACGACGTTCATCACCACGGACGACGGGTAGACGGCCCGCCCGCCGGGGACGTACAGGCCCACGCGCTCGACCGGCACCCAGCGCTCGGTGACGGTGCCGCCGGGGACGACGCGGACGGTGGAGTCGGTGCGCCGCTGGTCGCGGTGGACGATCCGGGCGCGGCGGATGGACTCCTCCAGCGCCGCCCGCACGGCCGGGTCGAGGTCGGCCAGTGCCTTGCCCAGTGCCTCGGCCGGGACCCGTACGCGCTCCAGCCGCACACCGTCGAAGCGCTCGTTGTACTCGATCACCGCGGCCGTGCCGCGATGGTGCACCGCGTCGCAGATCGGCCGCACCTTCTCCAGGGCGGCCTCGACGTCGAGTTCGGCTCGGGGCAGCAGCTCCCGCTCGACCCCGGCGGCGGCGAGGTCGCGTCCGCGCAGGTCGAGTCGGGTCATGGATACGGATCGAAGCACGTGTCCCAGTGTCTCAGACGCGATC
Organism: Streptomyces verrucosisporus; assembly: GCF_017114865.1. Lineage (GTDB taxonomy): Bacteria > Actinomycetota > Actinomycetes > Streptomycetales > Streptomycetaceae > Streptomyces > Streptomyces fenghuangensis. The sequence goes on along the minus strand of NZ_JADEYH010000001.1, from coordinate 387,910 downwards.
CGGTGCCCGGCGCTCCGTATCAGTGCGTGATACGCGGTACGGGTGGGCCTGGAGAGGGCATCCAGATGTCAGTGCTGACCGATAGCGTCTTGATCGTCACGCAGTGCCATCTGTGACTTGGGGGACACATCGTGAGTGATGTTCCGAACAACGGTGATCCGCCGCCCGGGATCCGGCTGACCACCGCGGAGTGGGGCATGTGGCAGGCCTTCCGCAACGGCAGCGAGCACGACCTGCGCTCGGGCGAGGCGGAGCTGGACGACCCGAACGGCGACCACGAGTGGGGGCCGCAGCGGACGGTGCGGGCCCGCGTCGTCGCCCTGCTCCTGCTGCACGGTCCGCCGCCGCTGCTCGGGCGTGTCGCGTCCCTGCAGCTGACCGGTGTGTACGTGACGGGGCGGCTGGACCTGTCCGGCGGGACGGTCGAGCCGTACTTCGAGTTCCGGCAGTGCCGCTTCGAGCAGGAGGTGCTGCTGCACGAGTGCCGGCTGGTAACCGCCCGCATGATCGACTGCCACATACCCCGGCTGGAGGCCGCCCGGATGAGCACCGAGGGCGATCTCCACCTGCCGCGCTGCACCATTCCCGGCGGCGTCCGGCTCACCGACGCCTCCATAGGCACGGACCTGATGCTCAACGAGATGACGGTCGGCCGCGGAGAGCGAGTGCGGTCGCTGTCCGCCGACGGGATCGAGGTCGCCCAGGACCTCCAGGCCAGCCTGATGTTCGCCCAGGGAGAGGTGAGCCTGCGCGGTGCGGAGATCGGCGGCTCGCTGTTCATGTACGGCAGCGTCCTGCGCGGCGGCAACGGGCAGTACGCGCTGTACGCGCCTCAGATGACCGTGGAGCACTTCGCCCACTTCGCCTCCTCCGGGCCGCGCCGGCTGCCGGTCGTGCACGGCACCACCCCGCCGGGCGGCACCTCCTGGCCGCCTCCGGACGAGCACAGCCACATGGTGCGGCGCGTCAAGCGCTTCGAGTGCACCGGCGGGGTGAAGCTGGACGACGGGAAGTTCGGGGACTCGCTGGTGCTGGACGACGCGCGCTTCGTCCTCCAGCGCGACCAGGAGCTGTCGCTGCGCCGCGTCCAGACCCCGGAGCTGTGCTTCACGCCCGAGCGGCCGGGCGGCGGCCGGGTGGTGCTCGCGGGGGCGACCGTGGACAACCTGGTGGACAGGGTGGAGAGCTGGCCGGTGGACGAGGGGCTGTGGATGGCCGGGTTCACCTACCAGAACCTGATCCCGCGCGGCCGGTTCACCCTCGCCCAGCGGCTGCGGTGGCTGGAGACGGCGACGCCGGAGTACGCCCCGGAGCCGTACGAGCAGCTCGCGGCGGTGATGCGCAACAGCGGGGAGGACGCGGACGCGCGCGCGGTGCTGCTGGCCAAGCAGCGCCGCCGCCGCGAGACCCTGCCGCTGGCCGCCAAACTGTGGGGTTATCTGCAGGACTGGACGGTCGCCTACGGCTACCGGCCGGGCCAGGCCGCCCTGTGGATGGCGGTGCTGTGGGCCTCGGGCACGGTGCTGTTCGCCCGGCGGCCGCCGGCTCCGCTCAAACCGGGGGAGTCGCCGCACTGGAACGCCCCGCTGTACGTCCTGGACCTGCTGCTGCCGGTGATCGACCTGGGTCAGGACAGCCACTGGAGGCCAGGGGGGAGCTACCAGTGGACGGCCGCGGCGCTGATCATGCTCGGCTGGGTGCTGGCCACCACGGTCGCGGCCGGGGCCACCCGGCTGCTGAGACGCCAGTGAGCGTGCCCGGCGGGCGGGTGCGGCGGACGGGTGGCGGGTGACGGAGGCGCCCCGCGGCGGGGAGGCCGTAGGCTGCGGCTGTGACCACCACGCGCCTACCGATCTTCCCCCTCAACACCGTGCTGTTCCCGGGGCTGGTGCTGCCGCTGAACATCTTCGAGCAGCGGTACCGCGCCCTGATGCGCGACCTGCTGGAGATCCCCGAGGACGCGCCGCGCCGCTTCGGGGTGGTCGCCATCCGGGACGGCCGCGAGGTCGCCCCCACCTCGGTCGGGATGCCGGACCCCACGGAGCGGGCCGCCGCCGGGCCGGCCGCGGGCTTCGGCCCCGACCCGATGCGCGCCTTCCACACGGTGGGCTGCGTCGCCGACGCCACGTCCATCCGCGAGCGCTCCGGCGACGGCGGGGAGGCCGGCGAGGACGTGGACGGCGACGGGGAGCGGGACGGCGGGAGCACGGGCGGCTACGAGGTGCTGGCCACCGGCACCACCCGCTTCCGGCTGCTGTCCGTCGACGCCTCGGGACCGTATCTGGTCGGCGAGGTCGAGGAACTGCCGGAGGACGGCGGCGAGGGGGCGGGCGCGCTCGCCTCCGGTGTGCTGCGGGCCTTCCGCGCCTACCAGAAGCAGCTGGCCGGCGCGCGGGAGAGGACCCTGGCCGGGAGCCAGGAGCTGCCGGACGAGCCGTCGGTGGTGTCGTATCTGGTGGCCGCCGCCACCGTCCTGGACACCCCGGCCAAGCAGCGGCTCCTACAGGCTCCGGACACCGCCACGCGGCTGGCCGAGGAGCTGAGGATCCTCAGGCGCGAGACGGCACTGATCGGCAGGCTCCCCTCCGTTCCCGCCGCCGATCTCACCCGTGTGCCGACCAGCCCGAACTGAGAGCCCCCGTTCCCCGGCGCCGCCGGGGAACGGCGACCGCACACCAGCACCGACCGACGCGAGGCACGGCGAGAATGGCCAGGAAGAAGCAGAAGACGAATTCCGGGGGCACCCCGGCGACGGTGGCCGCCACGAAGGCGGGCGTGGACTTCACCCTCCACTCCTACGAGCACGACCCGGCGGCCCCCTCCTACGGGGAGGAGGCCGCCGAGGCGCTCGGTCTCGACCCGGGGCAGGTGTTCAAGACCCTCGTCGCGGACGTCGACGGCGCACTGACCGTGGCGGTCGTCCCCGTCTCCGGCTCGCTGGACCTCAAGGCTCTGGCCGCGGCGGCCGGCGGCAAGCGGGCCGCGATGGCCGATCCTGCCGCGGCCGAGCGCGCCACGGGCTATGTGCGCGGCGGAATCTCCCCGCTGGGCCAGCGCAAGGCGCTGCCGACGGTGGTGGACGCCTCGGCCGGGGGGCACGCCACCGTCTGCGTCTCGGCCGGGCGCCGCGGGCTGGAGATCGAGCTGGCCCCGGCCGACCTGGTGAAGCTCACCGGTGCGGTGACGGCGCCGATCGCCCGGTCCCGGTAGCCGGACGGCCGCCCCGGCGGCGGGCCGAGGCGCTGGGCGGGCCGAGGCGCTGGGCGGGGTGGCGCACCGGCGCCGGAGGGCTCACGCCCCCGGCCGGTCCTCCGCGCCGCCCGGCGGCGGGCCCCATCCGGGGTGGAGCGGGTGGGCGGGCTCGGGGTCCCGTGGGCCGAACAGGGACGTGAGGGCCAGGTGGACGCCCAGCGCGGCCAGCGGCCACACCAGCAGCGCCCCCTTGGCGTGGAGCTCCAGCGGTGCGTCGAAGACCCGGCCCTCGCCCACGGCCCCGGCCCGGGCCACCACGTCCTGGTCCGGGCCGAGCTGCACCCCCAGCCACCAGGCCAGCAGCGAGCCGGCCAGCGCACCGGCCGCCAGGCCGATCACCACGCCGACACCACCGCGGCACCGGGCCAGGAAGACCGCGGCCCCGCTCAGCGCGCCGATGCCCAGGGCCAGCAGGACGAACGTGCCGTCGGCGCCGACCGTCTCCTCGCCCTCGGAGTCCTTGAGGTAGACGGCCGTGCCGTCCGAGATCAGCGGAACCCTGGGGGCCAGCCACAGCCACAGCAGCCCGAGCGCCACTCCCAGGGCCGCCACGGCCACGGCCACCGCCGCGGCTTCGAGGGCCTCCCGCCCCGCCGGGGCACCGCCGTCCCCGCCCTCACCGGGGTTCCCACCGGGGTCCTTGCCGCGCGGGGTGCTCCCCCACGGGTCGTAGGGCGGGGGCGACTGGGACGAGCCGTGGTCCGGGGAGGGAGGCGTCGGTGCGGTCACCCCGCCATCGTGCCAGGTCCGGCCCCCGGCCCGCCGGGCGGTACCGCACATGGTGATCACCCGGCCCGGGCGGCGGCCGGGTGCGGAACCGGAGCGGCTCTCAGCGCACCGCGGCCCGGCGGTACGCCCAGGCGGCGGCGGCCAGTGCCGCGGCTCCGACGACGGCGCACACCCCCAGGTCGAGGATCACCTCGTCCCAGTGCGGCCGGGGCCCGAGGACGGCGGCCAGCGCCTCCACACCGTACGTCGAGGGCAGCAGGTCACGCAGCAGCCGGACCGGCTCCGGCAGACCTCCGGCCGGGAGCACGCCCAGCAGCAGGGCCGCCGACATGCCCAGCTGCCCGCAGAGCGTGGCCAGCTCCTGGCGGGGCGCGAGCAGGCCGAGGGCCGCGCCGAGCCCGGCGAGCGCCGCGCCGGCCAGCGGCACCACCGCCGCCAGCAGCCACAGCCCGTCCAGCGGAAGTCCGTAGAGCAGGCAGCCGGCCACCGCGGTGACGGCCGTGCCGGGCACCGTGAAGGAGGCGTACGCGCCCGCCGTGCCCAGCACCACCGCGGCGGGCGGCACCGGCAGGGTGGCGTAGTGGTCCAGTCCCCCGGAGGCACGCAGCTGGCCGAAGTACTGGGCCAGGAGGTTGAGCGCGACGAAGGCGACCACCAGCACGCTGGAACCGGCCACCACCGCCCGCGCCTCCTGCCCGGGCCCCCCGTCGACGACCCCGCGCATCAGGACCATGATCCCGACCGACTGGAAGGTCGCCACGAACAGCAGCGGGATGCGGGCCACCCGCGCCCGGGAGAGCTGGGCCCGGTAGACGGCTCCCAGGGCGGGCCACAGCCTCGCGCCCGGGGCGAGCGGGGCGGCTTTCGCCCCTTGCGCCTCCCCGCCGGTTCCCGCGCTCCCGGCGGCCTCCGCGGCCTCCGCGGCCTCCCGCCGGGTCCTCGCCACGGCCGTGCTCACGCCTTCACCAGACCTTCCGTGTGTCCTCCCAGTGCCAGATAGACGTCCTCCAGACTCGGCGTGGCGAGGGTGAAGTCGTCCAGCGCGGCGAACGCCGGGCCGCCGGTGACGGCGGCGACCGCCGCGCGCGCCTCCTCGGGAGGCAGCCGCAGCGTCCAGCGGCGGCCCGTCCCCGCGGTGTCCGGGCACAGCGCGGCGACCTCGGGGACTTCCAGCGGCGGCCGGTCGCGCCACACCAGCTCCAGCCGTACGTCCTCACCGAGCATGGCTTTCAGGCCGGCCGGGGTGCCGCAGGCCACCGCCCGGCCGCGGTCCATCACCGCGACCCGGTCCAGGACCAGCTCGGCCTCGATGACGTTGTGGGTCACCAGGATCACCGTGGCCCCGCGCTCGGCGCGCCGCCGGTCGACCGCCGCCCACACCGCGCGCCGCGCGACGGGGTCCATGCCGGTGGTCGGTTCGTCCAGCACCAGCAGGGGCCGCTCCCCCACCAGCGCCGCCGCCACACAGGCCAGCCGCCGCTGGCCGCCGGAGAGCCGCTTCAGGGGGCGTGAGGCGATCGCGCCGAGCCCCAGTTCCTCCAGGACCTCGCCGCTCTCGCGCCGCGCGGCCGCCGCGTCCAGACCGCGCAGCCGTCCTGTGGTCTCGGCGGCCAGCGCCACGGTCAGCTCGTCCAGCGCGGTGGACTCCTGGCCGAGGTAAGCCAGCAGCCGCGCGGCCCGCCGCGGATGGCGGACCAGGTCGTGGCCGAGGACCTCGACGCGCCCGGAGTCGGGGCGCAGCAGTCCGGTGAGCTGCCGCACCAGGGTGGTCTTCCCGGCGCCGTTCGGGCCGAGCAGTCCGAAGACCTCCCCGTGCCGGACGGTCAGGCCGACGTTGTCGCTGGCCCGTACGGCGGCGGTGGCGGGGGCTCCGCGGCGGCCACGCCGGGCGGGGTAGGTCTTGACCAGGTCGTGGACGCGTACGGCGGCCTCCGCCGGCGTCTCCACGCTGTCCACCGCGTCGCCCACCGCCTGCCCAGTGCCCGTGCTCACGAGCTACGAGGGTACGCGCCCGGCGCGGGCTCACTCCGCGGCGGGGGCGCGTTCGCCCGCGGTGCGGGCGTCGATCTCGCGCCAGAAGCCCGCGCGGATCGCGTAGCGGTCCTGTTCGTCGATCTGGTCGTCCTTGTGCGCCAGCAGGCCGAAGCGGGCGGCGTAGCGCAGCAGCTCGCCGTCGATGCGGTGCGGGATGCGGGGGTACTCCCCCGACAGCGTCCTCAGGTGGGCGGTGGTCGCCAGCCGCTCGATCCAGCGGCGGGCGAAGACCTGGCCGACCTCGAAGGGATCGCCACTGACGGTGGTGATGTCCTCCTCGCGGTCGGCCCACCGCTGCTCGGCGGTGGTGAGCTGGGCCAGCATCGGCAGGGCGGCGGACTCGGGGGACTCGGGGGCGGCGCCCCGGTCGACCCAGCCCTTGTCGGAGGACCAGCGCAGGGTGGCGCCGGCGGGCCCGGGGGAGGCGCTGTGGGTGTGCGCGGCGGGCCTGCCGAGTCCGGCGAGGTCCTTGGGGGTGGGCACCCCCCGGCCGTGGCCGGTGTCGGCGGCCCGCCCCTCCCCTTCCGCGAGACCTTCCATGCCTTCCCGTTCCCCTCCCGCGAGCCCTGCCGCGGGTCCCCGGGCCGCCTCCTCGGCGAACTCCCCGGCCGCGGGGGCCTCGGCGCGGTTCCCGCCGGGGGCCGGGGCCGGGGCCGGGGCCGGGACCGGAACGGTGCTGCCCCCGGCGCCCGCGGCGTCCGCCGTGCTCGCGGCGCCTCCGGCGTCCGGCGCGGAGACGCCGGGGACGCCGGAGGCGGCGGCCGGGGCGCTCCCGCCGGAGGGGGCGGGCTCGGGCAGCGGGGCGGAGAGGATGGCGGCGATCTCGGGCTGCTGGGGCGGGCACACCCCGGTCAGGTCCCTGGCCCGTACGGCACGGGTGATCCAGGCCCTGTCCAGTACGCGCCGCTCGTCGGCCTCGGCCACCAGGTCCTCGGACTGGTTGTAGTCGCCGTCGGCCGCCTGGACCGCCCACAGGTGGACGGCCACTCCGTGCTCCTTGGCGGACATCAGCCCGGGCAGCAGATCGCCGTCCCCGGTGACCAGCACGATGTCGGAGCAGGCGCGGTTGCGGGCCAGTTCCGTCAGCTCGGCGTGCATGGCGGCGTCCACGCCCTTCTGCGCCCACCGCCCCTCGCTGCGGGTGAGGGCGCCGAGCCGCACCGTCACGCGCGGCATGACCCGCAACCGCCGGTGCTCGGGCTGGGGCACCCGGTCGGGGGCGCCGTCGAACCAGTAGATGCGCAGCAGCCGGCAGCCGGTGTCCAGCTCCGCGCGCTCGCGCAGCCCCTGGACGAGCACGGAGTGGTCCACGGTGATCCGGGAGCGCGCGGGCTCGCCCGCCAGGAGGCTCGCGGCGGCGCCCAGGAGATATCCGGCGTCCACCAGGACGACGCAGCGGTCCACGCTCCACCCACTCTCGGTACGACCGGCACGACCGGTACGGCCGCCGGGGCCGGTGACGTCTGGCGCGGCCGCGGCGCGCTCGCCCCGGCCCCGTTCCTCGGAGTCTGTTTCGAGTCTGCCCGACCGTACAGGGCTTATGGGCCCCGGCTCGATCTTCGGCGTGGCGGGAGGCCGGTGTCCACCGTGCGGACGGCCCCTTCCCGGCGGAAGGGCGGCCGCCGGGGGGTGTCGCCCGACATGCGCACCGTGCGAACGCGTGCGACGCTGGGCTCGGCCCATCGTTCCGAGATCCGCACAGGAGGCGATCGTGGGCAAGCGCAAGAAGGAGAACCGCGAGCAGCACGGCAGGCGCACCGCCGCCGAGGAGACGCAGGAGCAGTCGAAGGCCACCGCCGAGCGGATGGCGCGGACGCAGCCGGCCGCGCAGGGAACCCCCGCCGACGTGGCGCGCAAGCACCGCAGGCGCTTCGGCCACAACTGACACCGGCCGCCGCGCACGGCACCGCGGCGGCCGTCGCACGGGGCGCCCCGAGGAGGACCGGGGCGCCCCGTGGCGCGTCCGGCCCGTCTCAGCCGGCCAGGCAGGAGGGGCCGAGCAGTGCCTTGAGGTCGCCGAAGAGCGCGGGATCGGCGGTGACCCGGTGCCGGTCCAGGCGCAGCACCGTCGTCTTGCGGCTGCCCTGGAGCCTGACCCGTACCTCGGTGGAGCCGCGGTGGTGGGTGAGCACCTCTCCCAGCTTCTCCACCAGCGGCGGGGTGACCTTGACGGTGGGGATGGTGATGGTGACGGGCGCGTCGGAGGCGGCGTCCGACAGGTCGGGGACCATCAGCTCCATGGCGACCAGCCGGGGGACGTCCTCGCGCTTGTCCAGGCGTCCCTTGACGAAGACCACCGCGTCCTCCACGAGCTGGGTGGAGACGAGCTGGTAGGTGGCGGGGAAGAACATGCAGTCGATCGAGCCCGCCAGGTCCTCCACGGTGGCGATCGCCCAGGCGTTGCCCTGCTTGGTCATCTTCCGCTGGAGGCCGGAGATGATGCCGCCGATGGTGACGATCGAACCGTCGGAGAAGTCGCCGCCGGTGAGCTGGGAGATCGCCGCGTCCGTCTTGTCGGACAGCACGTGCTCGAGCCCGAACAGCGGGTGGTCGGAGACGTAGAGGCCGAGCATCTCGCGCTCCTGTGCGAGCAGGTAGCTCTTGTCCCACTCCTCGGGGGAGAACTCCACGTCCATGCCGAAGCCGGGGCCGCTGTCGGAGGACTCCTCCCCCATCCCGCCGAAGAGGTCGAACTGCCCCTCGGCCTCCTTCCGCTTGACCTGCACCACGTTGTCGATCATGGTCTCGAAGTGCGCGGTCAGGCCCTTGCGGGTGTGGCCCAGCTCGTCGAAGGCCCCGGCCTTGATCAGCGACTCGACCGTGCGCTTGTTGCACACCACCGCGTCGACCTTGTCGAGGAAGTCGGGGAAGGAGGTGTACCTCCCCTTGGCCTTGCGGCAGGCGACGATGGAGTCCACCACGTTCTGGCCGACGTTGCGCACGGCGGTCAGCCCGAAGACGATCGTGTCGTCGCCGCGCGGGGTGAAGTTCGCCTCGGACTCGTTGACGTCCGGCGGCAGCACCTTGATGCCCATGCGCCGGCACTCGTTGAGGTAGACGGCCGACTTGTCCTTGTCGTCGCGCACCGAGGTCAGCAGGGCGGCCATGTACTCGGCCGGGTAGTTCGCCTTGAGGTAGGCCGTCCAGTAGGAGACCAGCCCGTACGCCGAGGAGTGCGCCTTGTTGAAGGCGTATCCGGCGAAGGGCACCAGCACGTCCCACACGGCCTGGATGGCCTCGTCGGAGTAGCCCTTCTCCCGGGCGCCCTTCTGGAAGTTGACGAACTCGGCGTCCAGGACTTCCTTCTTTTTCTTACCCATCGCCCGGCGCAGCAGGTCGGCCTGTCCGAGGCTGTACCCGGCGAGCACCTGGGCGGCCTTCTGTACCTGCTCCTGGTAGACGATCAGGCCGTAGGTGATGTCGAGGACCTCCTTGAGAGGCTCCTCCAGCTCCGGGTGGATCGGGGTGATCTCCTGCTGCCCGTTCTTGCGCAGCGCGTAGTTGATGTGGGAGTTCATCCCCATCGGACCGGGCCGGTACAGGGCCGAGACCGCGGAGATGTCCTCGAAGTTGTCGGGCTTCATCATGCGCAGCAGGGAGCGCATGGGGCCGCCGTCGAACTGGAAGACGCCCAGGGTGTCGCCGCGCTGGAGCAGCTCGAAGGTCTTGGGGTCGTCCAGCGTGAGGTCGAGCAGGGTGATGTCGACGCCCTTGTTGGCCTTCACCAGCTTGACGGCGTCGTCCATGATCGTGAGGTTGCGCAGGCCCAGGAAGTCCATCTTCAGCAGGCCGAGCGACTCACAGGTGGGGTAGTCCCACTGGGTGACCACCGCGCCGTCGTTCTTGGGGCTGAAGACCGGCACGTGGTCGATCAGCGGCTCGCTCGACATGATCACACCCGCGGCGTGCACGCCCATCTGCCGCACCAGGCCCTCGATGCCGCGGGCTGCGTCGATGACCTTCTTCACGTCCGGCTCGTTCTCGTACATCCCCCGGATCTCGCCCGCCTCGTTGTAGCGGGGGTGCTTGGGGTCGGTGATGCCGGACAGGGGGATGCCCTTGCCCAGGACGTCGGCGGGCATCGCCTTGGTGATGCGGTCGCCCATGGCGTACGGGTAGCCCAGCACCCGGGCGGAGTCCTTGATCGCGGCCTTCGCCTTGATGGTGCCGTAGGTGCCGATCTGGGCGACCTTGTCCGCGCCGTACTTCTCGGTCACATAGCGGATGACCTCACCGCGCCTGCGCTCGTCGAAGTCGATGTCGACGTCGGGCATGGAGACGCGCTCGGGGTTGAGGAACCGCTCGAAGATCAGCCCGTGCTCGATCGGGTCGAGGTCGGTGATGCCCATGGCGTACGCCACGATCGAGCCGGCCGCGGAGCCGCGGCCCGGGCCGACGGCGATGCCGTTGTTCTTGGCCCACATGATGAAGTCGGCGACGACCAGGAAGTAGCCGGGGAACCCCATCTGGACGATGACGTCCATCTCGTAGTCGGCCTGCTTCTGCCGGTCCCCGGGGACGTTGCCGGAGTACCGGCGGGCCATGCCGCGGCGGACCTCCTCGCGGAACCAGGACTCCTCGGTGTGGCCTTCGGGGACGGGGAAGCGGGGCATCAGGTCCTGCTTCTCGAACCATCCCTCGGCGTCGATCTGCTCGGCGACCAGGAGGGTGTTGCGGCAGCCCTCCTGCCAGGCGTCGGAGGAGTCGATGGCGTACATCTCCTCCGTGGACTTCAGGTAGTAGCCCGAGCCGTCGAACCGGAAGCGGTCGGGGTCGGAGAGGTTCTTGCCGGTCTGGATGCACAGCAGCGCGTCGTGCGCCTCGGCCTCGTGGGAGTAGGTGTAGTGGCTGTCGTTGGTGACCAGCGGGGGGATGCCCAGCTTCTTCCCGATCTCCAGCAGCCCGTCGCGGACCCGGCGCTCGATCTCGATGCCGTGGTCCATCAGTTCCAGGAAGTAGCGGCCCTTGCCGAAGATGTCCTGGTAGTCGGAGGCGGCCTTGAGCGCCTCGTCGAACTGGCCGAGCCGCAGCCTGGTCTGCACCTCGCCCGAGGGGCAGCCGGTGGAGGCGATCAGGCCCTCGGAGAACTCGGCGATCATCTCCCGGTCGGTCCTGGGCCACTTGACGAAGAAGCCCTCCATGTAGGCGTCCGAGGAGAGCCGGAAGAGGTTGTGCAGGCCGGCCTTGTTCGAGGCCCAGATCGTCTTGTGGGTGTAGCCGCCGGAGCCGGAGACGTCGTCGCGCTTCTGGTGGGGCTGGCCCCACTGGACGCGCCGCTTGTACCGCCGCGACTGCGGGGCGACGTAGGACTCGATGCCGATGATCGGCGTGATGCCCGCCTTGGTGGCGTGCTGGAAGAAGTCGTAGGCACCGTGGAGGTTGCCGTGGTCGGTCATGGCGATGTGCGTCATGCCCATCTCCTGACACGCCTCGAACATGTCCTTCAGCCGCGCCGCACCGTCCAGCAGGGAGTACTGCGTGTGTACGTGCAGGTGTGTGAACGGCGGTTTGGCCACGGCGGATGTCCTCCAACGAGCGGGCGTGCGGCGGTTCCCTGAACGGGTCCGAAGTCTACGTCCCGGCGGGCGGCGGGAGCCCTCTGCCCGGCGGGCGCGAGGCCCGTTCCCGCGCGCCCCCGCGCCTGTCGCCGCCGCGCCCCCGCGCGAGCCCTCACGAGATCCCGTGCGCCCCCAACGCGGGACCCCGCTGCCACACAGGTCACACCGCCCGCACCCGCGGCCGCGGGCATCGGTCGTGTTGCGATCCTCACCCGGCCCACGCCCTTTAGGCACTTCTTAACGGAGCCCGTGGCACACTCGGCTGCGATGAGCGGGACCGGCTTCACCGACACAGGCATCCGGGCGGTGCGCGCCGCGGTCTTCACCGCGGTGTGCCTCGTGCTGTCCGCGGGCGCCCATGTGCTGCTCTCGGCCGGTCCCCTGCCGTATCCGCCGCTCCTGGCGGTCGGCGCGGCGGTGTTCGTGATCGCCTTCGCCTTCGCCGGACGCGAGCGGGGCTTCGGGGCGATCGCCGCGCTGCTGGTGCCGCTGGAGCTGGCCGCCGACACCGTCTTCACCACCGGCCAGCACGCCTGCTACGGGCAGGCCGGCGGCCCGGTGGCCGGGCCGCTGCGGGCGGTCGGGCTGGACCTGCTGTGCGCGGGGGGCGACTTCGGCACGCCGCTGGCGCGGATGACCGCCTCCGGCGCGTCCCCGCTGCCCGTGGCCGCCCACCCGGCCGCCCCGTGGCTGCTGCTGGCCGCGCATGTGGCCGTCGGCCTCACCGCGGCCGCGTGGCTGCACCGGGGCGACGCGGCGCTCGCCCGGCTGCTGCGCGCCGCCGCGGCGGCCGTCTTCCGGCCGCTGCTGCTGGCCGCGGAAGCCCGGAGCGCGGCCGGCGAGGCCCCCGGCCGGGTGCTGCGCCCCGCCCGCCGCACCCGCACGCGCCGCGTGCTCCCCCTGCTGACCCACTCCGTCGTACGGCGCGGACCTCCGTGCTCCGCGGCCCTCGCCGCCTGAGCACCACCGCCCCCACCCACTCACGTACCGGACACGGAGAACACACCCCCATGAGCAAGCGCAACAGCCAGGAAGCCAAGCGCGCCGCCCGCGAGCGGCTGCGGGCCGAGCGGGAGAAGCAGGCCAAGAAGGACAAGCTGCGCCGCCAGGCGGTCGTCGGCGGCTCGGTGCTGGCGATCCTCGCGGTCGCGGGCGGCATCGGCTTCGCCGTCGCCAACATGGACGACGGCGGCAGTGACAAGTCCTGGGCCGACGCGGCGGACAAGAAGCTGGTGAAGCCTGCCAACTCCTCCGGGAAGAACGGCACGATCGTCCTCATCGGCGACGAGGACGCCAAGAAGACGATCGACGTCTACGAGGACATGCGCTGCCCCGCCTGCGCCAACTTCGAGCAGGCCCTGGGCGAGACGGTCAAGAAGGGCGCCGAGGACGGCAAGTACAAGCTGCAGATCCACCTCGGCAGCATCATCGACGGCAACTTCGGCGGCGACGGCTCCAAGAACGCCACCAGCGCCCTGGGTGCCGCGCTGGACGTGAGCACCGAGGCGTTCAGCGAGTACCACTCCCTGCTGTACTCGGCCGAGCACCACCCGCCGGAGAACCAGGACAAGTTCGCCGACAACGACTACCTGCTGAAGGTCGCCGAGAACGTCGACGCGCTCAAGGACAACAAGGAGTTCGAGACGGCCGTCGAGAAGGGCACCTACGACAAGTGGGCGCTCGAGATGATCGACAGCTTCAACGAGGCCGGTGTCCAGGGCACCCCGACCGTCCGGATCGACGGCAAGGACGTCGAGGTCAGCACGCTGCCCGCCGAGCTGGAGAAGCTCGGCGCCAAGTGAGCCGGCCGGCGGCCGGCGGCACCGCTCCCGGTGCCGCCGGCTGCCGGGCCGCACCGGCCCGCCGGTGCGCCGCCTTACGCGGCGTACCGGCGGGCCGGTCCCGTCCGGTGGGGCGGTGCGGTGCGGTGGCGCCGTGTGTCCCTGCACGGTGCGGTGCGGGTGCGGCCAGATCCGGCTCACGCCTCTTCCAGGACAACGCCGTTCGACCGGTTGGCGAACTCTTTCCGGCGCCCTGTCCCGTAGCTCTACCGGCACGTAGCATCTGCGGCCGTGACCGACACCCACACCGCATCCCACACCCCTGCCCCCACGCGGCGCACGGTCGTCGCGGCCACCGCCGCGACCGCCGCCGGCGCGGCGCTGCTGCCGCTGAGCACCCCGCAGCGCGCCCGGGCCGCGGACGGCCCGGCCTTCGCCCACGGCGTCGCCTCCGGCGATCCGCTGCCCGACGGCGTCCTGCTGTGGACCCGTGTCACCCCCTCCCCCGACGCGACGCCCGGCTCCGGAGCGGGCGCGCCCGTGGAGGTCGGCTGGGAGGTCGCCGAGGACCGCGCCTTCACCCGCGTCGTCGCCTCCGGCCGCACCACCGCCACCGCGGAGGCCGACCACACCGTCAAGGCCGATGTGCGCGGGCTGCGCCCGGCCACCGGTTACCACTACCGCTTCTCGGCCGGGGGCATCCTCTCCCCGGCAGGCCGCACCCGCACCGCTCCCGCCGACGGCACGGCCGCGGACCGCGTCCGCTTCGGGGTGGTCTCGTGCTCCCACTACGAAAGCGGCTTCTTCTCCGCCTACCGCCACCTCGCCGCCCGTGCCGACCTGGACGCGGTCCTCCACCTGGGCGACTACATCTACGAGTACGGCAAGGGCGAGTACCCGCTCAAGGACGGCGTCGTCCGCGAGATGCGCCCCGTCCACGAGACGGTCACCCTGGCCGACTACCGGCAGCGCCACGCCCACTACAAGAGCGACGCCGATCTCCAGGCGCTGCACGCCGCGCACCCGGTGATCGCGATCTGGGACGACCACGAGACGGCCAACGACGCCTGGTCCGGCGGCGCGGAGAATCACACACCCGGCGCGGAGGGCGAGTGGGAGGCGCGAGCCGCTGCCGCGCGCCGGGCGTACTTCGAGTGGATGCCGGTGCGCCCCTCCGTCGAGGGCACCGTCTACCGGCGGCTGCGCTTCGGCGACCTCGCCGATCTCCACCTGCTCGACCTGCGCTCCTTCCGCGACCGCCAGGCGGGCATCGGCAGCGGCGACGTGGACGACCCCGGCCGCACCATCACCGGCCGCGCGCAACTGGACTGGCTGAAGTCCTCCCTGGCGTCCTCCGGCGCCCGGTGGCACCTGGTGGGCACCTCGGTGATGATCTCGCCCATGGCCTTCGGCTCCGTGCCGGCGTACCTGCTCGGGCCGCTGGCCGAGCTGCTCGGCGTGCCCCGCGAGGGTCTGGCCGTCAACGTCGACCAGTGGGACGGCTACACCGACGACCGCCGCGAGCTGCTGACGCACCTGCGCGACCGCGGTATCGGCAACACCGTCTTCCTCACCGGCGACATCCACATGGCCTTCGCCAACGACGTGCCCCTGCGGGCCGCGACCTATCCGCTCCAGCGTCCGGTGGCCACGGAGTTCGTGGTCACCTCCGTCACCTCCGACAACATCGACGACATCCTGGGGGTGCCGCCGCACACCGTCTCCTCCGTGGCGGAGGCCGCCGTACGCGCCGCCAACCGGCACACCAAGTGGCTCGACATGGACTCGCACGGCTACGGCGTCCTCGACGTGGACGCCGAACGGACCCAGATGGACTACTACGCGCTGTCGGACAAGACCGACCCGCGGGCGTCCGCCGTCCACGTGCGCTCCTACCGGACCCGCTCGGGCACGCAGCGGGTGGAGCGCGCGGAGGACCCCGTGCGCTGAGGACTCTCCCCGTGCGGGAGGCCCGCGCTCCGGGCCTCCCGCACGCGCTTCGCGCGGCCTGCGGGGTTCAGCGGCCCGCCGGCTCCTCCAGCTCCGCCAGGAAGCCGAGTGCTGTCCGCCAGGTCAGCTCGGCCGCCTCCTTGTCGTGGTCCGGCAGGCCGGGGTCGGTGAACAGGTGCCCGGCCCCGGGGTAGCGGTGCACCTCGACGTCCGCGCCCGCCCGACGCATCCGCAGGTACCAGGCGTTCAGCCAGTCGTGCGGCTCGAACGGATCGGGGTCGGCGACGTGGAGCTGCACGGGCAGGTCGTCGACGGCCGCGTCCTCGGGGATGTCGGAGGTGCCGTGCAGGAGCAGCAGCCCGCGGGCGCGGGTGTCGGCGAGCGCGAGGTTCTGGGCGATCGCCCCGCCCAGGGAGAACCCGGCATACACCACCCCGCGCTCGGAGAGGGGGGCGGTGGCGGCGACGGCCCTTCTCAGCAACTCGTCGCGGCCGATCCCGTCCTTGATCGCCATGCCCTCCTCGACCGTCCGGGCCGTCCGCCCGCCGTACAGGTCGGGGGTGTGGACCTCGTGCCCGGCCTCCCTGAGCCTGACGGCCGCCTCCTCGACGGCGGGGCGCGGCCCGTAGGCGGAGTGGAACATCACAACGGTGGGCACGGTGTCACTTCCTTAGCAGGTCAGCCTCATGATCCACGTCACGGCGCCGCGCCGGGAGGCGGAGTCCTCCCATGGTGCCAGGTACGGTCGGTGGGGTCCTTTTTCCGTTCCCAGGAGTCTTGACGAGGAGTTCACACCACCATGGAGAACGTGCTGCGACCGCTGATCGTCTTCGGCGGCGCCATCATCCTGGCGTTCGCCGTCGGCTGGGCGGTGGACCGCGCGCTGCGGCGCATGGACGCCCGGCACCCGGAGACTCCGCTGTGGGGCCTGCTGCGCAGCGGCCGGGTCCCGCTCCAGGCGGTGGTCTTCGTCGGTCTGCTCAACGCCTTCGCGGACGAGACGCACCTGGCCAGGGACCACCAGAAGGCCGTCGACCTGTGGCTGAACCTGATACTGATCGGGGCCGCCGCGTGGCTGATGCTGCGGGTGCTGACCGCCGTGGTGGAGACGGCCTACTCCCGGTACGCCGGGATCGCCCACGACGCGGCGCGGGTGCGGCGGGTGCGCACCCAGCTGACGCTGATCAAGCGGCTGGCCACGGCGGTGGTCACCGTGATCGCCGGCGCGGCGATGCTGCTGCAGTTCCCCGCGATGGAGAAGCTGGGCGCCTCCATGCTGGCCTCCGCCGGTGTGCTGGGCATCGTCGCCGGTATCGCCGCCCAGTCCACGCTGGGCAACCTCTTCGCCGGCCTGCAGATCGCCTTCGGCGACATGGTGCGCATCGGCGACACGGTGATCGTGGACGGCGAGTGGGGGACGGTCGAGGAGATCACCACCTCCTATCTGGTGGTCCTCACCTGGGACGAGCGCAGGATCACCATGCCGGTGTCCTACTTCACCAGCAAGCCCTTCGAGAACTGGACCCGCGGCAACCCGCAGATGACCGGCACCGTCTACCTCCACCTCGACCACTCGGCGCCCATCGCCGAGATCCGGCGGAAGACCGAGGAGATCGTGCGTGCCAGCGACGCCTGGGACGGCCGCAGCCACGGCCTGGTGGTGACCGACTCCACGCCCACCACGGTCGAGGTCCGCGCGACGATGACGGCGCGCACCCCCGACGACATCTGGACGCTGCGCTGCCAGGTCCGCGAGGGGCTGATCACCTGGCTCCACCGGGAGCACCCCTACGCCCTGCCCCGCGTCACCACCGCGCAGGCGGCCCCGGCCCCGGCCTTCGAGCGGGGGCCGGAGCGTGAGGAGGCGGGTGTGGACGGCCGGGCGAACGGCGGACGGCCGGGGATACCGGACGCGCGGAAGCCCGGCTGAGAAGAGGCCTCGAAGCGATCAGCCCGGCACGGGCCCTGTGGGGCCGCGGTGTACGCCTCGGGTGTACTCCGCGGCCCCGCGGCGTACACGCCCCTACGCGCTCTCGGCCCGGATCCTGTCCAGCGCGGTCTGCAGGTCGTCGGGGTAGTCGCTGGAGAACTCCGTCCAGCGGCCGTCCGCGGGGTGTTCGAAGCCCAGCCGTACCGCGTGCAGCCACTGCCGAGTCAGCCCCAGGCGCCCGGCCAGCTTCGGATCGGCTCCGTAGGTGGTGTCGCCGACGCACGGATGCCGGTGGGCGGCCATGTGGACGCGGATCTGGTGGGTGCGGCCGGTCTCCAGCTTGATGTCGAGCAGGCTGGCGGCCCGGAACGCCTCGATGAGGTCGTAGTGGGTGACCGACGGCTTGCCGTCGGCGGTGACGGCCCACTTGTAGTCGTGGACGGGGTGCCGCCCGATGGGGGCGTCGATCGTGCCGCTGAGCGGGTCGGGGTGGCCCTGGACGAGCGCGTGGTAGCGCTTGTCGACCGTGCGCTCGCGGAACTGCTGCTTGAGCAGGGTGTAGGCACGCTCGGACTTGGCGACCACCATCAGGCCGGAGGTGCCCACGTCCAGCCGGTGCACGATGCCCTGCCGCTCGGCCGCGCCCGAGGTGGAGACGCGGAAGCCGGCGGCGGCCAGCCCGCCGATCACGGTGGGGCCGCTCCAGCCGGGACTGGGATGGGCGGCCACGCCGATCGGCTTGGCGACGACCACGATGTCGTCGTCGTCGTGCACGATCTCCATGCCCTCCACGGGCTCGGCCACCACCTGGACCGGGGCCGGCGGTGCGGGCATCTCGACCTCGATCCAGGCCCCGCCGCGCACCCGCTCGGACTTGCCGACCTCACCGCCGTCGAGCCGGACCTTCCCCGTGGCGGCCAGCTCGGCCGCCTTCGTACGGGAGAAGCCGAACATCCTGGCCAGGGCCGCGTCTATGCGCTCGCCCTCCAGGCCGTCGGGTACGGGCAGGGTACGGATCTCGGGAAGCTGGCTCACCCGGTCGAGTATGCCGGAAGCCGGTGGCGCCCCCGCCCGGCGGGCAGGCGCACGCGCCCGGCGGGGCCTTCCCCGCGGGCCGGGATGGACCGGCCGCGGACGGGGGCCGGTCAGTCCTTGTGAACGGTTCCGTCGGGGTCCAGGCCCCGGAAGGAGAGCAGCACGATCAGCACCCCGCCGCAGACGATCGCCGAGTCGGCCAGATTGAAGACGGCGAAGTGGGCGGGCGCGATGAAGTCCACCACATGCCCCTGGAAGACCCCGGGCGAGCGGAAGACCCGGTCGGTGAGATTGCCCAGGGCCCCGCCCAGCAGCAGTCCGAGGGCGATGGCCCAGGGGGTGCTGTACAGCTTGCGGGCGATCCGCGCGATCACCACGATCACGGCCGCCGCGATGACGGTGAAGACGACGGTGAGGGCCTCGCCGATGCCGAAGGCCGCGCCCGGGTTGCGCACGGCCTGGAACCGCAGCCAGGTGCCGATCACCTCGATCGGGTCGTGGCCCTCCAGCTTCTCGACCACGAGGATCTTGGTGACCAGGTCCAGGGCGTAGGCGACGGCCGCCACGATGGCGAGTTCCACCGTCCGCCGCCGTCCGCGGGGGGCCGGCCCGCCGTCGCTACCGGACCCGCCGCCGGACTCGGCCGCACCCCGGCCGGCGGCTGTGTCCACGGTCTCGGTCTCGGTCTGCGCCTCGCCCGGCTGCTCGCCGGACCGTTCCACCTCTGTCACGTGATGCAGGGTACGTCACGCCCGGGCGGCGGCGGGCGGCAGCGGCCGGCGGTGGTCAGCGGCGTTCCTGCCGCTGCTTGCACTCGACGCAGAGCGTGGCCCGGGGGAACGCCTGCATCCGCGCCTTGCCGATGGGCTTGCCGCAGTTCTCGCACACGCCGTACGTCCCGGCCTCCAGGCGGTCCAGGGCCCGCTCGGTCTGGTAGAGCATCTCGCGGGCGTTCTCCGCCAGGGCCATCTCGTGCTCGCGCGTGATGTTCTTCGTTCCCGTGTCGGCCTGGTCGTCCCCGGCTCCGTCGGCCGAGTCCCGCATCAGGCCGTTGAGGGCCTCCTCCGCGGCGTGGATCTCCACACGCAGCCGCTCGGACTCCGAGGACAGCTCCGTGCGCGCCTCCTCCACCTCCTGCTCGGTCCAGGGCTCCTCTCCGGGCCGTACGACCAGCTCGTCGGGGGCGGCGGTGGCCGCGGCCGTACGAGCCGGGGGGACCGGGGCGGCGTGCCCGGCGGCCCGCGCTCCCGTCGTGGACTTCTTGGCAACCACCGTCTCGGCTCCTGTCTTCCTGCCGGCCGCCCTTCCGGCGCCCGTGCTCTCCGCCGCCCTCTTCGCGGCGGACTTCCCTCCGGAGTGCTTCTTCCCCGCGCTCTCGGTGTCCCCGTCGCCCGCGGCGGCCTCGGGGTCCGCGGCTCGCGCCCTCCTCGCTGCGGGTTCCCTCGCCACCACGGCCACGACCCCTTCACATATTGTGATCTTGTGTATGAATCGTGACCGGAACGATAAATCGGCGCCGACTGTGCGGCAACAGGGCACGCCGGGCCGCTCCCGCTTCCCGGGCGCGGCGCCGCACCCTCGCGAAGCGTTCTGCCCTGCGCCGCGGGCGGAAAACCGGTCAGCCCCCATTGGGAGGCACCCTTACACTTGGGCTGAGCGAGAGGCGTCGAAGGGGACGAGTAGCGTCCGTATGCGGCCACGAGCGACCCGGGGACGGTGTGAGCCCGGGGGCGAGCGCGGCGTGAAGATCACCCCGGAGCCGCCGGAAGAAAGCCCCCGCGCACGTGCGGCCACGGCACGCGGTGCGACGGGCGGTGAGTAGAACCGGCATCGCCGCACCAATGAGAGGGCGGTGGACCCGTACCCGCGTACGTGTCCGGCGCCAAGGAGGGTGGTACCGCGGGCACCGGCGCCGACTGGCGGCGGTCTCGTCCCTCCGGCGGAAGTCACCACGTCCGTTGGAGGAAGCTCACCATGAGCCCGCAGCCCCCGCCCCGGTACCGTCCGGTGCCCGCCCAGGTCGACCTGCCCGCCCTGGAGCGCGCCGTACTGGACTTCTGGCGCGAGAACAAGGTCTTCGCCCGCGGCCTGGAACAGTCCGAGGGCCGCCCCGAGTGGGTGTTCTACGAGGGTCCGCCGACCGCGAACGGCATGCCCGGCGCCCACCACATCGAGGCCCGCGTCTTCAAGGACGTCTTCCCCCGCTTCCGCACCATGCGCGGCTACCACGTGGCGCGCAAGGCCGGCTGGGACTGCCACGGGCTGCCCGTGGAGCTGGCGGTGGAGAAGGAGCTGGGCTTCAACGGCAAGCAGGACATCGAGGCCTACGGCATCGCGGAGTTCAACGCCAGGTGCCGCGAGTCGGTGACCCGGCACACCGACGCGTTCGCCGAGCTGACGACCCGGATGGGTTACTGGGTCGACATGGACGACGCCTACCGGACGATGGACCCGGCCTACATCGAGTCCGTGTGGTGGTCGCTGAAGGAGATCTTCGGCAAGGGCCTGCTCGTCCAGGACCACCGCGTGGCGCCTTGGTGCCCGCGCTGCGGCACCGGCCTGTCCGACCACGAGCTGGCGCAGGGCTACGAGACCGTCGTGGACCCCTCGGTCTACGTCCGCCTCCCGCTGACCTCCGGCCCGCTGGCCGGCGAGGCCTCGCTGCTGGTGTGGACGACCACGCCCTGGACGCTGGTGTCCAACACCGCCGTGGCCGCCCACCCCGACGTCACCTACGCGGTGGCCACCGACGGCACCGAGAAGCTGGTGGTGGCCGAGCCGCTGCTGGCCAAGGCCCTCGGAGAGGGCTGGAGCGCGACCGGGCAGACCTTCACCGGCCGCGAGATGGAGCGCTGGGCCTACCGCCGCCCGTTCGACCTGGTGGAGATCGAGGGCGCCCACTTCGTCCTGAACGCCGGGTACGTCACCACCGAGGACGGCACCGGTCTGGTCCACCAGTCCCCCGCCTTCGGCGAGGACGACCTGCTCACCTGCCGGGCCTACGGGCTCCCGGTGGTCAACCCCGTCCGGCCCGACGGCACCTTCGAGGAGGGCCTGGAGCTGGTGGGCGGGCAGTTCTTCAAGAAGGCCGACGAAGCGCTGGTCGCCGACCTCGACGCCCGTGGCCTGCTCTTCCGCCACCTGCCCTACGAGCACAGCTACCCGCACTGCTGGCGCTGCCACACCGCGCTGCTCTACTACGCCCAGCCGTCCTGGTACATCCGCACCACCGCGATCAAGGACGAGCTGCTGCGGGAGAACGAGCGGACCAACTGGTTCCCGGAGTCGGTCAAGCACGGCCGCTACGGCGACTGGCTGGACAACAACATCGACTGGGCCCTGTCCCGCAACCGCTACTGGGGCACCCCGCTGCCCATCTGGCGCTGCGAGGAGGGCCACCTCACATGCGTCGGCTCGCTGGTGGAGCTGTCGGAGCTGACCGGCACCGACCAGTCCGGCCTGGACCCGCACCGCCCGTACATCGACGACGTCGTCTTCGGCTGCACCGCCGAGGGCTGCTCGCTGACGGCCGTCCGCGTCCCGGAGGTCATCGACGCCTGGTACGACTCGGGCTCGATGCCCTTCGCCCAGTGGGGCTACCCGTACCGCAACAAGGATGTCTTCGAGAAGCGCTACCCGGCGCAGTTCATCTCCGAGGCCATCGACCAGACCCGCGGCTGGTTCTACACGCTGATGGCGGTCGGCACGCTCGTCTTCGACCGCTCCTCCTACGAGAACGTGGTCTGCCTGGGCCACATCCTCGCTGAGGACGGCCGCAAGATGTCCAAGCACCTGGGCAACATCCTGGAGCCCATCCCGCTGATGGACCGGCACGGCGCGGACGCGGTGCGCTGGTTCATGGCCGCCGGCGGCTCCCCGTGGAGCGCGCGGCGCGTCGGCCACGGCACGATCCAGGAGGTCGTCCGCAAGACCCTGCTGACCTACTGGAACACCGTCGCCTTCCAGGCCCTGTACGCCCGCACCTCCGGCTGGGCGCCGTCCCGGTCCGACCCGGCTCCCGCCGACCGCCCGCTGCTGGACCGCTGGCTGCTGAGCGAACTGCACGCCCTGGTCGACCAGTGCACCCAGGCCATGGAGGCCTACGACACACAGCGCACGGGCAAGCTGCTGTCCACCTTCGTGGACGATCTGTCCAACTGGTACGTGCGCCGCTCCCGGCGCCGCTTCTGGCAGGGCGACGCGGCGGCGCTGCGCACCCTGCACGACGTACTGGAGACCGTCACCCGGCTGATGGCCCCGCTGGTGCCGTTCATCACCGAGCGGGTCTGGCAGGACCTGGTCGTCCCCGTTACCCCCGGAGCGCCGGACTCCGTGCACCTGGCCGACTGGCCCGAGGCCGATCTGTCCGCCGTCGACCCGGACCTGTCCCGCGACATGCTGCTGGTGCGGCGGCTGGTGGAGCTGGGCCGGGCCACGCGCGCGGAGTCGGGGGTCAAGACCCGGCAGCCGCTGTCCCGCGCACTGCTGGCGGCGCAGGGCTTCGAACTGCTCAGCGACGATCTGCGCGAGCAGATCGCCGAGGAGCTGAACGTCACCTCGCTCGCCTCCCTGTCCGAGGTCGGCGGCTCCCTGGTGGACACCACCGCCAAGGCCAACTTCCGGGCGCTGGGCCGGCGGTTCGGCAAGCGCACCCAGCCGGTCGCCAAGGCCATCGCCGAGGCGGACGCGGCGGCCCTGTCGGCGGCGCTGCGCGCCGGTACGGCGGCGGTGGAGGTGGACGGCGAGACCATCGCCCTCTCCCCGGAGGAGGTCATCATCACCGAGACCCCGCGCGAGGGCTGGTCTGTGGCCTCCGATGCCGGCGCCACGGTCGCCCTGGACCTGGAGATCACCCCGGAGTTGCGGCGGGCGGGACTCGCCCGTGACGCGATCCGGCTGATCCAGGAGGCCCGCAAGAACAGCGGCCTGGACGTGGCCGACCGGATCGCCCTGCGGTGGAGGTCGGACGACGAGGAGGTCGCGCGCGCACTGGCCGAGCACCAGTCCCTGATCTCGGACGAGGTCCTGGCGACGGACTGCGCGGAGGGCGCGGGGGACGACTCCTTCGGCGAGCCGTTCGAGGACGAGTCGCTGTCCCTGGTCTTCCGGCTGCGCCGCGTGTAGCCGTCCGGCCGTCACCGGTGCCCCGGACCGTCCGCCGGCCCGGGGCACCGGTGTGCCCGGCCGGGCGTCCGCCCCGGGCCAAGAGGCCGGAGGAGACGGAGACACGGCAGAGGGCCGGGCCCGGGATCTTCGATCCCGGGCCCGGCCCTCTGCGATATGCCGATCCGATTCACCCGCCGCCTACGGCGGCTGCGTCAGTTGTCGTCCTCGTCGATGAGGAAGCCGCGCATCGGCGAGGGCGCCTGCTGCATCGGCTGCGGACCCTGCGGCCGTACGGGGGCCATCGGCTGGGTCATCGCCGGTGACATCTGCTGCTGCCCGCCGTAGGTCTGACCACCACCCTGGTTGTGGCCGCTGTGACCACCGTGGTGGCCGCCGCCCGGACCGCCCATGGACTGGTGGCCGCCCATGGTGCCGCCACCCGGTGCGCCCGCCGATGCCATCGAGGGGGACGGCGGCAGCGAGGCCGTGGCCGGGGTGCGCGGCGGGGCCAGGGAGTCGTCGGCCTGGTTCTCCAGCTGACGGAGCTGGCTCTCCAGGTACGACTTCAGGCGGGTGCGGTACTCGCGCTCGAAGCCGCGCAGGTCCTCGACCTTGCGCTCCAGCGTGGCGCGGGCGGACTCCAGCGAGCCCATCGCGACGCGGTGCTTCTCCTGTGCGTCCCGCTCCAGCGCGTCGGCCTTGGCGCGGGCGTCCCGCTCCAGGCCCTCGGCACGGCTGCGCGCCTCACCGACGATCTTGTTGGCCTCCGAACGGGCCTCCGCGATCGCCTGGTCGGCGGTCTGCTGCGCCAGCGACAGCACACGGGCCGCGCTGTCACCGCCCGGCCCCTGGCCCTGCTGGTGCATGCCCGGACCGCCGGGACCACCGTGGCCGCCCATCGGACCGGGACCGCCCGGGCCACCCGGGCCGCCCGGACCACCGGGGCCCATCGGACCGGGGCCCATGGGGCCGCCCTGCGGGCCGTGCCCGCCGGGACCTGCCGGCAGCTGCGGCGCACCGCCGGGCAGCTGGGGCGGACCGCCCATCTGCCCCGGCGGGACCGGCTGCGGTCCCGATATGGCGGCGGGGACGGGACCCGGCCGTTCCTGCTGCTGCTGGGGCTCGGGTTTGCGCATGCCCTGCTGCTGGTTCTGCGCGGCGGCCCGCGTCGCGGCGGCCAGCTTGGCGCGCAGATCCTCGTTCTCCCGGAGCAGGCGCGTCAGTTCGGCCTCGACCTCGTCGAGGAAGGCATCAACCTCGTCCTCGTCGTAGCCCTCTCGCAGGCGGACGGTTGTGAACTGCTTGTTCCGCACGTCCTCGGGGGTCAGCGGCATCTCTTCACCTCAACGTAAGTCATCGGCATATCGGCAAGACCGTATCGCTCACAGCCTGGCCACGACACTGATCAGGATGTAGACGATGATCATCAGTACGAAGAAGGACAGGTCGAGCGCCACGCCCCCGAAGCGCAGCGGCGGTATGAACCTCCGCAGTAGCTTGAGTGGCGGATCAGTGACAGTGTAGGTGGCCTCCAGGACGACCACCATCGCCTTGCCGGGCTGCCATGAGCGGGCGAACATGAAGACGTAGTCCATCACCAGGCGGAAGATCAGTACGACCAGGAAGACCTGCAGCACAATGAGGACCACCTGCTGTACGACGCCCATCGTGCGCTTCCCTCTCCCCTTTGGTCGCGTCCGGCCCGTCGGCCGGCCCGTCCGGTTGCACTGACTCTCAGCTCTGGTTGAAGAACCCGCCCTCTGCGATGCGGGCCTTGTCCTCCGCCGTGACATCGACGTTAGCAGGAGACAGGAGGAAGACCTTCTGTGTCACCCGCTCGATACTCCCGTGGAGACCGAACACCAGACCTGCCGCGAAGTCGACAAGACGCTTCGCGTCCGTGTCGTCCATCTCGGTCAGATTCATGATCACCGGAGTGCCCTCCCGGAAGTGTTCCCCGATGGTACGGGCTTCGTTGTACGTCCGGGGGTGCAGCGTGGTGATCCGGTAGGGCTCCCTCTCGGACACGACCTTGGGCATGATCACCGGTGCGTTCTTCTCCAGGTTCTGGCGTTCGGGTGTGATGGATGACACGGGGGCAATCCTCCCGTGCCGTCCGTTTTCGGAAGCGAGCGCGGGCACCTGCTCCCGCTCCCGGTGGGCAGGGGGGTGGACGACCCGCACCGGCTCCTCGGGCTCCTGCTCCCCATCGGGCTTCGCCGCGGGAGCCGCCGCGGGCTGGTGCGTCTGGTGCCGCCGGTCCCTGTCGGGCTCCGGCTCGGGCTCGAACTCGTCGTCGGGGTCGAACCCCGGGCCGTCGTACCCATCGTCCTCCACGAGGCCGAGGTAGACCGCCATCTTGCGCATCGCGCCGGCCATTCTCTGCGTCCTCCGCTCTGTGGTGGTTCCCCGGCCATCGGCGGGGAGGCCCCGTCTCCTGCCTGCGGCGGGGAGACCCCATTCTGCCTCCGGTGCCTCCGACGGGGAGGCCCCCGAACCCAAGACTCCGTCACCGGTGCCCATGAGCTCACGCGGTCATCCACACTGGGCGGGAATGACCATATTTTCTGCTGTGGTCCGACCTGCTTGGCGACGTTACCGGAGCCCGGGTCGTACTCCGAGTACCGCACTGCCGATACGCACATGTGTCGCCCCGGCGGCCACCGCCTCCTCCAGGTCCCCGCTCATCCCCGCCGAGACCATGTCCGCGCCGGGATGGTCCGCCCGCAGGGCGGTTGAGATCTCCCTCAACCGCTCGAAGGCGGCCTGCGGTCTCCCGGCGTACGGTCCGGACAGAGGCGCGACCGTCATCACGCCCGCGAGCCGGAGGCCGGGGGCCGCGGCCACCTCGTCGGCCAACTCCCCCACCTCCTGCGGCGTCGCGCCGCCGCGCCCTCCGGCCGCACCCGCCTCCCGGTCGAGCGCGACCTGCAGCAGGCAGCCGATCCTCCTGCCCTCGCGCTCGGCCGCCGAGGAGAGCGCGCCGACCAGCCGGGGCCGGTCGACCGAGTGGACGAAGTCGGCGTAGCGGGCCACGGACCGGACCTTGTTGGTCTGCAACTGCCCCACGAAGTGCCAGGTGAGGGGGAGGTCCACGCAGGCCTCGGCCTTGGGCGCCGCCTCCTGGTCCCGGTTCTCCGCCACGTGCCTCACCCCGAGCCCGGCCAGCAGCCGCACATCGTCGGCGGGGCGGGTCTTGGTGACGACGACCAGGGTCACGTCCTCGCGCGCGCGCCCCGCGGTGACACAAGCGCGGGTGATGCGCTCCTCCACCCGGGCGAGGTTGGCGGCCAGTTCGGCCCTGCGGTCGGTGCCGCTGCCGGTTCTGCGGTCGGTCACGCGACGGCCTCCCCGTCAGTCTCTCCCGCTCCGCCTGCGGGAGCCTCCAGCCACACATAGCCGGCCAGCCGTCCGGTGGTCCTCTCCCGGCGGTACGAGTAGTGGTCCGGGGACTCCATCGTGCAGACCGGCTGCGCCGGCGGCTCCGGCACTCCGAGCCGGGCCAGTTGGGCACGTACCCCGGCCGCGACGTCGACCGCCGCGGTGCCCCGCCTCGTGGTGGCGTACGCCTCGGGTACCGCGGCCGCGACCTCCTCGCGCATCCGCTCCGGCACCTCGTAGCAGCCCCCGCACACCGAGGGGCCGATGCGGACGGCCGTGCGGGCCGGGTCCGCGCCCAGGGAGCCCATCGCCTCGACCACCGCCGGGACGACCCCGGCGACCAGCCCCGGCCGCCCGGCGTGTGCGGCTCCCACCACCCCGGCCACGGGGTCGGCGAGGAGGACGGGGACACAGTCGGCGGTCAGCACGGCCAGGGCCAGGCCCCGGCGGGCGGTCACGACCGCGTCCACGCACGGCGCGTCGCCGCCGCGCCACGGCCCGGTGACGACGGCCGCGTCGCGCCCGTGCACCTGGTTCATCCAGACCACCGCGGCCGGGTCGAGGCCGAGCGCCCTCGCCGCCAGTCCCCGGTTGGCCCTCACCGCGCCGGGGTCGTCACCGACCGCGCCGCCGAGGTTGAGTTCGTCATACGGAGCGGCGCTCACCCCGCCCCACCTGTCGGTGGTGGCGAAGTGCGCGCCGCTGACGATGTCGTGCTGTGCTATCACGCTCGTGGTGCCTACTTGAGGAAGTCGGGCACGTCGAGTTCCTCGGCCGAACCGTCCTGGTAGGGACGGGCCGGGGGAACCTGCGGGGCCGCGGGCGTGCCGCTCTCGCCGGACAGCGGCGAGGGGGAGCCCGCGCCGTAGGCGGACGGGGAGTCCGCCAGCGGGACGGCCGGGGACGGCTCCTCCTCGCGCGGGGTGACCGATCCGAGCCCGCCGAAGGACGGGCGGTCGGGCTCGGAGGCCGCCGGGCGCGGAGCGGCCGGCGCCTCCTCCTTGCCTCCGGCGTACGAACCGAGCACCTTGTCACGGTTCTTGGCCGGCGGCTGCCCGCCGTCGAAACCGGCCGCGATGACGGTGACGCGGACCTCGTCGCCGAGGGCGTCGTCGATGACCGCGCCGAAGATGATGTTCGCCTCGGGGTGCGCGGCCTCGCTCACCAGCTGGGCCGCCTCGTTGATCTCGAACAGACCCAGGTCGGAGCCGCCGGAGATGGACAGCAGCACACCGCGGGCGCCGTCGATGGACGCCTCCAGCAGCGGCGAGGAGATCGCCATCTCGGCGGCGGCCACCGCGCGGTCGTCGCCGCGTGCCGAGCCGATGCCCATGAGCGCCGAACCGGCCTCGGACATCACGGACTTGACGTCCGCGAAGTCCAGGTTGATCAGGCCGGGTGTGGTGATGAGGTCGGTGATGCCCTGAACACCCGACAGCAGTACCTGGTCCGCGGACTTGAACGCGTCGAGCACGCTCACCTGACGGTCCGAGATGGACAGCAGCCGGTCGTTGGGGATGACGATGAGGGTGTCGACCTCGTCGCGCAGGGCCGCGATGCCGTCCTCGGCCTGGTTGGCCCGGCGGCGGCCCTCGAAGGTGAACGGGCGGGTGACGACGCCGATGGTGAGGGCGCCCAGAGAACGTGCGATGTTCGCGACGACGGGCGCGCCGCCGGTGCCGGTGCCGCCGCCCTCGCCGGCGGTGACGAAGACCATGTCGGCCCCCTTGAGGACCTCCTCGATCTCCTCCCGGTGGTCCTCGGCTGCCTTGCGGCCGACATCGGGGTTGGCGCCGGCACCGAGGCCGCGGGTGAGCTCGCGGCCGACGTCGAGCTTGACGTCGGCGTCGCTCATCAGCAGGGCCTGTGCGTCGGTGTTGATCGCGATGAACTCGACGCCCTTGAGACCGACCTCGATCATCCGGTTGATGGCGTTGACGCCGCCGCCGCCGATACCGACGACCTTGATGACTGCGAGGTAGTTCTGCGGTGCTGCCACGTCGAAGGCCTCTCGCCTCGAGTTACGTGTCGCCGCTCCACGATGGTTGCGGTGCGCCGACCTATGCCGAGTGGGACGGTTCGGACGCCGACCCGAACCCTAACGTTCAAGTTTAGGGTTACCAATGCCTGTCGTTCCTCGGATTCTTTGGAACGGACACTAGGTCGACAAGTGGTTCGCGTTCAACGAACACGCCGAACCTCCCGTTTTTCCTCTCACCCTATGTGATCAGGCAACGCGGTAGCCAACCAGGGTGCTGGCCTGCACATACGTACGTCAACTCCCTGACGCGGCAGGTGCGCCCGGAACACTCACGTCGAATCTCTCCGCGCCGTCGGCGGCTTTCATCAGCAGGGTGAGTGATCTGGCCTTCGCGTCGCTGTCCTCGCCGCTCCCCCACACCACCGTGCGCCCGCCGCTCATCTCCAGGGTGATGGAGTCGTAGGAGCGGACCCGTACGGTCCGGGTGTCGCGGCGCACCCGCTCGGGGAGGGCCGCGGCGACCCCGACCGCCTCCTGGCGCATCCTCCCGGGCCCGAAGCGGTGCCCGCTGGGGGATCCGGCGAGGTCCAGCGCGAGAAGGGGGACGCCCGCGGGCCGTTCGGCGACCGTGCCGAACAGCACCCCCTCGTCGTCCACCTCGGCATAGCGCCGCCCCCTCGTGCCGTCCTCGTCTCCCCCGCCTTCCCCGTTTCGCGCGTCCTGCACCATCACGACCACGGCTTTTCTCTCCCTGACGGTCAACTCCACGCCGTGCGGCCAGGAACGGGCCGCCTCCACGGAGTCGATCCGCGGCAGCGCCTCCAGCAGCCGCCGCTCCACCTCGCCGGGGTCGACCGAGACCAGGGGGTCGCCGAGGGGGATGCGGGCGGCGTCGAGGATCCGCCGCTCCGTCAGGGCTTCCTCGCCGGCGACCGTGACGCTCTCCACCCTCAGCCACGCGGAGCCGTAGAGCAGCCACAGGGCGAGACCGCCGACCAGCAGCGCCGGGCCGACGGCGAGGGCGAGCAGCAGACGGCGGCGTCCGCGGCCCTCCGGAGGACGGGGCGCGCGCGGGCGCCCGGGCCACCGGAGGGCCGGCGGGGCCGGGGACGGCCCCGAGCCCGCTCCCGGCCCGTGGGGGTCACGCTGGTCGCGGCCGCCTCGCCCGGCGGCCGCCGTCCGTCCGGCCACACTCCCTGCTCTCCCGCGCCCCGCCTGCGGCCTCAGCCCCGGCGGTGTGCCGCGATCGCCTCGTACACCATGCCGACCAGCAGTTCGTCGGCGTCCCGGCGCCCGAACTCGGCGGCGGCCCGCGACATGTCGTACAGCCGGTGCGGGTCGGTGAGCACCGGCAGGACGTTGGACTGGATCCACTCCGGCGACAGCTCGGCGTCGTCGACGAGGAGTCCGCCCCCCGCCTTGACCACCGGCTGGGCGTTCAGCCGCTGTTCGCCGTTGCCGATCGGCAGCGGGACGTAGGCGGCCGGCAGTCCGACGGCGGACAGCTCGGCGACCGTCATCGCGCCCGCACGGCAGAGCATCATGTCGGCCGCGGCGTACGCCAGGTCCATGCGGTCCAGGTACGGCACCGGGACGTAGGGCGGCATCCCGGGCATGTTGTCCACCTGCGGCAGCTCGTTCTTCGGGCCGACCGCGTGCAGGATCTGGACACCGGAGCGCTGGAGGTTCGGGGCGATGGCCTGGACGACCTCGTTGAGCCGCCGGGCGCCCTGGGAGCCGCCGGTGACCAGCAGGGTGGGCAGGCCGGGGTCGAGCCCGAAGGCGGCCCGCCCCTCGGCGCGCATCGCCGCCCGGTCCAGGGTGGCGATGGAGCGGCGCAGCGGGATCCCGACGTAGCGGGCGTTGCGCAGCTTGCTGTCCGGGGTGGAGACGGCCACGTAGTCGGTGTATCGGGAGCCGATCTTGTTGGCCAGGCCCGGGCGGGCGTTGGCCTCGTGGATGACGATCGGCACCCTGAGCCGCTTGGCCGCGAGGTAGCCGGGCAGCGCCACGTAGCCGCCGAAGCCGACCACGCAGTCGGCCTTGGTCCGCTCCAGGACCTGCTCCGCGGCCTTGATGGTGCCGCGCAGCCTCCCCGGCACGGTGATCAGCTCGGGAGTGGGTTTGCGCGGCAGGGGCACGGCCGGGATCAGCTCCAGGTCGTAGCCCCTCTCCGGGACGAGCCGGGTCTCGAGTCCGCGCTCCGTGCCGAGTGCCGTGATCCCCACGGTCGGGTCCTGCCTGCGCAGGGCGTCCGCGAGGGCGAGCGCGGGCTCGATGTGGCCGGCGGTCCCCCCACCGGCGAGTACGACATGCACCGAATTTCACCGCTCTCCGGACGGGCGCCGTACGGCACTCCGTCCCATCGTCTTCCTTCTCACCCCAGCCAGCTTCTTTCTCACAGCAGGCTGCCGCATGGCCAGTGCCGCCTTCGCGGCGGGTTCCGATCTCGCGGCGGAGATCAGCAGCCCGACGGCGAACATCGTCGGCAGCAGGGCGGAACCTCCGTAGGAGAACAGCGGGAGCGGGACGCCGGCGATCGGCAGCAGACCGAGCACCGCACCGATGTTGACCACGGCCTGGGCCGTGATCCAGGTGGTCACACCTCCCGCGGCGTACCTGACGAAGGGGTCCTCCGTGCGTCCGGCCACGCGGATACCCGCATAGCCTAGAGCGGCGAAAAGGGCGAGCACCGGCAGCGTCCCCGCCAGGCCGAGTTCCTCCCCGGTCACGGCGAAGATGAAGTCGGTGTGCGGTTCGGGCAGTTGTCCCCATTTCTCCATGCTGTCGCCCAGTCCCGAACCGAACCATCCGCCCGACGCCAGGGCGTAGATGCCGTGGACGGCCTGCCAGCACTGGTCGTTCGGACCGGGATCGGTGGCGCCCAGGCAGGCGAACCGGGCCATCCGGTTGCCGCTGGTCGCGATCAGGAGGGTGCCCAGCACCCCGGCGACGGCGAGCACCCCGGCGAACAGCCGCAGCGGCGCACCGGCCAGCCAGAGCAGACCGACGAGGATCGCGGCGAGGATCAGCGAGGTGCCCATGTCCCGGCCCAGCATGATCAGGCCGAGCAGCAGGAAGGCCACGGGGACGAGCGGCACCAGCATGTGCTTCCACTGGTTCAGCAGCCGCCTGTCGCCCTTGCGCGCCAGCAGGTCCGCCCCCCACAGCACCAGGGCGAGTTTGGCGAACTCGCTGGGCTGGAACTGGAAGGGGCCGCCGAGCTGGATCCAGTTCTGGTTGCCCTTGACCTCCTGCCCGATCCCCGGCACCTGGACCAGGCAGAGCAGGAAGACGGAGGCCGCCAGCAGCGGGTACGCCAGCCCTCGCTGGAGGGCCACCGGCATCCGGGCGGCCGCCAGCAGCAGGACGCCGCCCAGAACGGCGGCCAGCAGTTGTTTGCGGAAGTAGTAGGCGGAGGACAGCCCGGAGCCCAGCGCCTCGATCTGCGAGGCAGAGAAGACCATCACCAGGCCGAGGCCGAGGAGCATCAGGCTGCCGCCGAGGATCAGGTAGTAGGCGGTCAGCGGCCGGTCCCAGGCGCGCTTCGCCCGCAGGTACAGCCCGCGCGCCCGTTCGGCGGCGCGGCGCGGGCCGCGGGCGGGGCGCGCGGGGGCGCTGCGGGGCGCCCGGGGCGCGGCGGCGGGACGGGGGGCGCGGGAAGCACTCGGGCGCGCCGTACGGGGGCCGGGACGGGAGCGCTGGGCCTCGCGCAGCATGGTTCCGTGCCCCGGTGGCTTCCACCCGGCCGTACCCGCCGCCGCCCGGACGGGCCCGGTCGGCGCGGCGGTGGCAGCCGCCGGGAAGCGGCCCGCCAGACCGGCCGCGGCCACGCCTGCCCCGGCCGACCGGAACGCCGCACAGAGGGCGGCCACGGCCGCGAAAACCGCCGTCCGGGCCCGCACCCCCGCCCGGTGCCCGTCAGGGCGCGGGGCGGGACCGGTTCCGGCGTGCGGACGCGCCACCGCGGGCGGTACGGGTCGCTCGGCCGTCATCCGTCCCCTCCTGTCTCCCCGGCCGCCGGTCCGCGGCGCGGGGACCGGCGGGTTATCGCTCCCGCGCCGCGGGGCGGTCCGCGGCCAGGTCGCGGACCGCGGCGGCGAAGGCCTCCCCGCGCGCGTGGTAGTTGGTGAACATGTCCATCGAGGCGCAGGCCGGAGCCAGCAGGACGGTGTCCCCCGGGCGGGCCAGTCCGGCGGCCTCGCCGACCGCCGCCGCCATCGCCCCAGTGTCGGTCCGGTCGAGATCGACGACCGGGACATCCGGGGCGTGTCGCGCCAGCGCTTCACGGATCAGGTGCCGGTCCGCGCCGATCAGCACCGCCCCGCGCAGCCGCTTCGCGGCCCCGGCGGCCAGTTCGTCGAAGACGGCTCCCTTAGCCAGCCCTCCGGCGATCCACACCACCGGGTCGTAGGCGTTCAGCGACGCCTCGGCGGCGTGGGTGTTGGTGGCCTTGGAGTCGTCGACGTAGGCCACCTCCCCCACGTCGGCGACATGCTCGATTCGGTGCGGGTCGGGCCGGAAGGCCCGCAGGCCGTCGCGTACCGCCGCCGGCCCCACGCCGAAGGCGCGGGCCAGGGCCGCGGCGGCCAGGGCGTTGGCGATGTTGTGCGGGGCGGGCGGGTCGACGTCCGCGACCCCGGCCAGCTCGCGGGCCTGCCTGTGCCGGTCGGGGACGAAGGCCCGGTCCACCAGTACGCCGTCCACGACGCCGAGTTGGGACGGAGCGGGGGCGCCGAGGGTGAAGCCGATCGCCCGGCAGCCCTCCACCACGTCGGCGCGGCGCACCAGTTCCTCGGTGAGGGGGTCGGCGGTGTTGTAGACGCAGGCGACCTCGTTGCCCTCGTAGATGCGGCCCTTGTCGGCGGCGTACGCCTCCATCGAGCCGTGCCAGTCGAGGTGGTCGGGCGCCAGGTTGAGCACCGCGGCCGAGTGGGGGCGCACCGAGGAGGACCAGTGGAGCTGGTAGCTGGACAGCTCCACCGCGAGCACGTCGTACGGTTCGCCGCCCAGGACCGCGTCCAGCAGCGAGACGCCGATGTTGCCGACCGCCGCGGTGCGCAGTCCGGCGGCCTCCAGGATGGAGGCGAGCATCCGCACCGTGGTGGTCTTGCCGTTGGTGCCGGTGACGGCCAGCCAGGGCGCGGCGCCGGGGCCGCGCAGCCGCCAGGCCAGCTCCACGTCGCCCCACACCGGTACGCCCGCGGCCCCGGCCGCCGCGAACAGCGGCTTGTCCGGCCGCCAGCCGGGCGTGGTGACGACAAGTTCGGTGCCCTCGGGCAGGGTGGCCCCGTCGCCGAGGCGCACCGCGGCTCCCAGCTCCTCCAGCTCGGCGGCCTGCAGCCGGGCGCGTTCGTCGTCGCCGTCGTTGACGACCGTCACCTCCGCTCCCAGGGACCGCAGTACGCGCGCGGCGGGGATCCCGGAGACGCCGAGGCCGGCGACGGTGACGTGCTTCCCGGCGAACTCCTCGCCGACGGGGCCGCGCGTCATTTCCCGGCCGCCCAGCCGGCGTAGAACAGACCGATTCCTACGATCACGCACATGCCCTGGATGATCCAGAAGCGGACCACGACCAGCACTTCGCTCCAGCCCTTGAGTTCGAAGTGGTGCTGGAGCGGCGCCATTCTGAAGACCCGCTTGCCCGTCAGCCGGAACGAGCCGACCTGGATGACGACGGACATGGTGATGAGGACGAACAGACCGCCGAGCAGGGCGAGCAGCAGCTCGGTGCGGGAGACGATGGCCAGGCCGGCCAGCGCGCCGCCCAGGGCCAGCGAGCCGGTGTCGCCCATGAAGATCTTGGCGGGCGAGGTGTTCCACCACAGGAAGCCGAAGCAGGCGCCCATCAGGGCCGAGGCGACGACCGCCAGGTCCAGCGGGTCGCGCACCTCGAAGCAGCTCGGGCTGCCGGTAATGGCGCAGGAGTCCTGGTGCTGCCACACCCCGATGAAGGTGTAGGCGCCGAAGACCATCACCGAGGCGCCGGTGGCCAGGCCGTCGAGGCCGTCGGTGAGGTTCACGCCGTTGGACATCGCCAGGATCATGAACAGCGCCCAGATCACGAAGAGCACCGGCCCGATCGACCAGCCGAAGTCCTGGATGAAGGAGAGCTTGGTGGACGCCGGGGTCTGGCCGCGTGCGTCGGCGAAGTTCAGCGACAGGACCGCGAAGGCGATGCCGACGATGAGCTGGCCGAGCATCTTGGCCTTGGCCCGCAGGCCCAGGCTGCGCTGCTTGACGATCTTGATGTAGTCGTCGAGGAAGCCGACCAGGCCCATGCCGGCCATCAGGAAGAGCACCAGCACACCGGAGAACGACGGCTGCTCGCCGGTGATGACCTTGGTGAGCGCGTAGGCGATCAGCGTCGCCAGGATGAAGGCGATGCCGCCCATGGTGGGGGTGCCGCGCTTGCTGTGGTGGTCCCGCGGGCCGTCGTCGCGGATGTACTGCCCGTAGCCCTTGCGGGCCAGCAGTTTGATCAGCAGCGGAGTGCCGATCAGGGTCAGGAAGAGCCCGATGACCCCGGAGAAGAGGATCTGCCTCATCATCGGCCGGCGACCTCTCCCCTGCCATCGGCGGAAAGGCCCCTGCCCTCGACCAGCGCGAGCGCCAGCTGCTCCAGGCCGGCCGACCTGGAGGCCTTCACCAGCACGACATCCCCCGGCCGCAGATCGTCGCGCAACAGGTCGATTGCCGCCTGCGCGTCGGACACGTGCACCGACTCCTCACCCCACGAACCCTCGTTCTTGGCGCCCATGTCGATCCAGCGGGCCTCCCGGCCGCCGACCGCCACGAGCTTGCTGACGTTGAGCCGGACGGCCATCCGTCCGACCGCGTCGTGCTCGGCGAGCGACTCCTCGCCGAGCTCGGCCATCTCGCCGAGCACCGCCCACGTGCGACGTCCCTTGCCCATGGCTGCGAGTGCGCGGAGCGCGGCCCGCACGGATTCGGGGTTCGCGTTGTAGGCGTCGTTGACGACGGTCACGCCGTCCGAGCGCTCGGTGACCTCCATCCGCCAGCGGGAGAGCGTGCCGGCCTCGGAGAGCGCGGTGGCGATCCCGTCGGCGGGCATGCCCAACTCGTGGGCTACGGCGGCCGCGGCGAGCGCGTTCGACACGTGGTGCTCACCGTACAGGCGCATGGTCACATCGCTGCACCCGGTGGGGGTGTGGAGGGTGAAGGCGGGCTGCCCCTTCGGTGTGAGACGGACATTCTCGGCACGGATGTCGGCTTCCTCGGCCTCTCCGAAGAGCAGGACGCGTGCCTCGGTGCGGGCGCGCATGGCGCGCACCAGGGGGTCGTCGGCGTTGAGGACGGCCACGCCGCCCTCGTCCGCCGCCGGGAGGGACTCCACCAGCTCGCCCTTGGCCCGGGCGATCTGCTCCCGGCCGCCGAACTCGCCGATGTGCGCGGACCCGACGTTGAGGACCACGCCGATGCGCGGCGGGGTCAGTCCGGTCAGGTAGCGGATGTGGCCGATGCCGCGGGCGCCCATCTCCAGCACGAGGTGGCGGGTGCCCTCCTCGGCGCTCAGCGCGGTCAGCGGCAGGCCGATCTCGTTGTTGAGCGAGCCGGGGGTGAAGACGGTCGGGCCCAGCCGCCGCAGGAGCTGGGCGATCAGGTCCTTGGTGCTGGTCTTGCCGGCGGAACCGGTGAGGGCGACGACGGTGGTGCCCAGATGCCGCACCACATGGCGGGCCAGGGCCCCCAGGGCGGTCTCCACGTCGTCCACGACGATCGCGGGCACGCCGACG
Source organism: Streptomyces verrucosisporus (assembly GCF_017114865.1). Taxonomy (GTDB): domain Bacteria; phylum Actinomycetota; class Actinomycetes; order Streptomycetales; family Streptomycetaceae; genus Streptomyces; species Streptomyces fenghuangensis. The sequence continues at coordinate 351,416 of NZ_JADEYH010000001.1, read as the reverse complement.
GGCCGGGCGGCCAGCACTGCCGCCGCGCCGTCCGCGACGGCGCGGGCGGCGAAGTCGTGGCCGTCCACCCGGGCCCCGCCGAAGGCGACGAAGAGCGCGCCCGGGCGCACCTCCCGGGAGTCCTTGACCACGGGGCCGGTGACGGTCGGCTCCGGGTCCGGTATGTCGTGGACCCGGCCGGAGACGATGCCGGCGATCTCTGCGGGAGTCATCGGGATCACGGCGCGCTCTCCCCGGTGTCCCCGTCGCCCCCGACGTCCCGCCGGGCGGCCATCGCCTGCTCGACGGCCTCGCGCAGCACCTCGCGGTCGTCGAAGGGGCGGACCACCCCGGCGATGTCCTGGCCCACCTCGTGGCCCTTGCCGGCCACCAGCACCGTGTCCCCGGGCTCGGCCCGGGCGACGGCCGCCGCGATGGCGGCGGCCCGGTCCTCCTCCAGCAGCACGGTGCCGCGCTCGTGGACGGGGACCTCGGCCGCTCCCGCGAGCATGGCGGCGAGAATGGCCAGCGGATCCTCCGAGCGCGGGTTGTCTGAGGTCAGGACGGCGGTGTCGGCCAGCCGGGCCAGCGCCGCGCCCATGGCGGGGCGTTTGTGCGGGTCGCGGTCGCCGCCGCAGCCGAGCACCGCGTGCACCCGGCCCTCGGTGACCTTGCGCAGGGCACGCAGTACGGAGTCGACGGCGTCGGGCTTGTGCGCGTAGTCCACGACCGCCAGGTACGGCTGGCCGGCGTCCACGCGCTCCAGACGGCCCGGCACGCCGGGTACCGCCGCGACGCCCTCGGCCGCGGTCTTCAGGTCGACCCCGGCGGCGACCAGGGCGGTGATGGCCGCGAGCGCGTTGGCGACGTTGAACGGGCCGGGCAGGGGGGCACTGGCGCGGACCGTCTCGCCGTCCGGCCCGATGACGGTGAAGGTGGAGCCGAGCGGGCCGATCTCCACGTCGTCCGCGCGCCAGTCGGCGTCCGGGTGGCCCTCGGCGGAGAAGGTGGTGACGGGGACCTCGCTGACGCCGGCGGCCAGCCGCTGCCCGTACTCGTCGTCGATGTTGACCACACCGGCGCGGGAGCGGGCCTTGGTGAACAGCTGCGCCTTCGCCCGGAAGTAGTCCTCCATGTCCGGGTGGAAGTCCAGGTGCTCGGGGCTGAGGTTGTTGAAGACGGCGATGTCGAAGACGCAGCCGTCCACCCGGCCCAGCACCAGCGCGTGGCTGGAGACCTCCATGGCCACTGAGCGCACCCCGCGCTCGCGCATCACGGCGAACAGCGCCTGGAGCTCGGTGGCCTCGGGGGTGGTGCGCTCGGACTTGATCCGCTCGTCGCCGATGCGGGACTCGACCGTGCCGATCAGCCCGGTCGGCTCGCCTTCCTTCGCCGCCGCGCGCAGCCCGCCCTCGATGAGGTAGGCGGTGGTGGTCTTGCCGGAGGTGCCGGTGATGCCGATCTGCAGCAGGTCCCGGCCCGGATCGCCGTAGATGGCGGCGGCCAGGTCGCCCGTCACCTCGCGCGGCTCGGCCACCGTCAGCACCGGCAGACCGGTGGCGGCGGCCCGCTCGGTGCCCGTGGGGTCGGTGAGCACCGCGACGGCGCCCAGGCGGGCCGCCTGGACGGCGAAGTCCGCGCCGTGGAAGCGGGCGCCCGGACGGGCGATGTAGATGTCGCCGGGGCGTACGGCGCGCGAGTCGTGGGTGATGCCGGTGACGGCCGCGTCGCCCTCGGGGGCCGCGACCCCCAGCCGCCGGGCCAGCTCCGCCAGCGGCACGGGACGGACCCGCTCCGGGCGGGGCGGGGCGGGCAGGGATGGGGTCTGATCAGCGTGTGGCACGGCGGTGAGCGTACCCGCCGTGCCGGGCCCGCCGCGAAGCGAGGGGCCGGGTGTGCCGGGCGCGCCGCCGGTGGCACCGGGGCTGTTGCGGGGGAGGTCGTCGATGGTTCTCACGGTCGCTTTCCGATCGGTTCCCGGGTCAGTCCCGGGGGTCGAAGGTGACGGGCAGACGCGGGGGCTCGGCGCCGGTCGGGGGGATCCGCAGGGCCTTGAGCGTGTACTTCATGACCTGCTGGTACACCGGGCCGCACACCTGGCTGCCGAAGTAGCTGCCCTTCTTGGGGTTCTGCACGGCGCAGTAGACGGTGACGCGGGGCGCGTCGGCGGGGGCGAACCCGGCGAAGGAGGAGGTGTAGCCGTTGTAGCGGCCCGTCTCGGGGTCCACCCGGTTGGCCGTTCCGGTCTTGCCCGCCACCCGGTAGCCGGGGATGCGCGCGGTGGTGCCGGTGCCCTCCATGTCCGCCACCACCGACTCCAGCATGGTGGCGAGCGTCGTGGCGGTCCTCTCGCTGACGACACGGTTGCGCTGCGGCTTCGGCGCGGGCTTCCACTCGCCGTCGGGCCCGGTGGTACCGCGCACCAGGGAGGGTTCGACGCGTACGCCCCCGTTGGCGACGGTGGAGTAGACCGAGGCCGCCTGGACGGCGTTGATCGACAGACCCTGTCCGAAGGGGATGGTGTACTGCTGCGAGGCGTTCCAGTCCTCGGGGTCGGCGAGGATGCCGGCGGTCTCGCCGGGGAGGTCCAGACCGCTCCTTCGCCCGATGCCGAACTCGCGCAGGTAGGAGTGGAGCACCCGATTGGCCTCCGCCTGGGTGTCGCCCAGCTGCTCGACGGCCAGGATGGTGCCGATGTTGCTGGACTTGGCGAGCACCCCGTTGAGGGTGAGGTACCAGGTGGGGTGGTCGACGTCGTCAGCGAAGCTGCGGTCCGCCCGCGGCAGCCGGTTGGGCACCACGACATGGGTGCCCGGGGTGGCCGCGCCTTCCTCCAGGACCGCGGCCATGGACATCACCTTGCTGGTGGAACCGGGCTCGTAGGCGTCCTCCACGGCGCCGTTGCGCAGCGCCGAGGCACTGGCCGTGGACAGGTCGCCCGGATCGTAGCCGGGAGCGTTGGCCATGGCCAGGATCTCACCGCTGCGGACGTCCTGGACGATCACGTAGCCGCTGTCCGCGTCGGACTTCTCGACCTGCTCCTCGATGGCGCTCTGCGCGGCCCACTGGATGTCCCGGTCGAGGGTGAGCTCCACGTCCGACCCCGGGCGCGCGGGCTGCTCGTGCTCGTCCCCGGTGGGCACCTGGCGGCCGCCGGACTGGGCGTAGGTGATCTTGCCGTCCTTCCCGGCCAGCACCTTGTCGAACTTCGCCTCCAGGCCGCCGCGGCCCCTGCCCTCGGAATTGACGAAGCCGAGCACGGCGGCCGCGAGCTCCCCTCCCGGATAGACCCGCTTGGCGTGCTCCTCGGAGTACACCCCGGCCAGCACGTGGTGGCCCCCGCCCGCGCGCTGCCGTCCGGCCAGTACGCGCTTGAGGTCGATGATCTGCCGCCAGACCTGCGGGGACTGCTGCCGGGCCAGAAGGACGTAGCGGGTCCCCTTCCGGGAGAGCCGCTCGGTGAGCGTCTTCTCCTCCACGCCGAGAACGGGGGCGAGCAGCTCGGCCGCCTGGGCCGGTGCGTCGGGGACCTTCGTCTGCTCGGGGGTGAACAGGTAGGGGTCGGCGGTGATGTCGTACGCGTCGACCGTGGTGGCCAGGGCGACGCCGTCGCGGTCGGTGACGGTGCCGCGCTCGGCGGCGAGCGGGACGGTGATGTAGCGGTTGACGTCGGCCTTGGCCGCGTAGGTGCTCGCGTCCACGGCCTGCACCTGGAGCAGCCGCACGGTGAAGGCCAGCATCACCAGTGTCAGCAGTACGCCGAACAGCCTCAGCCGGGGGCGCGGGCTGCTCAGCCGTACGGTGCCGGGCCTGGGCCTGGGCCGGGGCGCGCGGGCGGAGCGCGACGCGGCTGAACGGGACGCGGGCTGGGTGCGGCGGGGGCGCTGGGGGTGCCGGGGGCGCTCGCTCACGGGGCGTCCTCCCCCTCGGGTCCCCCGGGGACGGCGGGAGCCGGATCGGGCATGCCCCGGACGGTGCCGTCCGGAAGGATGAAGGCGGGGTTCCCGCCGGGCACCATGCCCAGCTCCCGGGCCCGTTCGGCCAGCGCGTCCGGAGCGGAGAAGGAGTCCAGCTCCTCCTGGAGCGCCTGCTCCTCGTCGGCCAGCTCCCCGGCCCGTTTCTCCAGCTCCCTCAGTTCGAAGGACCCCTGGTTGACGGATGCGTTGAGCAGCAGCAGGGCCAGCAGCCCGGAGCCGAGCAGCAGGACCACCAGCAGCACGAAGGGGGCGCGGGCCGGTGCGGAGGGTGCGCCCGCGGGGACCAGTCGCGTCAGCCGCGCCAGCCGCTGCTGGGGGGTCGGGTGGGCCGGTTTCCCGGTGGCCCCGGGCGCGGCCTTCGGTGTGTCCTTCAGGGCTCCTCCCGGATGCGCTCGGCGCCGCGCAGCCTGGCGGGGGCGGCACGGCGGTTCTCGGCGACCTCTTCCTCGGCGGGGAGTTCCGCCCCCCGGGTCAGCAGCCTCAGCCGGGGCTGGTAGCGCTCGGGGACCACCGGCAGCCCCGGCGGCGCGGTGCTGGTGGCCCCCGCGGCGAGCACCTGCTTGACCAGGCGGTCCTCCAGCGAGTGGTAGGACAGGACGGCGATCCGGCCGCCCACCGCCAGCGCGGCGACGGCCGCCGGCAACGCCCGCTCCAGCACGGCCAGTTCGCCGTTGACCTCGATACGCAGCGCCTGGAAGGTGCGCTTGGCGGGATTACCTCCGGTCCGCTTGGCCGCCTGCGGCAGCGCCTCGCGGATCAGCTCGACCAGCCGGGCGCTGCCGGCGAACGGCTCCTTCTCGCGCTCGCGCACGATCGCGGAGACGATCCGCCTGGCCTGCTTCTCCTCGCCGTAGGCACGCAGGATGCGCACCAGCTCGCCGGGCGGGTAGGTGTTGAGGACCTCGGCGGCGCTGACGCCCCTGCTCTGGTCCATCCGCATGTCCAGCGGCGCGTCCCTGGAGTACGCGAAACCGCGCTCGGCCTCGTCGAGCTGCATGGAGGACACGCCGAGGTCGAACAGGACCCCCTGGACGCGCGGCACGCCGAGCCGCCCCAGCACCTCGGGCAGTTCGTCGTAGACGGCGTGCACCAGGGTGGCCCGGTCGCCGAAGCGGGCCAGGCGCCCGCCGGCCAGTTCCAGCGCGGCCGGATCCCGGTCCAGGCCGACCAGCCGGACGTCCGGGAACCTCGACAGCATCGCCTCGCTGTGCCCGCCCAGCCCGAGGGTGCAGTCCACGACGGTGGCGCCGGGCTCGCGCAGGGCGGGGGCGAGCAGGTCCAGGCAGCGCCCGAGCATGACCGGGACGTGCCGCTCGTTGGTGCTCACTGGACTCTCCTTGAGCGGGCCCGTACGGCCTGGTCCCCGCCCGCTCGCGAAGGGGAAGAACGGCGGCCGGCGCCGGGGAAGGGGCACCGGCCGGCCGGGAGCGGGAGGAGGCCGGGCCGTACGCGGCCGTACGCGCGCCCGCGCACATGGGATCTGGGGGTTCGGCAGGGGGAGCCCGGCGCTTGCCCGGCTCCCGCTTCGCGTCACTTTAGTCCACTCGTCCCCCCGGTCAACCAACTGGTCAGGCGCGTCCCGGCCGCTTCCCCGCGCAGGCGTGCCGCGGGTCCCCGCGTCCGGTTCCACCCGCACGGGGGACAGGACACCACCGATGTGGGTTACATCACACACCATGCGCGTTGACCGGCTTTGCCCTGCCCCATTCCGGGTCGGAGCAGGACGGGGCGGTTACGGTCATAGGCATGCCATCGTCTCCCTCCGAGTGGCCGGTCATCGACCGCCTCGTCACAGCCAACCAGCGTTACGCAGCCGAGTTCACCGACCCGGGGATGGACGCCCGGCCGGTGCTGAAGGTCGCCGTCGTCGCCTGTATGGACGCCCGGCTGGACCTCCACGCCGCCCTCGGTCTCGAGCTCGGCGACTGCCACACCATCCGCAACGCCGGCGGCGTGGTCACCGACGACGTCATCCGCTCGCTGACCATCAGCCAGCGCGCCCTGGGTACGCGCTCCGTCGTGCTGATCCACCACACCGGCTGCGGCCTGCTGAACCTGACCGAGGACTTCCGGCACGAGCTGGAGATGGAGGTCGGCCAGCGGCCGTCATGGGCCGTGGAGTCCTTCAAGGACGCCGACCAGGACGTGCGGCAGTCGATGGAACGGGTACGTACCTCTCCGTTCCTGCTGCACACCGGCGACGTACGGGGCTTCGTCTTCGACGTCACCACGGGTCTGCTCCGGGAGATCGACCCGGCGGACGGCCCGGAATCGTGACGCACGGGGCTGTGTAAGTGAAGAATGCCTGAGTGACGGCTTTCCCCCGCGGGTACCTCCCGCGGGGGACGTGCCGGTTGTTCGGGGATATGGCCGGCCCGCCGCGGGGCGGACCGGCCCGTGAGCGGGCCGAGGAGGGCCGGGTGACGACCTATGACGAACGAGCTGATCTCAGCGATCTGACCGCCACGGCGGACCGGGTGCGCCGGTCGGTGGAGAGCGTGATCGAGGGCAAGCCGGAGGTCGTACGGCTCTCGCTGACCGTACTGCTGGCCGAGGGCCACCTGCTGATCGAGGACGTGCCGGGCGTGGGGAAGACCATGCTCGCCAAGGCGCTGGCCAGATCCGTGGACTGCTCGGTCCGCAGGATCCAGTTCACCCCCGACCTGCTGCCCTCCGACATCACGGGGGTGAGCGTCTACGACCAGCAGCAGCAGGAGTTCGAGTTCAAGCCGGGCGCCATCTTCGCCCAGGTCGTGATCGGCGACGAGATCAACCGCGCCTCACCCAAGACCCAGTCGGCCCTGCTGGAGTCGATGGAGGAGCGGCAGGTCACCGTCGACGGGCGCAGCTACGAACTGCCCGACCCGTTCATGGTGGTGGCCACCCAGAACCCGGTCGAGATGGAGGGCACCTACCCGCTGCCCGAGGCACAGCGCGACCGCTTCATGGTGCGGGTGTCGATCGGCTACCCCAGCCCCGAGGCCGAGCTGAGGATGCTCGACGTGCACGGCGGGACCTCCCCGCTGGACGACCTGCGGCCGGTCGCCCACGCGCACGAGATCGCCAAGCTGGTGGAGGCGGTGCGCGGCGTGCACGTCTCCGAGCCGGTCCGCCGGTACGCCGTCGACCTGGTGGCCGGCACCCGCAGCCACCCCGAACTGCGGCTGGGCGCCTCGCCCCGGGCGACCCTGCACCTGCTGCGGGCGTCGAAGGCGGCGGCGGCCCTGGCCGGCCGGAACTTCGTACTGCCCGACGACGTGCAGGCGCTGGCCGTGCCCGTGCTGGCGCACCGGCTGCTGCCCACCGCCCAGGCCCAGCTCGGCGGGCGCACCTCGGAGCAGCTCGTCCTCGACATCGTGCGGCGTGTCCCGGTGCCCGCGTCCAACTACCGGGAGGCGACCTCGCAGCCCCCGCTGTACGGCCGGCCCTCCCAGCGGGGACTGTGATGGACGGCCCCGGCACAGCGGCCCCGGGCGCCGGCAAAGGCACGGACGGGGGCTCGGACGGGGGTCTGCGGGCGGGAGGGCGCCGGGGTCCGCTGCGCGCCGCACTCACCGGGCTCACCACCAGGGGGCGCTCGTTCCTGGCCGCGGGGACGGCCGCGGTGGTGTGCGCCTACGTGCTGGGCCAGGGCGACCTGCTGCGGGTGGGGGTGCTGCTGGCCGCGCTGCCCCTGGTCTGCGTGATCGTGCTGTACCGCACCCGCCACCGCGTGGCGGCCTCCCGGCGGCTGTCCCCGGTCCGCGTGCCCGCCCGGGAGGAGTCCCTGGTGCACCTGCGGCTGGAGAACGTCTCGCGGCTGCCGACCTCCCTGCTGATGCTCCAGGACCAGGTCCCCTACGTCCTGGGCCCGCGCCCGCGCTTCGTCCTGGACCGGGTGGAGCCGGGCGGCCGGCGCGAGATCTCCTACCGGGTCCGCTCCGACCTGCGGGGACGCTATCCGATAGGTCCGCTGCAACTGCGGCTGACGGACCCGTTCGGCATGGTGGAGCTGACCCGCTCCTTCAGTTCCCGCGACACCCTCACCGTCGTACCCCGGACCGAGGAACTGCCCCCCGTACGGCTGGCCGGGGAGGCGGCCGGCCTGGGCGAGGGACGGCATCGCTCCCTGGCCGCGGCCGGCGACGACGACGTGATCCCGCGCGGCTACCGCCACGGCGACGACCTGCGCCGGGTGCACTGGCGCTCCACCGCCCGCCACGGGGAGCTGATGGTGCGCCGCGAGGAGCAGCCGCAGCGGCCGCGCTGCACCGTGCTGCTGGACACCCGCCGGACGGCCTGGGCCGGCTCCGGTCCGGAGTCGGCGTTCGAGTGGGCGGTCTCGGGAGCCGCCTCGGTGGCCTTGCACCTGCTGGAGCGCGGCTACGCGGTACGGCTGCTGACCGACACCGGCACGGCCGTGCCCGGGCCGGACGGAGCGGGTGCGGACATCGCCGCCCTCGACACCGCCGGGCTGGTCCTGGACACCCTCGCGGTGGTGGAGAACTCCGGCGAACCGGGCCTGTCCCGGGCGTACGAGGCGCTGCGCGGAGGCGACGGCGGTGGCGGTGGCGGGCACGAGGGGCTGCTGGTGGCCTTCCTCGGTTCACTGGACGGCGAACAGACGGTGCTGGCCGGCCGGATGCGGCAGCGCGCGAGGGGCGCGGTGGCCCTCCTGCCCCGCGGGGCGCGCGAGCCGGCCGTGCAGGGGGAGGGGGAGCGGCTGCTGCGCGAGGCGGGCTGGACGGTACTGCCGTACACGCCCGGGGAGGCGCTGCCCGATCTGTGGCGGCGGGCGGACCGGTCCGCGGGCGGGGTGCCCGGGCGGACGGCGAGGAGTGGACGGTGATGAGCGGACGGGCCCGGCTGGCGTTCTGCGCCTGGGCGGCCACCCTGGCGGCGGCGTGCGCGCTGCTGCCGCTGGTCGCCCCGGCCGGCTGGCTGTTCCAGGCCGCCCTGCTGCTGGGCGTCCAGAGCGCGGTGGGCACGGCGGTGCGGCGGGCGACACCCTCCGGACCGCCGGTGGTGGCGGCACAGGCGGTGGTGTCGCTGCTGCTGCTCACCTTCGTCTTCGTCCGCGGCGACGCCGTGCTCGGTGTGCTGCCGGGCCCGGACGCCGTCGAGGCCTTCGGTGCGCTGCTGGCGCAGGGAACCGCGGACGTCGGCCGGTTCTCGATCCCGGCCCCGGTCACCGACGGCATCCGGCTGCTGCTGGTGGGCGGTGTGGTCGTCATCGGCCTGCTGGTGGACATGCTCGCGGTGACGTACCGTGCCGCGGCCCCCGCCGGGCTGCCGCTGCTGGCGCTGTACTCGGTCGCGGCCGGACTGTCCCCGGAAGGGGGGAGCCGGCTGTGGTTCCTGTGCGCGGCGGCCGGCTATCTGCTGCTGCTCCTGACGGAGGGCCGGGACCGGATGTCGCGGTGGGGCCGGGTGTTCGGCGGCGGGTTCGGCACCACGCGCCCCGGCGGCACAGTGCGGCCCGGCGGTACAGCGCCGCCGCCGGTGCGCACCGGGCGGCGGATCGGCGCGGTGGCACTGGGCATCGCCCTGGTGGTGCCCGCGGTGCTGCCGTCGCTGGGCGGCGGGCTGCTGGACACCGCGCGCCAGGGGCGGGGCACGGGGAGCGGCGGCGGCACGATCTCGGCGATCAATCCGCTGGTCGCGCTGCAGGACAGCCTGAACCAGCCGGACAACCGCACGGTGCTGACGTACACCACCGACGCCGGGAGCACCTCGGACATGTACCTGCGGATCGTGGCCCTGGACCGGTTCGACGGCACCTCCTGGAAACCGTCGGAGCGCCGGATCACCGATCTGCCGCGCCCGCTTCCGCCGGTGCCCGGGCTGTCGCCGTCCGTCGGCACCGAGCGCGTCACCACCTCCTTCCGGGCCGCCGGATGGTACGCCCAGAACTGGCTGCCCATGCCGTACCCGGCCGCCGAGGTGCGCATCGACGGCCGGTGGCGCTTCGAGCCGGAGGGCCGCACGCTCGTCGGCGACCGCGGACAGACCACCCGGGGCGTGCGGTACGAGGTGGACAGCCTGGTGGTACGGCCGACCGCGCGCCAGCTCGCCCAGGCCCCGGCGCCCCCGCCGCAGATCATGGAGGAGTACACCGGCGTACCGGAGTCGCTGCCGTCCGTGGTGGCCGAGACGGCGCGGAACGTCACCGAGGGGGCCTCCGGCGACTACGAGCGGGCCGTGAGGCTCCAGGACTGGTTCTCCTCCCAGGGCGGCTTCCGCTACGACACCCAGGTGAAGGCCGGCAGCGGCAGCGCGGCCATCGCCCGCTTCCTGGAGGACCGGGAGGGCTTCTGCGTCCACTTCGCCTTCTCCATGGCCGCCATGGCCCGCACCCTGGACATCCCGGCGCGGGTCGCGGTGGGGTTCACGGCCGGGGCGGCCGACGGCAGCGGCGAGATGACGGTGGGGCTGCAGGACGCGCACGCCTGGCCGGAGCTGTACTTCGAGGGCGTGGGCTGGACCCGCTTCGAACCCACCCCGAGCCGGGGCAGCGTGCCGGAGTACACCCAGCCCGATCTGCCCTCCCCCGAGCAGTCGGACGCCCCCGCCCCGCGTCCGGAGGACAGCACGCGGCCGCTTCCGGAGCCGTCGGAGTCCGAGGAGTGCGTTCCTGGGCAGGGCACGGAGGACTGCGGCGCGGCGGCCGTTCCGCGAGACGGCGAGGCCGTCGGCGGCCTCCCGGTGGGCAGGGTTCTGTCGGTGACGGCGTCCGTGCTGCTCGCCGCGGGGATCCTGGCGCTGCCCGCCCTGTGGCGGGGCAGGGTCCGGTCCCGGCGGCTGGAGGGCGGCGGCGGCCCGGGCGCCCGTACGCTCGCCGCCTGGCGGGAGGCGACCGACTCCGCCTGGGACCTGGGCATCCTCCCGCAGGAGTCCGCCACCGTGCGGACGGCCGCGGCGCGCGTCGTACGGCTGGGAAGGCTGGAGGGCGAGGCCGCCGAGGCCCTGCACCGGCTGGCCGCGGCGGTCGAGCGGGCGCTCTACGCCCCCGAGCCGCAGTCGGCGCAGGGGCTGGCCGGGGACGTGCGGCGGGTGCGGGCCGGGCTGCGGGCGGCCGCCGGGCGCGGTGCGCGGCTGCGGGCCCTGCTGCTGCCGCGGTCGGCCGTACGGGTGGTGTGGGCCGTCTCGGAGCGCTGGTCGGCGGAGGCCGGACGGTGGAGCGGCCCGGCTCGGCGGGCCCTGGCGCGGATCAGGCCGTCGCGGCAGCGGGTCTGAGACCGGGCGGGCGCGGTAGGCGCCACGCCGGGGGGTTGCGGAGGGCGGCCGCTCAGGACGCGACAGCGGGCGGTGGGGAGACCGGAGATCTCCGGTCTCCCCACCGCCCGCTGTCGTCGGTTCCGGCTCGCCGGCCGTGTGGGGGCGGTGCGGCGGGGCTGTCGGGTCGCGGCGGCCGCCGGCAAGGACGACGGCAGCGCGTGAGCGGACCGTTACTGCTGCTCGTCCCGGCGGCGCTGCCAGCGGTCCTCGATGCGGTTCATCATCGAGCGGCGCGGCCTTCCCTGCCTTCGCGCGTGCGGACGGCCTCCGGCGTCGCCGGCTTCGTGCCCCTGGCCGGCGGGGGGTTGCTCGCCCGGCTTGGGCGTCTTGCGCCAGCCCGTCACCGCCAGGACGGCACAGCCGAGCATCACCAGGAAGCCCAGCACACTGACGATGACCAGCTTCGCGACCATCCCGGCCATGAGGAGCGCGACGCCCACCAGAAAGCCCGCGACCGCCTGGTAGACCCGTCGCCGGGTGTACGTGCGCAGCTCGCTTCCCTCGAGCGCTGTCGCGAACTTGGGGTCTTCGGCGTACAGCGCTCGCTCCATCTGCTCGAGCATCCGCTGCTCGTGCTCAGAGAGCGGCACGGAGTCCTCCTACTCGTCGGTCGCGGGGGCGACCGGATGCGACCCTTCAAGGATAGGCAGGGATTCGCCCCCGTGAAACCCGCCCCTCTACGCCAGTTCGTGCCACCGGGACCGGGAGCCGGATGGCGGTGTCGGGCTTCTCATTCCCCCGCCGCCACGCCGTCATGCCGACCGGTGTGCTTCGATCATACGGCGGGCAGCCGCCGTTCGGGTCGCCTGTGGCCTACCGCACCTGGTCGGCGGAGGGTGCGGAGCCCTCCCGGGTACGCGCCAGTACGTGGAGGTGCGCCGCGACCGACTGGAAGGCGGGCAGTTCGGCCACCGCCTCCTCCAGCGCCGCCAGTGCCTCAGAGGCACCGGGCTCGGCGTCCAGCAGCGCCCCCGGCACCAGGTCCGCGAAGACCCGCACGCCGTGGACCGCGCCGACCTCCAGCCCGTTGGCGGCCACCAGGGAGCTGAGCCGCTCGGGGGTGAAGCGCCGGGGCACCGGATCCCCGCCGCCCCACCGGCCGTCGGGGTCGCCCAGCGCCCGGCGGGCCTCGGTGAAGTGCCCCGCCAGGGCGCGGGCGAGCACCGCGCCGCCCAGTCCGGCGGCGAGCACGCTCAGGGTGCCGCCCTGGGGGCGCAACGCGGCCGTGACGTTGCGCAGCCCCTCGGCCGGGTCGTCGACGTACTCCAGGACGCCGTGGCAGAGCACCACGTCGTAGCCCCCGCGCTCGGCCACGTCGAACAGCCCGTGCGCGTCTCCCTGCACGCCGCGCACCCGGTCGGCCACGCCCTCCTCCGTCGCGCGGCGTTCCAGGGCGAACAGCGCGTCGGGGCTGGGGTCCACCACGGTGACGCGGTGGCCGAGCCGGGCGACGGGCACGGCGAAGTTGCCGGTGCCGCCGCCGGTGTCCAGGACGTCGAGCGTCTTCCGGCCCGCGGCCTCGGCCCGGTCCTCGAGTGCTTCCCGCAGGACCTCCCAGACCACGGCGGTGCGGAAGTGTGCGTGGGGGCGGGACATGGCGGACGCTCCTAGGCGGCTCGGACGTGGCTGGCCCAAGCCTATTGCGTCCCCGCCCCGGCCCGGCCGGCCGGGCCGGGGGAGAGGGAAGGCCCCGCCCCGGCCTCAGCCCGCCCGCAGCCGCGGCCCCCCACCTTCCGGGCGGCCGCGCTCCCCCGGCCTCTCCGGACTCCTGGGAAGGGGCAGCACGGGCTGCCTCACCAGCATCTGCTCGACGATGCGCAGGAACATCCCCGCGTCGCGTATCAGGTCGTCGCAGTCGCGCCGACCGGCCGCGCCGGCGATACCGGCCTCGGCGCGGGCGCGCCTGGGTGCTCCGGCGGCGAACAGCCTGCACCACTCCTCCAGCTCGGGCGCCACCTCGGGCAGCACCTCCCAGGCGCTGCGTATGCGCCGTCTGGCGCGTGCGGTGGACTCGGGGCGGCCGCGCACGGCGAGCACCGCGGCGGCGGTGCGCAGGGCGGCCAGGTGCGCGGTGGCGTACCGGTCGTTCGGATGCTCCAGCTCCGCCGCCTCGTCGAGGCCGCGCCGCGCCTGGGCGAGCAGGTCGAGTGCGGCGGGCGGGGCCGACGCCCTGCGCGGCACGGGGTGGACATCCTCCGGGGGCCCGTTCATCTGCGAACCTCCTGTCATCGTCATGACCGTCACGACTGTGCTGTTCGCGTGCTGTCCGCCGTGCTGTCCGCACGCGCGGGTCGCGACCATCGATCGCGATGGGAACATCGTTGCGCATGCCACTGACAATCGGTCCCGACCTGGGCAAACGTCTCCTGTCGGGGCTCGTCCGGCGTACCGGTGAGCAGCGCCCGGCAGGCCTGGCGAGGGCAGAGCCGCGGGCGGGCGCGGAAGGGGCCGCGACGGCCCCGGACCGGATGGCGCCCTCGGTCGGGGAGGCCGCCGGAGTGGAGGTTCCCGGTGCGCTGTCGCGGCTGCCGGGCGGGCGGTACAAGCCGGTGGAACGGCGGGAGCGGGCGGCCCGGCCGATCGCCGTGCCGCCCGCTCCCGTCCCCCGTGTCCCCCGAGCGTTCCCCCCGCAGACGGCCGCCGCGCCGCTCCGCCGCCCCGTGCCGGCGGTGCGTCGCCGCGTTTCCCGTCGTCTCCGACTCTGCCGTCCACGCCTGGTGAAGCCCATCCGTACGGCTACTCAGAACCGGACTCAGGTACTTCTACTCATCTACTGCGTACGGCCCTTCGAAGCTGTTACCGCGCCCCGGTTAGAGTGCCTGGTCATGGCACGGACTGTGGTGATCGGCGCCGGTATGGGCGCCATGGCCGCCGCCGCCAGGCTGGCCGTGGCGGGCCACCGGGTGACGGTGTACGAGCGGGCGCGGACCCACGGCGGCGCGGTGCGCCGTCTGGAGCGGGACGGATTCGGTTTCGACACCGGCCCCGGGCTGCTGTACCTGCCCGCCGTCTGGCGGGACCTCTTCGTCAAGACCGGACGAGAGCCGCTGGAGGAGTGCGTCGCGCTGACCGAGGTGGACCCGGCCGTCCGCCACGTCTTCGCCGACGGCACGTCCGTCCTCCTGCCCGGCGGTTCCCGGGCGGGCACGGTCGACGCCCTGGACTCGGCCCTCGGCGCGGGCGCGGGAGAGCGGTGGAGCGAGCTGCTGGGCCGCGGCCGCAGGACGTGGGAGGCCACCCGGCGCCCGCTGCTGGAGGAGCCGCTGACCGACGCCGGCGACCGCGCCCGGCTCGGCTCCGACCCGTATCCGGCGCCGCGGCGCGGGCTGCTGCGCCGCCGCGCCCCCTTCCTGTCCGAGATCGCCCGCACCGAGCTGCGCGATACGCGGCTGGTGGCGCTGCTGGAGAGCCATGCGCTCGCCCACGGCCTCGACCCGCGCCGCACCCCGGCGAGCGCCGCCGTCCTGCCGTATCTGGAGCAGACCTTCGGCATCTGGTACGTCGGCGGAGGGATGCGCGCGCTGGCGGACGCGGTGTACGAGCGGTGCCTGGCACGCGGGGTCGAGTTCCGGTTCGGCACGGCGGTGTCCGGAATCGCGGTGGAGGGCGGCCGGGCCGCCGGGGTGGAGCTGGCCGACGGGTCGCGGGTGGGCGCGGACACCGTGGTCTGCGGAATCGACCCCCGGCCGATGTACGGCGGCCGGGCCAGCGCGGCGGACGGCGGCCCCGGCTACGCGGCGGGACGGCTGACCGTGCTGCTCGCGCTGCGCGGCCCCCGGCCCGGGGACGCCGTCCACCGCACCGTGGTGCACACCGGGGGGCCGGGCGGCGCGGCGCGCACCGTCACCGTGCTGCGGCCCGGCGACCCGTCGCTGGTCCCCGGCGCGGAGCACGAGTCGGCGGTGCTGTCGGTGACCGTTCCGCCGCACCGCGCGGGGACGGCCGGGCCGCCGGCCGGCGCGGGGGGCGAGGACGGCGGGGCCGTGGACTGGACGGCGCCGGGCGCGGCCGAGCGGGCCGCGGACGAGGCGCTGGCCGCCGCGGACGCCGCCGGGCTGGGCCTGGGCGGGCGGGTGCTGTGGCGCGAGGTGCGCACCCCCGCCGACACCGAGCGGGAGACCGGGGCCCCGGGCGGCGCGGTGCCGGCCCCCGCCCTGGCCGGGGCGGATGGGGCCTTCCTGCGGGCGGCCAACTCCACGGGCACGGCCGGGCTGTACCGGGTGGGCGGCTCGGCCCACCCGGGCGGCGGGCTGGCGCACGCCGGGATGTCGGGGGCGCTGGCCGCCGGGCTGATCGTCGAGGGGGACGGCTGGCGCGGCTCACGGTGACGCGGCCGGACGGGCCGGACGGGACGAGCGGCCGTGCGGCTCAGTGGCGGGGCTGCTCGCCGTAGGGGTGAGCGGCTCCGGCGGCCGGGTCGTACCCGCCCTCGCCGTAGCCGTATCCGCCGTACCCGCCGTCCTCGGCGTCCTCGGCGTACTGCCCGGGCTGCGGCTCGGAGCCTCGCTGCTGGGGCACCCAGACCCCGCCGGGCGGGGTCTGCCCGGCGTACGGGTCGGCGGGGTGGCCGGTGCCGTACCCGTCGGCGTAGGAGGGGGCGGAGACGTAACCCTGGCCGCTCTGGTTGCCCTGGCCGCTGTGCGAGTCGTGGGCGGGCCGGCCAAAGGCGTCGGCGTACGGGTCGGAGTAGGCGGCGTACTGCTGCTGCCCGTCTCCGGAGCCGTAGCCGTAGTCGTACGATCCGGCGTACCTGCCGCCCTGGTCGTGGCCGGGGTGGCCGGTGTAGTCACCGGTGGTGTACGGGACGGAGTGGGCGGGGTGCTGCCCCTGCTCCTCGTACCGCTCCTGCCCGCCGTACTGCCCCTGCTCCTCGTACCGCCCCTGCTCGTCGTACCGCTCCTCCGGCTGCCCGGTGGAGGCTCCCCGCTCGTAGACGCCGTAGCCGCCTGTGTCGTCGGGCAGCGGCTCCGGGCTGTACGCGGGGGGCTCCGGCTCGTGGACCTCCAGCCCGGAGACCTCCAGGTGCGGGTCGGCGTCCTGGGGCGGCATGGGGCGCACCTCGCGGCGGCGCCTGCTGGTGCCGGGCATGCCGCCCAGTGCCCAGCCGGCGGTGAAGCCGCGCCGGTAGGAGAGGGTGACGAAGGTCTGGCCGACCGTGAAGGCCGATCCGCCGAGCGCGATGACCGTCAGGGACAGCGGCACCGAGGAGATCGCCACCACCCCGAGGACCACCATGGCGAACCCGCCGAAGGCCAGCAGCCGCCAGCGCAGCCTCGCCTTGTACTGCAGCAGCACCTCGGCCAGCAGCCAGACCGCGACGATTCCGAACGCGATGTAGAGGAGCGTCCACCCCATGTACGTCCTCCCACCCCGTCTTCTAGCCCCGCCGGTGCAGGCCCAGATTCTCGTAGATCTCCAGCGTCGCCGTGGAGTGGTTGAGGGTGATGAAGTGGAGTCCGGGGGCGTCCTCGGACATCAGCCTCGCGCACAGCTCCGTGGCGTACTCGATTCCCAACGAGCGTACAGCGGCCGGATCGTGCTCCACAGCGAGGATGCGTTCGGCCAGGTCCGGAGGGAAGGTCGCGTTGCTCAGCTTCGCGAACCGCTCGATCTGCCGCACGCTCGTGACGGGCATGATCTCCGGAATGATCGGGACGTCGCAACCCGCCGCGGCCACCTTGTCGCGCAGCCGCAGGTAGTCGTCGGCGTAGAAGAACATCTGCGTGATGGCGTAGTCGGCGCCGGCCCGGCACTTGTCGACGAAGTGGCGGATGTCGCTGTCCCAGTCGGTGGAGCGCGGGTGCATCTCGGGGAAGGCCGCCACCCCGACGCAGAAGTCCCCCGACTCCTTGATGAGCCGGACGAGTTCGGCGGCGTAGGTGATGCCCCGCGGATGCGGTACCCACTCGCCGGTGGGGTCGCCGGGCGGGTCGCCGCGGACGGCGAACATGTTGCGGATGCCGGCGTCCGCGTACTGGCCGATGACATTGCGCAGCTCGGCCACCGAGTGGTCCACCGCGGTGAGGTGGGCGACGGGGGTGAGGGTCGTCTCGGTGGCGATCCGCTCGGTGGCGCGCACGGTGCCCTCCCGGGAGGAGCCCCCGGCGCCGTAGGTCACCGACACGAAGGTGGGGGCGACGGCCTCGACGCGGCGGATGGCGTTCCAGAGGGTGCGCTCGCCCTTCTCCGTCTTGGGCGCGTAGAACTCGAAGGAGTACGAGCGCTCACCGGAAGCGAGCAGCTCGCGGACGGTGTGCGCGCGGTCCGTCCTGGTGGAAGGGGTACCGAGGGCCATGTCGGCAGGCTAACCGGCGCCCCGGCCGCACACCGCATCACCGGGGCGATACGCCCGTTTGGCCCGCTTGCCGTCCAGTGGGTGGACACCCGCCCCGGGCCGGGCCGCCTCAGACCGACCGCAGTCGCCCGGCGAGGTCCGCGGCGGCGGCCCCCGGGTCCTTCGCCTCGGTGATCGCGCGGACCACCACGACCCGCCGCGCCCCGGCCTCCAGCACCTGCTCCAGGTTGGCGGCGTCGATCCCGCCGATGGCGAACCAGGGCCGCCCGGGCCGCAGCCGTGCGGCGTACCGCACCAGGGAGAGCCCCGGGGCGGGGCGGCCGGGCTTGGTGGGGGTGGGCCAGCAGGGGCCGGTGCAGAAGTAGTCCGTACCCGGCTCGGCCAGTGCCGCGTCCACCTCGGCCTCGGTGTGGGTGGAGCGGCCGATCAGGACGCCATCGCCCAGGATCGCGCGGGCGGCCGGCACCGGCAGATCGCCCTGACCCAGGTGCAGCACGTCCGGGTCGGCGGCGTGGGCGACGTCCGCCCGGTCGTTGACCGCCATCAGCTTCCCGTGGCGGCGGCAGGCGTCGGCGAGGACGGCCAGGTGCTCCAGTTCCTCGGCGGCCTCCAGGGACTTGTCGCGCAACTGCACGATGTCGACGCCCGAGGAGAGCACGGCGTCCAGGAACTCCGCCAGGTCGCCGCGCTCCCTGCGCGCGTCCGTGCACAGGTACAGACGGGCGTCGCCGAGCCGCTCGCGTGCGGTCGCTGCCATGCGGGAATCCCCCCGGGACGAGGCGTGCGGGCCCCGGCGCCCACCAGGGCGCCGGGGCCCGCACGCCGGTGATCGGTCGTACGGTTGGCTGTGTCCGGCCCTGCGGGGCCGGGGCGTCCGCGGTGAGCGCGCCGCTCAGACGGCCAGCGCCTGGGCGCGCCGCTTCACCTCGGTGCCGCGATTCTCCCGCAGGGCCCGCGCCGGGGTGCCGGGCAGGGTGTCATCGGGTGTGAACAGCCACTCCAGCATCTCCTCGTCACTGAAGCCGTCGTCCTTGAGCAGTGTGATGGTCCCGGTCAGGCCCTTCACCACCCGGCCCTCGCCGATGAAGTCGGCGGGCACCTGGAGCACCCGGTTCTCACCGCGGCGCACCGCGATGAGCTGGCCCTCCCTGACCAGCTGCCGCACACGCGTCACCTCGACGCCGAGCCTGTCGGCGACGTCGGGGAGGGTGAGCCAGGCCGGGACGAGAGCATCGGTCTTCGCGTCAATCTCGTTCACGGGAACCAGCCTGCCATCTGCCACCGACAGTCACTAGCGGGCCGCGCTCTTCAGGGGGACGGACGGGTCGGCGGCCCGCAGCGGATCCAGGGCCGCGGCGCGCTCGATGAGCTTCCGCCCCTGGGTCAGGTCGCGCGGGCGGCCCACGGCCAGCAGGGCGCGCAACACACCGTCTCGCAGCCAGCACACCGACCAGGCCGCGTCCGCCGGATCGCCGCGCCACAGCATCTCGTCGTCGCCGGTGTGGTGGCCCGCGTACTGGACGAAGCGGCCGAACTGCTCGGACCAGAAGTACGGCACCGGGTCGTACGCCGGCGTCTCGGCCTCTCCGGCGACCAGGCCCGAGGCGACCGTGCGCGGCCCCTGGAGCGCGTTGTCCCAGTGGTGGACCAGCAGCCGGCGGCCGTAGCGGGCCGACGGATAGGAGGCGCAGTCCCCCACGGCGTGGACGCCGGGGGCGGAGGCGCGCAGGTACTCGTCGGCCAGGACCGAGCCGTCCCCGCCCAGCGCCACGCCGGAGCCCGCCAGCCAGCCGGTGGCCGGGCGCGCGCCGATCCCGGTGACGACCGCGCCCGCGGTCAGCACCGAGCCGTCGGACAGCCCCACCTCGCACACCGGGTCGTCCGGTGTGCCGGCCGCGGCGACGCCCGTGACGGCGCACCCGGTGCGCAGTTCGGCGCCCGCCTCCTCGTACCAGGCGCGCATCCGGGCCGCGACGGACGGCGGCAGCGCCCCGGCCAGCGGCTGGCCCGCGGCCTCCACCACCGTCACCCGGCAGCCCGCCTCGCGGGCCGCGGTGGCGAACTCCGCGCCGATCCAGCCCGCTCCGACGACCACCACCTCCCGGCGCCCGGCGAGCACCGGCCGCAGCCGCTCGGCGTCGTCGAGGGTGCGCAGCAGGTACACCCCGGGGACGCCCTCGGCGCCGGGCAGGGGGACCGGCTCGGCGCCGGTGGCGAGGACCAGGTGGTCGTAGGGCAGCGGGCCGGCGTCCGTGTCCGCCTCCCGGTCGCCGGTGCGCAGCCCGGTGGCGGCCGTGCCCAGGCGCAGGTCCACCCCCAGGGCCCGGAAGTCGACGTCGAAGGCGGATCCGGCCGCCCTGCCCAGCAGCACGGCCTTGGACAGCGGCGGCCGGTCGTACGGCCGGTGGGGCTCCTCGCCCACCAGGGCGATCCGCCCCGGCCAGCCCTGCTCACGCAGCTGTACGGCGGTCTGCACCCCGGCCATCCCGGCACCGACGACGAGGATCCGCTGCCTGCTCTGCTGCTCGGTTCGCACGCTCACGCGATCACTGTAGGAGGTCGGGGCCGGCCGCCGGGCGGCCCGGCGGCCGGGTCCGGTGAGAGCCCCGCCACAGCCGCCGGGGCCGAAGGGGGCCGGGGCCGGGCTCCCCTTCAGCCCCGGCGGGCGCGCGGATAGGGTGGTCGGCGTCCGGGGGACTGGAGGACCCCCGGGGCGAACCGGCGAACGACGAAGCGCGGGAGCCCGGCGCACCGGGCTGAGAGGGAGGCTTGCGCGGCCTCCGACCGTACGAACCTGATCCGGGTCATTCCGGCGAAGGGAGGAGCACCGCACCCATGCACGTGCTGATCATCGGCGGTGGCGTCATCGGGCTGGTCACGGCCTGGCGGACCGCGCAGCGGGGGGCACGGGTCACGGTCGTCGACCCGGCGCCGGGCGGCGGCGCCGCCGAGGTGGCGGCCGGGATGCTGGCGGCCGTCACCGAGCTGCACTACGGCGAGGAGTCCCTGCTCGCCCTCAACCTGGCCTCGGCGCGCCGCTATCCGGACTTCACGGCCGAACTGGAGGAGGCCTCGGGTCTGGGGACCGGCTACCGAGCCTGCGGCACGCTGGCCGTCGCTCTGGACGCCGACGACCGGGCCCATCTGCGGGAACTGCACGCGCTGCACCGGCGCTGCGGGCTGGAGTCGGCATGGCTGACCGGCCGCGAGTGCCGCCGCCTGGAGCCGATACTCGCCCCCGGGGTACGCGGCGGGCTGCGTGTGGACGGCGACCACCAGACCGATCCGCGCCGGCTGACGGCCGCCCTGCTGGCCGCCTGCGAGCGGGCCGGGGTCCGCTTCGCGCGGCAGCGGGCCGAGCGGCTGTCCCTGTCCGGCGACCGGGCGGCCGGGGCGCGGCTGGCCGACGGCACCGCGGTCGGGGCCGACCTGGTGGTACTGGCGGCCGGCAGCGACAGCGGCCGGCTGGCGGGGGTGCCCGAGGAGGTCCTGCCCCCCGTGCGCCCGGTCAAGGGCCAGATCCTGCGGCTGCGGATCCCCCGCGCGTACTCCCCGTTCCTCTCGCGCACCGTGCGGGCCCTGGTGCGCGGCGGCCATGTCTACCTGGTTCCGCGGGCCGACGGCGAGCTGGTGCTGGGCGCGACCAGCGAGGAGCAGGGCTGGGACACCACCGTGACGGCCGGCGGCGTCTACGAGCTGCTGCGCGACGCGCACGAGCTGGTGCCCGGCATCACCGAGCTGCCGCTGGTGGAGACCCGCGCCGGCCTGCGCCCCGGCTCCCCCGACAACGCCCCGCTGCTCGGCCCGACCGCCCTGCCCGGCCTGCATCTGGCCACCGGCCACCACCGCAACGGGGTGCTGCTCGCCCCGGTCACCGGCGACGCCCTGGCCCAGGCCCTGACCACCGGCGAGCTCCCCGAGGAGGCACGCCCGTTCACCCCCCGGCGCTTCGACCGCACGCTTCAGGAGAGTCCTCTGTGAACACCGGCACGGCCCGTACCGCCGCAACCGTCACCGTCCATGTCAACGGCGAGCCGCGCGAGATCGCGGCCGGCCTCGCCCTCGACGCGGTCGTGGCGTCCCTGACCACCGCCCCGGCCGGCGTCGCCGCGGCCGTCAACGAGACCGTCGTGCCGCGCGGGCAGTGGCCGGCGACGGAGCTGGGCGACGGCGACCGGGTCGAGGTCCTGACCGCGGTGCAGGGGGGCTGACGGCGGCCATGGCTGACGACACCCTCATCATCGGCGGCACCGCCTTCACCTCCCGCCTCATCATGGGCACGGGCGGCGCGCCCAGCCTGGAGGTGCTGGAGCGGGCGCTGCTGGCCTCGGGCACCGAGCTGACCACCGTGGCCATGCGGCGCCTGGACCCGACCGTCTCCGGCTCGGTGCTGTCGGTGCTGAAGCGCAACGGCATCCGCGTGCTGCCCAACACCGCCGGCTGCTTCACCGCCGGGGAGGCCGTGCTCACCGCCCGGCTGGCCCGCGAGGCGCTGGGCACCGACTGGATCAAGCTGGAGGTCGTCGCCGACGAGCGCACCCTGCTGCCCGACCCGGTGGAGCTGCTGGAGGCCGCAGAGACGCTGGTCGACGACGGCTTCACCGTCCTGCCCTACACCAACGACGATCCGGTACTGGCCCGGCGGCTGGAGGACGTGGGCTGCGCGGCGATCATGCCGCTGGGCTCGCCCATCGGCTCGGGCCTGGGCATCCGCAACCCGCACAACTTCCGGCTGATCACCGAGCGGGCGTCCGTCCCGGTCGTCCTGGACGCGGGCGCGGGCACCGCCTCGGACGCCGCCCTCGCCATGGAACTGGGCTGCGCGGCGGTGATGCTCGCCTCCGCCGTCACCCGCGCCCAGGAGCCGGTGCTGATGGCCGGGGCGATGCGGCACGCGGTGGAGGCGGGGCGGCTGGCGTACCGGGCGGGCCGGATCCCGCGCCGCCACTTCGCGCTGGCCTCCTCGCCGGCGGAGGGGATGGCGGACCTCGACCCGGAGCGGCCGGCCTTCGGGTGAGCGGGCTCCGGGTGGGCCGCGGTTCCCCTCCCGACGTCGCGGGGCGGCGGCGGTTTCGTCACCGTTGTGCCGCACTCCGGTGCGCCTGCGCCGGTGCGGTCGGCCGTGCGGGCGGCGGCTCGTAGACTCTGCGCCGTGGACACGACCCTTCGGGACCCGTTGATCGGGCACGTGCTCGACGGCCGCTACCGCGTGGAGTCGCGGATCGCCGTCGGCGGCATGGCCACGGTCTACCGGGCGATGGACACCCGGCTGGACCGGGAACTCGCCCTGAAGGTGATGCACCCCTCCCTCGCGGCCGACGCCTCGTTCGTCGACCGCTTCATCCGGGAGGCCAAGTCCGCGGCCCGCCTGTCCCACCAGAACGTGGTGGGGGTCTTCGACCAGGGCGAGGACGGCGGCTACGTCTACCTCGCCATGGAGTACGTCCGGGGCTGCACGCTGCGCGAGGTGCTGCGCGAGCGCGGGGCGCTCCGGCCACGCGCCGCGCTGGACGTCCTGGAGCCCGTGCTCGCCGCGCTGGGCGCCGCCCATCTGGCCGGCCTGGTGCACCGCGACGTGAAGCCGGAGAACGTCCTGATAGGGGACGACGGGCGGGTCAAGGTCGCCGACTTCGGCCTGGTGCGGGCCGTGGGCTCCCAGACGTCCGCCTCCACCGGCTCGGTGCTGGGCACCGTCTCCTACCTCGCGCCAGAGCAGATCGAGCACGGCACCGCCGACGCCCGCGCGGACGTCTACGCCTGCGGCGTGGTGCTGTACGAGATGCTGACCGGCTCCAAGCCGCACGCCGGCGGCACCCCGGCCCAGGTGCTCTACCAGCACCTCCACCAGGACGTCCCGGCCCCCTCGGCCCTCGTACCCGGCCTCGCCCCCGCCCTGGACGACCTGGTGGCCCGCACAGCCGCCCGCGACCCCGGGCGGCGGCCGGCCGACGCCGTGGAACTGCTCGCCGAGGTCGGGGCCGTGAAGGAGTCGCTGACCGGCGAGGAACTGGACGCGCTGCCTCCGGCCGCCGCCGGCGGGGACGGCTCTCCCGCCCCCGCCGGCTCCGAGGACCGCACCACCGTGCTCCCGCGCGGCGGCGCGCCGAAGGCCCCCGTCGGCGGCCCGGAGGAGCCCGGGGAGGCCCTGAACCGCACGTCCGTCCTGCCCCGGCCGGACTCCGCACGCACGCCTTCCCGGGAGCCGGGCCCGCCCGGGCCGGGCGGGCGCCGGCGGTGGGCGGGCCGCGGGCCGGGGCGTTCGCTGCCGGCGCTGGTCACCGCCGTCCTGCTGGTCCTCGGCACGGCGCTGGGCCTGTGGTACATCAACTCCGGGCAGTTCACCAGGACCCCCGGGGTGCTCGACATGACCGAGGACCGGGCCAAGCGGACGGTCGAGGAGGCCGGGCTGGAGTGGCGGATCGTCCGGGACTACAGCGACACCGTGGAGCGGGGCCATGTCATCGGCACCGACCCGGGCCGCGGTGAGCGCATCCGCGGCAACGGCACGGTGACCATCACCGTCTCCCAGGGGCCGGAGCGGGTCGAGGTCCCCGATGTGACGGGCGACACGCCGGATGAGGCCCGCCGGAAGATCAAGGCCGCCGGGCTGAAGCCCGGCATGGTGACCAGGGAGTTCTCGGGGAAGGTGGAGCGGGGCTCAGTGGCCCGCACCGAGCCCGGGTCGGGCAGCGTGCGCCGTCCGGGCACGGCCGTGGCGCTCGTGCTCTCCAAGGGCACGCGGGTCGAGGTACCCGGTGTCGTCGGCGAGGACGAGGGAACGGCCCGGCAGCGGCTGGAGGAGGCCGGGCTGGAGGTGCGCACCGCCCCGGAGCGGGTCTTCTCCGAGGAGGACGAGGGCACGGTCGCCCGGCAGTCGCCCCGCGAGGGTGCGGTCGCCGGCGAGGGAGACAGCGTGACGCTGACCGTCTCCAAGGGGCCGGAGATGATCGAGGTCCCGGACGTGGAGGGGCTGGAGGAGAGCGAGGCCCGGCAGGCCCTTGAGGAGGCGGGCTTCGAGGTGAGGGTCCGCAGGGTCTTCTTCACCGGCACCGTCTTCGACCAGTCGGTCGCCGCCGGCGAGCGGGCCCCGCGCGGCTCGGAGATCACCGTCTGGGTGCGCTGACGGGAGCGGACCGGACCGGCCGGCCCGTCGGCCCGTGTGTCACCGATCGGGCACCGAGGGTTGCTTGAGCGGGCAGCCGTTGTGAAGCGGCCCATAGGACCCAGATCACCTACGAAGCCGTTTAGTAGGTACTGCGGCGGCCGGGCCGGCCCCGAGCGGCCCGGACCGGCACCCGAAGGCCCGTTGCGCCGGATATCAACGAAACCGGGTAGTACGTCACACTTTTGTCCTCATAAGTTCCGGCCGCTAACAATGCAACAGTCGCCAGCGCCGAGGAGAGGAACCCGGCGCAACCCCGCTCGGCCCCATGGCCGGCCCGGCTGATCCGGCTCTGCGACGCAAGCGATCGGAAGAGGTTCTCCTCCCCCATGTCTGTGTTCCGCATTCTCGACCAGTTCCGCGTGTCCGGCACCACCCGTATGACCGGCGCCCACAAGTTCTCCGCCATCGGCGTCGTCGCGGCCACCGGTGCCGCCACCCTGGCGCTCGGCCTCGCCCCGGCGGGCGCCGAGCAGGCCGCCCCCTCGGCCGAGGGGAAGTCCGCCCCCGCACCGGTCTCGCTCCCGGTGGAGCCGGCCGCCCAGGCCGAGGACGTCACCGCCGGGCAGGGCGGCCTGCGGGCGCAGTTCTCCGGCTCCTACCAGCAGGCCCAGGCCGACGCACGCGAGGCCGCCGCCGAGGAGAAGCGCGAGGCCGAGAAGGCCGAGAAGGCCGAGAAGGAGGCCGAGCGCGAGGCCGCCGCCGACCGCGACTCCACCCGCGAGAAGGCCGCCGACCGCTCGCACGACCGCGGCGGCTGGGGCAGCGGCGGCAACTGGGGCGAGCGCGACAGGGAGTCCCTGAAGCTGGCGTACGAGCACGAGCGGCGCGAGGCCGCCTCGTACCCGGACAACCTCGACGGGTGGATCCGCGAGGCCCTGGCCATCATGGAGCGCGAGGGCATCCCCGGCACCTACGAGGGCATCCACCGCAACATCATGCGCGAGTCCAGCGGCGACCCGCGGGCCATCAACGACTGGGACGTCAACGCCCGCAACGGCATACCCTCCAAGGGGCTGCTCCAGGTGATCCAGCCCACCTTCGACGCCTACCACGTCGAGGGCACCAAGTACGACCTGTACGACCCGGTGGCCAACATCGTCGCCGCGTGCAACTACGCCGCCGACCGGTACGGCTCCATGGACAACGTCGACTCGGCCTACTGACCGGCCGGAGGACCCCTTCCGCACGCCCCGGCGGCCCGCTCACCACGAGCGGGCCGCCGGGGCGTGTGCCGTGAGGGCCTGGCACCCTCGATGTGTGAGCACCGCACCTTCCCCGTACGACGCCCCGCCCTCCTCCCCCGCGGACACGGGCGGGGCCGCCCCCTCCCCCCGCCGCGTCCGCAACCCCGTCGGCAGCCATGTCGCCGTCGCCGGCGGACTCGCC
Source organism: Streptomyces verrucosisporus (assembly GCF_017114865.1). Lineage (GTDB taxonomy): Bacteria > Actinomycetota > Actinomycetes > Streptomycetales > Streptomycetaceae > Streptomyces > Streptomyces fenghuangensis. The sequence continues at coordinate 325,357 of NZ_JADEYH010000001.1, read as the reverse complement.
GCCAAGGGCCTGGCGTACGCCCGCGAGATCGGCGCCGAGGCTGTGCAGGTCTTCGTGGCGAATCCGCGCGGCTGGGCCACCCCGGCGGGCGACCCCGGGCAGGACGAGGCCTTCCGCACGGCCTGCGCGGACGAGGGGATCCCGGCCTACGTCCACGCGCCCTACCTGATCAACTTCGGTTCGCACACCGAGGCCACGGCCGAGTTGTCCGTGGCCTCCCTGCGCCACTCGCTGCGGCGCGCCCGGCACATCGGCGCCCTGGGCGTGGTCGTCCACACCGGCTCGGCCACCGGCGGGCGCGACCGCGCCACGGCTCTGGCCCAGGTGCGCGAGCGGATGCTGCCGCTGCTGGACGAGCTGGACCACGGCGAGGGGTCACAGGATCCGTGGCTGCTGCTGGAGCCGACGGCCGGCCAGGGCGCCTCGCTGTGCGCGCGGGCCGCGGACCTGGGCCCCTACCTCGACGCCCTGGAGCGGCACCCCCGGCTCGGGATCTGCCTGGACACCTGCCACGCCTTCGCCGCCGGGCACGACATGGCGGCCGAGGGCGGCATGAAGGCGCTGCTGGACGAGGTGGTGGCGGTGGCCGGCGAAGGGCGGCTGCGGCTGGTCCACGCCAACGACTCCAAGGACGTCGCCGGCGCCCGCAAGGACCGCCACGCGAACATCGGCGCGGGCCACATCGGCGCCGAGCCGTTCCGCGAGTTGCTGCGCCACCCGGCGACCGAGGGCGTGCCCCTGGTCATCGAGACCCCGGGCGGCGGGGAGGGGCACGCGGCGGATGTGGCCCGGCTGAAGGAGCTCAGGGGCTGACGCGGCCCCCGGACGGCGGGAGGGGCCGCACGAGGGGGCTGCGCGAGCGGGCCGCGGGCCGGTCGGGTCCGGTCACAGTCCGGGGCCGTCGCCCGGCTCCTCCTGGTACGAGTAGCGCTGCTCGTGCCAGGGGTCGCCGATGTTGTGGTAGCCCCGCTCCTCCCAGAACCCCCGGCGGTCGGCGGTCATGTACTCCACGCCCCGCACCCATTTGGGCCCCTTCCAGGCGTACAGATGGGGTACGACCAGCCGCACCGGGAAGCCGTGCTCGGCCGTGAGCGGCTCGCCGGCGCGGTGGGTGGCGAAGAGCGTGTGGTCGGCGGTGAAGTCCGCCAGCCGCAGGTTGGCGCTGTAGCCGTATTCGGCCCACACCATCACATGGGTGACCTCCGGCGCGGGCGGCACGAGTTCGAGGAGGGTGCGGGTGCGCACCCCGCCCCATTCGACGCCGAGCATGCTGAACTTGGTGACGCAGTGCAGGTCGGCGACCACTGTCTCGTGGGGCAGCGCCGAGAACTCCTCGTGCTTCCAGTGGTGCGTGCCCCCGTCGGCGGTGGCCCCGAAGACGCGGAACTCCCAGCGTTCGGGCCGGAACCTGGGCACCGGGCCGTAGTGCGTCACCGGCCAGCCGCGCTGGAGCCGCTGCCCCGGCGGGAGCTGCAGGCGCTCCTCTTCGCGGCTTTCCGGCTGAACCATGCCTCCATGGTGACAGACCACCGGTCGTGCCCGTGACCGCGCCCCGGACCGCACGGGGAGCGGCCCGGGGAGGCGAACGGCGCCGTGGGGCGCGGATCGCTGCGATCCGCGCCCCACGGCGCCGCTGTGTGCCGGCGGGTACCGGCGGGTGCCGGCACCCGCCGGTGCGCCGGGGCACCCGCCGTTCACTGGTCCCGGTACATCTCCGCCACCAGGAAGGCCAGATCCAGCGACTGGCTGCGGTTCAGCCGCGGGTCGCAGGCGGTCTCGTAGCGCTGGTGCAGGTCGTCGACGAAGATCTCGTCGCCGCCGCCCACGCACTCGGTGACGTCGTCGCCGGTCAGCTCCACGTGGATGCCGCCCGGGTGGGTGCCCAGGCTCTTGTGGACCTCGAAGAAGCCCTTGACCTCGTCCAGCACGTCGTCGAAGCGCCGCGTCTTGTGCCCGCTGGCGGCCTCGAAGGTGTTGCCGTGCATCGGGTCGCACACCCACACCGGCTGCGCGCCGGAGGCCGTGACCTTCTCCACCAGGGTGGGGAGCCTGTCGCGGATCTTGTCGGCCCCCATCCGGGTGATGAAGGTCAGCCGGCCCGGCTCGCGGTCCGGGTCCAGCCGGTCGATCAGCGTCAGGGCGTCCTCGGGCGTGGTGGCGGGGCCGAGCTTGACCCCGATCGGATTGCGGATGCGGGAGGCGAACTCGATGTGCGCGCCGTCCAGCTGGCGGGTCCGCTCGCCGATCCACACCATGTGGCCGGAGACGTCGTACAGGTTCCCCGTGCGGGAGTCCACCCGGGTCAGCGCCGACTCGTAGTCGAGGACCAGCGCCTCGTGCGAGGCGTAGAACTCCACCGTCTTGAACTCCTCCGGGTCCACCCCGCAGGCGTTCATGAAGTTCAGCGCCCGGTCGATCTCCCGGGCCAGCGCCTCGTAGCGCTGGCCGGAGGGGGAGTTCTTCACGAAGTCCTGGTTCCAGGCGTGCACCTGGCGCAGGTCGGCGTAGCCGCCGGTGGTGAAGGCGCGCACCAGGTTCAGCGTCGCCGAGGACGCGTGGTACATCCGCTTGAGCCGCTGCGGGTCCGGGGTACGGGCCTCGGGAGTGAACTCGAAGCCGTTGACGGAGTCGCCCCGGTAGGAGGGCAGGGTCACACCGTCGCGGGTCTCGGTCGGCTTCGAGCGCGGCTTGCTGTACTGACCGGCGATCCGGCCCACCTTGACCACCGGGACGGACCCGGCGTAGGTGAGCACGGCCCCCATCTGAAGCAGCGTCTTGAGCTTGTTCCTGATCTGCTCGGCGGAGACGGCGTCGAAGGCCTCGGCGCAGTCGCCTCCCTGGAGCAGGAACGCCTCGCCCTTGGCCACGGAGGCCAGGCGGGCGCGCAGCTGGTCGCACTCGCCGGCGAAGACGAGCGGCGGATAGGACTCGAGCTCGGCGATCACATCGCGCAGAGCCTCAAGGTCCGGCCATTCGGGCTGCTGCGCCGCGGGCAGGTCTCGCCAGGTGCGGGCACCGGCGTCGGGTTTGGCGTTCACGGTCACGCGTCCAGGTTACGGGGTGGGGTCGGCCGCTCAGCCCGCCTGACCGATGGGTGAGACGGAGCCTGCGGGGGCGGGCGGGGCGGGGGTAGGGTGCGGGACATGCACGCGCAGACGACAGTGCCGGCCGCGACGGCCGCAGCCTGGTGGTGGCCCGCCTCCTCGGCGGCCCACCGACGCGTGCACTGATCCGTACGACGCGAAGGCCGCCCGAGGGGCGGCCTTCCGCGTCCGCGCCGGCAGCCGGCGCGCGGGCCGTTCCCTCCCCCGACAGGAAGGAACGAACCGCTGTGAGAGACCGCGCGAACACCCCCGAGGCCACCGGCGCCCCCGAGGTCCCCGGCACCGTCGCCACGAGCGCCCTGGTGGAGCGTCTGCTGGCCGGCGACTGCCCGCCCTTCGCCCTGCTGCTGCGCCGCACCCCCGGCCGGGACGGGCGCACCGTCGAGGTGCTGATCGGGCCGGTCCGCGAGGCGGAGCGGCTGGCCGACATCCCCGCCGACGGGCCGGGCGCCCTCGCCCTGGTGCCGTTCCGGCAGATCCGCGAACGCGGCTTCGAGGCGGCCGACGACGGCACTCCGCTGTCCGTGCTCGTCCCCGACGAGGTCCACCAGGTGCCCCTGGACGCGCTGGAGGCCGCCCTGCCCGGTCACGCGGTCCGCGTCACCGGCGGGGGCTTCGACGTGAGCGACGGCGCGTACGAGGAGATCGTGCGCCGGGTGGTCGAGGACGAGATCGGTGCCGGCGAAGGCGCCAACTTCGTCGTCCGCCGCACCTACCGGGGCGTGATCGAGGGCTACGGCAGGGCCGACGCGCTGGCGCTGTTCCGGCGGCTGCTGGCCGGGGAGCGCGGTGCGTACTGGACGTATGCCGTGCACACCGGCGAGCGCACCCTGGTGGGGGCCAGCCCCGAGGTCCACGTGCGGATGAGCGGCGGGACGGTGGTGATGAACCCGATCAGCGGCACCTACCGCTATCCGGCCGGCGGCCCGTCCGCGGAGGGCCTGCTGGAGTTCCTCGGCGACCGCAAGGAGACCGAGGAGCTGTCGATGGTGGTCGACGAGGAGCTGAAGATGATGTGCGCCGTCGGCGACATGGGCGGTGTGGTGGTCGGGCCGCGGCTGCGGGAGATGACCCATCTGGCGCACACCGAGTACGAGCTGCGCGGCCGCAGCACCTGGGACGTCCGCGAGGTGCTGCGCGAGACGATGTTCGCCGCGACCGTCACCGGCAGCCCGGTGGAGAACGCCTGCCGGGTGATCCGGCGCCACGAGGAGGGCGGGCGCGGCTACTACGCGGGCGCGCTGGCGCTGATCGGCCGGGACGGCGGCGGCGCTCAGACGCTGGACTCCCCCATCCTCATCCGCACCGCCGACATCGACGCGGCCACCGGCGAGGTACGGGTTCCGGTGGGCGCCACGCTGGTGCGCGCCTCGGACCCGGCGGGCGAGGTCGCCGAGACCCATGCCAAGGCCGCCGGGGTGCTGACCGCGCTGGGGGTGCGGACCGGTCCGGCCGCTACGGCGGGAACAGCGGGGGCGGCCGGACCGGCCGGACCGGCCGTGGGGCCGCGCCTGGCGGACGACCCGCGGGTGCGGGCCGCGCTCGACGCGCGGCGCGCGGACCTGGCCCCGTTCTGGCTGCGGATGCGCACGCCCGCACCCGGCGCCGGGCACGGCGCGGTACGCGGCCGGGCGCTGGTGGTGGACGGCGAGGACTCCTTCACCGCGATGCTGGCCCACCTGCTGCGCTCCACCGGCCTGGAGGTGGTTGTGCGGCGGTACGACGAGCCGGGGCTGCGCGAGGCGGCACTCGTCCACCGGGGCCCGGTGGTGCTCGGCCCGGGCCCCGGCGATCCGCGCGACGCCGCAGACCCGAAGATGCGGATGCTGCGCCCGCTCGCCGCCGAACTGCTGAGCGGCCACCGGCACGGGCTGCTGGGGGTCTGCCTGGGACACGAGCTGATCGCCGCCGGGCTGGGTCTGGAACTGGTCCGCAAGGACGAGCCGTACCAGGGCGCGCAGGAGCGGATCGACCTGTTCGGCACGGAGCGGACCGTCGGCTTCTACAACTCCTACACCGCCCGCTGCGACGCGGCGCGGGAGCGGGAACTGGCCGCGGACGGGGTGGAGCTCAGCCGCGACCCGGCCCGCGGGGACGTCCACGCGCTGCGCGGGCCGCACTTCGCCGGGGTGCAGTTCCACCCCGAGTCGGTGCTGACGCTGGAGGGGGCCCGGATCACGGCCGATCTGCTGGCCGCCGTGCTGGTCTGAGGTCCTCCCGGTCCGGCGCGGTCCGGCCCGGCGCGGTGGATCCGCCGGGCCGGGGGCCAGCCGGGCCGGAGATCAGCCGAAGAAGACGCCGGCCTCCTCGTACAGCGACAGATCGACCGTCTTCAGCGAGGAGGTCGCCTCCGCCAGCCGTACGCGGGTGACCCGGGTGCCCTGCAGCGCCGTCATCGAGCCCCAGTCGCCCCGGTGCACCGCGTCGATGGCGTGCAGGCCGAAGCGGGTGGCCAGCCAGCGGTCGAACGGACTGGGGGCGCCGCCGCGCTGGAGGTGGCCGAGCACGGTGGTGCGGGACTCCTTGCCGGTGCGCCGCTCGATCTCCCTGCCCAGCCACTCGCCCACCCCGGAGAGCCGGGCGCGGGGATCCGCGCCCGGCAGCGGCGTGGTGCCGCGGCGCAGGGTGATCTCGCCCGACTCGGGCAGGGCGCTGTCGGCGATGACGACGATCGGGGCGTAGGTGGCCCGGAAGCGGGACTCGACCCACTCGCACACCTGCCCCACGTCGAAGGGCTGCTCGGGGATGAGGATGCAGTTGGCCCCGCCCGCCAGGCCGGAGTGGAGGGCGATCCATCCGGCGCTGCGCCCCATCACCTCCACCACCAGCACCCGCTTGTGGGACTCGGCGGTGGTGTGCAGCCGGTCGATGGCCTGGGTGGCGACGCCGACGGCGGTGTCGAAGCCGACGGTGTAGTCGGTCAGGGGGATGTCGTTGTCGATGGTCTTGGGCACGCCCACCAGGGGGACACCGTGGTCCTCGGCGAGCCGGGCCGCGGCGCCGAGCGTGGCGGTCCCCCCGACCACGATCAGGGCGTCCAGCCGGTGCCGGGCGAGGGTCCCCAGCACCCGGTCGGCCCCGTCGTCCCGTTCCAGGGGGTTGGTGCGCGAGGAGCCGAGGATGGTGCCGCCGCGCGGCAGGGTGCCGCGCACGGCCCGGATGTCGAGCGGCACGGTCTCGTCCCGCAGCACACCGCGCCAGCCGTCGCGGAATCCGGTGAACTCGTCGCCGTACTCCTGCACCCCCTTGCGGACGATCGCGCGCAGCACCGCGTTGAGTCCGGGGCAGTCGCTGCCGCCGGTCAGCACTCCGACCCGCATGAGTCTCCCTTCACCGCCTGGTCTTCCGGTTCCCGGTCTCCTGCGGCGGGTTCCCCCGATCCGGTAAAACCACCGGCCGGCCGCCCCGGCAACGCTAGCGGCGGTACGGGCGGCCGGTGCGGCGGAGCGCCGGAGGGAACGGCGGGCGGCCGGCGGCGGGCGCGGCGGGTACGGCTGCGGTCAGGCGTCGTCCAGGCCGCGCTCGATCGCGTAGCGCACCAACTCCACCCGATTGTGGAGCTGGAGCTTGCCCAGGGTGTTCTGCACATGGTTCTGCACGGTGCGGTGCGAGATGACCAGCCGCTCGGCGATCTGCTTGTACGACAGCCCCTTGGCGACCAGCCGCAGCACCTCGGTCTCCCGTTCGGTCAGCCGGGGCGCGCCGGGCTCGTCGCGTCCGCGCGGCGCGGGGTCGCCGGCCAGCCGCCGGTACTCGCCGAGCACCAGCCCGGCCAGCCCCGGCGTGAACACCGGGTCCCCCTCCGCCGTGCGGCGTACGGCCTCCAGCAGCTCCCGGGTGCTCGCCGACTTCACCAGGTAGCCCGTCGCCCCGGACTTCACCGCCTCCAGCACGTCCGCGTGCTCGCCGCTGGCGGAGAGCACCAGCACCCGGGGACCGGCGGGCCCGCCCCCGGGCCCGGAGCCGACGAGCTGCCGGCACACCTCGACACCCGGCAGCCCGGGCAGGTTGAGGTCGAGGACGAGGACGTCCGGCTCGGCGGCCCGCGCCCGGCGCACCGCCTGGGGGCCGTCCCCGGCCGTGGCCACCACCTCGAAGCCCGCCTCGGCCAGGTCCCGGGCGACCGCGTCCCGCCACATCGGGTGGTCGTCGACGACCATCACCCGTACGGCCCCGTCGCCGCGCCCGCCGTTCCCATCGGTTGTGCTCGTCATCGCTTGGGCACCCTCAGCTCGACTTCCGTCCCCTGTCCCGGCACCGACAGCAGCTCCGCGCTGCCGCCCAGGTCCCGCAACCGGCCGCGGATGGACAGCGCCACGCCCATGCGGCCCTCGGCCTCCGCGTCCTCCAGCCGTCCGGGCGGGATGCCGGGCCCGTCGTCCCGCACGGTCACCACCACGGCGTCCGGCTCGTCCTCCAGCAGGATCCACGCCTGCGCCTCCTCGCCCGACGGCCCCCGTGCGTGTGTGCGCACATTGTCCAGGGCGGCGCCGACCGCCGCGGCCAGTTCCCGGGCGGCCGCTGCGGGCAGCCGCACCGGGGCGCCGGGCTCGGCGAAGGAGACCCTGCTCCCGGCGTACGCGGACAGCGGCGCGCGCACGTCGCACTCCCCGCCGTCCTCCCCGCGCTCCGCTCCCCCGCCCTGGGGCGGCACGGCGGCCGGGGAGGCGGAGGGGCCCGGAGCGAAGACCCCGGCGCGGGGCATGGAGACCTCGGGCGCCACACCGCTGGAGACCAGCGTGCGCAGCGCCGCCTCCTGCTCCCCCGCCAGCCGCCCCAGTTCGGCCGCCTCGCCGCCGATGGCGGCGAGGCGGCGCTGCACCATGGCCAGCACCTGGAGCACGCTGTCGTGGATGTCCCGGGCCAGGCGCTCCCGCTCGCGGGTGGCGGCCTCGATCCGGAGCGCGCGGGCCAGGGTGCGCTCGCTGGCGCGGGCCACCTCGACGACGTATCCGATGGCGATGCTCGCGATGCACACCAGCAGCACGTTGTGCACGGTGTCCTGTGCGAAGCCGCCCGCCGCGGCCACGTTGGCGGCGCCGACCAGCAGCGAGGCCGCCGCGGCCCGGCGCCAGCCGCTCTTGATCGCGAAGCCGAGCACCGCGCCGGCCGTCCATATCGACGGCAGGGTGGGGCCGCCGGCGTCGATGCGCGCCTGGGTGTCCACCACCGGTGTCAGCAGGATGCCGGCGAGCGCGACGGCCAGCTCCACCGCCAGGAAGGGCGGGGTGCAGCGCTCGGCCGAGGAGACCCGGCGGACGGTCGCCAGCGTCCACACCGCCAGGACGGCGAGGTAGGCGCCCGCGCCCAGCGGACGGACGTACTCGCCGTACGCGTGGGCGTACAGCGCCAGCGCGTACCCCATGGTGAGCACCCGATAGGCCGTCAGCGCCCTCCACAGCGGCTGCTCGACGGACATCCCCGCGGCCATCGCCACGCCCCCGTACCTCCCCCGGCGGCTCCTAGGCCGCTCTGTCGTCGCCCCCGCCGCCGGCGGCGGCCTCCCCCGGTCCCCCGGTTCCTTCGGGCTCCCCGTCCTCCCGGGCCCCGCCGCCACCGCGCGTCCCGCCGGCCCGGTGCCGCGCGGCGCGCTCGGCCTTCTGCGCCTTCTCCCGCTCGGCGATCTGCCGTTTGGCGGCCGTGGCGTACATGTCGACGTACTCCTGGCCGGACAGCTTCATGATCTCGTACATGACCTCGTCGGTGATCGACCGCAGGACGAAGCGGTCGCCGTCCATGCCCTGGTAGCGGCTGAAGTCCAGGGGTTTGCCGATCCGGATGCCGGGCCGCATCAGCTTCGGGACGACCTTGCCCGGCGGCTGGATCTTCTCGGTGTCGATCATCGCGATGGGGATGACGGGCGCGCCCGTGGCCAGCGCCACCCGGGCCAGTCCGCCCGGCTTGCCGCGGTAGAGGCGGCCGTCCGGGGAGCGGGTGCCCTCGGGGTAGATACCGAACAGCTCGCCGCGCTCCAGCACCTGGATGCCGCTGCGGACCGCGGCCTCGCCCGCGCCCCGCCCGCCCGAGCGGTCCACCGGGAGCTGGCCGATGCCCTTGAAGAACGCCGCCGTCAGCCGGCCCTTGACGCCCGGGGTGGTGAAGTACTCCGCCTTGGCGATGAAGGTGACCTTGCGGTCCAGGACGGCGGGCAGGAAGAAGGAGTCGGAGAACGACAGGTGGTTGCTCGCGAGGATGGCCGGCCCCTCGGCCGGGATGTTCTCCAGCCCCTCCACCCAGGGACGGAACGCGAGCCTGAGCCCGTTCCCGAGGGAGAGCTTCATGACGCCGTACAACAACCGAGGAACCTCCTGTGTCTGCCGGTAAGACCATATCCCGCCGGGACCGCTCCCCCACCCTCGTTCCGCTCCCGCGCGGGCCGTCCGGCCTACCCGGTCACCGCGCGCACGCGTAGGGTGGCAGCACCCCGCCCGTCCGTGTCGGGCGGCCCCACCGAGTCGACCACCGAACGGAGATCACGGTGCCCCTGCTCCCCGGTGCCGAACCGCTGCGCCACGACGGCGGCGATGTCGGCGTCCTGCTGTGCCACGGTTTCACCGGCTGCCCGCAGTCGATGCGCCCCTGGGCCCGCCATCTGGCCGACAGGGGCCTGACCGTCTCGCTGCCGCTGCTGCCCGGCCACGGCACGCGCTGGCAGGACCTGGCGGTCACCGGCTGGCAGGACTGGTACGCGACCGTCGAACTCGAACTGCGCCGGCTGCGCGAGCGCTGCGAGCAGGTCTTCGTCTGCGGCCTGTCGATGGGCGGGGCGCTCGCGCTGCGGCTTGCCGCCCTGCACGGCGACGCGGTCAGCGGGGTCGTGGCGGTCAACCCGGCTGCCACCCTCCCGCGGGTCCAGGGGTACGCGCTGCCCGTCCTGCGCCATCTGATCCCCACCACCCGGGGCGTCACCGGCGACATCGCCAGGGAGGGCGCGGTGGAGGTCGGATACGACCGGGTGCCGCTGCACGCCGCCCACTCCCTGTACGACCTGCTGCGGACGGTGCGCGGGGAGCTGCCCCGGGTCACCCGGCCGCTGCTGCTCCTGCACAGCCGCGTGGACCACGTCGTCTCCCCCTCGGACTCGGCACTGATCCTGGAGCGGGTCTCCTCGCGCGACGTCACCGAGACGGTGCTGGAGCGGAGCCTGCACGTGGCCACACTGGACCACGACGCGGAGCGGATCTTCGCGGACTCCTACGGATTCATCACCCGCCTCACAGCGAGGAAGACGGCACGTGACGGAGCGTGAGCAGGGACGCGGCGAGGGCCCGGAGCCCCTGGACGAGGAGGCCGCCTGGGCCCAGATCGTGGCCGCCTACGGGGAGGAGCCCGCGAGCCCTCCGCGGGAGGAGCGGCGCGGCGGCCGGTCCGGCGGGAGCGACGAGGAGGACGGGGTCGAGGTCCCCGGCGGGGACGGCGAGGGGGACGGCGAGCGCTCCGGGCCGGAGGCCGGCGACTCCCCGGCGCGCAGCTTCACCGTGTACGCGGCCGGTTCCGGACCGCGCGACTGGAGCCCGGCCGAGCCGTCCGAGGGCGACCTGGGCGAGGACGACGAGGGCCACTTCGTGCCGCCCGAGCCCCCGCCCCTGCCCAAGGGGGATCCCGCGAGCCGCTTCGCCTGGCTGGCGGTCCTGGGCGGTCCGCTGCTGCTGATGCTGACCATCCTGTTCCAGCAGCCGGTGACGTGGTGGATCGCCACCCTGGGCATCGGCGGGTTCCTGGGTGGTTTCGCGGCGCTGGTGATGCGGATGCGCGACGACGAGGACGACGACTTCGAGGATCCGGGGCGCGGCGCCGTGGTCTGACGGGCCGGCCGGACCGGTGAAGGGGCCGGACCGTACGGGAAGGCTCAGGCCGTACGGGAAGGCCCGGGCTGCGCGGCGGGTACGCGCAGGGCGGCCAGGACCGGCCGATGGTCGGTGGCCGCCCTCAGGTCCGCGTCGGCGACGCCCGGCAGGCCGGCCGGCACACCGCAGCCCATCACCTCCACCGCCCCGGTGGCCAGCACCGCGTCGATGCGCTTGCGCGGCTCGGCCGCGGTCGAGGTGAGTTCGCCGCCCCACGCCCTGGTGGCCCAGCCGTCCTGGAGTGCGGCGGCCAGACGGCGGAAGGCACGGCCGTCCGGCTCGTCGTTGAGGTCACCGGCCACCACCGCGGCGTCCACTCCCATGTCCGCCAGGCGGTCCAGGACCATCCCGGCCTGGGCGTACCGCTCCTTCTCGGCCAGGCTGAGGTGGCAGCAGACCACCGCCAGCCGGGCGGAGGGACCGAAGCGCAGCACCGCCGTGGCCAGGCCGCGGCGGTGCAGGCCGGGGGTGCGCGGCAGCAGCACGTCCTCGCTGCGCTCCACGTGGGCGCGGAGCGAGGACAGGATCATCGGTCCGGTGGCGGTCGCCCCGCCCGTGACGTGGACCAGGCCCGTCTCCCGGGCGAGGCGGGCCGCGTACTTGCGCCAGCGGAAGAAGCGGGGCGCCTCCTGGACGCAGAGGACGTCGGGCGCGCAGGCCCGTACGACCCGGGCCAGCGCGTCCGTGTCGTCGCGCATGGAGCGGATGTTGTAGCTCATCAGCCGGACGACGGCCGAGCCGTCGGGTCCGGTGCGGGACGCGGGCAGCTCTCCGGGCAGCGCGCGCCCGGGTCCGGACCCGGATTCGGGTCCGGTTCCGTTCCCGGGGGAGCCTCCGTTCCCGGCGGCCTGGCTCACCCGCGCCCCCTGCGCCGTCAGCCCTGGCGGGCCAGGTCGGCCGCGCCCACCAGACCGGCCCTGCCGCCGAGCCGGGCGGCGAGCACCTGGGCGTGCGGGCGCCACTGGCTGCCCACCAGCCAGCGGCGGAAGGACTTGCGGATCGGTTCCAGGACGAGGTCGCCCTCGTCCGAGACGCCGCCGCCGACGATGAACGCGGCGGGGTCGAAGAGGGAGGCCAGGTCGGCCAGTCCCGCTCCGGCCCAGCGGGCCAGCTCGCGGAAGGAGTCGACGGCCACCGGGCAGCCCTGCCGGGCGGCCTGGCTGATGTGCCGGCCCTCGATGCCCTCCGGGGTCCCGTCGCCCAGGGCGAGCAGGATCTTCGCGTTCTCGGGGGTGGCGTTGGCACGCTGGCGGGCGTACCGGACCAGTGCGCGGCCCGAGGCGTACTGCTCCCAGCAGCCCTGGCTGCCGCAGCCGCACAGCAGGCCGTCGGGGACGACCCGGACGTGGCCGAACTCCGCCGCGACGCCGAACCGTCCGCGGTGGAGCTTCCCGCCGATGATGATGCCGCCGCCCAGTCCGGTGCCGAGCGTGATGCACACGACGTCGTCGTGGCCCTGGCCGGCGCCGAAGCGGTACTCGCCCCAGGCCGCGGCGTTGGCGTCGTTCTCGACGACGACCGGGAGGCCGACGCGCTGCTCGACCTTGTCCTTGAGCGGCTCGTTGCGCCACTTGATGTTGGGTGCGAACAGGACGGTGGCCCGCTTGTCGTCGACGTAGCCGGCGGCGCCGATGCCGACCGCCTCGACCTCGTGTCCGGTGCTGACGGTGCGGACCGCCTCCGCGATGGCGTCGATGACGCCCTCGGCGGTGGACGGGGTGGGCACCGTGCTGGTCTCGAGGATCGCGCCCTCTTCGTCGACCACGCCGGCCGCGATCTTCGTACCGCCGATGTCGACGCCGATGGTGAGTCCCATGTGTCCCTCAGTTACTCGGTCGATCCCCGCTGTGCACAACCGTACCGGAGGGCGGAGGCTTGAACGGACCGACTGCGAAACCCAACCCGGTCCGTACAAGGCGTGAACACTGCCCGAACGGTGTCCGGGCACTGTCCGTGGGGATCCCATCCGGATTCCGGACGGGACCGGCCGGAATCCGGGCGGAATGGAAGTCGTGGCCGGGGGTCAGTCGAGATCGATGCGCTGGGATCCCGCGGGGCCCTCCCCCTCGCCGCCCCGGCCCTTGTCGCCCTTCTCCTCCCGGGCCGTGCCGCCGTCCTCCGCCGCGCCGCCGCCCGCTCCCTCACGGGTCCAGCGCCCCTCCTGGTCCGCCACCGCGGCGCGGTAGGCGGCCAGCAGCTCGCCGCCCGCGGCTGCGAGGTGGTCGAAGACCTGCGGGTTGCGTTCGACGACGGGTTCCACCGCGGCTCTGGCGCGGTCGGCGAACTGGGCGAACTGCCGCACCGCGCCCCGGGCGGCGGGGCCGGCCAGCGGCCCTCCGAGTTCGGCGAGCTTCCCCGTGACCGCCTCGGCCAGCTTGAGCAGTTCCTCGGCCGCGCTCCCCGGCGGGGTCCCGTACCGCTCGCGGCGGCGCTCGCGCTCGGCGGCGAGGTCCTCCTCGCAGGCGGTGGCCCAGGCGTCGGAATCGGCGCCGGGGTCTGCGTGGGAGGGGCGCTCGGTGGCATCGCTCATGGCGGGCTCCTGGGGCGGTGGCTGCGACGGGGGCCGCGGCGGTCCGCGGCGTGCGGCGGAGGACCGTCCGGCGGAAGGTCCCTCCCTCCCCGACGTTACCCGAACGCCCCGGCCGTGCCCGGGGCGTCGGGCTCCCCGGCGCCCCTCGGTCCCGCTCGGTCCTCGCTCAGTCCCGCGCGGGCCACAGCCCGGATTCGGGCTCGAAGCGCACCGTCAGCTCGCCGTCGGCCAGCCGTGCTCCGGCCACCGCGCAGCGGCGCAGCGCGGCGGGCAGCGGCAGCACCCTGCGGAACGGTCCGGTGGTGACGACGACCTCGTCGCCGCGGCGCACCAGGGAGAGCGTCTCGCGGACGGCGCCGGGCAGCGGCAGCCGCCACAGCAGGACGCCCTCGTCCGCCAGCCGGTCCTCCACCGTCCACGGCCCTTCGGCCCGGTCCTCGGCCCGGTCCCCGGCCAGGTCCCCGCCCGGGGCGGCTCCGGGCGGCGGGCCGGGCGGCGGGATCCGCTCCGCCAGTTCGCCGAGGTCGGCCGCGCCCTGCGGCTCCCGTCCCAGGTGCGGCAGCTCGCACACGTCCGCCGAGCCGTCCGGGCAGTCGCCCAGCAGCTCCTTGAGCGCCTTCCGCTGGCGGGACGCCAGGCCCGCCAGCCAGGGATCGGGCGAGGCGGTGGGCAGCAGCCGGTTGGCGACCACGGCGTCCAGCGCCAGGCCGTGCAGCGCGAGCGCGGCCCGGGCGGCGCGAAGCGCGCGGACGGCGGCGGGGCCGGGCTCGACGACCAACCGCACGGTCGTCCCCGGCGACTCGACCACCGCCTGCACCGCGGCGAGTTCGCGGTCCAGCCGGCCGGCGGCCTCGTAGAGCGACCGGGCGGGCATCGGCGCACCGGCGAGCTGGGCCAGCACCGGCCGCAGCGCGCGGGCCGCCTGCCGTTCGGGCGGCAGCAGCCGCCGCAGCCAGCGCCGGGTGTGCTCGGGCAGCGCCAGAGTGCGCACGGCCCGCCCGACCGGGGGCATGTCGGCCACGACCACGTCATACGGGCCGCCCCCGGCCGGGTCGTGCGCGGCCCGCAGGGCGCGCAGCAGGGCGAAGGCGTCGGCCCCGGGCGGCTCGGCCAGCTCGTCGTCGTCCAGCGGCTCGGCGCCCAGCAGGTCCAGGGCGGAGCGGGCGCGCTCCTGGAGGGCGACGGCGCGGGCCCGGAAGTCGGCGCCGGAGTCGAGGCGGGACAGGACCAGGCCGGGCGCGACCTCGCGGGAGGCCCCCTCCCCGTCCGTACCGCCCGTGCCGCCCGTGCCGAACAGCGCCTCCAGCAGGGCCGGGTCCTCGGCGCTGAGCAGCAGTGCGCGGTGGCCGCTCCGGGCCGCCGCCAGCGCGGTGGCGGCGGCGACGGTGGTACGGCCGCTGCCCCCGCCGCCGGTGACCAGGACCGTGCGCGTCCGGACGCCCCCCACGCTCAGGACTTGGCGCCGCTCTCGACGCGCTTCTTCAGCCCGTCCAGAGCGCGGTCGATGATGACCTTCTCGGCCTTGCGCTTGATCATGCCGAGCATGGGGATCTTCACGTCCACGGTGAGCTGGTAGGTCACCTCGGTGCGGCCGCCGCCGTCGAGGGCCCGCAGGCGGTAGACGCCGTCCAGGGTGCGCAGCATCTGCGACCTCACCAGGGACCAGCGGACCTCCTCGGGACCG
This sequence comes from Streptomyces verrucosisporus, assembly GCF_017114865.1. Lineage (GTDB taxonomy): Bacteria > Actinomycetota > Actinomycetes > Streptomycetales > Streptomycetaceae > Streptomyces > Streptomyces fenghuangensis. The sequence continues at coordinate 310,192 of NZ_JADEYH010000001.1, read as the reverse complement.
GCCCACTCGTAGGCGAGGGTGTGCTCGTCCCGGATGGCCCCGGCGTCGAGCAGCAGCCGCACCTGCTCGGCCCGGCCCCGGTCGTCGGTGGAGAGCACCTCGGCCTCCTTGACCTCGCCGGTCCACTCCGGGTAGCGCTCGAAGTCGGCGATCACCTCCATCACCTCGGCAGGTGCCGCCTCGACGATGATGCTCGACCTGGTGTGCTCGGCCATCCCTGTGGCTCCTCCGCGTTGCTGCGCCCGGCTCGTGGTCCGCCGCCGTCTGCGGGGGAAGGCTACCGCGCGCGGGCGCGGCGTCCCGCCCGCCCCCGCCTCCGCGCGTGCTGCCCCTCCCGGCCGCGTTCCCGTCCACCCGGTGCCGTCACCACTCCAGGACCCAGGGCCTGCCGGTGGCGTTGAAATGGCCGACGTTCACGCACTCGGTCCGGCCGATCCGGGTGCGCCGCACCAGTGGCTGGTGGACGTGGCCGAAGAGGGCGTACCGGGGCCGCACCGCGTGGACGGCCTCCAGCAGCGCCTCGCTGCCGCGCTCGAAGCGGCGGGCGACCGTGTCGTAGCACAGTTCGGGCACCAGGGGCGGGATGTGGGAGCACAGTACGTCGACCTCGCCGAGGGCGGCGACCTTGGCCGCGTACGTCTCCTCGTCGACCTCGAAGGGCGTGCGCATCGGGCTGGGCAGCCCGCCGCCGACGAACCCGAAGCGCAGGCCGCCGATGTCGGCCGTCCGCCCGTCCAGGACGGTGGTGCCCTCACCGGCGTACTCGGGCCACAGCGCGGGGAGGTCCACGTTGCCGTAGGTGGCGTACGTGGGGGTGGGGAAGGCGGCGAACAGTTCGGCGTACTGGCGGCGCACGGCCGCCTCCACCGCCCCGGCCTTGTCCACGTCTGCCCAGAGCCGGGCCGACAGCTCACGGGCCTCGTCGAAGCGGCGCGCGGTGCGCAGCTCGACGTACCGGGTGGTGTTCTCCGCCCCGAAGAGGTCGGGGAAGATGCCGCGGGTGTGGTCGGCGTAGTCGATGAACAGCACGAGGTCGCCCAGGCAGACCAGTGCGTCCGCGCCTTCGCCGGCCGCGGCCAGGTCCCGGCCGTTGCCGTGTACGTCGCTCACCACGTGGACTCGCATGAGGCCACCCTAGAACCCGCGCCCCGGCGCGCGGAGGGCCCGCGCGCACCCCCTTGGACCTGCGTCTCCTTCGTGGCCTCCGGGTGTGTGGACTACCCTGCTGGTGACAGTCCCGTGGTGTGTGACGCACCGAACATCTCGGCGCCACCCCCTATCCCGAGCCCCGTACCGGTGGGTAACGTCCGTGGCCGTCCACCCTCAAGACGTCACGTCTTGGGCCAGAGCCGGCGGAGGTTCCGTTTCCCGGCGGATCCGCGGCGGCGCCGATGAGGAGCATCAGTTTTGCGCGAGTTCAGCCTTCCGGCCCTGTACGAGGTGCCCGCGGACGGAAATCTGACCGATCTCATCCGCCGCAACGCCGCCCAGCACCCCGACCTCCCGGTCATCGCCCGCAAGGACGCCAAGGGCGGCTGGGAGGACCTGACCGCACGGGAGTTCCTGGCGGAGGTGCGGGCCGCCGCCAAGGGCCTGATCGCGGCGGGCGTGCGCCCCGGTGACCGGATCGGCCTGATGTCGCGCACCCGCTACGAGTGGACGCTGCTGGACTTCGCCGTCTGGAGCGCCGGCGCGGTGACCGTGCCCATCTACGAGACCAGCTCCCCCGAGCAGATCCAGTGGATCCTGTCCGACTCCGGCGCCGTCGGCTGCGTCGTGGAGAGCGGCGCCCACGCCGCCGCGGTGGAGTCCGTGCGCGACCGGCTGCCCGAGCTGGCGAACCTGTGGACCGTCGACGACGGCGCGGTGCGGAAACTGGCCGACTCCGGCACGCAGATCACCGACGCGGTCCTGGACGAGCACAGCGGCGCCGCCGACGCCGACGCCCCGGCCACCATCGTCTACACCTCCGGCACCACCGGCCGTCCCAAGGGATGCGTCCTGTCCCACCGGGCGTTCTTCGCCGACTGCGGCAACGTGGTCGAGCGGCTGGGGCCGCTGTTCGTCCCCGGCGAGGGCTCGGTGCTGCTCTTCCTGCCGGTCGCCCACGTCTTCGGCCGCATGGTGCAGATCGCCGCCGTCATGGCGCCGATCCGGCTCGGCCTGAGCCCGGACATCAAGCAGCTCACCGACGACCTCGCCGGCTTCCGCCCGACGCTGATCCTGGGCGTGCCGCGGGTGTTCGAGAAGGTCTACAACTCGGCGCGGGCCAAGGCCCAGGGCGAGGGCAAGGGGAGGATCTTCGACCGGGCCGCCGACACCGCGATCGCCTACAGCCGCGCGCTGGACACCGCCTCCGGCCCCTCCCTGGGCCTGAGGCTGCGGCACAGACTCTTCGACAAGCTGGTCTACGGCAAGCTGCGCGCGGTCCTCGGCGGCCGGGCCACCCACGCCATCTCCGGCGGCGCGGCGCTGGGCGAGCGGCTGGGGCACTTCTACCGCGGCATCGGCTTCACCGTGCTGGAGGGCTACGGCCTGACCGAGTCCTGCGCGCCCACCGCGTTCAACCCCTACGACCGCCCGAAGGTCGGCACGGTCGGGCAGCCGCTGCCGGGCTCGACGGTCCGCATCGGCGACGACGGCGAGGTGCTGCTGCGCGGCGAGCACCTGTTCAGCGGCTACTGGAACAACGAGGCCGCCACCGCCGAGGCGATGGAGGACGGCTGGTTCCACACCGGCGACATCGGCACCCTCGACGAGGACGGCTACCTCACCATCACCGGCCGCAAGAAGGAGATCCTGGTGACGGCGGGCGGCAAGAACGTCGCCCCGGCCGTCATCGAGGACCGCATCCGGGCCCACGCCCTGGTCGCCGAGTGCATGGTGGTCGGCGACGGCCGCCCGTTCGTCGCCGCGCTGATCACGCTGGACGAGGAGTTCCTGCCCCGCTGGGCCGAGGAGCACGGCAAGTCCGGCCTCTCCAGGGAGCGGCTGCTGGAGGACTCCGAGCTGCTCGCGGCCGTCCAGCAGGCGGTGGACGACGGCAACGCGGCGGTCTCCCGTGCGGAGTCGGTGCGCAAGTTCCGCCTCCTGGCCACCCAGTTCACCGAGGACTCGGGCCATCTGACGCCCTCGATGAAGCTCAAGCGCGGTGTGGTCGCCAAGGACTTCGCGCAGGAGATCGAGGCGCTGTACGCGTAACGCGGCGTCAGCCGCGCGCTTCTCGCGCGGCGGCGCGAAAAGCGCCGGGACACACGGACCGCCCCGGTCCGGGCGGGAGTCTTCCGTCCGGACCGGTCCGGCGTTCGCCGCCCTCTCCGGGGCCGGCCCGCCCGGCCGGGAGGCAGCGCCTCCCAAGCGCCCCGGAAGCGGGGAAGCCCGGGACCGGGGGCCGGCCCCGCTCCCGGCGCGCCGCCGGCCCCCGGTCCGGCAGGGCGCGGCGCGGCCGCGCGCTAGAGCAGTGCCCGCAGCCGCTCGGCCAGCAGGTCCCAGCGCCAGCGCTCCTCGACCCACTCGCGGCCGCGCTCGCCCATCCGGCGGCGCAGCGCGGGGTCCTTGAGCAGGTTCACGATGCGGTCGGCCGTCTCCGCGGCCGCCTCGCCGCCCGGGGCGCCGCCGCGCACCACCCAGCCGGTCTCTCCGTCCAGCACGGCGTCGGGAGCGCCGCCGGAGTCGCCGGCGACGACCGGCAGCCCGGTCGCCGACGCCTCCAGGTAGACGATGCCGAGCCCCTCCACGTCCAGCCCGCCGCGACGGGTGCGGCAGGGCATGGCGAAGACGTCGCCCGCACCGTAGTGGGCGGGCAGTTCCTCCCACGGCACCGCTCCGGTGAAGCGGACCGCGCCGGCCACACCGGTCTCCTCGGCCAGCTTCCGCAGCGCCTGCCCGTACGGCCCGCCACCGACGATCAGCAGCACCGCGTCGGGCACCTCGGCCAGGATCCGCGGCATGGCGCGGACGAGGGTGTCCTGGCCCTTGCGCGGCACCAGCCGCGAGACGCACACCACGACCGGCCGGCCGGCCAGGCCCAGCCGCTCCCGCACCGCGTCGCCGCCGGAGCCGGGGTGGAAGGTCTTCTCGTCGACGCCCGGCGGCAGATGGACCATCCGGGCCGCCGCCTCCTCGGTGAGCGCGGCGGCTATCCGGGAGCGGGTGTACTCGCCGAGGTAGGTGAGGGTGTCGGTGCCCTCGCCGATGCGACGCAGCAACCGCCGGGCGGCCGGCAGCCCGGCCCAGCCGGCCTCGTGGCCGTGGGTGGTCGCCACCAGCCGCCGCGCCCCCGCCCGGCGCAGCGCGGGGGCCATCAGCCCCAGCGGCGCCGCCGCCCCGAACCACACCGACGTACAACCGTGTTCGCGCAGGAGCGAGACCGCGCGGCGCGTCACGCGCGGGGTGGGCAGCAGCATGGTCGTGGAGTCGCGCACGACGGTGAAGGGCTGTTCCGCGTCGAAGCGCGCGGTGGCCTCGGCGCCCTCCCGGCCGCGCTTCCAGGTGGAGGCGTAGACGACGACCCGCTCCGGGTCCAGACGCAGCGCCATGCTGTGCAAAAAGGCCTGGATGCCGCCGGGCCGGGGCGGGAAGTCGTTGGTGACGATCAGGGTCTTGTCCATCGCCGCCGACAGTACCCGCTGCCCTCCGGGCGCCGGGGCGGCACCCGGTACGGTCGGTCCATGCGCCTTCTGATCGCGGCCTGGGCCGCCACCCGGACCGTACTGCTCCTGTGCGTGTTCAAGGTGATAGCGGTGCCGGGGCCGGACGTCACCAGCGACGTCTCGGTGATCTACCAGGGCTGGTACCGGGTGCTGAGCACCGGCGTGTTCCCGCCGGACGACGTCACCTGGCAGTACCCGCCCGCCGCGGCGCTGGCGATCCTCTCCCCCGCGCTGCTGCCCTTCCTGGAGTACCCGGCCGCGTTCTACGTGCTGGCCTGCGCCGCCGACGCCGCCGCGTTCGCGCTGCTGCTGTACGCCTCCCGGCGCGGCACCGGGCCGGACCGGGACCATGGCCTCGGCCGCAGCCGCAGCCGCGCGGGAGCGTGGGTGTGGGTGGCCGGGCTGCCGCTGCTGGGCCCGACGGTGTACGCCCGCTACGACCTGATGGTCACCGCCGTCGCGGTCGCCGCGCTGCTGGCGCTGTCGCGCAGCCCGCGCACGGCCGGGGCGCTGGCGGCCTTCGGGGCGCTGCTGAAGGTGTGGCCCGCGCTGCTGCTGGTGGGCACGCCGCGCGGACGCGTCGCCCGCGCCGTGTGGGGCGCGGCCGTGGCGGCGGCCCTGGTGCTGACCGCCGCGTTCGCCGCCGCCATGCCCGGCGCGCTGGACTTCCTCACCCACCAGCGCGACCGCGGCACCGAGGTCGAGTCGGTGGGCGCGCTGGTCTTCCACGTGGCGCGGCACTTCGGCTGGGAGGGCCAGGTGCTGCTGAACTACGGCTCGGTGGAGTTCCTGGGCCCGTACGTGGATCTGGTGAGCACCGCGGCGCTGCTGTGCACCGCCGCCGCCTTCGGCTGGATGCTGCGGTGGCGGCTGCGCGCGGTGGAGTGGACGGCGTCCACCGCGGCGGACGCCGCGTTCGCCGCGGTGCTGCTGTTCACCGTCACCAGCCGGGTCATCAGCCCGCAGTACATGGTCTGGCTGGTGGGCCTGGCGGCGGTATGCGTGACGCTGCGCACCGGACGGCAGGGGCTGCCCGCCGTGCTGGTGGTCGTGGCGACGGGGGTGACGCTGCTGGAGTTCCCCCTGAACTTCGGCAGCGTGGTGGCGAGCGACGCCCTGGGCATCACGCTGCTGGTGGTGCGCAACGGGCTGCTGGTCGCCGCCGCGGTGCTGGCCTGCGCCCGGCTGTGGCGCACGACGGTGACCGAGCCCCTGCGCCGGGCGGAGGGGCCCTCCGGGGAGGGCGAGGACAGCGGCGGGGACGGGGACGACGGCAGGGGTGAGAAGGCGCCGGAGCCGGAGGGCGGGCTGGTCTCCCGGTGAGGCTGCCCGTACGGCGGCGCGCCGGTGCGGCCGCGGGCGCTACCGCCCTCCCAGCTCCCGCCGTACGTACTCGCGCCAGCGCTCGGTGAGCCCGTCCATGCCGGTGCCGAGCACCTCGCGGACCACCGGGTCGATGTCCCCGCCGGACTCGCCCGCCGCCAGGTACAGCTCGACCAGCTTCTCCTCGCCCCACCGCTGCGCCACCATCCGGCACAGCAGCCAGCCGCTCTCGTAGGAGCGGGCGAGCCGGTCGGCGTCCCCGGCGAAGGCGAACTCCTCGTCCGTGGGCAGCCGGCGGGGCACCTCGCCGTCGCGGACGGCGTCGTCCAGCAGTGGGGCGATCCGGGCGGGCGACCGGTCCACCTCCCGGTAGGCGGCCCAGTCGGCGAAGCCCTCCGACAGCCACAGCGGAGTGGACTCGGTGGTGTGCTCACGGGTGGCCACATGGGTGACCTCGTGGGTCATGACGATCCGCCGCCCCTCCTCGCCCAGCAGCCAGTAGGCCTCCGGGTTGACCACGATCCGCTCGGCGGGGGCTGTGCTCCGTCCGCCCGCCTCTCCGGTGGTGACGGCGGCGATGCCGCGGTAGGAGGAGGGCGGGCCGCCCAGGAGGCCGGCCATCCGCTCCAGTGTCGCGGGGGCCTGGACCAGCACCCGGCGCGGCCAGCGGCGCGGCCAGGCCTCGTCTGCGCCGGGGACCGCGCGGTCGGCGTCGTCCGCCAGGGCGCGCAGGTCGAACTCCGGGCGGCCGACCCCCAGCACCAGGCTCCGCTCGCCGCGCACGACGGTCATCTCGCCCTGCTCCCACAGCTGCTGGGTGCCGCGACGGCCACCGGGCGCGCCGTCGCCGTCGCCGTCGGAGGAGACGTACCAGCGGCCCTCCCGCTCGGTGAGGGTCAGGTGCTCCACGTCCCGCACCGGCGCGGGGTCGTAGCCCCCGATCCGGTAGCGCAGTTCGGCCCGGACCGCGATCCTCCGGGGGCCGGCTCCCCCGTCCGCCGGCAGCGGGAAGGCGTCCTCGCCGGTGGCGGTGACGCGGTAGGACCAGTGGTCGATCGGCAGCCGGGCGAGGTTGCCGAACACCGTGCGCTGGGCGTCCCGGTAGCCGTCCGCGCGGGGATCGACGGTGGCCAGGTAGGCCTCGCGGTCGCCGGCGAGGACGGCCTCGGCCTGGCGGTCCAGCACCGCCTGGAGCAGTCCGCGCTCCGCGGCGCCGTCCCGGTCCCGCTCCACGCAGCCCGGCTGGAACGCCAGCAGCACGGCCACCAGTACGGCCGGTACCGCCGACGCCCTCCGCCACCTGCGTGTCACACCGCCGATCGTACGGCCCAGGCCCGGGGCGCGCGGAGGAGCGGGCTCGGGGGCGGAGTCAGGACCGGGAGCGGGATCAGGGCCGGACCACGGCGGCGACCGGCATCATCCCGACCGGGTCGTACCGCACCCGCGCCCCGGGGCGCGGAGCGTGGACGACCTGTCCGCCTCCGACGTACATCCCCACATGGCTGGCGTCGGACCGGTAGACGACCAGGTCGCCGGGGAGCGCCCGCTCCAGCGGTACGTGCCGCCCGGCGTGCAGCTGCCCCTGCGAGGTGCGCGGCAGGAAGACCCCGGCCCGTGCGTACGCCCAGGAGGTCAGCCCGGAGCAGTCGAAGGAGCTCGGGCCGGCCTGGCCCCAGGCGTACGGCGCTCCGACCGCCCCGCGGGCGGCGGCGACCGCCGCGGCGGCGCGCGACGAGGGGGCCGGCTCCATCGGCGCACCGGGGCGTCCGGCGTCGCGCGAGACATGCCCGCGGGCGGCGCGCTCCCTGGGCGGGAGCCGGTTGAGCAGCCGCTGGGCGGCCGCGAGCTTGCGCTGCACGGCCTCGCGGTGCTCGCCCAGGGCCTCGCGCCGGCTCCGCAGTTCGGCGAGTTTCCCGCCGGCCTCGGTGCGCTGCTGCTCCAGCGCGCGCACCGCGCCGCGGAACGCCCTGAGCTTGGCCGCCTGGCGGCTGTTGATCCGGTCGAGGGTGGCGGCCTTGGCGAGGTACTCCTCCGGCCCCTCGGACAGCAGCAGCGCCAGCGACGGGTCGATGCCGCCGGAGCGGTACTGCGCGCTCGCCAGGGAGCCCAGGTCCCCGCGCATCCGGTTGACCCTGGCCTGCTCGCGGGCGGCTCCGTCCTGGGCCCGCTCGACCTGCTCGCGCAGGTCCTCCACGCGTTCGGAAACGGTGTTGTAGCGCTCGGTGGCCCGTTCCGCGTCGGCGTAGAGCCGGTCCACCCGCGCGCTCAGCGCGGCCGGGGACGGACCGCCCGCGGGGTCGGCTCCCGCCGGGGCCGCCGTCAGCACCGCCGCCGCGCCCGCGGCGGCGGACAGCGCGGTGACCCTGGTACCCAGCCCGGACAGGCCGGAAGAGGAGGCGCGCCGACGGGAGCCGGGGCGGCGGGGGGCGTGTCGGGGCGAAGGCTGCGAGACCACGGCGGAACCGCTCTCCCTTCCGCTTCGAGGACGGTGGCCGCCGACAGTAGCGGCACGGACACGCTCCGTTCGCGGATCGCCGCACCGACCATCGCGCCGCCCCTCCCCCCGGCACGGAACGGTGGCACGGGCCAGGACCAGGTCAAGGGCCTGGTCAGGGCCGGGCCGATGACGGGAGGCCGAGGGACGGCGACGAAAAGCCTCCCCCGCCGGGATTCACCCGTACGGAGGAGGCCTGAGAGGTGGAGGTGACGGCCGGTCAGACGCGCACGCCGAACATGAACGGCATGTTGTTGATCGACTCGTAGCGCACGTTGGCGCCGGGCTTCGGGGCGTGCAGGATCTGCCCGTTGCCCGCGTAGAGGCCGACGTGGTGCAGGTCGCCGTAGAAGAAGACCAGGTCTCCGGGGGCGAGCTGGCTCTGGGAGATGCGGGTGCCCGCGTTCGCCTGGGACTGCGAGGTGCGCGGCAGGGAGACGCCGGCCTGGCTGTAGGCCCAGGAGGTCAGCCCGGAGCAGTCGAAGGAACTCGGGCCGGTCGCGCCCCAGACGTAGGGCGAGCCGAGCTTGGACTTGGCCGCGCCGAGGGCGGCCGAGGCGCGCTGCGTGGCGGAGGCCGAGCTGCCGAGGTCCACACGGGCCGAGGAGGCCCGGTTGGCGCGCTCCTCCTCCCTGGCGAGCTCGGCGCGCTCCTGCGCGGTGAGGGTGTTCAGCAGCCGCTGGGCCTCGGCGAGCTTGCCCTGGATCTTCTTCTTCTTGTCGCCGAGCTCCTTGCGGGTGTCCTCCAGGTCCTTCAGCTTCTCGGAGGCCTCCTCGCGCTGCTGCGAGAGGGTCCGCTGCTTGGACTGGATCTTCTTCAGCGCGCCGGCCTGCTTGCTGCCGAGCTGGTCGAGCGCGGAGGCCTTGGCCAAGTAGCTGTCGGGGTCGGAGGAGAGGAACAGCTGAAGGGAGGGGTCGAGGCCGCCGCTGCGGTACTGGGCCGTGGCCATCGAACCGAGGCTGTCGCGCAGGTCGTTCAGCTCTCCCTGACCGCTTGCGACGCTGTCCTGGAGATTGCCGACCTGCTTCTGCAGCTCCTCCTGCTTCTCCTTCGCGCCGTTGTACTTCTCCGTGGCGTGCTCGGCCTCTTCGTAGAGCTTGTCGACCTTGGCCTTGACCTCGTCCTTGGTCGGCTTGGGGTCGGCCTGGGCCGTCTGGGATGTCAGTGCGACCGCCGCCGCTGCGGTCGCGGTGAGCACGGTCACACGTGCGCGGTTCGGCTGCTTGGGTCGACGGTGGGACGCCACTGGGGCGAGCTCCTTCTTCCTCAGCCGCCTGCCGGGAGTGACCGGGGCCACCCGGCTCCGCGATGAGCGCCGCGGATTCGGCGGTTCCTCCGCTGTCACCCCGGTTGGGTGATCAACTGCGCAGAGGTTCGGGCCAGACACTAGCCATGCGGGGTGATCGCTTCAAATCCTCATAGGAAAAATCTCGCCCGTCGGCCACATCCTTTACCATCGCTCCACTGTCGGCTACCGCGGCCTGACGCTGAGTGCCGCCCCGGGCGAACATTCCGGGCACGCGGGGGGAGGTGACGGGGCGTCCGGTACGGACCGGACGGCGCGCCGGGCGTCAGGTGCGGCCGAGCCTGCGCAGCAGCAGCACCGAGGCCACCGGACGGGCTCCGGCCGCGGCCACCCCGTCGGCCACCTCGCGGTCGGCGGAGACGACGACCACCGGACGGCCGGGCGGCTCGGCGCGTACCAGACGCCGGATCAGCTCGTCGGCGGTCTGCCCGGGTTTGCTGAACAGCACCCGCACCCCCCGCGGTGGCGCCAGCAGCACCGGGGCCGACAGCTCCGCCCCGTCGAAGACACAGGTCACCTCGGCGCCGGTCTGGGCCGCCAGCCCCGCCAGTCCGCCCAGCAGCCGCAGCCGCTGCTTCTCCAGGGGCAGCGACGGATAGCCGGTCTTGGTGACGTTGTAGCCGTCCACCACCAGATGCGCCTGGGGCAGTGCCAGCAACTGGTCCAGCAGCGCGGGGTCCTCCTCGGACAGGGCCCGCCGGGCGATGTCCTTCGGCGTCATCCGGCCCGGCTCGACCGCGTCCACGGTCTCGGCCGGACGGTGCGTGGCCGGCGGCAGGGCCAGTTCGCGCCGCAGCCCCTGGGCGGCGTCCAGCACCGTGTCCAGCAGCAGCCGCAGGCGCATGTCCTCCACACTGCGCCCCTCGCGCACCACGCGGCGGCCGGCCTCCAGAGCCGCCTCCGCCTCCGCCAGCCGCGACCGCAGCCTGCGCGCCTCGCTCTCGGCGGCGGCCCTCTCCGCGACGGCCGCGGTCCGCGCCTCCTCCAGCTCGGCCCGCACCTTGCGCACCGCGGCCTCGCCGCGCTTGACGTCACTGAGCGCGCTGCGCAGCCTGCGGTGCAGGGAGTCGGTCTCCTTGCGGACGGCGTCCAGTTCCGCGCGGAGCCCCTCGGTGTGGGCGCGCTCGGCGGCCCGGGCCTGCGCCAGTTCCTCGCGGAGCCGGGCCAGTTCCCGCTCCGCCTCCTCGCCGGCGCGTTCGGCCTGCGTCCGCTGGGCCTCCTCGGTCGCGGCGGTGACGAGCTTGGGCCAGCCCTCCGGCCGCAGCACGTAGGCGACCGCGGCCACGTCCACGGGATCGGCGGCGGCCGGGAACGTACCGCCCCGGACGGAGGCGGCCAGTTCCGGCAGCGCCTCGCACAGCCGGTCGGCGATGCGCTGCCGGAAGGCCGGGTCGCTCTCCAGGGCGGCGGCCATCGCGTTGCCCGCGAACCTGACCCGCCGCTGGGGGGTGAAACGGGCGTACTGCCGCAGGGGGACGGGGAGTTCGGCGACGGTGAGGCCGCCGAGCGCGTCACCCGTCAGCGCCACCACCCGGCGGCGCACCTTCTCGGGCAGCGGGCGGTCGAGCGCCTCCTCGCCGGGCTCCCCCGGTCCGCGCTCACCACCCGTCCGTTCCACCACGGTTCACACCCGCCCGTCGTCACACCTGCGCGCCGGAGCTGGGACGGTCCACCAGTTCGACCTGGTCCACCGCGTTGCACCAGCGACAGCGCACCGACTCGATCGTCTCACTGAGCACCTCGCGCTCCTCCACCCTCGGTTCCCCGGCCAGGTCCAGATGGACGTACTCCACCACCTTGCTGGAGCGCGTCACATCGAAGCGGGTGAGGTTGCCGCACATCGTGCAGCGCCACCGCGATCCTTCGTTCGGTCGGGGAACCGGCATCATCCTGTCCTCTCCTCGGTCTTCCCGCGCCGCCGGCGCCGGCGGCGGCGCGTCCACTGCCGCGTTTCGTCTCGGTCCTGCCGTCTTCCTGCCGTCGTACTGCCACCCCGCCGTCTTCCGGCGCTCTTCGGTACCCGGGTGACCCGGACGCCGGAAGACGCTCACGTGGTGCGCGTACCCCGGGCATCCGGCCGGGGGTATCCCCGCAACCCTACGGCCTGGCGGCCGCCCGGCGCGCCGCGGCGGGGGCCCGTATCCGCTCCGGCACCGCCCGCGGGGCCGGTCCGCCCCCGCGTCCCACGGCACCCCCGCCCCCATGGGCACGCCGCCGGCGGCGGCTACAGTGAGCGGGCCGGTTCCGCCTGTGGTTGGGACCACGAGAACGAAAGGCCCGCCGAGGCGCCGCCGCGGCCCCTCCCCCGTAGAAGGGAAAACCGTGATCACCTCGATCGTGCTCATCAGGACCAGTACCGACCGCATCCCGGAGATCGCCGAGCAGATCGCCGCGCTGGAGGGGGTCAGCGAGGTCTACTCGGTGACCGGCGCCCACGACCTGATCGCCATGGTGCGCGTGGCCCAGCACGACGATCTCGCGGAGGTCATCCCGGGCCGCATCAGCAAGGTTCCCGGTGTGGAGTCCACCGAGACCCACATCGCCTTCCGGACCTACTCCCAGCACGATCTGGAGGCCGCCTTCGCCATCGGGCTCGATTCCTGAGACCCGCGGGCCGCCGGAAGCGGCCGGTCGGGTCGGGCCCCGGCACACGCGGTGTGCCGGGGCCGTGCCGTCCGCTCCTCCCGGCGGCCCGCCAGGGCCTCCCTGCGGGCTCCCCGCGGGAGGCCCTGGCGGGCCGCACCCGGGGGCGGGGCGGGGGCGCGCGGCCTCAGGTGTTGCTGGCCGCCACCCAGCGCTCCAGCGCCGCCCTGGCCGCGCCGGAGTCGATGGAGTGGGCGGCCCGCTCCATGCCCGCGGCGATCTGCTCGGCCAGCGGCGCCCCGGTGGGCTCCAGGGCGGCCAGGGCGGCCGCGGAGTTCAGCAGTACGGCGTCCCGCACCGGCCCCTCCTCCCCCTCCAGCAGCCGCCGGGCCACGTCCGCGTTGTAGGCGGCGTCCGCACCGCGCAGCGCCTCCAGCGGCACCAGGGGGATGCCGACGTCGCGCGGGTCGAAGGTCTCGCTGCGGACCTCGCCGCCTTGGACCACCCACACCGTCGAGGTGCCCGTCACCGTCAGCTCGTCCAGGCCGTCGTCGCCGCGGAAGACCAGCGCGGACGTACCCCGCTCGGCGAGCACGCCCGCCATGATCGGCGCCATCCGGGCGTCGGCGACACCGGTGGCCTGGGCCTTCACCCGGGCCGGGTTGGTCAGGGGGCCGAGGAAGTTGAAGGTGGTCGCCACGCCCAGCTCCCTGCGGGCCGCGGCCACGTGGCGCAGCGCGGGGTGGAACCTCACCGCGAAGCAGAAGGTGATCCCGGCCTCGTGCGCGACCTCGGCGACCCGTTCGGGGCTGAGGTCCAGGTTCACGCCCAGCTTCTCCAGGACGTCCGAGGAGCCGGAGGCGCTGGAGGCCGCACGGTTGCCGTGCTTGACCACGCGCGCGCCCGTGCCGGCCACCACGATCGCGGACATCGTCGAGATGTTCACCGTTCTGGCCCGGTCGCCGCCGGTGCCGACGATGTCGACGGACGGACCGGGCACCTCGATCACGTTGGCGTGCTCGTACATCGCGCGGACCAGTCCGGTGACCTCGTCGACCGTCTCGCCCTTGGCGCGCAGCGCCACCGCGAACCCGGCGATCTGGGCGTCGGTCGCCTCGCCGCGCATGATCTGGTCCATCGCCCAGGCGGTGCTCCCGGTGGGCAGGTCCTCGCCGGCCAGCAGGGCGCTCAGCACGTCCGGCCAGGTGCGCGCCGCCACGGTGTCGCCTCCGGTGGTCGTAGCAGCGCTCATGGGAATCACTCCTGGCGTGGTCGGATGCGGGGGCGGCCGGATCGGCTCGGCGGCCCGCAGCCAGCCTAACGGCGCGCCGCGGCGTCCACGGCCGCTGCCCGCAGTCCGGACACCCGCGACGCCGAGGGCCCCGGCCCTCCCTGAGGAGGACCGGGGCCCGGGGTGTGGCGACACCCGGTACCGGACTCGGCGGCCGTGACTCAGTGGCCGTGGCTGTGGCCGCTGGTGAGCTCCTTGAACTCCTCCGCGGTCGGCTTGGCGACCTGATTGCCCTCGCCGTAGTAGCCCCGGCTGAGCCTGGCACGGAGCTTCTGGACGGGGCCGATCTTGCGCCGTACGCCGTTCTCGTCCGTCTCCGGGCCGATCTCCAGCGGCTTGTACTGCTCGTGCGCGGTGAGCGTGTGCAGCTGCTCCTGGGAGAGCGGCTCGTGCACCTCGACGAACTCACCGTGCGGCAGCCGCTTGATGATGCCGCTCTCGCGGCCGTGCAGCACCTTCTCGCGGTCGCGCCGCTGCAGACCCAGGCAGATCCGCTTGGTGATGATGAAGACCACCACGGGCACCACGAAGAAGCCGATCCGGACGAACCAGGTGATGGCGTTGATCGACAGGTGGAAGTGGGTCGCCCACAGGTCGTTGCCGCCACCGACCAGCAGCAGGAAGTACAGGCTGATCCAGGCCGCGCCGAACGCGGTGCGCGTCGGGGCGTTGCGCGGGCGGTCCAGGATGTGGTGCTCGCGCTTGTCACCGGTGATCCAGGACTCGATGAACGGGTACACCGCGATCGAGGTGAGGACCAGCGGGAAGATGATCACCAGCGGGATGGCCACGCCCAGGTTGAGGGTGTAGCCGCCGGGCAGCACCATCTCCCACGCGGGCATCGCGCGGATCAGTCCCTCGGAGAAGCCCATGTACCAGTCTGGCTGCGCGTTGGTGGACACCTGGTCCGGCCGGTACGGGCCCAGCACCCAGATCGGGTTGATGGTGAACGTCGCGGCGATGACCGAGATGACGCCGAAGACCAGGAAGAAGAAGCCTCCCGCCTTGGCCATGTAGACCGGCAGCAGCGGCATGCCGACGACGTTCTTCTCGGTCCGTCCGGGACCGGCGAACTGGGTGTGCTTGTGGTAGAAGACCAGGATCAGATGTGCCACCACCAGGCCCAGCATGATGCCGGGCAGCAGCAGGACGTGGGCGACGAAGAACCGCGGGATGATCTCCGTTCCCGGGAACTCCCCGCCGAAGAGGAAGAAGGCGAGGTAGGTGCCGACCACCGGCACGGACAGGACCGCGCCCTCCATGAACCGGACACCGGTGCCCGAGAGCAGGTCGTCCGGCAGGGAGTAGCCGGTGAAGCCGGTGAACATGCCCAGCACCAGCAGCAGGAAGCCGAACAGCCAGTTGATCTCGCGCGGCTTGCGGAACGCGCCGGTGAAGAAGACGCGCATCATGTGGACGAACATGCCCACCAGGAACATCAGCGCGGCCCAGTGGTGGATCTGCCGCACGAGCAGACCGCCGCGGACGTCGAAGCTGATGTCCAGGGTGGTGGCGTACGCCTGCGACATGTGCACACCCTGCATGGGCACGTAGGCGCCGTGGTACTCCACCTCGGCCATGCTCGGGTTGAAGAACAGCGTCAGGTAGACACCGGTCAGGATGATGATGATGAAGGTGTAGAGGCAGATCTCTCCGAGCATGAAGGACCAGTGGTCCGGAAAGATCTTGCGCATGTTGGCCTTGGCCAGGCTGTAGATGCCCAGCCGGCCGTCGGCCCAGTCCGCGACCCGCTCGCCGGCGGGTGCCTTGCCCCGGCGCTTCGGGGCGTCGCCTGCAGTACTCATCCGCGCTCCCAGAAGCTCGGGCCGACGGGCTCCGCGAAGTCGCCCTGCGCCTCGAGGTAGCCGTCTTCGTTGACACTGATCCGCAGCTGCGGCAGGGGGTGGCCGGCCGGGCCGAAGATCACCCGCGCGCCGTCGGCCAGGTCGAACGTCGACTGGTGGCACGGGCACAGCACGTGGTGGGTCTGCTGCTCGTACAGGGTGACCGGGCAGCCGACGTGGGTGCAGATCCTGGAGTAGGCCACGATGCCCTCGTGGGACCAGTCCAGCTCCTGCTTGTCCTTGATGTCCTTCGGCTCCAGGCGCACGAGCATCACCGCGGCCTTGGCGATCTCCGCCATGAACTCGTGGGTGCCCTCCTCCAGGCCCTCGGGCTTGGCGAAGACCAGGGAACCGACGGTGATGTCCTCGGGACGCAGCGGCTCGTCGGTGTTCTGGTTGACGAGCAGCTTGCCCCTCTCCCAGGCGGTGTGGCGCAGCTTGTCCTCGGGCAGCGGGCCGAGGTCGCGCAGCAGCACCACGCCGGACAGCGGCACCACGGCCAGCGCGCCGAACATGGTGTTGCGGATCAGCTTGCGGCGGCCGAGCTGCGACTCCTTGGCGCCCTGGGAGAAGTCGGCGAGGACCTGCGTGCGGGTCGGCTCGTCCGCCTCGATCGGGTGGCGCTCGCCGATCAGCTCGTGGTCCGACATCAGCGTGCGTCCCCAGTGGACCGCGCCGGCGCCGATGCAGAACAGGGCGATGCCCAGCGTCATGCCCAGCGAGAAGTTCAGGGCGCTGATCTCACCGAGCGGCCAGATGAAGACGTACTGGTCGATCGGGAAGATCACATAGGAGGCGATGAAGCCGATGGTGGCCAGGATCGAGACCGTGAACAGCAGGGCGACGGTGCGCTCGGAACGCTTGGCGGCCCGCTCGTCGATGTCCTGGACACGCGGCTCGTGGGGCGGCAGCCCCGGGTCGGCGAACGGGTTCTGCGCCCTGGTCGCCGCCTCGCCGTGGGTGCTCTCGCGCCCTTCCGGCAGGTTCTCGTCTGGCACGTCGTGGGATCCGGTGTGGCTACTCATGACTTCCTGGCCTTGGCGGTACGCGCCGCGACCCACACGGCGACGCCGATCAGAAGAGCGAGGACGATCGTCCACGCGAACATGCCTTCGGCGACCGGGCCGAAGCCGCCCAGCTTGAAGCCGCCGGGAGACTTCTCGTCCTCACCCTGGACATCGTTGACGTAGGCGATGATCTCCCGCTTCTCCTCCTCGGGCAGCACCGAGTCGGGGAAGACGGGCATGTTCTGCGGGCCGGTCAGCATCGCCTCGTAGATGTGCTTGTCGGAGACACCGTCGAGCGAGGGAGCGTACTTGCCGTTGGTGAGGGCGCCGCCCTCACCGGTGAAGTTGTGGCACTGCGCGCAGTTGGTGCGGAACAGCTCGCCGCCCGCGGCGCTGTCGGCACCCGCGGGGTCGTACTGCTCCTCGGTCGGGATGCTCGGACCGGGGCCCAGCGAGGCGACGTACGCCGCGAGCTGGTCGATCTGCGCCTGCGTGTAGACCTGCGGCTTCTTGGGCGCCTGGGCGCCCGGGGACTGGGCCGGCATGCGGCCGGTGCCCACCTGGAAGTCCACGGCCGCGGCGCCGACGCCCACGAGGGTGGGGCCGTCACTCGTGCCCTGGCCGCCGGTTCCGTGGCAACTGGAGCAGCCGGTGGCGTAGAGCTTCTCGCCCTCCTCGATGGCGAGAGACTGCGAGGACGCGGCCGAGGTGTCGGCCTTCGCCTCGTCCGCGGGGGCGAACGCGGCGTACAGCCCCCCGGTGGCCGCCAGCGCGAAGAGTAGGACGACGAGCGCCGCCAGCGGATGGCGCCGTCGTGCGGAGAGCTTTTTCACGGATTACCCCGGTGTCAGGATCTTCTGCGTCGATGCTTCTGGCTGTACTGCCTGATCACTTGATCAGGTAGATGGTGGCGAAGAGGCCGATCCAGACGACATCGACGAAGTGCCAGTAATAGGACACCACGATGGCCGCGGTGGCCTGGTGGTGCGTGAAGCGCCGTGCCATGTACGTCCTGCCGAGGACGAACAGGAAGGCGATCAGGCCGCCCGTCACGTGGAGGCCGTGGAAGCCGGTGGTCAGGTAGAACGCCGACCCGTACGGCCCCGAGGAGATGGAGACGCCCTCGTGGACCAGCTCGGTGTACTCGAAGACCTGGCCGCCGATGAAGATCGCACCCATGACGAACGTGATCACGAACCACAGGCGCAGCCTCTTCACGTCACCGCGCTCGGCGGCGAAGACGCCGAGCTGGCAGGTCAGGGAGGAGAGCACCAGGATCGTGGTGTTCGTCGCCGCGAACGGGAGGTTCAGGATGTCCGCCCGTTCCGTCCAGTATTCGGCTCCCGTCACCGACCGGAGGGTGAAGTACATCGCGAAGAGGGCCGCGAAGAACATCAGCTCGGAACTCAACCAGATGATGGTCCCGACGCTGGTGAGGTTCGGCCTGTTGACCGACGGGTGCGCGTGCCCGGTATCTACTGCTGTTGCTGTCGCCACGCCGACATTATGTCGGTCGCTTATCCGGCCCTCACCCCGGGGGGTCCTGTTCGGTGTGTCAACCTCCCATGTCCTGCTCAGACAGCCCATCCCCGGGCCTTCCGGATCCCTGACGCGACGGGCCGGGACGGAGTAGCATCCGCCAACGACGGCATACACGGCCCGCAGGTCCGTGGCTCCACGGACCCGTGGACCTCTGAGCCACCCCGAGACACCCCGAGACGCCCCCGGCGGGCGTCCCCGAGGACACGGAGGAACCATGCAGCCGACCGCCACGGTGCTGGTCTACAGCGACGACGCCAACACCCGCGAGCAGGTGCGGCTGGCCGCCGGGCGCCGACCGGCCGCCGACGTGCCGCGGGTCGAGTACGTGGAGTGCGCCACGCTTCCCGCCGTGCTCACGGCCCTGGAGGAGGGCGGCATCGACGTCTGCGTCCTGGACGGCGAGGCGGTGCCCGCCGGCGGGATGGGCGTGTGCCGCCAGATCAAGGACGAGATCTTCGACTGCCCGCCCGTACTGCTGCTGATCGGCCGCCCGCAGGACGCCTGGCTCGCGACCTGGAGCCGGGCGGAGGCCGCCGTCGCGCACCCGGTGGACCCGGTGCTCCTGGCCGACGCCCTGGCCGGGCTGCTGCGCCGCGACGAGCACGCGGCCGCCTGAGAGCCCGCCCGCGGGCAGGGGCCGCTGCCGGCACCTCGGGGTGCCGGCAGCGGCCCCTGCCTCTTTCGGGTGATCTGTGCTCCTTCCGTCCCGGTCAGCCCAGGGCGCTGCCCTCGCGCCACTGCTGCCAGGAGAGGTTCCAGTCGCCGAGGCCGTTGCCGAAGGCCGGCATCCTCGGCCCGTCTCCTCCCACGTACCGGACGACGTCGCCCTGGCGGACGTTGTCGAAGAACCAGCGGGCGTTCTCCATGCTCATGCCCGTGCAGCCGTGGCTGACGTTGTCCTTGCCGTGGTGCGCCGCCGACCAGGGCGCGGCGTGGACGAACTCGCCGCTGTCGGTGAGCTGCACGGCCCAGCGGACGTCCAGGTCGTAGGAGTCGGCGCTGCCCGCCGGGATGCCGATGCTGGTGCCTGTCATGCGTACGGCGGCCTGTCGGCCGAGCACCACCTTGACGCCCTCGCGGGTGCGGAACCCGGGCTTGCCGGTGGTGACCGGGATGGTCCGGACGGCCTCGCCGTTCTTCCGGACGGTCATCTTCGTTTTGTCGATGTCCACGACGGCCTCGACGCGGTCGCCGGTCCGGATGCGCACCGGCTCCGCCTTCCCGCCGCGCAGCCCGTCCCTGATCCACACGCCCTCCAGGCTGCCGCGCACCTCGACGGTGGCGTGCGCGGGCCAGTAGGAGCGCGGGCGGTAGTGGAGTGTGTGGTCGTCCATCCAGCGCCAGGAGCCCTCGACGGCGGGCGAGGACTCCACCCTCAGCGCGCGTTCCACGATCGCTCGCTGACGGGCGTCCCTGACCGGCCGGCTGAGTTCGGCGGTGATGGGCTGGCCGACGCCGTAGGTGCCGTTGTCCGGCCCGAGGTCCACCTCCAGCCTCTTGCCGCCGGTCGCCGGCCGGGTGGTGAATCCGGCGGTGCGGCGGCCCTGGGAGCCGTCGCCGCGCTCGGTGCTGACGACGACGGTGTAGCGCATGGCGCCGGCCGGCGGGGTGTCACTGCGCCAGCGGGAGCCGTCGGCGGTCAGCTCGCCCTCCAGGCGGCGGCCCGCCGTGTCGACCGCCCGCACGTCCGTGATGCGGTTGCCGTCGCGGGCGGTGATCTCCAGGGGCTTGTCCGGGTCCGCGGCACGGTCCTTCCCGCCGGTGTTCAGCGAGACGTGCGCGGTGGCGTCGTAGGGGGCCGCGTCCTGAGGCCGCTCGCCGCTGCTGCACGCGGTGGGTCCCACCGCGAGCGGCGCGAGTATCAGGAAGCAGATCATTGCCGTCCTGCGTGATCCACGACTCATGCTGCCACGGTAGGAACGCTGCTCGGAACGGACGAGCCGGACACGTACGAACGGGTCATCTCCGGAGTGTGTCCGGAGATGACCCGTGCGTAAGGGGGTAGGGCTACTGGTTCCCTACCGGTTCACTGGTTCTGGTTCTCGCCGTGGTAGTACTCCAGGACCCAGCCGAACAGACCGATGAGCAGCAGCGGCGCGGAGATGTAGACCAGCCACCAGCCGATGGCCACGCCGAGGAAGGCGAACGCCCCGCCCGCGGCCAGGACGAGCGGCTGCCAGCTGTGCGGGCTGAAGAAGCCCAGCTCGCCGGCGTCGTCGGCGACGTCCGCGTCCTTGTTGTCCTGCGCTCCGGTGTCCACCCGCCGGGCGGTGAAGGCCAGGTAGTAGCCGACCATGATCGACAGGCCGAAGGCCATGAAGAGCGCCGTGGTGCCGACCGGCTCCTTGGCCCAGAAGCCGTAGATGACGGCGACGGCCAGGATGAAGACCGACAGCCAGATGAACATGCGTCCCTGGATCTTCACTTGCCGGCCTCCTTGGCACCGGAGAGGGCCGGGCCCTCGGGACCTTCGGTGTTCTCGAGCTGGTCGAGGGCCGCGATCTCCGGGTGGTGCAGGTCGAACGCCGGGGATTCGGAGCGGATCCGCGGCAGGGAGACGAAGTTGTGCCGCGGCGGCGGGCAGGAGGTCGCCCACTCCAGCGAGCGTCCGTAGCCCCACGGGTCGTCCACGGCGACCTTCGGCGCGTACTTCGCCGTCTTCCAGACGTTGTAGAAGAACGGCAGCATCGACATGCCCAGCAGGAACGAGCTGATCGTCGAGAAGGTGTTCAGCGCGGTGTAGCCGTCGGCCGCCAGGTAGTCGGAGTACCGGCGCGGCATGCCCTCCGCGCCCAGCCAGTGCTGGACCAGGAAGGTGCCGTGGAAGCCGATGAACAGCGTCCAGAAGGTGATCTTGCCGAGCCGCTCGTCGAGCATCTTCCCGGTGAACTTCGGCCACCAGAAGTGGAAGCCGGCGAACATCGCGAAGACGACCGTGCCGAAGACCACGTAGTGGAAGTGCGCCACCACGAAGTAGCTGTCGGAGACGTGGAAGTCCAGCGGCGGAGAGGCCAGGATGACGCCGGTCAGACCGCCGAAGAGGAAGGTGATCAGGAAGCCGATCGTCCACAGCATCGGCGTCTCGAAGCTCAGCGAGCCCTTCCACATCGTGCCCAGCCAGTTGAAGAACTTCACACCGGTGGGCACCGCGATCAGGAACGTCATGAAGGCGAAGAACGGCAGCAGCACACCGCCGGTGACGTACATGTGGTGCGCCCACACGGTGATCGACAGACCCGCGATCGCGATCGTCGCGGCCACCAGGCCGATGTAGCCGAAGATCGGCTTGCGGCTGAAGACCGGGATGATCTCGGAGACGATGCCGAAGAACGGCAGCGCGATGATGTAGACCTCGGGGTGGCCGAAGAACCAGAACAGGTGCTGCCACAGCAGCGCGCCGCCGTTGGACGGGTCGAAGATGTGCGAGCCGAACTTGCGGTCGGCCTCAAGCGCGAAGAGCGCGGCGGCCAGCACCGGGAAGGCCAGCAGAACCAGGACACCGGTCAGCAGCACGTTCCAGGTGAAGATCGGCATCCGGAACATCGTCATGCCCGGGGCGCGCATGCAGATGATCGTGGTGATGAAGTTGACCGCGCCCAGGATCGTGCCGAATCCGGAGAGGGCCAGGCCCATGATCCACATGTCGCCGCCGACACCGGGGCTGTGGACGGCGTCGCTCAGCGGGGTGTAGGCGAACCAGCCGAAGCTGGCGGCGCCGTTGGGGGTGAGGAAGCCGCCGACCGCGATCAGCGAGCCGAAGGAGTAGAGCCAGTAGGCGAACATGTTCAGCCGCGGGAACGCCACGTCGGGCGCGCCGATCTGCAGCGGCATGATCCAGTTCGCGAAGCCGGCGAACAGCGGGGTGGCGAACATCAGCAGCATGATCGTGCCATGCATGGTGAACGCCTGGTTGAACTGCTCGTTCGACATGACCTGCAGGCCCGGACGGGCCAGCTCGGCACGCATCACCAGCGCCAGCACGCCGCCGACGCAGAAGAAGAAGAACGAGGTGACCAGGTAGAGCGTGCCGATCGTCTTGTGGTCGGTGGTGGTCAGCCACTGGATCACACGGTTGCCGCGCCGGCTGCGGCGCGGGGGCGCGGGGGTCGCCGCCGGCTGATCCGACGTCGCGGCGGCACCCCGGGATTCGTTGAGGATGCTCACGGGTTACTGGCCTTCTCGCTCTTGGCGGGCTCCGCCCGCCGGGATGTAGCCGGTCTGGCCCTTCTCCGCCAGTTCCTCCAGGTGCTGCTGGTAGCGCTCCGGGGAGACGACCTTCACGTTGAACAGCATCCGGGCGTGGTCCGTGCCGCACAGCTCGGCGCACTTGCCCAGGAAGGTGCCCTCCTTCTCGGGGGTCACCTCGAACTGGTTGGTGTGACCGGGGATGACGTCCTGCTTGAACAGGAAAGGCACCACCCAGAAGGAGTGGATGACGTCGCGCGAGGTCAGGATGAACCGGACCTTCTCGCCCTTGGGCAGCCACAGGGTGGGGCCGGGGTTGCCGGTCTGCGGGTTCCGGTCGCCCGGCGTGCCCACCGTGTAGACGCCCTCGGCGCCCTCGGGGACGGCCTTGAGCATGTCGGCGGGGATGCCGGAGAGCTCGTCGGCGTCCGTGTTGGACGTGGAGGCGTCACCGTCCACGTCCTCCAGGTAGTTGAAGCCCCAGCTCCACTGGTAGCCGACCACGTTGATCACGTGGTCCGGCTTCTCGGAAAGCTCCAGGAGCTTGGTCTCGTCACGGGCCGTGAAGTAGAAGAGCACCGAGATGATAATGAGCGGAACCACCGTGTACAACGCCTCGATGGGCATGTTGTACCGGGTCTGCGGGGGTACCTCGACCTTGGTCCTGGTGCGCCGGTAGACGATGACGCACCACAGGATCAGGCCCCACACCAGGACGCCCACCGCGAGCGCTGCCGCCCACGATCCCTGCCACAGGGAGAGGATCCGCGGCGCCTCCTCCGTGACCGGGGTGGGCATGCCGAGGCGGGGGAAGTCCTTGTATGTGCAACCGGTGGCGGTCGCCAGGACCAGGCCCGCAGCAAGCGCCTGCGGCAGCTTCCGCCGCATCGGGCGCCGCGACGAGCGGTCGGAGCCGTTGGGACTCACGTAGCGCCTTCCCGAGAGTCTCGCCCGCTCGGCCCGGGCTCGGCCGTGTGTGGTCGGGCGCCGGCCCTGGCGCGGGCAGGGGTTTGGATGTTTATGCGGACCAAACCCTACTGGACGCTATTTGGGGTCGCGCGGGGAGGGTGCCCAACGCGCCGCGCGGCCCTCCGATGGGGTGGAATCGGGGCCGTGACCGGGTCCGGGGCAGCGGCCGGTGCCGGGCCGGGACGGAGGAGGGACAGGGGCGGAACGACCGCCTCCGCGGCCGTGCGGCCCCGGAGGCACTCGGTGCGGCGGGCGCGTTAGCGTGCCGGTGTGCCCTACTTCGACGCAGCCTCCTCGCTCCCCCTCCACCCCGTCGCCCGCCAGGCGCTGCTCGCCGCGCTCGACGAGGGCTGGGCCGATCCCGCCCGGCTGCACCGGGAGGGCCGGCGGGCCAGGCTGCTGCTGGACGCGGCGCGCGAGGCGGCGGCCGAGGCGGTGGGATGCCGCCCGGACGAACTGGTCTTCACCCCGTCGGGCACCCGCTCCCTGCACACCGGCGTCGCGGGCGCGCTCGCCGGGAGGCGGCGGGCCGGGCGCGCCCTGGTGGTCTCCGCCGTGGAGCACTCCGCCGTGCTCCACGCCGCCGAGGCCCACGAGGCCGGCGGCGGGACGGTGGTCCGTGTGCCGGTGGACCGCACGGGCCGGGTGGACGCGGCGGCCTTCGGCGCGGCGCTGCGGGGCGGCTCCCCGGGGCCGGGGACCGCGCTGGCCTGCCTGCAGTCCGCCAACCACGAGGTGGGCACCGAGCAACCGGTGGAGGAGGTGGCCGGGGTCTGCGCCGAGGCCGGGGTACCGCTGCTGGTGGACGCCGCCCAGTCGCTGGCGTGGGGCCCGGTGCCCGGACGGTGGTCCCTGCTGGCGGCCAGTGCGCACAAGTGGGGCGGTCCGGGCGGGGTAGGTCTGCTGGCGGTACGCAAGGGGGTTCGGTTCGCCCCGCCGGCCCCGGCGGACGAGCGGGAGTCGGGCCGCTCCCCCGGCTTCGCCGACCTCCCCGCGATCGTCGCGGCGGCGGCTTCGCTGCGGGCGGTACGGGCGGAGGCGGACGCCGAGGCGGCACGGCTGCGCGCCCTGGTGGACCGCGTACGCGCCGAGGTGCCCGCGCTGGTGCCGGACGTGGAGGTGGTGGGCGATCCGGTGCGCCGGCTGCCGCATGTGGTGACGTTCTCCTGCCTGTACGTGGACGGCGAGGCGCTGCTCCACGCCCTGGACCGGGCGGGGTTCTCGGTCTCCTCCGGGTCCTCGTGCACCTCCAGCACGCTGACGCCCAGTCATGTGCTGCGCGCGATGGGGGTGCTGTCGGAGGGGAACGTACGGGTGTCGCTGCCACCGGGCACGGCCGAGGCGGACGTCGAGGCGTTCCTGGCGGTGCTGCCGGAAGCGGTGCGGGAGGTGCGCGACCGGCTCCGGGTGCCGTCCGCCGCCGTGGCCGACGCCCCGCACGCCGCGGCAGGCGGACCGGGAGACGGGGAGGGCGAGGGGACCGGCGGGCCCGCGGGCATGGACTCCGGCCGGGAGGCGGACCTCACCGTCGACTCCCGGGGCAAGCGGTGCCCGATCCCGGTGATCGAACTGGCGAAGGTGATCGGCCGGGTGCCGGTGGGCGGCACGGTCCTGCTGCTGGCCGACGACGAGGCGGCCCGGCTGGACGTCCCGGCCTGGTGCGAGATGCGCGGTCACGAGTACCTGGGCGTCAGGGGCCACGCCCACCGGGTGCGCCGCACCGCCTGAGGCCCTCTCCGCCCCCGGCCGCCGCCGGGGGCGGGCCCGCACCGGAACGCGCGCCGGCGTGTACTCAGGACAGGCAGGCCCGTACCTGGGCCGCGGCGTCCTCGCCGTAGGCCTTGGTGAAGCGCTCCAGGAAGTGGGAGCGCTTCAGCTCGTACTCCTGGGTGCCCAGCGTCTCGATCACCAGGGTGGCGAGCATGCAGCCGAGCTGTGCGGCGCGCTCCAGTCCGAGGTCCCAGGCCAGGCCCGACAGGAAGCCGGCGCGGAAGGCGTCTCCGACGCCCGTCGGGTCGACCTTGGCCTCCTCCTCCGGGCAGGGGACGGTGAGGGTCTCGTGGCCCGCCCGCTCGATGCGGACCCCGTCGGAGCCCAGCGTGGTGACACGGGCGCCGACCCGGTCGAGGATGTCCTGTGCGCCCCAGCCGGTCTTGGACTCCACCAGCCCGGCCTCGTACTCGTTGGTGAACAGGTAGGCCGCGCCCTCGGTGAGTCCGCGGATCTCCTCCCCCTCCATCCGGGCGAGCTGCTGGGAGTAGTCGGCGGCGAAGGGGATGGAGCGGGTGCGGCACTCCTCGGTGTGGCGCATCATCGCCTCGGGGTCGTCCGCTCCGATGTGGACCAGGTCCAGCCCGCCGACCCGGTCGGCGACCGTCTTGAGCTCGATCAGCCGGGCCTCGCTCATGGCGCCGGTGTAGAAGGTGCCGATCTGGTTGTGGTCGGTGTCGGTGGTGCACACGAAGCGCGCGGTGTGCAGGATCTCGGAGATGCGCACCGACGCGGTGTCCACGCCGTGCCGCTCCAGCCAGGCGCGGTACTCCTCGAAGTCGGCGCCCGCCGCCCCCACGAGGATCGGGCGCACCCCGAGCTGGCCCATGCCGAAGCTGATGTTCGCGCCGACACCGCCGCGCCGGATGTTGAGGGTGTCTGCCAGGAAGGACAGCGACACCGTGTGAAGCCGGTCGCCGACGAGCTGGTCGGCGAAGCGGCCGGGGAAGGTCATCAGATGGTCGGTGGCGATGGAGCCGGTGACAGCGATACGCACGGCGGGCTGCTCCTGGGGAGGCGGGACTGCGGGTACACCACGCTACTTCCTCGCCGCCTCCTTCCCGCCCGGAGCCTCCTGTCCCGCCGCGGCCGCGCACCGGTGGAACCGTCCGCGGCCCGCTCCCGTCACATCGGCGCACGGCAGGAAAGACAGGCACCGAGGACGCGCGGTGCACGGAACCGAAGGAGCGATGCGGTGAGCGCCGACCACACCCCGGAATCCACCCGAACCCGGCGACGCGGGCTGACGACCGTCTCGGTGGCCCTCGCCGTCCTGCTGGCCGGAGGCGGCGGCGCGTACTGGGCCTCGACCGCCGGGAGCGGCGGGGCCTCGGACGCGGCCGGGCAGGGCGGCCGGGACAGGCCCGCGCCGCTGGTCCTGGACGGCTACGGGCAGGCCCGCGCCGCCTCGCCGGAGCGCGGGATCGCGCCCGGCGAGCCGGCCCCCGGCGGCCCGGTCTACAAGGCGTCCGGCCCGCTGCCCGACGGCCCGGCCTCGGCCCCGGTGTACCGGCCCGCGGGGAAGGTCGGCGAGGAGGAGGTGGCCGAGCTGGCGAGGGCTCTGGAGGTGCGCGGCGAGGTCCGCGGGAAGGACGGCTCCTGGACGGTCGGCGGCGAGGACGCGAACCTCACCGTGGACGCCGCTTCGGGCGCCTGGTCGTTCACCGGCGCGGTGCCGCTGAAGGCCGGGGAGGTATCCGAGAAGGAGGCGAAGGAGGCGGCCCGGCCCGTCGTGGAGGCCCTCGGTCTGGAGGGCGCCGAGGTGGACGCCGGTCAGGAGCGGGGCGGGCTGCGGATCGTCCGGGTCGAGCCCCGGCAGGACGGGCTGCCCGTCCACGGCTGGACGACCGAGATCGGTGTCGCCCACGAAGGCGCTCTGGCGAGCGGCAGCGGAAGGGCGATCGCGCTGGAGAAGGCCGGCGGGGGCGCCGGGTACCCGGTCATGGACGCCGGGGAGACCCTGGCCGCGCTCAACGAGCGCGGCGGCCGGGTGGACCTGGGCCTGAAGTGCTCCGGGCCGTCGCGAGAAGACGCGCCGAAGCCGGAGCCGGGGAAGGCCGGACCGGGGGCCGGGCAGCCGGGAGACGTCCCGCCCGCCGACGGCGATCCGGAGCGGCCGGGCGGTGCGGGCGATCCCGAGCCCTGCGGCCCGGCCGTGGACAGTGAGCCGGTGAGGGTGACGGGGGCGGAGTTCGGACTGTCGCCGTACTCCTCGCAGGGGCGCGAACTGCTCGTTCCCTCCTGGCTGTTCGAGGTGGCGCCGGAGGGCGGGGGGACGCACACGGTGGCCCACCCGGCGGTGGAGCCGGAGTTCCTGGCGCCGCCCTCCGCCGGGGACGGGGACGGCTCCACGTCCGCGCCGGGTGCTCCGGGCCCGCGTCCCGGGGAGCGGATCGAGACCGCCACCTACGTCGAGGAGTACGGGCCGAAGGACCGCAGGCTCACCGTCCACTTCTGGGGCGGGGTGTGCGACGAGTACCGCGCGAGTGCCGAGGAGAGCGCCGGGAAGGTGACGGTGCGGATCACCGGCGAGCCCAGGGAGCCGGGCAGGGCCTGTGTGATGGTCGCCAAGGACATGACCGTGGAGGTGGAGCTCGACGAGCCGGTCGGCGACCGCGACATCGTGGACGGAAAGGGCGAGAGGCTGCCCGAGGGCGCTCCGAAGGAGTGAACGCGGGGGAGGGCGCGGGCCGGGCCCGCGCCCTCCCCCGCTTCCCCGGTGCGGCGTGTGAGGTGCGGTGCGCGGCGTGCCGGAGCGGCGCGCCGAAGGCGGCGGCCCCGGTCGGGGTCGCCGCCTTCGGTGTGTCGTGTGCGCGCCGGTTCCGGGCGGCTGCCCGGAACCGGCCGGAGCGGCTCGGCTGAAGCGGCTCAGCTGAAGGAGTCGCCGCAGGCGCAGGAGCCCGTGGCGTTCGGGTTGTCGATGGTGAAGCCCTGCTTCTCGATGGTGTCGACGAAGTCGATGGAGGCGCCGCCCAGGTACGGAGCGCTCATCCGGTCGGTCACGACGCGGACACCGTCGAACTCCTTGACGACGTCGCCGTCCAGCGACCGCTCGTCGAAGAAGAGCTGGTACCGCAGGCCGGAGCAGCCGCCGGGCTGAACGGCGACGCGCAGGGCCAGGTCCTCACGGCCCTCCTGTTCGAGCAGGCTCTTGACCTTCGCCGCGGCGGCGTCGGACAGGATGATTCCGTCAGTCGTCACAGCGGTCTCGTCCGATACGGACATCTGCTTCTCTCCCGGGTTGTACGGACTGCTCTGCCGCCTGCTCAACAGACGGCTTCCCGGTTTCATTCCAGGCCGGGCGCGTCTTGCGTCTTTCATGCTCGCATACCCGGCGCCCGGCGGTCACTCCCACGCGGGCGGGCGGGGATGCGTCACATTGACGCGATCGGCATCGTCAATATGACGTGAAGGGGTTATGATAGATAGCGTCAATCCGACGAAAAGACCCGCTGAGTCGATGAAAGGGTGCGTGCCGTGAACACCGCCCCGCCTTCCGCCCCCGCCCCGGTCACCCCCGGGGACGCCCTGGACGTCCAGCCGACCCCGCTGGCCCTTCTCCTCCTCGGCCGCGACGCCGACCCGAGGAGCGAGCGCGGAGTGGAGTGCCCCGGCGACCTGCCCTCCCCGTCGGACCCCGGCCTGATCGAGCGCGCCCGTGCGGCGAAGGAGCGGCTGGGTGAGAAGGTCTTCGTGCTCGGCCACCACTACCAGCGCGACGAGGTCATCCAGTTCGCCGACGTCACCGGCGACTCCTTCAAGCTCGCCCGGGACGCCGCCGCCCGCCCGGAGGCGGAGTACATCGTCTTCTGCGGCGTGCACTTCATGGCCGAGTCCGCCGACATCCTCACCTCCGACCGGCAGCAGGTCGTCCTGCCCGACCTGGCCGCGGGCTGCTCGATGGCGGACATGGCCACCGCCGAGCAGGTCGCCGAGTGCTGGGACGTGCTGACCGAGGCGGGCGTCGCCGGCACCACCGTCCCGGTCTCGTACATGAACTCCTCGGCCGACATCAAGGCCTTCACCGGGCGGCACGGCGGCACCATCTGCACCTCCTCCAACGCCAGGCGGGCGCTGGACTGGGCCTTCGGGCAGGGGGAGAAGGTGCTGTTCCTGCCCGACCAGCACCTGGGCCGCAACACCGCCGTGCGGGACATGGGGATGTCCCTGGAGGACTGCGTCGTCTACAACCCGCACAAGCCGGGCGGCGGTCTGACCGCCGAGGAGCTGCGGGCGGCGAAGATGATCCTGTGGCGCGGTCACTGCTCGGTGCACGGGCGCTTCACGCTGGACTCGGTGAACGACGTGCGCGAGCGCGTTCCCGGCATCAACGTGCTGGTGCACCCCGAGTGCCGTCACGAGGTCGTCGCGGCGGCCGATCACGTGGGCTCCACCGAGTACATCATCAAGACCCTGGAAGCGGCCCCGGCCGGCTCCAAGTGGGCGATCGGCACCGAGCTCAACCTGGTGCGCCGACTGGCGAACCGCTTCGCCCCCGAGGGCAAGGAGGTCGTCTTCCTGGACCGGACGGTCTGCTTCTGCTCGACCATGAACCGGATCGACCTGCCCCATCTGGTGTGGGCCCTGGAGTCGCTGGCCGACGGCAAGGTCGTCAACCGCATCCAGGTCGACCCGGAGACCGGGAAGTTCGCCAAGCTGGCCCTGGAGCGGATGCTCGCCCTGCCGTGAGCCCCGGCAGGTCCGTGCGAGACGCGTGACGCGCGTGACCGGGCGCGGCGCGGTCGGCCAGGATGGCCGTCATGCTGCTGCGCCCGGTACGCGACCGCGAGGACGACGCCCAGGCCGTGCGGTTCGTCGCGGACGCCGCCCTCCTGGCACCGCCGTCCCCCCGCGATCCGCCGCCCGGCCGCGCGCCGCTGCCCGCGCCGGCGGTCCGCCGCCACTACCACACCCGCCATCTGACCCGCACCGACCCCGGCGGCTGCTGGCTGGCCGAGGACGCCGCCGGACGTCCCGTCGGGGTCGTGCTGTCCGCGCGGCGGGAGGGCACCTGGGGGCTGTCACTGCTCGCGGTGCTGCCCGAGGCGCGGGGCAGGGGCGTGGGCGGGGCCCTGCTGAAGCGCGCGCTGGAGTACGGCCGCGGCTGCCTGCGCGGGATCGCCCTGGTGCCGCCCCACCCGGTCGCGGCCCGCGTCTGCCGCCGGGCGGGTCTGGATCTGCACCCGGCCACCCGGCTGACGGGGACGGTCTCGACCGCCTCGCTCCCCGCTCCCGACGGCGCGGTGGCCGCGGGCGGCCCCGGGGACCGCGACCTGATGGACTCGGTGGACCGCCGGCTGCGCGGCGGCGCCCACGGGCCGGACCACGAGGAGCTGCCGCGCCACGCCGGGCTGCTGGTCACCGACGATTTCGCCGGCAGCGGCTACTGCTACCTCTCCGGCGGTCCCGGGGACCCCGGCGGCCCCGGGGCCGAGGTGCGGGTGGAGCTGCTGGGCGCGACCTCGCGACGGCTGGCCACCCGGCTGCTGACCGCCGCCCTGGGGGCTGCGGGCGAGGGCCGCCGGGTGCGGATCGAAGGTCTGACCGCCGAGCAGCAGTGGGCGCTGGACGTCGGGCTGGCCGCCGGACTGGAGCCGGACGCCGCGGGCTGGGTGGGGCTGCGCGGGATGCGGCCGCCGTCGCCGTACATCCCCTCCGCGCCGTTCCCGTAGCGCCCGCCGCCGCGAACGGCTCCCGGCCTCTCAGGCGGGGGCGTCGGCGGGGAACAGCCCGTCCTCGCCCAGCATGGCGCGCACCTCTTCCAGCGTGGCGCCGGGCTCGGGCAGGATCAGGTCCGAGGGCTCCAGGGCGTCGTCCGGCAGCGGTGTGCCCAGCGAGCGCACGGCGTCCAGCAGGGCTTCGAGGGTGCGGCGGAAGCCCGCCTCGTCACCGTGCTCCATCTCGTGGAGCAGCTCGTCGTCCAGTGCGTTCAGGCCGGGCAGGTGGCTGTCGTCCAGCCTGACCTGCCCCTCACCCATGATCCGTACGATCACGGCGGTCTCCTTCCGGGCTTCCCGGAGGACGGGTGCCCGGTGCGCCGGGGGTGATGCTCCCCGGCGCACCGCTGCTGCTACTGCTTGTCGAAGCGGGGGGCGTCCTGGGACCGCGGCGCCTGCCGGGGCTGCTGCTGGGGCTGCGCGGCCTGCTCCTGCCCGCCCTCGATGGCCTGCCGGTCGCCGCCGGTGCCGCCGGCCAGCTCGGCCTTCATCCGCTGGAGCTCCAGCTCCACGTCGGAGCCGCCGGAGATGCGGTCCAGCTCGGCCGCGATGTCGTCCTTGGCCATTCCGCTGGAGTCGTCCAGGGCTCCGGAGGCGAGCAGTTCGTCGATCGCCCCGGCCCGGGCCTGGAGCTGCGCGGTCTTGTCCTCGGCCCGCTGCACGGCCAGGCCAACGTCGCCCATCTCCTCGGAGATGCCGGAGAAGGCCTCGCCGATGCGGGTCTGGGCCTGGGCGGCGGTGTAGGTGGCCTTGATGGTCTCCTTCTTGGTGCGGAAGGCGTCCACCTTGGCCTGGAGGCGCTGGGCGGCGAGGGTGAGCTTCTCCTCCTCGCTCTGGAGCGTCTGGTGCTGCTGCTCCAGGTCGGTCACCTGCTGCTGTAGGGCGGCGCGGCGGGAGAGCGCCTCGCGCGCCAGGTCCTCGCGGCCGAGGGCGAGCGCCTTGCGGCCCTGGTCCTCCAGCTTGGAGGACTGGCCCTGGAGCTGGTTGAGCTGGAGCTCCAGCCGCTTGCGGGAGGTCGCCACGTCGGCGACCCCGCGGCGCACCTTCTGCAGCAGTTCGAGCTGCTTCTGGTACGAGTAGTCGAGTGTCTCGCGCGGATCCTCGGCCCGGTCCAGGGCCTTGTTGGTCTTCGCGCGGAAGATCATCCCCATACGCTTCATGACACCGCTCATGGGCTTCGCGCGCCCCCTTCGAAGACGGACTGAATCTCGCACACCGACAGGTCCCACCCTACGGGCCCTGCTTCCATTACCGCACTGTCCGGACCCGGAAGTGCTCCTCCTCCAGGACGATCGGCGAACGGTGTTCCTCCCGCCCAGGAAGTAGCAGGGGGTTCGGTGACCCGCCGTTGCCGGATCGTTCCCCGTGGGGGTGGGGGCCACACCTGGTCGCCCCGTACTCTTGGCAGTGTGTTCCGAAGCCGTTCTCGTGATGAGCAGACCGCCTCCCCCCGGGAGAGCGCGGAGCTGACCAAGCAGCGCCGTGACCCGCAGGCCCCCAAGGGCCGCCCCACGCCCAAGCGCAGCGAGGCCGAGGCGCTGCGCCGTGCCGTGGCCAAGCCCCCGGCCGATCGCAAGGAGGCCTCCAGGCGCGCCCGCGAGGCCCGCCGCGCCGAGCTGGCGCGGCAGCGCGAGGCCCTGGCCGGCGGCGACGAGCGCTATCTGCCGGCCCGCGACCGCGGCCCGGTTCGGCGCTACGCCCGCGACTTCGTCGACGCCAAGTGGCACGTCGCGGAGTTCTTCCTGCCACTGGCCGTGGTCATCCTGATCCTGAGCATGATGCCGTCGATGCAGGTGAAGAACGCCTCCCTGCTGCTGTGGCTGGGCGTCATCGTGATGATCGTCGTCGACTCCTTCCTGACCGGCTTCCGGCTGAGGAAGGCCCTGGCCGAGCGCTTCCCCGACGAGAACCGGCGGGGTGCGGTGGCCTACGCGCTGATGCGTACCCTCCAGATGCGCCGCATGCGGCTGCCCAAGCCGCAGATCGCCCGCGGCGAGGCCCCGCGCCGCTGACGGGGCGCGAAGTGGATCACTTATCCCGGCCGAGCAGCGACGGACCAACGGCGGACCCATCGATGGACACAGCCGTACGACACGACGAGGACCACGCGGACGCACCGCGCGACGCCCTGCCCCACGACGACGCCGTGGGGCAGGCGCTGGTCGCCCGGCAGCTGGAGGAGCAGATCACCTCGCGCTTCCCCGTGGGGCGGCGGCTGCGCGTCCTGGACGTGGCACTGCGCCACGGGCTGCAGGCGCTGGCCCTGGCCCGCGCCGGGCACGAGGTGACCGGCCTGGAGTCCGACCCCGCCCTCGCGGACGCCGTACGCCGGGGCCTCGAGGGGGAGCCGGCGGGCATACGGGAGCGGATGCGCGTCGTCCCGGGCGACAGCCGCAGCACCGGCGCGCACTTCCTGCCCGGCTCCTTCGACGTGGTGCTCTGCCACGGGGTACTGGCCCCCGGCGACGGGGCGGGTCCGCTGCTGGCCGGGCTGGGCCGGGTGCTGGCCCCCGGCGGGCTGCTGTCGCTGCTGGTGCCCAACACCGAGGCGGCGGCCATGCGGCCGGGGCTGGCCGGTGACTGGGCCGGCGCCCTGGCCCGCCTCGCCCCGCCCGGCCCGGCCGAGCGCGCCCTGCGCCGCGAGGCGCTGACCGCCACCCTGGCCGGTATGAGCACCCCGGTGCACCGGTGGTACGGGGTGCGGGTCTTCACCGGTGAGGACTGCCCCCTGCCCGGCGGTGAGGACGGTGAGCGGCTGCTGGCCGCCGAGGAGCGGGCCGGGCGCACCGATCCGTACCGCGCGGTGGCGGCACTGCTGCACCTGTGCGCCGCACGCGGCTGAGCGTCCCGGTCCCGGCGCGCGGCGGACGGTCCCCGCACGCACCGCGTTTCCGGCCGCTCCCCCGTGGGGACCCGGACACTCCGCGGTCCGGTCGCTCCGGCCGCGCGGACCTGTGGAAGACCCGCGGAAGACCGGTAAGGGGGCACCTGTTCCCATGACCCGTTCCCCATCGCGCGGCGGGCGCCGCGCACAGGGCGCCGCCGCCCTGTGCGCGGCCGCCGTGCTGCTCGCCGGCTGCACCGGCTCGGACTCCCCCGGCGACGCCGGCGCCTCGCCCTCCCCCAGCGCCACCGTCCCCGTTCCGGCCACGGCCGGCGACCTGCAGGAGTCCTTCCAGAAGGTGGTCGACCAGGTCCTGCCGTCCGTCGTCCAGGTCACCACCGGGGAGGGGCTGGGCTCGGGCGTGGTCTACGACGGCGAGGGCCACATCGTCACCAACGCCCATGTGGTGGGGGACGCCGAGCGGTTCCGGATCACCATGGCCACCGGGCGGGACGAACTGGACGCGGAGCTGGTCGCCAGCTATCCGGAGGAGGACCTGGCGGTGGTGAAGCTCACCGACCCGCCCGGCGGCCTGCGCCCGGCGACCTTCGGGGACTCGGGCGAGGTGGACGTCGGCCAGATCGTCCTGGCCATGGGCAACCCGCTGGGGCTGTCCTCCAGCGTCACCGAGGGGATCATCTCGGCCACCGGCCGCGCCATCAGCGAGGGCAGCGCCGAGGCCACCATCGGCAACCTGATCCAGACCTCGGCCCCGATCAATCCGGGCAACAGCGGCGGTGCGCTGGTCGACCTCTCCGGCCGCGTCATCGGCGTGCCCACCCTGGCCGCCCGCTCCCCCGGCGGGGACGGCGGCACGGCGCCGGGCCTGGGTTTCGCCATCCCCTCCGACACCGTCCGGCACCTGGCCGACCAGATGATCGAGCACGGCGAGGTGGTCGACTCCGACGAGGCCGCGATCGAGGCGACGGTGCGCACCGTCCTGGGCGAGGACTACCGGCCCGCCGGGGTCGCGATCGTGGAGACCGAGGAGGGCGGCGCGGCGGACGAGGCCGGCCTCCGGGCGGGCGATGTGATCGTCGGGCTCGGCGGCGAGGAGATCCCCGACACCACCGCGCTGGCGGAGGCGCTGGCCTCCCGTGAGCCGGGCGACGAGGTGAGGATCACCTACCGGCGCGACGGCGGGGAGCGGACCGTCACGGTCATCCTGGGCGAGCGCTGACGGCGGGGCGGCCCCGGGCTCAGGGACCGGCGGGCCCCGGAGCCCGGGGCCGCGGGGCCCGGCGCGCGGGGCCCGGCCTCCACCGGGCTCCGCGGGCCCAAACCCTCAGGCCTCCTCGGCCGCGCTCAGGCTCATGGGCCCGTAGATCTCGGTGCCGTCCTCCAGCAGTCTCACCTGCTCGACACCGCCCTCCAGCAGTTCCCTCCAGGTCTCGCCGATCCAGCTCTCCGCGTCCCCCTGGGTGGAGAACTCCTCCGGCCGGACGGCCGGCTCCGTCTCCGTGCCGTCGGCCTTCTCGAACCGCCACGTCCACGCCATGTGCGCCTCCCCTGTTCCTTGTCCGTACCCTGTCCGCGGCCCGTCCCCGTGCCGTACCGCGCCGGCTGCCGCCGTACGTCCACAGATCCTGTCCCGCTGTCCGCAGATTAGGCCCTGCCCTGCCGATCCGAGCGGACCGGCCCCGCCCCCTCGCGCGGCGGCCCGGCGGGCGCGAGACGATCGTGCCGTGGAACTGACTCTGCTCGGCACCGGCGCCCCCGCCGGCCTCCCCAGGCCCGGCTGCCCCTGCGCGGCCTGCGCCACCGCCGCACGTGACCGGGCGCGGGCGGCGACCGCGCTGCTCGTGGACGGCGTCCTGCTGCTCGACCTGACCCCCGGCCCCGTTCTGGCGGCCGCCCGCGCGGGCAGTTCGCTGCACGGTGTACGGCAGGTGCTGCTGTCCCACTCCCCCGAAGGCCCCCGCGAAGGGCCGGCCCCGGAGGTTCCGGCCGGGCTGCCCGCGCCGGTGCGGGTGCCCGATGGGCGGAGGCTGACGCTGATCAGCGGCCACCGGGTGCGGGCCGTGGCGCCGGACGGGCCGGGCACCGGGTACGAGATCGGCGGACCCGACGGTGAGCACCTGCTGTACCTGCCGCCGGGGGCCGGCCTCGCGGACCCGCCGTCCGACGGCTCCCGTGCCCCGTACGCCCTGGTGCTGATGGACGTCCTGGGCCGTCCCGACGCGCTCGCCCGGCTGCGGGCGGCCGGGGCCGTGGGCCCGACCACTGACGTGCTGGCCGTCCACATCGACCACGATGTGCCGCCCGGCCCCGAACTGCACCGGCGGCTGGCCGCCGCGGGGGCCCGTACCGAGCCGGACGGCGCCACGGTGGTGGTCGGCGACTACCGGGCGGTCCCCGATCTGCCGCGGCGCACGCTGGTCCTGGGCGGCGCGCGCTCGGGCAAGTCCGCCGAGGCCGAGCGGCGGCTGGCGGCCTTCCCGGACGTGCTGTACGTCGCCACGGGCGGCACCCGGGACGGCGACCGGGAGTGGGCGGCCCGGGTGGCCGCCCACCGGGAGCGCCGCCCGTCCTCCTGGCGCACGGCCGAGACCTGCGACCTGGTGCCGCTGCTCACCGCGGAGGACGCCCCGCCGGTGCTGGTCGACTGCCTGGCCCTGTGGCTGACCGACGCGATGGACCGCGCCGGCGCATGGGACGAGGACCGCTGGAGAAGCGGCGAGGCCCCCCGCGCGCTGGCCGGGCGGACCGGCGCCCTGGTCGCGGCCTTCCGGGCCGCCTCCCGCACGGTGGTGGCGGTCAGCAACGAGGTCGGCTCGGGCGTGGTGCCCGCCACCGCCGCCGGCCGCCGCTTCCGCGACGAGCTGGGCCGGCTGAACGCGGCGGTGGCGGCCGAGTGCGAACACGTCCTGCTGGTCACGGCGGGCACCGCCCTGCCGCTGCGCGGCTGAGCGCCGGCCGGGGGCCGTAAGGGGAACGGTAGTGTCGCTCCCATGAGCGACGGCAGCCTGAATCTCGACGACTTCGGCGACCTCATCGAGCGTCCCGACAGCGGCGTCCGCCGGGACGCCGAGGAGCGGCGCGCCCGGACCGGCCTGCCGGCCGGGGCACTGGGGCGGCTGGACGAACTGGGCGAGTGGCTGGCGGCGGCGCAGGGCCGCGTCCCCGTGGAGCCCGTCTCGCGGCCGAAGGCCGTGCTGTTCGCCGGGGACCACGGGGTGGCCCGGCTGGGCGTCTCCGCCCGGCCCGCCGGGGGCGCGCACGCCCTGGTGCGCGCCGCCCTGGACGGCACGAGTCCGGCGGCGGTGCTGGCGCGCCGTCTCGACGTGCCGCTGCGGATCGTCGACATGTCGCTGGACTGCGACCCGGGCGAGCTGCCCGCGGAGGTCACCCGCCATCGGGTGCGGCGCTCCGGCGGACGTCTGGACACCGAGGACGCCCTGACCGCCGAGGAGGCCGAGCGCGCCTTCCGGGCCGGGATGGCCGTCGCCGACGAGGAGGCCGACGCCGGGACCGATCTGGTGGTCCTGGGCGACATCTCCGTCGGCGGCACCACGGCGGCCGGTGTGCTGGTCGCCGCCCTGTGCGGCACCGACGCCTCCGTGGTCACCGGCCGCGGCGGCGGGCGCATCGACGACCTGGCCTGGATGCGCAAGTGCGCGGCGATCCGCGACGGGCTGCGCCGCGCCCGGCCCGTCCTGGGGGACCAGCTGAGGCTGCTGGCGACCGTCGGCGGGGCGGACCTGACCGCGATCACCGGCTTCCTGCTCCAGTCGGCCGTGCGCCGCACCCCCGTGGTCCTCGACGGCGTGGTCGGCGCCGCGTGCGCGCTGGTCGCCCAGCGCGTGGCGTTCCGGGCGCCGGACTGGTGGCTGGCCGGTTCGGCGAGCGGGGAGCCCGCGCAGGCCAAGGCGCTGGACCGGATGGCACTCGACCCGCTGCTGGACCATGGCGTCACCGCGGGCGAGGGCACCGGCGCGCTGCTCGCCCTCCCCCTGGTCCGGGCCGCGGCCGCGCTGGCGGCGGAGCTGCCGGTGCGCCAGGGGCTTCAGGGACAGGAGGGCGCCGCGCCGACGGAGCCGGCCGCGGACCGGGCCGGCGCCGTGCGGACGCTCGACGCCACCTGAACCGGTCCACCATCCGAGCCGGTCCGCCGGCCGAGCCCGGCCGTCCTCTCGCAGGCAGAACGCAGGAGAGCCCGTGGACACCGTCCCGCAGCCGCCGCAGGACCCGCCACCGCGGCATCCGCCGCCCGCCCCGCCGCACCCGGCCCCGCCGCCCGCCGGCGTGCGGGACGGGGTGCGCTTCGCCTTCGGCACGCTCACCGTGCTGCCGGTCTCCGGTGCCCGCTGGGACCGGCCCGCGGCCCGCACGGGCATGGTGTGCGCCCCGCTGGTGGGCCTGGTGGCCGGGCTGTGCGCGGCCGCCGCCGGGGGCGTCGCGCTGCTGCTGGGCGCCTCACCGCTGCTCGCGGCGGTCGCCACCGTCGCGGTGCCCGCCGTGCTGACGCGCGGCCTGCACCTGGACGGGCTCGCGGACGTCGCCGACGGCCTGGGCAGCGGCCGCCGGGCCGAGGGCGCGCTGGAGGTGATGAAGCGCTCCGACATCGGCCCGTTCGGAGTGGTCACCCTGCTGCTGGTGCTGCTCGCCCAGGTCGCGGCGGTGGCCGGGGCGTACGCCGCCGGCTGGGCCTGGGGCGCGGCCGCGGTGACCGTCTCCGCGGTGACCGCGCGCGCCGCGCTGACGCTCGCCGCCCGTGAGGGCGTCCCCGCGGCCCGCCCCGGCGGGCTGGGCGCGGCGGTCGCCGGGGTGGTGCCTCCGCGGGCCGCCGCCCTGACCTGCGCGGCGGTGGTCTCGGCGGCGGCCGGCGCGGGGGCGCCGTGGGGACCGTACGGGGCCGTGCGGTGTGCCGCGGCGGTCGTGGTGGCGCTGGGCGCGGCGCATCTGCTGCTGTCCCGCTGTCGCCGCAGACTGGGCGGGGTGACCGGCGACGTCTTCGGCGCGGTGGGCGAAACCGCGCTGACCGCCTGCCTGGTGGTGCTTGCGCTGGGTTGACCCCCCTCGGAGAATTCCGCGGGACGGTTCGTGCTTCCGTCACGCCCCGCCACCGGTTCCGAGCGGTGAGCGGAAACCACCGCCCGGAGCCGACGGCGGGGCGCTTCGGACCGCGACGTAGGCTCGGCCCGTGCCCGAAGCCGTGCACATCCACTCGGCTTGCCCATCGGAAGAGGGATTCCCACCACTGTGTCTGCTCTCACTCTCAGTTCCTCGTCCGCCGCGACGCTGCGCGCGGACGCCGTCGTCGTCGGTGTGGCCAAGGGCCCGGACGGGCCCGTGGTCGCTCCGGGCGGCGAGACCCTGGACCAGGCGTTCGGCGGCTCCCTGGCCGGCGTCCTGGACACCCTCGGCGCGTCGGGCGGCGAGGGGGAGGTCACCAAGCTGCCCGCCCCGGACGGGGTGAAGGCCGATCTGGTGCTGGCGGTCGGGCTCGGTGACGCCCCGGAGGGGGACGGGCCGTACGACCCGGAGGCGCTGCGCCGCGCGGCCGGTGCGGCCGCCCGCGCGCTGGCCGGCCGGAAGAAGGCCGGCTTCGCCCTGCCGGCCGGGGACGAGGCGTCCCTGGCCGCCGTCTGCGAGGGCGCGCTGCTGGGGGCCTACTCCTTCACCGAGTACCGCGGCAAGGAGGACAAGAACGCCAAGGACGGCAAGGGCGCCGCCAAGGGGAAGAAGGGCAAGGGCGGGGGCGGCGACAGGAGCGCCCCGCTCGCCGAGGTCACCGTGCTCGGCGCCAAGCCCCGCGACAAGGCGCACAAGGCCGCCGCAGAGCGGGCCGAGGTGCTGGCCGCGGAGGTCAACCGCGCCCGCGACCTGGTCAACACACCCTCCAACGACCTGTTCCCCAAGTCCTTCGCTTCCGCCGCGCAGAGCGCGGCCAAGGAGCACGGGCTGACGGTGGAGGTGCTGGACGAGAAGGCGCTGGCCAAGGGCGGTTACGGCGGCATCCTCGGCGTCGGGCAGGGCTCGGCGAACCCGCCGCGCCTGGTGCGCCTGTCCTACACCCACTCCAAGGCGAAGAAGACCCTGGCCCTGGTCGGCAAGGGCATCACCTACGACTCGGGCGGCATCTCGCTCAAGCCGGCCGGCCACAACGAGACCATGAAGTGCGACATGAGCGGC
Organism: Streptomyces verrucosisporus; assembly: GCF_017114865.1. Taxonomy (GTDB): domain Bacteria; phylum Actinomycetota; class Actinomycetes; order Streptomycetales; family Streptomycetaceae; genus Streptomyces; species Streptomyces fenghuangensis. The sequence goes on along the minus strand of NZ_JADEYH010000001.1, from coordinate 270,490 downwards.
GCCGCCGCCGTCTTCGCCGCCGTGGTCGCCGCCGCCCGCCTGGGCCTGCGGGTGAACGTCACCGGCTGGCTGGCGCTGGCGGAGAACATGCCGTCGGGCACCGCGACCCGGCCGGGCGACGTCCTGACCATGTACAGCGGCAAGACGGTCGAGGTGCTCAACACCGACGCCGAGGGCCGCCTGGTGCTGGCCGACGCCCTGACCCGGGCCTGCGAGGAGAAGCCGGACGCGGTGGTGGACGTGGCCACCCTGACCGGCGCGATGATGCTGGCGCTGGGCGGCCGCACGTTCGGTGTGATGGCCAACGACGACGCCTTCCGCACGGCCGTCCACGACAGCGCGACCGAGGTGGGCGAGCCGTCGTGGCCGATGCCCCTGCCCGGCCATCTGCGCAAGGGCATGGACTCGCCGATCGCCGACATCGCCAACATGGGCGAGCGGATGGGCGGCGGCCTGGTGGCCGGCCTGTTCCTGAAGGAGTTCGTCGCCGAGGGCACCGCCTGGGCGCACCTGGACATCGCCGGTCCGGCCTTCAACGAGTCCGGCCCCTTCGGCTACACCCCGAAGGGCGGCACTGGCAGCGCGGTGCGCACCCTGGTCCGCCTCGCCGAGCGCGCCGCGGCGGGGGACGTTCTGTGACGGTCGCCCGACGGCCCCGGTGAGGGCCGCACCGCCGGGGCCCGGAGGCTCTCCGCCTCCGGGCCCCGGCGCGCGTCACGGCCTGTTGCGGCCTGTAGCGGCCGCGGCGCGTTCGCTGTGAGCGATCCCGGTCGGCCTACTGTCCGGTAGACACGCGTACCCGCTCGCAATCCTCCTGTTCATCTGGGTATGAGGGGCTGGGACACCGGCCCGGCGTCCCACTGTCCGCCGACAAGTGCAAAGATGTTGTCTCGGCAGGACAGGGCCCGCTCAACCCACAGGGCCGAGCAAGAAGCGGCCGAACATACAGCCGCCCGGTCTCCGACGGACCGGCTCCGGCGTACCCATGCATGGAGGACGTGACGTGGCGAACGACGCCAGCACCGTTTTCGACCTAGTGATCCTCGGAGGCGGTAGCGGCGGTTATGCCGCTGCCCTGCGGGCTTCGCAGCTGGGTCTGGACGTCGCCCTGATCGAGAAGGACAAGGTCGGCGGCACCTGTCTGCACTACGGCTGCATCCCGACGAAGGCCCTGCTGCACGCCGGCGAGGTGGCCGACTCCGCGCGCGAGAGCGCCGGCTTCGGCGTCAAGGCCACCTTCGAGGGCATCGACATGCCGGCCGTCCACAAGTACAAGGACGGTGTGATCTCGGGTCTGTACAAGGGCCTGCAGGGGCTGATCGCCTCCCGCAAGATCACCTACGTGGAGGGCGAGGGCCGCCTCTCCTCCCCGACCTCGGTGGACGTGAACGGGCAGCGCTACGAAGGCCGGCACGTCCTGCTGGCCACCGGCTCGGTGCCCAAGTCGATCCCGGGTCTGGAGATCGACGGCAACCGGATCATCAACTCCGACCACGCGCTGAAGCTGGACCGCGTGCCGCAGTCCGTCGTCATCCTGGGCGGCGGCGTCATCGGCTGCGAGTTCGCCTCCGCGTGGAAGTCCTTCGGCACCGACGTCACCATCGTCGAGGGCCTGCCCCACCTGGTGCCGGCCGAGGACGAGAACAGCTCCAAGCTGCTGGAGCGCGCCTTCCGCAAGCGCGGCATCAAGTTCTCGCTCGGCTCCTTCTTCGAGAAGGCGGAGTACACCGACAACGGTGTGAAGGTCTCCCTGGCCAACGGCAAGGAGTACGAGGCCGAGCTGCTGCTCGTCGCCATCGGCCGCGGTCCGGTCTCGCAGGGGCTGGGCTACGAGGAGGCCGGGGTGAACATGGACCGCGGTTACGTCCTGGTGGACGAGTACTGCCGCACCAACGTGCCCACCGTCTCGGCCGTCGGCGACCTCATCCCGACCCTCCAGCTCGCCCACGTCGGCTTCGCCGAGGGCATCCTGGTGGCCGAGCGGCTGGCCGGCATGGACGTCGTGCCGATCGACTACGACGGCGTGCCGCGGGTGACCTACAGCCACCCGGAGGTCGCCTCCGTCGGTCTGACCGAGGCCAGGGCCAAGGAGATCCACGGCGCGGACAAGGTCGTGACGCTGAAGTACAACCTCGGCGGCAACGGCAAGAGCAAGATCCTCAAGACCCAGGGCGAGATCAAGCTCGTCCAGGTCCGCGACGGTGCCGTGGTCGGTGTCCACATGGTCGGTGACCGGATGGGCGAGCAGGTCGGCGAGGCCCAGCTCATCTACAACTGGGAGGCTCTGCCCGCCGAGGTCGCGCAGCTCGTCCACGCGCACCCGACGCAGAACGAGGCCCTCGGCGAGGCCCACCTGGCCCTGGCCGGCAAGCCGCTGCACTCCCACGACTGATCCTCCCGGGCGCGAGAGCACCACGCCATTCGCACTTTTCGTTAGGAGCAACCGAAACCATGGCGGTTTCCGTAACCCTGCCGGCGCTCGGCGAGAGCGTCACCGAGGGCACCGTCACCCGCTGGCTGAAGGCCGAGGGTGAGCACGTCGAGGCCGACGAACCCCTGCTGGAGGTCTCGACCGACAAGGTCGACACCGAGATCCCCTCCCCCGCCTCCGGCACCCTGTCCTCCATCAAGGTCGCCGAGGACGAGACGGTCGAGGTCGGCGCCGAGCTGGCCGTGATCGACGATGGGGCATCCCCGCCGCAGGCAGGGGAAGGAAGCGGCGCCCCGGCCGAGGCCGAGGCGCCCGCCCAGGCCGAGGCCTCGGCTCCCGAGCCGCAGGCCGCCCCCGCGCAGCCCCAGGCCCGGCCCGAGCCGCAGGCGGAGCCCGAGCCCGCCCAGGCCCCGGCTCCGCAGCAGGCCGCCCCGTCCGGCGGTGCGGCGGAGGGCACCGATGTGGTACTGCCGGCGCTCGGCGAGTCCGTCACCGAGGGCACCGTCACCCGCTGGCTGAAGTCGGTCGGCGACGAGGTCGAGACCGACGAGCCGCTGCTGGAGGTCTCGACCGACAAGGTCGACACCGAGATCCCGGCCCCCGCCTCCGGCACCCTGCTGGAGATCGTGGTGGGCGAGGACGAGACGGCGGAGGTCGGCGCGAAGCTGGCCGTGATCGGCGCCGCCGGTGCCGCTCCGGCCCAGGCCCCCGCCCCGGCACAGCCCGAGCCGCAGGCACAGCCCGAGCCGCAGGCCGAGGCTCCCGCCCCGGCGCCCGAGCCGAAGCCCGAGCCGCAGGCCTCCCCCGCGCAGCCCCAGGCCCGGCCCGAGCCCGCTCCGGCTCCGGCGCAGCCCGAGCCCGCCGAGCAGGCGCCCGCCGCCGAGGCTCCCGCTCCCGCCCCGGCGCAGGCCCCGGCACCGGCGGCCCCGGCCGGTGGCGGCGAGGGCGCCTATGTGACCCCGCTGGTGCGCAAGCTCGCCGCCGAGAACGGCGTCGACCTGTCCACCGTCAAGGGCACCGGCGTCGGCGGCCGTATCCGCAAGCAGGACGTCGTGGCCGCGGCCGAGGCGGCCAGGGCGCAGGCCGCCCAGGCGCCGGCCGCCGCACCGGCGGGCCGCGGCCCGGCCAAGGCCGAGCCGTCGCCGCTGCGCGGCCGGACGGTGCCGATGACCCGCATCCGCAAGGTCATCGCCGAGAACATGATGAAGGCGCTGCACAACCAGGCGCAGCTGTCCACCGTGGTCGAGGTGGACGTCACGCGGATCATGCGGCTGCGGGCCCGGGCCAAGGAGGACTTCCTGGCCCGCGAGGGCGTCAAGCTCTCCCCGATGCCGTTCTTCGTCAAGGCCGCCGCCGAGGCCCTGAAGGCCCACCCGTCGATCAACGCCAAGATCAACGGCGACGGGACCGTGACCTACCACGACGTCGAGAACATCGGCATCGCGGTGGACTCGGAGAAGGGCCTGATGGTCCCGGTCATCAAGGGCGCGGGCGACCTGAGCCTGGCCGGCATCGCCAAGAAGACCGCGGAGCTGGCGGGCAGGGTCCGCACCGGCAAGCTCAGCCCGGACGACATGTCCGGCGGCACGTTCACGATCAGCAACACCGGCTCGCGCGGTGCGCTGTTCGACACGATCATCGTGAACTACCCGCAGGTGGCCGAGCTGGGCATCGGCGCCACCGTGCGCCGCCCGGTCGTGGTGGACCACCCGGAGCTGGGCGAGACCATCGCCGTCCGGGACATGGTCTACCTGACCCTGTCCTACGACCACCAGCTGGTCGACGGCGCGGACGCCGCCCGCTACCTGACGGACGTCAAGGCCCGTCTGGAGGCCGGCGAGTTCGAGGGCGAGCTGGGTCTCTGACCGCTCCCCCGCATCGGCGCCCCCGCCCGGAACGGATCCGGGCGGGGGCGCCGCCGTGCGGGCGGGGCCCGTATCGTCGTTGTCCTCCCCCCCGAAGAAGGCAGACAAGGAGCGCCCATGGCCCCGCCCGTCGTCCACTCCCTGCGCGAGCAGATCCGCGAGCACATCGTGGAGGGCATCGTCCGCGGGCGCTGGAAGCCGGGCGAGCGCATCGTGGAGCGGCGGATCGCCGTGGAGCTGGAGGTCAGCCAGACACCCGTGCGCGAGGCGCTGCGCGAGCTGGAGGCGCTGCGGCTGATCGAGTCGGCGCCGAACAAGGGCGTGCGGGTGCGGAACCTGACGGCGGCCGATCTGGAGGAGATCTACCCGGTGCGTGCCGGGCTGGAGCAGATCGCCGCCGAGCTGGCCGCCGACCGCCTGTCGGGGGACACCTCGGCGCTGGAGGAGCACGTGGCGCGGCTGTACGAGGCGGACCGGGCCGGGGACGGCGAGGCGCAGGTGCGGCACACGGTCGCCTTCCACCGGGAGCTGGTGCGCGCGTCCGGGAACAGCGTGCTGCTGCACACCTGGGAGTCGCTGGGCATCGGGGTGTGGACCACGCTCGCCATCCGCTGGCTGGGCACCCGGCAGCAGTCGTACGCCGAGGAGCACGAGGCGGTAGTGGAGGCGTTCCGCGGGCGCGATCCGCGCATCGGCGAGCTGGTCAAGGAGCACGTACTGGGGTGTGCACCCCGTGCCTGATTCGCGGCACTGAATGCCAATTTCGTTCTTCCGGCGCTTTTTCGGCTCCCACCCTTTGATCGATCATCGATCGTGGGCGTACAGTCCGGCAGTGGGTGTGACACCCCCCACCCCATGTCCCGTTCTGTCCGGAAGGCGGCCACACCATGACCGACGCCGAACGCGCCCCCAGCGAGCTCGACCAGCTCGTCGACCGCGATCCCGAGGAGACCGCCGAGTGGGCCGCGTCCCTGGACGCCGTCGCCCGCGAGGCCGGTCCGCACCGGGCGGCGTACCTGATGCGGCGCACCCTGGAGCACGCCGGCCGCACCGGAATCGGCCTCCCCGCGCTGCCGGAGACGGACTACGTCAACACCGTCCCCACCGCCGCCGAGCCCGCCTTCCCCGGCGACGAGGACATGGAGCGGCGGATCGCCGCCTGGAACCGCTGGAACGCCGCCGCCATGGTCACCCGCGGCTCCCGCTTCGGCGTCGGCGGCCACATAGCCACCTTCGCCTCCGCCGCCTGGCTCTACGAGACCGGCTTCAACCACTTCTTCCGCGGCAAGTCCTCACCCGAGGCCCCCGGCTCCGGCGACCAGCTCTACATCCAGGGCCACGCCTCCCCCGGCATCTACGCCCGCGCCTTCCTCGACGGACGGCTGACCGAAGCGCAGCTGGACAACTTCCGCCGGGAGGCCGGCGGCGGCGGGCTGCCCTCCTACCCGCACCCGCGCCGGCTGCCCTGGCTGTGGGAGTTCCCGACCGTCTCCATGGGCCTGGGCCCGCTCTCGGCGATCTACCAGGCCCGCTTCAACCGCTATCTGGCCGGCCGCGGCATCAAGGACACCTCCGGCAGCCGCGTGTGGGCCTTCCTCGGCGACGGCGAGATGGACGAGCCGGAGTCGACCGCCGCCCTCGCCCTCGCCGCGCGCGAGGGGCTGGACAACCTCACCTTCGTGGTCAACTGCAACCTCCAGCGCCTGGACGGCCCGGTACGCGCCAATTTCCGAGTCGTGCAGGAGCTGGAAGCGCAGTTCCGCGCCGCCGGCTGGCACGTCGTCAAGTCGCTGTGGGGGTCGGCCTGGGACGACCTGCTCGCCATGGACACCACCGGCGCCCTGGTCAGGCGGCTGCGCGAGGTGCCCGACGCCCAGTTCCAGACCTACGCCACCCGCGACGCCGCCTACATCCGCGAGCACTTCTTCGGCGCCGACCCGGCGCTGGCCGAGATGGCGGAGGTGCTGACCGACGCGAAGATCATCGAGTGCTTCCACACCTCGCGCGGCGGCCACGAGCCCCGCAAGGTGTACGCCGCCTACCGGGCCGCGCTCGAGCACGAGGGCGCGCCGACGGTGATCCTGGCGCAGACCGTCAAGGGCCACACCCTCGGCCGGGGCTTCGAGTCCAAGAACGCCAACCACCAGATGAAGAAGCTGACGGCCGACGAGTTCAGGGACATGCGCGACCTGCTCGGCCTGCCGATCCCCGACAGCGCCCTGGGCGACGGCCCGGTGCCCTACGGCCACCCCGGCCCCGACTCCCCCGAGGCGCGCTACCTCACCGAGCGCCGCGCCGCCCTCGGCGGTCCCGCCCCGGCCCGCCGCACCCATCCGGTCCCGGCGCTGCCCGAGCCGGGAGAGCGCGCCTTCCAGTCCCTGAGGAAGGGGTCGGGCAAGCAGGAGACGGCCACGACCATGGCGTTCGTACGCCTGGTCAAGGACCTGATGCGGGATCCGGAGACCGGCAGGCGCTGGGTGCCGATCGTCCCCGACGAGGCCCGCACCTTCGGCATGGAGTCGCTGTTCCCCTCGGCCGGCATCTACTCGCCCAAGGGCCAGACGTACGAGCCGGTCGACCGCGACCAGCTGATGTACTACAAGGAGGCGGCCGACGGGCAGATCCTCAACGAGGGGATCACCGAGGCCGGCGCCATGGCCGACTTCATCGCAGCCGCCACCTCGTACGCCACGCACGGCGAGCCGATGATCCCGTTCTACATCTTCTACTCGATGTTCGGCTGGCAGCGCACCGGCGACCAGTTCTGGCAGCTCGCCGACCAGCTCGGCCGCGGCTTCGTCGTCGGCGCCACCGCCGGCCGCACCACGCTCACCGGCGAGGGCCTGCAGCACGCCGACGGCCACTCCCACCTGATCGCGGCCACCAACCCGGCCTCGCTCAACTACGACCCGGCCTTCGCCTACGAGATCGCGGTGATCGTGCGCGACGGCCTGCGCCGGATGTACGGGCCGAAACCGGAGGACGTCTTCTACTACCTGACCGTCTACAACGAGCCGAAGGTCCAGCCGCCCATGCCCGAGGGCGTGGAGGAGGGCATCCTCAAGGGTCTGTACCGCTTCCGGGAGGGGACCCCCGCCACGTCCCCCTCCGGTGACGAAACGCCCCGGATCCAGCTGCTGGCCTCGGGAACCGCCATCCACTGGGCGCTGGACGCCCAGCGCCTCCTCGCCGACGACTGGGGCGTGACCGCCGACGTGTGGTCCGCCACCTCCTGGAGCGAGCTGCGCCGCGATGCCCTGTCCTGCGACGCGGCGCAGCTCAACGGCGAGGACCGCGTCCCGTACGTCACCCGCGCGCTGTGCGGCGCGCCCGGTCCGGTCCTCGCGGTCAGCGACTGGATGCGGGCGGTGCCCGACCAGATCGCCCCGTGGGTGGAGCAGGACTGGTCCTCGCTGGGCACCGACGGCTTCGGTCTGTCGGACACCCGCGAGGCGGCCCGCCGCCACTTCGGGGTGGACGCCGAGTCGGTCGCGGTGGCGGCCCTGGACCGGCTGGCCCGGCGCGGCGAGGTCAAGCGGGAGACGGTGCGCGAGGCGGCCGAGCGCTACGGCCTGGCCTGAGGGCACCCGGCCCCGGCCGCCCCTCCCGCCCGGCGGCCCTCCCCGCGCCGCCGGGCGGCTCCGGTCGGCCGGGCGCGTCTCCTCCCACCTGCCGGGAGGCGCGCCCGGCCCCGCTCCGGACCGTGGTCCGGCCGCCCGGGGGTGTCAGTACTCCTCGGTGTGGCCGCGGAGCTTGAGGATGGCCGCGAGCAGCCCGCCCCACACCACGACCATGGCGACGATCATCATCGCGATGGCGCCCGCCGACATCAGTGCCTCCCTTCACCGGGCGTGCCCGGTCGCGTCTCCACGGGGCCGGCCGGCCCCGAAGGCTCCGTACCCGCCGGCTCCGTGCCGCGCGGCCAGGGGAGCAGGGAGGCCAGCACGCCGAAGGCCAGCGCGCCCAGGGCGACCGCCCACCCGGACCAGAACAGGAAGCCGGAGGGGTATCCCCCGTAGTTCTCGTCGAACTCCGAGCGCAGGCTGTCCACCATCATCCAGCCCAGCACCAGCGGGGTGACGACCCCCAGGGCCAGCCGCCACCACACGCCCAGCCGGATGGCGGAGGTGGCGTCCGCGTCCCGCTGGAGCACCGGCAGCCTGCGCAGCACCCAGGCGATGACGATCACCGCGACCAGGGAGGCCAGGGCGATGCCGTAGCGGTTGATGAAGTGGTCGGCGGAGTCCAGCAGGTACAGCCCGCTGTCGGTGGGGAAGAGCAGGACGGACACCAGGGCCGTCAGGCCGCCGGCGCCGAGCACGGCCGGGACGCGCCCGATGCCGGTCTTGTCCTGCACCGAGGCGACCACCACCTCCACGATGGAGATCAGCGAGGTGAAGCCGGCGATCACCAGGGAGCCGAAGAACAGCAGGCCGAACAGGGTGCCCAGCGGCATGTTGGAGATGATCGTCGGGAAGGCGATGAACGCCAGGCCGATGCCGTCGGTGACGGTCTCCCCCACCGGTGTGCCGCTGGCGGCGGAGAGGAAGCCGAGGGTGGCGAACACCCCGATGCCCGCCAGGAGTTCGAAGGAGCTGTTGGCGAATCCGGCCACCAGCGCGGAGCCGGTGAGGTCGGCGCGGCGGCGCAGGTAGGAGGCGTAGGTGATCATGATGCCGAAGCCGACCGAGAGGGAGAAGAAGATCTGCCCGTAGGCGGCGACCCAGACACCGCCCTCGGCCAGCGCACTCCAGTCGGGCGAGAACAGCGCGTCCAGGCCCGTCCCGGCTCCGTCCAGGGTGACCGCGCGGATCACCAGGACGACGAAGAAGACCACCAGCAGCGGGATGAAGATCCGGTTGGCCATCTCGATGCCGCGCCGCACCCCCAGGGCCAGGACGGTCAGGGCCGCGATCCAGATGACCAGCAGCGGCCAGAACACGCCGCCGACGTAGGAGGAGATCCAGCCGGGCTGCTCGGCGGTGCGCAGGAAGTCGCCGAAGAAGTAGGCGTTCGGGTCGTCGCCCCACTGCTCGCCCACCGAGAAGCCCACGTAGCGCACGGCCCAGGCCAGGATCACGGCGTAGTAGGCGGCGATGACGAAGGAGACCGCCACCTGCCACCAGCCGATCGCCTGCGCCGGACCGGACAGCCTGCGGAAAGCGCCGGGCGGGGACTTCCTGTAGCGGCGGCCCAGCGTGTACTCCAGGATCAGCAACGGCAGGCCCGCCGTCAGCAGGGCGATCAGATAGGGCAGCAGGAACGCCCCGCCGCCGTTCTTGTACGCCTCGGAGGGGAAGCGCCAGATGTTGCCGAGCCCGATGGCCGAGCCGATCGCCGCCAGCAGGAAGCCCGTGCGGGTCCCCCACTGGGCGCGGGGCGGCGGGGTCGTCGGGGTGCTGCTGGATTCGGTGGCCATATGCGACGTTCCTCGGCGTTTGTCCCTATGGGTTGACAGCACGCTAACAGCGCGCGCCGCGCCGCGCGCCCCGGCGGGGATGATGGGCGCATGCGTGCTGCCCGGCTGATCGAGATGGTGCTGCTGCTCCAGACGCGGCGGTCGATGACCGCCGCCGAACTGGCCGAGCGGCTGGAGGTCTCCGAGCGCACCGTCGCCCGCGACGCGCTGGCCCTGTCGGAGGCGGGGATCCCCGTCTACGCCGACCGAGGGCGGACCGGCGGCTACCGGCTGGTCGGCGGCTACCGCACCCGGCTGACGGGTCTGGGGCGCGACGAGGCGGAGGCTCTGTTCCTGTCCGGGGTTCCCTCCGCGCTGCGGGAGATGGGTCTGGCGGACGCGGCCTCGGCCGCCCGGCTGAAGGTGGCCGCGGCCCTCACCCCCGAGCTGGCGGACGCCCCGCGCAGCGCGGCGCAGCGGTTCCATCTGGACGCACCGGGATGGTGGCAGCCGACCGGGACGCCGGAGGCGTTGCCGGCACTGGCCGAGGCCGTGTGGGACGACCGGCCGGTCACCGCGCGCTACCGCCGCCGGGACGGCTCCCGGGTGCGGCGGACGCTGGAGCCGTACGGTCTGGTGCTCAAGGCCGGCGTGTGGTACCTCGTCGCCCGCGCCGACGGCGACCCGCGCGTCTACCGGGTGGACCGCTTCGACTCCGCCGCCCCGCTCGACGGGCGGTTCGAGCGGGAGGCGGACTTCGACCTGGCCGGTTTCTGGGAGGAGCGGGCCGCGGCCTTCGCCCGCTCGATCCTGCGCGGGACCGCCGTGGTGCGGCTGACTCAGGCCGGGGTGCGCGCGCTGCGGTACGCCACCGACCGGGCGGCGGCCGAGGACGCGCTGGCGCGGGGGGAGACCGACGAGGAGGGGCTGACCACCGTCACCCTGCCCGTGGAGTCCCTGGACGTCGCCTTCGACCAGCTGCTCGCCCTCGGTCCCGAGTGCGAGGTGCTCGGCCCGCCCGCGCTGCGCGAGCGCATGGCACGGGCGGCCGAGCGGATGGCCGGGCTCTACCGGTAGTCCTCGGGGCTCGCCTCCTTCCCGCCGTGGACGACCTCGATGAAGTACCGCCAGCCGTCCGGCCGCGAGCCGTCGGTGTCGGTGAAGCCGTACTCGACGGCGAGCTGCCCGCTGGACAGGGACTGCCCGTTCCAGCGGGCCGCGTCCGGGTCGCACGCCAGCGCCGCCACCGCCCGGCCGATGTAGGCGGGCGACTCGGCGATGGCGAAGTGCGGCTCCTGCGCGAGAGCGTCGCGCCAGTTCTCCTCGCTCACCCCGAGAGCGTCGAGCATCTCCTCCGAACGCAGGAAGCCCGGGGAGAGGCAGACCGCCGTGCAGCCGTACTCCCTCAGCTCCTCGGCGAGGCCGAAGGCCGCCCGGATCGGGGCGTTCTTCGTCAGGTCGAAGAAGAGGTTGCCGCGGTACCTGGGGCCGTTGTACTCGGCGGTGCCGTCGGTGACCTCCACCACCAGCCCGCCCGGCCGCCGGATCAGCAGGGGCAGGGCGAAGTGGCTGGTGATCAAGTGGGTCTCCACCCCCAGCCGCAGCATCCGCAGCCCCTTGTCCAGCTCGACCTCCCACACCTTCGTGTCGAAGTCGAGCAGGTGGTCGCCGCCCCAGACGTCGTTGACCAGGACGTCCAGGCGCCCGTGCTCGCGGTCGATCCGCTCCACCAGGGCGCGGACCTCCTGTGGCTCCAGGTGGTCGACCACCGCCGCGATGCCGGTGCCCCCTGCCGCCGTGACCAGTTCGGCGGTCTCCTCGATCGTCTCGGTGGGGCGGCCCACCTCGCTGACGTGCCCGCGTGTGGTGCGGCCGGTGGCGTACACCGTCGCGCCCGCCCGGCCCAGCTCCACGGCCATGGCCCGGCCCGCGCCCCTGGTGGCCCCCGCCACCAGGGCGACCTTGCCCTCCAGGCTCTTCCCCGATGCCGCTGACACCGCTGCCGTGTTCACGTGTTCGTCCTTCCGTGTGTCCTCGGCGCCCGCTCGGCCGTCACCTGTACCCGTACCTGCCCGGCGCCTTGTGCGCACCGGGCACGCTGCCACCGATACCGGACACCTTCTGTCGGGTATTCCCGCCGGTCGGGTCCGGACCGGGCGCCGCGCCGGCCGGCCGCCCCGCGTGCGGGCGGCGCCGGCAGGGCGGATGCTTGGTCCCGTGACGATGCACGAGACGGAGTTCTGGGAGCTGGTCGACGGCACCCGCGAGGCGGCCGGGGGCGACCCGGCCGACCACGCCGAACTGCTGGTCGACCGGCTGACGCGGCTCGACCCGGACACCGTCGTGGACTTCGCCCGCCACTTCGAGGCCCGGGTGAACCGGGCCTGGCGCCGGGATCTGTGGGGAGCGGCCCGGGTGCTGCTGGGCGGGGCGGACGAGGACGCCTTCGACTCCTTCCGCTGCTGGCTGGTCGGCCGGGGCAGGAAGGTGTTCGAGGGTGCGCTGCACGACCCGGACTCGCTCGCCGTTCTGCTGGAGGACTTCGACCCGGAGGTGGACGGCGAGGGCGAGGACATCGGCGGCGCCGCGGACGAGGCCTACGAGCGGCTCACCGGCCTGGAGCTTCCCGGTCTCGGCCTGCCCGAACCGCCCCTGGAGCCGGAGGGCGCACCGCCCGGCTCCGAGGACGACCGGGCCCTGGCCGCGGCCTTCCCCCGGCTGTGGGAGCGGTTCGGGCCGCCGGAGGGGTGACCCCTGGCCGGCGGGCGGCCCGGGGGCGGTCAGACCGCCGGCGAGCGCCCCATCAGCACGTCGTCCGCGTACCCGCTCTCCAGCGGGAACTCCCCGGGCAGCACGCCCTCCACCGCGAAGCCCTCCGAGGCGTACAGCGCCCGCGCGGGCGCGTTGTGGCCCGGCACCCGCGGGGTGATCCGCGAGGCGCCCCGCCTCCTCGCCCCGGCCGTCGCCGCGCGCAGCAGCGCCCTGCCCGCACCCCGGCCGCGCACCGTGCCGTCCACCGCCGGCCCCTGGATCTGGCGGACGTGGCCGTTGCTCTCGAGCGGGGTGGGCCGCACCAGCTTGACATGACCCACCGGCCTCCCCTCCAGTTCGGCCACGAGGAACCGGAGGGGCCGGTTGCCGTCGTGGAAGAACGGGCCGTACGGCGGCCGCGGCCTCGGGGTGACCGCGTGCACCGGCGACCAGGTGCGCCGGTCCAGCTCCCCCAGGGCCTCGCCGTCCTCCTCGGCGGCGGGGCGCACGAGGGGGCGCGGGGAGGCCGGGGGCTCCGGGGACGCGGAGGAGGCGGAGGACGACGGGGACGCCGGGGACGCGGACATGCCGGTCACTGTGCCTCGCCATCGGGCCGGCCGTCCATCAGGATTGCCCCATGCGTATCGCGGTCACCGGCTCCTCCGGCCTCATCGGCCGGGCTCTTGTGGACTCCCTGCGCGCCGACGGGCACGAGGTGCTGCGCCTGGTTCGGCGTCCGGCCCGGACGGGCGAGGAGGTGGAGTGGGATCCCAGGGCGCAGTACGTGGACGCGGCCGGGCTGGTGGGCTGCGAGGCGGTGGTGCATCTGGCCGGCGCGGGCGTCGGCGACCACCGCTGGACTGCGGCGTACAAGCGGGAGATCCGCGACAGCCGGGTCCTGGGGACGGCCGCCGTCGCCGAGGCCGTGGCCTCGCTCGACACCCCGCCGCGCACACTGGTGGTCGGCAGCGCCATCGGCTACTACGGCGACACCGGCGACCGCGCCGTGGACGAGGACGCGCCGCCAGGTCACGGCTTCCTCGCCGACGTCTGCCGGGAGTGGGAGGAGGCCGCCGCACCGGCCGAGGAGGCGGGGGTCCGCACCGTGTACGCCCGTACCGGGCTGGTGGTCTCCCGCGCCGGAGGGGCGTGGGGGCGGCTGTTCCCCGTCTTCAGGGCCGGGCTGGGCGGTCCGCTGGGCAGCGGCCGGCAGTACTGGAGCCATATCGCGCTGCACGACCACATCGCCGCGCTGCGGCATCTGCTGGACACCGGGGAGCTGTCCGGGCCGGTGAACCTGACCGCGCCCGAGCCGGTCACCCAGCGGGAGGTGGCCGCCGTGATGGGCCGGGTGCTGCACCGTCCGGCGGTGCTGCCGGTGCCCGCGTTCGCGCTGCGCGCGGTGCTGGGCGAGTTCTCCACGGATGTGCTCGGCAGCCAGCGGGTGCTGCCCCGGCGGCTGCTGGAGTCCGGCTTCGTCTTCGCCTTCCCCGGCATCGAGGACGCCATCCGGGCGGCGCTGCGCTGACCTCGCCCGCGGGACGTGCTCCTTCGGGACGCGCGGGCGGGGCGCGGGTGACGCACGAGCAGGACCCGGCCGGTGTGCGACCGCCGTACACCCGTGCGCGACCGTTGTGCGACCGTGCCCGGTGCGTGCGCGACTGTCCGTGATCGCCCGCTTCCCTAGGGTCGGCTTGAAAGCGCGCGTCGAACGCGTCTCCGGAGGGCAGGGACCACCCGGACGTCCGTTCGCGCCGCAGCGTCGACCACGGGAGGGCCCATGCCCGGCAGCGCACTCCGTCCCAGCCCCGGCCGAGGCCGGGAGACCACCGACGTCGTCGTCGTCGGCGCGGGCCTGGCCGGCCTGGCCGCCGCGCACCATCTGACCGGCGCCGGGCTGCACGTCACCGTGCTGGAGGCCACAGGCGCCGTCGGAGGCCGGATGGCCACCGAGGAGGTCGACGGCTACCGGCTGGACCGCGTCGGCCGGCCGCTGTTCTCCGGCTGGTCCGAGCTGCGCCGCTGCCCCGGTCTGGCCGGGCTCGACCTGCGTCCCTTCGCCTCCGGGGTGCTGATCCGCAGCGGCGACCGCGCACTGCGCGTCGGCGCGCCCCGCACCGCCAGGACGGTCCGCGGCTCCCGCACCGCCCACATCCCCCGGCAGCCCCGCGGCGCGCGGGGCGCGCGCGTCGCGGTGAGCGCCCTGGCCGCCGCCCGGCGTCCCCAGGGCGGCGCCCTCGGCACCACCCTGGGCACCACCCTGGACCAGGCCCGGCTGCGCGCACAGCTCGCCCGGTTCGCCTCGACCCCCGCCGAGCGACTGACCGCCCGTCCCGAGCTGTCCGCCGCCCAGGCCCTGGCCGCCCGCACCCTGCCGCCCCGGGCGGCCGACGGCCTGCTGCGCCCCCTGCTCGGCGCGCTGCTGTGCGACCCGGAGCTGACGACCTCCAGCCGGATCGGCGATCTGGCGCTGCGCGACTTCGCCCGCGGCGGGCTGTGCCTGCCCGCGGGCGGCGCGGCCTCCGTGCCCCGGGCCCTGACGGACGGGCTGCCGGCGGGCACCGTCCGCACCGGGGTGCGTGTGCTGTCCGTGGCCGCCAACGCCGTGGTCACGCGCGACCACGGCACGATCCGCTGCCGTGCGGTGCTCATCGCCACCGGGGCCCGCGACGCGGCCGAGCTGCTGCCGGGCCTGCGGGTGCCGGACTTCCGCCCCGTGACCGTGCTGCACCACGCGGTGGACGGCCCGGCGCCGACGGACGAGCCGCTGCTCGTCCTCGACGCCGACCGGCGCGGCCCGGTGGCGTACACCGCCGTCGCCAGCGCCGTGGACCCCTCGCGCGCCCGGCCGGGCCGCGCGCTGGTCACCTCCGTGGTGCTGGGCTCCGCCGCTTCCGAGCCGGCCTCCGTGCTGGACCGGGCCGCGCGCGCCCAGCTCGCCGGGCTGTACGGCGTCCCGACCGGCCGCTGGGAGCTGCTGGCCGCCCACCACGACCCGCTGGCCGTGCCCGCCACCCCCGCGCCGCACGATCCGCGGCGCCCGGTCCGGGTGCTGTACGGCCTGTACGTCTGCGGCGACCACCGCGACACCGCCGACGCCCAGGGCGCGCTGCGCTCGGCCCGCCGCGCCGCGGACGCCGTCCGCCGGGACTTCGGCATCCGGCCGCATGCGGGGGGCCCGCTCCTGCCCGCCGTGGCCTGAGGGCTCCGACGGGGGACTTCCCGGGCGTCCCGAACGGGAGGAGCCCGGGCCGGACATGACCGTGCCGCCGCGTGGCGGCGCGGCGGCACGGTCGGCCGTGGAGGGGCACAAGGCCCCGGAAGGACCGGAAGGGTCAGACGAGGGCGGCGACCCGTTCGCGGTAGGTGCGCACCGGTGTGGCGTCCCGGTACGGCTCCAGGCGGCGCTCGAAGTCCTTGACGTACTCGTGCGCCCGCACCGACCGCATCTCCGCCGCCTGCTGCGCCGACTCCGCGGCCAGGGCGCACGCCTGCTCCACGTCGCCCAGCCCCAGCCGGGCCGTGGCCAGCACCATCCGGCAGAACAGCCGGCTGCGCACATAGCCCGGGCCCCGCAGCTGCAGGGAGCGCTCGGCGTGCTGGGCCGCCGCCCGGTACTGCTGGAGGTCCCGGTGGCAGTGCCCGAACTCGTCGGCGAGCTGCGCCTCGTCGAAGAACCGCGCCCAGTGCGGCATCTCATCGCCCGGCCGCGCCTGCTCCAGCGCCCGTTCGGCGCGGGCCAGCGACGCCGTGCACGCCCGCACCTCGCCCAGCACCCCGTGCCCGCGCGCCTCCACGGCGTGCAGCAGCGCCTGGACGACCGGCGGCACCGAGGAGCCGACGCCCTGCTGGGCGACCCGCGCGAGCTGCACCGCCTCCCGTCCGTGCCCGAGGTACACCGCCTGCCTGCTCATCGTCACCAGCACATAGCTGCCGTACGCCCGGTCCCCGGCGGCCTGGGCCAGCCGCAGCGCCTGGACGAAGTAGCGCTGCGCCAGTCCGTGCGCGGCGATGTCGTACGCTGTCCACCCCGCCAGGCGGGTCAGGTCGGCCACCGCGGCGAACAGCCGGCGCCCGGTCTGCTCCCCGTAGGAGCCGCGCAGCATCGGCTCGGCCTCGTGCTCCAGGTAGCGCACCAGCGCCTGCCGGGCGTGGCCGCCGCCGTAGGCGTGGTCGAGGGCGCGGAACAGCTCGCCGACCGAGCGCAGGGCGGCGACGTCCCCGGCGGTGACCCGCTGCCCCGGGCCCCGCTCCACCCGTTCGATCCGGGCCGCCTGCCCCACCCGGGGCGGCGGTACGGCGGCCGGCGACAGGGGTCCGCGGCCCTGGGCGGGCACCCGCGCGGCCTCCGGCGCGGGCTCGCCGCGCGCCACCCGCTCGTCGGGGCGGCCGATCAGCCAGTCCCGGCTGGGCACCACCAGCCCGGCCGGAGTGAAGGCGATCTTGCGCAGCTCGGCGTGGTTGCCGGTGTCCTTGCGCCACAGGCCGCCGACGATGTCCACCGCCTCGCCCGGTGTGGCCGCGAACTCCAGTCCGGCGTAGACCGGCGCGCACGCGTCCAGGCCCAGGTCCTGGGCGGTGAGCCTGCGGCCCAGACGGCGGGTGAAGACCTCGGCGATCAGCGCCGGCGTCGTGCCGCGCGGCTGCTGTCCGCGCAGCCAGCGCGTCACGGAGGTCTTGTCGTACCGGAGGTCCAGTCCGTGCTCCAGGCCGAGCTGGTCGACCCGCCGGGCGAGTCCGGCGTTGGAGAATCCGGCCTCGGCGATGAGCGCGGCGAGCTGGCGGTTGGGGGTGCGCTGGGAGGATTTCCCAGGTCGTTCCGTCGACATCGGCTTTGCGGTCTCCTGCCTCACGGCTTGGGGTACGACAGACGCCGGGGCGCCCTGCTGGAACGGCGCGAATGTAGCCTCCCCCTCCGCCCCTCCGGGGGTCTGAGCGCGGCTTTCATCCATACGTGTGAGTGAGTGCGGGGGGGCGGAACCGTTCGGCGACTCCGCGTCGCGTCCCCTTCACCGCTCCGTCACCGGCCGGCCGCCGGCCGCCACCGGCCCGCCGCCGTCCGGCCCCGGAGCCGTACAGTTGGCTGCCGGGACGCGCGACGAGGTGTGCCGCGGCCCTGGGACGACCGGAGGAGGAGCCGCCGTGAGCGAGCTGCGCTTTGTCCACCTGGGCTTCGGCGAGGACGCCGTGGAGTATCTGGAGGCGTGGCGCAGGCAGCGCGAGGTCCACTCGGCCCGCTTCGCCGACGAGATCCCCGACACCTGCCTGCTGCTGGAGCACCAGCCGGTGTACACGGCCGGCCGGCGCACCGAGGACGGCGAGCGCCCCCTGGACGGCACCCCCGTGGTGGACGTGGACCGCGGCGGCAAGATCACCTGGCACGGCCCGGGCCAGCTCGTCGGCTACCCGATCCTGAAGCTGCCCCGTCCGGTGGACGTCGTCGCCCACGTGCGGCGGCTGGAGGAGGCGCTGATCCGCACCTGCGCGGAGTTCGGCCTGGCCACCACCCGGGTCGAGGGACGCAGCGGGGTGTGGGTGCTGGGCGAGGCCGGGAGGCGGACCGAGGGGACCGCGCCGGGCGGCCTGGAGCTGGACTTCGATCCCGGCCTCCACGACGACGAGTACGACCCGAGGCTGCGCGGGCCCGAGTACGCGCCCTCCAACGCCGGCCAGCGCGGCGACGACCGCAAGCTCGCGGCCATCGGGATCCGGGTGGCCAAGGGCGTGACCATGCACGGCTTCGCGCTGAACTGCGACTCGGACAACACCGGGTACGACCGCATCGTGCCGTGCGGCATCCGGGACGCCGGGGTCACCTCGCTCTCGCAGGAGCTGGGCAGACCGGTGACCGTCGCCGAGGTGCTGCCCGTGGTGGAGAAGCATCTGCGCGCGGTGCTGGAGTCCGCCGAACCTCTGCCCCGCGCCGTCTGACCCGAACAAGCCAAGGCGTACCCTGGTGTGCGCCGAAGATTCAAAGGCCACCAACACAAAGGGGAGTGCCGGACGTGTCCGCTGTCGCACCCGACGGTAGGAAGCTGCTGCGCCTGGAGGTCCGGAACAGCCAGACCCCCATCGAGCGCAAGCCCGAGTGGATCAAGACCCGGGCGAAGATGGGCCCCGAGTACAACGCACTGCAGTCCCTGGTCAAGCGCGAGGGCCTGCACACGGTGTGCCAGGAGGCCGGCTGTCCCAACATCTTCGAGTGCTGGGAGGACCGCGAGGCCACCTTCCTCATCGGAGGCGAGCAGTGCACCCGGCGCTGCGACTTCTGCCAGATCGACACCGGCAGGCCCGCCGAGTTCGACCGCGACGAGCCTCGCCGGGTGGCCGAGTCCGTCCAGCAGATGGAGCTGCGCTACGCCACCATCACCGGCGTCGCGCGCGACGACCTGCCCGACGGCGGCGCCTGGCTGTACGCCGAGACCGTCCGCCAGATCCACGCCCTGATGCCGGACACCGGCGTCGAACTGCTGATCCCGGACTTCAACGCGGTGCCCGAGCAGCTCGCCGAGGTCTTCTCCTCGCGCCCGGAGGTGCTGGCGCACAACGTCGAGACGGTCCCGCGGATCTTCAAGCGCATCCGTCCCGCCTTCCGCTACGAGCGGTCGCTGGAGGTGATCACCCGGGCCCGCGCGGAGGGGCTGGTCACCAAGTCCAATCTGATCCTGGGGATGGGCGAGACCCGTGAGGAGGTCAGCCAGGCCCTGCGCGACCTCCACGAGGCCGGCTGCGAGCTGATCACCATCACCCAGTACCTGCGCCCCTCGCCGCGGCACCACCCGGTGGAGCGCTGGGTCAAGCCCCAGGAGTTCGTGGAGCTGAAGGACGAGGCTGACGAGATCGGCTTCGCCGGCGTCATGTCCGGCCCGCTGGTCCGCTCCTCCTACCGTGCCGGGCGCCTGTACCGGCAGGCGGTCGAGCGCCGGGGCGCCACCGCGGCCTGACGCCGGTGCCGCGTCAGCCGCCGGTGCGGCACCGGGCGGCGGTCCTTGCGGGGGCCGCCGCCGGGCACTGACGGTGGACGGCGGCGGTCCCGGAGGCCGCGGCGCCCCGGCGCGGGCGGGCGACGTAGACTTCGCTGTATGGCGAGGAAGGAAACATCCGAGAATCCGGGGCGGCTCAAGCAGATCGCCCTGACGTACAAGATGACGCGGCGTGCCGACAAGGCGATCGGCTTCGTCCTCGCGGGCGTGGGGCTCGTCACCTTCGGTGTTCTCCTCGCGATCGGCTTCTGGGTCGGCCACCCCGTCTACCTGGGCATCCTGGGCTTCCTGCTGGCCTTCCTCGCGATGGCGATCGTCTTCGGCCGCCGGGCCGAGCGGGCTGCGTTCGGCCAGATGGAGGGCCAGCCCGGCGCGGCGGCCGCCGTCCTGGACAACATCGGCCGCGGCTGGACGGTCACCCCGGCCGTCGCCATGAACCGGCAGCAGGACGTCGTCCACCGGGCCGTGGGCAAGGCGGGCATCGTGCTCGTCGGCGAGGGGAACCCGAACCGGGTGCGCTCCCTGGTCGCCTCCGAGAAGAAGCGCATGGCCCGCATCGTCGGCGGCGTCCCGGTCCATGACGTGATCGTGGGCACCGGCGAGGGCCAGACGGAGCTGAAGAAGCTCCGCACCAAGCTGCTGAAGCTTCCCCGGGTGCTCCAGGGCCCCCAGGTCACGGAGACCAACGACCGGCTGCGGGCCATGGGCGACCTGATGAACAACCTGCCGATGCCCAAGGGGCCGATGCCCCGCGGCATGCGGATGCCGAAGGGCCCGACGAGGCGCTGAGGCGCGGGTGCCCGGCGCACCGGGTGGATGTGGTGAGGCCCGGAACCCCTTGAAGGGGTTCCGGGCCTCACCACATCCACCCGCGGGGCGGCACGCCTGGCGGCACGGGCTCAGATCCGCACCTGTACGGCGCCGGAGAGCCGGTCGTGCAGGCCGCGCGAGTCGCGGTCCCACACGAGCGCGGGCACGGCGAGCACCAGCAGGGCCGTGCGCACCACCGCGCGGGGCAGTGTGAGCCGCCCGCCGTTCGCGGATACCACTCGCAGTCCCAGCAGCCGCTTGCCCGGTGTGAAGCCGACCGTGCCGACGGTGAGGACGCCGAGCACCGCGAAGACCAGCAGGGCCCAGTTCCCGGCCGAGCCGAGGTCGCCGCCCGTGAGCAGACCGTATGCGATCAGCATGCACAGGCCCCAGTCGATGAAGATCGCGCCGAACCGGCGCCCCAGCGGGGCGATCGACCCCGGCCCGTCCTCGGGCAGTCCCAGCCTCTCGCCCCGGTAGCCGAAGTCCGCGCCCATTTGCTCGGCCGCGGCCCTGGGCCCGGAGAGCCAGGATCCGATTGCTTGCCTGTTGTCCACCCGTCAACGGTAACCCGCGGCCTTACCGGGTACCCGGCCGGGCCGCGGGGCCGTACACGGCCGCGAGGGCGGCGCCGGGGGGCGGCGGCGGAGCGGCACCGGGAGGACACCGGGAGCGACCGTCCGCACACTCGTCCGGTTAACATCATCGAAACAAATGGGTCATGCTTGAGAAATCCCGCAAATCTAAGGTCGGGCGACAGCAGGACATCGCACTGGACTGCCACTCGAGCTGCCACCCCGTCCCCTCGCGGCGGGACTAGGAGGACTTGGATGTTCCAGAACGCCGACGAGGCTAAGAAGTACATCGCGGACAACGACGTGAAGTTCGTCGACGTCCGCTTCTGCGACCTGCCGGGCATCATGCAGCACTTCACGATCCCGGCCTCGACGTTCGACCCGTCCGAGATGCAGGCCTTCGACGGGTCCTCGATCCGCGGCTTCCAGGCGATCCACGAGTCCGACATGGCGCTGCTGCCGGACCTGTCCACCGCCCGCCTGGACCCGTTCCGCCGCGACAAGACGCTCAACATCAACTTCTTCATCCACGACCCGATCACCGGCGAGCAGTACAGCCGCGACCCGCGCAACGTGGCGAAGAAGGCCGAGGCGTACCTCGCCTCCTCCGGCATCGCGGACACCGCCTACTTCGGGCCCGAGGCCGAGTTCTACGTCTTCGACAGCGTCCGCTTCCAGACCAGCGCGAACGAGTCCTTCTACCACATCGACTCCGAGGCGGGCGCCTGGAACACCGGTGCGCTGGAGGACAACCGCGGCTACAAGGTCCGCTACAAGGGCGGCTACTTCCCGACCCCGCCGGTGGACCACTTCGCCGATCTGCGCGCCGAGATGTCGCTGGAGCTGGACCGGGTCGGCCTGAAGGTCGAGCGCCAGCACCACGAGGTCGGCACCGCCGGCCAGGCGGAGATCAACTACAGGTTCAACACGCTGCTCGCGGCCGCCGACGACCTGATGCTGTTCAAGTACATCATCAAGAACGTCGCCTGGCGCAACGGCAAGACCGCCACCTTCATGCCCAAGCCGATCTTCGGCGACAACGGCTCGGGCATGCACGTCCACCAGTCGCTGTGGTCCGGCGGCGATCCGCTGTTCTACGACGAGCAGGGCTACGCGGGTCTGTCGGACACCGCCCGCTACTACATCGGCGGCATCCTCAGGCACGCCCCGTCGCTGCTGGCCTTCACCAACCCGACGGTGAACTCCTACCACCGCCTGGTGCCCGGCTTCGAGGCCCCGGTGAACCTGGTGTACTCGCAGCGCAACCGCTCCGCGGCGATGCGCATCCCGATCACCGGCTCCAACCCCAAGGCCAAGCGCGTGGAGTTCCGCGCCCCGGACCCGTCCTCCAACCCGTACCTGGCCTTCTCGGCCCTGCTGCTGGCCGGTCTCGACGGCGTCAAGAACAAGATCGAGCCGGCCGAGCCGATCGACAAGGACCTCTACGAGCTGGCTCCGGAGGAGCACGCGAACGTCCCGCAGGTGCCGACCTCCCTGCCGGCCGTCCTGGAGGCCCTGGAGGCGGACAACGAGTACCTGCAGGCCGGCGGCGTCTTCACCTCCGACCTGATCGAGACCTGGATCGACTACAAGCGCACCAACGAGATCGCCCCGATCCAGCTCCGCCCGCACCCGCACGAGTTCGAGATGTACTTCGACATCTGATCGACGGACGCCACAGCCCCCGTGCCCGGCTCGCGCTCCCACAGGCCGGACACGGGGGCTGTGGCGTCCGTGCCCCCGGGCTCCGAGCCGCGGCGGAAGGCCCCCCCGCGCCCGGGATGGCCCTGCGCACTTCGGGCCCCGCCCGTGGAGCCGCGGCCGGGTGGCGGCACCGGCACGACGACCACGTGCCGTGGTCGCGGGGAGACGTCAGCCGCCGCTCTTCCCCGGTTCTCGGGGCACGATCCGAATCCACGGGCGACGACGGCGCCAGCCGACCGCGATACGGTGATCGCCGGCCCTGAGGAGAAGGAACCCGGTCACCGCGGCGGTCCCCGTCGCCACGGCGCCGGCCGCGGCAAGGCCGGCGCGGGCTCCGTAGGTGTCGGTGATCCAGCCGACCACGGGAGCGCCGAGGGGCGCGCCGCCGAGGAGGACCATCATGTACAGGGCCGTGACCCGGCCCCGTACGGTCACGGCGGTGGAGGTCTGCATCGTGGCGTTCGTGGCCACGTTGACGACCATGGCGAACAACCCCATGGGGACCATGAGCAGGGCGAAGCTCCACAGAGTCGGCGCCGCGGCGGCCACGGTCTGCAGGACGCCGAAGGCCAGCGCGGCGAGGAAGGGCAGTCTCCGCCGTGCGGACTCGTGCCGGGCGGTGAGCAGCGCTCCGGCCAGCGAGCCCGCCGCGACCAGGGTGTTGAAGAGGCTGTAGGCGCCCGCACCGGCGTCGAAGACGTCGTCCGCGTAGGCGGACAGGTGGACCGGGAAGTTGAGGGCGAAGGTGCCGAAGAAGCCCACCAGGACGATGGGCCACAGCAACTCCGGCCGGCCTGCGACGTAGCGCAGGCCCTCGCGCAGCTGTCCCTTTCCGCGCGGGGCGCGTTCGACAGCACGCAGTTCCCTGTTGCGCATCAGCATCATGCAGGTCAGAGGCGCGGCGAAGGACACCCCGTTGAGGAGGAACGCCCACCCGGTACCGACACCGGTGATCAGCAGCCCGGCGATGGCCGGGCCGATCAGACGGGCGGACTGGAAGTTCGCGGAGTTGAGGCCGACCGCGTTCCGCAGCAGGCTCGGGCCGACCAGCTCGGCGAGGAAGGACTGGCGTGCCGGATTGTCGAACACGGTGGCGAGGCCGACCGCGAAGGCGGCGGCGTACACGTGCCAGACGTGGACACGGCCGGTCAGCGTGAGGGCGGCGAGGGCGAGCGCGGTGAGAGCCATGACCACCTGGGTGGCCGCCAGTACTGGGCGCTTGGGCAGCCGGTCGACGAGGACCCCGCCGTACAGGCCGAACAGCAGCAGTGGCAGGAACTGCAGGGCGGTGGTGATACCGACGGCGGTCGAGGAGCCGGTCAGGCTGAGGACCAGCCAGTCCTGGGCGATGCGCTGCGTCCAGGTGCCGTTGTTGGACACGACCTGGCCGAGGAAGAAGAGGCGGTAGTTCCTGACCTTCAGCGAGGACAGCAGACGAGCTCTGGGTGCGGGCGGGCCGCACCGGTCACGGACATCGGGTGTGGGGGCGGAACCGGTCCCGGGTCCCGTACTCAACTGGGCTCTCCTCCTGGCGTCCGTCCGGTACGCACGGCCGGTGTCCTTGGTCCCGGTTCATGGTCGCGGCCCACCTACGCGACCGTGATCACGGCGGGCGCCGCGGTCGAGTCGCGGACCACGAGCGTGGGCCGGTGCAGGATGGACTGGCCGGACTCGCCCCCTCCCCCGTCCATGACCTGTCGCAGCTTGGCGAACGCGGTGGCCGCCATCTCCTCCACGGGCTGCCGCACCGTGGTGAGCGCGGGCGTGGCCATGCCCGCGAGCATGATGTCGTCGTAGCCGGTCACGGAAACGTCGCGGCCGACCACCAGGCCCGCCTCCCGCGCGCCCGTGGCGACGCCGAGCGCGCACATGTCGTTGATGGCCACGATCGCGGTCGGCGGGTTGGGGGCCGAGAGGATCTCCCGTGCGGCGACCCGCCCGAGTTCGGCGGTGTCCCGGTCGTCGAAGTCCACCGTGTCGGCTCCCGACCACACGATGCCCGCGGAGGGGGGCAGGCCGGCGGTGTCCAGTGCCTGCCGGAAGCCGCTGTACCGCTCGGCACGGTTGACGCTGCCGATCGAACCTGACACGAAGGCCAGACGCGTGTGCCCCAGCCCCAGGAGGTGCTCTGTCGCCAGGCGCATGCCGAGGACGTTGTCGGTCCCGATGTTCACCACGCTGTGCGGGTCACCGGGTTGCGCGGTGCGGTCGAAGGCGACCAGTCCGAGCCCTTCCTCGACGGTCGGCTTCACGTGGTCGAGCGAGGGAAGGGAGGAGCACAGCACCACTCCGCCGATGCCGTCGCCCCACAGCTCCTCGACGTAGCGGCGTTCCCGGTCCGGGTCACGCTCGCTGTTGCACAGGAGCATGTAGAAGCCCTCCGCCAGGGCCGCCGCTTCGAGGTGCCGGGCGAAGGTGCCCCAGAACGGATTGGCCACCGACGGCACGACGAGCCCCAGCATCTGGATCCGCCCGGTTCGCAACTGCCGGGCGGCGCGGTTGGGACGGTAGCCGAGGCGGCGGATCGCCGACTCCACCCGCGACCGCGTCTCGGGGAGCATCCTGCCGGTCCTGCCGTTGAGCAGGTTGGAGACCGTGCTCGGCGAGACCCCCGCCTCCTGCGCCACCTGATAGATCGTTACCCCCGCCACTGGCCTCTCCCCTGCGAATGAGAACGAATTGTTTCCGGAGTGTTGACAGCCCGTACGGCCGTTCCTAGTGTCTCGTGCATCGAAACACCAGTAAATCGATGCACTGACTCTACCGCAAGTACGCCATCCGTTCAGTGCGCGTCCTCTCGCCGTCCAGGAGTCCTCATGCGTACGCACACTTCCGCTCTGTCCAGAAGAAGACTTCTCGGACTCGGGGCCGCCGCGGCCGCGGGCGCCGCGCTGTCCGCCTGCGGCGGCCCCGCCCCCCAGCAGGGGGGCGGCGGCGACGCCTCCCTGCGCCTGCTCACTCCGATCTTCGACCGCGCGGACGGGCAGAAGCTGCTCACCTCGCTGCTCGCCGACTTCAAGAAGGACCACCCCGGCGTCAGTGTCCAGGTGGACTACACCGAGTACGGAAAGCTCAACGAGAAACTGGCCACGTCGATCGTGGGGGGCCAGCCCTACGACGTCATGCTGATGGGCGTCGGCTGGATCCCGCCCTTCGTCGAGAAGGGCGTGCTCGCCGACCTCGGGACGAGCCGGTCCGAGCTGGAGAGCACGTACAACCCCCGCGTTGTGGAGCCGGGGATCTACGAGGGCGGGACCTACGGCCGCCCCATCCTGCTCGACACCAGGATAGGCATCTACCGCAAGGACATCCTGGCCGAGGCGGGGATCGGCGCACCACCCAAGGACATGACCGAGCTGATGGAGATGGGCAAGGAGCTGACGGTCCGCGAGGGCGGCAAGCTGACCCGGGCCGGCGTGGACATCCTCAGCAACGACCTGCGCCAGACGTACCTGCCGGTCATGTGGGCGCACGGCGGCGACCTGTTCGCCGACGGGAAGCCCGTCTTCGACTCGGACGAGGCCGTGGAAGCCCTCCAGTGGATGGTCGACGTCATCCGCACGGAGAAGATCGAGGACTACGGCTTCACCCAGAAGGGGGCCGTCGTCGCTCCCCTCATCCAGGGACGGGCGGCGATGATGATCGGCCACAACGACATGTGGCGCCAGGCCTCCGAGAGCGCTCCCGAACTGATCGAGGAGGACAGGATCGGCGGGTTCATGCTGAACCAGCGGCGTCCCGCGCTGTTCCAGGGCGGGACGCTGGCCACCATGTCGGCGAAGACGAAGCATCCCGAGCAGGCCAAGGCCCTGGTGGAGTACCTGTCCGGGGAGAAGGTCTCGCCCCAGGCCGCCGAGCAGCGCGGCAACATCCCGGCGGTCCTCAGCGCGGCGGACTCCGAGTACGTCAGAGGCAACAAGCTCATCTCGTTCGCGGTGGACAACCTCGACCACGCCTTCTCCGAGGGCGGAGTGCCGGCCTGGCTGGAGATCCGGGAGGAGTTCAAGCCCGCTCTGGAGAGCGCGCTGCTCGGCAAGTCCAGCCCGGCCGACTCCCTGCGAGGACTGGCCGAGACGGCTGAGGCCATCATCGCCAAGGGGGCCTGAGGCCGGTGTCCAGCCACCAGGCCGTGGACACGGCACGTCGGCACCAGAAGCCGGTGTATCGATCTACCAGCCTACCGACATCCTCACCCCGCGGTGACCGTCCGCGGCGCAGGCGGAAGTTCGGGCACGAGCGGCGCCGGGTCGCCCTTCTCCTGCTGGCGCCCTCGGTCGTGCACCTCGTCTGGTGGATCGGCATCCCCGTCGTCGCGACCTTCGTCCTGGCCTTCACCGACTACGACATCCTCGCGGGCACGGTCTCCTTCAACGGGCTGGACAACTTCCAGGAGATCTTCGGTGATCCGACCTGGAACTCGTCCATCTGGCACACGGTCGTCTTCACCTTCTTCACCGTGCCGGTGGCCATGGCGATCGCCGTGGTCCTGGCACTCCTGCTCAACGTGAAGATGCGGGCGGCGGCCTGGTACCGCACGGCCGTCTTCATGCCGCACGTCACCGCGACCGTGGCGATCGCCCTGGTCTGGATGTGGATGTTCGAGCCCCGGCTCGGTGTCGTGAACACGATGCTGAGCTGGGTGGGCATCGACGGGCCGGCCTGGCTGGCCGACCCGGACTGGGCCCTGTTCGCCGTGATCGTCGTGAGCATCTGGAAGGGCATCGGCATCAAGATGCTCATCTACCTGGCCGCCCTGCAGGCCATGCCGGACGACGTGTACGAAGCGGCGAGGATCGACGGCGCGTCGCAGGTGCGGCAGTTCTTCTCCATCACCCTGCCGTTGCTGAAGCCGGCGACGTTCTTCGTCCTGGTGGTGTCGATCATCGACTCCTTCCAGGCATTCGACCAGCTGTACGTGCTGACGCCCGACGGAGGGCCCGGCAACTCGACGACCGTCATGACGTACGAGATCTACCGCACGGCCTTCAAGGAGTTCAACATGGGCGCGGCCTGCGCGCAGAGCGTGGTGCTGTTCGTGTTCCTGCTGGTGCTCATGCTGATCAGCCGACGTCTCACCGGAAAGGAAGACGATGTCCGCTGACCAGCTCTCCGCCCCAGGGACGGCTCAGGCTCCGGCTCCGGTCGCGCGCCGGTCCGCCCGCCCGCCGCTCACCCGGCGCCTGCCGCGCCTCGCGCTGCACCTGGTACTCATCACCGTGTCGCTGGCGATGGCCGTCCCGTTCTTCTGGATGATCATCACCTCCCTGAAGACCGACCCCGACCTCGCCTCCCATCCCCCCGGCCTGCTGCCGCGGGTGTGGGACTGGGCGAACTACCCCGAGGCCCTGGAGTACGCGCCGTTCGGCACCTACTTCCGCAACAGTCTCCTCATCTCCATCGGGCACACCGCACTCAATCTGGTGATGGCCTCCATGGCCGGATACGCCTTGGCCCGCATTCCGTTCCGGGGCAGCACCGTGGTCTTCATGGGCGTGCTGGCCACGATGATGATTCCGACCTACACCAAGATCGTTCCTCAGTACCTGATCGCCAAGGGCGTCCCCTTCTTCGGCGGCAACGACTATCTCGGGCGGGGCGGCCACGGCTGGCTCGACTCGTGGTGGGGCCTCATCATCCCCGGTGCGCTGACGCCGTTCGCCATCTTCCTCTTCCGCCAGTTCTACCTCTCCCTGCCGCGCGAGCTGGAGGAGGCCGCCCGTATCGACGGCATGGGCGAGTTCGGCATCTACGCCCGGGTGATGACGCCCCTGGTCAAACCGGCCATCGCCACAGTCGGTCTGCTCACCTTCGAGAGCAGCTGGAACAACTTCCTGTGGCCTCTGATCATCACGTCGGACACCGAGCTGCGCGTGATCCAGGTGGGACTGTCGGCCTTCCAGCAGGCCGACCAGAACGCCTGGGCCTACCTGATGGCCGGCACGACGCTCGCCACCGTCCCGATGGTCGCACTGTTCCTTCTCGCACAGCGCTACTTCGTCCAGGGCTTCGCCAACTCCGGCATCAAGTAGCCCTGTCGTTCGTTTCGACACACCAACGGAGAACCTCTTATGTCTTTTGACCTCACGGGCCGCCGCGCACTCGTCACCGGCGCGGGCCACGGTATCGGCGCGGCGGTCGCGCTGGGTCTGGCCCGGGCGGGTGCCGACGTGATCGTCCACTACGGGAACTCGGCGGACCAGGCTGGGCGTGTCGTGGACGAGATCGACGCACTCGGGCGGAAGTCCACCGCCCTCGCCGCGGACGTCACGGACGCGGCGGCCGTCGAGCGCCTGGTCGGCGAGAGCGTCGCTTTCCTCGGCGGCCTGGACATCGTCGTCGCCAACGCCGGGCACCTCGTCGCACGGGTGCCGGTCGCCGAGATGTCCGAGGAGCACTTTCTCCGTGTGATCGACGTCAACCTGGTCTCCGCCTTCCGGACCTGCCGGGCGGCCCTCCCGCACGTGCGGGAGGCCGGAGCCGCGGGACGGATCGTCCTGATGGCCTCGCAGGCGGCCCACGACGGCGGCGGCCCCGGCGCGGCCGCCTACGCGGCGGCCAAGGCCGGAGTGATCGGTTTCGCCAAGGGCCTGGCCAAGGAGGTCGGCGGCTCCGGCGTCACGGTCAACGCGCTCGCCCCCGGATACATCGGAGGCACCGCCTTCCACAACACGTTCACCGCCCCCGAGGCCCAGCGCGGCATCGTCGGGAAGCTGCCCGTCGGCCGGGCGGGCACCGCGGACGACGTCGCCGGCGCGGCCGTCTACCTGGCCTCCGACGAGGCCGGGTACGTCACCGGCGCCACCTTCGACATCGGTGGTGGCGCATGGCCGCGCTGACCGTTCCGGAGGAGACCGGCGGGTGGTGGCACGCCTACGTCTGCCCGGCGCACGGCGTCGAGCTCGACCACGGCGACCTGCTCGACGCGGCCTTCCCCGCCGACGGCGCCGCCTGCCGCCACGGCTGCCGCCTGGACACCGACGCCGTACGGGGCGCGAGGACGGTCCTGGTGCACCAGGAGATCGCCCGGCGCCTGCGGCACCTGGCCGCAGGCACCCCCGCCGAGCGCCGCGAGGCCGTGGCCGTGCTGCACCAGTACGCCGGACTCTACGCCGGCCTGCCGGGCGCACACGCGGGCGGCGCCGACTGGATGCTGCGCGGACGGCTCTTCCACCAGGCGCTGACCGAGGCCATCTGGGCGGTCAACATCGCCCACGCGGTCCGCACGCTCGCGGCGCACCACGACACCGGTCCCGGGCTGGGCGCACTCGTGCCCTTCCTCGACTCGCTCCGGGAGGCGGCCGGCGCGGCGCGGAAGGAACTCCTGCGGAAGGGAGAGGAACGCTCGAACTACACGGCCTGGCTCGCCGCCGCGGAGATCTCCTGCCACGCCGCCGCCGAGGCCGTCTCCGGAGCCGCGCCCGACCCGGTGGGCCTGGCCGGGGAGTACGGACTGGACTCCCACATGCGGGTGTCGGTGCAGGGGGACGGCTGGGAGTGGGAGGCGAGTACCTATTACCACCTGTTCGTCCTGCACGCCTACCTGCTCGCGCTGCGCGGCGCCCGCCCGGAGCGGCTTCCCCGGGAGATGGCGTCGGTACTGGGCGCGATGGTCTCCGCGCTGGCGGGCGTCGCCGCCCCGGACGGCACTCTGCCCGCTCTCCACGACGGCCCGTACCGGCGCGAGGCGCAGTCGGCGGAGATCGCGGAGGTGGCCGCGCTCGCCGGCCGGCTGTTCGCCGACACCCCGCTGAAGTCGGTCGCACAGGCCGCCGGGCGGGACTCCACCGCACCGCTGCCCGCGGACCTCGAGGAGTGGTTCGCGGGGCCCCCGCTCCCCGCGCCGCCGCCGCGACGGCACTTCCCCGACGCCGGATACGCGGTGTTCCGGACCGAGGGCGTCCACGCGGTGCTGGACGCCGGACCGCACGGCGGCGCGCACGGGCACCAGGACAAGCTGTCGCTCTACCTCTACGCGGACGACGGCACCACCTGGCAGCCTGATCCCGGCCAGGTGCCGTACGCCCACCGGAGCCTGCGGCGGTACTACGCCGGCACGGCGGCCCACCCCGCCTTCCGGGTCGACGACACCGAGCAGCGGCCCTGCGACGCCGTCCTCGACGGCGACGCCGGCCGGTGCGACCAGGCGTACGACGGGGTGACGGCCACCCGCAGGGTCGTCGAGGACCGGCGCTACCTGCTCGACGTCCTCGTACTGGAAGCCGCCGCCGAGCACCGGCTCACCGCCCAGCTGCGTCCGGCCACCGCCCTCGAGGTCGTGGCCCAGGGAGCCGACCGAGCCCGCACCGTCTGGGGCGAGGACGGGGGAGCCGTCCTGAACGGCTGGCACGCGGCACACCCGCCGGCGGAGTTCACCGTCGTCCCCCACCCCGGCCCCGCCGACGACCCAGCGCGGGTCCGTCAGGGCGTCGACTGGTCCCTCACCGGACGGCGGGCGGTGTTCGTCTCCGTCTACCAGTCGGCCGAAGCGGCTTCTCCCGTCCGCCGGGTGAGCCTGTCCGAGCACACCGTCCACATCGATCTGGCCGACGGAACCGTCGCCACCCATCCCATCGGAGCGTGAGAGTACGCATGCTGCTTCTCGAGGGACGACTCGACTCACTGCGCGGCGAGCTGAACGGCACGCACGCGGCCCAGTGGCGGAGGCTGTACGAGCAGTGCGACTGGTACCGCCGGCAGAACCCGCCCACAGAACACCCCGAGGCGAGCATCACCTACTTCGGTCCCGCCGCCGCCAACCTGGCCCTGGCCTACCGGCTCACCGGGCAGCGCGGTTACCTGGAGGAGGCGTGGCGCTGGATCTCGACCTGCGCGGCGTTCCCCCACTGGGGCCGGGCCCACATGCCGGACCACGACCTGGACGCGGGCTGGCTGCTGCACGGTCTCTCCCTCGCCTACTCCTGGCTGGGCGAGGACCTGGAGCCGGAGCGGCGTGAGATCCTGCGCGCCAAACTGGAGCTCCAGGGCGAACGCCTCCACTCGTACGCCGAGGAGACCGCCGGCCGCTGGTGGTCGAGCGCCTACTGGCAGAACCACAACTGGATCTGCTGGACCGGCATCGCCACCGCGGGGTACGCGCTGGAACGTCCCGAGTGGACCAAGCCGGCCCGCAGGAACCTGGAAACGGTCCTCGGGATGCTTCCCGAGGACGGTTCGGACTCGGAGGGAGTGGTGTACTGGCGGTACGGGGTGCCGTGGCTCGCCATCCACACCGACCTCGTGCAGCACCAGGAGAACGCCGACCTGTGGTCGGTCGGCGGGTTCCTGCGCAACACCACGCGCTGGCGACTGCACCAGAGCGCGCCGGGCTTCGAGGAGATCATCGACCACGGCGACTGCCACGACCGGCGCAGCGGCCACAGCGTCGCCCTCTACTACCGGCTGGCCTCCGCGTACCGGGACGGCACGGCCCAGTGGCTGGGCGACCTGGTCGCCGAGCGCCACTTCTGGCGCGAGGCGTACCAGTCGGGTGTGCGCCCCGGTGTCATGCCCGAGGCCTTCCTCGAACTGCTCTGGTACGACCCGCGGGTGACCCCCGTCCCGCCCGGCCGGGAGCCCGTCACGGCCTACTTCCCGGACCTGGGGCAGATCACCGCGCGCACCGGCTGGGACAGCGCGGCCACCTGCGTCAGCTTCAAGGCCGCGCCCGGCGGCGGCCACCGGGCCTGGGAGGAGGGGCACCGGCTGAAGGACGCGGGCGGCTGGGACGCCATGAGCGCGGGCCACCACCACCCCGACGCCGGCGCCTTCGTCCTCCACTCCCACGGCGCCTTCCTCGCCGTGGACGAGGGGTACAGCAACCACAAGCGCGCCGCGCACCACAACCTGGTCCTGGTCGACGGGGAGGGCTGGGCGGACGAGGGCCGCTACCACGTCTACGAGGGCATACCGCGCGAGCGGTGCCCCCGGGTGCGGGACGTGCTCGCCGAGGACGGGTTCGCCCACGCCACGGCGGAGTCCGCCGTGATGTTCCCCGAACGGCTGGAGGTGCGGCGCGTCGACCGCACGCTGGTGGTGACACCTCGCGGACGTGTAGTCGTCCTCGACGAGCTGGAGGCCGCGGCGCCGCGCGAGTGGACGTACCTGCTGCACACCGACTGGCCCACGACACAGCTGGATCCCGACGGCTGGCGTCTGGAGGCGGGGCCCGGCAGCGCACGGCTGACCCGGCTGCTCCCCACCGACGCCACGGCCACGCGCCGGCGCACCGATGTGGAGGCCAACCCGACCTCCAGCACCCCCAGCCTCAAGGTCAGCAAGACGATGCACACCCTGTGCCTGACCACACCGCGGACCCGCACCGCCACGTTCCTGACCGTCCTGGAGAGCGCGGGCGCGCTGGACCCGCGGCCGGCCCCGGCGGAGCTCCTGCCCTCGGACCAGGGTCACGCGGTCTCCGTCGGCCGGGGCGACGAGAGCGAGCTGGTCCTCCTCGCCCCCCGCACCGGGGTCATCGAGACGGAACGCGTGAGCGCCGACGCCGCGGCGGTCATCCTCTCCGGCACGCGCACCGCGGCCGTGCGGGCCCGGCGCGTCGAGATCGACGGCGCCGCCGGACTGCGGACCGACGAGCCGTTCACCGGCGTACTGCCCACCGGGACCGACGGCGCGTAGGGAGCACACGATGAAGGGCTGGGAGCGGGGTGCGCTGCGCGCCATGGAGTTCGTGGCACAGCCGGCGCTGGCGGGCGCGGCGTTCTGCCTGCTGGCGCTCGGCGTGGTCACCTGGCTCCCGGCCCTGGCCGCGGCGGCGGTCGCGCTCCAGGACTGGCGGCGTGACGGCGGAGGCCGTCCCTTCACCGGGACGCTGCGCGCCTTCCCACGCTGCTGGCGCGCCCTGTGGAGGGACGGCCTCGCCGCCAGTGCCCTGATCGCCGTCCTCGCGGTGAACTGCCTCTTCCTCCTGGAGACGGCGAGTCCGGTCGCGTACCTCCTGCTCCCCGCCCAGCTCGTCCTGCTGGCCGCACTGGCGGTCTACTCCCTGTCCCTGACCGCCGGGTTCGCGGTCGACGCCGAAGGCGGGCTCCGCCGCCGCGCGGCGGGGTTCGCCTTCGGCTCGCCCGGGCGCGGCCTGGCCCTGCTGCTGGCCGTGCTCCTGGTCCCGCCGGCGGTACTGCCCGTTCCCTTGGGGCCCCTGCTGTTCGGCCCCACCTTGCCCCTGCTGCTGGCCCTCTCCCTGTACGCACCCACGAGAGCAAGGAAACCGGTATGAGAATCACCCGGTACATCGCTTCGGCGGCCGTTCTGCTCGCACTGACGGGAACGTCCGTGCCCACCGCGTCCGCCGCGCCCCGGGGCGGTCATGACATCCATGTCTCACCGGACGGCGACGACGCCAACGACGGAACGCGCGGGGCCCCCCTCGCCAGTATCCAGCGGGCACTGGACACGGCCGGTCCCGGATCGACCGTCCGTCTGGCACCGGGACGCTACCCGCAGGACTTCGTCACCCGGAGCCCGGACGTCACCATCACCGGTCCCTCGTCCGCCGTGGTCCAGGGAACGGGCGCCGGCCGTGCCATCGGAGAGGTCCAGCACGACCGTGTCCGGCTGACCGGGTTCACCATGGACGGCCTGGTCGGCGATCCCGGCGAGATGTCCGGCTACCGCAAGAAACTCCTGTATGTCATGAGCACGACTCCAGGAGACGGTGTGGACGGCCTGCGCGTCACCGGCATGACCTTCCGCAACGCCGGCGAGGAGTGCGTACGGCTGCGCTACCTGATCACCGGCGCCGAGGTCGCCCACAACCGGATCACCGACTGCGGGGTGTGGGACTTCCGCTTCGGCGACGGCGGCAAGGTCGGCGAGGGCATCTACCTGGGCACCGCCCCCGAGCAGCAGGGCATGCACGGCGCCCCGGACGACCGGCCGGACGTCAGCCGCGACAACCGGATCCACCACAACCGGATCGACACCCGGGGCAACGAGTGCGTGGACATCAAGGAGAACTCCACCGCGAACCTGGTCGATCACAACGTCTGCACCGGCCAGCAGGACCCCAAGTCCGCCGGACTCGACGCCCGCGGCAGCGGCAACACCTTCCGGGCCAACCTCTCCTACGGCAACGTCGGAGCCGGAGTCCGGGTCGGCGGCGACACCCCCGCCGACGGCACCGCGAACAACATCGAGGACAACGTCCTCCTCCTCAACTCTGCGGGGGGCATCAAGTTCGAAGCCACCCCGCAGGGCCGGGTGTGCGGAAACACCCTGGCAGGCAACACCGGCGGAGACGCGACGGGCACATACGGGGACGAGTACGAGCCGTCGCGCCCCTGCTGACCCCAGAAGGAAACCTTCCACAACCAGCAAGAAGGAAAAGAAGACATGAGCCGCACCCGAAAGCGCACTCTGACCATGGCAGGCGTGGCCGCACTCTCGGCCGTCGCCGCCCTGACCGCCCCGCTGGCGGTGGCGGGCACCGCCACCGCCGCCGATCCCTGCGACTACCCCGCCCAGCAGCTCGACCTGACCAACTGGAAGGTGACCCTGCCGACCGGCTCGGGCGGCTCGCCGACCGAGGTCAAGCAGCCCGCGCTGGAGACCTTCTCCGCCGGCCCCTGGTTCACCGTGAACTCAAGGTGCACCGGTGTCCAGTTCCGCTCCCCGGTCAACGCCGTCACGACGCCCAACTCCAGCTACGGGCGCTCCGAGCTGCGGGAGATGACCGACAACGGCACCAAGAACGCGTCCTGGTCGGCGACCTCGGGCACCCACACCCTCACCTTCCGGCAGGCGTTCAACAGCCTTCCCAACGACAAGCCGCACGTCGTCGGCGCCCAGATCCACGACGGCGACGACGACGTGACGGTCTTCCGGCTGGAGGGCAGCAGCCTCTACATCACCAAGGGCAACGACACCCACCACAAGCTGGTGACCAGCAACTACCGGCTGAACACCGTCTACGAGGGCAAGTTCGTCGTCAGCAACGGCCAGATCAAGGTCTACTACAACGGCGTCCTCCAGACGACGATCTCGCACACGAAGTCCGGGAACTACTTCAAGGCAGGCGGCTACACCCAGGCCAACTGCGGCAACTCCTCCCCGTGCAGCAGCTCCAACTACGGGCAGACCAGCATCTACAAGCTCCAGGTCACCCACTCCTGAAGGACGGGGTGGTGCCGGGCCTCGGAGTAGGGGGCCCGGCACCACCCAGCACGGTACAAGCGGGCGGGGCCGGGCCGGGACCCGGCCCCGCCCCCGCCAGGGCTCCGGCCTTCGAAGCGGAACACACCCAGCAGACAGGACGAGAAGCGCAAGTGAACGGTGTCAACGATCCATCGCCCGCGCGGCCAAACTGCCCGACCACCTCGGAGATAGCCGCCTGTGGGCTGATCGCGATCCTGCGCGCGCCCACCGCCGAGCACTTCCCCGCGATCACCGAGACACTGCTCGACGCCGGCATCCGCGCCATCGAGATAACCCTCACCACCCGCGGCGCCCTGGAGTGCCTGCGCGAACTCGCGGCCGCCCACGGACCGGAGGCGGTCATCGGGGCGGGAACGGTCCTGACCGACAGCCAGGCGGAAGCCTGCGCCGACGCCGGCGCACGCTTCGTCGTCTCCCCCGTCGCGGCGCCCGGCGTCGTCCGTGCGGCCCGGTCCGCGGGCATGGCGGCCTATCCCGGCGCACTCACCCCCACCGAGATCCACACCGCCGCCGGTTCCGGAGCGCCCGCCGTGAAACTCTTCCCGGCCTCCGCCGTCTCCCCCCGGTACGTCTCGGATCTGCGCGGCCCGCTTCCCGGCGTCCCCCTCATCCCCACCGGGGGCATCTCCCTGGACGACATCCCGGCGTGGACGGCGGCCGGGGTCGCGGCCGTGGGGCTGGGCACCCCCCTCATCGGCCAGGCGGCGACCGAGGGCGCCGACGACCGCCTCGCGGACCGCGCCCGCCGGGCCGTCACGGCCGTCTCCGAGGCCAGGGCGGCCCGATGACAGACGCCCACGCCGTACCCGCGCCGCGGACCACGGGCGGCCTGCTCACCTTCGGCGAGACGATGGGACTGATCGTGGCGACGGCGATCGGCACCCTGGAGCACGCACGTGACTTCACCTTCGGCATCGGCGGGGCCGAGAGCAACGTGGCCATCGGCGTCGCGCGCCTGGGCGCTCCGGCCACCTGGATCGGCCGGGTGGGAAGCGACGCGGCCGGAGACCTCGTCGGACGCCGCCTGCGCGCCGAGGGCGTCCGGGCCGTCGCGGTCCGGGACCCGTCCTTCACGGGCCTCATGATCCGCCACCAACGGGCCGCCGGCGTGGTCCACGTCGACTACCACCGCGCCGGTTCGGCCGGCTCCCGTCTCACTTCCGACGACCTCCCCGTGGACGCGGTCCGGCAGGCCGCGATCCTGCACCTGAGCGGCATCACCCCCGCCCTGAGCGCCTCCGCCCGCCACGCCACCCGGTACGCCGTCGCCGCGGCCAGGGCGCACGGCGTGCTCGTCAGTGTCGACGTGAACTACCGCGGCAAGCTCTGGGACCGGGACACCGCCCGACGCGAGTTGCGGGGGCTGGTCACGGAGGCGGACATCGTGTTCGCCGGGGTCGAGGAAGCCCAGCTCGTCCTCGGCTCCCACGCCACCGCCCCCGAGCGACTGGCCATGGACCTGGCGGCGCTGGGGCCGGCCGAGGCCGTCGTCAAGACCGGCTCCCGGGGATGCACCGCCAGGCTCGACGGCGTGACGCACACGGAGCCGGCGCTGTCCGTCCCCGTCGTCGACACCGTCGGAGCCGGCGACGCGTTCGTGGCCGGATACCTCGCAGAGCGCCTGGGAGGCGGCGGCCCCGCCCAACGCCTCCGGACGGCCTGCGCGATGGGCGCCTACGCCGTGTCCGTTCCCGGCGACTGCGAACTGCTGCCGACCCGCGACGAGCTGGAGACCTTCCTGAAAGCCGGAGACGTCCTCCGGTGACCGGTGCTCCCGGACCCGTGTCCGTCTCCTTTCCCGTCTGCCGGAACCGTCCCGTGACCCAGCCCCCGGTGACCCTGGAGAAGATCACACTCGGCGACTGGCGAGCCGTCCACTCCTGGGCCCGCCTCGCCGAGGCGTGTCTGTTCCAGTCCTGGGGACCGAACACCGAGGAGCAGACGCGCGCTTTCGTGAGGACGGCGGTCGACGCCTGGTCGGAGTGGCCTCAGCGGAGATTCCCCTACGTGGCCCGCTTGGGGGACACCGTCGTCGGTATGGGCGAACTCCACATCCGCGGTCGAGCGCGGCGGCAGGGAGAGATCACCTACATCGTGCATCCACGGGTGTGGGGGCGGGGCGTCGGTACGGAGATCGGGTGTGCGCTCCTCTCACTCGGCTTCGACCGGTTGGGGCTTCACCGGATCCACGCCACCTGCGACCCGCGGAATCTCGGATCGTCCCGGGTGCTCACGAAGCTCGGCATGACCTGCGAGGGGCACCACCGGCACACGACGCGGAACCGGGACGGCCGGCGGGACTCGCTGGTGTTCAGCCTCCTTGAGGAGGAATGGCGTGCCGGGGCCCGGAGCGATGCCGACGCGGCCGAGCCGGAAGCCGACGGCTGAGGTGTACGGAGCGCCCTGGTGGCCGGTGTTTTCCGGTTCCGGCCCCCGAGAGCACGGGCCGGACGGGGGTGTCGTCGTGCGCCGGGGCGGGGTCTGGTAGACCGGTGGGGTGAGCGCCGAACCCGAGCCCGTACCACTGCCCGGCAGCCCCGAGCCGCCCGGGGAGGGCGGCCGGGCGCGTGTGACGTGCCGGGTGTGCGGACGGCCGCTGCGCGACCGGCGGGCGCGGCTGTGGGGCCTGGGCGTGGAGTGCCGGGAGAAGCTGGCGGTGCGCACCGCCCCGGCGCCCGGCCGCTGGGAGGTCGAGCAGGAGGCGCTGCCCGGGCTGTGAGTCGCGCCGAGGCGCGGACTCCCGGACCCTCCGGACATGGCGCGGCGCCCGTGCTCCCCTCCGGGCACGGGCGCCGCGCGGTGCGGAACGCCGTGGAACTCTGCCGGGCGCGGTCAGCGCAGCAGGCGGAGGGGGACGGCGTTCGCCATCGCCTCCGCTCCGGCGTCGCTGGGGTGGAGGTGGTCGCCGCTGTCGTAGCGCGGCAGCAGGCGCTCGGGGTCGGCGGGGTCGCGCAGGGCCCGGTCGAAGTCGATCACCCCGTCGTACTCGCCGCCGGTGCGGATCCAGTGGTTGACGGCCTGGCGGGCGGCCTCGGTCTCGGCGCTGTGGAAGCCGAAGGTGTCGCCCTTGAACGGCAGGATGGTGCCGCCGTGGATCTTCAGCCCCTGTTCGTGGGCGCGGGCGATGAGCTGGCGGTGACCGTCGATGATGTCCTGGGCGGTGATCTTCTCCGAGGCCGGGGCGGTGCCGGCGGCCGGGTGGCCGAGGTCGTTGACGCCCAGCAGGACGATGACGTGCCCGGCGCCGGGCTGGGCGGCCACGTCGCGGTCGAAGCGGCGCAGTGCGCTCTGGCCGAAGTAGGCCGCGTAGCCCTCGGCGCCGGAGCCGGCCGGGGGGTTGGGGTCGTGCAGCAGGCGGTTGCCGCTGACGCCCTGGTTGAGCACGCCCCGCGGGTGCGGTCCGCGGGCCTTCGCCAGGCGCCGGGCGAGGAAGTCGGGCCAGCGGTGGTTGGCGTTCGCCCCGGTGTCGGAACCGTCGGTGATGGAGTCACCGAGTGCGACGACGGCCGAGGCCCTGCCCGCCCTTCGGGGGCGGTCGGCGCTCACGCTCACGCCGGTCAGGAAGTACCAGCGGTCGATGGTGGCGGTCGGTGTGATCTCCGCCTGCCCGGTGACGTTGCCGGAGGCGACGTGGTTGTGCTGGAAGGCGAAGGCGTGGACCGTCGAGCCCGGGGTACGCTCGGGCAGGTGGATGCTCACCACCAGGTCGGAGCCCGCCGGCACCCGTAGGGAGACCGGGTCGCTGAGCAGGGGCGCGCCCGCGGGGACGGTCGCCGAGGAGCGCCCGCCGAAGGTGAGTCCGCGGTCGGTGCGCTTGTCGACGGCGGTGGGGCCGCCGTCCTCGTCACGGTGGGCGACGCGGACCTCGCCGATGACCAGGGGCCGGTCGCCGAACTCGTTCGACAGCCGGATGCGCACCCGGTCGCCGCCGATGCTGGTGCGGACGGTCTGGCGGATGGTCTGGTCCTCGAACACGGTGGTGTCCGAGGCGGGGACGGCCGTGGGGGTGGTGGACCAGGTGCCCACCCAGGCGCGGTCGGCATGCTCGCCGGGCGCCGGGGAGGCGCCCGGCGCGGCGGGCGTGACCGGCGCCGTGCCCAGGAGCAGGGCCCCGGTGAGCAGGGCGACGACGTAGCCGCCCGCCCGGCCGGCGCGGTCGCGGAGGAAGGCGAACCGCGTCGTGTTCGGTCCCATACGGGTCTCCCGGTGGCTTCGGATGCTGTTCATACCGGTCACGGGCGGTCTCAGCCGCGGCGGGCGGGCTTGTCGAAGCGCCAGCCCTCGGCCCTGAGCCGGGGGATGGCCCGGTCCACGGCCTCGACGGTCGCGCCGCGGTCGCCTCCGCCGTCGTGCAGCAGCACCACGGCTCCGGGCGTGACGCCCTCGGTGATGCGGCGGGCGAACTCGTCGGCGCCGTGCGGCTCCCAGTCGCCGATCACCAGCCGCCAGCCCAGCGGCTGCATCCCCATCGAGGCCGCCACCTGCGGCGTCCGGCCCCAGCTGCCGTACGGAGCTCGGAAGTAGGGGATCCGTGCACCCGGTGCGGCGCGGCGGATCGCGGCATTGGTCCGCGCCAGGTCCGCCCGGATGTCCTCGGGGGACCAGGTGGCCATGTCGTCGTGGTGCATGGTGTGGTTGCACAGCGTGTGGCCGCCGGCGACGATCTTGCGGACCAGTTCGGGGTGCTCCTCGACGTGGTCGCCCCACAGGCAGAAGACCGCCTTGACGTGGTGCTTGCGCAGCACCTTCAGCAGGCGCGGGGTGTCGGCGGGGTTGGGGCCGTCGTCGAAGGTGAGGGCGAGGGTCCTGCCGCCGTGCCGGGTGGTCTCGACGACGGTGTCGTTCGCCCGGTGGGCCTGGGCGGGGCCCGCCGCGGCCAGGACTCCCAGGCACATGCCGCAGGAGAGCAGCAGGGGCATCGCCAGACGGCGCAGCCGGCGGGCGTGCCGGGGGCGCGCCGCTTCGCCGGCCGGTCCTGGTGAGGGTGTGGCGGTCGTGGTCAAGGCTGGTCCCTTTCTGGCGCTTCCGTCGGCCCCGGACTCCGTCGGCGGCCGGGCGGCGGGCCCGTGCGGCGCGATCGCGCGATTCGAGACTTCCGGAAGATTTCCGGTCGAGCGGGGAGACCATAGGGAGACCCCGCGTCGGCGTCAAGGGCCGCCCAATTCCCGTAGCGGGAAGGCGTTACCGCTGGTCAGGACAGGTTCCGGCATCCTCGCCGGGCCGATCCGCCACCTGGTGGCCGAAAGAACGCGGGAGGGAAGCGGGGAAAAACGCACGGGTGTCGGGCCCGGGCGGCCGTACTCCCGACACCTGTCTGATGACCTGGGAGGAAGCCCATGACACCGTCTCACCACGACACCGGCGCACGCCCCACCGTGCCCCGGGCCGACGATCGGAGGACGCAGATGAGCCCGCGCCACCGGTTCGACCCCGAACTGGCCGCGGCACTCCCGCTGATCCCCGAGGTGGAGCTGCTCGACCTCGACGCGGCCCGGGCCTCGCAGGCCGCGCAGGTGGCCGCGGCGGTGGCGGCGGCCGACACCTCCGGCGTGGACGTCGGGGAGACACACGTCCCCGGACCGGCCGGCGCGCCGAAGGTGCGGCTGCTGCTGTACCGGCCGCACGGCGCCCGCGGCCCGCTGCCCGCGGTGTACGCCGTCCACGGCGGCGGCTTCATGCTGGGCTCGCCGGAGGTCGACCACGACTGGAACCTGCTGCTGTGCCGGCGGCTCGGCGCCCTGGTGGCCTCGGTCGACTACCGGCTGGCGCCCGAGCACCCCTTCCCCGCGCCCCTGGAGGACTGCTACGCAGGGCTGTGCGGGCTGGTGGAGCGGGCCGGGGAGCTGGGGGTCGCACCCGAGCGGATCGCCCTGTGGGGCGACAGCGCAGGGGCGGGGCTCGCCGCCGGGCTGGCCCTGCTCGCCCGCGACCGGGGCGGTCCGGCCGCCTGCTTCCAGCACCTGTGCTCCCCCGCGCTCGACGACCGGCTCTCCACCCCCAGCGCGCGGCGGTTCACCGACACGCCCGTGTGGAACCGGCGCAACGCCGCGATCGGCTGGGACGCGTACCTGGGGCACGGGGTGCGGGGCACCGCCGGTGTCCCCCCGTACGCCGCCCCCGCCCGCGCCGGGGTGATCGAGCTGGCGGGCCTGCCGCCCGCGTACGTGTCGGTGATGGAGTTCGACCCGCTGCGGGACGAGGGCATCGACTACGCCCGCGCCCTGCTGGCCGCCGGGGTGCCCGCCGAACTGCACCTGATCCCCGGCACCTTCCACGGCGCGTGGGCGGTGGAGCACGCCGCCGTCATCCG
Source organism: Streptomyces verrucosisporus (assembly GCF_017114865.1). Taxonomy (GTDB): domain Bacteria; phylum Actinomycetota; class Actinomycetes; order Streptomycetales; family Streptomycetaceae; genus Streptomyces; species Streptomyces fenghuangensis. The sequence goes on along the minus strand of NZ_JADEYH010000001.1, from coordinate 228,496 downwards.
CCGGGCGACGGCCGAGGCCGTCGAGGTGCTGCGCGGGGCGCTGGGCGGCTCCGGGCCGGTGGAGCCGGCCGGGCCGGTGAGGGGGTGAGCGCTCAGCCGTCCCCGTTACCGGCCAGCCGCAGGGCGTACAGCGCGAGCTGGGCGCGGAAGCGGTCCTGCGGATCGCGCAGCCGCCAGCCCGTCTCCCTCTCCACATGTGCCAGGCGCGCGGCCACCGAGCTGTGGTGCAGGTGCAGTTCGGCGGCGGCCTGCCGCAGCGAGCCGGTGCGGCAGAACGCGGCCAGGGCCGCCAGCAGTTCACCGCCCGGCCGGGCCTGCCCGGTGGCGGAGCCGCCGCGCTCGCCGTGCACCGGATCCCCCAGCCGCCCCAGCCGCCGTACGTCCGCCTGGGCGCGCAGCCGTTCCACCGGGATGTCGGCCAGCAGTGCGAGGGGACCGAGCTCGTCGTGGTCGGCCACCGCCTCCTGCGGGGCGCCCGCCACCGCGAACCGCAGGGCCGAGCGGGCCTGTGCCCAGGAGGTGTGGGCGTCCAGCGGGTCGGCGCCGGATCCGACCCCGACGCGCGTGCCCGGGGCCGGCCCGCGCGCCGTGCTCCGGTCGCGGGTGCGTTCGCGCATCGCCGCCCGCAGCTCGGCGGCCGGTGAGGCGGTGCCGGTGCCGGTGCCGTCCGGGGCGGATCCGGGTGCCCCTCGCCCGCCGCAGGCTCCCTCCCCGCCGCAGGCTCCCTCCCCGCCGCAGGCGTCGTCCCCGCCGGCCGCACCGCCCCGGCGCTGCACCAGCACCGCTCCCAGCGAGCCGACCCGCGCCACCCGTACGGTGCCCCGCAGCGCGCCGCGCCCCAGCAGCGCGACGGCCTCGACCCCGGCGTCCGTACCCGCGCCCGCTCCCGTATCCGCTCCCTTGTCCACCGCCACCGCGATCACCCGCAGCGGCGTCCCCGGCTCCAGGCCCAGCAGCCGCAGGGCGCGGGCGCGGTCCTCGACGGCCTCCCGGCCGGACAGCACCAGCTCGACCAGCGCCGGGTCGGCGGCCCGGGGGGTGCGGGCCGGGCGGGGGCGGCCGGCCAGCACGCGGGCGGCGATGGCCATCCACTCCAGCACCAGCTCGTCGAACGGCCCCGGCACGCCGGGACGTTCCAGCCACACGCGGCCGGCCGGCTCCAGGTCCACCCGGCCGGAGACGCGTCCGGGCGCACCCGTCAGGGCGGCGCCGTCCGGGGCGAACCGCACCGTGCGGCCGTCGGGCAGCTCCAGCCCCGCGGCGCACCCGGCCAGCCCCGCCGTGGACCGCGTCAGGGCCACCGGGTCCAGCGCACCGCCGAGCAGCGCCTCGAAGTGGGCGATCACGCGTACGGCGGTGGCGGCGTCCGCGTCCAGCGCGGACAGCCGCAGCAGCAGTCCCTTCACGTTCCGCAGTCTAGGAAGGAGACGGAGATGACCGACAGATCCGTGCGCGAGGCGGCACGGGGATCCGGAGGGCGCCGGGCCGGATCGCGCCTGACGGCGCTGCTGGGAGGTGTGCTGCCCATGATGGCGGCCCTCCTGCTGGCCCTGGCCGCGCCCCCGGCCTCCGCCGCCTCCCTGACCGAGGTGACGAACTTCGGCAGCAACCCCAGCAGTCTGCGCATGCACCTGTACGTGCCCGACAACGTCCAGGAGCGTCCGCCGGTGCTGGTGGCGGTGCACTACTGCACCGGCTCCGGCCCGGCGTTCCACTCCGGCACCGAGTTCGCCTCGCTGGCCGACCGGTACGGGTTCGTCGTGGTCTACCCGTCGGCGACCCGCAGCGGCAACTGCTTCGACGTCTCCTCGCCGCAGGCGCTGCGGCGCGACGGGGGCAGCGACCCGGTGGGCATCCGCTCGATGGTGGGTTACGTGCAGCAGCGTCTGAACGCCGACCCGGACCGGATCTACGTCACCGGCGCCTCCTCGGGGGCGATGATGACCAACGTCCTGGTGGGCAACTACCCGGACGTGTTCAAGGCGGGCGCGGCCTTCGCGGGCGTGCCGCACTCCTGCTTCGCCACCACCGACGGCTCGGGCTGGAACAGCGCCTGCGCGAACGGCACCGTGGACAGGACGCCGCGGCAGTGGGGCGACCTGGCGCGCGGCGCGTACCCCGGCTACAGCGGGCCGCGGCCCCGGATGCAGATCTGGCACGGCACCGAGGACAGCACCCTGCGCTATCCCAACTTCAACGAGCAGATCGAGCAGTGGACGGACGTCCACGGGGTGAGCCCGACGCCCGCGTACACCGACCGGCCGCAGTCGAACTGGGTCCGCACCCGCTACGGCGGCACCGGTGACCAGGCCCCGGTGGAGGCCGTCAGCGTCCAGGGGACCGGGCACTCCCTGCCCGCCGGCGGCATGGCGGCCCGGGCCATCGCGTTCTTCGGCCTGGACGGCACCGGCTCCACCGATCCCGACCCCGACCCGGACCCGGAGCCCGACCCGGAGCCGGAGCCGGGGGCCTGCCGGGTCGCCTACACCACCAACGCCTGGAACACCGGGCTGACCGCGTCCGTCACCGTCACCAACACCGGCAGCGCGCCGCTGAACGGCTGGTCGCTCTCCTTCCGCCTGCCCGCGGGCCAGACCATCGTCGCCGGCTGGGGTGCGAGCTACAGCCCGGGCAGCGGTGCGGTGACCGCCAGGCCCGCCTCGTACAACTCCACCCTGGCGGCCGGGGCCAGTGTGCGGATCGGCTTCCAGGCGAGCCATACGGGCGACACCGGCGAGCCGTCCTCCTTCACCCTGGACGGCGCCGTCTGCACCACCGTCTGACGCCTGCGGGCGGGACGGCACCGGCCCCGGCGGGGATTCCCGCCGGGGCCGGTGCGTACCGGTGCGGCACCTGAGGGGTCAGCGGACGGCCGGCTGGTCGAACGTGTAGCCCTGCGCCTTCAGTCGCGGGATGGTCTGGTCGACGGCCGAGACGGTCTGGCCGCGGTCGCCGCCGCCGTCGTGCATCAGCATCACGGCCCCGGGCGTGACGCGCTGCATGATCCGGTTGACCAGTTCGCCCGTGCCCGGCGGCTGCCAGTCGCCGATGTCCGCCCGCCAGCCCAGCGGCTGCATCCCCATCGAGGCCGCCACCTGCGGGGACTGGCCCCAACTGCCGTACGGGCCACGGAAGTAGGTGATCTGCGCACCCTGAGCGGCCTGGCGGATCGCGTTGTTGACCTGTTCCAGGTTCTGGCGTATTTGCTGCTGGGACCAGCCGCCCATGTCCTGGTGCGCCATGGAGTGGTTGCACAGCCGGTGGCCGTCGGCGGCGATCCGGCTCACCAGGTACGGGTACTGCCGCACATGGTCGCCCCACAGGCAGAAGGTCGCCTTGACGTTGTGCTTGCGCAGCACTTCCAGCAGGCGGGGGGTGTGGGTGGGGTCGGGGCCGTCGTCGAAGGTGAACGAGACGGTCCGGCCGCCGCTCTGGGTGTAGGTGATGACGGTGCTGTCCACGGCCTGGACCGGCCCCGCCGTGGCCAGGGAACTCATGCAGAGACCGGCGGCGAGCAGCAGGGGCGCCGCGAGGCGGCGCAGACGGCCCGGGCGGCGCGTGCGGTGCGGGCGGCCCACAGCGGCCTCCGTAGTGGCGCTCGTTGTCGTGGTCAACTCGGGTTCCTTCCTGGTGCGCGGCCGGGCCCGGCTCTCCTCGTCCGGGAGCGCTCCGGTCCGGCTCGCGGTGGGGGGTGGGAAACGCGGGGGAGAAACCTTCCGGAATTATGGAGACCGAGGTTCCCGTGCCGGTTCCGCTGTACCAGGCCAAGGCCGAGTTCTTCCGGATGCTGGGGCATCCGGTCCGCATCCGCGTCCTGGAGCTGCTCCAGGACGGTCCGAGGCCGGTACGCGACCTGCTGGCCGCCATCGAGGTCGAGCCCCCCCCAACCTCTCGCAGCAGCTCGCGGTGCTGCGCCGCTCGGGCATCGTCACCGCCACCCGCGAGGGCTCCACCGTGGTCTACGAGCTGGCCGGCGGGGACGTCGCGGAGCTGATGCGGGCCGCGCGCCGGATCCTGACCGAGATGCTCGCCGGGCAGAACGAACTCCTGGCGGAACTGCGGGACACATCCCGAGCCCCCTCCCGGACCGTCCCCCAGGACGCCTCGCCGGCCACCTCCGAAGCCGCAGGGAACGGCGCCGAGTGAGCACCGCCCCCGGCCGGGCCCGGCCGGCCCTGGCCACGTGCCGTTCCCTGCTGCCCACCCGCTCCGACCTCGCCGCCATGCGCGCCCACCCCCGGCAGGACCTCCTGGCGGGGCTGACGGTGGCCATCGTGGCGCTGCCGCTGGCCCTGGGCTTCGGCGTCTCCTCCGGCCTCGGCCCCGAGGCCGGGCTGGCCACCGCCGTGGCCGCCGTGATGCTGGCCGGCGCCCGGTGGCGGCCCACCGTCCCGTTCTCCGTCGTCGCGGTGGCCGCCGCGACCGCCGTGACCGAGGTGCTCCGCCTCGACGGCGCCGAGCCGATCGGCGATCTGCCGCCCGGCCTGCCCGCGCCCTCGCTGTCCCTCCTCGACCTGTCGGCGCTGTCCTCGCTGCTCGCCCCGGCGGTGGCCGTTGCCGCGCTGGCCGCCCTGGAGTCCCTGCTGTCGGCCTCCGTGGCCGACGGCATGACGGTGGGACAGCGGCACGACCCGGACCGGGAGCTGTTCGGGCAGGGCCTGGCCAACATCGCCTCCCCGCTGTTCGGCGGGGTGCCCGCCACCGGCGCCATAGCCCGTACCGCCGTCAACGTACGCGGCGGCGCCCGCTCGCGGCTGGCGGCGCTGGCGCACGCCGGTGTGCTCGCCGTCGTCGTCCTGGCCGCCGCCCCGCTGGTCTCGCGCATCCCGCTGGCCGCACTGGCCGGTGTGCTGCTGGCCACCGCAGTGCGCATGGTGGAGGTCGGATCGCTGCGGGCGATCACCCGCGCCACCCGCTCCGACGCGGCCGTCCTGGTCCTGACCGCCGTGACGACCCTGGTGCTGGACCTGGTGTACGCGGTGATCGCCGGCCTGCTCGTCGCGGGCGCCCTCGCCCTGCGGGCGGTGGCCCGGCAGGCCCGCCTGGACCAGATGGACGTCACCGGCGACATCCCCGGCGGGCACGGTGACGAGGAACGCGCCCTGCCGGCCGAGCACATCGTCGCCTACCGCCTGGACGGGCCGCTGTTCTTCGCCGCCGCCCACCGCTTCCTGCTGGAGTTGTCGGAGGTGGCCGACGTGCGGGTGGTGATCCTGCGCATGTCGCGGGTGACGACGGTGGACGCCACCGGGGCCCTGGTGCTGAAGGACGCGATCGACAGGCTGCACCGGCGCGGCATCACCGTGCTGGTCTCCGGGGTCCGCCCCGAGCAGCGCCGCGCGCTGGAGTCCGTCGGCGCGCTGGACGCCGTCGGCCCCGGGGACCGGGACTGGCCCAGCACCCCCGAGGCGATCCGCGGCGCCCGCGAGCATCTGTACGGGGCCGGGGCCCTGCCCGCCCCCGCCGCTCCCCCGTCCCCCGCCGCGCCCTCGCGGGAGCCGGCTCGGTGAAGCCGCCGGCCGCCCGTGTCCCCGCCGTACGGCCATTACCGTGAGGCGCATGGAGATCTGGATCAATCCCGCCTGCTCGAAGTGCCGCAGCGCGGTGAAGCTGCTGGACACGGAGGGCGCCGAGTACACCGTCCGCCGCTATCTGGAGGACCCGCCGAGCGAGGACGAGCTGCGCGCCGTGCTGGAGCGGCTCGGCCTGGAGCCCTGGGACGTCACGCGCACGCAGGAGGCCGAGGCCAAGGAGCTCGGCCTGAGGTCCTGGCCGAAGGAGCCCGCCGAGCGGGACCGCTGGATCGCCGCGCTGGCCGGTCACCCGCGGCTGATCCAGCGTCCGATCATCACCGCCGACGACGGCTCGGCGGTCGTGGGGCGCAGCGAGGAGGCCGTGCGCGACGCGCTCTCCCGCTAGTGCCGCGTCCCCCGGCCGCCGTCCCGGCCGTCATCCCGGCTGAACGCGTCCCCGCAGGCGCCGCCACAGGCCGGCCGGCCCGCGGCCCGGTTCCGTGCGCGCCGCACCGCCCGCGCCGTCCGGGGTTCCGGCGGCCGCGCCCGTCCCCCGGCCGGCGTCCGCCGGCCGGGGGACGGGCGAACGGGTCGCGGTCGTGGCGCGGGGTGAACCGCACCGGCAGCGCGTCCAGACGGCGCGACCAGGACGAGGAGGTCCAGGTCAGCTCCTCCCCGGGGACGGCCAGCCGCAGGTCCGGCAGTCTGGCGATCAGGGTGTCGATCCCGGAGCCGGTGACGGCCCGCCCGATGTCCTGGCCCGGGCACTCGTGCGGCCCGCTGTTGAACGACAGGTGCGAGCGGTTGCCGTACATCTCCTGGCCCGTGGTGCGCCCGGTGGCCGGGTCGGCGTTCCCGGCCGCCAGGCCGAGCAGCAGCAGATCGCCCTCGCGGATCTCGCGCCCGGCGATCTCCATGTCGTACCTGGGGAACCGCGCGGGCAGCACCGTCAGCGGCGGCTCGTCCCACAGGATCTGCTCCACGGCGGCCGGGAGGGTCATCTGGCCGCCGTGGAGGGTGCCCCGGAAGCGCGGGTCGGTCAGCACCATCCGCAGTGTGTTGACCATCAGGTTGGTGGTGGCCTCGTGGGCCAGGACGAGGACGAGCCGCAGGTGCTGGCGGACCTCGTCGTCGCTGAGCGCGGCCTCGTGCTCGATCAGCCAGGAGGCCAGGTCGGGGCCGGGCGCCCGGTGCTTGGCGGCGACCAGCCGGCCCAGGATCCCGTGGATGTGCCGGTCGGCCTCCAGCGCTTTCCGCGTACCGCCGACGAGCTGCCGGCTGGCCGTGACCAGCCGCGCCCCCTCCTCCAGCAGCCCGCAGAGGTCGGTCAGCACCATCATGGGCAGCGACAGGGCGAACTGGCCGACCAGTTCGGCCCGCCCCGCGCCGGCGGCCGGGATCCCGCCGTGCGCGGCGGACGGTCCGGGGAAGGGCGGCGTGCTCACAGGACCTCCCGGGTCGCGGTGGCGGAGTCGTGGAGGTGGTGCATCAGCGTCAGCAGGACGTCGCGGCTGGAGTCGGATCTGCGGGCGTCGCAGTCGACGACGGGGACGTGCCCGGGCAGGTCGAGCGCGGACCGCAGCTCACGGGCGGGATGGACGGGGGCGCCGGGGAAGTTGTCGGCGGCGACGACGAAGGGGACGCCGCCCTGCTCCAGGCGGTCCATGGCGGGGAAGCTCTCCTCCAGCCGCCGGGTGTCCACCAGCACCACCGCGCCCAGCGCGCCCGCGATCACGCCGTTCCACAGGAACCAGAAGCGCTGCTGGCCGGGTGTGCCGAACAGGTAGAGGACGAGCCGTTCGTCGAGGGTGATCCGGCCGAAGTCCATGGCCACGGTCGTCTCGGTCTTGCGCTCCACGCCGGAGAGGTCGTCCACGCCGACCCCGGCCTGGGTCATCGTCTCCTCGGTGGTCAGGGGGCGGATCTCGCTGACGGAGCCCACCATGGTCGTCTTGCCGACGCCGAAGCCCCCGACGACGACCACCTTGACCGATCTCTCAGCGGAGGCCGGCAGCAGGTCCTCGCGCCGCGGGCCGGGCGGCGTTCTACAGTCGTTGCAGTCCATCGATCAGCGCTTTCAGGATCTCGACGTCGGGGTCCGCGGCCGCCGTGTGCGCCGCGCGGGTCTGCCGCGCCTCCACCAGGCAGTCGCCGACCAGATCCGCCAGCAGCACCTGGACGGCGCTGAACGGCAGGTCCAGGTACGCGGACAGTTCGGCCACGGAGAGCGGGCCGGTGCACATGCGCAGGATGGAGACGTGCTCGGGGCGCATCCCCGGCTGCGGCTCGGACCGGGCCACGATCAGCGTGACCAGGTCGAGCACCCGTTCCTCCCCGGCCTCGGTGCGCCCGCCGGTGACGATGTACAGGGGGACGGGCGTGCCCTCCTCCCAGTCCCCCTCCCCCGCTGCCCGGCCGTCCCCGCTCACGGGGCCTGCTCTGGGGCCCGGGGCGGACTGGCGAGGTGGTCGCCGATCCTGGTGACCAGATCCCTCATCCGCTGGCTCATCAGTCCGGCGTCCACCCCCTCGTCGGCGGTCACCGCCAGGCAGGAGTTGGCGGCGGCCGCCATGAGGTAGAAGAAGCCGCCGTCCACCTCCAGCACGACCATGCGCACACCGCCCTCGCTGTGCGGGAACTCCGCGGCCACCGACTGCGCCAGGCTCTTGAGGCCGGAGGAGGCCGCGGCCAGCCGGTCGGCCGCGTCCTTGTCGCCGCCCCACCGGGCCATGCACAGGCCGTCGGCGGAGAGCAGGACGATGTGCCGGGTGCGGGGGACGGTGACGGCCAGGTCCTTGAGCAACCAGTCCATGTTCTTGAGCCGCTGCTGCGTCGTCACGTGCAGATCACCTGATTCCACTACTGGTTTCACGAGTCGTCGCCGGCCGCGGGCCGGTCCGGTGCCCGCCGGGGCGCCGGAGGCGTCGGGGGCTGGGGCGGGGCCGTGCTCCCGCCGGGTTCGGCGCAGCCGGGCTTGTCGCCGTCGGGTTCGGCGCCGTCGGGCCCGGCGAAGAACGCGCCCGTCCACAGCCCCGTGCCGGGGTGGGTCAACAGGGGCGACCTCCCGGCCGCCTCCGCGCCCGGCGCCCCGAACACCCCGTACCTGCCGCCCAGGGTTCCCGTGCCACCCGCCCCGGTCGTGGGGACGGCGGCGCTGCGGCGGCGCTGCGGCAGCCCGTTGGCGTTGCGCTCGACGGCGGCCGGTCCGCCGTCCGCGTCCGCCCCGGCGGCGGACCGGGCCGCGGGCGGACGCGCCGCCGGGTGGGCGGGCGCGGGCGGCGGACCGGCCATGGCCCGACGCCGGGTCACCGGCCCGGGAGGACGGCCGCCGACCCGGGCGTAGGCCTCCATGGGCAGCGCGGTGAGCAGGTCGTGCGGGACGAAGACGACCGCGCGCACCCCGTCGCAGGTCGAGGGCCGCAGGGAGATCCTCAGCCCGAGGCGGCCCGCCAGGACGCCCGCCACGCGCAGGCCCATGCGGGCCGTCTCGCCGAGGTCCTCCAGGTCCAGCCCGTTCTGGGCCTGGGTGAGCAGGAACTCGGCGTGCCGGCGGGTCTCCTCGGTCAGGCCCACCCCCTTGTCCTCGATGGAGACCTCGATACCCGAGGCCACCTCCTCGGTGTTGACGACCACCTTGGTGCTGGGCGGCGAGTAGCGGGTGGCGTTGTCCATCAGCTCGCTGAAGACCAGGCTCAGCGGCTCGACCGCCGGGCCGAGCACCGCGATCTCGGCGATCCGGTGCAGTTCGATGCGCAGGTACTCGGCGATGGGGGCGCTGCCCGCGCGCAGCACGTCGTAGAGGGAGACGGGTTTCTGCCACTGGCGCGCCGGGCTGCCGCCGCCGAGGACGGCCAGACTGGTGGCCACGCGGCCGGCGACGTTGACGCCGTGTTCCAGGTGCATCAGGTCGCCGAGGGTCTCGGGGGCCGGGTGCTTGAACTGCATCCTGCGCAGGTCGGCCTGGAGGCGGTGGATCTCGGCCTGGATGCGGCAGGCGATCGCGACGATCGCGCGGCGGGCGGAGTCGCGCTGGAACTCGCGGTCCTGGACCGCCCTGACCACGGTGCTGGTCAGCTTCTCGTGGGCGGTCACCAGTCGCGGGTCGGAGTCGGCGGGGTGCAGCGAGGGGGGCAGTACGTCGCCGGGCACCTCGCCGCGCTGCACGGCCTCGACGACGGGCGGCATGACCTCCAGGCAGTAGTGCTCCAGGTCGGCGAGCTGGCGTTCGGCGCGCTGGTGGGCGGCGGTGATCTCACGGCCCCGGCGGACCACCTCGTGGGCGGCCGCGGCCACCGCGAGCGTCGCCGCGGCCCCGCACCAGGCGACCGCGGCACGGGCCGGGGCGGTGACGAAGATCGCGGCCAGGGCCGCACAGGCGGCCGCCAGTACGGGGGAGGCGAGCCACAGGCCCCCGGGAGAGGGGGGTCGGCCTCCCGTCAACGAGCCGGCGGGCTCCATGGGCATCCTCTGGGACGTTGGGGTGGACGGTGGGACGGCTGCGGGACGGTTCGTGCTCCGGGGCGGCGGGCGCCTGCGGATGACGTGTCCGGGGCACCTACCAGCGGCATACGCCACTCACTGAGAGAGGGAGGTCCGGCCCCGTCGGCCCCCCGGCCACCCCGCTTCGGGGCATGGCGGCACCGGGGCACCGCACGCGGCGGCGCCCCCCCGTGACGGAGGTGCCTCGCTGCGTGACGGGGAGCATAGGGGCATTCGGCCGGCCGTCGAGGAGACTTGACAAACACCGTGCGAATGTGCGGCGACACGCCGGGTGATCATGCGGGCGTTACGGCCCGAGCCTGCGCGTTCGCTCCACTTTGGGCGGGTGTGCACACCGCCACCCCTTGGCCAGAACCGGATACCCGTTCCATCACCCGCGGGAGTGACGGCCGCTCGGTCCGCGGCCTTCCGCAGGAACACGGGAAAACGCGGGAAAGTACGGAAAGCGGCCCCGCCGGAGGTGTCGGATGGTGCAGTGTGCGGTCATCCTCTCCGTGGGACGACAGGGGGGCGAGGATGAGCAGTTTCGGTACGCACCGGGCCCGTGTGCACGACGCGGCGCGGCCCGCGCACCGCCGGCTGAGCGATCTGCGGACGTGCCTGCAGCACTTCGCTCCGTACGGCTTCCGGGCGACGTACCACCACCTGCGCGGGAGCGCGGGCATACCGGGCAGGCCCGAGAGGGACCCGGACTCGCTGGTGCGGGCCGTCGAGGAGCTCCACGCGGCCCGGCAGGTGTGGCTGGCCGCCGAGGCCGCGTACGCCGGGCGCCGGATGCGCGAGAAGCGCGCGGGCAGGCGGCAGCCCGGCCGCGCCGAGGCCTGGCAGGCGCAGCGGCGCCGGTGGCACAGCCTGGCCTACTGCCCCGACCCCCGGCGCCACCCCGCCGAGCCGCTGCCGGTGGTGGTGCGCCGTGTGCTGTGCGCCCGGCCGCCCGGCCGCCCGGAGCCGGGCGGCACGCCGGGGTGCTGGGTGTGCGCCGGGCCGGCCGGCACCGAGCTGTGGCGCGACGGCTACTGGACGTACACGCTGTGCGCGGGCTGCGGTGTGAGCCTGCGCCGGGAGTGACGCGCCCTCAGGCCGTCCGGGGCCCGGACGCCTCCGCCTCGGCCGCGCGGAGGAGGCGCAGCAGCTCGCGGGCCGGGGCGCTCTCCCCGTCGAAGGCCGGCGACTCCCGCTCCCCGCCGGGTCCGAGGACGAGCGCGAAGGGGGCCGGCGGCCGCGCGGGGTCAGTCACGGCCGGGCGCGGAGCGGGCCCCGTCGAGCCGGGCCTGCGCCGCCGCGAGGATCTCCGTCACCCGCACCCCGAACCGTATGTCGCACGGGTGCGGCTCACCGGTGCGGGCCGAGGTGATCAGGGCGTCCACGGCGTGCCCGAGGGCGGCGACCGCGTCCGTCTCCCCGTCCGGCAGTTCCACCGCGCCCGCGGTGCCGCGCAGTTCCACCCGGGTCACGGACGCCGCGGGCGCGACGGCGAGGCCGAGCGCACAGGTGCTGGCGGCCCCCGAGGTGTGGCTCAGGGCGAGCTGGACGGTCTGCCCGGCGCCGCGGACGGCGGCCACCGCCCCGTCGAGGCCGGCCACGTCGCCGAGCACCGGCAGCAGCATGGACAGGGCGTGCGGGCCGACGTCCCACAGCCCGCCCTTCTCCCGCCGCCAGGGCGAGTCGGCGAACGGGCTGGGCTCGGCGCCCTCGGCGAAGATGCCGCCGAGCCAGTCGGCGCGGCCGAGCTGCCAGCCGCCCGTCCGTTTCTGCTCCTCCAGCCATGCCGCCGTCTCGGGCCGGAACCGCAGGGTGAAGAAGACGACCGAGGCCACTCCGGCCGCCCCGGCCGCGCGGGCGATGCCGCGGGCGGCGGGGACGGTGGTGGCCACCGGCTTGTCCAGCAGCAGATGGCGGCCGGCCTCGGCGGCCCGTACGGCCAGGGGCGCCTGTATGTCCGGGGGGAGCGCCACGGCGACCGCGTCGCAGTCCGCCAGCAGCGCGTCCACGTCGTCGTAGGGCCGCCCGCCGAACCGTTCGGCGATCTGCGCCGCCGCCTCGGGCCTGCGGCCCCACACCCCCGCCAGCTCGGCGTCGGGGTGGGCGAGCAGTGCGGGGCCGTAGGCGAGTCGCGCCCAGGGGCCGGTGCCGAGCAGGCCGAATCTCATGTCGCGGTGTCTCCTTGGCTGTGCGGGTGGCCGTACCGGCCGCTGTACCGGTAAAGACGGGCGAGGGCGCCGCCAACCATGCCAGACGGCAGCCGGTGCCCGACACCCCGCTCGGGCCTGGGACGGCGGCGCGGGCGGGCGGCGGGCTCGCCCGTAAGGGGGCCGACCGCCCCGCCCCGGCGGTGCTTCGCGCGAAAGCGGGTACCCGGCCCCGCATGGCAGTGCGACATGTGTGGGTGAACAGGAAGCCAGAGAGAGTGTGGAGCGTCCTCGGCGACGCCGAGCAGTACCAGAAGTGGGTCGTGGGCACCCGCGAGACGCATGAGTCCGAGGGGCGCTGGCCCGAGGTGGGCACGGCCCTGCGCTACACGATCGGCATGGGGCCGCTGACCGAGCGCGGCCACACGATCGTCCGCGTCTGCGAGCCGCCCGGGCAGCTGGAGCTGGAGGCGTCGGCGGGGCGGCTGGGTACGGCCCGCATCGCCATCTCGGTGAAGCCGTGGGGCGAGGGCTCACTGATCACCATGGACGAGCACCCACTGCGCGGCGCGGTGGCGCAGCTGCACACCGCACCCCTGGACGCGGCGCTCCAGCTGCGGCACCGGATGATGCTGTCGCGGCTGCGGAAAGTGGTGGAGTCCGGCCGGAGCGAGGCCGACCGGGAAGCGGGGAGGCACACGTGACGGACGAACGCACCGGGGACCGCGCCGCCGGCCGGCCCGGGGAGGATTCCGGCGACCGGCCCGACCGGCCCGACCGGGCGCACCGCCGCCCGCCGGGCGTGGACGACGCCACGGTCGAGGCCGTCGGCAAGGTCACCGAGGCGCTGGAGGCGACCGAGCGGGCGCGTGGCCACCTGTACTCCTTCCACCAGATGACCGGCCGCTCCGACCTGCTGCTGGGCGAGGCGGTGGAGCTGCTGCGCGAGGCCGGGCACACCGGGGAGGCCGAGCTGCTGGAGACCGAGGCGCTGGGCCGCAACGTGATCCCGGGCCACTGGACGTTCCAGATCGTCGAGGGCTACGACTCGCACTACTACAAGCCGTTCGCGCGGCTGGAGGAGTTGGTGCGCGACCGGCTGACGGGCGGCCTGAAGCACCTGTACGAGGCGGAGATGAAGGAGGCCCGGCGCACCCACGGCCACCCCGCCCACACCGCGCGCCCCGACACCGCCCCGCCCGGGGACTGACCACCGCGCCGGCCCGCTCACCTCGCTCCCGTAACCCCCGCCGTCGCAACAGGAGGCTGTCCGCAGATGTCCGAGGCGTACGACGCCGTCGTGGTGGGATCCGGCCCCAACGGACTGGTGGCCGCGAACCTGCTGGCCGACGCGGGCTGGCAGGTGCTGGTCCTGGAGTCCCAGTCCGAGCCCGGCGGCGCGGTGCGCAGCGACCGAGGCGTCCACCCCGACTACGTCAGCGATCTGTTCAGCTCCTTCCACCCACTGGCCGCGGCCTCGCCCGTCATCCGCTCCCTGGAGCTGGAACGCTGGGGTCTGAGGTGGAGCCACGCGCCGTCCGTCCTGGCCCATCCACTGCCCGACGGGCGCTGCCCCGTGCTGCACCGGGACCGGGAGGAGACCGCCGCGGGCCTGGAGGCCTTCGCACCCGGCGACGGGGAGGCGTACCTGCGGCTGACGCGCCTGTGGGACGGGCTCGGCGAGGATTTCCTGGACGCACTCCTCAGCCCCTTCCCGCCGGTGCGTCCCGCGCTGTCGCTGCTGGCCCGGCTGCGCGCGGCCGGGGGGCTGCGCCTGCTGCGCACCCTGCTGCTGCCGGTGCGGCGGCTGGGCGAGGAGGAGTTCGGCGGCCGGGGCGGGCCGATGCTGCTGGCGGGGTGCGCGCTGCACACCGACCTCTTCCCGGAGTCCACCGCCGGCGCGGCCTACGGCTGGCTGCTGGCGATGCTGGGCCAGCAGTACGGCTGGCCGGTGCCCGCCGGCGGCGCCGGCTCCCTGACCGCGGCGCTGGTGGGCCGGCTGGAGTCGCGGGGCGGGACGGTGCGCTGCGACGCCCGGGTGGTGCGGGTGGTGGTCCAAGGCGGACGCGCGCTCGGCGTGCGGACCGCCGGCGGCGACGCCGTACGGGCGCGGCGGGCGGTCCTGGCCGACGTCCCCGCCCCGGCGCTGTACGGCGGGCTGGTCGACTGGGAGCACCTGCCCCTGCGGCTCCAGGACGACATCCGCCGCTTCCAGTGGGACACCTCGACGTTCAAGGTGGACTGGGCGCTGTCGGGCCCCATCCCCTGGTCCTCCCCCGGCGCCGCGGGCGCGGGCACCGTCCATCTGGCCGACGACATGGACCACCTCACCCGCCACAGCGCCCAGCTGGCCACCGGCCTGGTGCCGGACCGGCCGTTCTGCCTGCTGGGCCAGATGACCACCGCCGACCCCACCCGCTCCCCCAGGGGCACCGAGTCGGCCTGGGCCTACACCCACCTGCCCCAGCGGGTGCGCGGCGACGCGGGCGGCGACGACGGCATCACGGGCCGCTGGGGGCCGGGCGAGCGGGAGGCCATGGCCGACCGGATGGAGGAGGAGGTGGAGCGCCGCGCCCCCGGCTTCCGCGAGCTGGTCAAGGAGCGCCGCGTCATGGCCCCGCCGGACCTCCAGGCGCGTGACGAGAGCCTGGTCGGCGGGGCGCTGAACGGCGGCACCGCGGCCGTCCACCAGCAGCTCCTCTTCCGGCCCGTGCCCGGTACCGGCCGTCCCGCCACCCCGGTGCGCGGTCTCTACCTGGCCTCCGCCTCCGCCCATCCGGGCGGCGGCGTCCACGGCGCCTGCGGCTCCAACGCGGCCCGCGCGGCCCTGGCCGCCGCCCGCCCTCTGGCCCACTACGTCACGGGCCCGGCCCAGGCCGCCGCCCAGCGCGCGGCCATGCGGACGCGGGGCCGGCTGGGCTGACGCTTCCCGGGGGGCGCCCGGAGCGTCGTCTTCCGGCCGAGTCGGGAGCGCGGCGCGCGGCGGCGGGCCGAGGACCCGCACGTCATCGCGTCGTCATATGCCCCCGCCCGTCCTCTGCCCGGTTCCGGGGCGCCCGCCGGCCCCCTCTCCGGATCCTTCGGCGCTTTCCCGAGCAGGGTGGATGCGGCGTTCCGGAGCGAGGCGAAGCGGAAGGTGACCGGATCCGATCGCCCCGATGTGTCCCGGTATGAACTTCGGTAAGTCGTTCGCCCGGAACCTGTCCCCGAGAGGTCAAGGGAGTGTTCGACATGCGGTACGCCACCAAGGGCCTGGGGCTGGGCGCCGTGCTGACCGCGGCCTGCCTGGCGGGGTCCGCGGCCGCCGCGACCGCCGCCCCGACCACCGCCCCCGCCTCCGCCGCGGCCGACAGGCCGTCCGGGCCCTCGGTCCTGGCGCTCACCGTCGCCGCGGGCGAGAACCCGGCGACGGCCCCCGAGCGGCGGAGCGCCACTCTCGTCTGCCCGCCGGGTCCCGGGGGCGCCCACCCGGCCCCGGAGCGGGCGTGCGCCGCGCTGCGCTCGGTGGACGGCGAGGTCGGCGCGCTGGTCGAGACCGACACCGACCGGGTCTGCCCGATGATCTGGGACCCGGTCACGATCACGGCCAAGGGCGTCTGGGGGGGCCGCGCGGTCTCCTACGAGCGCACCTTCGCCAACTCCTGCGTCATGGAGGGCGCCACGGGCCCGGTCTTCTCCTTCTGACGCGTCCACGACTCCGCGGCGAGGCCGCGGCCCACGATCGCCGGCCCCCCGGGCGCACCGCCGCGCCCAGGGGCCGGCGGCCGTGTGAACGACTGTTCACCGGATCTTCTCCCCCGGCTCCCTTCGCCCGGCGCCGACGGCGCGCGATGGTGACGTGTACACGCCCTTCACACGTTCCCTCACACGCCTGGAGTCCGCATGCAGCGACGCACCTTCCTGAGAACCGCCTCCGCCGGCGCGGGGGCCGTCGCCTTCTCCGGCGCCCTGTGGCAGGGCGCCGCCACCGCGGCCGGCGTCTCCACCGCGACGGCCGGCCCGTACGGACCGCTGCGGGCGCCGGACGCCAACGGGGTGGCGCTGCCGGAGGGGTTCCGCAGCCGGATCGTGGCCCGCTCCAGCCTGCCGGTCGGCGGAGTCCTGTGGCACCCGGCGCCCGACGGCGGCGCCTGCTACCCGGACGGCGACGGCTGGATCTACGTCTCCAACTCCGAGGTCCCCCTGGTCGGCGGTGCCTCGGCGATCCGCTTCCGCGCCGACGGCTCGGTCGACCGGGCCTACCGCGTCCTGGAGGGCACCAACCTCAACTGCGCGGGCGGGGCGACCCCGTGGCGGACCTGGCTGTCGTGCGAGGAGACCTGGCGCGGCCGGGTCTTCGAGACCGATCCGTACGGGCGGCGCGAGGCGGTCGTGCACAAGGCGATGGGCCGCTTCAAGCACGAGGCGGCGGCCTGCGACCCGGACCGGCGGGTGGTCTACCTGACCGAGGACGAGTCGGACGGCTGCTTCTACCGCTACACCCCCGAGGTCTGGGGCGATCTGTCGCGCGGCCGGCTGGACGTGCTGTGCGAGTCGGCCGGCGGCGGTGTGGAGTGGCGCGAGGTCCCCGACCCGTCGGCGCCGCTGTTCGGCAGGCAGACGCGCCACCAGGTGTCGGCCGCCCGTCACTTCGACGGCGGCGAGGGCTGCCACTACGCGGGCGGCACCTGCTGGTTCACCACCAAGGGCGACAACCGGGTGTGGGCCTACGACGCCGAGCAGAACGAGCTGTCGGTGACCTATGACGCGGACTCCCCGCTGGACGGGGTCGACAACATCACCGGCACTCCCGGCGGCGACCTGTACGTGGCGGAGGACGGCGGCAACATGGAGATCAACGTCATCACGCCCGAGGGCGCGGTGGCCCCGGTGATCCGGCTCGACGGCCACGGCGACTCCGAGATCACCGGTCCGGCCTTCTCCCCGGACGGCTCCCGGCTGTACTTCTCCTCCCAGCGCGGCACCCTGGGCGATCCGGCCGGGCTGGGCGGCATGACGTTCGAGGTGTCCGGCCCCTTCCGCCGCTGACGGCTCCCCGGCGCGCCCCGCCGTCCGGCGGGGCGCGCCGGTGCCGTACACCCGCCGTTCGTTCGCGCACCATCCGCGCCCCCTCCCCCGTTCGGCTCAACCCCCTTACCGTAGGTGCGATTTGACCCTCCCCCCCCGCACACGGAAGGCGGCGCAGATGACACAGCGGCGAAGAGGTCGGGCGGCGACGGCGGTGGCGGCGGCCGGAATCGTCACGGTGCTCGTGGCGGCCGTGCCGGCCGGAGCGGCGGAAGGCGGCGCGCTGCCGTACTCCGGCACCACCTCCGTCGGCGTGCACAACGCCTACGAGAAGGACAAGTACACCTACTTCGCCGACGCGTTGGACTCCGGCGCCTCACTGCTGGAGCTGGACGTGTGGGCCAAGTACTCGGGCGGCTGGCGCGTGGCCCACGACGGCCCGCTGGTCAACGACAACAACTGCGAGAACGCCTCCTCCCCCGCCGAACTGCGCTCCAGGCCACGCAACCAGAGCCTGGCCGGCTGCCTGGCCGACATGCGGGCCTGGCACGAGGCCAACCCCGGGCACCGGCCGGTCCTGATCAAGATCGAGATGAAGGACGGCTTCGCCGGCGACCGCGGCCGCGGGCCCGCGCAGTTCGACGCCCTGGTCTCCCGGGAGCTGGGCGACGCGCTCTACCGGCCCGGCGACCTCGCCTCCGGCCACGCCACCCTCGACGACGCCGTACGCGGCGGGGGCTGGCCCACCAGGGACGCGCTGGCGGGGAAGTTCCTGATCCACCTCATCCCCGGCACCGTCGAGGAGTCCAACCCCTTCGACACCCTGTGGACCGACCGCGAGTACGCCGCCCGTCTGCGCGGCCTCGCCGCCGCCGGGCGGCTGGGCGAGGCCACCGCCTTCCCCGCCGTGCACCGCGCCGCGGCCGGGGACCCTCGCACCCGCTACGCGGACGCCTCGCTGCGCCCCTGGTTCGTGGTCTTCGACGGCGACGCCTCGGCGTACGTCTCCGGCGGCATCGACACCGCCTGGTACGCCCGCAACGGCTATCTGCTGGTCATGACCGACGCCCACGCCGTGGCCCCGGCCATCAGCGCCACCGCTCCGACGGAGGGTCAGGCGCGCGACCGGGTGGCGCTGCTGGCCGCCGAACGGGCGAGCGTGGTCACCTCCGACTGGACCCGGCTGCCGTCCGTGCTGTCCACCGTACTGCCGCGCGGCTGAGGAGGGTTGGCCGCCATCCGGGCGGTCCCGTCCGGCCGTCTCGCGGTGCCCGGGCGGCTGGGGGCGGCAGCCGTGCGTGTCGTCCTCGCCGGGAAGCCGTTTCCGCCATGCGGCGGCCTGGTACGGCTGCCCCAGGCGTACGGCCGCCGGAGGGCCGCGGCGGCGAGGGCGGGCGAAGGCGGATTCCCTTCTCCGAAAGGTGTTCCATGGAACTGCTGGATCAGGGACGGCCGGAAGCGGCCGAGGCCGCGCAGGCGGTGGAGGGCACGGGCGGCAGAGGGCTCACCCGGCGCACGGTGCTGGGCGCCGGGACGGCGGCGGCGTCCCTCGTCGCCGCGGTCGGCCCGGGTCTGACGGTGGGCGGTGGCGGCGCGGCGGCGGCCGCGCCGCTCTTCTCCACCGAGCCCGCCGCCGCGGCGCTGCGCCGGCTGCTGCCGGAGCACGCCGCGCAGTTCCGCCTGGCCGCGCTGGACGCGCCGGACGGCGCCGAGCGGTTCCGGGTCGCGGGCGCGGCCGGGCGGGTGGAGGTGTCCGGCACCAGCCCGGCCGTGCTGCTCACCGGGGTGCACTGGTACCTCAAGGAGGTCTGCTCGGCGCACATCTCCTGGGCCGGGCGCAACATCGGCCTGCCCGCCACCCTGCCCGCGCCCGGGCGCCCCCTGGAGCGCTCCACCGCGCTGCCCAACCGCTTCGCGCTCAACGACACCAACGACGGCTACACCCACCCCTACGCCGACTGGCCCTACTGGGAGCGGCTGATCGACGTGCTCGCCCTGCACGGCTGCAACCAGGTGATGGTCATCGCCGGGCAGGAGGCCGCCTACCACCGGCTGCTGAAGGACTTCGGCTACTCCGACGCCGAGGCCCGCCGCTGGCTGCCCGCCCCCTCCCACCAGCCCTGGTGGCACCTGCAGAACCTCAGCGGCTACGGCGGCCCGATGAGCCCGGAGCTGATCGGGCGGCGCGTGGAGCTGGGCCGGCGCATCACCGCCCGGCTGCGGGAGCTGGGCATGCACCCGGTGCTGCCCGGCTACTACGGCTCGGTGCCCGGGGACTTCGCCGGGCGCGTCCCCGGAGCCCGCACCGTCGCGCAGGGCACCTGGCACGGCTTCGCACGGCCCGACTGGCTCGACCCGCGCACCTCCGTCTTCGCCGACGTCGCCGCCGCCTTCTACCGGCACCAGCGGGAGCTGTTCGGCGACGCCTCGCACTTCAAGATGGACCTGCTGCACGAGGGCGGGAACGCGGGGGACGTGCCGGTGGCCGACGCCGCGCGCGGGGTGGAGAGAGCACTGCGCAGGGCCCACCCGGAGGCGGTGTGGGTGATCCTGGGGTGGCAGAACAACCCGCGGCGCGAGCTGGTGGACGCCGTTGACAAAAGCCGGATGCTCATCGTCGACGGCATCTCCGAGCGCACCGAGACCGTCCACGACCGCGAGGCCGACTGGAACGGGACCCCCTACTGCTTCGGCGCGATCCCCAACTTCGGCGGGCGCACCACGCTGGGGGCGAAGACCCATGTGTGGAACGAGCGCTTCCACGCCTGGCGCGACAAGCCCGGCAGCGCCCTGGCCGGCACCGCGTATCTGCCGGAGGCCGCCGACCGCGACCCGGCCGCCTTCGACTTCTTCTCCGAACTGGCCTGGCGCGACGCCCCGGTGGACCTGCCCGGCTGGTTCGCCCGGTACGCCGGGTACCGATACGGCGGAGCCGACCCGCGGGCGCGGGAGGCCTGGCGGGCGCTGCACGACACCGCCTACCGGCACCACGCCAGGCTCTACGGCTTCGCCCACGACAGCCTCTTCGCCGCCCGCCCCGACCTCACCGCCACCCGGGCCGGGCAGTACGGCCCCACCGGGCTGACCTACGACCCGGCGCGCTTCGACGCCGCCCTGGACGGGCTGCTGGAGGCGGCCCCCGCCCTGCGCGGCGGCGACGCCTACCGCCACGACCTGGTGGACGTCGCCCGGCAGGCCCTGGCCAACCGCAGCCGGGTGCTGCTGCCCCAGCTGCGCACCGCCTACGAGGGCGGCGACCTGGGGACCTTCCGGGAGCTGTCGGCGCTGTGGCTGCGGCTGATGACGCTCAGCGACGAACTGGCCGGAACCCACCGGATGTTCCTGCTGGGCCCGTGGACGGACGCCGCCCGCCGCATGGCGGCCTCCCCGCGGGAGGCGGCGGAGCTGGAGCGCACCGCCAGGACCCTGCTGACGGTGTGGGGGGAGCGGGCCACCGCCGACGCCGGGAAGCTGCACGACTACGCCAACCGCGACTGGCACGGGCTGACGGGCGACTTCCACCTGCCGCGCTGGCGGCTGCTGCTGGACGAGCTGGACGCCTCGCTGGCCTCGGGCCGCCCGCCCGCTCCGGTCGACTGGTACGCGGTCGAGGAGCCCTGGACACGGGAGCGCCGGGAGTATCCGCTGCGGCCCTCGGGGGACGCGTACGCCACCGCGCAGCGCGTGCGCGACAGCCTCGCCCGCGCGCCCTACCAGGGGCGACTGGAGGCCGCCCTGGAACCGGGGGCGCTGGAGCCGGGCGGGCGCGGGCTGCTGACCGCCTCCTTCACCAACACCAACGGGCTGCGGGCCGCGGGCCCGGTCGAGTTCGCCCTGTCCACCGGCTCCACCGGTCTGCGGGCCGTGCCGCTGGACCCCACCACCGCGGACCGTGTGCCGCCCGGCGGCCGGACCCGGGTCCGCTGGCGGGTGACCGCCCCCGGCCGGCCGCCGACCGCACCGCTGCGGGAGCTGTCGTACGGTCTGACGGCGCGGTACGGCCCCGAGGGCGGGCGCCGGGCGCGCACGGAGCTGGGCGGCTCGCTGTTCCTGGCCGGGCCGCTGCCGGCGGGGCTGCGCACGGTCTCCACCAACGGAGCGGTCTTCGGCCGGCTCGGCGAGCGGTACGCCGTGCACGGCGGGGGCGCGGACCTGTGGAAGGGCACCGCGGAGTTCGGCGCGGTGTACCGGCCGGGCGGGCTCGGCGAGCGGGGCTCGGTGACGCTGCGGGTCGACTCCCAGGCGGAGACCGGGCCGTGGGCGAGGGCGGGGATCATCGTCCGCAACGACCTGTCGCGGGCCGGCTCGCCGGGCTTCGTCAACCTGTCGGTGACCCCGGCCAACGGGGTGGTGCTGTCCTACGACTCCGACGGCGACGGCACGCTGGACTCCTACCGGCGTATCACGGGGGTGAAGGCCCCGGTGCTGCTGCGGCTGCGGCGCGCGGGGGACGGGTACACCGGCGAGCTGTCCGACGACGGCGGCGCGAGCTGGCGGACGGTGGCGACGGTGCGGGTGCCGGGCGCGGCCGGACGGCAGGACGCCGGGCCGGGCATGACCGCGGCGGGCGGCACGGCCGGCACTGTGGAGTTCTCCGGGTGGCGCACGGCCTGACACCGGGCGGCCGGTGGCGGGCCCGGCGCCTCCTCCGGCCGCCTGCCGGCCGTCTCCGGACACGGACGGGGCGGGCCGGTGTCCGCGGCGCTCGCTAGGGTGTTCCCATGACCACCGGGGTACGCCGCAGGATGGGTGTCAAGGAGCGTCGGCAGCAACTGATCGACGTCGCACTGAGGTTATTCAGCGACCGTCCGCCCGAGGAGGTGTCCATCGACGACATCGCCACCGCGGCGGGGATATCGAGGCCGCTGGTCTACCACTACTTCCCGGGCAAGTACAGCCTCTACGAGGCGGCGGTGCGGCGGGCGGCCGACGAGCTGTCCACCCGGTTCCACGTACCGCACGAGGGCCCGTTCAGCCTGCGGCTGCTGCTGGTGATGGGGCGCTACTTCGACTTCGCCGAGGAGCACGCGCCGGGCTTCTCGGCGCTGCTGCGCGGCGGTTCGGTGCGCAGCGAGGCGGTGGTCGAGGAAGTGCGGCAGGCCGCCTACGAGCAGCTCCTGGCCCATCTGGAACTCACCGACCCCGGGCCCCGCATGTCCCTGGTGATCCGCACCTGGGTCGGTGTCGCCGAGACCACGGCGCTCGGCTGGCTGGCCGACCGCTCGATACCGCGCCGGGAGCTGGAGCGGCAGCTCGTCCACGACCTGCTGGCGCTGGCCGCGGTGACGGCCGCGTTCGACGAGGAGACGGCCGGAGTGCTCCGCCGCGTCGTGGAACAGGAGCCGCCCGACGGCCCGTTCGCGGAACTGGTGTCCAGACTGCTGGCACTCGTTCCCGGGAGGGCCGGCGGCGGGTAGTTTCGAGGCCGTGACTCATGTGACCCGTGGACCGAGCACCAAGGCACCGAACCTGCGCTCGCTCGCCGCATCGGCGGCGCTGCCGCCGGGCACGCTGGTCGACCGGACGGTGCTCGGCAGGCTGCCCGAGCCGCTGCTGTGGCGCGCCGACGAGCCCGCAGGGCCGGACGGCTGGGAGCGGATGCTCCCGGTGCGGGACGCCACCGGGCTGTGGCCCGTGCTGCTGGGCACGCATGTCCGCGGCACCGCGGTGGAGGACGATCTGCTGCCCCCGCCGCAGGACGCGGGCGGTGGCGGCGGGACGAGCGCCGGGGCAGACACCGGGACGGCCGCCGCCGGTGTGCTGGCCGCCTGGTGGAGGCGGCACGCCGCGTGGGAGCCGGGTGGCCGCGGGGCCGGGGGGATACCGGCGCTGCGGCCGTACGGCAGGCGCCCGCCCGAACTCGCGCGCCCCTCAAGCGCGGGCGGTGATCCGGACGCGGCGGCGGCCGGGGCGGCCCGCGCGCTGGTGACGCGCGGCACCCTGCGCCGCCCGCGGATGGCCCTGGTCCCGGCGGCGCGGAGCGCGGACATACCCGCCGTCATCGGCTGGTCGGGCACCCTGGCCTCCGGCGAGGACTTCGAGGGGTACGGCACGGTGCTGCGCTCCTGGGAGGAGCGTTTCGGCACGCGGGTGGTGGCGCTGGAGCCGGATGTGCTGCACCTGTCGGTGCCGAGCCCGCCCCGCACCGCGGCCCAGGCCCTGCCGGTGGCGGCCGAACACTACGCGTTCTGCCCCTCGGTGGTGCGGCAGGGCGCCGGATCGATCTCGCGCTACGCGGACAGGTGGCTGACCGGCCGGAACCTGTGGTCCTTCTGGTGGGACTGAGTACCGGCCGGGACGGCCGGCGGGGAGGCGGCCGACAGGACGCGCCTCGGGGCGGGGCCGTCTGTCGCCGGCCCCGCCCCGAGGTCTTTCCCGTCTACCGCCCCGCGCGGGTCACCGCGCGGCGAACACCGCCACCGTGCGCGGCGGCACCGTGAAGGCGCCCTTCTTCCCGTCGAAGGCGGCGCTGCGGACCACTTCGTCGGAGCCCTCCGCCTGCACCGGGTGCAGTGCGTAGGAGGCGCCGGCGAGCGAGGAGACGGTCTGCGTCTGCCGCTCGGGGGTGGCGTTGAAGACGACCACCAGGTCGCGGTCGCCGTCCGCCAGGCGCATGGTGATCACGCCCGGGGTCTCCTCCTCGCCCGACAGCGGGAAGGACAGCACCCGCTGGACCCCGGCCGCCGTGGACCGGCTGAAGACCTCCTCGGTGGAACGGATCTCCAGCAGGTCGCGGTAGGCGGCGGAGGCACCCTGGATCTCCCCGCAGGAGGGCGAGAGGTCGGCCAGGGTCAGCAGCGGCTTCGCGTACGGCCACTTGTCCTCGTTGTCCCAGGCCGGCGGCAGCCCGCGGCCGAAGCCGTTGCCCGCCTCGCAGTTCCAGTGGATGGCGTTGTACCAGTCGCCGGAGTTGTAGGAGTTGCGGTCCAGCGACTTCGAGCGCAGCAGGTCGCTGCCCGCCTGGCTGAGGGCCGGTCCCTGGGAGAGGGCGGCGGTGGCCATGGCGATCACCTGCATACGGGCCCGGTCGGCGGCCGGGGTGTCCTGGGGCAGCTTGAACGCCAGGGCGTCGTAGAGGGTCTCGTTGTCGTGGGCGTCGGCGTAGGCGAGCGCCTCGCCGGGGGCGCCGGCGTATCCGGCCGGTGAGCCGTTGTAGTCGACCTGCGAGCCGGTGACCCGCTTGCCGGAGGTGTCGGTGAAGGTGTAGTCGGCGAGGTTGCCGGACAGGCCGACCTTGATCAGGTCCTGGTAGTGCAGCAGCCGCTGCCTCTGCTCGGCCCGGCTGCCGTTGTCCTCCGAGGAGTTGGGGTCGGTGTACAGGCCGCTGGCGAAGCCCTGGACGCCGGGGTCGGCGTCGAAGGGGCCTCCGCCGCGCACCGCGTCGCGAGCCCGGTCGGAGAAGGTGGCGATGCCGGTGCCGGCCATGTTCTTCTGCGTGGCCTGGACGAAGCGGGCGTCGTCGGCGACCTCGCCGAAGTTCCAGCCCTCGCCGTAGAGGATGATGCTCTTGCCGTCGACGCCGTCCTTCTCGGGCGTGAGGGCGTCCAGCGCCTCGCGGACGGCCAGGATGTTGGCCTTGGGGTGGTGGCCCATCAGGTCGAAGCGGAAGCCGTCCACCTTGTACTGCCTGGCCCAGGTGACGATGGAGTCGACCGTGAGCTTGCCCATCATGGTGTGCTCGGGCGCGGTGTTGGCGCAGCAGGTGGAGGTGGCCACCGTGCCGTCGGCCAGCAGGCGGTGGTAGTAGCCGGGCACGATGCGGTCCAGGACGGACTGCTCGTCCTGCCCGGCGGCCATGGTGTGGTTGTAGACCACGTCCAGCACGACCCGCAGTCCGGCCTCGTTCAGGCTCTTGACCATCTCGCGGTACTCGACGGTGCGGGTGGTGCCGTCGGCGTCGGTGGCGTACGAGCCCTCGGGCACGGTGTAGTGCAGCGGGTCGTAGCCCCAGTTGTAGGCGTCCTCGTCGCGGATCTTCCCGATGCACTCCTGCTGCTCGCCGGAGTCGGCGGGCAGGGCCGCCAGGTCGCAGGCGGGCTCGGCCCTCTCGGCGGCGCGCTCGGGGATGGAGGCGATGTCGTACGAGGGCAGCAGGTGGACGTGGGAGGTGCCCGCGTCCGCCAGCTTCCCGAGGTGCTTCATGCCGTCGGCGGAAGTCTCGGTGAAGGCCAGGTAGCCGCCGCGGTGCTCATCGCTCACCGTGGGGTCGGCGACGGAGAAGTCGCGGATGTGCAGTTCCTGGATCTGCGCGTCGCGCAGCGGGGCCGGGGCCGGCTTGTCCAGCTTCTTCCAGCCCCTGGGGGCCAGCTTCGGGTCGGACAGGTCGACGACCAGGCTCTTTACGGAGTCGGTGGTCAGGGCGGTGGAGTAGGGGTCGGTGACCTTGTTGGTGACCACCTTCCGCACCGAGGGGTCCCAGACCTTCACGTGGTAGCGGTACGGCTTGCCCGTCCAGCTCCGGTTGCCGCGCGCGCTCCACACGCCGGTGGCGTCGTCGCGGCGCATCCGCACGGTGCGGCCGTCCAGTTCGAGGGAGACCCGCTGCGCGGTGGGTGCCCACACCGACAGGGTGGGGCGCCCCTTGCGGTCGAAGACCGGGCCGAGGTCGGCCTTGGCCGCCCTCCTGCCGTAGAGGTCGTCCAGCACGCCGGGGATCTGCACTCCGGTCGCCGCCAGCAGCGCGCCCTCGGTGTTGCGCTGGGTGGCGACGATCTGGCCGCGCAGGGCGGTGCGCACCCGGTCGCGGTCGCGGGGGTCGACACGGAAGGCCGGGTAGTCCTTCAGGTGCGGGAACCTCTCCTTCTGCGCGTCGCTCAGCCCGCCGGGCACGGGGTTCAGCCGCAGCCAGCGGCCCTCGTGGTTCAGGGCGCCGTCCTCGACCGCGATGGTGCCGCGGGTGTCGTAGGCGAGCTGCTGGCTGGTGGCGTCGGTGGCCTTGACCTTCCAGGCGACGGTGTCCCGGTCGATCCACTGGGCTCCGGCCCCGTCCAGGTCCAGGTCGGGCGCGCTGCCGGTGGTGGGCAGCAGGTAGCCGGGGGTGGCGGACAGCTTCCAGACCTCGCGGCCGTGGGTGGCGAAGTCCAGTGACTGGTCGGCGTTCTCGTCCTTGGTGTCGCCCTTGTGGACGATGTAGCTCAGCGAGGTCGCGCCCTCGGCGAGCGGCACCTCGAAGGTGACGCCGAAGGCGTCCTCCTCGACCGGCATCAGCGGCTTGGACCAGTCGGTGGGCTCGGCGGCGCCGGTCCAGGTGTGCAGGCCCCAGCCGTCGTAGTCGCCGTCCGTGCGGTGGTAGTGCAGGACGGCCTTCTTCCCGTCCTGCGGCGGGTAGACGCCCTCGGGGCGCTCGGGCAGCGTCCTGTCGCTGCCCTGCTCGACCCACACCTCGCCGGTCCTGGCCAGGTCTATGGTGCGCTCGGGTCCGTCGTCCACGCCGTCCTTGGTGACGGTGAAGGACACCTTGCCCTCGCCGTCGGCCGGCCTGATCCAGGCGAAGGCGCCGTAGGCGTCGCGGCCGGTGAAGTCGGCGGTGCGGTCGCCGGCGACCAGTTTCCAGCCGTCGTAGTCGCCGTCCGTGCGCTGGTAGTGGACGACGGCCCAGTCCCGCTCGACGGCCGAGGGCTTCTCGGGCGGCGGGGCCTGGCCGGCGGCCGAGGAGGCGGTGTCGGAGGCGGTGCGGCCCCTGGCGTCGACCACGACGGCCTTGTAGCGCAGCGGCGTTCCGGCCTTCACGTCCCGGCCGATGTGCTGGGTGACCTTGTAGGGGGCGTGGTCGGCGGTGCCGAGGGTCTGCCACTTCCCGTTGCCCGCCTGGGCGGCGAAGACGACGCGGTTCGGCGTGCCGCCGTCTCCTCCCCCGACGTTCGCGGTGATCTCGACGGTGCCGGTGGCACCCGCGGCGGGGGCCTCCAGCTCGACGGTGGGCGCGGCGGCGGGGGCGGGCAGCGGCTTCGCCGCCTTGAACACCGCGGTGGACAGGGCCGGGACGGTGACGGTCAGCTTCGCGTCCGATCCGGTGCGCACGGTGGCGTCGCCGCCGTGGATCTGGCGGAACGTGGTGCCGGCCGAGCCGGTGGGGATCTCGACGGTGCGGGCCTTCTCGCCGTTGTTGGCGGCGACGAGGTACTCGGTGCGCCGCTCGGCGTCGGTGCGGGTGAAGGCGTACACGCCGGGGCCGTCGCCGCTGTGCGCGTACCGCTCGGTCTGGACGCCGTCGCGCAGGGCGGGGTACTTCCGGGTCAGCTTCGACAGGGCGGCGATGGAGCGGTACAGGGGGTGGGAGGTGTCGTAGGCGTCCTCGGCGTGGGTGCGGTCAGTGCCGATCCGGTCGTTCTTCTCCTCGTCCAGGTAGGAGGGCACCTCGGAGGCGAAGAGGGTCTGGCGGGCGTCCTGGTCGCCGCCGGTGCCGGTGAAGCCCTGCTCGTCGCCGTAGTAGACCACCGGGTTGCCGCGGCTGAGGAACATCAGCTCGTTGGCGAGCTCGGCCCGCTTGAGCAGTTCGGCGTCACCGGCGCCGGGGTTGTCCTGGCGCAGGAAGGCGCCGATGCGGCCCATGTCGTGGTTGCCGGTGAAGGTGACCTGCTCGTACGCGTTGGAGCGGCCGGTGGTGTAGCGGTAGTCCTGGGCGAACAGGTCCGACAGCTTGGCCGCCGGCCCGCTCTGGGAGGCGTAGGAGCGGGCCGCCTCCTGGAAGCCGAAGTCGAGGGTGGCGTCCAGCTTGCCGCGGGTGACGTAGGGGGCCATCTGGGCCGGGTCGGAGGAGTAGACCTCGCCGAACATGAAGAAGTCCTCGCGGCCCTTCTTCGCGGCGTAGGCGTCCAGGGCGGTGGCCCACTGGGTCCAGAACTCCATGTTGACGTGCTTGACCGTGTCGATACGGAAGCCGTCGATCCGGAAGTCCTTCACCCACCGCTGGTAGATCTTCTTCATGCCCTCGACGACCTCGGGACGCTCGGTCCACAGGTCGTCCAGGCCGTAGAAGTCGCCGTACTGCGAGCTCTCCCCGGCGAAGGTGGAGTCGCCCCGGTTGTGGTACATCTCCGGGTCGTTGAGCCAGCCGGGGACCTTGACGTCCTTCTCGGCGGCCGGAACGACCGGGGTGCGCGGGAAGGAGTCGCGGCCGGTCTTCGGGAACCTCTTCCCGGCGGCGCGGTCGGCGTAGTCGGCGTCGTCGAAGGGCCTGCCGTCCTCGGTGAGGTAGGGGAAGGCGCCCTTGGACAGGTAGGAGTAGGACTTCTCCTCGTAGTTCACCACGTCGGCGGTGTGGTTGGTGATGACGTCGAAGAAGACCTTCATGCCCTTGTCGTGGGCCGCGTCGATCAGCTTCCGCAGGTCGTCGTTGGTGCCGAAGTGCGGGTCGACCTGGGTGAAGTCGGTGATCCAGTAGCCGTGGTAGCCGGCGGACGCGTTCTCCCCCTCACCCTGGACCGGCTTGTTCTTGAAGATGGGCGCCATCCAGATGGCGGTGGTGCCCAGGCCCTTGATGTAGTCGAGCTTCTTCGTCAGGCCCTTGAGGTCGCCGCCCTGGTAGAAGCCCTTGTGGGTGGGGTCGTAGCCGGTGGTCAGGCGGTCGCCCTTCAGTCCGCCGCGGTCGTTGGAGCGGTCCCCGTTGGCGAAGCGGTCGGGCAGGACGAAGTAGAACTGCTCCCGTGTCAGGTCGTGCCGGGTGGGCTCGGCGGCCAGTTTCGCGTCGGACGGCGGCGGTGGTGCGGCCTTGGCCGGTGCCGCCGCGGTGATGAGCGTCGCCAGGAGCGCGGCCGCGATGCTCGCGGCCGCTCCTCTGCGCGCCAGGGGACCTGTCACGGGTCGCTCTCCTCGGGTGCGGTGATCTGTGCGTGGTGCGCGGTGTCGCGCTGTGTGGTCGCGCTGTGTGGGGGATGACCTGTGGGGGGAGTCCGGACGGCCGGATGACCGGCTGGGCGCCGTGGGCCGCCCGGCCCGGCGGCGGGGAAGTGGGCCGGGGTCCGGGCGGCCGTCTCATGGCCTGCGCGGGAGCCGGCGCCGGGGTCTGCGCAGGGGCCGGCGCCGCGCGCGGGTCAGCTGCGCCAGGTGTCGTTCAGGACGACCCTGCCGTCGGCGGGGACCGTGGCGGTGCGGTTGGCCCCGCTCTCCCAGGTGACGTTGCCGCCGGCGTCCTTGCGTATGTACTTGTACTCGAAGGAGGTTCCGGCCGGCAGGTCCACGTCCAGCTTCCACACCGGGTAGCCCAACGGGTCCAGCTTGGGGGCGTTCGCGGTGTTCCAGCCGCCCAGCTCGGCCCGGTTGCCGACGACGTGGATGTTCTGGCCCATCACCGTGGTGGCCTCGACGTTGAACGAGGCTCCGTCGGCCGTGTCCCCGCCGTCGCCGGAGTCGCCGCCGGAGCAGGTGCGGGCGCCGGTGTGCAGGGCCAGGGCGGTGTTGGCGCCGAGGGTGGCGGTGAACCGGCCCGATCCGTCGACGGTCACCTTCCTGCCGCTCTGGACGTCGCAGTAGTCACCGGACGGCAGGGAGGTGGTGAAGGTCCGCGAGAGCGAGGAGCCCTCGTGGTTGATGGCGACGTACGCCTTGGAGCCGCGCCCGAAGGCGATGGCGTTGTTGCCGTTGTCCCACCAGTCGGTGACGGCCTGTCCGCGCGAGACGTTGCGGAAGGCGACCATGGAGGAGATCTCGCGCCAGGCGTGCTGGCACTTCCATCCTCCGCTGTAGCAGGCGGTCACGTTGCCGCCGTTGGGCGGGCCCGCGTCCTTGTTGGACCACTCGTAGCCGGAGTGGACGTCCGGGGAGCCGTAGGGCCAGGCCAGCATGAAGACGTTGGCCAGGGTGTAGTTGGCGCCGTCCTTGTAGTTGAGGGTGTCGCCGACGCGCTCGGTGTCGTGGTTCTCCACGAAGACCCCGGACTTGCCGGACTCCATGAAGCCCCAGCCCTCGCCGAAGTTCTTCAGGTAGGCGAGCTTGTCGCTGTTGAACACCCGCTTGAGCTCGCGTCCGTAGCGGAACTCCTGGACGTCCCCGCTGCCGAGGTACTCGGTGGGCGAGACCGCCTCGCCGGCGCCGTGGATGGCCTCGTGCTTCCAGTAGACGTTCGGGTTGGACAGCCGGGACTTGACGGCGGCCAGGTCGGTGGCGGGCATGTGCTTGGCGGCGTCGATGCGGAAGCCGTCCACGCCCAGGGAGAGCAGGTCGTTCAGGTAGGCGGCGATACGGCCGCGGACGTAGTCCTCGCCGGTGTCGAGGTCGGCCAGGCCCACCAGTTCGCAGTTCTGGACGTTGGCCCGGTCCCGGTAGTTGTTCACCTCCGACCGGCA
The DNA here is from genome assembly GCF_017114865.1 of Streptomyces verrucosisporus. Classification (GTDB taxonomy): domain Bacteria; phylum Actinomycetota; class Actinomycetes; order Streptomycetales; family Streptomycetaceae; genus Streptomyces; species Streptomyces fenghuangensis. The sequence goes on along the minus strand of NZ_JADEYH010000001.1, from coordinate 198,064 downwards.
GTCGTCCATGTCCCGGCCGCTGTAGATGCCGGGGTAGTCGTACTTGCCGAACGGGGTGCCGCCGGTGCCGGTGCCGCTCGCGTGGGCGGACATGTGGTTGATGACCGCGTCGGCGATGACCTTCACACCGGCCGCGTGGCAGGTGTCGATCATGTTCTTGAAGGACGCTCGGTCGCCGAGCCGGCCGGCGATCTTGTAGCTGACGGGCTGGTAGGACGTCCACCACTGGCTGCCCTGGATGTGCTCCTGGGGCGGCGAGGTCTGGACGTACCCGTAGCCGGCCGGGCCGAGGGTGTCGGTGCAGGCCCTGGCGATCGAGTCGAAGCGCCACTGGAACATCACGGCGGTGACGTCCTTGGTCCCGGGCGGCGCGGCCTGTGCCGATCCGGGAACGGCTATGAGGGAGCCTGCCATGCCCGCGACAAGCGCGAGTGTGGCGGCCGCTGATCTCCTGGCCACGTTTCCTCCTGTGGGGGAAGCAGATGCGAGTGCCTGCCTGGGGGCAACGCGCCGCGCCCGTAAGGCGATGGAGCAATGAATGCTCTTGCCGCAAGAAGACTGAAAGTGCCTGAAAGTCTTCGCGCAGGAGACCGTAGACGGACCCCGAAGGGCCGTCAAGGCTTTGGACATCTCCGGGAAACACAGCCGTCGCCTCTGCGCAAACTCTTTCGCAAGAGATTGCACGGTGCTACGTTCAACCACACTCCCGGTCCGGTCGGCCGGGGGACCAGGCACATGGCCCCCACGCGCCCGGCCGGCCGGGCCGGGATGCCCGCGGACTCCCCGCCGCACACGGTTTCCCCCCGGACGCACCGCCGGGCGCCGGCGGGCGTCCGGCGGCGGGCCGTCAGGGCACACACCGCCGGGCGCCCGCCGGCGCCCGGCGGCATGTGCCCGTTCCTACGACGGCTGCGGCGGCGGGGCCGTCGAGCCCCTCACCACCAGCTCGGGCTGGAAGACGAACTCCGAGTGCTGGACGGGGTTCCCCCCGATCTCCTCCAGCAGGGCGTTCACCGCCGCGCTCGCCATGGCCTTGACCGGCTGGCGCACGGTGGTCAGCGGCGGGTCGGTGAAGGCGATCAGCTCGGAGTCGTCGAAGCCGACCACCGACAGCTCGCGCGGAACCTCCAGCCCGCGCTGCCGGGCCGCCCGCACCACGCCCAGCGCCATCAGGTCGCTGCCGCAGACCACCCCCGTGCAGCCGGCGCTGATCAGCGCGCCCGCCGCGGCGTGGCCGCCCTCCAGGGTGAACAGCGTGTGCTGGACCTGCTCGCGCACCCGCGCCGCGGGCACGCCCTGCTCGATCAGCGCCGCCGTGAACCCCTCCGCCTTCCGCCGCACCGGGACGTACCGGACGGGGCCGACCGCCAGGCCGATCCGCAGGGGATCGTGGCCCAGATCCACCAGATGGCGTACCGCCATCCGGGCCGCCGCCCGGTCGTCGGGCGACACGAAGGGGGCGCTGACGTGCTCGTTGAATCCGTTGATGAGCACGAACGGCACGCCCCGCCCGGACAGCCGCACATAGCGGCCCGGGTCGGCGGTGGTGTCGGCGTGCAGCCCGGAGAGGAAGACGATGCCGTTGACGCCCCGCTCGACGAGCTGGTCGACCAGCTCGTCCTCGGTGGCGCCGCCGGGCATCTGGGTGCACAGCACCGGGGTGTAGCCGTGTCCGGCCAGGACCTGCTCGATGACCTGGGCGAACGCCGGGAAGATCGGGTTGGTCAGCTCCGGGATGACCAACCCGATCAGGCCGGCGCTGCGCTGCCGCAGCCGCACCGGCCGCTCGTACCCCAGCACGTCCAGGGCCGCCAGCACCTTCTGCCGGGTGCCGGCCGCCACACCCGCCTTGCCGTTGAGCACGCGGCTGACCGTGGCCTCGCTGACCGAGGCCTGGGCCGCGATGTCGGCCAGACGGGCGGTCCCGGGAGCACTGCCGGGTACGGCGCCCGCGGCCGGTCCCCCCTGCTGGGGGACCGGCGCGGGCGCCGTACCCGTGTCGGTCATACCTCCCACCAGACGGTGGTGTCGGCCGGGATCGCCCCGCCCTCGTACTCGCCGCTGGCCAGCAGCGCCCGGCCGGGCGCAGCGGACAGCTCCACGGGCCGGTCAGTGGTGTTGGCCGTGCACACGAGGTCGCGGCCGGAGCCGTCGGCCGCACGGCGGCGGAAGGCCAGCACGCCGACGGGGAAGTCCTCCAGCCACTCCACGCTCTCGCCCGCGCCCAGCGCCGGGTGCTCGCGGCGAACCGCCAGCGCGCTGCGGTACAGCTCCAGCGTGGAGGTGGGGTCGCCGGTCTGCTCCTCGACCGACAGCTCGGCCCACTGCCCGGGCTGGGGCAGCCAGCTTCCGCCGGAGCCGAAGCCGTAGCTGGAACCGGTCCGCGTCCACGGGATGGGCACGCGGCAGCCGTCGCGCAGGCCGTCCTGGCCGTTGTCCTTGAAGAAGGACGGGTCCTGTCGCACCTCGTCGGGCAGGTCGGCGACCTCGGGCAGGCCCAGCTCCTCGCCCTGGTAGACGTAGGCCGAGCCGGGCAGCGCCAGCATCAGCAGCGAGGCCGCGCGGGCGCGGCCCAGACCACCGCCGAGCCGGGTGCGGTGGCGCACCACGTCGTGGTTGGACAGCACCCAGGTGGTGGGGGCGCCGACCGGGCGCATGGAGTCCAGCGACTGGTCGATGACCTCCCGCAGCGCCTCGGCGTTCCACGCGGTGCCCAGGTAGTGGAAGTTGAACGCCTGGTGCAGCTCGTCGGCGCGCAGGTAGAGCGCGGTGCGCTCGGGGCTGGGCGTCCAGGCCTCGGCGACGCCGATGCGCTCGCCGGGGTACTCGTCGAGGATCCGCCGCCAGGAGCGGTAGATCTCGTGGACGCCGTCCTGGTCGAAGAAGGGCAGCACCTGGTTGCCCAGCAGCTTCAGCTGCCCGGCCCGGCCCATGTCGGGCAGCCCGGCGGCCTTGACCAGCCCGTGGGCGACGTCGATGCGGAAGCCGTCCACGCCCATGTCCAGCCAGAAGCGCAGCACCGAGCGGAACTCGTCCCGCACGGCCTCGTTCTCCCAGTTGAAGTCGGGCTGCTCGGGGGCGAACAGGTGCAGGTACCACTCCCCCGGGGTGCCGTCCGGGTTCTCGGTGCGGGTCCAGGCCGGGCCGCCGAAGATGGACTCCCAGTCGTTGGGGGGCTCCTCGCCCTTCGGGCCGCGGCCGGGGCGGAAGTGGTAGCGGTCGCGCAGCGGCGAGCCGGGGCCCTCGCGCAGGGCGCGCTGGAACCACTCGTGCTGGTCGGAGGAGTGGTTGGGCACCAGGTCCACGATGATCCGCAGCCCCAGCTGGTGGGCGTCGCGGATCAGCGCGTCGGCGTCGTGCAGGTTGCCGAACATCGGGTCGATGGCACGGTAGTCGGCGACGTCGTAGCCGGCGTCGGCCTGCGGGGAGGCGTAGAAGGGGCTGAGCCAGACGGCGTCGACGCCCAGGTCGGCCAGGTAGGGCAGCCGCGCGCGGACGCCCGCCAGATCCCCCATGCCGTCGCCGTTCCCGTCGGCGAAGGAGCGGGGGTAGACCTGGTAGATCACCGCGTCGCGCCACCAGCCGGTCGGCTCTCCCGTGGCGTCCGTGCGGATGGCCGGGGCCGTGCCGGTGGCGGGGGCTGATGAGTGCTGGGTCATGTCATCCCTGGTGTCGTGAGTGGGGGGACGCGAGGTGCCGGACGGGTGGGGCGGCGGGTCAGGACTTGACGGCGCCGGAGGTCAGTCCGGCGACGAGGTGCCGCTGGGCGATACCGAAGACGATCGCGGCCGGGACGGCGATGATCACCGCGGCGGCGGTCATCGATCCCCAGTCGCCCACGTACTGGTTGACGAAGGTCTGCAGGCCGCCGGCGAGGGTGAGGTTCTCCTCGCCGGTCATGAAGGCCGACGCGTAGGCGACCTCGGCCCAGGCCGTCACGAAGCTGTAGAAGCCGGTGACGGCCAGCCCCGGCTTGGCCAGCGGCAGGATCAGCCGCCAGAAGGTGCCGAAGGGGTTGAGGCCGTCCACGCGCCCCGACTCGTCGATGGAGACGGGGATGGTGTCGAAGAAGCCCTTCATCATCCAGGCGCAGAACGGCACCGCGATGGTGAGGTAGGTGATGATCAGTCCGACGGGCTGGTTGAGCAGGCCGAGCTGCGCCATCAGGTTGTACAGCGGCACGATCAGGATCGCCATCGGGAACATCTGCGTGATCAGCAGGGTCCACATCAGCGGGCGCATCCCGGGGAAGCGGAAGCGGCTGACGGCGTAGCCGGTGGTGGCGGAGATGAACACGCCGAGCAGCGTGGTCGCCGCCACGACCACCACCGAGTTCCAGAACCAGGTCAGGAAGTAGGTGTCGCCCAGGACGTGGGTGTAGTTCTCCAGCGTGAAGTTCTGCACCAGCGAGGTGGTGAAGGTCTCCGTCTTGGGCTTGAAGGATGTCACCAGCAGCCAGAACGGCGGGAAGACCGCGGCCACGGCCGCGAGCAGCAGGCCCGCGTGCAGCGCGGCGGAGGCCAGCGGCCCGCGCTCGCCGCGCCCGCGCACCCGCCGGGGCCGCCCGCCGCCGGCCGGCGGCACGGGCGCGGTGGTGGCGGGGTCGGGGGTCGTGGTCGCGGTGGTGGTCTTCGTGGTGTCCATCGTCGTCACCACACCTCTCCCTGCTTGCGGAGCGAACGGCGGTAGAACACCGCGAAGAGCATCAGGAGCAGCAGGATCAGCACGCCCCAGGCCGCGGAGGTGGCGAAGTCGCGCGGGCTGTTGAGGAAGGACAGCCGGTAGGCGTAGGTCACCAGGATCTCGGTGGAGTCGCCCGGCCCGCCGCGGGTGAGCAGGTAGATCACCGGGAACATGTTGAACGTCCAGATGGTGCTCAGCAGGACCACGGTGCTGCTGACCGAGCGGATGCCCGGCAGGGTGACGTTGCGGAAGCGCTGCCAGGCGTTCGCGCCGTCCACCTCGGCGGCCTCCAGCAGCTCCGAGGGGATGGACTGGAGGGCGCCCAGCAGGGCGACGAGCATGAACGGCACGCCCAGCCAGACGTTCACGGCGATGACGGAGATCTTCGCCCAGGTGGGGTCGCCCAGCCAGGGGACGCCCTCGATGCCGCCGCCTTCCAGGATCCTGTTGAGGATGCCGTTCTTCTCGTTGAACAGCATCTGCCAGGCGAAGACGGAGACGAAGGCGGGGATGCCCCAGGGCAGGATGATCGCGATGCGGTACACCGCCCGGCCACGCAGCTTCCGGTTGAGCATGGTGGCCAGCACCAGGCCCAGCAGGAAGGTCACGGAGACGCAGCCGACCGTCCACAGCACCGTCCAGCCGAGCCGGTCCCAGAAGACGTTGTCGGTGAGGATGGCCCTGTAGTTCTCGAGACCGATGAACTCGTAGGTGGCCTCGATCTCGTTGACGCCGATGGTGCGGGCGACGTTGGCCTCGTCCGCGTCCGTCAGGGACAGCCAGACGCCGCGGAACAGCGGATAGCCGATGATCACCCCGATGACGATCACCACGGGGGCCACCATGGCCCACGCGTACCAGTGCGTCGCCATCGCGCGGCGCAGCGGTCCGGGGACCTTGCTGGACTTCTCGCCAGTTCCGCGGCCGCGGCCGCGGGCGTCTCCGCCCGCGGCCGGTGCCACCGACTGGCCGGTCTCGACAGCCATGGTCGTCGGTCAGCCTCTCCCTGAGCTCTTCCGGACCCTTACTTCCAGTCCCCGTCCTTGAGGAGCTTGGCGTACTCCTCGCCGGCCTTCTCGGCGGCGGCCTCCGGCTTGGTCTTGCCGGTCAGCACGTCGGCCATCTGGACGCGCAGCGGCTCGAAGAGGGAGTTGCCCTCGGCGATCCAGGGGCGCTCGACGGCCTTGTCGACGGCGGGCTTGAAGAACTGGACCATCTGGTTGTCCTCGACGGTCTTCTCCTCGTACACCGAGGCGCGCGTCGGCAGCAGGCTCAGCTCCTCGGTGGTGCGCTTCTGGACCTCGGCGGAGCTCATGTACTTGACGAACTCGTAGGAGGCGTCGAGGTTGTCGGAGCCGGCGTAGACGGAGTAGTTGTGACCGCCCTGCGGGGCGCCCTGGCCGGCGCTGCCGGCCGGGACCGCGGCGACACCGAGGTTGTCCTCGTCGTCCTTGAACTGCTTGCCCGCGAGGGTGTCCTCGATGGCCCAGGGGCCATTGATCATCATCGCGACCTTGCCGTCCTTGAAGGACTTCTGCATGTTCTCCCAGCCGTTGGTGGTGTCCGTGGTCGCGGCCTCGGAGTCCACCAGGTCCTTGATCACCTCGAACGCCTTCACGCCGGGCTCGTCGTCGACTGTGATCTTCTTGGCCTCGGCGTCGAGCATGTCGCCGCCCTCGCCGTACAGGAAGGGCAGGAACCAGTACGGGTCGTCGCCGCGCAGGTAGAACGGGGTGACGTCGTTCTTCTCGAACGCCTTCGTGGAGTCCTTGATCTCCTCGATCGACTGCGGGACCTCGACGCCGGCCTTCTCCAGCAGACCCTTGTTGTAGAAGAGGGCCAGGGTGTCGATGACCTGCGGGACGGCGTAGGTCTTGCCGTCGTACTGGGTGCTGCCCCAGGCCTGCGGCAGGTAGTCGTCCTTGTCGTCGACCGCGGCGGTGTCGTCCAGCGGGGCGAGGTAGCCCAGGCTGGCGAAGTCGGCCACCCAGGCGACCTCGGTGCGCATCACGTCGGGGGCGCCGGAGCCTCCGCCCGCGGCGTTCTTGAACTTGTTGCTGGCCTCGCCGAAGGGGACGTTGACGTACTTGACCTCGACGCCGGGGTGCTCGTCCTCGAACTCCTCGGCGACCTTCTTGTAGAAGCCCTTCTCGGCGTCGCCCGACGTGTCCCAGAACTCGACGGTGCCCGACAGCTCGCCGTTGGCGTTCTTCTTCTCACCGTCGCCGCTCTCGCCGCCGCAGGCGGTGGCCGCGAGCGCGATGGCCGCGACCAGTGCGGTGGTCCCTATGCCACGCCGCATGTGAACTCCTCCATGATCCGGTGCCCGTCTCGCGGGGGCACTGGCGTACTCCGCGCGGGCCGCGCGGTCGCGGCGCCGGGCTGACCAGGAACGTAACAGCGGGGCAATCTTTTAGAAAGACCTTGCGGCAACTTTCTGCAAACGAGTCTGCAACGGCTTCCGCAAGAAGTTGCGCTCCTGCTACCTTCCTCCGCGTTCCACTGCGGATCCTCCGCTTGAGGACAGACGGGAAGAGCACGATGGAAAGTCACATACACCCCGACGCGTCCGATTCGACCGGACGGGCCCCCCGGCGCCGCAGGGCCGCCGCCGCCCTGGCCGCCGCCCTGGCCCTGACGGCCACCGCCTGCACAGTGCTCGGCGGCTCCGCCGAGGAGGACGCCCCCGCCGCCTCCGGCAGCGTCACCTGGTGGGACACCTCGGGCGAGGCCGAGGCCCCGCACTTCGCGAAGCTCGTCGCCGCCTTCGAGAAGAAGTACCCGGAGGTCGACGTCGAGCACGTCTCGGTCCCCTTCGACCAGGCCCAGCAGAAGTTCCTGGACGCCGTGGAGTCCGGCCAGGGCGTACCCGACGTGCTGCGCGCGGACGTCGGCTGGACGATCGGCTTCGCCGCCGACGGCCACCTGGCCGACCTCACCGGCACCCCCGCCCTGGACGCCGACATGTCCGGCTTCCTGCCGACCACCACCGCGAGCGTGACGCTGGAGAACGGCGGCGTCTACGGCGTCCCCCAGGTGACCGACACCCTCGCCCTGCTCTACAACCGCCGGATCTTCGAGGAGGCGGGGATCAACCGCCCCCCGTCCACCTGGAAGGACCTCAAGGACGTCGCGCTGGAGATCAAACGGAAGACGGGGGCCGAGGGCATCGCCCTCAACCCCGATCCCTTCTTCTCCCTGCCGTTCCTGTACGGCGAGGAGAGCGACCTGGTCGACGTCGCCTCCCGTACGATCACCGTCGCCTCCCCCGACTCGGTCCGGGGGGTGGCCACCGCCGCCGACCTGGTCTCCTCCGGCGCCGCACCCAAGCCCCCGGAGAAGGACGCCTACGCCGCCATGCAGAACGCCTTCAAGAGCGGCGAGACGGCCATGATGATCAACGGCCCCTGGGCGACCGCCGACATCTTCTCCTCCCCCGAGTTCAAGGACCGCGACAACCTGGGCATCGCCGCCGTCCCGGCCGGCGGGTCGGGCACCGCGGGATCCCCCACCGGCGGCCACAACCTCGTGGTCTCCGCGGAGGCGGAGAACCCCGACGCCTCGTATCTCTTCGTCAAGTACATGACCGATGCAAAGCAGCAGGAGAGCACCGCCCTGGCCCTGGGACTGCTGCCGACCCGTACGGCCGCCTACACCGGGAAGGTGCTCTCCGACCCGGTGCGCAACTCCTTCTACCTGGCGCTGACCAAGGCCGTGGCCCGGCCCTCCCTCCCCGAGGGCGGACAGCTCTTCGTCGCCCTCCAGCCCCGCTACACGGCCATCCTGCGCGGCGAGGAGACCGCCCGCGAGGGGCTGACCCGCACCGCCGAGGAGTGGAGCGAAGGACTGCTGCCCGGCTACAGCGTCGAACGGTGAGACCGCGGTTCCGCCTCCCGGCCCAGGGGGCGAAACCGCACCTATCAGGGCGAACTCCCGGGTACGGTGGGCAGTCGGACACATGACCGGTACAGTCCGGTGCTGTGACCGCACGGCTAGCTGACATCGCAGCCCAGGCGGGGGTCAGCGAAGCGACGGTCAGCCGCGTCCTCAACGGCAAGCCCGGCGTTTCCCCGGCCACCCGCGAGTCCGTCCTCGCCGCACTGGACCTGCTGGGGTACGAGCGCCCCATGCGCCTGCGCCGGCTCAGCGCGGGGCTGGTCGGGCTGATCACCCCCGAGCTGGAGAACCCGATCTTCCCGGCGTTCGCCCAGGTCATCGGACAGGCGCTGACCCGTCAGGGCTACACCCCCGTCCTGGCCACCCAGACCCCCGGCGGCTCGACGGAGGACGAGCTGACCGAGATGCTCGTGGACCGGGGCGTGGCGGGCATCATCTTCGTCTCCGGACTGCACGCCGACACCACCGCCGACACACAGCGCTACGAGCAGCTGCGCGGCAAGGGTGTGCCGTTCGTGATGGTCAACGGATTCTCCCCCAAGGTCCGCGCGCCCTTCGTCTCACCGGACGACCGGGGCGCGATGCGACTGGCCGTCACCCACCTCGTCTCGCTCGGCCACGAGCGCATCGGACTGGCCCTGGGACCGGCCCGGTTCGTGCCCGTCCAGCGCAAGACGGAGGGCTTCACCACCAGCCTCCAGGAGCAGCTCGGGCTCTCGCCCGACGAGGCGGAGTCGATGGTCCAGCACTCGCTGTACACCCTGGAGGGCGGCCAGGCCGCGGCCGGCACCCTGATCGACCGCGGCTGCACCGCCGTGGTCTGCGCCAGCGACATGATGGCGCTCGGCGCCATCCGGGCCGCCCGGCAGCGTGGCCTGGCCGTTCCCGGCGACGTCTCGGTCATCGGCTTCGACGACTCCCCGCTGATCGCCTTCACCGACCCGCCCCTGACCACCATCCGCCAGCCGGTGACCGCGATGGGCCAGGCGGCGGTACGGGCCCTGCTGGAGGAGATCGGCGGCACCCCCGCCCCGCACAGCGAGTTCGTCTTCCTCCCCGAGCTGGTCGTCCGCGGCTCCACCGCCTCCGCACCCCAGGGTCCGGGGTCCGTCTCAGGGAGGACCGGAGGCGGTCAGGACCGGACCGGGGGATGATCGGTCGGGGTCCGGATTCTGGCAGACTGGCGCACCATGGGGGCTCCGATCACGAGGACGACAGAAGAAGCCGGAGTGACCACTGTCGCTCCGGCAGATGAACACACGGTCGCTCCGGCTCCGCGCCGCACCGTCTCCCGGCTCATCCGCGCGCCCCGCAGGCCCCGGATCTGGTTCGAGATCACGCTGATCGCGGTCAGCTACTGGACGTACTCCCTGATCCGCAACGCCGTGCCGGAACAGGAGGCGCAGGCCCTGCGGAACGCCGACTGGCTGTGGGAGGCCGAGCGCGCCCTCGGCATCGCCGTCGAGCAGTCCCTCAACCACGCGGTCAACGGCGTCACCTGGCTGATCGTGACGATGAACTACTACTACGCCACACTGCACTTCATCGTCACCATCGGCGTCCTGGTCTGGCTCTACCGCAGACACCCGGGCCGCTACGCCGCCACCCGCACGGTCCTGTTCGCCACCACGGCCGTCGCCCTGCTCGGCTACTACCTCTATCCCCTGGCCCCGCCTCGGCTGATGGAGAGCGTGCACTTCATCGACACCGTCAAGGTCCACGGCACCTGGGGCTCGATGGCCTCGGGCGACATGGCCAGCGTCTCCAACCAGTACGCGGCCATGCCCTCGATGCACATCGGCTGGTCGGTGTGGTGCGGCATCACCCTCGCCCTGCTGGCGGCGCCGCTGTGGGTGAAGATCCTCGGATGGCTCTACCCGGCCCTCACCCTGGTGGTCATCGTCTGCACCGCCAACCACTTCTGGCTGGACGCGGTCGGCGGGCTGCTCTGCCTGGGCATAGGCTACGCGGTCTCCTGCGCCTGGTACGGCGTCCCGGCCCACCGCCTCCCCCGCCTGGTCCCCACCTCACCCTGACACCGCGGAAACCCCCTCGACCACACGCCCACCCACCGGAGGAACCCCCTACCCCCGCGCCGGGGAGCCGCCCCCGGACGACGGCGGGAGGGGACGGGGAGGGGCGGATGTTCCGGACACTCCGGGGTTCCCCATGCCGGAGGCCAGGGGCGTGATTTGCGGGCAATGGGAGTTCCAGAGAGCGGTGCACACCCAGGCCCGTAAATCATGCCGTCCGGAACGTCCGCCCCGGACCGGCCCCGCCCCCGCACCCGCCACCGGCGGAAACCCTCACTCCACCCCGTAGAACAACCGGTCCACCACCCCCCGGGCACGCCGCGTGATACGCCGGTAGTCCTCCAGCATCTCGCCCACGTGCCCCGGCTCGTACCCCAGGTAGCGGCCGACGGCGGCCAGCTCGCGCGGCTCGGAGGGAAAGGTGTCGCCGGGCCGGCCACGCACCAGCATCACCGCGTTGCGCACCCGGGTGGCCAGCAGCCACGCCTCGTCCAGGGTCACGGTGTCCTCCTCGCCGATCAGTCCTGCGTCCCGCGCGGCGGCCAGCGCGGCACGGGTGCGGGTCGTTCGCAGCCCCGGCGCCTTCGCTCCGTGGCGCAACTGCACCAGCTGGACCGTCCACTCCACGTCCGACAGCCCGCCCCTGCCCAGCTTGGTGTGGGTGGTGGGATCGGCGCCGCGCGGCAGCCGCTCGCTCTCCATCCGCGCCTTGAGGCGGCGGATCTCCCGCACCGCGTCCTCCTCCAGGCCGTCCTCCGGATAGCGCAGGGGGTCGATCAGCTCGACGAAGCGGCGGCCCAGGTCCGCGTCGCCCGCCACCGGTTCGGCGCGCAGCAGCGCGTGCCTCTCCCACGCCTGCGACCAGCGGCGGTAGTAGGTCCCGTAGGAGGCCAGGGTGCGCACCAGCGGGCCGCTTCTGCCCTCCGGCCGCAGGTCGGCGTCGATGAGCAGCGGCGGGTCGGAGCTGGGAAGCTGCAGGAGGCGGCGCATCTCACCCGCGACGGCGAGCGCCGCCTCGCCGGCCTCCCGTTCGTCCACGCCCTCGCGCGGTTCGTGTACGAACAGCACATCCGCGTCGGAGCCGTAGTTCAGCTCGCGGCCCCCGAAACGCCCCATTCCGATGATCGCGAAGCGGGTGGGCAGGGTGTCGCCCCAGCGTGCGTCCACCGCCGCCCGCAGGGCGCCCGCGACGGTCGCGGCGTTCAGGTCGGACAGCGCCTCCCCCACCCGGTCCACGGCCGCCGCGACGCCGTCGGCGTCCCCGGAACCGCCCCCCGCACCACCAAAACCGCCCCCACCTCCCGCCTTGTACGCGCCGATGACATCGGCGGCGGCGGTACGGAACAGCTCACGCCGCCGCACCCCGCGGACGGCGGTGACGGCCTGCTCGGGCCCGTCGGCCCGGCCGACGGCCGCCAGCGCCTCCTGGGTCAGCGACTCCCGGCCGCGCGGCCGCAGCCCGCCGGGGTCGCCGAGCAGGGCGACGGCCTCGGGGGCGCGCAGCAGCAGGTCGGGGGCGAGCCGCCCGGCCGACAGCACACGGGCCAGGTTCTCCGCGGCGGCCCCCTCGTCCCGCAGCAACCGCAGGTACCAGGGCGTCTGGCCGAGCGCGTCGGAGACCTTGCGGAAGCCCAGCAGCCCGGCGTCGGGGTCGGCGGAGTCGGCGAACCAGCCCAGCAGCACCGGCAGCAGGGTGCGCTGGATGGCGGCCTTGCGGCTGACTCCGGAGGTCAGTGCCTCCAGGTGGCGCAGGGCGGCGGCCGGGTCCGCGTAGCCCAGCGCCTCCAGGCGCTGCCGGGCCGCGCCGGCCGACAGCCGCACCTCTCCGGGCGCGAGCTGGGCGACGGCGTCCAGCAGCGGCCGGTAGAAGATCTTCTCGTGCAGCCGCCGCACCACGGCCGCGTGCCGCTTCCAGGCGCGGGTCAGCTCGGCCACCGGATCCTGGCGGAAGCCCAGACAGCGGCCCAGACGGCGCAGTTCGGCCTCATCCCTGGGCATCAGATGGGTGCGGCGCAGCTTCTGGAGCTGGATGCGGTGCTCCAGGACGCGCAGGAAGCGGTACGCGTCGCCGAGCGCTGCGGCGTCCTGACGGCCCACGTACCCACCCGCCGCGAGGTCGTCGAGCGCGGCCAGCGTGGTGGGGCTGCGCAGGGTGGTGTCGCTGCGCCCGTGGACGAGCTGGAGGAGCTGGACGGCGAACTCCACGTCGCGCAGGCCCCCGGGGCCGAGCTTGAGTTCGCGGTCGAGCTGTGCGGCGGGGATGCCCGCGACCACGCGGCGGCGCATCTGTTGCACGTCGGTGACGAAGTTCTCCCGCTCGGCGGCCTGCCACACCATCGGGGCCAGGGCCTCGGTGTACTCACGGCCCAGTGCCGGGTCGCCGGCCACCGGGCGGGCCTTGAGCAGGGCCTGGAACTCCCAGGTCTTGGCCCAGCGCCGGTAGTACGCCAGGTGGCTGGACAGGGTGCGCACCAGCGGACCGTTGCGCCCCTCGGGCCGCAGGTTGGCGTCCACCGGCCAGATGGTGCCCTCGGCGGTGGTGTCGGAGCAGATCCGCATCATGCGCGCGGCGAGCCGGGTCGCGGCGCGCAGCGCCTCGCTCTCCCCGTCTCCGTCCCCCGCCGCTCCTCCGGCGGGCTCGGCGACGAAGACGACGTCCACGTCCGACACGTAGTTGAGCTCGCGTCCGCCGCACTTGCCCATCCCGATCACGGCCAGCCGGCACGCCCGTGCGTCCTCCGGCTCCTCGCGTCCGGCCATCGCCAGGGCGGCGCGCAGGGTGGCGGTGGCCAGGTCGGCGAGCTCGGCGGCGGTCTCGTCGACGGTGGTGGTGCCGCACACGTCACGGGCGGCGATGGTGAGCAGGGCCCGGCGGTAGGCGACGCGCAGCTCGTCGGGGCCTTCCGCGCCGGCGAGGGCGGCCTCGAACTCCTCCACGCCCGGGTGGAGGTCGGCCGTCTCGTAGGAGTGGAGGGCCTGCCAGTCGTCGGGGTGGCCGGCGAGGTGGTCGCCGAGCGCCTCGGAGGCGCCCAGCACGCCCAGCAGCCGGTCGCGCAACGGCTTGGCGGCCAGCACGGTGCCCAGCAGCGTCTGCTGCCCGGCCTCCTCCGGCTGGGCCTCCACCAGCCGGACGAAGGACAGCAGCGCCTGGTCGGGGTCGGCGGTGGCGCCGAGCGCGTCGAGGAGCACCGCGTCGTCGCGCACCCGGGCCAGGGCGGGCGAGTCCAGCAGGCGGACGGCCGCCCCCGGATCGGTGAACCCGCGCCGTACGAACCTTCCGAACCGGCTGTCCCGCCGACCGCCCTGCACCACCGTGGCCTTGCCTCTCGCCGCTGCCGCCCTACCGCCCCGCCCCGTGTCCCTCGGGCCCGCTACAGCACCGGCAGGCTCTTGCGCAGCTCGAAGGCGGTGACCTCGGAGCGGTACTCCTCCCACTCCTGCTTCTTGTTGCGCAGGAAGAAGTCGAAGACGTGCTCGCCCAGGGTCTCGGCGACCAGTTCGCTGTGCTCCATCAGCGCGATCGCCTCGCCCAGGTTCTGCGGCAGTGGCTCGATGCCCATCGCGCGGCGCTCGGCGTCCGACAGCGCCCACACGTCGTCCTCGGCCCCGGCCGGGAGTTCGTAGCCCTCCTCGATGCCCTTCAGCCCGGCCGCCAGCAGCACCGCGTAGGCCAGGTAGGGGTTGGCGCCGGAGTCCAGGGAGCGCACCTCGATGCGGGTGGAGCCCATCTTGCCCGGCTTGTACATCGGCACGCGGATCAGCGCGGAGCGGTTGTTGTGCCCCCAGCAGATGTAGGAGGGCGCCTCGCCGCCGGCGCCCGCGGTGCGCTGGGCCCCGCCCCAGATGCGCTTGTAGGAGTTGACCCACTGGTTGGTGACGGCGGAGATCTCCCCGGCGTGCCTGAGCAGCCCGGCGATGAAGGAGCGGCCGACCTTGGAGAGCTGGTACTCGGCGCCGGACTCGTGGAAGGCGTTGCGGTCGCCCTCGAACAGCGACAGGTGGGTGTGCATCCCGGATCCGGGGAACTCCGAGAACGGCTTGGGCATGAAGGTCGCCTGCACCCCCTGCTCCAGCGCGACCTGCTTCATCACCAGCCGGAACGTCATGATGTTGTCGGCCGTCGACAGGGCGTCGGCGTACCGCAGGTCGATCTCCTGCTGGCCCGGAGCGCCCTCGTGGTGGGAGAACTCCACCGAGATGCCCATCGACTCCAGCATGGTGATCGCCTGGCGGCGGAAGTCCTGGCCGACGTGCTGGGGGGTGTGATCGAAGTAGCCGGAGGAGTCGGCCGGGGTGGGCCGGGTGCCGTCCACCGGCTTGTCCTTGAGCAGGAAGAACTCGATCTCGGGATGGGTGTAGAAGGTGAAGCCCAGGTCGGAGGTCTTGTTCAGGGCCCGCTTGAGGACGTAGCGGGGGTCGGCGTAGGACGGGGAGCCGTCCGGCATCAGGATGTCGCAGAACATCCGCGCGGTGCCGGGGGCCTCGGCGCGCCAGGGCAGGATCTGGAACGTGCTCGGGTCGGGCTTGGCGATCATGTCGGACTCGTAGACGCGGGCGAAGCCCTCGATCGCGGACCCGTCGAATCCCATGCCCTCGTCGAAGGCCTGCTCCAGCTCCGCCGGCGCGACGGCGACGGACTTCAGGAAGCCGAGCACGTCGGTGAACCACAGCCGGACGAACCGGATGTCGCGCTCCTCGAGCGTCCTGAGCACGAATTCCTGCTGCTTGTCCATGGTCACCCATCCTCGCTGGTCAGACGGCCCTTCCCCGCACCGCCCGGGAAGGGAGCGGCCCGCACACCAGTATCACGGTGAGGGGTTACCGTCACATTACGCCGACCCGATGTCCGTGGACCTTCCCGGATAGGTGAGCGGGCCGGGGTCGCGCACCGCCAGCTCGTGAAAACCCAGGCGGTCGTAGAAGCGCCGTGCGCCGGTGTTCACCGTCAGCATGCCCAGATGGACCCGCTTCGCCCTCTCCCGGCGCAGGGCGTCCAGCAGCGCGCGCATCAGCGCCCTCCCGTGCCCCGCGCGCTGGTACGCGGGAAGGATGTCGATGTGGAGGTGCGCCGGGTGGTCGGCGAGTTCGGGCAGCACCATCCGCTCGGGTGTGTACAGCAGCTCGGTCATCCGCTCGTCCGGTGTCACCGGCCGCCGTGCCCTCGGATGCCTGCCGGCCACCCGCGGCAGCCACTGACGGCGGAACGCCTCGGTGAACGCGGCGGTGTCGGCGGTTCCGGTCGCGTACCCGACCGCGCGCCCGCCGTCGTCCAGCACGAAGGCCAGGGATGGCGCGAGCCACACGTACGGGCCGGCGAAGAGGTCGCCCATCAGGTCCGGGTCCCGGTAGATCCCCCGCGCGTCGCCGCCCGCGTCGGCGGTGCGCACGCACACGTCGTACACCGCCTCCCTGTCCTGCGCCCGGTACGGCCGTACGAACGGCCCACCCCTGCTCTCGTCCACCGAGACCTCCTTTCTGGGAGCGCTCCCAGAATGGCCGCACGCGCCCCGCGCGACAACCCTCCGAAGCCGCCGCCCCGGCCCCCGGCGCACCTCGGACCGAGACCCTCACCCGAACGGGTGCGACACGCGGTAGCCGGGCCGGTTCCCGCCTCCCGGGATCGCGTCAATACGACGATTAGACTGACCGTGTGCCTCAGCTACGACTCGCCCTGAACCAGATCGACTCCACCGTCGGCGACCTCGCCGGGAACGCGGACGCGGTCGTCCGCTGGACGCGGCACTCGGCCGAGCAGGGGGCGCACCTCGTGGCGTTCCCCGAGATGATGCTCACCGGCTACCCCGTCGAGGACCTGGCCCTGCGCCCGTCCTTCGTCCGGGCCAGCCGCTCCGCCCTCACCGCCCTCGCCGCCCGCCTGGCCGACGAGGGGCTCGGTGGACTCCCCGTCGTCGTCGGCTACCTCGACCGGGCGGAGGAGGCCCAGCCCCGCTACGGCCAGCCCGCCGGCGCGCCCCGGAACGCCGCGGCGGTCCTCCACGGGGGCGAGGTCGTGCTGACCTACGCCAAGCACCACCTCCCCAACTACGGGGTCTTCGACGAGTTCCGCTACTTCGTCCCCGGCGAGACCCTGCCCGTGGTCCGGGTGCACGGCGTGGACGTGGCCCTGGCGATCTGCGAGGACCTGTGGCAGGACGGCGGCCGGGTGCCCGCGGCCCGCGCCGCCGGGGCGGGCCTGCTGCTGTCCGTCAACGCCTCCCCCTACGAGCGGAACAAGGACGACACCCGCCTGGACCTGGTGCGCCGCCGGGCCCGCGAGGCCGGCTGCACCACCGCCTACCTGGCCATGGTCGGCGCCCAGGACGACCTGGTCTTCGACGGCGACTCGATCGTCGTCTCCGCCGGCGGCGAGGTCATCGCGCGGGCCCCGCAGTTCGAGGAGGGCTGCGTCGTCCTCGACCTCGACCTGCCCGCCGCCGCGCCCGAGCCTCCCTCCGGCAACGTCTCCGACGGCCTGCGCATCGAGCACCGCACCCTGTCGGCCTCCCCCCTCCCCCCGTACGAGCCGCAGGTCACCGGCGCGGAGGCCCCCCGCATGGACGACGACGAGGAGATCTACACCGCCCTCGTCACGGGCCTGCGCGCCTACGTCCTGAAGAACGGTTTCCGCTCGGTGCTCATCGGGCTGTCCGGCGGCATCGACTCCGCCCTCACCGCCGCCATCGCCTGCGACGCGATCGGCCCGGAGAACGTGTACGGCGTCTCCATGCCCTCGCGCTACTCCTCGGAGCACTCCAAGGGCGACGCGGCGGAGATGGCCCGCCGCACCGGCCTCAACTTCCGCACCGTGCCGATCGCCCCGATGTTCGACGCCTACATGGACTCGCTCCACCTCACCGGCCTGGCGGAGGAGAACCTCCAGGCCCGGCTGCGCGGCACCCTGCTGATGGGCCTGTCCAACCAGGAGGGCCACATCGTGCTCGCGCCGGGCAACAAGTCCGAACTGGCCGTCGGCTACTCGACCCTCTACGGCGACTCGGTCGGCGCGTACGGCCCGATCAAGGACGTCTACAAGACGACCGTCTTCCGCCTCGCCCGCTGGCGCAACAAGGCCGCCGCCGAACGCGGCGAGACCCCGCCGATCCCGGAGAACTCCATCTCCAAGCCGCCGAGCGCGGAACTGCGCCCGGACCAGGTGGACACCGACTCCCTCCCCGACTACGACGTCCTGGACCGGATCCTGGAACTGTACGTGGACCTGGACCGGGGCCGGGAGGAGATCATCGCCGAGGGCTTCGACGAGGAGACCGTCACCCGCGTCCTGCGCATGACGGACACCGCCGAGTACAAGCGGCGGCAGTACCCGCCGGGCACCAAGATCTCCGCGAAGGGATTCGGCAAGGACCGCCGCCTGCCGATCACCAACCGCTGGCGCGAAACCGGCTGACGCCGCCCCGGCGGCGGGCGCCCGCCGCCGGGGCGCCCGCCGCCGGAGAACAACGGGGCTCCGGATCCCGCCCCGGCGAGACCCCGGCCGCCGGAGGGAACGGGCAGAGGCCCCCCAGCACCCGAACGACGGCGGAAGGGAACCGGGCAGAAGCCCCCCGCACCCGGGCGACGGCGGGAGGGGGCGGGGAGGGGCGGATGTTCCGGACACTAAAGCGTGATTTGCGGGCAATAGGAGTTCCAGGCAACGGTGCACGCCCAGGCCCGTAAATCATGCCGTCCGGAACGTCCGCCCCGGACCGGCCCCGCCCCCCGCACGCACCCGGCCCCACCGCACCCGCACGCCCCACCGCCCACGGCGGACCCCGCCCTCAGCGAGCCCCGGCCCCGCCCCGGCTGCCCGCCTCCTCCCGCGAACGGGCCTCGCGCGCACCCGCCCCGCGAGCCACCACCCGCGACCGCCGCCCGGCCGGCGCCCCCCGGTCCAGCACCCCCGCCACCACGGCGATCACCAGCCCCACCACCGCCAGGCCCGCGCCCACCAGTGCCGGGGACGTCCACCCCCAGCCCGCCGCGATGGCCGTACCACCGGCCCACGCACCGCCCGCGTTGGCCAGGTTGAACGCCGAGTGGTTGGAGGCCGCGGCGAGCGTCGGCGCGTGGCGCGCCTTCTCCATCACGAGCATCTGCAGCGGCGTGGTGGTCATGAACCCCACCGCACCGATCATCACCACGGTCGCCATCGCCGCCCACGGCACGTGGACGGTGAACCGGAACGCCACCAGCACCAGCGCCAGCGCACCCAGCGCCCCGTACAGCGTGGGCCGCAGCGCACGGTCGGTCAGCGGTCCCGCGGCCAGCGCACCCAGCGTCATGCCGACACCGAAGAGGGCCAGCACGACCGTCACCGACGACTCGGCCATCCCCGTGACCTCGGTGACCATCGAGGCGAGGTAGCTGTAGAGGGCGAAGACGCCCGCGAACCCGAAGACGGCCGTCAGCAGCCCGAGCAGCACCTGCCGGTCCCCCAGCGCCCGTACCTCGCGGCGCAGCTCACGAACCACACCACCATCAGCACCGGCGTCCCCCGCACCGCCACCCCGCCGCTCCAGCGGCAGATACGGCACCAGCGCCGCCAGCGCCCCCATCGCGACCAGCCCGATCACGGTGACGACCAGGAACGTCGCACGCCACCCCAGTTGCTGCCCCAGCGCCGTGCCGCCGGGCACGCCGACGATGTTGGCCACGGTCAGCCCCAGGAACATCGTGGCCACGGCCCGCGCCTGCCGGCCCTCCCGCACCAGGCGGGCGGCGACGACCGCGCCGACGCCGAAGAACGCGCCGTGCGGCAGCCCGGCCAGCACCCGCCCGGCCAGCAGCGTGCCGTATCCGGGGGCGAGGGCAGAGGCGAGGTTGCCGAGGGTGAACAGGCCCATCAGGGCGATGAGCATCCGCCTGCGCGGGACGCGGACCCCGACGGCGGCCAGGAGCGGGGCGCCGATGACGACGCCGATGGCGTAGGCGGAGACGAGATGACCGGCGGTGGGCACGGAGACGCCCAGGTCGTCCGCGACATTGGGCAGCAGGCCCATCATCACGAACTCGGTGGTGCCGATCCCGAAGGCCGCGACCGCGAGAGCGAGCAGGGCCAGGGGCATGGGAGAGCCTTTCGACGCGAGGGGTGGGTGCGCAGCAGGACAAGGAAACGGAGCCGGTGTGCTCCGAACACGGTCAAGTCTCGCAGTCTTTTTGTTCCGACACAAAACAAATAGGTGACAGCCGTGCTACAGGCAGCGGACGGCCCGCCCCACACAGGGGCGGGCCGTCCTCGGAACCCGGGATCCCTCCACCGCCGGCCCCGGAAGCGGAACCGGGCCCGATCCCGCCCCCACCTCGCCTTCGTCACACCCTCGCCGCGCCCCGCGGCCCTACCAGCTCACCGACGCCGCCAGCGGCAGATGGTCACTCCCGGTCGCCGGCAGCGCCCACGACGACACCGGCTCGACCCCCTTCACCATGATCTGGTCGATCCGGGCCATCGGGAACGAGGCGGGCCAGCTGAACCCGAACCCGTCGCCCGCCGCGCCCTGCGTGGAGCGCATCTGGGAGGTGACGGACGCCAGCGCCCGGTCGTTCATCGTCCCGTTGAGGTCGCCCAGCAGCACCACCCGCCCGACGGGCTCCGCCACGATGGCCTCACCCAGCAGGTCGGAGGCGACATCGCGCTGGCGGGCGGTGAACCCCGCCTCGAACTTCACCCGCACCGACGGCAGGTGCGCGCCGTACACGGCGACGTCCCCCCTCGGCGTGCCGACTGTGGCACGCATCGCCCGCGTCCAGCCGATCCCGATATCCACAGGCCGGGCGTCGTCGATCGGGTACTTGCTCCACAGCCCGACCGTGCCCAGCACCACGTGGTGGGGGTAGGCGTCCGCCAGCGCCTTCTCGTACTCCGCCACCGACCGGCCCGGCAGCTCCTGGAGGGACAGCACCTCGGCGCCACTGCGTGCCAGCTGCCGCGCCGTACCGGCGGGGTCGGGATTGTCGGCGTTGACGTTGTGGGTGACCACCGTCAGGTCCCCGCCGCCGGCGCGCTTGTCGGTAACCAGACCGCCGAACATGTCCGCCCAGACCACCGCGGGCAGCAGCAGCGCCACCAGTGCGGTGGCCGAACGGCGCAGCAGCGCCGCCAGGAGCAGCAGGGGGATCGCCAGACCGAGCCACGGCAGGAAGGTCTCCAGCAGGCTGCCAAGATTGCCGACCCGGTTGGGCACCCGGGAGTGCAGCGCCATCAGCAGAGCGACCACCACGGCCAGCAGCGCGAGCAGCAGGCCGCGGCGCCACCGCCCCTCGCCGCCCGCCCGGGCGATCGCGCGCCGGAGGCGGGCGGCGGCGGAAGGGGCGGGACCGGGACGCCCGTCCACCTCTTCCCTCGCCGTCCGCGACTCCGCCTCGGTCATGTACGCCCGTGCCATCCGCCGTCCTCACCTGCCGTCATCGCGAGGCCGCCGCCCCGGTCCGGCGTCCCGGGTGGCGGCCGGTCTTGCTTGCTGGGCACACCGACCGCACCGAGCGGCCCGTACGCCTGTACGTCTGCCAGGACGAACGCGGTCCTGCGGCGGGTTCCTGACCTTCCGGCAGCATCCGCCACTGTAACGAAACACGCACATTCCGGCACGGCGCACAGACCCGCATGCACGTATGCGCGTACCGCCCCACACCCGCCGGGAACTCCTCTCGCCCCCACCCCTCAGCCTCCTCAGCCGCGCGGCCGGGCGCCCTCCAGCACCCCCGCGGCCTGCTCGGCCGGCCCCTCGGGCGACTGCCTCAGCTCCCGCCCGCCCTCCCCCTCCGACGCGCCCGGTCCGCCCGGCATGAACCGCGCGACGACGATCGCACCGGCCAGGGCGACGGCGGCGGAGGCCGCGACCGTGACGTGCATGGCGTGGACGAACGCCTCGTCGGCCCGCTCGGCCAGCGCCCGGCCCGCCGGGCCCATCCGCTCGGCCAGCGCCCGGGTGGCCTCGATGGACTCGCCCGCCGCGCGCCGGTCCCCCTCCGACAGGCCCGGCACCCCGGCCAGTTCGCCGTCGATCCAGCCCCGGTAGGCCGCCGACAGCAGCGAGCCGAGCACGGCGACGCCCAGCGCACCGCCGACCTGCCGGAAGATGTTGTTGACCGCCGACCCGGAACCGGCCTTCTCACGCGGCAGCGCCCGCATGATCGTGACCGTGACGGGCGGCGTGACGTGCGCCATCCCGGCACCCTGGACGACGAAGAGGACCTCCAGGACCCAGATCGGCGTGTCGGTGCCGAGCAGCACGAACGCAGCCATGGTCGCGGCGACCGCCAGCAGGCCGGCCGTGCAGGTGGCCCGGGCGCCGAAACGCTTCACGGCCAGCTCGGCCCGGGAGGCGAAGAACAGCTGCGAGGCGGCGAGCGGGAGCAGCAGCAGGCCGGTCTGGAAGGGGGTGTAGCCGCGCACACTCTGGGTGTAGAAGACCATGAAGAACGTCACGCCCATCAGCGCGAAGAACACCAGCGCCACGGCGGTGACGGCGGCCGAGAAGTCCGGCTCGCGGAAGTACCGCACGTCCAGGGCCGGGTGCCGGCTGCGCCTCTCGTGGAGCACGAACCCGGCCAGGACGGCCAGACCGCCGCCCACCGTGAGCAGCACCTCGGGGTCGGTGAAGTCGGCGAGCTGCCCGCCCTTGATGATGCCGTACACCAGCAGCACCAGGCCGACGACCGACAGCAGCACGCCGGGGACGTCGGGGCGGCCGGGCGCGGGGTCCCTGGATTCGGGGACGAGCACGGCCATCGCGATCAGCGCGGCGATCACGATGGGCACGTTGACCATGAAGACCGAGCCCCACCAGAAGTGCTCCAGCAGCAGGCCACCGGTGGCCGGCCCCACGGCGATGGCCACGCCGACGCCCCCGGTCCAGATCCCCATGGCCCTGGGCTGCTCGTCGCGTTCGAAGACGTTCATCAGGACGGCGAGCGTGGGCGGCATCACCAGGGCGCCGCCGACTCCCATCAGCGCGCGGAAGGCGATCAGCTCGCCGGGCGAGCCGGCCAGCCCGGCCAGCACCGAGCCGGCGCCGAACAGCACCAGGCCCGCCAGCAGCACCCGCTTGCGCCCCAGGCGGTCCGCGAGCAGGCCCGAGGTGAACAGCAGCCCCGCGAAGACGAGCGTGTAGGAGTTCACCGCCCATTCCAGCTGGCTGTGGGTGGCGCCGAGGCCGGTGGGGGGCGGGGTCGCGATGGTCTTCATCGCGACGTTGAGGATCGAGTTGTCCAGTACGACGATCAGCAGGCTGAGCATCAGGACCGCCAGGATCGCCCAGCGCCTGCGATGTACGGCCTCCGGAACCGTCGAACACGGCGGTACTTCGGAACCAACTGCACTCATCGCCACAGATTAGGACATCAGCGACACCAGTTCGTCTCGTGCCGTCCCCGCTCCCCCGTGTCGCACCACAGCCGGTCCCCCTTCCCTCCCGCCCGGCGGTAGTGCCACCATGGACGCGGATCCGGGGACGCCGTGAGGGCGCCTCGAGACGACGAACACAGGAGCCGGCGCAATGACGCATGCCCAGCAGGCAGCCGACAGCAGCAAGGCGCTGTACGGCGGAACGCAGCAGCGACGCATCACCGTGAGGGACCTGGCGGCCGCCAAGCAGCGCGGCGAGAAGTGGCCCATGCTCACCGCGTACGACGCGATGACCGCGTCCGTCTTCGACGAGGCGGGCATCCCCGTCCTGCTCGTCGGGGACTCGGCGGGCAACTGCCACCTCGGCTACGACTCGACGGTTCCCGTCACCATGGAGCAGATGGCCATGATGTCCGCCGCCGTCGTACGCGGCACCCGGCGGGCGATGGTCGTCGCCGACCTCCCCTTCGGCTCGTACCAGGAGGGCCCCGTCCAGGCCCTGCGCAACGCCACCCGCCTGGTGAAGGAGGCCGGCGCCGGGGCGGTGAAGCTGGAGGGCGGCGAGCGCTCGCTGGCCCAGACCGAACTGCTCGTGCGGTCCGGCATCCCCGTGATGTCCCACCTGGGCCTGACCCCGCAGTCGGTCAACGCGCTGGGCGGCTACTACGTCCAGGGCCGCGGCGACGAGGCCGCCCACCAGCTCCTGCGCGACGCCAAGGCCGCCCAGGACGCCGGCGCCTTCGCCCTCGTCATGGAGATGGTGCCGGCCGAGCTGGCAGCCGAGGTCACCCGCTCCCTGGGCATCCCGACCATCGGCATCGGCGCCGGTCCGGACTGCGACGCCCAGGTGCTGGTCTGGACGGACATGGCGGGCATGACGCCGGGCCGGATGCCGCGCTTCGTCAAGCAGTACGCGCGGCTGCGCGAGACGCTCGGCGACGCGGCGCGCGAGTTCGCCCAGGACGTGGCCGGCTCCGCCTTCCCCGCCGAGGAGCACACCTTCCACTGACCGGCGGCGGCCGGCCCTCCCCCACCGGCCACCACCGGTCCTCCCGCGGCGGCCCGCCGACGGCCTTCCGGCCCGTCGGCGGGCCGCCCGTTATGCTCGCCCGCGCCCGGATACCCGCCACGGCGCACGGACAGGCCACGAGGAGGGAGGCACTCCCGTGAAGATGCCAGTACGGCGCGGAGAGGGCGCACAGCGCCCGGCACGGCAGCAGCCGGGCTGGGGATGGCGCGACCCGCGCAGCGAGTTCGAGAACCTGTGGTCCGAGGTGGGCCGGTTCTTCCAGCAGGGCACCACGCCCACCGGCGAGCGGCCCTGGGTGCCGCTGGTCGAGGAGGAGGAGACCGAGGACTCCTATCTGGTGCGGGCCGAGCTGCCCGGCATCCCGCGCGAGAACGTCTCGGTGGAGCTGGACGCCAACGAGCTGCACATCACCGGCGAGCTCGAGGAGGAGCACCACGGAAAGGTGCTCAGCCGCCGCACCGGCCGGTTCTCCTACCGCACCATGGTCCCCCACGACACCGACGACGACGCGGTCTCGGCCGACCTGGCCGACGGGGTGCTCACCGTACGCATCCCGAAGTCGTCCCAGGGCAAGCGGCGCACGATCGACATCAGCGCCCAGTAGGCCGGCCGGGGCACGGGCCCCGGCTCGTGCCCCGGCGACCGCTCCGGGTACGGTCTGGCCCCATGAACAGACAGGTCAGCCCCGTGTTCCTGGGGCTCGTCACCGTCATGGGGGTGTCGGCCTGGGGCGTATGGGCGGGCTACGCGGCGAGCACCGGTTTCGCGGTGTTCCTCTTCGTCGTCTCGGCCTGGATCGTCTCCCTGTGCCTGCACGAGTACGCGCACGCTCGCACCGCGCTGCACGGCGGCGACATATCCGTCGGGGCCAAGGGCTACCTCACCCTCAACCCGCTCAAGTACACCCACGCGATGCTGAGCATCGTCCTGCCCGTGGCCTTCGTGATCATGGGCGGCATCGGCCTCCCCGGCGGCGCGGTGTTCATCGAGCGCCACCGCGTCCGCGGCCGGCTGGGGCACAGCCTGATCTCGGCGGCCGGCCCCCTGGTCAACGCCGCACTCGCCCTCGTCCTGGTGGCGCCCTTCCTGCTGGGCCTGCTGGACGACGCGCCGATCGCGTTCCGCTGCGCACTGGCCTTCCTGGCGATGCTCCAGGTCACGGCCGCGATCCTCAACTTCCTGCCCGTCCCCGGCCTGGACGGCTACGGCGTCATCGAGCCGTGGCTCTCACCCAGGGCCCGCCGCCAGATGGAGCCCTTCGCGCCCTTCGGTCTCCTCGCGGTCTTCGCCTGCCTGTGGATCCCGGAGGTCAACGCCGTCTTCTGGGAGGGCGTCGACGCCGTGATGGGGGCCCTGGGCGTCTCCTGGCAGGAGGTCGCCTACGGGCTGCGGTACTTCCGCTTCTGGGAGGGCGAGCCCCAGGACGTCTTCATCCCCCACTGACGCCGTTCGCCCCGGCCGAGGCCCGCTCCAGCCTGGCACGGCGCACGTAGTACCACGCCATGTTGGACGACAGCCCGGCCAGCAGGACCCAGACGATCCCCACCGGCCAGGCCCCCCGCACGAAGGACACCACCGCCGCGACGACGGCGAGGCCGCAGACGACCAGGGCGAACAGGGGGAGTCGTCGGGTCGGGGACGAGGGGGCCATGGGGGCGGGCTCCTGGGGGTGCGGCGTTACGACGGTCCCCATTGTCCCCCATCCGCCCCCGCACCCCCCGCGCCGGGGGCGCCCCCGCCCACCGGCGTAACCGGCCACCGCGCCCGTACGGGCCACATGCCCGCAGCCGGGCGACGGCGGGAGGGGACGGGGAGGGGCGGACGTTCCGGACACTCCGGGGTTCCCCATGCCGGAGGCCAGGGGCGTGATTTGCGGCCAATCGCCGGTCCGGGCAACGGTGCGCGGCAAGGGCCGTAAATCATGCCGTCCGGAATGTTCGCCCCGGACCGGCCCCGACCCCCGCACACACCCGGCCCCCACCGCACCCCGGCCCGCAAACCCTGGCAGGATCGGAGCATGACCTCCAACGATGCTTCCGCAGACGCCCCGAAGAAGGCACCCGCCAAGGACCCCTGGGAGCTGCCGGACGTCTCCGGCCTGGTGGTCGGCGTACTGGGCGGCACCGGCGACCAGGGCCGCGGTCTGGCGTACCGGCTGGCCCGGGCCGGCCAGAAGGTGGTCCTCGGTTCGCGGACCGCCGAGCGCGCACGGGCCGCGGCCGAGGAGCTGGGCCTGGGCGTGGAGGGCGCCGACAACGCCGAGTGCGCACGCCGCAGCGACGTGGTGATCGTCGCGGTGCCGTGGGAAGGGCACGCCGCCACCCTGGAGAGCCTGCGCGAGGAGCTGGCGGGCAAGCTCGTCGTGGACTGCGTCAACCCGCTCGGCTTCGACAAGAAGGGCGCCTACGCGCTGAAGCCGGAGGAGGGCAGCGCCGCGGAGCAGGCCGCCGCCCTGCTGCCGGACTCGCGGGTGACCGCGGCCTTCCACCACCTGTCGGCCGTCCTGCTCCGGGACCCGGAGATCGAGGAGATCGAGACCGACGTGATGGTGCTCGGGGAGGTGCGGGCCGACTGCGAGATCGTCCAGGCGCTGGCGGGGCGCATCCCGGGGATGCGCGGCGTGTTCGCCGGCCGGCTGCGCAACGCGCACCAGGTGGAGTCGCTGGTCGCCAACCTGATCTCGGTCAACCGGCGGTACAAGGCGCACGCGGGGGTGCGGCTCACCGACATCTGAGCGTGCACCGGGGCGCGGGCGCGGTGGGGGCCGGGGCGCGGTGGGGGCCGGGTGTGTGCGGGGGTCGGGGCCGGTCCGGGGCGAACATTCCGGACGGCATGATTTACGGCCCTTGCCGCGCACCGTTGCCCGGACCGGCGATTGGCCGCAAATCACGCCCCTGGCCTCCGGCATGGGGAACCCCGGAGTGTCCGGAACGTCCGCCCCTCCCCGTCCCCTCCCGCCGTCGCCCGGCTGCGGGCGGAACAGCGGCGCGCCCGCTGGGGGCGCGAGGCGGTATCGGACCCGTCGCCCGGCTGCGGGCATGTGGCCCGTACGGGCGCGGTGGCCGGTCACGCCGGTGGCCGGGCGCGGCGCCGAGCGCCGCTCACTCGGTCTCGTCCCGCGGAGCGGGCTCGTTCCAGCGCGGATCGTTCTCCCACCGCTCGTTGCGCTCGCGGGCCGTGTCCATCGCCTGCTCGGCCTCGACGCGCGACGAGTACGGGCCCAGACGTTCCCTGGCCGGGCACTGGGGGCCCTCCTCGACCGTGTGGTGTGCGAGGCAGTAGAACCACTCGCCCGACTTGCCTGTCGCCTTGCGCTTGAAGAGTGCCATGTGGTTCATGCTGCCCTGCCAGGGCGTCACCTATCACGGTTAGACTCGCGCACATGTCTGGCCAGTCGCTTCTCGTTCCCGGCACCGTCTCCCCGCACCGCGGCGTGCCCGCCTCGATCCCCCGCCCGGAGTACGTGGGCAAGGACGCCCCGACGCCGTACACCGGTCCCGAGGTGCAGGATTCCGAGACGGTCGAGAAGATGCGGATCGCGGGGCGGATCGCCGCCCGCGCCATGGCGGAGGCCGCGGAGCACATCGCTCCCGGCGTGACCACCGACAAGCTGGACGAGGTCGCCCACGAGTACCTGTGCGACCACGGCGCCTACCCCTCGACGCTGGGCTACCGGAAGTTCCCCAAGTCGCTGTGCACCTCGGTCAACGAGGTCATCTGCCACGGGATCCCGGACTCCACCGTCCTGCGCGACGGGGACATCGTGAACCTGGACGTGACGGCGTACGTCCACGGTGTGCACGGCGACAACAACGCCACCTATCCGTGCGGAGGGGTGGACGAGGAGTCGCGGCTGCTGGTGGAGCGGACGCGCGAGTCGCTCAACCGCGCGATCAAGGCGGTGCGGCCGGGCCGGCAGATCAACGTCATCGGCCGGGTCATCGAGTCGTACGCCAAGCGCTTCGGTTACGGGGTGGTGCGCGACTTCACCGGGCACGGCATCAACAGCTCGTTCCACTCCGGGCTGATCATCCCCCACTACGACGACCCGCGGGCGACGACGGTGATGAAGCCGGGAATGACGTTCACCATCGAGCCGATGCTGACGCTGGGCACCCACGAGTGGGAGATGTGGGAGGACGGCTGGACTGTGGTGACCAAGGACCGGAAGCGGACGGCGCAGTTCGAGCACACGCTCGTGGTCACCGACTCGGGGGCGGAGATCCTGACACTTCCCTGACGGTTTTCCGACAAGCTGTCGGCAAGACGTTGACTTACGGACCCGGTCGGCGAGAATCGGTCGGGTCCGGCGGCGCTTCCGTGGCGCCGTCCTCTCTGTCGTCCGGCCCCCGGAGGCCCGCCTTGGTCGCGTCCGCCACGACTCCGTTCTCCGTCCTCATCCGTGAGGCCTCCCGGCAGCAGCACACGGAGGCGGAGGGTTCCGCTTTCATGGGTGCCCTGCTGGGCGGCCGGCTCGGGGTGGAGGCGTACCGGCGCTACACCGAGCAGCTCTGGTTCGTCTACCGGGCCCTGGAGGACGGGGCCGAGGGGCTGGCCGGTGATCCGGTGGCAGGACCGTTCCTGCGGCCCGAGCTGGCCCGTACCGCCGCCCTGGAGCGCGATCTGACCCATCTGCACGGCGGGGAGGGCTGGCGCGGGTCGCTGGTCCCGCTGCCGGCGACCGCCGCGTACGCCGGGCGGATCGCCGAGCTGGCCGGCCGGTGGCCGGGCGGTTACGTCGCGCACCACTACACCCGTTATCTGGGCGATCTGTCCGGCGGCCAGATCATCCGGGGGAAGGCCGAGAAGACCTGGGGCTTCGCACGCAAGGGCGACGGCGTGCGCTTCTACGTCTTCGAGGGCGTCGACAACCCGGCCGCGTTCAAGCGCGAGTACCGGGCGGCGCTGGACGCGGTGCCGGCGGACGATCTGGAGAAGCAGCGGATCGCCGAGGAGTGCCGCCGCGCCTTCACGCTGAACACCGCCGTCTTCCGCGAGCTGGGCGAGGAGTTCCCGCTCAGCGCCTGACGGTTCCGGAACCGATTCACGTCACACCTCTTGACGCGGCGTCGACGGTGGCGATTGGTTGGGAGCGCTTCCACACCAGACCGACGGGTGTTCGCGTCCCGCCGGTCTGACATCGTTGTCAATCATACGGTTCACTGGAGTGACAGATGAGACCACGCACCACCCGCAGGGCCGCCGTCTCGGGGGCCCTGCTCGGATTACTGCTGCCGCTGTCCGGCCTGGGCCAGAGCGCGCAGGCCGCGTCCGGGACCACCGGGAGCACTGCCGCCGCCGGCCTCCACGTCAGCGGCGGGCGTCTGCTGGAGGGCAACGGGAACGACTTCGTGATGCGGGGCGTCAACCACGCCCACACCTGGTACACCGGCGAGCTCGACTCCCTGGCCCACATCAAGGCCAAGGGCGCCAACACCGTGCGGGTCGTGCTCAGCAGCGGCGACCGCTGGACGCGCAACGACGCCTCCGACGTGGCGAACGTCGTCTCCGAGTGCAAGGCCAACCGCCTCATCTGCGTGCTGGAGGTCCACGACACCACCGGCTACGGCGAGCAGAGCGGCGCGGCCTCCCTGGACCAGGCCGCGGACTACTGGATCAGCGTCAAGAGCGCGCTGGAGGGCCAGGAGGACTACATCGTCGTCAACATCGGCAACGAGCCGCACGGCAACAGCGGCTACCAGAACTGGGCCGACGACACCAGGGGCGCCATCGGTAAGCTGCGCGACGCCGGCTTCGACCACGCGCTGATGGTCGACGCCCCCAACTGGGGCCAGGACTGGTCGTTCACCATGCGCGACAACGCCGCGTCGGTCTTCGCCGCCGACCCCGACCGCAACACGATGTTCTCCGTCCACATGTACGGGGTCTTCGACACCGCCACCGAGGTGCGCGACTACCTGGGCCGTTTCACCGACGCCGGACTGCCGATCCTGGTGGGCGAGTTCGGGCACGACCACAGCGACGGCAACCCGGACGAGGACGCGATCCTGGCGACCACCGAGCAGCTCGGCCTGGGCTACCTGGGCTGGTCCTGGAGCGGCAACGGCGGCGGCGTGGAGTACCTGGACATGGTCGAGGGCTTCGACCCGGACGCCATGACGAGCTGGGGCGAGCGCCTCTTCAACGGCGCGAACGGCATCGCCGCGACCGCGAAGGAGGCCACCGTCTACGGCGGCCCCGGCGGCCCGGACGACACCACCGCCCCCACCCGGCCCGGCACCCCGGTGGCATCCGGTGTGACCTCCACAGGCGCCACCCTGTCCTGGGCAGCCTCCTCCGACGACACCGGGGTGACCGCGTACGACGTGGTGCGCGTCGACGGTGCCTCCGAGACCGCCGTGCGCAGCGTCACCGGCACCTCGGCACAGCTCACCGGGCTGACGGCCGACACCTCCTACACCTTCGCGGTGTACGCGCGGGACGCGGCCGGCAACCGCTCCGAGCGCTCGGCGACGGTGGACGTCACCACGAGCCGGGGCGGCGACCCCGCGCCGGGCGCCTGCTCGGTCGGCTACAGCATCGTCGGCCAGTGGCAGGGCGGCTTCCAGGGCGAGGTGATCGTCCGCAACACCGGCGCCTCCGCGATCAGCGGCTGGACGCTGGGCTGGCGGTTCGCCGACGGCCAGACCATCACCAACATGTGGGGCGGCACCCCGAGCCGGAGCGGGGCGGATGTCACCGTCGAGCCCGCCTCGTACACCGCGGACATCCCGGCGGGCGGCTCGGTGACCATCGGCTTCACCGGCACCTGGAACGGTTCCAACACCGCTCCGGAGGCGTTCACGCTCGACGGCGCCGCCTGCGCGGTGTCCTGACGCGCGTCCTGACGCGGTAGGTGTGACGGCCCGGCTCCGCCCGTTCGAACCGACCCCGGGCGGGGCCGGGTTCGCCGTGTCCCGGGCCCGGCCCATCCCCTCGCCCGGCCTCCGCGGGGCACCGGTAGGGTTCGGGCCGGGGAAGCCTCGTGATGGTCCGGGAGGGGTCGAGGAGAGTGCGGACGAAGGCGCGTGGGCTCAGGCGTGCGGTGGTGCTCGCGACGGCGCTGGCCGCTGTGGCGGTACTGCCGGGCTGTGTCACGGTGCACGGCGAGAGGGCCGTGGTCCCGGCGGTGACCGGGGCGGAGGCGGCGAAGGTCCTCGACCACTTCACCGAGACCAACAACGAGGCCAACCGCACCCACGACGCCTCCCTGAACGCCACCATCGAGACGGGCGCGCTGGGCGCCGTCGACCAGGCCGGGCTGCGGGCCCGCCGTGCCGTCCACCCGGACGGCAGCCCCGACCACCGGGACCTGGAGCTGACCGACGCCCGCTTCCTGATACCGCGGCAGGCGGGCTGGCCGAAGTTCTTCGTCGCCGACACAGCCTCCAGCCAGAGCCCCGGCAAGCGCTGGCTGCTGGTCTTCACCCGCGACGGCGTCGAGGAGAGGTGGAAGGCGTCGTACCTGTCGGTGCTGGACGCCTCCGCCGTGCCGGAGTTCGCCGAGGACGGCGAGGGCCACGTCGAGGCCGTCCCCGCCGGCGCGTCGGCCCGGCTGGCCGTCGCGCCGGAGGATCTGGGCGAGGCGTACACGGACTATCTGCGCGAGGGCGGCGACACCTTCGCCGACGGGCCGGCCACCAGCGGCCTGCGCCAGGAGCGGAAGAAGACGGCGGCGAACCCGGGCGCCCGCACCCAGTGGGCCGACCTCCCGGCCCGGGACGAGCGGTTCGCGCCGGTGGGGCTGCGCACCGGGGACGGCGGGGCGCTGGTGTTCTTCACCACCCACCACCAGATGCGGCAGACCGTCCCCCAGGGCTACAAGCCGCAGGTCAAGGACCCCTACGTCAAAGCCCTGATGGAAGGGACGCCGCGGCAGTCGGTGACGTACGTCCGCCTCGGCCTCCAGGCGGCGGCCGTGCCTCCGGCCGACGCCGGCGACCCGGAGATCACGCTGGTCTACCGCCTCCAGCGCCTGACGGGCGCCAAGGGCGAGTGAGCCCGGCGGCGGCCCCGGCGGTCCGGTGGTGACCTGGGGCCCGGCGCGTCAGCGCACCGGCCAGGGGGCGGCGTGGTCCGGCTCCTCCCGCGCGTGCGTGGCGCAGGCGTCCGTCAGCGCCTCCAGCATCGTCAGCGGGTCGGGCAGCGGGCGCTCGGGGGCGCGCAGCCAGCCCACCACCGAGTCGGAGTCGTCGCCGGGCAGCCGGGCGGGGGGTACGAGCACATAGCTGCCGCGGCAGTGCCACCGCAGGCCCGGGTGGTCCTCCAGGGTCTCGGGGTGGCAGTCCAGCTCGCACGGCCACCACTCGTCCTCGTCGGCCGGGGTGCCCCGGGTGGCGGTGAAGAACAGCATCCGTCCCGTCCGGGGGCCGGTGCCGCACACCGCCACCGGCCCGACCTCGACGCCCTCGGCCTCCAGCCGCTCCAGCGCGGCCCGCCCCGCGCCCGCGGGCACGTCCAGCACGTCGTGGGTGCGTCCGGTGGCGGTGATGAAGTTGGCCGACGGCTGGCCGGCGGCCCAGCGGGCGATCTGCTCGGGGTCGGTGGTGGCCTGGGTCTGCCAGGCGAAGGAGACCGGGTGCCGGCCGGGGGTGGGGCAGCCGATGCGGTCGCAGGAGCAGCCGTAGCCCTCGGGGTGCGCGGCGGGGGCCAGGGGGAAGCCGGCGGCGGCGGCCGTCAGCAGCAGGTCCTCCCGTACGCGGGCCGCTTCCTGCACGGCGCTCGCGTGCGCGCCGCGGGAGCGTCGGCGCAGCCACCGGGAGAATCTGCTTTCGCGTTCCATCGGACTCCTAGCGCTGGGACCACCGGCCTGGGCCTGTGGGGGAATCGCTTCCCTGGTTTGCGGTGCTCGGCCGGTCCCGCGGGGCGCCGGGGCGGGCCGGGCAGCGACCTCCGACTTGGAAAAGCCTCTCCTCACGAGAGGAGAGCGGAGATCGCGTACCACCCCACGCGCGACCTGAGCCGTGGGTTTCGAGGGTACGAAACCGAGCGCCTTCGGCCGGGCGGAATCCGCGGATCCCGAGCGTCCTTCTCCATCCTGCTCCTTCCGCGCCCCCGATGAGTAATCGAACGGTGGTCGTGATGGTCACAGCCGGCCCCGCCCGGCCCGCCCGCGGACGTCCTGCTCCGTACAGCGGAAATCCTCCTCCCGGACAGGACAGGGAAGCCCGGCCGGGTGGACGATGTGCTGACACAGCGCGACACCTCCGGCACACAGCGATCCTGTGAGGAGCCTCTTCGTGTACACACCCCGCCGCTATCTGATGTGCCCACCGGCGTACTTCGCGGTCACCTACTCCATCAACCCGTGGATGGACCCCGCCAAGCCCGTGGACCTCCCGCTGGCCGTGGCCCAGTGGGAGTCCCTGCGCGACACCTACCGCTCGCTCGGCCACACCGTCGAGGAGCTGGAGCCCGACCCGGAGCTGCCCGACATGGTGTACGCCGCCAACGGCGCGCTCGTCGTGGACGGCCGGGTGCTGGGCGCCCGCTTCGCCCATCCGGAGCGGGCGCGGGAGGCCGCGGTGCACCGGGAGTGGTACCGGACCCGCGGCTTCGCCGAGGTGCGCGAGCCGGAGCACGTCAACGAGGGCGAGGGGGACTTCGCCGTCACCGCCTCCTGGCTGCTGGCCGGGCGCGGCTTCCGCAGCAGTCCGCTGTCCCACCCGGAGGCGCAGGAGTTCTTCGGCCGCCCGGTCGTCGGCCTGGATCTGGTGGACCCGCGCTTCTACCACCTGGACACGGCGCTGTGCGTGCTGGACGACACCCGCGACGGCGCCGTCATGTACTACCCGCGGGCGTTCTCGCCCGGCAGCCGGGCGGTGCTGGCCCGGCTCTTCCCCGACGCGGTGATCGCCGGGGAGGCCGACGCCCGCGCCTTCGGCCTGAACGCGGTCAGCGACGGGCACCACGTGGTGCTGCCCCAGGCGGCGGTGGGGCTGTTCGAGCCGCTGCGCGAGCGCGGTTACGAGCCGGTCGGCGTCGATCTGGGGGAGCTGCTCAAGGGCGGCGGCAGCGTGAAGTGCTGCACGGCGGAGCTGCGCGGCTGATCCGGGCCGCCGTCCGGTTCGGGGGCGGGGTCGGGGTCGGGGCGTCAGTCCCCGGCGCCGCCCTGCCCGCCTTACTGCCCGCCGGACCGCCCGTCGTCCCAGGCGTCGCCCCAGTGCGCGTCCCGGGCGGCGCGGTAGGCCGGCCCGCGGCGCTTGGTGACGGTCTCGCGCCGCAGCCCGCCGCGTTCGGCGTCCGGCCCGGTGCACAGGTCGAGCAGGACCTGGCCCTTGCGGATCTGCGGCCTGCGTACGATCCGCGCCGGGGCGGGCGTCCCCTCCGGGCCGCCTTCCGGGCCGCCGCCGCCCGCGCCGGGGCGGACGGCGGCCACGTAGGAGAACTTCTCGTCCTCGTACGCCAGCGAGCCTCCCTTCACCTGCCGGTGGAGGGAGGAGCGGCTGACGCGGGCGGCGAAGTGGCACCAGTCCGTGCCGGGCTCTATCGGGCAGGCGCCGCTGTGCGGGCAGGGGGCCAGTACGCGCAGCCCGGCGCCGATCAGCCGGCCGCGTGCCTCGATGATCCGCCGGTAGCCGTCCGGGGTGCCCGGCTCGACGACCACCACCGCCCGCCGGGCCGCCGAGGCGGCGGCGTCCACCAGCGCACCCCGGGCGTCCTCGGGCAGTTCGTTCAGTACGTAGGAGACGGTGACCAGGTCGGCCGCGTCCAGCCCCGGTGCGGCGCCGATGCGCTCCTGCCGCCACTCGGCCCCGCGCAGGGCTGCCGAGCCGGAGCCGGCGGCCAGCTCGCGGCCGAGGGCGAGTGCGGGTTCGGAGCGGTCCAGCACGGTGGTCGACCGGGGGTTCCCGGTCCGCTCCGGGCCGTCGCCCCAGACCGCGGCGGCGGCCCACACGGCCGCGCCCGTCCCCCCGCCCACGTCCAGGTGGGTGGACGGGTCCAGATGCGGGGCCCGGTCGGCGAGGGCGTCCAGGGCGGCGCGGACGGCCTCGAAGGTGGCGGGCATCCGGTAGGCGGCGTAGGCGGCGACGTCGCCGCGGTCGCGCAGGACGGGGGCGCCGGCGCCGCTGCCCCGGTAGCCGCTGATCAGCCGCTCGACGGCCGCAGCGGCCTGCCGGGGCGGCAGTCCGTCGAGGAGGCGGGCGAGCGCGTCGCGCAGCTCGTCGTCGGTGTGGAGGGGGGCGAACACCGGTCCAAGTGTAGGCGGGCCGCCCCCGCGCCCGCGCGTCCGATCCTGCCCTCCGTCGTGGACCTCTTTGCGGCGGGCACTCATGGATTCGCCCCGCTCGCCTCTCGCGGCCGCGGACCCCTTTCCTTCATTGCATATGCCAGCGACTGTTGCCAACCCTTGCGGCATCCCCTCCCCCTTCCGGGAAGGAATCCGGATCACCGGATCCGATTGTGTTCGGCGGCGCACTCGGGGGCAGACGACGCAGTGGAGTTGGGAAAGCAGCTCCGAAGCGAGGAGGACCGATGCACAGGGAAGGCCGCCCACCGGAGCGCTTGACCAGCCGCCCGCCACAGTCCGGGGACCGGGCACGGGAGATGACACGCGGTTTCCTCCGGGTGGCCGAGCCGGACGCCTCGAAGGCCGATGTGGACGCCGTGCTGCTGGGGGTCTCGGAGCTGGTGTCCAACGCGGTCCGTCACGCCGGCGGGGTGACCGGCTTCCGCCTGGCCCCCGGGGATGGCGGCGTGCTGGTGGAAGTCTCGGACGCCAGTGTCCGGCGGCCCAGGACGGTGCAGATAAACCCCTCCGTTCCCGGCGGCTTCGGCTGGCTGCTGGTGCGCGAGCTGGCCACCGAGGTCACCGTCGCCCTCCGTCCGGGCGAGGGCAAGACGATCCGGGCGTCCTTCCCGCTCCGGACCGCCGCCTGACGCACGGGCCGGCACCGGCCCGGCTACGGCCCGGCCGCGGGCGGAGCGCATCCGGGCGGAGGACACCGCGGCAGCGGCGGAACAGCCCCGGCAACGAGGGGCCCGCGCCCGGGAAGGGCCGCCCACCGGGGCGACCGGCGAACCGCCGCGACGATTCGGAGCTAAGAGAGTGTCTCATGTGGCTTGATCGGCGTCGGGCATGATGCTGTCTGTGGCCGGTGACCTCTCTTCTCGTCTGGTTCCTGATGGTCTGTGGGTTCTGGTGGAGCCCCTGCTTCCGGAGTTCACCCCGCGAAGGCAGGGCGGGGGCACGGCTCCGGTCGATGAGCGGCAGGCGTTCGCGGCGGTGGTGTACGTGCTGACAAGCGGGTGTGCGTGGCGGATGCTGCCCGACACGTTCGGTGTCTCGCCGGCGACCGCACACCGGCGGTTCACCGCCTGGACGAAGGCCGGGGTCTGGCGGCGGCTTCACCGGGCGGTCCTGGACGAACTCGGAGCACGCGGGGAGATCGACTGGACCTCGGCCATCGTGGACGCCGCGAACGTGCGGGCCAAAAAGGGGGCACGCTGACCGGGCCGAATCCGGTCGACCGGGGCAAGAAGGGGAGCAAACCGCACGTCCTGTCCGACGCACAGGGCCTGCCTCTGGCCGTGGGCGTCTCTGGCGCGAACGTCCACGACACCCATGCGCTCAGGCCCCTGGTCCGTGGGATACCGCCGATACGGTCCCGGCGCGGACCACGCCGCCGCAGACCCGGCAAGCTCCGGGCCGACAAGGCGTATCACTCCATCGAGCACCGCCGATGGCTCCGCAGCCGGTGCATCGCCGCGCGGATCGAGCGGACCATCAGCTGGCTCTTCGGCTACCGCCGCCTCACCGTCCGGTACGAGCGCAAGGGCGAACACTTCCTCGCCTTCCTCGGCCTCGCAGCTGCCCTGACCTGCTACAAACGGCTGACCGCAGTCACCACATGAGACATCCTCTAAGGTCGCACTTCCGGGCGTTTCAGGTTCAACCACATGTTCCACGCCATCGACGCCATGAGGACCGCGCACAGAAGGCATCCCGCGTAGCTGAATACCCCGCCCTCATGGCGGAAGGAAAGCCACAGCGTATGCGCCGAGAAGGCCGCGGTCATGATCAGCAGGGAGCCGTAGACCAGTATCGTGGCCGAGCTGCGCCCCCACGAGGAGACGCCGGGATCGAGGAACTCCTCGCCGACGGTCACACCGAACCGGAAGGTCCTGTAATCCCGTTTCGGATGCTCATGGTTTTTCCG
Source organism: Streptomyces verrucosisporus (assembly GCF_017114865.1). GTDB lineage: Bacteria > Actinomycetota > Actinomycetes > Streptomycetales > Streptomycetaceae > Streptomyces > Streptomyces fenghuangensis. The sequence goes on along the minus strand of NZ_JADEYH010000001.1, from coordinate 160,921 downwards.
CGTCGGCGTGCCCTGGGTCAGGGAGGGGTCCATGGCCACGAGGCGCGCCAGCCTCTTCTCGATCAGGAACGCCGCGTGCGATCTCGCCCCGTTCATCCCGACCATGACCTGGTGGTAGGCGAGGAGCGCACACGCCGGAGTGGGGGCGAACGCCAGAACGCTGCCGTTGAGGGAGCCGGAGGTGGTCACATATCCGGCGACGGCCGCCATGTAGGTCAGGGCGAAACCGAGCACTGCCAGAGTGTTGGTGAACACTGCCGCGGTGTCGGCGCGTTCGGCTTGGTAGAGCGAGGAGAGGAAAGCTATCTCCTCTTCTCTCGAAGTGGTCGGACCGGACATCGCACCATGCCCTTCACTCAGTCCCGATCCACCGCGCGGCAATCGGGCTGCGGCCTGGGAGAACGGGAGGGACACCCGCGCCTGCCTGGCCGGGGTGCCGGGCCCTGCCCCCGGCGGAACCTGCCGACGCCCCCCGCGCGGGATTCTTCCACAACCGGCGGCCGGGGCGAGGGCGTAGCGGCGACGCGGTCCCTCCCCCGGTGAGCCGAGGGAGGGACCGCGCCGGTGGAGCGTCCGGGCCGTGTCAGGCTCCGGTGACCTCGACGGCCGCCAGGTTCTTCTTGCCGCGCCGCAGCACCAGCCAGCGCCCGTGGATCAGCTGGTCGGCCGTGGCGACGGCGTCCTCGGCGGTCACCTTCGCGTTGTTCACGTAGGCGCCGCCCTCCTTCACGGTGCGGCGGGCGGCCGACTTGCTCGCCACCAGGCCGACCCGCGCGAACAGCTCGGTGATCTGGCCGAGCTCGCTCACCCTGGCGTTGGGGAGTTCGGAGACCGCGGCGGCCAGCGTCGCCTCGTCCAGCCCGGCGAGGTCGCCCTGTCCGAACAGCGCCTTCGACGCGGCGACCACGGCCGCGCACTGGTCGGCGCCGTGCACCAGGGTGGTCAGCTCCTCGGCCAGGGCGCGCTGCGCGGTACGGGCCTGCGGCCGCTCCTCGGTCATCCGCTCCAGCTCCTCCAGCTCCTCGCGGGAGCGGAAGGAGAGGATGCGCATGTACCGCGAGATGTCCCGGTCGTCGGTGTTCAGCCAGAACTGGTAGAACGCGTACGGGGTGGTCATCTCCGGGTCCAGCCAGAGCGTGCCCGTCTCCGTCTTGCCGAACTTGGTGCCGTCCGCCTTCGTCATCAGCGGCGTCGCCAGCGCGTGCACATCGGCGTGCGGCTCCAGGCGGTGGATCAGGTCCAGGCCGGCCGTGAGGTTGCCCCACTGGTCGCTGCCGCCGGTCTGGAGGGTGCAGCCGTACCGCCGGTACAGCTCCAGGAAGTCCAGGGCCTGCAGCAGCTGGTAGCTGAACTCCGTGTACGAGATGCCCTGGTCGGAGGCGAGGCGCTGGGCGACCGACTCCTTGGTGAGCATCTTGTTCACCCGGAAGTGCTTGCCGACGTCCCGCAGGAACCCGATCACGGACAGGCCCGAGATCCAGTCCATGTTGTTGACCATGACCGCCGCGTTGTCGCCCTCGAAGGAGAGGTACGGCTCGATCTGCGCGCGCAGCCGGGCCACCCACCCGGCGATGGTCTCGGAGTCGTTCAGGGTCCGCTCGGCGGTCGGCCGGGGGTCGCCGATGTGGCCGGTCGCACCGCCCACCAGGGCCAGCGGCCGGTGCCCGGCCTGCTGAAGCCGGCGGACGGTGAGCACCTGCACCAGGTGCCCGACGTGCAGGCTGGGCGCGGTCGGGTCGAAGCCGCAGTAGAACGTGACGGGGCCGTTCGCCAGAGCCTTGCGCAATGCGTCCTCGTCGGTGGACTGGGCGAGCAGCCCGCGCCACCTGAACTCCTCGACGATGGCCGTCACGGTCCCGTGTCTCCTTGAGGTTGTGTTCCGGTCCGGCGGCCAGTGTAGTGCTCCGGCCCCTCCCCCGTTCTCCCGCTGACCGCGCGGTCCGCCTCGTTCCCGTCCGCCGGCCGGTCCGCGTCGGCGGTCACGGCGGTCCCGGCAGTCACGTCCGCCCCGCCGTCCATGACGACCAGCGGTTCGGCGGCGTCCACGCGCATCGCCGGGCCGTCGTCCAGCCCCAGCACCATGACGAGTCCGCCCAGCGGCGACCGCTCCCCCCTGACGCTGCGGATCGTCTTCCACACACCCCAGAGCCTGACCCGCTGGCCGGGCTGGGCCGTCACCGCCGCGATCTCCCTCTCGACGGGCACGGCCACCAGATCCGGGGCCTTCAGTTCGGCCCACACCGTCTTCCCGATCCCGCACGCGCGCCTGCGCACCCCCCAGCGGTGGGCCAGCGCCTCCACGAGCAGCAGGCCGCGCCCGCCGGTGTCGTCCTCGCCGGGGTCGCGCACCCTGGGCCATCCGTCCCCCGCGTCGCTCACCTCCAGCCGCAGCAGGCCGTCCGCCCGCGAGTGCGCGATCCGCACCCCCACCTGCCGGTCGTTCGGCACCCGTACGCGCACCGCGTTGGTGACCAGTTCCGACAGCACCAGCTCCGCCGTCTCCAGCACGTCCTGCCCGACCCGCCACTCACCGAGCACCGCCCCCAGCAGCGCCCGCGCTCTGGGCACGCTGCCGCGACGGCGAGAAAGCCGGAAGGAGACGTGATGCGGTGTGGCCATGGCAGCTCCCAGGGAATCGACGCTCGGCCGGAGTCCCCTGCGGAAGCGGCCAGTTGGCCGTAGGACTCCGGTGTCCATGACCAGAAGAATGAGAGCGGATCGAGCGTACTTGCAACGTTTCCAACAAAGATGATGACGATGTTCCCTCTTTCGGATTAATACCATTCCGTGAAGCCTGCTGCTCTGCTAAACGTGTCGGCATGCTTGCGAAGAGCAACACCCCGAACCCGTCCACCGTTCTCGGCCGCCAACTCGGAGACGAGTTGCGGCGGCTGCGGGAAGCGGCAGGACTGACGACCGTCCAGGCCGCCGAGGCCCTCGACTGCACCAAGGGCAAGATCAGCCGAATCGAGAACGGCCGGGTGGCGGTCCGGCTCCCGGACCTGACCGCCATGCTGCATGCCTACGGGGTATCGGACCCCGACCTTCGCGAGCGACTGGCCGCACTGGCACGCAAGGCCAACCGCCGCCGCAGGCAGGGGTGGTGGAACCAGTACAGCTCCGTTCTCGCGGACACCTACCGCGACTACATCGCGATGGAGACCATGGCGGACTCCATCCGCACCTTCCAGGCGCAGCTCGTTCCGGGACTGCTCCAGACACCCGGGTACATCCGGGCCGTGACGGTGGCTTCGCAGCAGTGGCAGAAGGCGGAGGAGATCGAGAAGTTCGCGCAGGTGCGCCTCGCACGCCAGGAGAGGCTGACCGGCGAGTCCCCGCTGCGCCTCTGGTCCGTCATCTCGGAGGCCGTGCTTCTCCAGCAGGTCGGAGGTCCGGACGTCATGAGGGCTCAGCTGCAGCACCTCCTGGACGCCTCCGAGCATCCCAACGTGACTGTCCAAGTACTGCCGTTCTCCCGCGGAGCCCATGCGAGTATGTTCGGCCCGTACGTAGTGCTGGGTTTCCCCGAGGAGGGGGCGCTTGACGTGGTGCTGGCGGACAACCCGACCGGCTCCATGTGGCTTGAGCGTGAGGCGGAGGTCGCCCGATACCGGGATCTGTTCGACGCCGCACGCACATCGGCGCTCTCTCCGGTGGAGTCCCGTTCCGTCATCCACCGCAGGGCCAAGGAGCACAGAGCATGAAGAGCACACGCCACAGCACCCCGGACCTGTCGGTCGCGACGTGGCGCAGCAGTACACACAGCGGCGGCAACAATGAGTGCGTCGAGGTGGCGGACGACGTACCCGGCATAGTCCCCGTCCGCGACAGCAAGCGCCCCGCCGGCCCCGTCCTCGGCGTCAGCCCGGACGCCTGGGCCGCCTTCCTCGACCACCTGCGCTGACCCGCGCCCCGGCGGTCCTCCCGGGCGGCGCCCCGCCCGGGAGGACCGGCACACCGGCCGCGCCGGCTCCGCCCTCCCGCGAAAGCGCGTCCCGCTCTCCTCACAACGGCCGCTGTCAGTGGCCGCTGCGATGATCGCCGCACACCGCGACACGAGGAGATCACCGTGGGAACCTGGGACATCGGCCCCTTCGAGAACGATGCGGCAGCGGACTTCGCCGGCACCCTGGACAAGACGGCCCCGGACGAACGCGATGGTCTCGTCCGTGCGACGCTCGGCCGCGTCGCGCGGACCCGCGACTACCTCGACGGCTCCGAGGGCGCGGAGGCCGTCGCGGCCGCCGCTCTCGTCGCGGCGCGGTGTCCGGGCGGTGAGCCGGTCGGCACGGGCTACGGGCCCAGGCAGGCCCTTCCCGCCTTCGCCGACGACCTCCGTCCGCTCGCCGTCGAAGCGCTCGACCGGGTGGTCGCCGGGGAGTCCGAGCTGGCCGAACTCTGGGACGAGACCAGCCATGGCCCGGGGTGGCGGCAGGGCATCGGCCGCCTCCGCGCCGTCCTCGCGCCCGAGTCCGGCTCCGGGGAAGAAGCACCGCCCGACGCCTGACCGGTGACCCGGCACCGGGGGATCGCGGAACCCGGGCCGGAACCGGGGGGCACCGCCGGGCGCTTCGTCACGGCGGGTCCCGCGTCCGCCCGCCGCCTGTCGGACTTGCCGCCCTGTGCGCCTTCGACGGCAACCCCGGCCCCGGTGTGCTCCGGGAGCGGTGGGAGCTGTTCGCGGCCGGGGCCCCCGGCGGACTGGCCGGGCTGGGCGAGGTGGCGGAAGTGCGCCAGGCCGGGGACGGGCGGAAGCGGCTGGTATACCTGCGCCGCACCTGCTGCCTTCACCACACCTCCACCGAGGCGGTGCGCTGCGCGAGCTGCTGCCTGACCGGCCGCGAGGAACGGCTGCGCGCGTACGCGAAGCGCGCCTGACCCCACCCGGCAGGGCAGGCGCGGGACTCCGTAGAACCGGACTTACGGGCGTCACGGGAACTCATCGGCCGTGGGCTTCGTGTGCCGCGATGCCGGCACACCACAGTGCCACCAGGTAGCACCACGTGGCACACCCGGCGTACCCTGGACCGTATGACCGCACAGCCCGAGATCACCCAGCGCGACCTGCGCAGCAGGTCCAAAGAGATCATGGACGCCGTCCAGGCCGGACAGTCGTTCACCGTCACCCGCGACGGCCACGAGGTCGGCGAGTTGGTCCCACTGCGGCGACGCAGGCGATTCGTCCCCCGGGCGGAGTTCGCGGCGATGTCCCGCACCGCTCCCGGCGTCTCCCTGGACGCCTTCCGCGCGGACCAGGACCGCACGGCCGAGCAGGAGGCGGACGACCCCTATGCCCGCTGAGCACCGTCAGGGCCTGATCGACACCAACATCATGATCCTGCGCAGATGGGTGAACCCTGAGGAGTTGCCCGCAGAGATGGCGATCAGCGGTATCACCCTGGCAGAGCTGTCCGCCGGCCCTCACGAGGTACGGCGGAACGAGGAGCAGAGCGACTACGACGAGCATGCCGAGCGCGCCAGGAGACTCGACGTGCTCCAGCGGGCGGAGAACGAGTTCGACCCCATCCCGTTCGGCGTGGAAGCGGCTCGCGCCTACGGCCGGGTCTGCGCCGCCGTGATCTCCGTCGGCCGCAAGCCCAGGCGTCGCATGGCCGACCTGATGATCGCCTCCGTGGCGGTGGCCGAGAACCTGCCGCTCTTCACCACCAACCCCGACGATTTCAAAGGACTGGATGACCTCCTCACCGTGGTTCCCGTGACCCGCCCGGTGGTGCCGCACGAGCGGTGAGTCCCAGCCCCGGCAAGGCCGTTGGCGTCGGCACCGGCCCACCGCGCCACGGAGGACTGCCGCTCATGAACCGTGAACGCCGCACGCCAACACGAGGAGATCGCCAGGGGAACGCGCCGCCGGGGTCGGGGGCGCCGCCGTGCGCTTCGTCACGGCGGGTCCCGCGTCCGTCCGCCGCCTGACAGACTTGACGTGACCATCCCGGGCGGCGACGGACAGGAAACCGGTGAGAGCCCGGTACGGTCCCGCCACTGTGACCGGCGCCCCGGCGGGGCGCCGGGAGTCAGACACTGACGCGCCGCCTTCCGCTTCGGCCAGGGGACGAGGACATCCCCGGAGAGGCAAGGCCATGACCGTATCCCGTGCCGTCCACCGGCGGCCCGTCGTGAGCGGGCCGTCATGAGCGGGCCGTGGAAGCCCGCGCCGTACGGGCCCCGCTGGCACGTCACCGTGGGCGGGCCGCCCGCCGCCGAGGCCGAGGAGTGGCTGGCCGCGTCCGCGCTCTCCGACCCGCGAAGCGGGGAACTCGGCAGGCTGATCGGTTGCGAGTACCGCGGCAGCGGCCACCGCACCGAGCACGCCGCGGCGCTGACGGTGATGGCGGTCTACGCGGGCCGGGTCACGGCCGCCGCCGTGCTGCACTGGGCCCTGACCGGCCAGGTGCCGGACATGACTGCGGGCAACGTCCTCCTCCGGCCATCGGGCCACGGCATCGCGGGCGTACGGGTGCGCGAGGCGCGGCTGTGCGCGGCCCGCCCCGGGGAGGACTCGGCGGCGCTGCTGCGCCGCACCGTCCTGGAGGAGCACCTGCTGCCCGTCGCCGACGCCCTGCACCGGCGCACCCGGGCCGGGCTGCGGCAGTTGCGCGGCGGTGTGGCCCACGGCTGCGCCACCGCCCTGTGCGCCTTCGACGGCGACCCCGGTGTGCTCCGGAGACGGTGGGAACTGTTCGCCGCCGGGGCCCCCGGCGGACTGGCCGGGCTGGGCGAGGTGGCGGAAGTGCGCCGGGCCGGGGACGGGCGGGAGCGGCTGGTGTACCTGCGCCGCACCTGCTGCCTCTACTACACCTCCGCCGAGGCGGTGCGCTGCGCGAGTTGCTGCCTGACCGGCCGCGAGGAGCGGCTGCGCGCGTACGCGGAGCGCGACCGCACGGCCTGACGGGGGCGGACGCGCTGAGCCTGGCATCTACCGTCCGGCGCCGGAAACGGAAGCCTGCCCGGACGTCAGTCCCATGCGCTGAAGAGCGCTCCTCCCAGTGTCGAGATGCCGTAGAAGCGGACTTCCCGCCACTGGCCCTGGTCCAGGACCGAGGTGTCGACGTCGGAAAGCGGAAGGGTGAGCTGCGCGTGGTCGAGCACCGCGAACCCCGGATCGGTGAAGGCACGGGCCCACGGTGGCGGTTCGAGGAACTCGTCCCTGTACCAGTCGCGGCGTTCCCGGGCGAACGCGATCCAGGGGTGGTGGGCGTGGCACAGGATGACGTGTTCGCCCGTGCCCCCGACGACCGTCGCGGTGTGGAACGTACGGGGGTACGCCTGCTCCTCGATCTCGCCCACCCGGCCTCCGGCCTCCCGGGCGGCCGTGTACAGCGCCGCCCGGAACGTCCGCCGGTCGGTTTCCGGCAGCGGCCCGTCCTTCGGCCGGAAGAAGCCCGTGGCGCCTCGCGGCAGCGCGAACGCTGCTTCCCTGTCTGCGGCCATGCGGCTCATTCTGCCGGGGAGCGGCCCCGCCGGCCTCCCACCCGCGCTCCGGGCCGCCGCGTTGTGCGGTTCGCCGAGGCTTCGGGAGGAACGCCCGGCTCGCCGGAGTGTCGCCCGCCCGGTGCCCGGCTGGGCCGGGCATCCGGCGCGTTTTCGCCACCCGTTCCACTCTCCTGTGCTCGTGCCGTTTTCCCGGCGGCGGTCCTCGACGATGGCCGTCCAGCGGGCCCGGACCCGCTCCCGGCCGTCCAGCCAGCGCGCCTGGGGCAGGCCGGGTGGGGGCTCCTCCCCCGTCATGAGGTGGGACAGCTCCGCCAGGTACGCGAACTCCTCGCCGCGTACGCACTCTCCCAGCCGAGCGCGCGCCTCGGCCAGCAGTTCGGGCGAGCCGAGGACCGCCGCGTGCAGGCATGCGGCGAACCGGGCGTATGCAGCCGAGGAGGTCAGTCCGGCCTCGTGTGCCTGCGCGGCGGTCTCCCCCGCCCGCCGCGGCAGGTCGGGGGCGACGCCCGCGTCCCGTACGAGGGCGGCGATGCGGGTCTGGATCTCCGCCCACCGAATCGACACCCCTTCCAGCATCTCCTCGGCGCGGGCGATCTGCTCGGCCGCGCGGGGACGGTCCTGGAAGGCGGCGGCGAAAGCCAGGCATGCCTGGGAGAGCGCGGCCTCGCCCGGCTGGCCGAGCCGCAGCGCCTCGTCGCGTCCCGCCGCGTACGAGGAGCAGGCCAGGGCGGTGTTTCCCTGGGTCCACCACAGATCGCCCAGGACCCGGTCGCGGCGGCCCTCCGCTCCAAGGGTCTCGGCGGCCTCCCGCACCTGGGGGAAGCGGCCCACTCGGCGGGCCAGGTGCACCAGGCCGCGTGCGGCGGTGGGGGCGAGCCGCCCTCCGGAGTCGGCAACCTGCCTCATCCCCTCCAGGGAGCGGTCGAAGTTCCCCAGGTCCCGGTCGCACTCGGCCAGGAAGTACCTGGGCAGTTCGAGCAGCGACTCGGGCAGCCGCCCGGAGTCCAGCACCGTGCGCAGCCGCTCGGCGGTCAGGCCTCGGTGCTGCCTCTGGCGCCGGGCGATGGCGGACAGTGCCATGGCCAGTGCCTCGGCCGCGCTCCCGATCGCGTCCGGGTCCGGGTCCGCTGCGGCCTCCGGGGAGCCGGGGATCTCGACGGGCTCCCAGACGAAGTCGTCGACGTAGCGGAAGGCCGCGTCCGTCAGCCACCCCAGGTCCAGGCCGTGGTCGCGCGCCAGGCGCATGCCCTGCCGCAGTGCTGCCACCAGGCGGGTGCGGTCTCCTACCGCCTCGCGGCCCAGGGCGTCGAAGGTGCGCTGTGCGGCCCGCCGCCAGTCAGTCGTGCTCCAGCGGTCCTCGCTGGTGGAGTCGGCCTCCCGGACCGCTTCCCGGACCAGTTCGTGAATCCGGTACGGCCAGGGTGCGCCCGGATCGCTGTCCACGAACGGGCGCTCGACCAGTTCCAGCGCGGGGGCGTCGTGGTCGAGTCCGGCGGCGGTCGAGGCCAACTCCACCGAGAAGGAGTCCAGCAGGCTCACCGCGCGCAGTACGTGCCGCACGCTCGGGCTCAGATCGCGGAAGGTCCGCGCGACCAGGGCTGGGAAGTCGAGGTTGAACTCGCTCGGCTGCGGTGCCCGCCCGTACCGTCGGTACAGGTCGAGGAAGCGCATCACCGCGAGGTCTAAATACAGCGGCAGACCGTGGGAGTTGGCGGTCACCAGATGCCGGGTCCGCTCGTCCATCAGCGGGCGGCCGTCAACGGTGAGCCGTTCGCACAGGTACGTCTCGCAGTCCTCCGCCGACAGATAGCCCACGGTGTGCTGGCGCGGCTCCTCGCTCGCGCCGCCCGCGAGCTGGGGCCAGAAATGTTTTCCCGCCCAGTCGAGTTGGCCTTCGAGTTTCGGATCGTCCCACTGGAGCCGGTTGCGGCCGGTGACGACGAACAGCGTGTTGGGCATCAGCCACACCATGCGCTGGATCAGTCGCTCCAGATCGCGGTGGACGCGGTCGCCGACGTCCTCGAAGGTGTCCAGCAGGACCACCAGTGTCGCCCGGTGCTTTTCCGGCACCCTGCTCAGGTCCCACGCCAGCAGGTGGGCGTAGTAGCTGAGCGCCTCCAGGTCCGCGTCGGCCTCCAGCAGATCGGCCAGCCGCCGGCACTCGGCCAGCGACCTCACCTGGTGCCGGCGTTCCCGCAGCGCCCGTACCAGTGAGCGCGCCCCTTGGCCGACCAGCGCGCCCGCCGTACCGGGCAGCGCCACCGCCTGCGCCACGTCGGCCAGGGCCGACTGCATCTGCCCCGACATCGTCCGCGTGCCGGGGAAGCGGCTGAACCAGGTGCGGCGCCGCAGGTACTCATCCAGCGGTTCGCCAGGGTGGTTGCGCTCCCAGTAGCGCTGGAAGGCGATGTCGAACGTCGGCATGGGCTGTCCGAGTTCTGCGGCGGCCAGCCGGAGCGCCAGCATCAGCGACTCGAAGTCCCCGCCCGAGTCCCGGGACAGGTCCACCCGGACCGGCACCACCCGGCCCGCCTCCGGGCCGAGCGCGGGCCAGTCGCCCCGGCCTCCCTCGCCGTCTGCCAGGTGCTCGGTGATGCCGCGCGACAGCGTGGATTTGCCGATACCGCCCACCCCGTAGAAGACGAGGACGTTACGGCGCGGGGACTCCAGGTCCTCCACGTCGAACCCGGGCTCCCGTACCCGCCGGGTGTGCCGTATCAGGCTCTCCGCCACCGTGTCCCACTCATCCCGCCGGTCGGCGAAGAAGTCGACCGCCTTCACCTCATGGTCGTTGGACCGGAACAACGCCCGCAGATCCGACCGAGACACTCGGACACCCCCGACTCGAATGGTTTCTGGTCACCCAAGCGCATCAGGGCGCTGACCGCCAGTCAAGCCGGGGTCACTCTCCGGGCATGGCCGGTGTTGCCGTGGACGTTCCCCGCCGCCCGCACGGCCCTGCGCCCCCGCCCCCGGGGCCGCCGGGGGGCCGTCCCTCACCACCAGTAGGTGGGGTAGCGGCCGGCGGCGCGCAGTCTGCCGGTGGCGGTGCCGACGGCGACCAGGAGCGCTGAGGCGGCGGCCAGCAGGGTGAGGAAGGCCACCGGGGCGGGCGACTGGGCCACGACGATCACGGCGGTGGCGGCGGCGGGCGAGTGGGGTGTGCGGGCCAGCGTCATCACGCCGAGCGCGAGACCGCCCGCGATCCCGGCCCCCCACGCGGAGCTTCCCGCCACCGCCAGGACGGCGAACCCGGTGAGCGCGGAAAGCAGTTGCCCGCCGACGACGCTGCGCGGCTGGGCCAGGGGCAGGGCGGGGGCGCCGAAGACCAGGGCGGAGCTGGCCGCGAGCGGGGGGATCAGCCAGACCTGGTCCAGCCAGGCGCCGACGGCCACCAGCAGGACGAGCCCGGTGACCGAGCCGGCGGTGGCCGCGGCGACGGTGAGTACGGGCGGGCGCGCGGGAGCCCGGCTGCTCAGCCGCCCGGAGGTGTCGGCCGACGCCGGCGGCGGGGCCTGCCGCGAGGCCGGTGCCGGTGTGGTGCGCAGGGGTGGTTCTGCCGTCACAAAGACCTCCGGGCGCCCGCCGTTTGTTAATGGGTCAACTCGCACATCATCCATTAGGTGAGGAGCATGGCATCATCGTCGGCGAGAGGGCAACCCGGTTCGGCGAGGGGGCGGTTGAGACGGAGAGCGGGACGAAGCCCCGGCCACCGCTGAGCGGAGAGCCACTGGCGCTGGAGCTGGTGAACACCACGTTCGTCCACGGCGGGCTGCGCGGCGGCCCGGTGGACGCGCTGACCACCCCGGCCGAACTGGACCTGTGGCTGGAGGAGCACGCGGAGGCGTTCCCCCGGGAACCGGTCCGGCGGGCGGACGCCCCGGCGACGGCTTCCCATCTGGCGGGCTTCCGGCGGTTGCGCGAGGCGCTGAGGGAGCTGAGCCGCGCCTGCGTCGCACAGGAGCCCTACGGCGGACGGCCGGTCGCGGTGGTGAACCGGGCCGCGAGGCTGGCCGTGAGCTGGCCCGAGATCGGGGACGGGAGCGAAAGCGGGGCGGCGGACGGCCCGGTGGTGCGCTGGGCCGAGCCCGACCCCCTCATGGTCCTGCTGGGCTCGGTGGCAGTCTCCGGTGTGGAGCTACTGACGGGCCCCGGGCGGCGCGACGTGCGCGCCTGCGCGGCCCCGGGCTGCGTCCTGTACTTCGTCAAGTCCCACCGGCGCCGGGAGTGGTGCACTCCGGCCTGCGGCAACCGGGTGCGGGTGGCGCGCCACAACAGGCAGCGGCGGTCCTGATCGGCCGGCCGCTAACGGCCCTCGCGGCGACGGGCGCGCGCGTAGTGGCGTGAGGCCTTGGCGCGGTTGCCGCAGCCGGACATGGAGCACCAGCGGCGGGTGCCGTTGCGGGAGACGTCGTAGAAGTGCAGGACGCACCCGTCGTTGGCGCACGCCCGGACGCGGTCGGGGGCGGCGCCCACCAGACGCAGGTAGTCGTCGGCGGCCAGCCAGGCCGCCAGCCAGGCCGGATCGTCGGTCTCGGCCCGCTCGGCCGGGCCTTCGGGGCCCAGGCTGCGCAGGACGCGCCCGCGCGCCAGGACGGCGTTGAGCCCTTCCCGGGCGCACCCGTCGCCGGGGTCGGCGACGACGGCCTGGAGCGCCTCGCGGGCCCTGAGGGTCGCCGTCAGGGCGGCCGGTGTGGCGCCGGTCCTCTCCAGCAGGCCGTGGCCGGCCAGCCACACGCCGAATCCGTCGAGGTCCTCCAGCAGATCGTGCCGGGTGCCGCCGTCGATCCACCGGGTGTTGAGCAGGTCCAGGCTGAGCGGTTCGCCCAGGAGGGGCCTGGGGTCGGGGCCGGGCGCCCTGGACGGAGGACCGGTGTCTCCCGCGTCGTCACCCATACGAGCTCCTTCCGTCAGCCGTTCACCATCCCAGCCTAACCGGCTATCACCACATAAGAGGTTGCCTCCCATTCGACCTAACCCTTAAAGTCACATTCAACGGTTAGTCCGGGATGGCCCCGGACGCCGGCTGGAGGTGTTCCGTCATGTCCGCTACCGCCGCCCCCGCCGCCCTGCAGACCGGGCACATCGGTCTGAACGTCACCGACCTGGACCGTTCGCTGGACTTCTACCGCGAGGTCTTCGGCTTCGAGGTGCAGGCGGAGAGCCGCGAGCCCGGCCGCGCCTTCGCCTTCCTCGGCCGCGAGGGCCGCCTGATGGTGACCCTGTGGCAGCAGGGCGAGGGCGGGTTCGCCACCGGCCGGCCCGGCCTGCACCACCTGTCCTTCCAGGTGGAGACGGTCGAGGAGGTGCGCGCGGCCGAGGAGGTGCTGCGCGGTCTGGGCGCCGCCTTCGCCTACGAGGGCGTCGTCCCCCACGGCGAGGGCGCCGCCTCGGGAGGGATCTTCTTCACCGACCCCGACGGCATCCGGCTGGAGATCTACGCCCTGACCGGTGCCGACACCGCCGCGGCCCCCGTCGCCTCCGCCCCCACCTGCGGCTTCTTCTGATCCGCCATCACACGGCCGGGCGGCAGCCGCCCGGCCGTGCGGCCCGCGACCGACACCGCCGCACGTCCCGAGGAGCAGCCACCATGACCACCGCGACCGGCCCGTACCACCGCGGCGAGCGCGAGGCCCAGGAACGCGCGGGCCTGCGCCGGAAGGCCGAGATCTCCGGGCGCGCGATTCGCGACACCGTGCCGCCCGTGGCGGCCGCTTTCCTCGCCGAGCAGCGCCTGCTGGTCGCCGGGGCCGCCGACGAGCGCGGGGACGTGTGGGCCACCGTGCTCACCGGCCCCGCGGGGTTCCTGCGCGCACCGGACGAGCGCAGCCTGTCCGTCGCGGCCCGCCCGGCCCCGGCCGATCCCCTGGCGTCGGCCCTGGAGCGCCCGGCCCGTCTGGGTATGCTCGCCATCGACACCGCCACCCGGCGGCGGATGCGGATGAACGGCACGGCGCACCCGCAGGGCGGCGGGCTGCTCGTCGATCTCGACCAGGTGGTGGCCAACTGCCCCAAGTACATCCAGAAGCGCACCCCTCCGGGGCCCGGTCCGGGTACGCCGTCGGCGCCGCTCGCCGCACGGCCGGCCCGGGTCCGCCGTGGCGACCGCCTCGACGACGGGCAGCGGCGCCTCGTCGCCGGCGCCGACACCTTCTTCGTCGCCACCGCCGACGAGCACGGCCGCGCCGACGCCTCCCACCGGGGCGGCAACCCGGGCTTCCTCCAGGTTCTTACGCCCACCCGGCTGCGCTGGCCGGACTACACGGGCAACGCGATGCTCCTGACCCTGGGGAACCTGCTGGTCAATCCCAGGGCGGGCCTGGTGGTGCCCGACTACGCGACCGGCGCCACCCTCCACCTCACCGGCACCGCGGAGATCACCTGGGGCGCGGGGGCCGCCGGGGGCCCCGGGGACGCGGAGACCGGGCGCGCGGTTGAGTTCACCGTCACCGGTGTCGTCGAGCTGCCCGGCACCGTGCCCGCCGGGTGGAGCCCGCCCGAGTTCTCACGCTTCAACCCTCCCGCTCCCGCGGGCGGTCCGGCAAGCTCCCGGTGACGTCTCGTCAGGCCCTTACGCTCCCCCGCCCGCGCTTCGGGCGGCACAGCGCGGCGAAGCAGGCGATGGAGATGAGCGCGCACACCAGCTGCACCACCGCCATCGGCACGGCCGTGTCCTCGCCCGCGACGCCCACCAGCGGGGAGGCGATCGCGCCGACGAGGAACTGGGAGGTGCCCAGCAGGGCGGAGGCGGAGCCCGCGGCGTGCGGGGTGCGCATCAGGCCCTGGGAGTTGGCGTTGGGCAGTACCAGCGCCATGGCGGACATCAGCACGAACAGGCCGACGGACACGGGCAGGAGCCCGGCCTTCCCCAGCAGGCCGGAGGTCATCACCAGCAGGGCGGCGGCCGAGAGCGCGATCACGCCCAGGCCGACGGCGATGACGCGGTCCAGGCAGACGCGGCCGACCAGGATCTTGCCGTTGAGCTGGCCGAAGGCCACCAGGCCGATGGAGTTGACCATGAACAGCAGGCTGAAGGTCTGCGGCGAGGCGCCGTAGATCTCCTGGATGACGAACGGTGATGCCGCCACGTACGCGAACAGGGCCGCGAAGCCGAAGCTGCCCACCAGCAGGTAGCCGGTGAAGGCCCGGTCGGCGAAGAGGCCGCGCATGGTGCGCAGGGCGTCGGCCACTCCGCCGCCGTGCCGCCGCGCCGGCGGCAGGGTCTCCGGCAGCCGCCAGGCGGTGACAAGGGTGAGGACGAGGCCGAAGGCGGCGAGCACGAGGAAGACGCCGCGCCAGTCGGTGAACCGCAGCACCTGCCCGCCGAAGACGGGCGCCAGGACGGGGGCGGCGCCGGCGATCAGCATCAGGGTGGAGAAGAAGCGGGCCATGGCCAGCCCGTCGTACAGGTCGCGCACGACCGCCCGGGCGATCACGATGCCCGCCGCCCCCGCCAGGCCCTGCAGCAGACGGAAGGCGGTAAGGGAGTGGATGCCCGGCGCCAGCGCGCAGGCGGCGCTGGCCAGGACGTAGCCGGCCATGCCCGCCAGCAGCGGGCGGCGGCGGCCGAAGCGGTCGCTCATCGGGCCGATGACGAGCTGGCCGACGGCCAGGCCCAGCAGGCAGGCGGTGAGGGTGAGCTGGACCTGGGCGGCCGGGCTGCCGTAGGCGGTGCCGACGTCGGGCAGCGCCGGGAGGTACATGTCCATCGACAGCGCGGGAAGGGCGGTGAGGCCGCCGAGGATGAGGGTGATCAGCAGCCCGGCGCGGGCGGGGCCGGCGGGCGGGGCCTGCTGGGCCCGGCCCGCTCTCCGCCCGGACTTCGGGGGGCCGGACTTCAGCGGTCCGGATCCACGGGCGCCGGGGGCCGGGGGCGCGGGGAGCTGCTGGGGTATCTCGGTTTCGGCGGCGGCCGGGGACGGGCCGGGGTCGGTCATTCACCTCTCCAGATTCGACGGAACCGTCCAATCATCCCAGGTTTCCCGGCCCCGGCACACCCTCTTTGTTCAGTATCCGGACAAAAGAGCCCCGGCGGCCCCGCACGGGCCGCCCGGATCAGGCCGGCAGCAGCCCCGGCTCCCCGGCGGGCGAGACGAAGGACGCGGCCGTGGTGACCGGCGCGCCCGGGGTGGTCACGGCGGAGACCGTGCGGTAGTCGGCGCGCAGCCGCTCGCGGTTCAGGCCGAGCATCACGTAGCCGCGCCGCCCGTTGTAATAGCGCATGTGCGGGTTGGCGGTCATCAGCGTCTGCCAGTTGGCGGGCCGCTCCGCGCCGTCCCGGCCGCTGGAGATGGAGGATGTGACGATCTCCACACCGGCGTTGCGCGAGCCCGGGTCGTCGAAGTCGCGCTTGATGTCCAGCCCGTAGTGGACGTGGACGTCGCCGGTGAGGACGACGAGGTTGTCCACGCCGGCCGCCTCCGCGCCCGCCAGGAAGCGCTCGCGGGCTCCGGGGTAGCCGTCCCAGGCGTCCATGGAGACCGGCCAGGGGCCCTCGACCCGGTTGCGGCGGCGGGAGAGGACGACCTGCTGCGGCACCACGTTCCACAGCGCCCGCGAGCGGCGCCAGCCGTCGGCCAGCCAGCGCTCCTGGCCGGCGCCGAGCATGGTGCGCGAGGGCTCCTGCGACTCGGGCGTGGGCACCTTCCAGCCGTCGCCGTTCGCCTGGTTGTCGCGGTACTGGCGGGTGTCGAGCACGTCGAGCTGCGCCAGGCGCCCGTAGTGCAGGCGCCGGTAGAGCCTCAGGTCGGGGCCCTGGGGGCGCTGGGGGCGGCGCAGTGGCATGTTCTCGTAGTACGCGCGGTAGGCGGCGGCACGGCGGATGAGGAACTCCTCCGGCGGCACGTTGTTCTCCGGTATGCCGCCCGCGTAGTTGTTCTCCGTCTCGTGGTCGTCCCAGGTGACGATCCACGGGTGGGCGGCGTGGGCGGCCATGAGGTCGGGGTCGGTCTTGTAGAGGGCGTACCGCAGCCGGTAGTCCTCCAGCGTCACCGTCTCCCGGGCGAACACCTCCGGCAGCGTGCGGTCGGTGTACTTCCGGTCGCCGCCGGCGGAGTCGACGGCGTACTCGTAGAGGTAGTCGCCCAGGTGGAGGACGGCGTCGACGTCCTCCTCGCGGGCCAGGTGGCCGAAGGCGGTGTAGTAGCCCTGGTGGTATGCCTGGCAGGAGGCGAGGGCGAAGTTCAGGGAGGCGGGCACCGCGCCGGGCGCGGGGGCGGTGCGGGTGCGGCCGGCGGGGCTGATCCAGCGGCCGGCGCGGAAGCGGTAGTGGTAGTCGCGGCCGGGGGCGAGTCCTTGGGCCTCCACGTGCACGGTGTGGTGGAACTCGGGGTGGGCGAGCGCGGCGCCGCGCGCGACCACGTGGCGGAAGCGCTCGTCGCGGGCGATCTCCCAGCCGACGGTGACGCGCTCGGCGGGCAGCCCGCCGTCCGGCTCGTACGGCCTGGGTGCCAGTCGGGTCCACAGCACCACCGAGTCGTGGCGCGGGTCTCCGGAGGCGACGCCCAGGGTGAAGGGGTCGCCCGTGATCCGGGCGGGGTCCAGGGCGGGGGCGGCGTGGGCGGTGGAGGGCAGGTTGGTACTCAGGGCCAGGGCGGCGGCGGCCCCGGTGACGGTCAGGAAGCGGCGGCGGCCCAGGTGGCGTGCGGCGGCTCTGAGTTCTGCGTCGGCGCTCGGCGAGTGCGTCATGCACATGATTGCAGCGTTCCGGGGCTGCGTTTCGGCGGCAACACGTTGGCGCGTACACGACGCTTTTATGGCGGGCGGGTGACGCGAACCGTGCGGCGGGACGCGTTCCGCTCCGCGCGGCCGGTACGGAATAAGGGCCGGGCGGCGCGGGGTTGGGCCGGACATGACCACCACGGAGACGGGGTCCGGTACCCCTGACGTACTGCGCTACACCGCCTTCTCATCCGACCCGGACGGCGGCAACCCGGCCGGAGTCGTCCTCGACGCGAGCGGCCTGGACGAGGCGCGGATGCTCGCGATCGCCGCCGAGGTCGGCTACTCGGAGACCGCCTTCCTCACCCCCTCGCCGGACGGGGACGGGGCCCCGGGCACGGCGCCGGGGCGCGGTTTCACCGTGCGGTACTTCAGCCCGGCCGCCGAGGTGCCCTTCTGCGGGCACGCCACGGTGGCCGCGGCCGTCGCGCTCGCCGAGCGGATCGGGCCCGGCGAGCTGGTCTTCGCCACCCCGGCCGGGACCGTGCCCGTCACGGTCACCACCGGCGGCGGCGGCCTGCGCGCCACACTGACCAGCGTCGAGCCGTACGTGGCCGGCATCGGCGAGGACGACCTGGCCGAGGCTCTGGCCGCGCTCGGCTGGCAGCCCGGCGAGCTGGATCCCTCCCTGCCCGCCCGTATCGCCTACGCCGGAGCCCGGCACCTGGTGCTCGCCGCCGCGACCCGCGAGCGGCTGGCCGCGCTGGACTACGACTTCGAGCGGCTGCGGGCGCTGATGCTGCGGCTGGACCTGACCACACTCCAACTGGTGTGGCGGGAAGGGGACTCGGGCGACGGGACGGGCACGGGTCCGGGGACGGTCTTCCACGTCCGCGACCCGTTCCCGGTCGGAGGCGTGGTGGAGGATCCCGCCACGGGGGCGGCCGCGGCGGCGCTCGGGGGGTATCTTCGCGCCCTGGGCCTGATCACCGCGCCGGCGGTCCTCACCCTCCACCAGGGGCACGACATGGGCCGGCCCGGACTGCTGGAGGTCGGGCTGCGCGAGGACGACCCGCGCGTGCGGGTGTCGGGAGCGGCGGCCCGCATCGGGTGAGGCGGGAACCGAGGGAAGGGACGGACGGAGCATGAGCGAGCCGGGCGGACGGGCCGGGGCACCCGGCGCGGCGCAGGACGTGCAGGGCGCACCGGGCGCGCAGGACGTGCAGGGCGCGAACTTCGGCGCGTACCAGAGCGAGATCTACCTGAACGGCCTGGGCGGGCAGCTCCCGCCGTTCACCACCGACCTCACCGCCCTGGAGGCCTCGGCCCGCGAGCGGCTGGATGACGGGCCGTTCTGGTACGTGGCCGGGGCGGCCGGGTCCGGCGCGACGGACCGCGCCAACCGGGAGGCGTTCGACCGCCGGCGGATCGTCCCGCGCATGCTGCGCGACGCGACGGCGCGCGACCTGGGCACCACCGTGCTGGGCACGCGCATGCCCGCCCCCGTGCTGCTGGCGCCCATCGGCGTGCAGTCGATCGTCCACCCCGACGGCGAACTCGCCACCGCCCGGGCCGCCGCCGCCCTGGGCGTGCCCATGGTCCTGTCCACCGCCTCCTCCCACACCGTCGAGGAGGTCGCGCGGGCGAGCGGCGACGGGCCGCGCTGGTACCAGCTGTACTGGCCGAACGAGGACGAGGTCTGCGTCAGCATCCTCCGGCGGGCGAAGGCGGCGGGCTTCACCACACTCGTGGTCACCCTCGACACCTGGACCCTGGCCTGGCGCCCGCACGACCTGGACCTGTCCTACCTGCCGTTCATCCGGGGCGTGGGCACGGCGATCCCCTTCTCCGACCCGGCCTTCCGCGCCGGGCTGGACAAGTCCCCGGAGGAGGACCCGATCTCCGCGGTACTGCGCTGGGTGCCGATGTTCACCGGCACCGACAAGTCCTGGGACCGGCTGCCGTTCCTGCGCGAGCACTGGGACGGCCCCATCGTCCTCAAGGGCGTCCAGCACCCGGACGACGCCCGGCGGGCGGCCGACGCCGGCATGGACGGCATCGTGGTCTCCAACCACGGCGGCCGGCAGGTGGACGGCGCGGTGGCCTCCCTGGACATGCTGCCGGAGATCGCCGAGGCGGTCGGCGACCGGATCGAGGTGCTGTTCGACTCCGGGGTGCGCACCGGCGCGGACGTCCTCAAGGCGCTGGCACTGGGCGCCCGGGCGGTGCTGCTCGGCCGCCCGTACGCCTACGGCCTGGCGCACGGCGGTGAGGAGGGCGTGCGGCACGTGCTGCGCTCCCTGCTGGCCGACCTGGACCTGACGCTGGGCCTGTCCGGCCACCGCACGCCGGCGGAGCTGTCGCCGGAAGTGCTGCGGCGAGCCTGAGCGCGGTGCGCCCGCCCGCCTCGTCCCCCCGCCCCTCAGCCGGCGGGCGCTGCGGGCATCGCGAGGGCGGCGGGCAGCTCGGTCAGGGAGCGGATGACGCGCACGCCCTCGGCGGGCGCCCCGGCCCGGCTGCCGCCCCAGCCGGTGTCCCCGCGGTCCAGCCAGTACGCGTGCAGGCCCGCGTCGCGCGCCCCCACCGCGTCGACCGCGTGGTCGTTGCCGACGTAGGCCACCTCGCGCGGCTCCAGGCCCAGCAGGGCGCAGCCGGCGAGGAAGATGCCCGGCGCGGGCTTGGCCTCGCCGTGCTCCACCGAGCAGACCAGTGCCTGTCCGAAGTACCCCAGCAGGCCGATGGCCTCCAGCTTCTCGCGCTGGTGCGGCAGTGAGGAGTTGGAGACCGCTCCGAGGCGGTAGCGGGGCGCGAACTCGGCCAGGACGGCCGGGGCGCCGTCCATGGCCCTGCGGGCCGCGTCCCGGCGGGCCGTGTAGCCGGCGAACCAGGCTCCGGCCTCCCCGTCCGGCATGCTCCGCGCGTCCGGCTGCCCGAGGCGGGCCAGGAACCGGCGCACCCGGGCCCGCCGGTGCTCGGCGAAGGTGATCTCGCCGGCGGTGTAGCGGGCGTACTCGGCCCGGGTGACCTCCCGCCAGAGCCGGACGGCCGCGGCCGGCCCGGGAAAACGGTCCAGCAGGCCCTCGGCCTGGAGGTGGGCCAGCAGCCCGGCCTCGTCCGATCCGGAGTAGTCGAACAGCGTGTCGTCGATGTCGAACAGCACCCCGCGTACCGCCACCATGCCGCCCCTTCCCGCCCTCCCGTCCGGGCGCCCCGGCGGCCGCCCGGCCCCGCTGTGCCGCGAGCATGGCACGCACCCCCGCAGCGGCCAAGGGCGTTCTTCGGTCACTCTCCGGCGTACTCGCCGGGCTCCTCGGCCCGCTCCGCCTCCTCGGCGGCGTCCGAGTCGGCCTTCGTACGGTGCACGGCGCCGTGCGGGTGCTCGGGCGGGGCGTAGAGGGAGTACAGCTTCAGCGGCTCCTCGCCGGTGTTGACCACGTTGTGCCAGGTCCCGGCCGGGACGAGGACCACCCAGTCGTCGACGACCTCGCGGTCGAAGGGCATCCGGTCCCGCTCCGGCCCCATCAGCACCCGGCCCCGCCCGGCCTCCACCCGCAAGAACTGGTCGCGGTCGATGTGCATCTCCAGTCCGATCTCGCCGCCCGGCTCGATGCTCATCAACGTCAGCTGGAGGGTGGTGCCGGTCCACAGGGTGGTGCGGAAGCGGTCGTTGGTCAGGGTCGCCTGCTCGATGTCCAGCGCGTGGGGGCGCGGCCCGTGGTCCCTGAACGCCTCGGAGCTCATGGGGTACTCCTTCCGTCGCGTACCGGCATTATCGGCGGTTACCGGCGCCGGGACGGGGACCGCCGTTCCGGCGCGCGTACGACGGCGGTGCGGACGGCGGCGGCCCGGACGCGTACCCGGGCCGTCAGGCCATCAGCTCCTTGAGTTCGCCGGTCTCCAGCACGATCCCCACCGGGTCGGGCAGCCGCAGCTCCTCGCCGAGACCGGCCGTGGTGTGCACGTCCCGGTAGCGGCCCTTCTCCGGGTTGGAGTGCACGACGAGCTCATGGCGTTCGCGGTCCACCAGCAGGTACACCGGGATGCCGGCTGCCGCGTACCCGTCGGGCTTCTCGGTACGGTCCCTGCCGGGCCGGGTGGAGGTGACCTCCACGGCCATCAGCACACCGGCGGGGTCCGACCACTCGCCGCGCCCGGCGAAGTACATCTCCGGGGCCAGCACCCCGTCCGGCCGGGCCCGGCCACTGCCGTACTCCTCCACGATGAGCCCCTGCTCCGGATACAGATACAGCTCGGGCCGCTGCACCATGCACCGCTTGAGCAGCCACCTGATGATCTCTCCGTGATCCCCGTCCGGCGCCGGCTTGACCCTCAGCTCTCCACGTACGAATTCCAGCTTCACCGCCTGCGGGGCGGCGGCTTCGAGCTGCTCGAACTCCTCGACGCTCATCTGCGCGGAGCCGTTCGTCTGTGCGGACCGATCGATGGCCATGGTCATCACGGATCTCCTTCCGATCTCCACCGTAGCGGCGGCGCCCACCCCGTGCGCACGGTAACGGCGGGCGCGCGGGGGAACGGCGCGGAGGGCTGAGCGTCAGCCGAAGGAGTGAAGGGGAAGCCCGGCGCACCGGCGCGAGGACGGCAACGAAGATCGGCGAAGACTGCCCGGTCCCGGTAGTGATCCCGGCGGCGCGCGGCGGCGATGATCCTCCCACCGACGGCACGAACCACGGAGGACACGTTCATGAGACCGACCCGCGCCACGCTGCTCGTCGCGGCCGCCGCCCTGACACCGGCCCTGCTCCTCACCGGCCCGGCCTTAGCGGCCGACCCCGCGGCCGCACCGGCGACCGCGACGGCCACGACGGCCGCGTCCGACAAGCCGGTGGACGAGATGTCGGAGGAGGAGCTGCGCATCGCGATCCTGCGGATCCTGGCCGACGAGGACTCCGGCAAAGGGGTCGTCCGGGAGGCCAACGAGGCCCTCGACGGCACCGTGGAGGACATGCGGGAGTTCCTCAAGACCGGCTACCGCCTCGCACAAGCCGAGGACGACCGCGTCGCCATCTTCCGCCTCCTCCACCAGGCACAACAGAACGGCGACAAAGCCGTCATCCGCGAAATCAACGAAACCCTCAACGACGGCAGCCCCGAAGCCCTCCGCGCCTTCCTCGAAACCGGCTACCGCCTCGCACAAGCCGAGGACGACCGCGTCGCCATCTTCCGCCTCCTCCACCAGGCACAACAGAACGGCGACAAAGCCGTCATCCGCGAAATCAACGAAACCCTCAACGACGGCAGCCCCGAAGCCCTCCGCGCCTTCCTGGAGACCGGCTACCGCCTCGCTCAAGCCGAGGACGACCGCGTCGCCGTCGCCCGCATCCTGGCGGACCCGACCATCAGCGACGCGCTGCGTGAGGCCGCCGAGGAGGTCATCGACGGCACCCCGGAGGAGCTGCGGTACTTCCTGGAGACCGGGCGGTACGAGGTGGACGCCTGACACCCGGCCCGGCCGGCACCGCATCTGACGGGCCGTCCCGCCCCCGCGTTCCCGAGCGGGGGCGGGACGGGCGCGGGGCACAGCCGGCCGTCACCGCCTCTCCGTCTCCCTGGCCCCCGTAAGCGGCCCCCGTCCGGACACGGGTGCGTCGTCGTCGAGGACGGTGACGGGCAGCGCGCCGGGAAAGGTCGGCACGATCCCCGCGGAGCCGGCCACGCCCCCGAGACCGAGCACGTTCGCGGCGGCGAGGACGGCTCCGGCCACGATGCCGTCCGGCTCCGGCAGGCGGAGAGACCGAGGAGCGCGGGGAGCGCGAAGAGCACGGTGGCGGGCGCTCACCCGGCCACCTCCCGGATCGCCTCCGGCTCGGTGGTCCACTCCACGCCGCCCCGACCGGGGCCAGCCACGCCACCGGCGGGCCGCTCCCCGGCCGGAACGCCGATCCCGTGCACACGGCGGTGCCATCCGGCTCGGGGCAGACCGCCCGCAGGACCCCGGTCCGCCCGGTGGCGGTGTCCAGCACGGTCCGCCCCAGCAGCGGGTGGTCCCGGTGCCCCAGCCCGATCTCCCGCCCGGCCGCCCTCACCGCACGCTCCTGAGGTCGCCGACCTCGGCCCACCAGCGCGGCTCGCGCCTGCCCTCGCACCGCAGCAGAGCCCGCGCCGGGCGGCCCGCACCCTCGGTGTAGACCTTCCCGGAGGCGTCCCGCAGAAGCAGGACCACCGCGACGCGCCCCGTCCCGGTGTCCAGGACCCGTATACCGACCGCCGGCCAGGAGGACGCTCCGGTGGACGCGGGGCCGCCTGCGGTCGTGGTCATCGTCGTCGTCATCGCCTCGTTCCGAACTACCGGGATCCGGCCGCCGTCTCCCGCTCCCCCGGGCGGGCCCGCGGCTCCTGTCTCGCCCAGTCAACGGCCGCGCACTGCGGGGGATAAGGAAAAGCCGGAGCCCTACGGACCGTCTCAACCGGAAATTTCCCCTCATCGACTTCTACGCAGTGCCTCCGAATGGCTACTTTGGGTCAGTGCAGAGGAACCAGAACCTCAGAAGTCACATGCTCGAAGCGGGCCTCACCCAGGAGGAGTTGGCCGAGGCCGTCAACTTCCGGCTGCGCGCCGACGGGCACGAGGGCACCGTCAGCGACCGGACGGTGCGCAACTGGCTGGCCGGAAAGACGGTTTGGCCGCATGCTCGGCAGAGGCAGGCTTTAGAAGCGGTGTTCGGTCGCGCCGTCGAGGAGTTGGGCTTCACACCTCCGGCGGGCAGGTGCGGCACCGCGCCCTCACCGGAGCAGGAGGAGCCCGTGCGACGCCGTCACTTCCTCACCGCCACCACCGGGACGACCGCCGCAGCCGTCCCCCTGGTCGCCGCCGCCCGGCCGTCCTCCGTCGGCACCTCCGACGTGATCCGGCTCCGCGAGGGGCTGGAGTCCCTGACCACTCTGGACCACACTCGGGGCGGGCACGAGAGCCTGGAACGGGCGGCTCTGTCCGGCGCCGACCAGGCGCTGAAGTTGCAGGAGCGGGCGGCCTCCCAGCGCGTGAGGCAACGCCTGTTCGGCGTGGCGGCCGACTACACGGCAGCCGCCGCCTGGTCCGCGATCGATGCCCGCCACCGCAAGCAGGCTCAGCAGTATCTGGATCGCGCGCTGTACCTGTCACGTATGTCCAGGAACCACACTGCGGAGCTGAGGGTGTGGAACTCGTACGCGATGCTGGCCCGTGAGAGCGGGAACTACACGCAGGTCGTGGGCGCCGCGCAGGCGGCACAGACCACCACCGCCGCCCGCCGTGATCCGTTCTTCGCCTCACTCGCCCACGCCCGCACCGCAACCGGTCACGCCTATCTCGGTGACCGCCAAGCCGCCCTGCGGTCTCTCGGATATGCCGAAGAGGCCCTGGCCAAGGCCGATCTGCAAGTATCCCGGCCGAGTTGGGCCGTCTTCTACGGCCCTGGGGAGTTGTACGGACTCACCTCGATCATTCACGGCCGACTCGGTGATCCGGCCAAGGCCGAGGCCGCCTCTCACCGGGACCTGGCCGCCACCCCTGCCCGGTTCCGCCGCAACCGGGCCATGGGCACGGCATGGCTCGCCCTGGCACAACTCCACCAGCACGATGTCGAGCAGGCGTGCGCCACCGCCGAGACGGTCTTCGACCTGATGGACGGCGGCCCTCTCCCGGGAAGGATGCGTTCCCTGCTCGGCGGCTTCCACCGCGACCTGATCACCATCGCTTCCGACTCCGCCACCGCGCGGGAGTGGGCCGACCGCCACCGCGACGAATGGAGCCTGGTATGACGACCGCCACCGGCCTGGACCTGCGCCATTACACCCATGAGGACCTTCCGCGCATCCGGCAGACCCTTCTGGACGTGCACGCCGACGCCTACACGGACCGGCTGGACGACCCGTTCGTTCAGCGCTTCCCCTGGTTCGTGGACCACTGGGGCGGCAATCCCGGCTTCTCCTGCGTGATCGGCTATGACGGCGAGGAGCCGGTGGGCTACGCGTACGGCGCTCCCGCCACCCCCGGCCGCGAGTGGTGGCGGGAGTTCCTGGACCCGGCGCCCGAGGCGTCCCGCACCTTCGCTCTCTCGGAGTTGATGATGCGCCCGCGCTGGCGCAGGACCGGTGCCTCCCGGCTCCTGCACCACGGGTTGCTGGCGAAGCACGACGAGGACCTGGCCGTCCTCTCCGTGGACGTCAGGCGCCCCAAGGTGCAGGCGTTGTACGAGTCCTGGGGCTACCGGAAGGTCGGCGAGCAGCAGCCCTTCGCCGACTCACCACTCTTCGCGGTGATGCTCGCCGAACTGCCGCTGCCCGACTGATCACCACGTGCGGCGCAGCCCTGCACGGCCCATACATCGCCCAGTGCTCCGGAACCGGGCATGGCGCCGCTCACGGCGGGACATCCTTCACTCACACACAGGAGACGGGGCTGCACATATGGACAATCCCTTACCCGCGAAGGTCGCCGTCGTCGGCGGCACACGCGGCATCGGTGCCGCGATCACTTCCACGTTCGTGACCGCCGGGGCGGACGTCCTCCTGACCGGGCGCAGCGTTCCGGAGCACGTGCTGGAGAGCCTCAGGGAAACCGGGCGCCGCACCGGACAGACCGTGGAGGGGCTGGCTCTCGACGTCACCGAACGCGACTTCGCGCACCGGCTTGCCGAGTCCGCCCGGACATCGCTCGGTGGCCTGGACGTACTGTGCCTCAACGCCGGCGTCTTCCCCAACAGACCGCTGGCGGACATGACCCACGCCGACGTACGCGAGGTCTTCGCCACCAACGTGGAGAGCCAGATACTCGCCGTCGCGGCGTGCGTGCCGCTGCTGCGGGAGTCGGGACGCGGCCGGATCGTGCTGACGTCCTCGATCACGGGCCCGCTCACGGGCTTTCCGGGCTGGAGCCACTACGGTGCCAGCAAGGCCGCGCAGCTGGGTTTCATGCGTACGGCCGCGCTGGAACTCGCCCCGTACGGCATCACCGTGAACGCGGTGGCTCCCGGCAACGTGATGACCGAGGGGCTTGAGGAGTTGGGTGAGGCCTACCTCGCCCAGATGGCAGCGACCGTTCCCCTGGGCCGCCTCGCCCGGCCGCAGGAGATCGCCGATGCGGTGGAGTTCCTCGCCGGCGAACGGGCGTCGTTCATCACTGGACAGGTCATCACCGTCGACGGCGGCCAGACCCTGCCCGAGTCACCGGAAGCGGTGCTGCCGACCGGTGCCGGCACGGACGCCCCGGCCTGAACCGAGACTCCTCGGCCGGGCTGAAGTACCTCGTTCTCCACTCCCCTCCCGGAGCCGCCGCAGCGGAGGGAGCCGTATGGCCGAGGTAGTGCTGTTCCACCACACGCACGGACTGACGTCCGGGGTGCGGGAGTTCGCGCGGGAGCTGGAGGGGGCCGGTCACACCGTCCACCTGCCGGACCTGTACGAGGGGCGGGTCTTCGACGATATGGCGGAGGGCGCGGCGTACGCGCGGGAGGCAGGGTTCGGCACGATCACCGAGCGCGGCCGGGCCGCCGCCGAGCACCTGCCCGGCGAGGTGGTCCACGCGGGGTTCTCCCTCGGTGTCCTGCCCGCGCAGATGCTGGCCCAGACGCGCCCCGGGGCGAAGGGTGCGCTGCTGTTCCACGCCTGCGTCCCGGTCTCCGAGTTCGGCGGCGAGTGGCCCAAGGGTCTTCCGGTCCAGGTGCACGGCATGGAGGCCGACGAGTTCTTCGCCGGGGAGGGCGATCTGGAGGCGGCCCGCGCCCTGGCCCGCACGGTCGGTGACGCCGAGGTCTTCCTCTACCCCGGCGACCGGCACCTGTTCGCGGACGGCAGTCTGCCCTCCTACGACCGCGAGGCGGCCGCACTGTTCACGGAGCGCGTGCTGAAGTTCCTCGACCGCGTCGGGTAGCCCCGCGCGGCGGTCGGCGGTGGGGCGAAGCTGCCGTGCCGTAGGCGCGGGACCGGCTCGCGGGGCTCTCGGTGTGCTCACGGACACGCATCCGTACCGCCGCCCGCGCGGTTTCACCGCCGCATGCCGGCCGGCAGTGTTCACTCCGTAGGTGTGCCCACCCGCAGCCGGTTGCCGTCAGGATCACGCAGCTCGACCTCGCGGGCCCACGGGGCGTCCTCCGCCTGGACACCGAACTCGTCCGCGACGGCGTCGACGTCATGGACGCGGAGGTACACCAACGTGTCGGGGCGGGCGTCGCCTCTGTGCTCCGACAGGAACAGCCTCATCCGGCCGCGGGCCACCTCGACGAACGCGGGGAGCCCCGGTTCGAAGCGATGCTCCCACTGCCGGGTGAAGCCCAGCCGGCCGTACCACGCCACCGCCGCGGCGGCGTCCTCGACGTGAAGAATCGGGATGGCTT
Organism: Streptomyces verrucosisporus; assembly: GCF_017114865.1. Classification (GTDB taxonomy): domain Bacteria; phylum Actinomycetota; class Actinomycetes; order Streptomycetales; family Streptomycetaceae; genus Streptomyces; species Streptomyces fenghuangensis. The sequence continues at coordinate 133,478 of NZ_JADEYH010000001.1, read as the reverse complement.
CCTCGTCCATGCGGCCCATCGTCCCAGACCACCCGACAGCGCGAACGCCGCCCGACGCGGCACCCGTGCTTCGGCTCGGGCACGGCCTGCCGGCGCAGGCCAGGGGCCGGAAACGACACCGGCGTCCGGCAGCGGCTGTGGGAGGGGCGGGTAGGAGCGGTCGGCGGCAGACGAGCCGTGCTGTACGCCGGGTTCTGTCTCCGGTGGGCCTCGCGGCCCACCGGGAGGCGGCCATCCATCTGGGACCGGTGTCGCCACCGGCCTCGTGCGGTCTACCCGCGGACTCGGGCGGGCCGCCCTCGGACATCCGCGCAGGGCCGTCTCACGACGGCCCCTCTTGGCCTTGCTCCGGGTGGGGTTTACCGAGCCGCCCAGGTCACCCTGGGCGCTGGTGGTCTCTTACACCACCGTTTCACCCTTACCGGGGGCGGTGAGGCCCCCGGCGGTCTGTTTTCTGTGGCACTTTCCCGCGGGTCACCCCGGGTGGGCGTTACCCACCACCCTGCCCTGTGGAGCCCGGACGTTCCTCGACGTTCACCCCGGAAGGGATCCCGCCGCGACCGCCCGCACGACTCGTCTGCCGTACCGCCCATGCTATCCCGCCGCCGTACGCGGCGCGGACCGCGCCTTGACCATGCCGCGACGTCAAGGGGTTCACTCGCGCCATGAGGATCGGCGAGCCGGCCGCGCGGGCGCGGGTGCTGCGGCTGTACGCCGAGGATCCGCGAGCGGCGGTGGCCGCGCTGCGGGCGGGGGCGGGGACGGGGTTTCGGTAGGCGCCCGGGCCCGGCCGGCCGTCGCGCCGGGTACGCCGCACCGGGGTCGCACCGACCGCGTCACACCGACCGCGTCTCGCCGCTGCGGTCGGCGTAGGCGTCGAGGAGACGTCCTTCCAGCGCCGCCAGGACGCGTCCGTTCAGGTCGTGCACCTGCGCGGCGTCCGCCGGGCCGACGGAGGAGTCCATCGTGTCCATGATCAGCTCCGCCGCCCGCCGGACCTCGGCCGCGTCCGCCCCGCCGCCTTTCCCGCCCGCCTCGTGTACCGCCGCGGCCAGGTCGCGGAGCATGCGCAGCAGGGCGGCGAGCACGGAGGGTTCGCCCGAGGAGTAGCGCCTGAGCTGCCCGCAGGCCAGGTCGAGGTAGTAGCGCAGGTCCCGGTCCGGCACGACCACCCGCACGGTGCCGTCCTCGTCCTCGTGCGGGACGTCCCCCAGCCGGCGGCCGGCCAGCCGCACCAGCAGGTCGGCCATATGGCCGACGGCGGTGCACGCGGTGACGGGGTCGTTGATCCCCGGGGACATCGCCTTGACCGCGATGTCCTCCAGCTGCCGGAAGCCGAAGGCGACGTCCTGGTCGGGGGTCCGCTCGAAGCCGGTCCTCAGGGCCGCCTCGATCTCCTCGGCGGTGCCGTCGGCCCCCGGGTCGGGGACCGCGCCGGCGGGGTCGCGCGCCCACACCACCGCGACCGGGTTCCCGGCCACGATCAGGTCGCCGGGCCGGACGCCGATCCGGACGAAGGTGTCGGTGCGGCGCGCGCCCGCCACCAGGGCCCGTGCGTCGGTCAGCCGCAGGAAGCCGCTGCGGCGGGCGCGTACCACCGCGCCGCGCGCCGGGTCCGGATCCGGCGCGTGCGGGGAGGGGGCGTCGCGGGCGGGATGGCGTCCGCGGATCGCGTCGCTGGTCTCCCGGTGGGTGTCGAGCATCATGGAGTCCACCCGCAGTCTGCGGATGATGTGGTTGAGGAAGCCGAGCACGGCCGCCAGCGAGGCCACGCCGAGCACGGAGGCGAGGACCAGGGACACCACCGGCAGCGCCTCCCCCGACCTCATGAAGGCCAGGGTGGCCAGCGCGAACACCAGGGTCGTGAGCAGCACCGTCAGGACGGCCTTGAGTACCGGGTCGTGGGCGTAGCGCCGCAGCAGCCTCGGGGAGAACTGCTGGGAGGCCAGTTGCAGCGTGACCACGGTGACGCTGAGGGACAGGGTCGCCACCGTGACCGAGGAGGTGGCCACCACCTGGAGCATCGAGGAGGCCGACTCGTGACCGCCCGGCCAGAGGTTGGCCGGACCGGTTCCGCGCCGGGGCCGGAACTGTTCCAGGAGGATCGCGGCGGCCAGGGCGACGGCGCCCCCGGTGGTCGGCCACACCCACAGCGGTGAGCGGGAGGACGCCGCGCGGGCCTTCCGGTTGCGCTGAAGAGGGTTCACGCCGCACCGGGTACCGCACCGGCCGGATCCGATGCCCCTGCCGGGCGGCGGGGCGACGGGGCGACCGGGTGGGAGGAGCGCATACGCTGCTGTGGCGTCGGCGCGGAGGAACGCGACCCGGTGCGTGTACCGCCTGTGAGGAGAACCACCGTGCTCGTACTGCTGCCGCCGTCCGAGGGGAAGGCCGCCGGGGCGTCCGGTCCCGCGCTCGATCCGGGGGCGCTGTCGCTGCCGGGGCTGACGGCCGCGCGGGAGGCGGTGCTGGCGGAGCTGGTGGAGCTGTGCTCGGCCGACGAGGACAAGGCGCGCGAGGTGCTGGGGCTGAGCGAGGGGCTGCGCGGCGAGGTGGCGAGGAACGCAGGACTGCGCGCGGCCCCGACGCGTCCCGCCGGCGAGGTCTACACCGGTGTGCTCTACGACGCGCTGGACCTGGCCACGCTGGACGCGGCGGCGCGGGAGCGGGCCGGGCAGTGGCTGCTGGTGTTCTCCGGGCTGTGGGGCGCGGTGCGGATCGGCGACCCGATTCCGCCCTACCGCTGCTCGGGCGGGGTGCGGCTGCCGGCGCTGGGCCCGCTGGGCCGGTACTGGCGGGAGCCGCTGGAGTCGGTGCTGCCCGAGGCGGCGGGCGAGGGGCTGGTGCTGGATCTGCGGTCGGCGGCGTACGGGGCGATGTGGAAGCCGAAGGGGGCTCTCGCCGGGCGGACGGCGACGGTGCGGGTGCTTCAGTCGAGGATCGTCGGCGGTGTGGAGAAGCGGTCGGTGGTCAGCCACTTCAACAAGGCCACCAAGGGGCGGATGGTGCGCGCGCTGCTGCACGAGGGCCTGGAGCCGGGCGGCCCGGCGGAGCTGGCCGAGGCGCTGCGCGGCCTGGGGTACACGGTGGAGGTGGAGCCTCCGGCGAAGGGCGGGACGCCGTGGCGGCTGGACGTGGTGGTCACCGAGCTCTGACGGGGCCCGGAGATCCGGCTCGTTGCGTGGTGCGCAACGAGCGTTGCGGTGTGTGGGCGGGGTGGGCAGGATGGCCGCCATGACAGCCATCGCGGACGCGCCCCTGCCCTCCGTACTCGCCCTGGGCCCCGTACTGCCGGTCGTCGTCCTCGACGGCGGGGCCGACCCGGCCGAGGCCGTCCCCCTGGCGCGGGCTCTGGTGGCGGGCGGGCTGCGGGCGGTCGAGATCACGCTGCGGACGGCAGACGCCCTGGAGGCGGTGCGCCGGGTCGCGGCGGAGGTGCCGCGGGCCGTGGTCGGCGCGGGCACGGTGCTCACCCCGCAGCAGGCGGTGGCGGCGCGGGACGCCGGCGCCCGATTCCTGGTCAGCCCCGGCTGGACGGACCGGCTGCTGGCGGCGGCGCGGGAGGCGGGCGTGCCGCTGCTGCCGGGGGTCTGCACCGCCTCGGAGGTCATGGCGCTGCTGGAGCGCGGGGTGGAGGAGATGAAGTTCTTCCCGGCCCGGGCCGCGGGCGGGCCGGCGTATCTGAGGGCGCTGGCCTCGCCGCTGCCCCGGGCCCGGTTCTGCCCGACGGGCGGCATCGGGCCGGATTCGGCGGCGGACTATCTGGCGCTGCCCAACGTCTCCTGTGTGGGCGGCAGTTGGATGCTGCCGCCGGAGGCGGTGCGGGCGCGGGACTGGGGCCGGATCGAGCGCCTGGCCCGCGAGGCGGCCCAGCTGGGCGCGAGCGCGGGTACGGGCGGCGGCGCGGGCGGTACGGGCGGCGGCGAGGGCAGCAGGGGCAGCGGGGACGTCAGCGCAGGTGGCCGGTGTCGTTGAGCAGCCGCAGCGAGGCGTTGCCGTCCGCGTAGTACGCCACCGCCGACAGCGAGGCCGCCGACAGCTCCATGCGGAACAGCGCCTCGGGCGGTGCGCCCAGGGCCGTGCACGCCAGCACCTTGACCGGTGTGACATGGGTGACCAGCAGCACCGTGCGGCCGGCGTGGCGGGCCAGGATCCGGTCGCGGGCGGCCTCGACGCGGCGGATGACGCGGGCGAAGGACTCGCCGCCGGTGGGCGCGGCCTCGGGCGAGGCCAGCCAGGCGTCCAGGTCGTCGGGGTACCGTTCGCGGACCTCGGCGAAGGTCAGCCCCTCCCAGGCGCCGAAGTCGGCCTCGCGCAGGTCGTGTTCGACCTCGACCCCCAGCCCCAGCCGGTCGGCGACCGCCCGCGCGGTCCGGCGGCAGCGCACCAGCGGCGAGCTGATCACCTGCTGGACGGTGCCGCGCGCCGCGAGGGCCGAGGCGGCCGCCTCGGCCTGGCGCAGCCCGGTCGCCGACAGCTCCGGGTCGGTGCCGCCGCTGCCGGAGAACCGCTTGAGGGGGGTGAGCGGGGTCTCGCCGTGGCGCAGCAGGACGAGGGTGGTGGGGGTGCCCATGTCGGCGCCCCAGCCCGTCTGCGGGGTGCTCGGCTCCCCCCGTCCGGCGGGCACGGCCCGGTCCGCGGGTCCCGCGGGTTCCACGGGCAGTTCGTCGGCCGCGGTCAGGGCCGTCGGGGCGTCCGTCCCGGCGCCCCGCCCGTCGGCGGCGGCCGTGCGGTGGGTCTCCCGTACGGCCTGGCGTACGGCGGCCCGCGCCGCCGCCCGCGCCCCGGCCGAGCTCTCGGGAGTGGCCGCCGGGGCCCCGGAGGCCACTGAGGTGCCGGGGAGGCCGGGGAGGGTGTCGGCGTGGGCGCCGGCGTCGAGTTCGGCGGTGGAGTCGGCCGGGCGCCACTCCCGGCCGCGGCGTCCGGCGTCCATGGCCTCGTTCGCCAGCCGGTCGGCGTGCTTGTTCTCCTCGCGCGGGATCCACTGGTAGGTGACCGACTCCGGCGGGAAGACGGAGGCGGCCTCCAGCGCCAGCGGGCGCATGGCGGGGTGCTTGATCTTCCAGCGGCCCGACATCTGCTCGACGACCAGCTTGGAGTCCATCCGCACCCTCACCAGGGCCCGCGGGTCGAGCGCGTGGGCCGCGCGCAGCCCGGCGATCAGGCCCCGGTACTCGGCGACGTTGTTGGTGGCGGTGCCGATGTACTCGGCCGCCTCCGACAGCGTCCGCCCCGTCCCGGCGTCGCGGACGACCGCGCCGTAGCCTGCCGGGCCGGGGTTGCCGCGGGAGCCGCCGTCGGCCTCGACGACGAAGGTCCTGCGGGAGTCCGGGGAGCCCGGGGCCTGCTGGGGCTCCGGCATCACAGTCCCGACTCGGGGGTGCGCACCAGGATCCGGCGGCAGTTCTCGCAGCGCACCACCGCGTCGGCCGGGGCCTGGCGGATCTCGTTCAGCTCGGTGATGTTCAGCTCCAGGCGGCAGCCCTCGCAGCGCCGCTGGTAGAGGCGGGCCGCGCCGACGCCGCCCTGCTGCTCGCGCAGCTTGTCGTAGAGCTTGATCAGGTCGGCCGGGACGGAGGCGGCCACGACCTGGCGTTCCTTGGTGACGGCGGCGGTCTCGGCGTCGATCTCCGTCAGCGCCGCGTCGCGCCGCGCCGCCGCGTCGTCGATCCGGGCCTGGACGGAGTCGGCCCGCTGCGCCAGCTCGGCCGCACGCTCCTGGGCTGACTCGCGGCGCTCCATGATCTCCAGCACGACGTCCTCCAGGTCGCTCTGGCGCCGCGAGAGGGAGGCGATCTCGCGCTGGAGGTTCTCCAGGTCCTTGGGCGAGGTGACCGCGCCGGAGTCCAGGCGCTGCTGGTCGCGGGCGGCGCGCTTGCGCACCTGGTCGACGTCCTGCTCGGCCTTGGTCTGCTCGCGGGCGGTGTCGCTCTCCTCGGTGCGGGCGGCGACCAGCAGGTCGCGCACCTGGGCGAGGTCGGCGGTCAGTCCCTCGATCTCGGCGTGCTCCGGCAGGTTCTTCCGCCGGTGGGCGAGCTGGCTGAGCCGGACGTCGAGGGCCTGGACGTCGAGGAGGCGGATCTGGTCGGCGGGCTCGGCGTTCAGTTGGGGGCTCCTGTGATGGTGGTTGCGGGGGCGGCGCCCTGGGCGGGGGCGGACGCCGCGTGGACGGTCCAGGGGTCGGTGACCGTGCGGGAGACGTGGACGCGCAGCCCCCAGCCGTGCCGCCGGGACACCGCTTCGAGCTGGGCGGCGGCCTGCTCGCACCAGGGCCACTCGGTGGCCCAGTGCGCGGCGTCCACCAGCGCCGGCCCCGTGCGGGGGCCGCCGTGCTGCACGGCCTCCGAGGCCGGGTGGTGGCGCAGGTCGGCGGTGACGTAGGCGTCGACGCCGGCGGCCCGCACCTGGTCGAAGAGGCTGTCGCCGGAGCCGCCGCAGACCGCGACGGTGCGAACCGGCCGGTCCGGGTCGCCGGCGGCCCGCACGCCCTGCGCGGTGGCGGGCAGCCGCGCGGCCACCCGCTCGGCGAAGCGGGCCAGCGGCTCGGGGGCGTCCAGTTCGCAGATCCGGCCCAGGCCCCGCCGTCCGGCCGGGTCGGTGGGGTCGGGCACCAGCGGGCCGGTGATCCGCAGGCCGAGGGCCCGGGCGAGGGCGTCGGAGACCCCGGGGTCGGCGCGGTCGGCATTGGTGTGCGCCACGTGGAGGGCGGCGCCGGCCCGGATCAGGTCGTGCACGACCCGGCCCTTGAAGGCGCCGGCGAAGACCGTGGTGGTGCCGCGCAGATAGAGGGGGTGGTGGGTCAGCAGCAGGTCGGCGCCGAGCTCCACCGCCTCGTCGGCGGTCTCCTGCACCGGGTCGACGGCGATCAGCACCCGGCCGACCTCGGCGCCGGGGTCTCCGCAGACCGTTCCGACGGCGTCCCACTGCTCGGCCCGCTCGGGGGGCCACAGTTCGTCGAGTGCGGCGATGACATCGGAGAGTGCAGGCACGGGTGAGAGGTTACCTGCCGTGCGCCCCGGTGTGCGGGGCCGGGCGGAGCACACCGGGCGCCTCCTCTCCCCGCGAAACGGGCCGCCGTCCCCCGTACGTGTGAAGGCACCCGGCTCGGGCCGTCCGGCGGAGGGCGCGAAAACTACCGTCCTGACCGGAGGTGACGGACCGATGACCATCAGTACCGTCGAGGCCGCCCGGAGTGAGGGCGCGAGCGCGGCGCGTCCCGGCCTCACGATCACCGCGGACGGCTCCTACGCGGCCCGGCTCGCGCCGGCCGGGGACGGGCGCGGCCGGATCCCGGAGCGCTGGACGCTGGACGGCCCGGAGCCGTACGCGGTCCCGCTGCCGGGGCCCCGCCCGGAGGAGCCGGACGCCCAGGTGCTGCCGCTGCCCGACGGGCGGGTGCTGATCTGCCGTGCGGCCGGCGGCCGGGGCCACCTCGCGCTGCTCTACCCCGCCGGCCCGGGCACCGGCGAGCTTCCGCTGGGTTCGGTGGACTGCGAGGGGCTGCGGCTGCTGCCGCCCGTCCCGTACGCACCGTACGGCTCGTACGGCTCACCGGTCCACGCGCTCGCGCCCGGCGAGCACGGGGCGACGGTGTGGCTGGTGCACGGCGGCCCCCGCGGCCCGGAGCCGGTCGCCGAGGTGTCCGGCCGCTGCTCGGGCGGCGCCTGGCTGGATCGCGAGGGGCGCCTGCTGGCCCTGGACCGCACCGACGCCGCCGGCCGCACCAAGACCGTCGCCGTCGATCTGGGGCGTGGCGGTGAGGTCTTCCCGCTGCTGGAGCTCACCGACGACAGCGACGACCGGCTGCTGCTGGCCGACCCGGACAGCGGTCTGCTGCTCCTGCGCTCCGACGCGCCGGGCGAGGCGCGGCTGGGCTGGGGCGTGCTCGGCAGCCACCGGCCCGTGCGCTTCCCCGACGCCCTGCGCCCGCCGGGCGTCGCGCTGACCCCGTTCGCCGTCCAGCCCGGCCAGGCCCTCACCCCCGAGGGCTGCGCGGTGGCGCTGCGCGCGGACGGCCCGAACGGGACGTGGGTGGCCGTGTGGCGCCCCTCCCAGCGGCGGCTGCGGCATCTGCCCGCCCCGGTGGGGTGGGTGCGGGGGACGGGTCTGTGGACGGCGGAGGGCGAACTGCGGCTGCCGTGCGCCGGCGGCCGGGCGGGCCGGACGCAGTGCGGTCTGGCCCGGATCACGCCGTCTTCGGAGCCCGGGCCGCCACCGGCCCGGCGTCGCGCGGAGCCCGCCTCGGAAGGGGGCCCGGCACAGGACGGCGGCCCGGTGGGGAGCGGTTCGGCGGGCGGCCCGGCGGAGGGCGGTTCGGCGGAGGGCGGCGGTCCGCTCGCGGTGCGGGCGGCGGCCTTCACGCCGGTGCCCCTCCAGCAGGCGCCACTGGCCCGGAAAGATGCGGAACGAAGATCGTAGGACTACTACGATCTGGTCGGGTACGGAGGAAGAAGCCTCGAATCCACGGAGTATTCCCGCGATGTCCCAGACCCAGACCGAGACGAGCAGCGAGACGAGCGCCGGGACCGGCGAGCAGCACGGCCGGCACCGCGGCCCGGCCGCCGTCGGCGAGGAGGCCTCGGTGCCCGTGCGGGGACGCCACCGCCGCCCCGCCGGGCAGGAGCCTCTGGAGGACTGAGCCCGCCCCGGCACGTCCCTTCGGGCCCCGGGCGCCGCGGTCCCGCGCGGCGCCCGGGGCCCCGCTCCGTCCGCCGGACGCGGGGGCGCGCGGAGCCGGACGCGGGGGCGCGCTCCCGTACACCGCGCCCACCCGCCTCACCGGCCGGAGGGCGCGTGGGGCAGCATGGTCGGCCGCACCACAGGTCAGGGAGGCCGAGCCCATGGATGTCGCAGCGCGACCCGCGCCCGAGGTCGTCGCCGCCTTCGAGGCGGCCAAGGGCTTCATGCCCGCCGACGAGGGAATGGCGCTGTACGCCGCCGCCCGCGACGCGGCGCGGCTGGGGCTGCCGCTGCTGGAGATCGGCACGTACTGCGGCCGCTCCACCATCCTGCTGGCCGACGCCGCCCGCCGCGCGGACGGCGACGTGACCGTCCTGACCCTGGACCACCACCGGGGCAGCGAGGAGCAGCAGCCGGGCTGGGAGTACCACGACCCCTCCCTGGTGGATCCCGAGGTGGGGCTGATGGACACCCTGCCCTTCTTCCGCCGCACCCTGCACGCCGCCGGGCTGGAGGAGTACGTCGTCGCACTCGTCGGGCACTCGCCGCGGGCGGCGTCGGTGTGGGGCGGGCGGCTCGGCCTGGTCTTCGTCGACGGCGGGCACACCGACGAGCACGCGAGTGCCGACTACGAGGGCTGGGTCCCGCACCTGGCCGAGGGCGGGCTGCTGGTCATCCACGACGTCTTCCCGGACCCGGCCGACGGCGGCCAGGCGCCCCACCGCATCCACCGCCGCGCGCTGGCCTCCGGCGCCTTCGCCGAGGAGCGCGCCCTCCGCTCGCTGCGCGTTCTGCGGCGTACCGGTCCGGGCCTGTAGGACTCGGCGCTACGATCCGATCATGTCCCTCGGCCGACGGCTGTCCACTCCCGCCGTGATCCTCGTGATCGTGCTGTCCGTCGTCCTGGCGGGTCTGCTGGTATGGCGGTCGGCGCTGGACACGGACGCCGACGGGGCGCCCGGGGTGTCCGGGACGCCCTCCTCCGCCCCCTCCCGGGAGCCGGAGGAGACCGGGGAACCGGACGGGGCCGCAAGACCCCTGGACGGCGCCGTGGTGGTGCTCGACCCCGGGCACAACCCGGACAACCGCGAGCACACCCGCGAGATCGCGCGCCGGGTGGACGCCGGCACGCACCGCAAGGAGTGCGACACCACCGGTACGGCCACCGAATCCGGCTACGCGGAGGCGTCCTTCACCCTCGACGTCGCCCGCCGCGCCCGCACCATCCTCGAAGGGCTGGGCGCGAAGGTGGAGTTCACCCACGACGGCGACCGCCCGTACGGGCCGTGCGTGGACGAGCGTGCCCGGATCGGGAACGAGGCGGGGGCCGACGCGGTGGTCTCGGTGCACGCCGACGGATCGGGCGAGGGCAACCGGGGTTTCCACGTCATCCTCCCCGCGCGGATGACCGAGGGCTCCGCCGACACCCGGCGGATCACCGGCCCCTCGCGCCGGCTGGGCGAGCACCTCGTCGGCGCCTTCGCCGAGGCCACCGGCTCCGGGCCCGCCGGCTACCTGGGGGGTCCGGTGGCCGAGACCGGCCTGACCGTCCGCGACGACCTGGGCGGACTGAACCTCTCCCAGGTGCCCAAGGTCTTCCTGGAGTGCGGCAACATGCGCGATCCGCGGGAGGCCCGGCGGCTGTCCGACCCGGAGTGGCGGCAGCGTGCGGCCCGCGGCATCGCCGAGGGCGTCGAGGCCTTCCTGCTCGGCGAGCGCGACGGGGCGCGAAGCGGTGCCGGGGACGGTGCGTGAAGCGGCGCGTGAACCGGTGAGCAGGCCGGTGGGACGGGCCGGAGCCGGGCGGGAGAACCCGCCGGACTCCGCGGAGCGTCCTTCCGTACGATAGGGCCCGCCCCCGTCTGACCAGACCATGACGAAACCGATTAAGGATATTACGTGAACATCCGCTCGCTCACCCGAAGCGATGGCGCGGTTGTCGGAGCAGCGGTACTGCTGTTCATCGCCTCGTTCCTCGCCTTCTTCAAGGCCGACGACTGCACAGAGAACTGCACGGTCAGCAGCTGGGATCCCGCGCTCTTCCCGCTGCTGCCGACCGTGACGCTCGCCGCGCTGATCGCGGCCGCCCTGCTCGTCCTCGGGCGGGTCATGCCCGGGGAACGCAAGGTGGCGGGGCTCGGACTCGACCAGTGGGGCACCGCGCTGGCGGTCTTCGTCGGCTGGGCGGCACTGTGGTCGATGTTCGCCACCATCGCGCCGGACCCGGAGGGCCTGGACCTCAACCGCAACATCGACCTGGGTGCGGGGGCCTGGCTGACCCTCATCGGCGGTCTGCTCCTGGCGGCCTTCGCCGTCCTGGGCAACACCGTGGGCGCGCTGAAGGCCCCGCTGCTGCCGGCCCCCTCCCCGCAGGCCCCGAACCCCTACGGTCCGGGCCCGCAGGCCGGCGGCTACGGCTACCCCGGCGCCCAGCTCGGCCAGCCGATGCAGGGGCAGCCGATGCAGGGCCAGCCCCAGGGCGGTTACGGCTACCCGGGCGGCCCGCAGCCCGGCCAGCCGGCGCAGGGGCAGCCGATGCAGGGCCAGCCCCAGGGCGGTTACGGCGGGGGCCAGCCGGCGCAGCAGCAGGCGGCCCCGGCGGGCGGCGGCGCTCCGGCCGACCCGAACTTCCAGCCGTTCTGGTTCGCCGTGCCGGTCGCCCGGCCGCTGTACGGCGAGGACGGCTCCCCCACTCCGGTCGCCGAACTGGCCCCGGGCACCTGGTACCTGGCGGTCGAGCAGCGCGGCCAGGCGCTGGTGGCGCAGACGCAGGACGGCCGCCGGGGCGTCCTGCGGGACACCTCCGGCATCCAGCGCGGCTGACCCACGCCCGGACACGCGAGCACGCATGCGGCAGGCCCCGCCCGGCGCCGGGCGGGGCCTGCCGCATGCGTGCGGTGGAAGGCGGCGCGGTCCCGAGCGGGACCGGCCCGCCTTCCGAGGCCGGCTTCCGGCTCAGCAGCAGTCCGGCTCCAGCCCGGCCGGCAGCCTCTCGCCGCCGAAGACCGCCACCGTGGCCTCGTCGCCGCCGAGCGCGGCCACGGCCAGCAGCAGCGAGCCGGCGGTCCAGGATGTCAGCTCCTCCGGCCAGAAGGCCTCGTCCTCGAAGACGTAGCCGGTCCAGTACAGGCCGTCCTCGGCGCGCAGGTGCTGCATCCAGCGCAGGATCTCCAGCGCCCGGTCGGACTCCCCCATCACCCACAGGGCCAGGGCGAGTTCGGCACTCTCGCCGCCGGTCACCCAGGGATTGGGCAGCACGCAGCGCACGCCCAGACCGGGGACGACGAAGCGGTCCCAGCCGGACTCGATGCGCTCCTTGGCCGCGGCTCCGGTCACCGCGCCGCCCAGGACGGGGTAGTACCAGTCCATCGAGTAGCGGCCCTTGTCCAGGAAGCGCTCGGGGTGGTGGCGCACCGCGTGGCCCAGCCAGCCCAGGGCCAGTTCCCAGTCCGGCTGCGGCTCCTCGCGGTGCTCGGCCAGGGCCAGCGCGCAGCGCAGCGCCTGGTGGATCGAGGAGCTGCCGGTCAGCAGGGCGTCGGTGACGGGGGTGCCGTCGGCCTCGCGCTTCCAGCCGATCTGCCCGCCGGGCCGCTGGAGTTCCAGGACGAACTCCACGGCCGCGTGGACCACCGGCCACATGCGGTCCGCGAAGGTGTCGTCGCCGGTGGCCAGGTAGTGGTGCCACACCCCGACGGCCACGTAGGCGCAGAAGTTGGTCTCCTTACCCAGGTCGGTGGGGCGGGCCGCGTCCCCGTCGGCGTAGGCGGCGTACCAGGAGCCGTCGGCGTTCTGGTGCTCGGCCAGCCAGCGGTAGGCGGCCTCGGCCCGCGCGTGCTCGCCCGCCGCGTCCAGTGCCATGGCGGCCTCGACGTGGTCCCATGGGTCGAGGTGGTGGCCCCGGAACCACGGGATCGCGCCGTCCTCCCGCTGGAGGGCGGCGATGCCCGCGACGGTCCGCTCGGCCTGCTCGGCGGTCAGGACGCCGGGCAGGACCAGCCGTTCGGTGCGGCCCGGGCTCGTCACGCCGTCTCCCGGCCGCAGGCGGCGCCGGCGGGCAGGTGCGGCTTGGTGGCGTAGGCCACGAAACTCTTGCCCATCACCGGGTTGAGCAGGTCCTCGGCGAGGCGGGTGGCCAGCGGCTTCTTCATGATGTCCCAGACCAGCAGCTTGTGGTACGCGCGTACCGGCAGCGCGGCGTCGTCGCCGTCCCGGTTCACCCCGAAGGCGCACTTGAGCCACCAGTACGGGGAGTGCAGGGCGTGCGCGTGGTGGGTGCCGTACGGCCTCAGGCCCGCGCCCCGCATCTTCGCCAGCAGTTCGTGGGCGCGGTAGATGCGGATGTGGCCGCCCTCGACCTCGTGGTAGGCGTCGGAGAGCGTCCAGCAGACCTTCTCCGGCCCGTAGCGCGGCACGGTCACCGCGATCCGGCCGCCGGGGCGCAGCACCCGGACCATCTCGGCCAGGACGCCCTTGTCGTCGGGGATGTGCTCCATCACCTCGGAGATGATCACGGCGTCGAAGCTGTCGTCGGGGAAGGGCAGGGCCAGGGCGTCGCCCTCCATCGCGGTGGCCTCGGCGCCCGCCGGGGCCTCGCCGGCCTCCTTCATGGCGGCGAACCACTTGGCGACCTCGCGGACCTCCTCGGCGTTCCGGTCCAGCGCGACGACGCGGGCGCCGCGCCGGTAGCACTCGAAGGCATGGCGCCCGGCGCCGCACCCCAGGTCCAGGACCCGGTCCCCCGGGGCGAGCGGGAATCGGGAGAAGTCCACGGTCAGCACTGGTGTCTGCCTTCCTCGGTGTGGTGCGGTGCTATGCGGGGCGGTGACGGCCGGAGGCGGCGGCTAGCTGAGGACGGGCGCGGCGGGGTTGCGGGCCGCGACAGCGGCACGGTAGTGCTCCACCGTGCCGCGGGCGGCCTGTTCCCAGGTGAAGCGGCGCATCACCCTCTCCCGTCCGGCCGCGCCCAGGCGCGCCCGGAGTTCCGCGTCGCCGAGCAGTCTGCCCAGCGCCGCGGCGAGCGCGCCGGCGTCGGCGGGCTCCACCGCCAGGCAGGTCTCGCCGTCGGGGCCGGCGACCTCGGGGATGGCTCCGCCGGTGGTGGCGACCAGGGGGGTGCCGGTGGCCATGGCCTCGGCCGCCGGCAGGGAGAAGCCCTCGTAGAGGGAGGGCACGCAGGCGATCTGGGCGCCGCGCACCAGGTCGGCCAGCTCCCGGTCGCTGATGCCCTTGACGAACTCCACCGCGCCGCCGAGCCCGTAGCGTTCCATCGCCTCGGCCACCGGGCCCTTCTCCGGGCGCTTGCCGACGACGACCAGATGCGCGTTCCCGTGCTCGGTGCGGACTTTGGCCAGGGCCTCGACGAGGTGGACCAGCCCCTTGAGGGGGACATCGGCGCTGGAGGTGGTGACGATGCGGCCGGGGATCTCGGGGACGGCCGGGTCGGGCGAGAACAGCCGGGTGTCTGCGCCGATGGGCACGACGTGGATGCGCTCGGGACGCACTTCGAGGTCCTCGGTGATCTCCCGGCGGGAGGACCCGGAGACGGTCAGCACGGTGGGCAGTCGCCGGGCGACGCGCTTCTGCATACGGGTGAAGCCGTACCAGCGGCGCACCGAGGCCCGGCGTCTCCAGCCCCCGGCCGCGGCCAGGTCCAGGCGACGGTCGACGGTGATGGGGTGGTGGACGGTGGTGACCAGGGGGAAGCCGATCCGGTCCAGGCCAAGCAGGCCGTAGCCGAGGGTCTGGTTGTCGTGGACGACGTCGAACTCGCCGCGCCGGGCGGCCAGGTGGCGGCGGGCGCGCAGCGAGAAGGTCAGCGGCTCGGGGAAGCCCCCGGTCCACATGGTGGCGACCTCCAGCGCGTCGACCCAGTCGCGGTACTCGCCGCGCCCCGGGGTGCGGAAGGGGTCGGGCTGCCGGTAGAGGTCGAGGCTGGGCAGGCGGGTGAGGGTGACCTGACCCGGCAGGCCGTCCTCCTGGTCCAGTACGGGGTAGGGCTGGGCGCCGATCACCTCGACGCGGTGGCCGAGCCGGGCCAGCTCGCGCGACAGGTGGCGCACGTAGACGCCCTGGCCGCCGCAGAACGGGTTCCCCTTGTAGGTGAGCAGCGCGATCCGCAGCGGCCGGCCGCCGTCGGCGGCCTCGCCCGCCAGGGGTCCGGGCGCGGCGCCCCAGGTGGCCTCTGCCGTCACTCACGGCCCCCTTCTCGAAGGTCCTCGCGGCGATTTTCCGCCGGAGCGTAACCGCCGGCGATATTCTGGAACAAGTTTCAATGATGCCCCGGGCACGCCCGGCCCGCGCCCCGGCCCCGTCCCCCGAGGGGCGGGGCGGGTCCGGCTCGCAAGATTACCGGCCGGTAGAAGTTCCGGGCCGAGCCGGTCCGGGTGATTCACGCCACGGATCCGCCCTGCGAGGATGCGGTCTCCCGGGCCCCGCGGCCCGGGCCCGCGGCGGGGCCGCCCGGGCCCGACGGGACAGACGGCAGGAGAGACTTGACGGCACATCCCGGCTTCCCCTCCGCCTCCTCGCTCACCGAGCACCAGGAGGCGCGCCGCCGCCGCATCCTGGCGGCCAGCACCGCACTGGCCCGGCGCGGGGGCTTCGGCGCGGTGCAGATGCGCGAGGTCGCCGAGTCCGCGGACGTCGCGCTGGGCACGCTCTACCGCTACTTCCCCTCCAAGGTGCATCTGCTGGTCGCCACCATGTACGACCAGTTGGAGCGGCTGCACGAGACGCTGCACCGGCATCCTCCGAAAGAGCCGGAGCCCGCCGCCCGGGTGGCGGTGACGCTGATGCGCGCCTTCCGCGCGCTCCAGCGGGAGCCGAACCTGGCGGAGGCCATGCTGCGGGCGTTCACCTTCGCCGACCGCTCGGCCGGCGCCGAGGTCGACGCGGTCTCCCGGCTCACCACCGAGATCATCCTGGACGCCGTGGGGGCGCGCGACGCGCCGATGCCGAAACGGCTCTCGGCGGTCCGCGTCATCGCGCACACCTGGCATTCGGAACTGATCGGATGGCTCTCCGGTCGCATTTCGATCGAGCAGGTCCAGGAAGACATCGAAACGGTTTGCAATTTGATCACCACGGAAACGATCAGCGATGTGCGTCGGTAGCGCGAACCGATAATTCATGCGCCCCCCGATTGCCCCCGGCACTTCCATTACTCACCGGTACTGGCTGAAACTCTGCGTTAACCAGTGCCATTTGCAGGTATCTGTTGACGGGTGTTCGAGGAACGTCCCCCGATCAGGGCACTGGAGGAGCTGAACGTGATTCAGGTATTGCTGGTGCACCATCTCGGCCTGCTGCGATCCGGCCTGGCAGCGTTGCTCAACGATGCACCCGACCTGGAGGTACGCGACGTACCCTGGTCCAACGATCCCTGCCGGCTCCGGGCCCTGCGGGCGGATGTGTGCGTCGTGGATCTGGACGGGCCCGGGGCCCCGGACGGGGCCGGCATGGCGGAGTTGTGCCGGCATATGACATCGGCAAAATGTGGGCTATTGGTTCTGGCCACTCCCGGGAGGCCCGGCGCACTGCGCCGGGCCTATGACGCGCAGGCGCTGGGCTTCGTCAACAAGGACGCCACCCCGCAGCGGTTGCTCGAGGGGATCAGAAACGTCGCCGCGGGAAAGAGATACGTGGACGACTCCCTCGCCCACGATCTGCTCCGCGCCGCCGACATGCCCCTCACCGCGCGGGAACTGAGCGTTCTGTCGCTGGCCGCGAAGGGGGCGACGGTCTCCGAGATCGCCGGGCGGCTGCACCTCTCGCACGGCACCATACGCAACTACATGTCGGCGATCACCCGTAAGACCGGGGCGCGCAACAGAGTCGACGCCATACGGATATCCCAGGGCGCGGGCTGGGTGTAGCGCCGACGGACGAGGGCCCGACCGGACCGCCGTCCGGCCGGGCGCACAGGTGCGCGGGCACGCGTACGTGCGCCCGGCCGGGCCCGTGCGGGGCCGCGGGTCTCAGGCCGGGGTGCTCTCCCGGCCCGGCCGGGCGGTGGGCCCGCCGTCGCGGCCGGTGTGCCAGCGCCCCACCAGGTCGCGGTACAGCGGTGAGCGCTCCAGCAGTTCGCGGTGGCTCCCGGCGGTGGCCCGGGCGCCGTCCATCACCAGTACCCGGTCGGCCCGGTGCGCCGAGCTGATCCGGTGGGCGATCACCACCAGCGTGCCGGGCCGGTCCGCGAACGCCCGCTCGGCGCGCGCCTCCGCCTGCGGGTCCAGATGGCAGGTGGCCTCGTCCAGCAGCACCAGGGGGGCGGGCGACAGATGGGCCCGGCCCAGCGCGATCAGCTGCCGCTCCCCCTGGGAGAGGGCGGCCGGGTCGACCACCGCGTCCAGTCCGCCCAGCCTGGCGGCCAGCGGTCCGAGCCCGACCGCCGCCACCGAGGCGGCCATCCTCTCCTCCGGTCCGTCCTCCCCCGGGCCGGTCACCGGCGAGTCACCGGGCCGGTCACCGGGCCGGTCGTCCGGGCACAGGTAGAGCAGGTTCTCGCGGAGCGTGCCGGTGAACACGTACGCCTGCTGCGGGATCAGCACACGCCGCCGCGCCAGCTCGCCGGCGCTCCTCCCGGCGGCGAGGGGCGGGGCCCCGTCCACCAGGACCTCGCCCCGGCCGGGGACGAGCAGGCCCGCCACCACAGCGGCGAGGGTGGACTTGCCGATGCCGCTGGGGCCCACGACGACCAGGTGCTCGCCGGGTTCGACGGTGAGGTCCACCTCGCGCAGCACAGGCTGGGCGCCGGGGCCGTAGGCGAAGGTCACCGAGCGCAGCTCCACCCGTGAGCCCGCCGCGGACCGTACGGGGGCTGCGGGGACGGGGGCGGCCGGCTCCTCGGCCGCCGGCGCGCTCCGCCGCGGCGGGTCCGCGCCGACGAGCCGGTCCAGGATCACCAGCAGCCGGGTACCGGCCGCCCCCAGGGCGCTCATCAGCGTCCGCAGGGCGGGCAGCAGCGACTGGGTCAGATACGTCAGCGCGCCCAGCAGCGCGCCCGCCGTGAGACCGCGGTCCAGCAGCCACGGGATGGCCAGCAGCAGCAGCACGATCGGCAGGTGCCCGGCCACACCCAGCGCCATGGTGCGGGCGGCGGCCCACCGGGCCAGCGAGCGGGCCGCCCCCACCTCGGTGGCCACCAGCGCTTCCGCCTCCCCGGCGGTGCGCCGCTCGGCGCCGCACGCCACGATGTCCCGCAGCCCGGCGGCGACGGCTCCGTAGCGCGTGGAGAGGGCCTCGTCCGCGTCGAGGAAGTCCCGCTGGCGTGCCGCCATCGGCACCAGTGTGGCCGTGAAGAGCAGCAGCCCCAGCACCAGGGGCGGTACGACCACCAGGAGCAGCAGGGGGTGGAGGGAGGCCAGTCCGGCCAGCGCCCCGGCCGCGGTGAAGACGAAGGAGCGCAGCACCAGCACCAGTCCGGCGAAGCTGTCCCGGGCCAGCTCGGTCTGGTGGGTGAGGCGGGAGACGGAGGAGCTGTCCGCCCGGGCCGGGGCGGCCACCGCCCCGTGCAGGGCGCGGGTCACCACATGGCGCAGCAGCCCGTCGCGCAGCGGCTCCACCAGGTCGGCCAGTCCGCGGAAGACCCCCCGCACCGCCAGGCCGCCGGCGACGGTCGCCGCGGCGGCCACCGCCAGCCAGACCAGCCCCGTACCGGTGCTCCCGGCCAGGAAGCCCCGGTCCAGGGCCTGGGCCACGCCGTAGCCGACCAGGAAGGTCTGCGCGGACTCCAGCAGCGACCAGCCGCCGAGCCGGACCAGGACGCGGCGGCGGTGGCGCAGGAAGCGCGTGGCGCGGGGCAGGAGGCGGCGGGCCGGGCCCGGGGTGGTACGGCCGGCCGGGCTCGTCCGGTTCGCGGGGCTCACGGCCTCTCCTCCACCGCGGTGCGGGCCCCCGGGGCCCGCACCGCCTCCCAAGGGCCCGGCATCTCCCGGGACTTCCCGGTATCCGGGCCGTCCCCGGCCGCGAACACCGCCCGGTAGTCCGGCAGTTCCCACAGCGCCTCGTGCGGTCCGACGGCCCGCACCCGGCCGTCCTCCAGCCAGGCGACCAGATCCGCACGGGCCGCGGAGGAGACGCGGTGCGCGATCAGCAGCCGGGTGCCGGCCCGCACCCGGTCCGTCAGCGCCCGGCTCACCTGGAGTTCGGTGGCGCTGTCCAGGCTGGAGGTGGCGTCGTCCAGCACCAGCAGCCGCCCCGCGTGGGCGAAGGCCCGGGCCAGGCCCAGACGCTGGAACTCGCCGCCGGACAGCGGCGCGTCCGCCGTCCTGGTGCCGTACCCGGCGGGCAGGCGGCGGACGAAGGCGTCCGCGCTGGCCGCCCGCGCGGCGTCCTCGACGGCGGCGGGGCCGGGATCGTGGGCACCAAAGGCGACCGCCTCGCCGACGGTGTCCCCGAACAGGGCCGGCCGCTCGAAGGCGTAGCCGATCTCGCGGCGCAGTTCGGCGGGGCCGAGCCCGTCCAGCGGGACGCCGTCGAGCAGCACCCGTCCCTCGTCGGGGTCGGCCAGGCGCCCGGCCAGCGCGGCGAGGGTGGACTTGCCCGAACCGGACCGCCCCACCACGGCCATCGTGGCGCCGCCGGGCACCACCAGATCGACGCCGCGCAGCACCTCGCGCCCGCCGCGCACGGCGGTCACACCGCGCAGTTCCAGCCGCCCGGTGCCCTCCGGCGGCAGCGCGCGGCGGCCGTACGCGACCGGGGGCACGGCCAGCAGTTCGCCCACCCGGCGGGCCGCGGCGCGGCTGCGCACCAGGGCGCCGAGCCGGCCGGTGACCGCGCCGATCCCGGCGGCCAGGGCCGCGTAGCGGGAGGCGGCCAGCAGTTCGCCGACGCTCAGTTCGCCGGCGGCCAGCCGCACACCGCCCACCGCCAGGACGGCGATCGTCAGCAGGGGGACCAGGACGCCTCCGCCGACCATGGCCCGCCCGTACACGTGCCACATCCGCCGCCCGTGGGCGGCCAGTTCGGGCAGCGGGGTCAGCACACGGGCACGTTCGCGGTCGGCGGTGCCCGCGGCGGCGAGGGTACGGGCGCCGGCCAGCGCCTCGACCAGGCGCGCGGCGATTTCGCCCTGGACGCGCTGGTAGCGCGAGACGCTGTCGGAGGAGCCGCGCGCGAAGGCGCGCAGCAGCAGAACCAGCAGCGGGACCCCGGCGCAGAACGCGGCGGCGAGCCAGGGGTCCACCAGCGCCAGCGCCACCAGGGCGCCGAGCGGGGTGATGAGCGAGGAGACGGTGGTGGCGGCGGCGGTGGGGGCCGCGCCGGCCTCGGCCGCGTTGCCCGACAGCCGCGTCACCAGGTCGCCGTGGTCGAAGCGGGCCGCCCGCCGGGGGCCCACGGCCAGCAGGTGCTCCAGCCCGCGGCGGCGCAGCCAGGCGGTGGAGCGGGCGTCGGTGGTGCCGGTGAGACGGGCGCTCACCGCGTCCAGCAGCACCTCGGCCGCGACCAGCAGCGCGCACAGCGCCGTCCAGCGGGCGGCCTCCCCGGCGCCGTCCAGCGCCAGGTCGAGGGTGTGCCCGAGCGCGGCGGGCAGGGCGATGGTCGCTGCGGCGGACGCGGTGGCGAGCAGGCAGATCGCCGTGGCGCGACCGGCGCTGTGGCGGATCGCGGCCGTCAGGACGCGGTCGGCCTCAGTACCGGCGACGGCTGTACCGGCCGTACCGGTCCTGTCGGCGGTGTCGGCTGCGGGATCGGAGGCGTCGGCTGCGGGCTGGGGCGCCATGGGCGGTGGGCTCCTCGCGTCCGTGGGCGGTGCGGCGGGGGTACGCGCGGGGCGGCCGGGGTAGACCTTGGGATACGGCGATGCGGTCCCGGGCGCTGTGACCGCCCGGGACCGCGTCGACCGTTTCACGACCGCGGGATCAGATCCCGCAGTGGCGAGGTCAGTTGCAGGTGGTGACGCTCAGGGAGCTGTCACCGCACAGCAGCAGGCTGGCCTCGGAGCCGCCGCCGGCGACGGTGCCCTTGTCCTCGGAGGTCTCCAGGGTCTGCAGGTCGAGAAGAGTCATTTCTCTGTTCCTTTCGTTTCCGTGGGGACGGGATTTTCCGGTACGGCCTCCCTGACGAGAGACCGGCTCTGGGGCCGCCTCGGGGGCGGCGGGAGGAAGGGCAGGTGCACGGGGGTGTCGTGCAGTGCGCTGCCCAGGGCGAGCAGACAGCCGGCCGTGCCGGTGGCGAGGTCCATCGACAGGCGCATCATCTGTTCGCCGGGGAAGGCCAGCAGGCCCTGGTACGGGACGGCGGCCCGGGTCAGCGAGGCGATCTGGCGTCGCAGGTCGGCCTCGTGGGCGCCGGGTTCGCCGACGGTGGTGCGGCTCAGGTGCAGGATCATCCCGGCCGTGCCCCGGAACAGGGCGGGCTGGGCGTAGAACCTGGAGCGGGCGGCCTTGAGGATGTCGTGCCGCGCCCGCTCGAACCGCTCGTCGTCGCGGTGGGCGGCGTAGTCGTCCAGCACCATCCCGATGCCGACGCTGCCCTCGCCCAGGTAGGGCATGGTGCGCCAGCCCTCGTCCACCTGGAGGGCGCCGCCGGCGCTGATCACGCAGTGGTCGAGGTCGCGCCGCAGGGCGTCGGCGGCGAGGTCGAGCAGTCCGGGCTCGCCGGTTCGCTCGTACAGCCGCAGGAAGAGCAGGGCCTGGCCGGCCGAGCCGTACAGCAGCCCGGCCCGGGGGCCGCGGCCGGCCTCGCGTCCGCCCTTGTCGGCGACGAGGCGGGCGCAGCGCAGCGCCGCTTCGCGCAGGGCGCTCTCGCCGGTGGAGGCGGCCAGGCAGTCCAGCGCCAGTCCGATGCCGGACAGTCCGCCGTGCAGGTCGGGGGCCAGGTCCTCCCAGGGCTGTTCCACGACCGTCCCGGCCAGTTCCAGGGCCCGGTCGGTGTGGCCGAAGCGCTCCAGGGTCCAGGCGATGCCGGACAGTCCGTCGTAGAAGCCCAGCGGGGTGCCGGAGGGGAGCTCCTTGGTCCCGCGCAGCAGCCAGTCCTCGGCGGCCGGGCACCTCTCGGCACCGGTGACGGCCAGGGCGTGGAGCACTCCGGCCGCGCCGTTGGCGAAGGAGAGGCCGCCGCCGGCGGCGAACTGGGCTATGTCGCCGGGGAAGAAGCGGTCCTCGCGTTCGGGGGTGGCCGAGGCGAGTACCGCCCGCGCCATCGAGTCGCGGCTGCGCGGCCAGTCGGCGGGGTGGACGGGCAGGTAGCCCGGCCCGGGCGCGCCCGTCGCGGCGCCCGCCGTCCCCTCCTGGGCCGTGCCGCCCGGCCCTCGCCCGGAGCCGTCCGGCTCCGGGGGCTCCCAGCCGCGGAGGATCTCCGCCACGGCCTCGTCGAGGAACTCGCGCGGTACGGGGAACTCCTCGGCCACCAGCTCGGCCAGGTGTGCCGCCTTGCCCCGGTCGATCGCCAGCAGGCTGGTCTGCGGCAGGAAGAGCGCGATGCGCAGGCAGGCCAGGGCGTAGCGGTCGACGTCGAACCCCCTGCGGTCGGCGGGGGCGACGAAACCGGGGTTGGCGATGACCTGGCGGCGGCCCTCGTCGATGTGGGCGGCGGCCTCGAAGTCCAGCAGTGTCACCGACCGCTCGTCCTCGGAGACCATGATGTTGAACAGGTGCAGGTCGTTGAAGACGACGCCGCGGGCGTGGACGGCCTCGACGGCCTCCTCCACCAGCCGGTGGACGCGCAGGGCCCACTCGGTGTACCCGGCGATCGCGTCCGGGCCGGGGTCCGCCTCGATCAGGGGGTGGCGCAGGGCGAAGAAGCTGTTGAGCGGCCTGCCGTCGACGTACTCCAGCACCAGGAACCAGTGGTCGCCGAGCTGGAACCAGTCGCGCACCTCGGGGGTCTGCGGCAGGCCCGAGAGCCTCTCCAGCGCCTCCTTCTCACGGCGCAGGCGGGTCACGGCGTCGGCGCCGTCCGCGGCGAGGCCGGCGTGGGGGCGGCCCTCCTTGAGGACGACCTTCTCGCCGGTGCGGGTGTCGGTGCCGACGTACACGCCCCCGCCGTTGGAGAAGTGCAGTGCCTTCTCGATGCTGTAGGGGATGTCGGCGACCTTCGCCGCGCCGCGGGCCTCCAGGTGGGGCCGCAGGAAGTCGGGGAGGGTGATCCAGTCGGGGACGTGGAAGGCCGGGTCCCTGCGGTCGGGCACCAGGCGGCCCTCGGCGTCCTCGACGGCGGGGCGCAGCTCGCCGTCCTCGTAGCAGTGCCGCTCCGTGAAGCTGCCCCAGCGCACGTGCACCGGGCCGTTCCCCCAGCGCAGGTCGCTGAGGATGTACGGGCCGCTCTCGCCGGCCAGCAGCGCGTCGAGGTCCTCGGCGATGGTGCGGCACTGCTCGTCGCCGGCCGGGTAGACGGTGACGAACTTGCCGCTGGCGCCGCGGTCGGCGTACTTGGCGTTGCGGTTGTGCAGCAGGTAGCGGCTGGGCATGAACTTGAAGGCCACGCCCCGGGACACGCAGTAGTCCCAGACCTTCTCCAGGATCCGCTCGGCGTTGTCCAGGCAGGCCGAGACGTGGATCTTCCAGCCCTGTGCGGGGAGTTCGGCCTCCAGCGGGCGCAGGGCCAGCCAGTCTCCGGAGCGGTGGCGCTGCCAGCCGGCGGGTGCCGGGCGGCGGGCGGCCTCGTAGGTGCCGGCCCGTCCTGCCTCGTCCGAGAGGCGGTGGGGGGCGTCGTAGAAGTGGCGGTCGGCGTCGCAGAAGACGGCGTAGCCCTTGCTCATCGTTCCCCCTTCGGCTCTCTCGGTCACCGGCGGCGTCCGGGGAAGACAATTCCACGGCGCCGAAGGGGTGGAACAGTCACAGCTGTCACGAGTCGGCCGTGAGGAACTCATGAGTAGTTTCCGCGGCGGGGAAGGGAGTCGCGGGCTCGCGAGAAAGCACCGGTCCGCACCGCCGGGCGGCGGTGCGGACCGGTGTGACGTGCCGGGTACGGCGGCGGTTCCCGGCCGGCCCCGGGCTCAGCGGCCGGCCTGGAGCGCGCCCCAGGTGCCGCTGCCGACGATGCCGTCCACGGTCAGGCCGCGGCTGCTCTGGTAGTCGCGCACGGCGGTCTCGGTGTTCGGGCCGAAGGCTCCGTCGATGCCCACGGTGCGGCCGAGCGCCGCGGTCAGGGAGCGCTGAAGCCGCTCCACGTCCGCGCCCGAGCTCCCCCGCTTCAGGACGGGCCTGGTGCCGGCCGACAGCAGGGCGGTCCAGGTGCGGGCACCCACGACGCCGTCGGCGGTCAGGGAGCGGCTGCTCTGGAAGGACCGCACCGCGCTCTCGGTGCCGGAGCCGAAGACGCCGTCCACCGTGCCGGCGTCGAAGCCGTTGTCGTTCAGCAGCTGCTGGGCGGCCTTCACCTGGGCGCCCGTCGAGCCGCTGCGCAGGGTGTCGTAGGAGGTGAAGTTCAGCTGGACGGGGGCGGTGGCGTCGCCGTCGCGGACCAGCTGCATGTAGTAGGTCCAGTTCCAGTTGGGGCCGGGGTCGGTGTGGTCGTTGCCCGGCACCTCGACGTGGCCCACGATGTGCGACCGGTCCTTGGGGATGCCGTGGCGGTCGCACAGGTGGCGGGTCAGGGCGGCCGAGGAGCGGTACATCGCGTCGGTGAACCAGGAGGGGTTGTCGACGTAGCCCTCGTGCTCCAGGCCGATGGAGTACGGGTTGCCGGACCTGGCGTGCCAGGCGGTGTCGCGGTCGCGGACCATCTGCGTGACCTCGCCGTCGGAGGAGCGGATCACGTAGTGGGCGCTGACGTTGGAGCTGGGGTTCTGGAACCAGCTGATCGAGCCGGCGTAGGAGCCCTGGGTGACGTGTACGACCACGTGGGTGATCGACGACGAGCGACCGGAGGTGTAGTTGCTGGAGTGCGCCGCCACCCAACGGGCGGGCGGGTAGTCGGTGCTCAGCGTGCCCGCCCCGGACGAGTCGCCCAGTGGCCGGACCTCCGCGTAGCGGCCGAGCTCCGGCTCGGTCTCGCGCGGCCGTACGGTGACCCGCTCACCGGCCGGGGTCAGGGCGCTGAAGCCGTCCTCCAGGAAGTCGTAGACGGTGTCGGCGTACAGCCGGGCGGTGCGGTCGTCGTCCGCGCCGCCGTAGCGGGCCACTACCGGGTACCAGGCGTCCGCGTCACGGCGGTCGGCGGCGTCCAGGCCCAGCTCGTCGGCGTAGGAGCGCAGGACGGCCGCGCCGCCGAGGATGTTGGCGGCGGTGTCCTTCCTGAGGTCGGCGGCCGGCTCGCCGGTCAGCTCGGCGGCCTTCTCCAGGGTGCGGCGTTCGGGGTTGCTGACCAGGTGCATCACGCCGTAGCCGCCCGCGTGGCTGGGTTCGCCGCCGTGGCCGTCGAGGTGGGTCTCCCCGTAGCCCACCGCGACCAGCAGGTCGCGCGGGACCTGGAACTCGCCGGCCGCCCGCTCGAAGGCCCGGTTCACCGGGGCGCGCGGGTCCGGGTCGGCGGGCGCGGCGCTCGCGGGCTGACCCGTGGCGATCAGCGCCGCGGCGGCCGCGGTGGCGAGTACGGGGGTGCCCGCCCGTCTCCAGGCGGTGAGGCGTCGGAACATTCTTCCTCCCGGTCAGCATGTGCGTGGGGGGTGAGCATCTGCTGCTCGCTCACGCCGGTGGTCGGAAGGAATTCCTATCTCGAAAGACGTGTACACGTCAACAATTTTCGGGATTTCCCCAGCGATTCCACCCACCAACCGACAGGAATTCCGCACAGGGACCCGGAAAAAGCCCGGAAAAGCCCGAAAAGCAGCATCAGGCCACCCGGACGGCCGCCACCGCCTGCACGGACGGCCCCCGGCGCGACCGTCCCCGCGCCGGGGGTATTCGCGCCCCAGCAGAGAGTGGCGGATCCGCGCTACGCGCGTCAACGAAATGCACCGGAAACCATGGGAGTTCTTTGGTGTGAACCACTGGAAATGACTGCGGAACGGACGGGGGAACCGCGTCGGAACACCTCTTGGCGCGCCATGGGCCGGATCACCGGTGTGATCCCGCTCCCACCTGCGGTCCGGCCCGAACCGCGCCCGTTAGAGTGAACCGCGAAACGTCCTGTGCCCGAGTGGGGGAAGCCGGTGCGAATCCGGCGCTGACCCGCAACCGTGAGCGGGCGGACACCGACCCGTCCGCCGTACAGCCGGAGCACCCGCCCGGGCACGCAAGGCTCCCGGAGCCGTCCCCGCCGCACGGCGGGGCGCGGCCCCGGACCGGCACCGTCGAGGAATGCGGAGCCGAGCCCGGTGTGCCCCGCGCGGTGAGCGCGGCCGGCCGTCCGTGCACGGCTGCGCCGCGAGAAAGGCACCCGCCCATGTCCCTGCGCCGCACCGCCGCGGCCCTGGCCGCATCCACCGTGCTCTGCGCGGTCGCGGCCCCCGTCGCCGCCGCCGACGAGTCGCCGTCCGCGCAGGCCCCGGCGCAGCGGGACCTGCCCTCCGGGCTGTACGGGAAGGACGACCCGCAGTACGACGGCGTGTGGCGCCAGTCGACGGCCCTGCTCGCCCAGGACGCGGTCGGGGTCAAGCCCGCGTCCGGGGCCGTGGCGTGGCTGACCGGCCAGCAGTGCGAGGACGGCTCCTTCGCCTCCTACCGCCCCGACCCCACCGAGGCGTGCACCGCGAAGACGGTGGCCGACGTCAACGCCACGGCCGCCGCCGTCCAGGCGCTGGCCGCCCTCGGCGGCCACGGCGAGCGGGTGGAGCGGGCCGTTCAGTGGCTGCGGCTGGTCCAGAACGACGACGGCGGCTGGGGCTTCAACCCCGGCAGCCCCAGCGACGCCAACTCCGTCTCCGTCGTGATCGGCGCCCTGGACGCCGCGGGCGAGGACCCGGCGAAGGCGCTCTCGGCGAAGGGCGAGAAGTCCCCCTACGACTCCCTCCTGGGCTTCCAGCTCGGCTGCGACGCCGAGAAGGACGAGCGCGGCGCCTTCGCCTACCAGCCCGACGAGAAGGGCCGCCTCGCCGCGAACGACGACGCCACGGCCGCCGCCGTACTGGCCTCCCGCGGCGAGGGCCTGGCCACCGGGCCGGGCGGTGAGGACGGCAGCGGCGGTGAGGACCGCGGCGCCGCGAAGGCCCTGGAGTGCGGCGAGGACGGCGAGGGCGGCGTGGAGCGCACCCCGGCCGAGGCCGCCGAGGCCGGCGCCGCGTATCTGACAGGGGTGCTGGAGGCGGGCGGCGGGCACCTGAAGTCCGCCATGCCCGGCGCCGAGGAGCAGCCCGACTACGGCAACACCGCCGACGCCGTGATCGCCCTGGCCGCCGGCGGCCACCGCGACGCCGCCGCCGAGTCCCTGACCTGGCTGGAGAAGAACCTCGGCTCCTGGGACAAGGCCACCACCAGCCCGGCCGCCCTGGGCCAGCTCGTCCTGGCCGCCCGCGCCGCGGGCGGCGACCCGGCCGAATTCGGCGGGGTGAACCTGGTCGAGCGGCTGAACGCCACCGGCCCGGCCCCGGTGCACGTCCCCTCCGGCCAGGACGGCGAGGACGGCGGCTCGCCGGTGATGTGGTCCCTCATCGGCGCGGGCCTGGTCGCCGGAGCGGGCGCAGGCTTCCTGATCAGCATGCGCAGGAGGCGGGACCGGTGACCGCGTCGCGCACCGTGCTCGCCGGTGTGTTCACCGCCGTGCTCGCGGGCCTGTTCACCGCCGTGCCGCCGGTGGTGGGCGCCGCCCCCGCGCACGCCGCCGGCTACCGCTACTGGTCCTTCTGGGAGCGCGACGGCGGCCAGTGGACGTACGCCACGCAGGGGCCGGGCACGCTGCGGCCCGAGGACGGCGACGTACTGGGCTTCCGGTTCGCCGTCAGCGAGGACTCCGCGGAGGCCGACAGACCCCGCGGCGCCGGTGACTTCGAGGAGATCTGCGGCGGCACCGAGGCCGAGGAGGGGAGCAAGCGGATCGCGCTGAGCGTCGACTTCGGCACCCGGGCCGACGCGCCCGGGGACGAGAAGCCGCCCCGGGGCCGCACCGAGTGCGCGCACGTACCCGAGGACGGGACCGCCGCCGAGGCGCTGGCCGCCGTGCTGAAACCGCTGCGGTACAACTCCGACTCGCTGCTGTGCGCCATCGCCGGCTATCCGCGCACCGGCTGCGGTGAGCAGGTCTCCGACTCCGCGGCGCGGACGGACGGCGCCTCCGGTGACTCCGAGGGCTCCGAGGGCGCGGCCGCTCCCGAGGACACCGCCCCGGGGGACGGCGGCGGCCCCTCCGCCGGGCTGATCGGGGGCGGTGCCGTCGTCGCCGCACTCGCCGCAGCGGCCGTCTGGCAGGCCCGCCGGCGCCGGTCATGACCCCCCGGCAGCCCCTGGCGGCCCTGCGCGCCCCGCGTGCGACGCGTTCCAACGCGCTGCACGCGGGCGCGTGGTGGCTGTGGGCGCTGGGGCTGGCCACGGCCGCCTCCCGCACCACCAACCCGCTGCTGCTGGCTCTGATCATCGCCGTCACGGCGTACGTCGTCGCGGCCCGCCGCACCGACGCGCCCTGGGCCCGCGGTTACGGCGCCTTCCTCAAGATCGCCCTGGCGGTGCTGGTGATCCGGCTGTTCTTCGCCGTCTTCCTCGGCTCCCCGATCCCCGGCACCACCGTGCTGTTCACCCTCCCCGAGGTGCCGCTGCCCGACTGGGCGCAGGGCGTGCGCATCGGCGGCCGGGTCACGGCCGAGGGGCTGGTGTTCGCGCTGCGCGACGGGCTGAAGCTGGCCACCATGCTGGTGTGCGTCGGGGCGGCCAACGCCCTGGCCAGCCCCGCCCGGCTGCTCAAGTCCCTGCCGGCCGCGCTGTACGAGGCGGGGATGGCCGTGGTCGTGGCGATGACGTTCGCCCCCCATCTGATCGCCGACGTCCGCCGGCTGCGGGCCGCCCGCCGGCTGCGCGGCCGCGACGACAAGGGGATCAAAGCGGTGCTGCGGATCGGGCTGCCGGTCCTGGAGGGCGCGCTGGAGCGCTCGGTGGCGCTGGCCGCCTCCATGGACGCGCGCGGCTACGGCCGCACCGCACGGGTGCCGCCCGCCGTGCGCCGCACCACCGCCGCCCTCACCCTGGGCGGGCTGCTGGGCGTGTGCGCCGGCACGTACGGGCTGCTGGCCGCCCAGGGCGCGGCCTTCGGACTGCCGGTGCTGCTGCTCGGACTGGCCGCCGCGCTCGGCGGGCTGTGGCTGGGCGGGCGCCGCGCGGTGCGCAGCCGTTACCGGCCCGACCGCTGGGGGGCGCGCGCCTGGCTGGTGTCGGCCTCCGGCGCGGCGGTCGGCGCGGCCGTGGTCCGGGCCGCCGCCCGCCTGCCGGACGCTCTCGCCCCTCCCCCGGTGCCGCTGACCGCGCCCGAGCTGCCGCTGTGGCCCGCCGCGGCCGTACTGGCCGGACTGCTCCCGGCCTTCGTCGCCCCCGTACCCGCCCCCCGAACCGAAACCGACGCCGGGTCCGTCTCCCGCACCGGGCAGACCCCGCCGGCGAAGGAGACGACCCGCGCATGATCCGCTTCGACCAGGTCTCCGTCACCTACGGGGACGGCGCCGCCCCCGCCGTGCACGGGGTGGACCTCACCGTGCCCGAGGGCGAGCTGGTGCTCGTCGTCGGACCGTCCGGCGTGGGCAAGTCCACGCTGCTGGGCACCGTCTCCGGGCTGGTGCCGCACTTCACCGGCGGCACCCTGCACGGCCGGGTGACCGTGGACGGGCGCGACACCCGCGAGCACCGGCCGCGCGAACTGGCCGACGTCGTCGGCACCGTGGGCCAGGACCCGCTGGCCCACTTCGTCACCGACACCGTCGAGGACGAAC
Organism: Streptomyces verrucosisporus; assembly: GCF_017114865.1. GTDB lineage: Bacteria > Actinomycetota > Actinomycetes > Streptomycetales > Streptomycetaceae > Streptomyces > Streptomyces fenghuangensis. The sequence goes on along the minus strand of NZ_JADEYH010000001.1, from coordinate 104,065 downwards.
TCGCCTACGGCATGGAGTGCCTGGGCCTGCCGCCGGACACCATGCGCCGCCGCGTCGAGGAGACCCTGGACCTGCTGGGCCTGGCCGATCTGCGCGACCGCCCCGTCGCCTCCCTGTCCGGCGGGCAGATGCAGCGCGTCGCCATCGGCTCGGTGCTGACCACCCACCCCAAGGTGCTGGTGCTGGACGAGCCGACCTCCGCGCTCGACCCGGCCGCCGCCGAGGAGGTGCTGGCCGTCCTCCAGCGGCTGGTGCACGACCTGGGCACCACCGTGCTGATGGCCGAGCACCGCCTGGAGCGCGTGGTGCAGTACGCGGACCGGGTGCTGCTGCTGCCGGCGCCCGGCGCCGCGCCGGTGCTGGGCGAGCCGGCCGAGGTGATGGCGCTCTCGCCGGTCCGCCCGCCCGTCGTCGCCCTGGGGCGGCTGGCCGGCTGGTCCCCGCTGCCGCTGTCGGTGCGGGACGCGCGCCGCAGGGCGGCCGGGCTGCGCGAGCGGCTGGACGAGCTGGAACCGCCCGCCGGACGCGACGGGCCCGGCTCGGCGGACGGACCCGGCGGCGGCGAACCGCTGGCCGAGGTCTCCTCGCTGTCCGTGCGCCGCGGCCGGGTCACCGCCCTGGAGAAGGTGGACCTGACCGTGCGGCCGGGCGAGACGATCGCCCTGATGGGCCGCAACGGCGCGGGCAAGTCCACCCTGCTGAACACCCTGGTCGGCATGTACGAGCCCGCGCGCGGCACGGTGCGCCTGGGCGGCGCGTCCGGCGCCGTGCCGCACCGCACCCGGCCCTCCGGACTGCTGCGCCGCGTCGGCCTGGTGCCGCAGGACCCGCGCGACCTGCTGTACGCGGACACCGTCGCCGCCGAGTGCGCCGGCGCGGACCGCGACGCGGGCGCCGAGCCCGGCACCTGCCGCGCCCTGGTCTCCACCCTGCTGCCGGACGTCCACGACGGCACCCATCCGCGCGACCTGTCCGAGGGCCAGCGCCTGGCCCTGGCGCTGGCCGTCGTCCTCACCGCCGCCCCTCCCCTGCTGCTCCTGGACGAGCCGACGCGCGGCCTGGACTACGCGGCCAAGGAACGGCTGACGGGCGTACTGCGCGCGCTGGCCGACGACGGCCACGCGGTCGTCCTGGCCACCCACGACGTGGAACTCGCCGCCGAACTCGCCCGCCGGGTGGTGATCCTGGCCGACGGCGAGGTCGTCGCGGACGGTCCGAGCAGCGAGGTCGTCACCTCCTCCCCCGCCTTCGCCCCGCAGACCGCGAAGATCCTCGCCCCCCGGCGCTGGCTCACCGTCGGCCAGGTGCGGACGGCACTGGAGGAAGCGGGGGTGGGGGCATGACCGGCGCCCCGGGCACTTCCGGCGCCTCCGGCTCCCCCGGCTCCGGGCGGAGCGGGCAGGCCGGACGGGCTGACCGGGCGCGGGCCGACCGCCAGGTGCGCGCCGTACGGATCGGGCCGCGCTCCGCCGCGGCCCTGGGCATCGTCTCGGCCATCGGCGTGGCGGCCTTCGGCTGGCCGCTGCTGGCCGACTCCGCCTCGGGACTGGCCCACTCCGGGGACGCCCCCTGGCTGTTCGCCGCGCTGCTGCCGCTGCTACTGGCCGTGGCGGTGGCCGCCGTGGCCGACACCGGGCTGGACGCCAAGGCCGTCGCGATGCTCGGCGTGCTGGCCGCCGCGGGGGCCGCTCTGCGCCCGCTGGGGGCGGGCACGGCGGGTCTGGAGCCGATGTTCTTCCTGATGGTGCTCTCCGGCCGGGTGCTGGGACCGGGTTTCGGCTTCGTCCTGGGCGCGGTGTCGATGTTCGCCTCGGCGCTGCTGACCGGCGGGGTCGGGCCGTGGATGCCGTTCCAGATGCTGTCGATGGGCTGGGTGGCGATGGGCGCGGGCCTGCTGCCCGGCCCCCACGGTCTGCGCGGGCGGCGGGAGCTGGCGCTGCTCGCCGCGTACGGGGCCGTCGCCTCGGTGCTGTACGGCGTGGTGATGAACCTCCAGGGCTGGCCGTTCATCAGCGGACTGGCCAGCGGGATCTCCCACGTCCCCGGGGACCCGCTGGAGGTGAAGCTGGCCAAGTTCGCCGCCTACGTCCTGGCCACCTCCCTCGGCTGGGACCTGCCGCGCGCCCTGCTGACCGTGGTGCTCACCCTCACCGTGGGCGGCACGGTGCTGCGGGCGCTGCGCCGCGCCACACGGCGGGCGGCGTTCGACGCGCCGGCGTCCTTCACCGGGGCTCCGTTTGCGCGGAGCGAGGGCGGCAACGCGGAGAGTTGACAGCCCGAGCAAGGGGACACTCGTGGAAGGCGAGCCATGTCCACAGGTTTGATCATCACATTGATCGTGGCGGCGGTCGTCGTCCTCGCGATCGCCCTGTTCCTCGCCAGGCGCGGCGGCGGGCCGCACTCCGTCAAGCGGCGGTTCGGTCCGGAGTACGAGCGGACCGTCGCCCAGCACAACGGTGACACCAAGGCCGCCGAACGGGAGCTGCGTGAACGGCTCCAGCGCCACGGCGAGCTGCGGGCGAAGCCGCTGACCCCGCAGGAGCGCGAGGAGTACGCGGCCCAGTGGGCCGCCGTGCAGGAGCGGTTCGTCGACGCGCCGGTGGAGGCGGTCGTCTCCGCCGACCGGCTGCTGAGCCGGCTGGCCGAGGCGCGCGGCTTCCCCGGCGACGGGTACGACGAGCAGGTCTCCGCCCTCTCCGTGCACCACCCCAGGCGCGTCCAGGGCTACCGCGAGGTGCACGCCGTGGCCGTGCTGGCCCGTGAGGGCCAGGCAGACACCGAGCGACTGCGCGAGGCGCTGGTGCACGCCCGAGCCCTGTACGAGGACCTGATGGAGCAGTCCACCGACGACTCCCGCGGCGACGGGCGGCACGAGCACGACCGCGCCCACGACCACGACCACGACCGTGAGCACGCGCACGCCGGCGGTTCCGGGCCCCGGGGCCACGGCCGCCTCTCCGAGCGGCTGCACCTGCCCGGAGCGGTGCGCCGTCACGACACCTCCGGAGGCAGGGCATGAGCACGAACGGACACATCCCCGCGGAACGCCGGGCCCCGCTGGCCGACCGCGCCGGCCGGCCCGAGTGGACGGACGACGAGCCCCCGGCCGACCGCGCCGGACGGACGGAGCCGGTGGCGGCGGTACAGCCGGTCGAGCCGGTCGAGCCGGTGGCGCCGGACGGGTCCGCGGACCGGGCGGACGGGCGGGCTCCGTCCGCATCCTCCCCGCGAGTGCCGCTCGGGGAGAGCATCGGGACGGCCGCCGGGACGACGGCGGGCACCGCTGCGGGCTCGGCGGCGCACGGTGACGCGAACGGACACCGCCCGGAGGACGGGGACGCCGGCACCGGCCTGCTGACCCCGCGGGAGCGCGAGCGGTTCGGCAGGCGGCTGCACGAGGCGGTGACGGGTTTCGTCGACGGACCCCGGCGCTCGGTCGAGGAGGCGGACGCCGTGTTCGAGGAGATCTCCCACCGCATCACCGAGTTGCTCACCGAACGACACCGCAGGCTGCGCGAGCCCTGGCACGGCGAGGACTCCGCGGAGCACACGGAGGATCTGCGCAGGGCGCTGCGGGAGTACCGCGACGCCGCCGACCGGCTCCTGCGGCTCTGACCCGAGGACCGCGACCCGAGCACCGCAGACCGAAGACCGCGAACCGGCGGCCGGCCCCGACCTGGGCCGGCCGCCGCCGTATGCCCGCGCCCCGCCCGCGTCCCCGGGACGTTCGCCGCACAGCGCCACAAGCCGGGCCGACCGCCATGCCGCCGCCCCCGCGGCACGGGGCGGGAGGCACGATGGGGGCATGAGCATCGTGAAGATCAACGTTCTGACCGTCCCCTCCGAACAGCGGGAGGAGCTCGAGCGGCGGTTCTCCTCCCGGGCCGGGGCGGTGGAGTCCTCCGACGGTTTCGAGTGGTTCGAACTCCTCCGCCCCGTGGAGGGGACCGACCGCTATCTCGTCTACACCCGCTGGCGCGACGAGGCCGCATTCCAGGCGTGGATGTCGGGCCCGATGAAGGCGGCGCATCAGGGCAGCGGCGGCAGCGGTGGAGGCCGCCCGGGCGGTGGCGCGGGCCGGGCCCCGGCGGCGTCCGACTCCACCGTCTGGACCTTCGAGGTCGTCCAGCAGGCGGCTCCGAAGCCCGGCGCGGAGGACTGAGCCCCGGTCCCGGTCCCGGGCGCTCCCGCCCGGGACCGGGACCGTCGGCGGCGCGCCGGGGAAGTCCGCGAAACCCGGGCGAACGGAAGTGACCGGCGGGTACGAAGGGGGCGGAGGGAGTCCAGTAACCTCTGTGGCACTTTCCGACGGAGGGGAGCCCTCAGTGGCGGATAAGCCCATCTGCCCCATATGCCACAGACCCGCGGACGACTCCGGCCGGGCGAGCTGCCGGTGCGCCGGGGTCGAGGTGCTGCCGCGGCCGGTGACGCAGCCGGACCGGGGGCCGGACCCGGCCGACCTGGCGATGTTCCCCGAAGCGGCCCGGCGGGCGGACGGTGACACCGCGCCCCTGCCGCTGGTGACCGGCGGCCGGGCCGCCCCCCGCCGCCGCATCGGGCGCGGCATGGCGCTGGCCGTGGGCGGCACCGCGGTGGCCGTGGTGGGTTCCGGCGTGCTCGTGGCCGGGCTGTTCACCAGGGGGAACGACCCCTTCGACGAGGCCCGGTTCGGCGATCGCGGCGGTGTCCCGACCGCGGTGGTGCCCACCGGCGGCGAGGGCGGGGAGTCGGCCGACACCGACCCCGACGGCTCCGCTTCCCCCTCGGCCTCCCCCTCGACCGCGGCCCCTTCCTCCGCCTCCCCCTCCGCGAGCCCCTCGCGGAGCCGTACGCCGTCCCCCTCCCCCACCCCCTCCCGTACCGCCGAGGCGTCCGCTAGCACCTCCCCGACCCCCTCCGCCCCCACCGCTCCGGGCGGGGGCGACGGGGACGGCGGCCGGGACGGTGACGACAGCGGCGGACCGCCGCGCACACTGCGCGAGGGCGACTCGGGCCCGGAGGTCGCCGAGCTGCAGTACCGGCTGGCCGCTGTGGGCACCTACGACGCCCGCAGGCACGGCGTGGACGGCGTGTACGACGGCGAGGTCACCGAAGGGGTGGCCACGTTCCAGACCTGGTACGGGGTGCGGGGCGACCCCGAGGGCGTCTACGGACCGCACACCCGGCGCGCCCTGGAGAGGGCCACTCGGAGGGGCTGACGCCAGGCGGATTGGCGCAAACGCGGAATGCTTTGTATCGTGGAGGAACAAAGTGGCTCCGCCCGTTCCCCGTTCCTGACGACGGGGGCCCCTGACCCGGCGGGCGGGCCACTTGTCCTGTCTTCCAGCCGTTGGAGCCACCCGTCATGCCCTCGGACACCCCGGACTCCCCCGAAGCCCAGGACGTCCAGGACGCACGGCACACCGGGAGCATGCCCACCGCGCCGATGAAGGCCCGCGCGCTGCTGCTGGACATGGACGGCACCCTGGTCGACTCCGACGCCGCCGTCGAGCGCGTCTGGCGCGACTGGGCCGCCGGGCACGGTCTGGACGGGGACGAGGTCATGAAGGTGGTGCACGGCCGGCAGGGCTACGCCACGATGGCCGAGCTGCTGCCCGGCCGCCCGATGGAGGTCAACCACGCCGAGAACCGGCGCCTGCTGGAGCGGGAGACCGCCGACACCGAGGGCGTGGTGCCGGTGCCGGGCGCTCCCGCGTTCCTCGCGGCGGTCGAGGACCTCCCCCACGCGCTGGTGACCTCGGCCAGCGTCCCCCTGGCCACCGTCCGGATGAACGCGGCGGGCCTGCGCATTCCGACGGTGCGGGTCACCGCGGAGTCGGTCGGCGCCAGCAAGCCGCATCCGGAGGGCTTTCTGAAGGCCGCGGCCGAACTGGGCTTCGCGCCGGAGGACTGCGTGGTCTTCGAGGACTCCGGGGCCGGTGTCGCGGCGGGCCGCGCGGCCGGCATGCGGGTGGTCGGCGTCGGTCCCCGGGCCGCGGCCTTCGGACCGACCGCCCATGTGCCGACGCTGGAGGAGGTGCGCGTGGAGCCCCTGGCCGGCGGCGGACTGCGCCTGCGCCTGGCGCCCGGGCCCCGCTGAGCCCGCGCCGCCTCCCCTCCCCCCGAACGCACGCCCCCCGACCGGAACCTTCCTCCCCGCCGGTTCCGGGCGGGGGGCGTGATCACTCACGGCGCCCCGGCCGGACGGCCGGGGCACCGCCGGTGGCGGGCCGGGTGGTCCGCCGGCCCGCCTGCCGCCGGTCAGCCGGTCAGCCGGTGAACGCCTCGTAGAAGCTGAGGGCGGCCAGCACCAGCATCACGCCCGCCGCGACCCTGGAGATCAGCCGCAGGGGCACACGGCGCATCAGCGCGCGCCCGCCCAGGATGCCGATGGCCGCGACCGACCACAGGGCGACCACCGCACCGAGGGCGACCGAGAGCGGGCTGTCGTAGCGGGCGGCGAGGTTGGCCGTCATGATCTGGGTGAGGTCGCCGAACTCCGCCACCAGGATCAGCGTGAAGCCGCTGCCCGCCACCTTCCAGAAGGACTGGTCGGAGGGCTTGCGGACCTCCTCGTCCCCGTCGTCCTTCCTCAGCAGCAGCATCAGCGCGCCCGCCAGGAACAGCGCTCCGGTGATCCCCTGCACCAACCGCTGCGGCAGCAGGGTCAGCACGCTGCCCGCGGCGACGGCCAGCGCCACGTGCAGCACGAAGGCGGCCGCGACCCCGGCGAAGACGTACGAGGCCCGGTAGCGGGTGCCGAGCACCAGCCCGGCGAGCGCCGTCTTGTCGGGCAGTTCGGCGAGGAAGACGACGCCGAAGGTCACTGCGGCGGCGGTGATGCTGAACATGTGGGAAGAACCCCTCGTCGGTCGGGCCGCCGTGCCGAGGGGCCCGCGGGGGGCGAGCACGCTTCGGCACGGCAGCGTCGTGGGCGGCTTGTATGAAGCCGTGGACACTGCGGCCGAAGGTCTCGCTGGCACGGTGCGCGAGCACCGGCTCCGGGCGCCGGGACGGCCGTACGGGTACGGCGCGGCCAGTATGTCGACGGTCCGGCGAAGAGCTACTCCCCTTCAGACACCGACCAGCGTACGCGATGCCCCGTGTGCCCTCCGCGCCGGCCGTGGGCCGGACCGCCCGCGCACGGCCTCCCCCGGCCGTCGCCGCACCGCCGTGACCGGTGCGGCGCACCGCCGGTGTGACCGGAGCCACGCCGCGCCCCGGCCCACCGGTCCGGGAGTCCCGCACGGCGGCTCCGGCGCTCCGCGCCGGCTCCGCGCGCGGGCGGGGTGCCCCGAGCGCGCCGATCAGTCCGGACAGCGGTCTTGATCTGACGTGCTCATGTCGTCATCCTGTCATCTGGCGCCCGCCGGGAGGAAACCTTTCGGCGCCACCCTGACGGCGTTCCTTCCGCTCATCTTCCCCCCATTTCCAGGGAGTTCGTATGCACGGCATGCGCCTGCCCGCCTCGTGGCGCGGCTTCTACGCGCGTCGATCCACCACCCTCGGCGCGCTCATCGCTCTCTGCGCCGGTCTGCTGTTCCTGAGCGCCCCCACCGCCCAGGCCGCGCCCCCCACCCCGCCGAGCGCCTCCACCGCCCGCTCCTACCTCGCCTCCCTGACCGTCCGCGCCGAGGGCTCCTCGGACGGCTACAGCCGCGACAAGTTCCCGCACTGGATCACCCAGAGCGGCACCTGCAACACCCGTGAGGTCGTCCTCGAGCGCGACGGCACGGGCGTGGTGCAGGACGGCAGCTGCCGGGCCACCAGCGGCCGCTGGTACTCGCCCTACGACGGCGCCACCTGGTACGCGGCCTCCGACGTGGACATCGACCACGTCGTACCGCTGGCCGAGGCGTGGCGCTCGGGCGCGAGCTCCTGGACCACCTCCAAGCGGCAGTCGTTCGCCAACAACCTGTCCATCGCGCAGCTCATCGCGGTGACCGACAACGTCAACCAGTCCAAGGGCGACAAGGACCCCGCGGAGTGGATGCCGCCGCGCTCCTCCTACCACTGCACCTACGCCCGGATGTGGGTCTGGGTGAAGTACAGCTACGGCCTGTCCGTGGACTCCGCCGAGAAGAGCCGGCTCGGCAGCGTGCTGAGCGGCTGCTGACCGTACACGGGTTCCCGCCGTCCTCCGCTCACGGCGGGAACCCGCGGCGGGAGGACGGCAGGGCCCGGCCGAACGCACGGCCCCGACGTCCTCCCACCGCCCCTACTTCCCGGGCTCCGGGTCGAGCGACACCGTGACACAGGCCAGCCGCCTGCCCGCGTCACCGGCGTGCCCGGGGTCGTGCCGCGTGCGGTGCTCGTGGATCACCACGGACCGCGCCTCTCCGGCGCGGAAGCGCCACATGTGACTGGACAGCGCCCTGCCCTCGCCGTGCTCGTCGGTCGTGAAGTCCAGCCAGACCTCGTTCTCGGGGTTGGCGTGGCGGGGAACGGCGGACGAGCCGCGCGGGGCGGGGACGTTGCGGTAGTGCGGGCCGGAGTCACCGGGCCGGGCGCCGCACGGCCCGGTGTGGACGTGCGCCCCGTAGTCGCGGCCCTCGGGCAGTCCTCGTACGCCCAGCGCGACCGTCATCCCCCGGCGGCTGTCGTAGCGGCCCACCGAGACCCCGGCTCCGACGGGGACCAGGGCCCGGTCGTACGTCACCGCGGCCGGCACGGTGGACTTCCCCGGCGGGGCGAACTCCGCGCCCGCCCACACCACCCGGTGCCTGCCCCCGATCCCGAAACCGCCGATGCCGATGTCCGCGACCGACTCGACGGCGCCGAGGACCTCCGCCGCCCCGGCCGGTTCGGCCGCTCCCGCGCCGCCCGCCGGTCCCGCTGCGGTCAGCAGCGCCGCCGCCGCGGCCGTCGCGACGGCCGTCCTGCGCGCGGCCCCGCCCGCCGTCCCGCTCGCCGCCCCGTTCTCCGTCCTGTCCGCCGGTTTCCTGCCCCTGAGCATGTCGGCCCCTCCTGCTCGGTTCGTCGTGTCGTTCCGTACGGCCGTCCATGCTCCGCCGACTCCGGCCGGACGGTGGGGAGATGACGTGTCGCGGCACCCCAGCCGATCCTCACGGGTGACGCGGGCGTACGCTGATCGGCGGTAGGCCGCCCCGCGGCAGGGGCCGCACCGGGGAGTGAACGTGCAGGAAACGCTGGGGGAGTTGATCTACGCCCCCTGGATCTATGTGCTCATAGCGCTGTCGGTGCTGCTCGACGTCTTCCTCCCCTTCCTGCCCAGCGGCGTCATCGTGATCACCGCGGCGGCCACCGCCGCGAGCGCGACGGCCGCGAGCACGGCTGCCGGCGCCGCCGCGATCGCCGCGCCCGCCCCGGACGCCCCGCTTCCGACCGTGTGCGCGCTGGTGCTGTGCGCGGCCGCGGCGTCGGTCCTGGGCGATCTGGTGGTGTACCGGCTGGCCCGGCACGGCAGCGACCGCTTCGCCCGGACCCTCGCCCGCTCACGTCAACTGGCCGACGCCCGGGAGCGGTTGGGTCACGCACTGGCACGCGGCGGTGGTCCTCTGGTCGTCCTCGCCCGGTTCGCTCCGGGCGGGCGCTCGGTGATGAGCCTGGTCGCCGGCGTGGAGCAGCGGCGAACCAGGGAGTTCCTGCCGTGGTCGGCCCTGGCGGGTCTGGCCTGGGCCGGGTACGGCGTCGGCGCCGGCTATGTGGGCGGGCAGTGGCTCGGGGCGACGTGGCTGGGGGCCGCGGTCTCGGTGCTGGCCCTCTTCGGCGCGGGCGCCCTGGCGGCCTTCCTGGTGCGGCGCAGACCGGCGCCGGTGGCGCAGACGTCCTGACCGCCTCCCGACCGGCCGCCCGCGCCGGGGGCGGTGCCGGGCGGCGTGCCGCGCGTGTCCGCGGTCATCCGCGTGCCGCTCCTGCCGTTCCGCCGGAACGCGAGTTGCCGCCGCCTCCGTGCAAAGGCGGCGGCAACTCGCGTGCGGCACACGGCATACGGCCTGCGACGCGTGCTCGCCCCCTCAGGGCTTGCGGGCGACGGCGGCGTAGAGGGACACCTCGGCGTCCGAGGCGTCCGCGAGCGGCTGGTCGGGCTCCGGCCGCCAGCGGTGCGGAACGGTCAGGCCGGGCTCGACGAACTCCAGCCCGTCGAAGAACCGCAGGATCTCCTCGCGCGTCCGGGCCTTGGCCGAGGCCGCGGAGCCGGACATGGAGAGGCTGCTCAGGCGCTCCCAGGTCTCGGGGTCGAGGTCGGGGGTGCAGTGGGTGAGGGTGAGGTAGCTGCCCGACGGCATCGCGTCCACCAGCCGCGCGACGATCTCGTGCGGCCCGTTCTCGTCGCCGATGTAGTGGAGCAGCGCGTTGAGGGAGAGCCCGACCGGGCGGCTGAGGTCCAGGATCTCGTGGATCTCGGGGTGGTTCAGGATCGAGTCGGGGTCGGTCGCGTCCGCGTGCAGGTACGCGGTGCGGCCCTCGGGCGTGCTGCGCAGCAGCGCCTGCGCGTAGCGCAGCACGATGGGGTCGTTGTCGGCGTAGACGACCCGGGACTCGGGCGCGACGGCCTGGACGACCTGGTGCAGGTTGGGCTCGGTGGGTATGCCGGTACCGATGTCCAGGAACTGCCGGATGCCCGCCTCGCGCACCAGCCACCGGGACGCCCGGTGCATGAAGGCGCGGTTGACGCGGGCTCCGGTGCGCACCCCCGGCCAGAAGGAGATGACCGCCTCGGCGCCCTGGATGTCGGCCTCGTAGCTGGTCTTCCCTCCGAGGAAGTAGTCGTACATACGCGCCGAGTGCGGTCTGCTGGTGTCGATGTCGTCGGCGGAGAAGCCCTGGGCGGTCATCTGGTCTCCCGTGGGGGGTGGTCTCGTGGTCGGTGGTGGTGCGGTTCAGGCGAGCAGGAAGTCGGCTTCCCCGAGCTTGGCGCCCCGGATGAAGGACTCGATCTCCTGGTAGGTGTAGATCAGCGCGGGGCCGTCGGGGTCGCTGGACTGCCGCAACGCCACCCGTCCGTCGCCGAGCTTCATCGCTTCCACGCAGTTGCCGCCGTTGGTGCCGCTCCACGGCTTGTGCCAGCCCTCGGTCCCGAGCTCCTTGGCCGGCATCCCGTTGTAAATGTGACCCATCGGTCAGAACTCCTTGCGAATGTCACCGAGCAGCTCCTCGGTGTGTCGTACTGATACGGCCTGCGCGCCCATGCGGTCCAAGACCTCCAGGTAGGCGGCCGTGTCGGGGCGTTCGTCCAGATAGACGGCCCCTGTGAGGCTCTCGGTGTAGATGATGTCCGGCAGTTCCGGTATGTCGAAGCGGAACAGCTGGAAGGGCCCGAACATGCCCGGGTGCGGGCCCGCCCCGAACGTCAGGATCTGGAGGGTGACGTTCGGCAGCGCGGCCGCCTCCAGGAGCCGGTCGATCTGCGCCCGCATGACCTCCGGCCCCCCGACGGGCCGGTGAAGGACCGTTTCGTCAACCACGACCCACAGCCGCGGGGCGCCCGGCCTCTCAAGGAGTCGCTGCCGGCCCAGGCGCAGCGCGACCCGGCGTTCGAGCTCGTCGTCGGGCGCGTTGGGGAAGCCGGTGCGCAGCAGGGCGCGGGCGTAGTCCTCGGTCTGGAGCAGGCCGGGGACGCAGTGGGGCTCGTAGCCGCGGATGACGGAGGCGGATCCCTCCAGACTGACGTACAGGCCGAACCAGTCGGGCAGTACGTCACGGAACCGGTGCCACCATCCCGGTTTGCGCGACTCCTCCACCAGTGCCAGGAAGGAGTCGATCTCCTGCCGTCCGACTCCGTAGGTCTCCAGCAGCTTCTCCACGAACAGCGGTTTCAGGCCGACTTCGGCCTTCTCCATCCGCCGTACCGTCGCGGCGTTGACGCTGAGCGCGGCAGCGGCCTCCTCGAAGGAGCATCCGGCCTTTTCCCGCAGGTCGCGGAGTCGCAGACCGAGCACGATCCGCCCGACGGTCGCCACGTTCCCTCCCTCGAAAACCCTGTCGGACAGTGAGTCTGACACACCGTCTATGACGTATGCAGCCTGCCTTGAATATTCTGCAATTTGCAAGACGCCTCTTGCCTTCTGCCTACCGCAGCGAGGATAGTGAGGGTCCCCACAGGCGGAAGTACGGAAAGGTGGACGGCCGTGGCGCTCTCCCCAGGCACGATGACGCTCCCGGCACCGGTCGGCGTGTGCCCTGACCTGCGCCAGGAGACGTTCGAGCTGCCGGCCCAGCCCTTCTCCGTCGCCGACGCCCGCGACCGCGCCTTCGAGCGCCTGCTCCAGTGGGGTTTCGCCCCGGAGGTCTGCCACACGGCACGGCTGGTGGTCTCCGAGCTGTTCACCAACGCCGTGCTGCACACGGACAGCGACCGCATCGGCTGCCTGCTGTACGTCGCCGACAACCAGATACGCATCGAGGTGCGCGACCAGGGCAGCTACGCCAGCACCCCGGTGCTGTGCTTCCCCCGGGCCGACGAGGAGCGCGGCCGGGGACTACAGCTGATCGAATCGCTCACACAGGCCTGGGGGGTGGAGTCCGCAGGACTCGGACTGGGCCACATCGTGTGGGCCGTCATCCGGCCCTGAGCCGTCCGGAGCCGGATGACCGCAAGGGCCCGGGTCCCCTCCCGGCGAGGGGAGGAGACCCGGGCCCTGCGGAAAAGGACCAGGCCCGAGCCGCGTGGGGGCGGCTCGGGCCTTCCCTTCGCCGGCGCGCCTCCCGCGCCGGCCGGACGAGCGCACCGGTGGCGGCCCGCCACCGGTCAGCGCCCCCGCACCGCCTCGTGCGCCGCGTCCAGCGCGAGGTGCCACGGGTACTCCTCCGGGCGCCCCTGTCCCGGCGGGTTCGGCACGAAACCGCCGGGACCGTACAGCACCCGTACGCCCTCCCCCCGCAGGACCTCCAGCGAACGCTCGAACTGCGGGTGCCGGGCATAGGTGGAGTTCAGGCACGGCATCACCACCAGCGGAATGCGCTTGCCCATCGCCTCCGCGGCGAAGCCCACGACGAACGTCGAAGTGATGCCCAGCGCACAGGCGTTGACCGTGTGCAGGGTCGCCGGCGCCACCACCACGGCATCCGTCCTGGGCCACGTCTCGGGCCGGCCGTAGGACCGGTAGGCGCTGCGCACCGGGTGACCGGTCAGCTCCTCCAGCTCCGGCAGCCGGTCCTCCAGCCACTCCCGCGCGTTCGGCGTCAGCCCCAGGCACACCTCCCACCCCCGCGCCTGCGCGTCGCGGACCGCGCGGTCGATGTGGACGACGGGTGGGGAGGCGCAACCGAACAGGTACATGACTCGGTTCCTCATACTCCGCAGTTCACCACACCTGATCAGTGCGAACTCACTGGGACGGGCGGCGGGTCGCGGGTACCGTTCAGATGCCGCGAGAAACGGAGGGACCCGGTATGCCCGCATCCGACGACGAGCACATCGGTAACCGGATCGCCGCCCAGCGCAAGCGCGCCGGACTCACACAGCAGGGGCTCGCCCAGCGCATCCCCTACTCCTACAGCCTTCTGCGTCACGTCGAGAGCGGTCACAAGAGCGCCTCGCCGCAGTTCGTGGCCGCCGTGGCCAGAGCGCTGCGCACCGATGTCGCCATCCTGACGGGGCAGTCCACGCACCCTCCCCGGCCCGACCGCGTCGACGGCCTGGTCAGGCCCATCCGCGAGGCGCTCGACCTGTACGACCTGCCGCCCGACCCCTGCGGCCCCGCCCTCCCCGCGCCCGAACTGGTCGCGGCCGCCGACTCGCTGTGCCGTGACGTGCGCGACGCCCGGCTGTACCAGGCGGCCGCCTTCCTGCCGGGCCTCCTGACGGATCTGACCGTCTCCTGCCGGGAGCACCCGAGCACCGAGCTGTGGCGCGCCCTGGCGTCGGCGTACCGCAGCGCGCACGACGTGACGACGAAACTCGGCAGTTACGACCTGGCCGTCGTGGCGCTGGACCGGATGGGCTGGGCCGCCGAGCACGCCGGCGACCCGCTGCTCGGCGCGATCCGCCAGTACAAGCGGGCCCTGTCCTACCGCAGCCGGGACGCCGAGCACCGCATCGGCCTGCGCATGGTGGCGGCCGGGCACGATCTGCTGCGCCAGACCGGACAGAGCACCGAGAGCCTGGCGGTGGCCGGGCAACTCCACCTGGGCGCGGCCGTGATCGCGGCCCGCGCGGGCGACGCGGCGGCCGTGGAGTCCCACCTCGCGCGGGCCGGGGAGATCGCCCGGCGCACCGGCGAGGTGGGAACGGTGCACTGGCTGTCCTTCGGACCGGCGAACGTCGGGACGCACGAGGTATTCGCCCGGCTGGAGCTGTGCCAGTACGACGCGGCGCTGAGCGCGGCGCGCGCGGTGCGCCCGCCGCGCGGCTGGGCCGCCTCCCGGCGGGCCGCCCTACTGGTGGACCGGGCCCGCGCGGAGATGGAGACCGGCCGGATCGAGGCGGCGCTGGCCTCCCTGGCGCAGGCACGCGCGCTGGCGCCCCAGCAGACCCGCTTCCACCCCCGGGTGCGGGAGACCGTGCGCGGCCTGCTGAACCTGCGGCGCAGGTCGCCGGACGCCCTGACGCGAATGGCAGCGTGGGTCGGCGTCTGACGGACCGTCACCGATCGTGACCGTACGCGGCGGCGTGTGACGCCCGGTCGCGGACGCCGGGGCGTGTGCGCCCGCGCGCATACGCCGACAGCACCTGTCACCGAAGAGTGACAGTTGAGAGCCGGTCACGCCGCCACGCTGTGTTCCGCAAGCGACCGTGACAAGTCCGGGGGACCTCGTGCAGACCACACCAGACGCCACCCCACCCGCAACCCCGCCCGTGACCGGTGAACCGGCCGGCCGGAACCGGCCGTTCGGCCAGGCCGACCCGGAGCGGACCGACCCACCGGCCCCGGCGGCCGACGCCGCCCCGCCGGAGGCGGCCGTACTGGTGGACTCCGCCGCCATCCAGCACACCATCGGCCGCGCCCTGGCCCACGGCAGCGCGCCCCTGCGCCACGGGGAACTGATGGAGCTGGAGGCCCGGTTACGCGGCCACATCCGGCTGCTGCTGCCGATCGCGCGGGCCCGCGCCGCCGCCCTGCGCCCCAGCACCACCCAGTGGCTGCGCTACCGGGCACGGCTGGACTGGATCACCAACCAGGCCGGGCGGGAGCTGGACGACAAACCGCACTCCGCCCGTCAGCAGGTGAGGTCCCTCGCGCACGACTGCCGATGGCTGCTGCGGCAAACCCCCGAGAGGAACAGGAAGGCGACACCGTGACCATCTCCCCTCACTCCGCACCGGCCGGCACCGCCGTCCAGCCCCCGCCGACCGGCTGGTTGGACCCGACCGGCCGCGTACCCGCCGTCCTGGCCGCCTGGGGGCACGGCGCGCTGGGCGAGGTGCCCGCCGGCATCGCCTGGGACGTGGTGCGCCTCCCGCTGCCCCTCGCCCGGGAGACGGTCCGCAGGATGCGGGCGGCGCGGGCCCCGCTCGGCCCCGTGCTGTCCACCCCGCTCGGCGCGGACTTCGTCGTCGCCCTGGGCTCGGCGGACGGCCTGGAGGTCGCCGGCATGTCCGTCCTGGGCCGCGGCACCCTGGTGCTGCTGCCGCACCCGGACATCACCGAACCGGACCCGGTCGGCAACCGGGGCTGGATCGTGTGCCCCTCGGACCAGGCGCCCGCCTGGGGCCCCGACCTGCGTGACGCCTACGCCGAGGCCCGCGCCGCCGCGGCGGCCGAGGCCGCGAAGGCCGCCGGGTGAGAGGTCCTTCACGCCGTACGCCCGGCTGAGTCCGCACCGCGGACGCATGGGAAGCGGTCACCCGGATAGGCGTAACGGGTGAGCGATTACCAGGAGAGAGGCGTTCCCGCCGAGGCCGACGCGGTCCGGCCCGCGCCGCCGCGCGTACCCGCGGCGCCGCGGGCCCGGACGCTGACACCCCAGCCGCTGGAGCCGCGGCGGGACGGCGAGGGCAGTCTCGCCCATGTGGTGGAGACCCTCCTCGACAAGGGGCTGGTGCTCAACGCGGACATCATGGTGTCGGTCGCCGGCGTCGAACTCCTCGGCATCCGGCTGCGGGCGGCGCTGGCCTCCTTCGAGACCGCCGCGCGCTACGGGCTGGAGTTCCCCTCCGGCACCGACGTCGACACGGCCGCCTGGCGCGAGGCCCGCGAGGAGAAGGACAGCTGTCCCGAGTGCGGAAAGCGTTCTCCGGTGCACCAGTTGCTGGAGGACATGTGCCCGTGGTGCGGCTGGCGCAGCGCCCGGGCCCGGCTGGCCCGGGGCCGCGGGGACCCGGAGGACGGCGGTGGCCCGGAAGGTGACGAGGGCTCGGAAGGCGCCGGGGGCGGTGGCCGTGACGGCTGAACGCCCGCCGATGAAGCCCACCAGGGACCCGCGCGTGACGCTGGACGACCTCGTCGAGGTCCTGCTGAACAAAGGCGCCGTCCTCCACCTGGACCTCATTGTCTCGGTGGCCGACATCCCGCTGATCGGCGTCAGCCTGCGCGCCGCGATAGCGGGCATGGAGACCATGCTGGAGTACGGCATGCTGCGCCGGTGGGACGAGGACACCCGCGCCTGGGCCGAGCGTTCCACCGGGCGCCGCGATCTCGAACTGCTCGCCGGGGAGCGGCATGTCGTCCACATGCGCGGCGGCCATCTGCTGGAGGACGGCTTCCGGACCACCTGGCGTCCCGGCACCGTCCACCTCACCGGCCGGCGGCTGGTCGTGATGCGCCGTGAGCCGCGCGAGGTGCTGTGGGAGACGGAGCTGGCGGCGGTGCGCGCGGTGCGGCCGGAGAGCGAACGGAGCGTCGGCGGGGAACAGCGCACCAGGCTGCGCGTCGTCCTGGCGGACGGACGCGAGGCCCTGCTGTCCTGCACCGAGCCGGAGAGGCTGCGCGCCCTGCTGGCGAGTACGTGCCCCGGCCCGCTGGAGACCTCTCCCGTCGGCCCGGAACGGCAGGACGGCGAGGGGGGCGACGGCGGCCGGACGGTCCTCGAAGGCCACCTCTGGTACCACGAGCCGCGCCGCGACGGCCCGCTGTGGCGCGGCGGGCAGGGGCGGCTCACCCCCGACGCTCTGATGTGGAAGTCGCCACTGGACGCCCGCCCCGCCCTGGTCCTGCCCGCCGACGACATCACCGCCGTCCGCACCGCGCCCGGGCGCTCACCGGCCGGCGGGGGGACGGTGGTCACCGTGGAGACGGCCTCGCAGGGGCCGGTGACGCTCACGGCCGACGAACCGGGGCGCTGGGCCGGGGCACTGGACTCGCTGCGCGTCGCGGCGCCGCTGCCCTCGGCCTGACGCACACACACCGCGGCCCCCGACCAGGCAGCGGGCGGGTGGTGGGCGGGCAGCGGCCGGGCAGCCGCCGGGAAGAGAAGGACGGAGAAGACCATGGCCATCACAGTCGACGAGAAGAGTCTCAAACAGGGGGTGCTCTCCCTGGTCGTCACCCTGGTCGAGGTGATCCAGGAAGCCCTGGAGCGGCAGGCACTGCGCCGGATGAACGGCGGCGACCTGAACGAGGAGGAACTGGAGCGCCTGGGCGACGCCCTGCTGGAACTGGACGAGGCCATCGAGGAGATCAAGTCCGACCACGGCATCACCGACTCCGTCGCGGATCTGCACCGGGGCCTGGACGAGGTGGTGGACGACGTGGTGGACAAACTGGTCAACCCCGCCCGCTGGGCCGAGGAGGCACGGCGGTGACGGAGCCGGCCCTGTACGTGTACGCGGTGGTCCCCGGCCGGCCCGGCGCCGCCGACGGCGTCACCGGGATCGACGAACGCCCCCTACGTCTGCTGGCCGCCCCGGGCACGGGGCTGGCCGCACTGGTCCACGACGCCGAACCGGCCCCTTACCAGGGCACGGACGAGGACGTACGGCGCCGGGTGGCCGAGCAGGACCGGGCGGTGGTGACCGTGTGGGAGCGCACCGGCTCGCTCCTGCCGATGACGTTCAACGTGCTGGTCGCCCCCGACCCCTCGCCGCGGGACCCCCGCACCGCCGAGGAGCGCCTGCGCGACTGGCTCGCCTCCGGCGCGGCCGGGCTCCGCTCCCGGCTGGAGGCGCTGGAGGGCCGGGCGGAGCTGCGAGTGGAGATCACCGTCGACCGCGCGGAGGCCGCCCGCGACGACGAACGCGCCAGCGCCCTGGAGGCCGAGATGGCGAGCCGCTCCCCCGGGCTGCGCCGCCTGCTGGCCAAGCAGCTCGAACAGCTGCGCCGGGAATCCTCCGAGCGCCTGGCCGACGTCCTCCACGCGGATGTGCGCCGCAGACTGCTGGCCGTGGCCGAGGACCTGCGGGAGCGGTCGCGCAGCGTGCGCGAGCCGGGTGAGGCGGACGTCCTCTCGGCGGCCCTGCTGGTGCGCACGGAGGACATCGAGGCGGTCGGCACCGTGCTGGCGGCCGTCCGGGACGAACAGCCCGCCACCCGCATCCGCTTCCTCGGCCCCTGGCCGCCCTACACCTTCGCCGACCTCCCCGACGGCCCCCGCGAGCCCGCCGCCCCGGCCGCCCCGGAGCGGGGGCACGTCCCGGAGCGGAACTGAGCGGTCCCGTCCGGGTTCCGTCCGGTCCTCACACGCCGAACTCCGCCGCTGAGAGCCCCAGCGCGGCGCAGGCCTCCCGGACGGCCTGCTGCTCGGACTGGTCGATGTGGCCGTCGGCGCCTGCGATGACGATGCCCGTCTGGACGACGGCCCTGGCCTCCGCCGGCTTCTTGGCGGCCTTGGCGATCTCCTGCAGCGCCTCCGCCCTGCCCGCCTGGAAGTCGGCCGTGAGCCGGTCCACATGGCGGTTGAACCGCTGGCGCAGCTGCTCGGGCGGGAAGTTCCGCAGAACGTCGTTGTCGACGATCATCGACTCCATGCGCTGCCGCTCCGCCGGGTCCACATGCCCGTCGGCGGCGGCCACCAGCGCGCACATCGCCATGCTCGCGTCCCGGTAGGCACCGCTTTTCAACTCGGCCTTGGCCGAGGCGAGCTGGGACTTCAGCAGGCCCACCAGCTGGGCCTTCGTCCCTCCACCGGAGCCGGAGCCGGGGCGGGCGCCGTGCCCCTGGCCGGCGGCCCCCGGCCCGCCCATGCCCTGCCCGCCCCGGGACTGCTGGAGATTCCTGGCCTGGTCCTTGAGCCGATCCCACATCGCCACTTGAGACATCCCGTCCTCGGACGCCGCCCGTCCTGTGCGGGCCGCGGTTCTTCGTTCACCGTCCGCCATCCCAACGTCCCCGGGTCCCGCCCGGGTTCCGGGGACGGCCGGATCACCCTTTCGGGGCGGGGCGGGCGGGCCGGTCGCCTGCTCAGGAGTCGAGCACGGCGGCGACGGCCTCGATCTCCACGAGCTGGTCGTCGTACCCGAGCACCGTCACCCCCATCAGGGTGCTGGGAACGTCGTGTTCCGCGAAGGCGTCACGGACGACCTCCCAGGCGGTCACCAGGTCCTCCTGACGACTCGACGCCACCAGGACCCGCGTACTGATGACGTCCTCGATCGAGGCGCCCGCGTCGGCGAGCGCGGTCCGCATGTTCCCCACCGCCTTCGCCGCCTGCCCGGCGTAGTCGCCCTTCGCCGCCGTGGACCCGTCCTCGTTCAGGGGGCACGCCCCGGCGAGGAAGACCAGCCGCGCCTCGGCGGGCGCGGTGGCCGCGTACGCGTACTCGGCGACGTCGGACAGGGAGCCGGAGCGGATGAGGGTCACGGCACGGGGCACGGCGGTTCCTCTCGGCGGATCTGCGGGTCTGCGGGGCGCGGGTCTGCGGGCCCTGAGAACCGCCAGCCTGCCACAGCCCGCCGGGTCCGCTCCTCCGTATAAAAACGGGCGGAACCCGCTTCTCCGGGCGCCCCGTCAGGCGGCCGACTCCTCCGACAGCGCGGCGAGCAGCCAGTCGTGGGCGGCTCCGGGAGTCGGCTCCGGCGGGCCGACCGGCGGCGCGGTCACCTCGGCGACGAGCTGCCAGTAGCGGTCGATGCGCGGATCGGCGGCGAGTTGGCTCCTGAGCCCGCGCCGGAAACCGGGGGTGTCGCGCGTACCGCGTGAGCGGGCGTAGGCGGAGACGAAGCAGTCCAGCGCCTCACCCCGGTGCGGCGGCCGCCCCGCCCGCATCGGCTCCGCCGCCAGCCCGTACGCCTCGACGAGGCCGCCGTAGAGCACCGCCGGGCGGTAGCCCTCCTCCGGCCGGTGCGCCGCGGGCCGGCGTTGCCGGGCGGTGCCGGGGCAGGGACCGGAGACGAAGGCGTGCAGCCGGGCGAAGGCCAGCACCTGCTCCGGGGTCGGGTCGTCCGGGGGTTGAGGAATCGCGTGTTCGAGGATCTCCGAGACCAGCCGGGCCGGAAGCCGCGGCGGCAGCCAGCCCCGCCAGAAGCGCGCCAGCGCCGCCGTGCCGGGCGGGGCGGAGACGGCGCCGACCAGCCGCAGGCGGTCGGCACGCTCTTCGGCCGTGCAGCCCTGCAGCAGTTGGAGGGCGGCCTCCCGCCAGCGCAGGGCGGCCAGTTGCGCGCCGACGTCCCGCAGCCGGCCGGCCACGACGTCCTCCAGCGCGTCGTCCCGCTCCAGCGCCCGGCCCACCTCGGGGACCGGCACGCCGAGGGCCCGCAGCGAGCGGATCGTACGGAGCCGGTCGAGCGCCCCGGGGCCGTAGCGGCGGTGGCCCCCGGCACTGCGGCCGGCTTCGGGCAGCACTCCGCGGTCGGAGTAGAAGCGGACGGTCTTGACGGTGGTGCCCGCCCGCTCGGCGAGCTCCCCGATGCTCCACAGGCCGTCAGGGGACAAGGCTTGAACCTCCCTCAGGGGGAGTTCCTACCGTACCGGCGAGCGCGGGCGGCCCGCGCCCGAAAGGAACGGGGAGGAGCATGGCCATGACGGCGTTCGTACTGGTACCGGGGGCCCACACCGGCGGCTGGGTGTGGGAGGAGGTGGCCGGCCGGCTGCGGGAGTCGGGAGCCGAGGCACACCCGGTGACGCTCACCGGCATGTGCGGCCCCGGCGATCCGGCGGGAGCGGGCACCGATCTGGAGACGCACATCGACGACCTGGTGCGGCTGATCGACGGTCTGGACGCCCTTCGGGTGGTGCTCGTCGGCCACTGCTACGGCATCCACCCGGCACTGGGCGCGGCCGGGCGGCGCCCGGAGCGGATCGCCCGGATCGTCCACCTGGACACCGGCATCCCCCGTGACGGCGCCCCGGCCCTCGCCCTCGTGCCCGACGGCACGGTCCGCGAACGGCTCTCACGCGCGGACGGGCTGGACGGCGGGCTGCTGCCCCCACCACCCCCGGACGGCTGGCGGCGCTGGGGCAGCACCGCGGGCGTGCCCGAGGAGGCGCTGGAACGGCTGGCCCGCCTCGCCGCACCGCAGCCCGCGGACACCCTCACCCGGCCGCTCCGGCTGAACGAGTCCGTGTCGCGGATACCGGCGACCGGCGTCCTGTGCACCGCCAACGGGCCGGGTATCGCCGCGGTCGAGGCCATGGTGGGCCTGGGCGACCCACGCTTCCCGGCGCTCACCGGCCCCCGGGTGGGTTTCTTCGAACTCGCCACCGGGCACTGGCCGATGCTCTCCGCCCCCGGCGAACTGGCCGGCGTACTGCTGCGGGCCGCCGCGGGAGAGGGGCACCGGATCTCCCCACCGCAGGACGAACGGCCCGCACACCTGCGGCCGTTCATCGTGGACGTACCCGAGGCGCGCCGTGAGCGGACGGGACGGGTCGACCTCCACCTGCCCGAAGCGGACGGCCCCCGCCCCGCCGTGGTGTTCGTCCACGGCGGCCCGGTCCCGCCCGAGGCGCACCCCACCCCCCGGGACTGGCCCGTCTTCACCGGCTACGCCCGGTACGCGGCGAGCCTTGGCGCGGTCGGCGCGACGGTGGACCACCGGCTGCACGACATCGCCGACTACGGGCGCGCGGCCGAGGACGTCCGCGGGGCCGTCCGCCTCGTACGGGCCGACCCGCGCGTGGACGGGGACCGGATCGCGCTGTGGTTCTTCTCCGGCGGCGGGCCGCTGTCGGCGGACTGGCTGGCCGCGCCTCCGCCGTGGCTGCGCTGCCTGGCGGCCACCTATCCCCTGCTCGCGCCCCCGCCGGGCCGGCCGGTCGACGCCGCCCGCTTCCACCCCGCGACAGCCCTTCGCACCGCGGGACGGCTGCCGGTGGTGCTGACCCGGGTGGCGCTGGAACTCCCCGAACTCGCTGCCACCGTCCAGGAGTTCCTGGCCGCGGCTGAGCACTGCGAGGCCTCCGTGGAGGTGATCGACGTACCCGGCGGCCACCACGGCTTCGAAACCGTCGACCACACCGAACCGGCCCGCCGGGCCGTGGACCGCGCGATGCGGTCCGTACTGGGTCACCTGCGGAACTGACTCGCCCGTGGCGGGAACTCCCGGCGCGCCCCGGCAGTCCCCTCCCGTACGGGGTTCTCGTTCCGAGCGGGAAGGGGTTGAGGTCACATGGCGGGAGGACGCGTCGCGCGTGCGGCCCGGAAGACAGGCGAGCACGTGGCCGAGTTCATCGGCGAGATCCTGCTCGAGGCGGCGCTCGCCATGGCCGCCTGCCTCATCCTGGCAGCGGGAGCAGCCGTGTTCCTGGCGGGCTGGAGGA
The DNA here is from genome assembly GCF_017114865.1 of Streptomyces verrucosisporus. Classification (GTDB taxonomy): domain Bacteria; phylum Actinomycetota; class Actinomycetes; order Streptomycetales; family Streptomycetaceae; genus Streptomyces; species Streptomyces fenghuangensis. The sequence goes on along the minus strand of NZ_JADEYH010000001.1, from coordinate 81,548 downwards.
TCAGCCCCCTCGCCGCCGGCGGCTCGCTCGGCGGCTTCCTGCTCCTCGTCGGCTACGGCGCGTGGGAGGTCTTCCGGCCCGGGAAGCCCGTCCGGCGCGGACGTCTCACCACGGTGGCCGTCACCGCCTTCGCCCTCGTCCTCCTGGTGCTCTACGGGGCTTCGTGCGACTGCGTGTGACACCCGGCCGCCCCCTGAAGGCTCTGACCAAGCTCTGAAGAAGGTCGTCGTGATTCGGGAGCGAACCGCTCCCGCACTCTGTTGGCGTAACCGGCGAAACCCGGTAGCGTCGCCCGACGTGAACACCGGACCGGCGCCACGCCACACACGGATCGGCTATCCGGTGGAGGGCTGACCGCACGGCGGGGGCGCGGAAGGCACCCCCACGGTTCGGCACGCGGACCTCCCCGCGCCCGTGCATCGCGAGTCCATCTCTCCGTGCCGAGCGACAGCGAGGTCAGCCAAGTGACAGTCACGTTCAACCACACCATCATCGCCGCCAGGGACCGCGAGGAGTCGGCCCGTTTCTTCCGGGAGCTCCTGGAACTGCCGGAAGCACCGTCCTGGGGCGTGTTCACCAACATCCAGCTCACCGACGGCGTGCTGCTGCAGTTCGCCGAACCGCCGGTGGAGATCCAGATGCAGCACTACGCGTTCCTGGTCGACGACGACCTGTTCGACCGGGCGTACCGGCGGCTGTGCGAGCGCGGTGTCGAGCACTGGGCCGATCCGCAGATGCGGCGTCCGGGCGAGACCAACACCGAGCACGGCGGTCGCGGGGTGTACTTCAAGGACCCCTCCGGTCACGCGATCGAGCTGATCACCCGGCCGTACCTGTAACCGGCCGGGCGCGGCCGGCCGAGGCCGCTGACGCCGGGCGGTGACGCGCCGCCCGGCGTCGTCGAGTTCCCTCGTGCGGCCCGGGGCCGGCCCCGGGCCGCACGAGTCGGCACCGCGGCCACCGTCCGGCCGCTCCCCGGAGGCTGTCAGCACCGGGTGGCAGGATGCCCTGCCATGACCGCACCGATCAGTGAGTCGTGGACGCGAATCGAGAACTGGCTGGCCGGGCACGCCCCGGCGACCCGCGCCGCGCTGGCGCCGCCCGCGGACCCGGCGGACATCGCCGAGCTCGAACGCCTCGTCGACCGACCGCTGCTGAGACCCCTGGTGCAGTCGCTGCTGCGGCACGACGGCCTCCTCGACCAGAGTTCCTGGCTGCTGCCCGGCTCCTACAGACCGTTGAGCGCACGCGAGACGGCGGACGAGTGGCGCTCCCTCACCATGTTCTTCGACAAGCGTGCGGCGGACGAGGAAGGGGACGAGGCGGTCTACCACTTCATGAAGCTCGGGACCAGCAGCGCCCTGTACGGGCATCCGCAGTTGATCCCCATCGCACGGGACATCTGCGGGGGCCGCCTCGTACTGGACCACCGTCCCGAGACCGACCGGGGGCGCGTCCACGAAGTCGAGTCCGTGGAAGGCGTCATGCGCGGATCACACGAGATGTGGACCTCCCTTCCGATGCTCATGGAGCGGATCGCCACATCCCTCGAAACCGGCGAGCACCTCGACGGCTACGCACCCGTGGTGAACGAGGAGCACAGGCTCTCCTGGGACTTCACTCCGCTGCGGTGACCCGGCGGCCTCACAACCGGTGGGCCCCGGGCGCCCCGGACCGGGCGGCGAGGCGCACATCCCGGCCAGCCAGGCATGCCCCCGCCTCGACGTTGCGCTCGAGCGCGCTCAGGCACGTCGTACCGGATGACCGTCACCGGACGCCCGGCCCACCCACCTTCTCCCCCTGTACGGATGACGAGTTGGTGAGACCATGCCGCTCGTGGGCAAGCAGCACAAGCACCATGATCTCCGACACCGCCTGCGAGAGGCGTTCGCCTGGCGGAGCGAGGAGGGCCGGGCGGATGTCTCCCAGTGGTGGGCCGACGCATCCCTCCTGGGCGAGTTGGGACCCGCACTCGCCGGCCTGTGCCACTCTCAGGACCGGATCACATCCGTACTCGCGCCCGAGGCCACGGGATTCCTTCTCGGTCCTCTGGTGGCGGTCTCCCTGGATGCGGGCTTCGTGGAGATGCGCAGGGAGCCGAGCGAGGCGGAGCTGGGAGACCAGGTCTTGCTGCGCAGCACGCCACCGGACTACTTGAGCCGTACCGTCGAGTGGGGCATACGGCGCCGTCGACTCTGCTCCGCGCACCGGGTGCTCTTCGTGGACGACTGGGCGGACACCTCCGCCACCGCCCGGACCGCACGCCGTCTGGTGGAGGACTCGGGCGCCACCTGGGCGGGAGCGGTCGTCCTGGTGGACGGCACCGATCCATCCACACGCCGCGAACTCAACCTGCGGGGACTCCTGCGGGAGCGGGAGTTGGAGTGAGCGCGCGAGCGACGGCCCGAGGCCGCCGGCGCGCCGGCCGGGCAGCGACAACCACTGGAGCCCGCTCTCTCTCACTTTGGAGCGATCATGGATTACACACGCATCCTGAAAGCAGCCGTGGTCACGGCCGTCGCCACAGCGGCCGGCCACCTCACGATGAGTGCCGGGTTCGCGTGGGCCCGCGGGCAGGAACCGGACCACCCGGACGACTGGTCCGGCTTACCCGAATTCGGCGCCACCGTCCTCGCCACATGGATACTCATGCCCCTGGTGCTGTGGACCGGGATGCGCGCCCTCGGCGAACGGCGCACCTGGTTCCAGATCCTCCTCGGCACACCGCTGTGGATCGGCGTCTCCTCGGTGTACATCGACGACGTCGACCGCCCGGGTGGGCTCGTGCCCGTTCCGGTCCTGGTCCTGTTCGTCCTGGCAGGCGCACTCCTCGGCGCCTACGACCCCGGCTCCGTCCGTAACGACGAGGCGGAGACGGAACGGGCGTGAAGTCGCCCTGGAGATGATGGCGATGAGTTCCCGGCCGTCCGCGAGCCTGCGGGCCCCGGCGGACGAACTGAACCTGGAGGGCCGGTAGCCGTGCGACGACCCGACCCGGGCCACTGATACCAGACGGAGACGCGGAAGACCCCAGGCCCTGGTGGGCCGGGGGTCCTCGTGCCGGTGGGCGCAGACGGGTTCGAACCGCCGACATCTGCCTTGTAAGGGCAGCGCTCTACCGCTGAGCTATGCGCCCGGGGTGAGTCCACAGCGTACCGTGCCGCGCCGTGCGCGCCACAAACGCGGGGGCGGGGGCTGTCCCCACCCCCGGTCCGGTGGGGTGCCGGATGCCGTCGGCGGGCGGGGGTCCGTAGCGTCGGCAGGGCGCCGCCGAGCAGCCTCATCGAGCAGCCCCGCCGAACGGATACGGAGACCCTCCAAGGCCACCGAGACCCGCCGCAGCACCGTACGCGCCCTGGTCGCCGTCGTTCTCGCGGTGGCCGCAACCGCCGGGGTGGCCGGGTGCGTGGACGCCGGTGACGTGCCGCCCGAGCGCCGGGCCTTCGAGGTCGGGGAGGGCGTGGAGAAGCTGGTGGTCGATGTCGAGGACTCGCCGGTGGAGGTGGTGGCGGCGGACCGGGCCGACGTACGGGTGACCCGGTGGTTCGACGGGGTCGCCTACGGCGGCAGCACCGGTGCGCGGTGGTCGATGGAGGGCGGGACGCTGTCGCTGGGCCCCGCCTGCTCCGGGCTGGCGAGCTGCGACATCCGGCACCGGGTGGAGGTGCCGCGCCGGCTCGCGGTGCGGGTCGAGGGCCGCAACGGGGACGTCACCGCGCGCGGGTTCGGCCAGGCGCTCGCGGTCTTCGTCGACAACGGCGGGATCCAGGTGCGCGATGTCACCGGGCCGCTGGAGCTCAGCGGCGACAACGGTCCTGTCGAGGCCACCGGGGTCGGCTCCCGCGAGGTGACCGCCGAGGCGGACGACGGCGGGCTGAAGCTGGCACTGGTGCGGGTGCCTCAGCGGGTGGAGGCCCGCGGCCACAACGGTTCGGTCACCGTCGAGGTGCCCCGCGCCGCGTACCGCGTGGACGCCGCGGCCGACAACGGCGGGACCCGGGTGGAGGTGCCGCGGGGCGGCGCGGGCGACCCAGTCGTCACCGCCCACGCCGCCAACGGCGATGTGACCGTGCGCCCCGTGAGCCGGCGGGAGCGGTCGTGAGGTGATCGCCCCGGTCGTCTCTCGTGTGTTCCCCCGGGCCGGGTGGGAGAATGGCAGCCGGGCCGGCGAGGGCGTAAGGGGAGAGGACACACGTGGCGGCGATGAACGGCGGCGGCGCACGCCGCTGGGGCTGGGGCGGCGGCGGGCGTGCCGAGAGCCGGCGTGCCGAGGCCCAGGCCGCGAAGGACGCGGCGGCCACCGCGTTCTACGAGCTGGACACCGCGCAGCGGGATCTGCGGATCTCCATCGAGACCCTGGCGGCCGTCGACGACTCCCCGGCCTCGCGCCGGGCCGTGGAGGACTTCGCCGAGTTCGGGCGGCGGATCGACCAGGTCAGCCACGAGTACATCGCCACCGTGGACGCCCACGACCTGGAGCGCGACGACCTGGACGCCGACACCGCATCGCGTGCCCGCCGGGCCCTGGACAAGGCGCGGGAGGATCTGGAGCGCACCCGCGCGGACCTGGAGCGGTTCGGGCAGGGGCTCGGTCCGCTGCTGGAGAAGGCCGAGACGCAGCTCGCCCGGCTGGCGCCCGCCGTGGAGCGGGCCCGGCAGGCGCTGCTGGGCGCGACGAAGGCGCTGGACGCCGTACGCGCCGCCGGGCTGCGGGCGGACGAGGCGGCGGCCCGGCTGGCCGCCCTCTCCCCCGAGCTGACCAGACTCAACGAGGGTGCCGCGCGCCACGGCGTGCGGGACACCCTCCAGCGGGCCGAGCGCGTGCTGCACGAGGCGGAGGGGGTGCGCAGGGAGGTCGAGCTGCTGCCGGAGCGGGCGGCCGGGACCGACCGGCGGCTGTCCTCCCTGCGCACCCGCGCCGAGGCGCTGCGGCACCGGGCGGAGAACGTCGGGCCGGTGCTGAGCGAGCTGCGTCGGCGGTTCACCGTCGCGTGCTGGGAGGATCTGCAGAACGTGCCGGAGCAGGTGGCGGGCGCGGTGCGGCAGGCGGAGGAGAAGCTGGCCGAGGCGCGTACCGCCCGGCAGGAGCAGCGGTGGGCGGACGCCACCGCCCGGCTGTCGACGGTGCGGGCGCTGCTGAACGACGCGGACGAGGCGGTCTCGGCGGCCGGTGAGCGTCTGCGGCGGCTGAACGAGGTCTCCTCCGACCACAGCGGCGAGGTGGAGCGGACGCGCTTCGCCGTCCGCGACGCCCAGCGGCTGGCGATGGCCGGGCGCAGCCATCCCGATCCCCGGCACGCGGGTCCGCTGGACGACTCGGTGGCGCGGCTGGAGCGGGCGGTGGCGGGGCTGTCGGGGCGGCACCCGGACTGGTGGGGCTTCGTGACGGAGCTGGACGCCATCCGCGAGACGGTGGCGGACGTGGTGCGCCGGATACGCGAGGAGCGGGCGGCGGGCGGCTGAGCCCCCCGCCCGGCCTTACGTCACCGGCCCGTTCCCGCCGTGGTGCCGCGACCGCTGTCCACAGGCTCCCCACGATCGCCGGACCGGCGCTTATCCTGCTTGCATGCCCCGATACGAGTTCCGCTGCCGCGCCTGCGGCACCACGTTCGAAGTGAACCGACCGATGGCCGAGTCCGGTGCGCCCGCCAGCTGCCCGGAGGGCCACGGCGACACGGTGAAGCTGCTGTCCACCGTCGCGGTGGGCGGCGCGGCCGTCCGTTCCTCCGCCCCTGCGCCGAGCGCGGGCGGCGGGGGCGGAGGGTGCTGCGGGGGCGGCTGCTGCGGCTGACGAGAACAGCCGGCGGGGGCCGGCGGCGGAAACGACCGTCGGGCGCGGGCTACCGCTTGCGCGCGACGGTCACGCCGTCGGCGACCGTCAGCATGATCGACTCCATCCGGTCGTCGGCGAGGACATGGTCGTTGAAGGCCCGGATCGCGGCGGCGTTGCCGGTGGCGTCCGGGTCGGCGACCTCGCCGTGGTAGAGCACGTTGTCCGCGACGATCAGTCCGCCCGGCCGCATGCGCGGCACCAGCTCCTCCCAGTAGGCGATGTAGTTGCCCTTGTCGGCGTCGAGGTAGACGAAGTCGGTCTCCGGCTCGGCGGGCAGGGCCCGCAGGGTGTCCAGGGCGGGCCCGATACGCAGGTCGATGCGGTTCGCCACACCCGCCCTGGCCCATGCCTCGCGTCCCAGGGCCGTCCACTCCTCGGAGACGTCGCAGGCGATGAGCGTGCCGTCCTCGGGCAGGGCCTGGGCCATGGCGAGTGCGGAGAAGCCTGTGAAGGTGCCGACCTCCACGATGTGGCGGGCGCCGGTCAGCCGCACCAGGAAGGCCAGCATCGGGCCCTGTTCCTGGGCCGACTGCAGCCCGGCCCGATCGGGGAAGCGGGCGTGCGTGGTCTCCACCAGGTCTCGCAGGACGGGGTCGAGCGGTGGGTTGTGGTCGAGCACGTACCTGTACAGCTCGGCGGTCTGGAGGGGGCGCTTGTCGCGGGGTGCCGGTGTGGTCATGCCCGCATCCTCGCTCAGGCCCGCCCGGTGTGTGCGAGGAATTCCCGCAGTACGCGCTCCCCGGCCGCGACTCCGCGTTCGGGCAGGGCGGTGACGTGCGGGGCGGTCCAGCCCAGGTCGGCCAGCTCCCCGTGGCCGGGCCGCCAGCCGGTGTCGGCGGCCAGCAGCAGGTCGGCGTCGAGGAGGGAGTCGCCGGCGGCCAGGACGTGCTCGGCGCCGGTGCGCCGGGCGACCTCGGCGACGGCGGCGCTCTTGGTGAGCGGGCGCGGCACGGCGTAGAGCTTGCGGCCCTGGAGGGAGACCGTCCAGCCGCGTGGGCCGGCCCAGTCGGCCAGTTCCTTGACCCAGGTGCCGGGCAGCCTCTCGCGGTCGACGACGAGGTAGGCGAACAGTTCCTCGGCGACGCGCTCCTTGAGCAGCCAGCCGGGGTCGGCGGCTTCCACCATGCGGGCGCGCACCTGCGCCAGCGGCGCGCAGTCGGCGTCCAGGGCGCGCCGCACCCGGGCGTGCCAGGCGGGGTCGGACTCGCCGTCCACCATCAGATGGCCGCCGTTGGCGCAGATCGCGTAGCGCGGGGGCGGGCCCGGCAGGTGGATGCGCCCGTACTGCTCGCGGGTGCGGGTGGTGGTGGGGACGAAGACGGACCGGTCCGCGAGTTCGGTCAGCAGGGCGGCGGCGGTCTCGGTGAGGTACGACAGGGGCTTGGACTGGTAGACCTCCACGCACAGCAGGCGCGGGGCCTCGGCGTCGGGCATGGTCAGGCCGAGGGCGGCGGCGGAGTAGATGAGGGTGCGGTCCAGGTCGCTGGCGACCAGGGCCGTGCGGCGCTCCGGGGCCGTGCGTACGGTGTCGGCCGCCGAGCGGCTCATCGGGCGGCCTTTCCGTCGGCGCCGGTGGCGCCGCGCGTGTAGCGGGGGTGGATGAGGCCGACACAGGAGTAGGGCAGGTCGTCGGTCTCCTCGACGGGTACGCCGCGCTGCTCGGCGAGTAGCCGGATGTGGTCCAGGTCGGCGCCCGCGCCGCGCCGGGCCAGTACGCGCCAGGGGACGCGGCGCAGCAGCACCCGGGTGGTCTCGCCGACGCCGGGCTTGACGAGGTTGACGTCCCCGATGCCGTACTCCTCGCTGATGCGCTCCACCGCCCTCCAGCCGTCCCAGGTGGGGGCGCGGTCGGCGGCGAGCAGTTCCGCCACGTCCGCGGCCACGTCGCCGCGCACGGCGTCGAAGCGGCTCGCGACGGTGTCCAGGAAGAGGTTGGAGACGTCCCCTGCGGCCAGTTCGCGGTAGTGCTTGGCCCCGTGGAAGTCGTCCGGTCCGACGAGGTCGGCGCGGAGCACGGTGCGCGAGACGAGGCCGGAGACGGTGGAGTTGAGGCAGGCGGAGGGGATGAGGAAGTCCTCGCGGGTGCCGTAGGTGCGCACGCAGCCGCCGGGATCGGCCAGAACGGCGAGTTCGGGGTCGAAGCCGGGGAAGGGGCGCAGGGCGTCGGCGAGTTCGCGGGTGATGGCGCCCTTGCCGGTCCATCCGTCGACGAAGACCACGTCGGCCGGGTCGTGGTGGGCGGCGAGCCAGCGCAGGGCGGTGGTGTCGATGCCGCGGCCGCGGACGATGGAGACGGCGTAGTGGGGTATGTCCAGGCCGTGCGCGTGCCGGGCCCAGCGGCGCATCAGTACCCCGACGGGCGTGCCGGCGCGCGCGAGGGATACCAGCACGATGCCCTTCTCACGGCCGCCCAGGCCGCCCCGTTCGGCGAGCAATGTGTCGGTGACCGCGCCGACGGCGCGGGCGATCCGGTCGGCGGAGGCCTCCAGCGCCTGGTGGAACAGCCGCTGGTACTCCCGGCTGGGCTGGTACTCCACCGGCAGCGACTCGGCGTAGTGCGCGCCGCCGGACTGGATGGCCTCCTCGCGCTCCTCGGTGGGCGCCTCCAGGGTGACGTCGGAGAGGTCCTGGAGCAGCCAGCCGACGTCCTCGGGGGCGTAGGAGGAGAAGCGCGGGCCGCGCAGCGGTGCGGGCAGCGGCCGGTGGGAGGGGACGACCGCGAGCAGCACCCGGCCGGTGTGGGCGGCGAGATGGGCCAGCAGGCCGTCGGGGGCGTGGAGGGCGGGGGTGTCGGCGGCGGAGTCCACGACGGCGACGACGGCGTCGAAGCCCTGGCCCGCGATGTTGTAGGCGTACCGCTCCCCCGGCCGGCCGGAGGTGCCGTCGGCGGGGTCGTCGTGGGCGGGGAAGACCAGGCGGGTGCGGATGGCGTAGCCGGGCTCGTCGACCGCCAGGACGGGTGAGCGGGTGGTGGTGGAGTAGCGGACCTCGGCGCCGGTGGCGCCGGTGAGGGCGTCGGCCAGCCGCAGCGGCGCGTACATCAGCTCCTCGCACCCCAGGACGAGCACCCTGCGCGCCCCTTCGGGCAGGTGGGCGGCGATCCGGCCGGCCATCGCCGGCAGCGCGGCCTCCAGCCGGGCCCGGTGGGCGGGGGTGAAGCCGTGCCGCCCGCCGTCGGGCAGGCCCGTCGGCCAGCCCAGGTCGACGCGGCGCACCTGCTCGGGGTCGAATCCGGGCGCGGGCCGCGGCGGCGGGCCGTCGTGGGCCTCGACCAGGGCGGCGCCGCGCTCCAGCACGCCGCCGGGCAGGCGTACGGTGCCGGTGGCCAGGGCCACCACGTCGATGCGGACGCCGAGGTCGGCGGCGAACTTCTCCAGCCGGGCCCGGTCCCCCGGCCCGCGCAGGTCGGTCAGGGCCACGATCACGTACCGCTCGCGCGGGAAGGCGCGGTGCAGTGCGGTGATGGTGTTGAGGACGGTGGTGCCGGTGGAGAACTCGTCGTCCACCAGGACCAGCGGGCCGTTCCCGGTCAGCAGCTCCGGGTCCTGTGGCAGCAGCAGATGGGAGGTGGCGTGGGAGTGCTCCTCCTCGAAGCCGCCCACCGGCTCCACGCCGGGGACGGCGCGGCGTGTGGAGTGGAGGTAGGGGGCGGTGCCCAGGCCGTCGGCGACGCTGTGGCCGAGGCCGGTGGCGGTCTCGGCGTAGCCGAGGACGACCGCGCGGCCGGCGTCCGCGCCCAGCAGTTCGCGGACGCGTTCGCCCAGGCGCAGTCCGGTGCCGTGGACGGTCCCGGGCAGTTGCGGGACGTGCTTGCCGAGCACCTGCGAGACCAGCAGGTGCGCCCGGCGGGGGTTGCGCCGCAGGGCCAGGCCGAGCAGCTCGCGCAGGCGCCCCTCCTCCTCGCCGGGCGGGGCCTCCAGCCGTACCTCCAGCCGCTGTGCGACCCACTCGCCGGACCACCGGCCGACGGCCCCCTGCTCAGGGTTCTTGCCGGCCTCCCGTCCGCCCGTACGCCCGTACGCGTCCGCCGCCTGCGTCACCCTGCCGTACCCCTCGCCGTGGCCGTGGTCGTCCTCGTTATGACTCATATGCTCCCAGCCGCCAGCAGTTCGACGAACCCCACGCCCTCGTGCGCGACACCGAAGGCCTCGGCCCGCAGCAGGGTGCGCTCGGCCCAGGCGCGGTGCGGCTTCACCTCGTTCATCTTGTTGGTGTAGGCGGAACGCAGCACTCCGCCGCCGCAGCGCTCGGGGCGCAGTATGTCGGTGGCGTCGCTGAACTCCTCGTGGCTGACCACCGACAGGGCGTGGACGGGTGCGACGTGGGAGGGGTGGATGCACGTCTTGCCCTGCAGGCCGTTGGCCCGGTCCAGGCCGATCTCGCGCAGCAGTCCGTCCATGTCGTGCTCGATCAGCGCGGCGCGCAGTTCCTCGGCGCGGCCGGTGAACGGGCTCTGGCGCAACTGCGGTTTGAACATCCGCTCCTGGAGGCGGAAGTACTCCCACACGGGTCCGGTGACGGTGAAGCCGGTGCCGTCGGCCCGGCCGAGCACGTTGACCACGTCGGCTATCACCGAGGCGACGATCTGCACGTCGTAGGCGGTCATGTCGGGACTGCGACGCAGTCCGTATGCGGAGCAGAAGTCGGTGACGCCCAGACGGAGCGCCAGAACCCGGTCGCGGTACTTGTCGACGGTGCGGGCTATCCCGGTGAGCGTCTCCACCCGCGTCTCGAGGTGCAGGAGGTCGGGGGACTCCAGGACGGGCATGGCGAACAGCCGCCGTCCGCAGTCGGCCTCGGCCGCGGTGAGTGCCTCCAGGAAGGGCAGGCCGCGCTCCTCGGTGAACTTGGGCAGCACGAAACCGGACAGCAGACGGGTGCCGGGGCCCAGACGCCGGACCAGGGAGGTGATCTGCGCGGGCTCGCGGACGCGGACGAACAGCAGCGGGGGCTCGGTGGAGCCGGCGACGGAGGTGGAGGCGGCCAGCTCGGCGAACTGCCGGACCAGGTTCTCCTCGGCGCCGGGCACTTCGGCGTCGTCTATGGAGTCCTCCAGGCAGAGCACCATGGAGACCACGCCCCGGCGGGCCTGCTTGAGCACGTCGTCGGCGAGCCGGGGGCGGGTGGCGGGGCTGTAGAGGGTGGCGCCGAGGGCCACCGACAGCAGACGAGCCGGGGACCGCGCCGAGAACTCGGCCGGTTCCTTGTGGAACAGTTCCCGCCGCACCTGCGGCGAAAGGTGTCCGAAGTGCCGCACAGGACCCCCGTTCCATCACCGGCCCCATGTCCTTCATGAGCGAGAACCGGCCGATCATCGTAAGCACGTACGTGGCTCAAAAGTTACTCGAACGCATGAACATAGCATTACTTACGCATAAACCCGGGGCGCCGAGGCACCCGCGTTGTACCGGCGGGCCGCGACAGGCAGGATGGCGCTATGACGCACGCGATGCTGAAGGGGTCGAACATCCAGCTCCACGCGACGGCCGTGCGCGCCGTACTGCGCTGGACACCGGGCACGGGCGTCCGCGACGTCGACGCCTCCGCGCTGCTGCTGGGCGCGGACGGGCGTGTGCGCTCCGACGAGGACTTCGTCTTCTACAACCAGCCGCAGCACCCTTCCGGGCTGGTGCGGTATCTGCCCAAGAGGCGCGAGCCGGAGGGGCTGACGGACTCGGTCGAGGTGGACCTCGGCCGTCTGGAGTCGTCCGTGGAGCGGGTGATGCTCTCCGCGTCGGCGGACGGCGGCACCTTCGCCGATGTGCGCGATCTGGTGCTGCTGGTGGTGGACGCCGACGGCGGTGAGACGGTCGCCCGCTTCGAGATCCGTCCCGAGACGGGCTCGGAGACGGCGCTGATCTGCGGTGAGCTGTACCGGCGCGGGGACGGCTGGAAGTTCCGAGCGCTGGGGCAGGGGTACGCCACCGGGCTGGTCGGGCTGGCGACGGACTTCGGCATCTCGGTGGAGGAGGCCGGGTCGGCCGCGCCCGGGGAGCCGGGGCAGACGATCCCGCAGCCGCCCCCGGAGCCGGGCTTCCCCCAGCCGGAGCCGATGCCCGAGCCCCGTCCCGAGCCGCAGCCGCACCCCGAGCCGCCACCCGGGCCGAACCCTCCTCCGCCCCGCCCCGTCCCCGGCCCCACGCCCGGGCCGGAACCGCTGCCCGAGCCGGAACCGCAGCCGCGGCCGCCGTCCCCCGAACCGGGGCCGGAACCGGGGCCGGAGCCCCAGCCCGAGCCCGCCGCCGCGTCGCACCCGACGGCGCCGGTCCCGGCCGGGCCGCCCCCGGGGCCCGCCTACGGCTACCCGCAGCCCGCCACGGGGGTCCCCCCGGCACAGCCCGCGTACGGCTACCCGCATGTGCCGCCGCCGGCCCGGCCCCCGGCCCACCGGCCCGGCGCACCCGATCCGGCCTTCACCCTGCCGCCCCAGGGGCCGCAGTTCGTGGGCCGTTAGCCGCGGTCGTCCGGTGCGGTTCCCCGCGCGGGGAGCCGCACCGGACGACCGCGGGTCACGCCCGGTCCGCCTTGTTCTTGTAGCCGCGTGCCCACTGCAGGCCCCATCCGTAGAGCCGGTCGAGCTCCGACTGGAAGCCGTAGACGTAGCGCACCTCGCGGCGGGCCACCAACTGGCCCTTGGCGTCGTTCTCGATCAGCACCACCGCACAGGAGCGGGCCTCGGGGGCCCGTTCGTCGAGGCCGATCTCGATGCGCGGGCCGTTGCTGGGGATCAGCGAGACCACCGCCTGGGTGCGGTCGAACGCCGGGGTGCCGTCATAGATGTAGACGAAGACCAGCAGTCGCTTGATCTTGTCCTTGTGGTCGAGGTTGACGTAGATGGTCTCGCCCGAGGAGCCGCCGAACCGGTCGTCCCCGCTGAGCTTGACGTACGGCGGCGCGTTGATCTCCCCCAGCAGTCCGCCGAGCGGCTGGACGACGCCCTTGGAGCCGTCCTTCAGCTCGTACATGCAGGCCAGGTCGAGGTCGACCGTCACCACGCCCCGGGTGTGCCCCTGCACCGGTTCGGGTTTGAACGCCTGGAGCGGGTTGCGCAGCAGGCCGCCGCGCCTCGGCCGCCCGTCGAAGTCGGACGAGCGCATCCGCCACGAGAGATTGACCTGCAGGTGGCCGCTGTCGGCGCCCTGCCTGGTGAGTGAGACCGCCGAGTGCCGCTTGGTCAGCTCCACCGCGTACGTCGACGCGCCGCCGACCGTGTCGAACTTCGGGCCCCTGCGCATTCCGCTGCGCCAGTTCTCCCAAAGGGAGACCATGACTTCCTACCCCCAACTCCCGAGCGGGCCATCCCATGACCGTGCCATGACCATGCCGTCTGCGTGCCTGCGGCATCATGCCGCGGGGGCGGCCACGAGACGTCTCGTGGCCGCCCCCGCACAGAGCGTTCCGCAATCGGGCCGCCGTCACACGCCCGAGGGGACTTCCGGCTTCTGCGCCGGGCTGTCGCCCTCGCCCCCGCTCCGCAGGGCTTCCTTGCGGTTGTGCCGTACCGAGGTCCAGAAGGCGGTGCCGATCAGCGCGACGCCGATGAGGCCGGTGATGACCTCGTTGACGTGCCACCTGATGGTGACCAGCAGCAGGACACCCAGGGCGCCGATGGCGTAGTGGGCGCCGTGCTCCAGGTAGCGGTACTCGTCCAGCGTGCCCTGGCGGACCAGGTAGACGGTGATGGACCGGACGTACATCGCGCCGATGCCCAGGCCGATCGCGATGACGACCGGGTCGTTGGTGATGGCGAAGGCGCCGATGACACCGTCGAAGGAGAAGGACGCGTCCAGGACCTCCAGGTAGAGGAACATGAAGAACGCGGCCTTGCCCGCGAGCAGGACGACCGAGGGCTCCTTGCCGGCGCGCCGGGCGGCCTCCTCGGCCTCGTGCTCCTGCTCCTCGTCCTCTTCGATCTTGTTCTCGAAGTGGCTGGAGAGGCCGTTGACGATCAGATAGGTGAGCAGACCCGCGATGCCCGCGAGGTAGACCGCCGCGGACTCGTCCGCGTGCCCCTCGTAGAGCACGGCGTGGGTGCCCAGAACGGACCCCGAGATCAGCAGGGCGATCAGTGCGACGACAACGCTGAGACCCTCGACCTGCCCGAAGCGGGCCAGCGGGCGCTCGATCACCTTGAGCCAGTGGATGTCCCGCTCCTCGTCGAAGAGGAAATTGAGGAAGATCATCAGCAGGAACATGCCGCCGAAGGCCGCGATCGACGGGTGGGCGTCGGTGACCAGCTGCTCGTAGCGCTCCTGGTCGTTGAGCGCCAGGTCGACCGCCTCGATCGGCCCCAGCTGGGCCGAGATGGAGACGATCACGATGGGGAACACCAGGCGCATGCCGAACACGGCGATGAGGATGCCGATGGTGAGGAAGATCTTCTGCCAGAACTCGTTCATCTTCTTCAACACGCCGGCGTTGACGACGGCGTTGTCGAAGGACAGTGAGATCTCCAGGATGGAGAGGATCCCCACCAGGGCGAACGCCTCCCACCCCCCGAACAAGAAGGCGGCGACGAGTCCGGCGGCGGTGACGCCGAAGGACCAGCCGAATGTCCTTAGAACCACTGATTACCCAATCTTCTCTCTGGTGGGAATCCCCCCACGCCGTGGGCGGTGTGGAGCCGCCGCGCGGCCCGCTTTACGAAACGTTTACTCCGAAGTCTAGGGCGATGCCCCGCAGCCCTGACGCATACCCCTGGCCGACGGCCCGGAACTTCCACTCGCCCCCGTACCGGTAGAGCTCCCCGAAGATCATCGCCGTCTCGGAGGAGGCGTCCTCGGTGAGGTCGTAGCGCGCCAGCTCGTTGCCGTCGGCCTGGTTCACCACGCGGATGTAGGCGTCGGTGACCTGGCCGAAGCTCTGCCCGCGGGCCTCGGCGTCGTGGATCGACACCGCGAAAACCACCTTGTCGGCCTGCTGGGGCACCCGGGTGAGGTCCACCAGGATCGTCTCGTCGTCGCCGCCCGTGCCGCCGACCAGCTCGTCGCCCGTGTGCTCGACCGATCCCTCGGGGCTGGTGAGGTTGTTGTAGAAGACGAAGTACTCGTCACCGAGCACCCGGCCGCCCGCACACAGCAGCGCGCTGGCGTCCAGGTCGAAGTCCGCGCCCGTGGTGGAGCGGGCCTTCCAGCCCAACCCGATCTGGACCTGGGTCAGGTTCGGTGCGGCCTTGGAGAGGGAGACATTGCCCCCCTTGGCGAGCGTGACGCCCATGTTGCTGTTCCTCTCCCGTTGTGGTGCGCCCAGTGTTCCCGGAACATCCGGCGCCGCATACCTCCCGGACACGGAAGTCTGCGGCGCCGGAGACTGCCGGGATCGGGTGGAACCGACCGGCGGCAGGAGGTGACCGACAGGTCTCAGACGTTCACCCCGAAGTCCTGCGCGATGCCGCGCAGCCCGGAGGCATAACCCTGGCCGATGGCCCGGAATTTCCACTCCGCGCCGTGGCGGTACAGCTCGCCGAAGACCATGGCGGTCTCGGTGGAGGCGTCCTCGCTCAGGTCGTAGCGCGCCAGCTCCTTGTTGTCGGCCTGGTTCACCACGCGGATGTATGCGTTGCGGACCTGGCCGAAGCTCTGCTGGCGGGTCTCGGCCTCGTAGATCGACACCGGGAAGACGATCTTGGTGACCTCCGCGGGCACTCCGGCGAGGTTCACCTTGATGACCTCGTCGTCGCCCTCGCCCTCGCCGGTGAGGTTGTCACCGGTGTGCTCCACGGAGCCGTCGGGGCTGGTGAGGTTGTTGAAGAAGACGAAGTGCCGGTCGGAGACGACCTTCCCCTCGGCGCTCGTCAGCAGCGCGCTGGCGTCCAGGTCGAAGTCCGTGCCCGTGGTGGTGCGGGCGTCCCAGCCGAGACCGACGATCACGGCGGTCAGGTTGGGGGCTTCCTTGGTCAGCGAGACGTTGCCGCCCTTGCTGAGGCTGACTCCCACGAGTCCTCCCGTTTGGTCGTAAGGAGCACGATGTGCCCCCGTTGCGTTGATGCCGTTCGATAACGAGCCGGTCCCATTGATCGGTTCCCGGCCCTTACGCGGCCTTGCGGACGCATGGCCCCACAGGCTGCGGACGCGTGGCCCTACAGGCTTTCGAGGGCCTTCGCGTACTCGTTCAGATCACGTGCGTCGGGCAGCGCGTTGACGACCGCCCAGCGCACCACGCCCTCCTTGTCGATGATGAAGGTCCCGCGCACCGCGCACCCCTTCTCCTCGTCGAAGACGCCGTACTCGCGGGCGGTGTCGCCGTGCGGCCAGAAGTCCGACAGCAGCGGGTAGTCGAGGCCCTCCTGCTCCGCGAAGACGCGCAGCGTGAAGGGGGAGTCGCACGAGACGGCCAGGAGCTGGACGTCGTCGTTGACGAAGCGGGGCAGTTCGTCGCGCAGGGCGCACAGCTCGCCGGTGCACACCCCGGTGAAGGCGAAGGGGTAGAAGAGCAGGACGACGTTCTTCTCACCCTTGAAGTCCGCGAGCCGCACGGTCTCGCCGTGCTGGTTCCTCAGCTCGAACTCCGGGGCCTTGATGCCCACCTCGATCGCCATGGACGGGTTCCCTTCGGTGTAGGTGACGCCTCCACCCTACGCAGGGCCCGTACGGCCCCTCGACAAGCGCCGAGCCCCCGGTACGGCGGGTGCCGTACCGGGGGCTCGGCCCGGTCTTCGAGGAGGCCGGGGTCAGTGGTGGGTCACCGCTTGCCGGTGCGGGCGGTCTTCGGGGTGACCAGGCGGTTGCCGGTCCAGTCCTTGCCGGCGTTGACGGTGCTGGTCTGGGCCAGGCCGGCGGTCTGGGCCGCCTCGCCGATCTCGCTCGGCTCGACGTACCCGGGCCGCCCGGTCTTCGGCGTCATCAGCCAGACCGGGGCACCGTCCTCGACCAACGTGATGGCGTCCACCAGCGCGTCCGTCAGGTCGCCGTCATCCTCGCGGAACCACAGCACCACGGCGTCGGCCATGTCGTCGTAGTCCTCGTCGACGAGTTCCTGGCCCGTGATGGCCTCGATTCCCTCGCGGAGGGCCTGCTCGGCGTCGTCGTCGTAACCGAGCTCCTGGACCACCTGCCCGGGCTGGAAACCCAGCCTTGCGGCGGGGTTGGTCCGCTCCTCCGCGTGGTCCGCGGTCGCGCTCACGGATTGCCTCCTGTCATCTTTCGAAAGTAGGTGGTGCCCGCGCGGGCGCGCGGAGCATTGGGCGTAGTCCACACGGGCTGGACCGATCGCGCAAGTACCCGGCCGCTGATCCCGCCCAAACGTTGACGTGTCGCCGCACACCACCTGAACCGCTGTGGCGCACGGCACACCCGTACGCCTATTTTGCCCCAATGAGTGGGGAATAAGACTGGGATCGAACGGCCGTGCGCGGCCTGCGGCCACCTTGGGCGTAGGGTTGCCGTTCGGCCGACTCACGCCCCGGCCGCACCGGCCCGGGCACCCGGGCGTCTCACGGAGTGGGGTTACCCCTCGGTAGAGATGACGTATCCGCCCCAGCGGTACACGATGGGAGACGGCGCGACATCCCAGCAGAGCAAGACCGAACAGCGAAGGAACAGCGTGGCTTCCGGATCCGATCGCAACCCGATCATCATTGGTGGCCTTCCCAGCCAGGTCCCGGACTTCGATCCCGAGGAGACCCGGGAATGGCTCGACTCGCTCGACGCCGCCGTCGACGAGCGGGGCCGGGAACGTGCCCGCTACCTGATGCTCCGCCTCATCGAGCGCGCCCGCGAGAAGCGTGTGGCCGTGCCGGAGATGCGCAGCACGGACTACGTCAACACCATCGCGACCAAGGACGAGCCGTTCTTCCCCGGTAACGAGGAGATCGAACGCAAGATCCTCAACGCGACCCGCTGGAACGCGGCCGTGATGGTCTCGCGCGCTCAGCGGCCGGGCATCGGGGTGGGCGGCCACATCGCCACCTTCGCCTCCTCGGCCTCGCTGTACGACGTGGGCTTCAACCACTTCTTCCGCGGCAAGGACGGCGGTGACGGCGGGGACCAGATCTTCTTCCAGGGCCACGCCTCCCCCGGCATCTACGCCCGCGCCTTCATGCTGGACCGGCTCACCGAGGCGCAGCTCGACGGATTCCGCCAGGAGAAGTCGAAGGCGCCCGACGGTCTGTCCAGCTACCCGCACCCGCGGTCGATGCCGGACTTCTGGGAATTTCCGACCGTCTCCATGGGGCTCGGACCGATCGGGGCGATCTACCAGGCCCGGATGAACCGCTACATGCAGGCGCGCGGGATCGGCGACACCTCCAACTGCCATGTGTGGGCCTTCCTGGGCGACGGCGAGATGGACGAGCCCGAGTCCCTGGGGCAGCTCTCCCTGGCCGCCCGCGAGGGGCTGGACAACCTGACCTTCGTGGTCAACTGCAACCTCCAGCGGCTCGACGGCCCGGTACGCGGCAACGGCAAGATCATCCAGGAGCTGGAGTCGGCCTTCCGCGGCGCCGGCTGGAACGTGATCAAGGTCATCTGGGACCGCTCCTGGGACCCGCTGCTGGCGCAGGACCGCGACGGCGTGCTGGTCAACAAGCTGAACACCACTCCCGACGGCCAGTTCCAGACGTACGCCACCGAGACCGGCGCGTACATCCGCGAGCACTTCTTCGGCGGCGACCACCGGCTGCGGAAGATGGTCGAGAACATGACCGACGAGCAGATCCTGCACCTGGGACGCGGCGGTCACGACCACCGCAAGGTGTACGCGGCCTACAAGGCGGCCCGGGAGCACAAGGGCCAGCCGACGGTGATCCTGGCGCAGACGGTCAAGGGCTGGACGCTCGGCCCGAACTTCGAGGGCCGCAACGCCACCCACCAGATGAAGAAGCTGACGGTCGAGGACCTCAAACGCTTCCGCGACCGGCTGCACCTGCCGATCGCGGACAAGGAGCTGGAGTCCGGCCTGCCCCCCTACTACCACCCGGGGCGGGACTCGGAGGAGATCCAGTACATGCACGACCGGCGGCGTGAGCTGGACGGCTTCACGCCCAGGCGCGTGGACCGCTCCAAGCCGCTGGTACTGCCGGGCGACAAGACCTACGCCACGGTGAAGAAGGGCTCCGGCCAGCAGCAGGTCGCCAGCACGATGGCGTTCGTGCGGCTGCTGAAGGACCTGATGCGGGACAAGGAGATCGGCAAGCGGTTCGTGCTGATCGCCCCCGACGAGTACCGCACCTTCGGAATGGACTCGTTCTTCCCGTCGGCCAAGATCTACAACCCGCTGGGCCAGACCTACGAGTCGGTGGACCGCGAGCTGCTGCTGGCGTACAAGGAGTCCCCCAACGGCCAGATGCTGCACGACGGCATCTCCGAGGCCGGGTGCACGGCCTCGCTGATCGCGGCGGGCTCGGCCCACGCCACCCACGGCGAGCCGCTGATCCCGGTCTACGTCTTCTACTCGATGTTCGGGTTCCAGCGCACCGGTGACCAGTTCTGGCAGATGGCCGACCAGCTGGCGCGCGGCTTCGTGCTCGGCGCCACCGCCGGCCGCACCACGCTGACCGGCGAGGGCCTGCAGCACGCCGACGGCCACTCCCAGCTCCTGGCCTCGACCAACCCGGCCTGCGTCGCCTACGACCCGGCCTTCGGCTTCGAGATCGCCCACATCGTGCGGGATGGTCTGCGCCGGATGTACGGCGAGAACGCCGAGGACGTCTTCTACTACCTGACCGTCTACAACGAGCCGATCAAGCAGCCCGCCGAGCCCGAGGGCGTGGACGCCGAGGGCATCGTCAAGGGGCTGTACCGGTACCGGCAGGGCGAGGCCGGGGCGATCCCGGCGCAGATCCTCGCCTCCGGCGTGGCGGTGCCCTGGGCCGTGGAGGCCCAGCGCATCCTCGCCGAGGACTGGAACGTACGGGCGGACGTCTGGTCGGCGACCTCGTGGAACGAGCTGCGCCGCGAGGCGGTCTCGGTGGAGCGGCACAACCTGCTGCACCCGGAGGAGGAGCAGCGGGTGCCATATGTGACCCGCAAGCTCCAGGGGACCGAGGGCCCTGTGGTGGCCGTCTCGGACTGGATGCGCTCGGTGCCCGACCAGATCGCCCGCTGGGTGCCGAACCGCTACCAGTCGCTGGGCGCCGACGGTTTCGGTTTCGCCGACACCCGTGGCGCGGCCCGGCGCTTCTTCCACATCGACGCCGAGTCGATCGTCCTGGGCGTGCTCACCGAGCTGGCCGGGGAGGGGAAGGTGGACCGCTCGGTACTCAAGCAGGCCATCGACCGGTACCGGCTGCTCGATGTGGCCGCCGCCGACCCGGGCCCGGCGGGCGGGGACGCCTGATCCCCACCCGCGGCCGCGGAATTCACTGATGTGCCGCTGATGTGTCCCGGCCCCGGCTTCCGAGCCGGGGCCGAGGCACATCATGCACCGCGCGCCGCCGCACCCGTCACAGCCACAGCCCCCACGAGCCGGAGGCGGTGAGGAGCCATATCAGGCCGAAGACGGTGTCCAGCGCGCCCAGGACCACGGCCACCACCGCCGCCTTCGACCGGGTGTTCCAGCGGCGCCCCATGGCGAGCCAGCCGCAGACCATCGCGATGGGACCGAGTACGAACCCCATCACGAAGAGCCCGACGACCGCGCAGACCGCACCGATGACGCCGAACGTCGAGCGCTCGTCCCCGGTGAGGTCACCACCGCCACGCCGTTTGCCTTCGAAGTACCGCGTGCCCGTCATGTTCCCTCCCAGGGTCGTCGGACCGGGCTGTGGCCTCGGATACCCCGGAGGCCCCGTACGATGCCGGGCATGGCGGACATACAGGCCAAGGAACGCTGGGAACGCCGGACGCAGGGACCACTGCTGTTGCTGTCCGTCCTCTTCGCCGTCGCCTATGCCGTACCGATCGTGCGCACGGACCTCGCTCCGTGGGTACGGGACGCGTGCAGGGCTGTGGAGTGGGGGGTCTGGGCGGCGTTCGCCCTGGACTACGCGGTACGGCTCAGGCTGGCCCCGCGACGGTGGGCCTTCGTGCGCAGCCAGCCGCTCGCGCTGCTGGCCGTGCTGCTCCCCCTGCTCCAGCCGCTGCGCCTGCTGCGCCTGCTCTCCGCGCTGCTGCTGGTCGGGCAGCGGGCCCGGATGGCCTCCCGGGTGCGGGTGACCACCTATGTGGCCGGCTCGTGCCTGGGACTGCTGGTGTTCGGGTCGCTGGCCGTCCTGGAGGTGGAGCGGGACTCCCCGAACGGCAACATCACGACACTCGGCGACGCGGTGTGGTGGTCCTTCACCACCATGACCACGGTGGGCTACGGCGATCTGGCGCCGACCACCGGTCTGGGCCGGCTGTTGGCCATCGGGCTGATGCTCTCCGGGATCGCGCTGCTCGGTGTGGTCACCGCCAATATCGCGGCCTGGTTCATCGCCCGGTTCGAGGAGGAGGACGCCGCGGAACGGCGGCAGACCGCCGCGATCGAGGACCTGACAGCCGAGGTACGTGCTCTGCGGGCGGAGGTCGCGGAGCTGCGGGGCGGGCTCGCGGGTTCCGGTGGCCCTGGGGACGGGGCGGTCACGGGCGCGGCGGGCCACGTCAGCTCTCCCAGATCTTGACGGCCCGCACCCGGTAGTCCGCCCGCGGCGCCCAACTGCCCGACGGATAGGTGTCGAACTCGCCGGTCTCGGCGCACTCCGCGCTCTGGTAGGCCGTGACGGGCCGCCCGGTGCGGTTGGCGAGCGAGGCCGCAGAGGTGCCCTTCGGCAGCGGCACGCAGCTCTCGATGTCGGTGTCCGCCAGTTCGTGGGTGCGGCGCGGCCCCTTGAAGTCCGCACGCTCCCACAGGCACAGCTCTCCGGCCGCGCACTCCCCCAGTCTCGGTGCCGGTGCTGCCGCCGACACGGCCGTCTGCGGTGTCAGGACCGTGAGCACCGCGGCGGCCGCGGTCAGGAGGACCGCGGTCAGTGCGGCCCGGCAAGCCCTGTGACCACGGCCGGTGCGGATGCGCGGGGCGCGGACGTGGTGAGTGCGGTGTACGTGACGCATGTGGATCTCCCCCGTGTCGGTCGTTGTGCGATCAGCTTCGACACGGGTCGGCCGGCCTGCCAAGGGCAGACCGGCCGTTTCACCGGGACGGGTAACGGAGTTGTCCACAACCTTCCGGTTGTCCACAGCCTCCCGCCGGGTCAGACATGCACCGAGGGAACCGTGTCATGCCGGCCGCCCTTGGTGGACAGCGCGATGCCCGCGGCCAGGACTGCCAGGATCCGGGCGAGGGTGAAGGCCGGTCCCACGCCGGAGAGGAAGGAGTCGCGCACCACCCGGCCCATGGCCTCGGCCGTCTGCGCGGGGTCTCGTCGGGGGCGGGCGGGCACCGGGAGTCCGGCCGACATGACGGTCGTCGGTACGGGCGGCCGCCACCGGGTGGACGAGGTGTGACGTATGCGGCACGGCGAGGGAGGAAGACCCGGGCGCCGACGCATACGATGACCCGTATGGGTGACGTGCTGGCCGGAATTAACTCCTCCTGGGAGTTCGACACCGACTCCGTGCTCATCCGCTTCGAACGGGGCATCCGCACTCCGAAGCTGTTCCACGTGCTCGGTGAGCGGCGCGTCCCCTACGAGGCGCTGAGGTCTGCCGAGCTGGCCCCCGGCACCAGACGGGGCACGGTCGTGCTCCGCGCCGAGCCGCGCCCGGGCGCCGATCCGCTGATGGAGGCCGCCGCCGGGCAGCTCAGGGAGACCAGCGACCCGTACCGCCTGGTGCTCCCCGCCGAGCACGAGCCCCTGGCCGCCGCCTGGATCAGCGAGCTGTCCTCCGTGCTCGGCCCCCGGGCGCAGGAGCCGGCCGACCGCCATCTGGTCGCCGCACCCGCCGCTCCGCTGCAGTTCAAGGCGTACGACGGCAAGGTCTCCTTCGACGGCCGGGCGGTCTCCTTCCGCTGGTTCTGGACCGGTGCCTCCTCCGTGAAGTGGAAGGCGGGCGACCAGTCTTTCCCGGTCGGCGAGCTGCAGGGCGTCCGATGGCGTTCACCGGAGGTCGTGGGCGGCCATCTGCGGCTGATCCGCCGCGGCGAGCCGGAGGACCGGGAGCACCCCGAGGCCGACCAGGATCCGGCCGCCGTCGTCTTCGGCCTCGGCTACGGCCTGGTGCACGAGTCGCTGCCGCTGGCGGCCTCCGTGCTGGAGGCGGTACGGGCGGCCGAGCCCGCCCCGGTGCCGGAGGCGGCGGCTCCCGTCTCCCGCGCGGTGGATCCGGCCGCCGCGTTCCGGCCCGCCCCCGCCGACATCGCCGACCGCATCCGGCATCTGGGCGAGCTGCACGGGGCCGGGCTGGTCACCGACGAGGAGTTCAGCGCGAAGAAGGCCGAGCTCCTCGCCGAGTTGTGAGCCCTGCCGGGCGTCGTGGGCACGACGGGCCACGCGGCGGGACGGGCCCGCTCCCGTCCCGCCTCACCGAGCCGAGCCGCGCCGCGCCGTTCACTTCCGTCCCCCGGCTCGTCCGGCCCCTCAGAACCTCTCCGACGCCCGGCGGGCGTCCGCGTAGAAGTCGATCTTGAAGTCGAGGACCGCCAGTGTGCTCCGCAGCTCGTCGATCCTGCGGCTGACGTCCTCGCGGGTCGCGCGCAGCAGCTCCTGCCGCTCCTCGAAGGTGTGGTCGCCCGCACGCACCAGTTCCGCGTAGCGCACCATGTCCGCCACCGGCATTCCCGTCAGACGCAGCTTGCCGACGAAGGCCAGCCAGTCCAGGTCGCGGTTGGTGAAGCGTCGCTGTCCGGTGTGGGAGCGGTCGATGTGCGGCATCAGCCCGATCCGCTCGTACCAGCGCAGCGTGTGGGCGCTCAGACCGGTGATCGCGGCGACCTCGCTGATCGTGTAGCGGTCCCGCCCGTCCGGCCGCGGGTGGGGCACCTCGGCCGCCGCGCACACGTCCGTCAGCGGCTCCCCGGTCTCCCCACCGGCCTCCGTGTCCGTGTCCGTCCCCGTCTGCACCTGCGTCTGCGTCTGCGTCTGCGTCTGCGTCACGGTCATGGGGGAACGCTACGGAGTTCGAGTGCGCTCCAGGCAAGTGAATAACGGGGGCGAAATCCCGCCACACCTGCCCGCCGAGCCCCGGGTTAGGCTCAGGAGCATGGACAGCCTGCGCATGATCGAGAACTGGCCGGTCACAACGGCGGCGGCGGCCGTCGTGACCGCCGACGGCACGGTGGCCGGGACACACGGCCCCGCCGGTCACCGCTTCGCGCTCGCCTCGGTCACCAAGCCGCTGGCGGCTTACGCGGCGCTGATCGCCGTGGAGGAGGGCGCGATCGAGCTGGACGAGCCGGCCGGTCCCGAGGGCTCGACGGTGCGGCATCTGCTCGCCCACACCTCCGGCCTGGCCTTCGACGAGCAGCGCACGATGGCCGCCGCGGGCACCCGCCGGATCTACTCCAACACCGGTTTCGAGGTGCTCGGCGACCACCTCGCCAAGGCCACCGGCATCCCCTTCCCCGAGTATCTGCGCCAGGCCGTCCTCGCCCCCCTGGGCATGGTCGCCACCGACCTGCCGGGCTCCCCGGCCAAGGACGGCGTCTCCACCCTGGCCGATCTGGTCCGCTTCGCCGCCGAACTCCAGGCCCCGCGCCTGCTGGATCCGCGCACCGTCGCGGAGGCCACGTCCGTGGTCTTCCCGGGTCTGCCCGGCGTCCTGCCCGGCTACGGCAACCAGAAGCCCAACGACTGGGGTCTGGGCTTCGAGATCCGCGACGGCAAGTCCCCGCACTGGACGGGCGCCTCCTCCTCACCGCGCGCTTTCGGCCACTTCGGGCAGGCGGGTACGTTCCTGTGGGTGGACCCGGACGCGGGCGCCGCCTGTGCGGCCCTGGCGGACCGGGCGTTCGGGCCCTGGGCCATCGAGGCGTGGCCGCCGTTCACCGACGCGGTACTGGCCGAACTGCGCGGGCGCTGAGACACGCCGGCCGGCGCAGGCCGGCACCGACCGACCACGGGCCGGCCGCAGGCCGGAGCGGGAAGGAGCGGCACATGGGCGGGCAGCCGCGCGTACTGGCGGTGCAGCACACCCCGAACGGCGGACCGGGCCGGTTCGGCGCCTGGCTGGCCGAGGGCGGTGTGGCGCTGGACGTCGTCCGCGCCTACGACGGCGAGCCGGTGCCCGCCCGGACGGGCGGGCACCGGGGCGTCCTCGTCCTCGGCGGCGGCTACCTGCCGGACGACGACACCCGCGCCCCCTGGCTCGTCCCCACACGCGCCCTGGTCGCCGAGGCACTGGACGGCGGCGTCCCGGTGTTCGGGATCTGCCTGGGCGGCCAGATGCTGGCCCAGGTCGCGGGCGGCAAGGTCGCGGCGGAACACGGTGAGCCGGAGGTCGGCAGCACACCGCTGGCGCTGCGTCCCGAGGCGGCGGGCGACCCGCTCTTCCACGGGCTGCCCGACCGTACCGCCGCGATCGAGAACCATGTCGACGCCATCACCGAACTCCCGCCGGGCGCCCGGTGGCTGGCACGGAGCGAGCGGTGTCCGTACCAGGCGTTCGCCGTGGGCGGCCGGGCATGGGGCACGCAGTTCCACCCCGAGGTGACGGCCGCACAGGTAAGGGCGTGGGACCCGGAGCGGCTGCGGCGCCTGGGCTTCGATCCCGCCGAGACCGCACGCCGGGCGGAGGCCGACGAGCCCGCCTCGGCCGGGGTGTGGCGCACCGTCGCCCTCCGCTTCGCCTCACTCGTACGCGGCGGCTGAGCGATCGCGACGGCCGAGCGACCGGCCCGTGCGACCTGCCGTCCGGCGAAGCCGCGGACGCGGTCGCAAACCTCCCCCGTCCGTCGCCCGTGCCCCGGGTGGCCCGCGAGGCCCGCGAGGCCCGGCCCAGGGATCCCTCAACATCCCGCCATCCCTCATCGAGCAAATTAATCAGGCGAGTTCACGAATTCCTCTTGTCTTTCCGCCCGAGCCCATTAGGGTCGCTCACGCCCACCGGACGGCGACGGACCCTGGAGGTCGCAGTGCCCATGAGACGGAGATCGTCCCTGACGGGCCTGCTCACCGCGGGAGCCCTCGCGGCGACCGTGCTCGTGACCTCCCAGGCCACCGGCGCCCTGGACACCCCGGCCCCCGGCGCCGGGGACCGGACGGGCATCCACACCTCCGCCGCTCCGGCGGCGCCGAAGAGGGCCGCCCGGCACTGGGTGAACACCTGGACGTCGATGCCGCAGCTCACCGAGCCCCACAACATGCCGCCCGCCCCCTTCACCGACGAGGGGCTGGTGATGGAGGACACCACGCTGCGGCAGACCATCCGCGTCACGGTCGGCGGCGACAAGGTGCGGCTGCGCTTCTCCAACGCCTTCGGCGGCGCGGACCTGCCCATCACCGCCGCCTCCGTGGCCTTCCCCGAGGGCGGGAAGGCCGGGACCGACGCGATACGTCCGGGCACCTCCCGCCCGCTGACCTTCAGCGGCAGGCCCTCGGCTCTCGTCCCGGTCGGGGCCCAGGTGGTCTCCGACCCGGTGGACATGCGGGTGCCCGCGGGGGCCGGTCTCGCCGTCACCCTCTATCTGGCCGACGGCCAGGCATCGAACGACATCACCTCCCACCCCGGCTCCCGCACCACTTCCCACCTCCTGCGCGGTGACCACGTCTCGGCCGAGGACCTGCCGGGCGCGACGGCGGCCGACCACTGGTACTTCCTCAGCGGAGTCGAGACGTGGTCGGCCGGGTCCACCCGGGCGGTCGCCGTCCTGGGCGACTCCCTGACCGACGGCCGCGGCTCCACCACCAACGGCAACGACCGCTGGACGGACCAGTGGTTCGACCGCCTCCAGACCCGCCGCGGCACCGCCCGCCTCGCCGTTCTCAACCAGGCCGCCGGCGGCAACCGCGTCCTCGACGACGGGCTGGGCCCCAACGTCCTGGCCCGGCTGGACCGCGACGTGCTGGCACAGACCGGGGTGGAGTCGCTGATCGTCTTCGAGGGCGTCAACGACATCGGCACCGCGGCGGCCACCGAGGCCGCGCAGAAGCGGGTCGCGGCCGACCTGATCGCCGCCTACGAGCAGATCGTCACCCGCGCCCACGCACACGGCATCGAGGTCCACGGCGCGACACTGCTGCCCTTCGGCGGCAACGAGATGTACGACGACCCGGCCGGGCACCGCGAACGCGCCCGGCAGACGGTCAACGAGTGGATCCGCACCAGCGGCCGCTTCGACTCCGTCATCGACTTCGACCGCGCCGTCCGCGACCCCGCCGACCCCGAGCGGCTCCACCCCGGCCTCCACGACGGCGACTGGCTCCATCTGAACCCCGCCGGCTACGGCCGGCTGGCCGCCGCCGTGCCCGGCCGCCTGTTCCGCTAGTCCGGCCGTCCGCGCCGGCCACCCGCGCCGGCCACCCGCGCCGCCCTTCGGCCCGTCCACGACCGCACGCGCGATGGCCGTGGACGGGCCGAAGCCGTCAGGCGGCGTCGGAACCGGCCTCACCGGGGCGGTGCCGGCCGTGCAGCATCAGGTAGAACGTCCGCACCGAATCCTGCGAGCCGTACGCGAAGCGGTTGGCCACCCTGCCCAGCGGGTTCCACACGCGCCCATCGGGCATCCGCACACCCACCGACTGCCCGGACCGCTCGCACTGCCCGGTGTCGAGGTCCACCCACACCGCCCCGGCCTGCCGGACCATCACCTCCCCCAGGTGCCCGCCCAGACCGAACAGGGCCTCCGCCACACGTCCGGCGGGGTCCGGACCCTGGCGGCGCATGCCCTCGATCACCGCGTCCACGATGCGCAGGCTGTTCACCGAGTAGTCCAGGGGCAGCCGGTGCCCGGCCCTCCCCGACGTCAGGTCCGTGACGAACCGCGCCACATGCCCGCGCATCCTTCCGGCCGTGGGTCTCGCCGTGGTCTCCGTACCCATGAGCGTCTCCCCTCGCGTTCGGCTCGGCAGCGGGCGGCGGCACGCCGGACGCCGCCCGGGAGAGGGTTCCATCCCCTCCCCCTCACCAAGCGCCGCCGCATACTGCCTGGTCACGCCCTCACGGTGTGGCGGTACTCACGTTTACGCGGTGTCAGCGAAGCTCCCGGAGCCGGGCCGGGGAGAGGAACCGTACCGCCTCCGCGCCCAGGGGAATTCCGCGTGAACTTCAGCCGTACACAATCTGCGCCGGAGCCCGGGCGGTAGCGGGACGCATGCGCTGCGGGCGGCCATGCGGAACCTCGTCCACGCTCGGTCGGCACCACCACGGTTCCGGCGCCGGATCCCACGAACCCCTGGTGGCGACGGGCTTCCCATACGGATCGGTTCCGGTGCGGGCGGCGGCCGCCGCCCGCACCGGAACCGGTGGCCGCCCGCTCCCACTCCGTTCCTGCGCGCCACCGTGCCCCTTTTCGGGCTTTTCTTTTCACGAATGACGCATGGTGATGCTCTGGGGTATAACCGGCCCGTCCGACAGTGGACGGAAGGCCGGCCGCACTCCGATCCGCCGTACGTACCGGTCGCGGTGCCACCGCCCTGGGCCGGGGCTCGTCATCGCGCCCCGGGAACGGCGGGGCGTGCCGCGGGCCATCAGGGCGGAAGCCGCCGGCGGCCACAGTGCCCGGCGCGTACGACGAGTCGTCGCACACGGCCCGTGCCGCTCGTACGGCCGCTTCCGTCCGCTGTCCGCGTCGGGGCCCGAGCCCGCCGACCGCCGAAGGGGCGGAGACAGAGCGGCGGCCGCCGGACGCACCGGGATCTTCCAGAGGGGGTTTGGAACACGTGGGATCGAACAGAGGCCGCGGCCGCAGGCCGGCGGACATGAAGCGTCGGACCTGGCTGGCGGTCGGCTCCGTCGTGCTCGGGGGGTCGGTGGTGACGACGGTTGCCGTCGCCACCTCCTCGGACACCTCGGACGAGCAGGCCCGCAGCGAGAGGATGCGGCCCGTGGCCGCGTACACCGAGACGTTCCAGGGCGGTGCCCCGGGGGAGCGCTCGGTGCCGCGCAAGGACACCCGGCCCTTCTCCATGCTCGGTGTCTCCTGGGAGGACCCGGAGGCCGAACTCGACGGCACCGCCCAGATACGCACCCGCAGCGCGCAGAGCGGGCAGTGGACGCGGTGGCAGGACCTCGACCTCGACATACGGCCGCCGGAGACCGACGAGGGCAGGGACAGCGGAGTGCGCGGGGCCTCCGAGCCCCTGTGGGTCGGCAAGTCCGACGGGGTCGAGGCACGGGTCCTGGCGGAAGGCGGGGAGTCGGCCGAACTGCCCGGCGGGTTAAGCCTGGTGATGATCGACCCCGGCGTGCTGGGCGAGGACATCGGCGACGGCTGGCGCAAGGTCGGCGACATGAACGGAGGCGGGAAATCGCAGGAGCCGTCGCAGCAGCCCACCACGGAGCCGACGCCGGAGCCCAGCCAGGGCGAACCCTCCACGGAGCCGTCCCCCTCCACCTCCGCCACGGAGGAGCCCGAGCCCGGCCAGGAGCCGTCGCAGCAGCCCACCACAGAGGCTCCCACCGGGGAGCCGAGCCCGGAACCCTCCACCGAACCCACCGGAGAGCCGACCGGCGAACCGACACCGGAGCCCTCCACCGAACCCACCGGCGAACCGTCCGCCGACCCCTCCACCGAACCCACCGGAGAGCCGACCGGCGAACCGACACCGGAGCCCTCCACCGAACCCACCGGCGAACCGTCCGCCGACCCCAGCACCGAACCCACCGGTGAGCCGTCCACCACCGCCCCGGCCCCCTCACCGTCCGAGACGCAGACGCCGCGGATCGTCAGCCGCGCCCAGTGGGGCGCCGACGAGTCGCTGGTGGAGGACCCGCCCTCCTACATGAGCCGGGTGGACGCCGTCTTCGTCCACCACACCGCCGGCACGAACAGCTACACCTGCACCCAGTCGGCCTCCATCATCCGGGGCATCCTCACCTACCACGTGAAGACCAACGGCTGGAACGACATCGGCTACAACTTCTTCGTCGACAAGTGCGGCACGATCTTCGAAGGCCGCGCGGGAGGCGTCGACAAGGCGGTCCGGGGCGCCCACACCTACGGCTTCAACGGCAACTCCGCGGGCGTCTCCCTGCTCGGCAACTACGAGGACGGCGGCCGGCCCACCCAGGCCGCACTGGACGCCATCGCCCGGATCTCCGGCTGGAAGCTCGGCCTGTACGGCGCCGACCCGGCCGGCAGGGTGACGCTCACCGCGGCCGCCGACACCGGCGTCTGGAAGAACGGCGAGCGGGCGACGCTGTACCGGATCTCCGGCCACCGCGACGGCTACGCGACCCTGTGCCCGGGAGCGAACCTCTACTCCCAGCTCCCGGCCATCCGCACCAAGGCCGCCGCGTCCTCCTGACCCACCCCGCGACCGAGCGGCACCGGAGTCGGAACCGGAATCGAGACCGGAACCGGGAACAGGACCGGCCGCCCCGTACACCGGGGCGGCCGGTCCCGTACTCACCGCTCGCTCAGTCGGCCGCGGCCCCGGCGAGCTTGCCCACCTGCGCGGTGACGATGTCCTGCGGCACCGAAGCGCCCGACGGCGACTTGACGTTCAGGCTCATGAACTGCGCCAGCGACGCCCCGGAGCGCACCACCGCGAAGTGCATCGGCACCTCGGCGCCCTCCGCCTCGCCCACCAGCCGTACCGCGACCGCCTCGTCACCGCTCCCGGGCGCCTCGATCTCCTCCACGGCCGTGTAGCGGACCGTCTCCCCGCCGTTGTTGCCCGAGGTGGTGAACCCGGCGCCGCACGCCTCGATCGCCGACCGCACGCCCTCCACCGTCCGGGCCGCGCCATCGCCGTCGTAGGACAGCAGCGACACCGTCACGATCCGCCCGGCCGTCTCCTGCCCCGTCCCGGCGAACCCCTGGGCGGCGAACGCCCGCGCTCGGGGCGTACGTCCGGTGCCGTAGGCGGTCAGGTCGGCCAGCGGCCGGCACTCGTCCCGGTCCGCCTTCGGCGTCAGCGACTCCTGATCGGCGGCGGCGACCTGATAGCCCTTCACCTCGCCGTCGGTGCCTTCTTCCCCCTGGGCAGCTTCTCGCGGCTGGGCAGCGCCGCCCTGCCGTCGGCGGGCGGGGCCGCCTCGCCGTCGTCCTCGTCGCCGGAGAACCAGTCAGCGACGGTGTCGACGATGCCCTTGCCGCCGTCGTCGCCCTCTTCGGACGCCGGGGCCGCGTACGCCACCTGCGGCAGCAGGGTGCCCATGACGGCCGACACGACGAGTCCGGAAAGCAGTCTTCGGTACCGCTTTCTCATCTTGCCGAATTCCTTTCCCGGCCGGTCCCGCGTCTCCCCCGCGCTTGCGTACGCGCGGAATGCGGGCAGGCCGAAGCAACCGCCCCGGGAAACGGGGCGGCCTACGGACGGAACATGGCCGTGAAATCGGCGTTACGGCGTGGGGGCTGGACGACGCACCCCCAGAAGGAACCCCTGAAGAGGGGTTTCGCCAAGGAATGCGTCGCCCGCCGGTCACGACGGCTCTCGCAGCCGACGGAGGGTTCTACGCGTGTTTCCGACCCCCGCCAAGCGTGTGGAAATAACGGGCACTTCACCGGTTCGCCGCCTCATCGCCGCAGATCACGACGGATCGATGGGATGGATTGGGATGCTTTTTTTCCTTCGCTGGCCACGGGGCGCGCGCATGGTGTAGAACGCCGTGTTCACATGTCCGCGTTCTCGGAAAGGGATCGTCATGAGCAAGGACATGTCCGGGCCCCCGGACACACCCGACGAGGAAAAGGAACTCGCGCAGACGCAGACGGACGAATCGGCCGACCGCCCGGACGATCCGGTGCCGGGTGACCCGGAAACCGTCCCTGTGGATTTCGCCGGTTCCACCGATTCCACCGACGGCGAAACCGGAAAGGGAAAGGGAACGTCCGAACAGGGCGTGGACCGGCGCGTGGCGGCCGTCGCCGCCGCCCTGGTACTCGCCTGCGCCGGCCTCGTCGGCTACGGCGTCCTGAACACCGGGGACGAGCTCGGGGAGCGAGCCCTCCCCACCGCCGAGGTCACCTACGAGGTGCGGGGGGGGAGGGCAAGGCCCACATCACCTACCTCGCCCGCAGCGAGGTCGGGAAGGCCACCATCGCCTCGGACGTGACACTGCCGTGGAAGAGGACCGTGGAGGTGCCCCAGGGCAAGGAGCCCACCGTCAGCATCCTCCTCGGCGAGGAGGGCGGCGAGGCCAGCTGCACCCTCGCCATCCGCGGCAGGCACGTCCAGCGCGCCACCGCCTTCGGCTCCTACGGGCGCGCCACCTGCTCCGGCGCCCTCCCGGCACCGGAGTCCGCCCCGGAGCCCGTCGTGGAGAGGCGGTCTCAGCCGTAGGACGGCTCGGAGTGCATCTCCCAGACCAGCGCCTCGGCCCCGGCCCCGCCTCCGGACGCCTCCAGCCCCTGCGCTCCCCCGATCCGCGCCGCGTCGCCCGCCTCCAGCGACTCACCGCCCAGGCTCAGCCCGCCGCGCACCACGTGCACGTACACCCACGGGGCGTCCGGCACCGCCGTGCGCTCCCCCGCGCCCAGCCGCCGCACGTGCAGCACCGCGTCGGCGCGGGCCAGGGCGTAGGGGGTGCCGTCGGCTATACCGCGCACGACCTCGTACTCCGCCTCGCCCCCGAACACCCCCGGCACCAGCCACATCTGCACGAACCGCAGCGGCTCGCTCCCGGCGTTGCGCTCCACGTGCCGGATGCCGCGGCCGGCGCTCAGCCGCTGCACGTCCCCGGGCCGCACGGTAACGCGGCGGCCGGCCGAGTCCTCGTGCGTCAGCTCGCCCTCGACCACCCACGAGACGATCTCCACGTCCGCGTGCGGGTGCTCGGCGAAGCCCGCGCCCGGCGCGAGCCGCTCCTCGTTGCAGGCGACCAGCAGCCCGAAGCGCGTGTTGGACGGTTCGTAGAAGCCGGAGAAGGAGAAGGCATGCCGTGTCTCGATGCCGGCCGCCGGGTCCCCGCCCCGATAACGGTCCGCATCGCGCCATATGTGCAGCATTCCTCCACCGTACGCGGACGGGCCGACATCCCACACGACGGCCGTACTCCCTCACGCCTCCCGTCGGAACAGCGCCGTCCAGCGGTCGGCCCCGGGGCGAACAGCCCGTTCAGCAGCCTCAGTACGTCCTCCACAGCGCGGATGCTCCGGTCCATACCGTCCGCCCCCTCTCCCTGCGGGAAACGTACGCCCGGAGCGCTCAGGGACGCCAGCGGGGCCTGCCCACCCCGACCCCGTACGCGACCGCCTGAAGAGACCGGCCGGGAGCGGCCAGGGGAGCAACCCCCGGCCCGGCGGGGTCGTCCGCCGCCGGGCCCGCTGGAGGCGGCTGCGGGCCTTCGGCGGCTCCCCCGGGGTGGCTTCCTCCACGGATTCCGCCGAGTCCCTCCGTGCGAACGAGCGAACGGGCTCAGCCCACCTTGCGCAGGTCCCCGTCGTCGAAGACGGCGACCATCATGAGGCTGCCACCGAGCGCCTGGACATATCGCGCGATAACCTCACTCCCCGATACTTGACCGCTTTCGATTTGCGAGACACGCCCCTTGCTGATCCCCATCCGCGCGGCCACCTCGGTCTGGGTGAAGCCGCGCTCCCGCCTCATCTCGACCAGCCTCCAGGCTCTCGCCTCGGCCAGCAGACGGCGCGCACCCTCCTCGAACTCCGCCTTCCCCCCGGCCAGTTCCTCCGCACGCTGACGATGCCCGCTCTCCGACCACTTGACGAAACCGTTCACTGCCCCATCTCCTCCTCGCGCTCAGCCGGACAGACCGCCTACAACCGTTCCGCTCGGAGAATCGCTTCG
Organism: Streptomyces verrucosisporus; assembly: GCF_017114865.1. Lineage (GTDB taxonomy): Bacteria > Actinomycetota > Actinomycetes > Streptomycetales > Streptomycetaceae > Streptomyces > Streptomyces fenghuangensis. The sequence continues at coordinate 48,009 of NZ_JADEYH010000001.1, read as the reverse complement.
CGGTACCAAGTGCTCCAGTTGCCGGCTTTGTCGCCCGCGGCCAGCAGAACCGACGAACGCCATGGATCGGACATGAACAGGATGCGCACCTCGCCGCGCCCTGCCGATCCCGGCCTCAACTCCTTGAGGTTTGCGGCACCGACCCTTTGACCCGATCGACGAGAGGGCGCCCTTCAGCCGGACCGCTGCACGCCAGGGCTCAGATGGCCTGGTTGACCAGCGCATACGACTCGGAGTCAACTTTCTCGAGCTCGTGAAGCCATTGATCCACCTCGCCGGTCAGGTATACATCCCACCGGTCTTCCGGTCTGCACCCTTTCATCGAGTTTAGCAATCACTAAACCCGATGCCTTCCGTCAGCCTCCGCCGCACTGGCGACAGCCACCCGATCGAGTGATCAGATCGGCGAAACTGACACAAGGCAACCCCCAAAGGTCAAGGACCGGTCGACTCGGAAGGCGGCCGACTCCTCCACTTCACCTCACACCGCCCGCCCGCCCATCCGGCCGGGCGGGTCGCCCCTGCCGTCCTCCCTCCGGCGGCGGCGGTGGGCCGCGACGCGGGCGCGGGAGGCGCAGGTGGCCGAGCAGTAGCGGCGGGCGCTGCCGGGGCCGGTGTCCAGGTAGAAGGCGGAGCAGCCGGGGGCGGCGCACTCGCCCCAGGCGGCGCGGCCGTACTCGGTGAGGATCTGCGCCAGGGCCAGGGCGCTCGCGGCCAGGAACCAGTCGGCCCAGCCCGCGTCCTCGTCCCGGTCGACGTGGAGGTGCCAGGGGTGGCGCCCGCCGTGGTCGGTCAGGCGGGGGCGGGCACCGCACTCGGCGAGGATCCCGTTGAGCGCGCGGGCGGCCCGGCCGGTGTCGGTCTCGGCCAGTACGGCCGTCATACGGGCGACGGCGGAGCGCAGTTCGGCCGCGCAGGCCGGCGGGAACGCCTCCTCGGTGAGGTCCTCGGGCCGCTCACCGTGGCGGACGAGCAACCCGGCCAGCTCCTCCCGCGGCAACTCCGGTTCGGCGCGGAGGGCGTTGGCGAGTTCGACCAGCCGCCGGGCCGGCCGGAATCCGCGTCCGGTGACCACGTCGTTCATATATCTCTCCCCTCGCCGGCCCCGCACAGGGTAACGTCTTTTTCCAAAATGGCGTTACACCTCGGGAGGCGCCCGTGCGTCCGCACACCGGGCTGAGGCCCTATCTGGCCACCGCCCTCCTCGCGCGGCTCGCCGAGGAGGGCATGGCGGTGGCCGTGGTGATGCTGGCGATGCACCGCACCGGCAGCGCCGCCCAGGGCGCGTTCGTGCTCACCGCCTGGATGGCCCCGCACGTACTGGCCGCGCCGCTGACGGGGGCGCTGGCCGAACGGGCCCGCAACCCCCGGCTGTTCTACCTGGGCACGCTGGGCGGCCTCGCTGCCGGCATCGCGGTGCTGGCGGCGATCACCGGACGCGCGCCCCTGCCCGTGGTACTGGCCGTCGCCGCCCTCGGCGGCGGCTGCGGCCCGGTGGCCACCGGCGGACTGTCCGGCCTGCTGGCACGTCTGGTGCCCGAGGGGGCGGACCGCGACCGCGCGTACGCCCTGGACGCGGCCACCTACAACGCCGTGTCGGTGGCCGGTCCCGCCCTGGTGAGCGTGATCGCCGCGCTGGCCTCGCCCGCCCCGGCCGTGTTGCTGCTGGCCGTTTCGGCGGCAGGTGCGGCCGCCACCGCGGCGGCGCTGCCGCACGGGCGGGCGGATGCGGGCGGATGCGAAAGCGGGGACGGAACCGCGGCGCCCGGCCCGGAGCCCCGCAGGACGCTGCGGGCCGATCTCGGGGCGGGGCTGGCGGCGATGTGGCACCTGCGGGAGTTGCGCGCGGTCACCGTCGCCACCTCCCTGGCCTTCGTCGGCGTCGGCGGCCTGACCACCACCGCGGTGCTCCTCGCCGGCGACCGGGGCCGCCCGGACGCCGGGGGCGTGCTGATGACGGCGCTGGCTCTCGGAGCGCTGGCGGGTTCCCTGGCGGTGGCCCGGTGGCTGCGGTCCTTCCCCGCCCGGCGTCTGGTCCCCCTCTGCCTGACCGGTGCGGGACTGGGCCTGGCGGCCGCCGCTGCCATGCCCTCGTTCACCGCGCAGGCAGTGCTGTTCGCGGTGGTGGGCGTCTTCGAGGGGCCGCTGCTGAGCGCCACGCTGCGCATCCGCGCCGACCACTCCCCGCCCGGGGTGCGGGCACAGGTCTTCACCATCGGGGCGGGGCTGAAGATCTCGGCGGCGGCCTGCGGTTCGGCACTCGCCGGGGCCGTGGCCGGGCTGCCGCCGCACCTGTTGCTGCTGGGGATCGCGGCCCTCCAGCTCGCCGCCGCCGGGCTCCACCGACTCCTGCGTCCCCGTCCGCGCCCGGCCGGAAAGCCGGCCGCCCGGGCCGGCGCCCGGGCCCGCGGGCATCGGACCTCCGGCTGAGCGGCTGAGCCTCCGCGCCGGGGCGTTCAGCCGTACGTCGGGAAGACGGATGTGTCCACCGTCCAGTCGCCCACCCGCACCGTCTCGCCGAAGGCGAACTCCGTGGACGTGCCGTAGCGCGGGCCCTCCGGGGTGCGGTGGATGCCGGAGCAGAGCGCCCCGTTGCCCTTCCGGGGGTCGAGCAACAGGTGGTAGGGGATGCCCATCGCCGGGTAGTCGCGGGTCTTCCCCTCGTAGCCGTTCTCCGGGTTGGTCCGCGAGACGACCACGACACCGACCTCGACCTCGCCCTCGTGAGGGTGGACGGCCTCGCCCGTCTCCAGGCAACTCTCGGGGAAGACCATCACGTCCGGCCGCCGTCTGACTCCTACAGCGCGGTCCTCCAGGTCGGCACCGCCGTGGGCGATGAGATCCACCCCCTGCCGATCGACCTGGGCGTCGAGCTGCTTGCCCACCCGGCGGACGATCAGTTCGTGCTGATTGCCCGGGGACATCATCATGACGATCTCTTCGCCGCTGATCTCGACGGCCCGGACCTCCTCGAGGATGTGCCTGCTCAGCTCCTCGGCGATCTCGGCCATACGCTCGTAGTCGACGGACATAGCGCTCCCCTGAGCACAGAACCCCCTGACCGGCTCCGCCGTCACCGTAAGCCGTACGCGCCGGCGCCGGGCGGGCACCGTTCCGGGCCCCGCCCGTTGTACGGATCCGACACCCGCCACCCACACGGCCGTACCAATAAGGCAGTCTTGTCCCGTGCCAGAACCCACTCAGACACCAGCACCCGACAAGCAGCGCCCCCACCCGCACCCCGCGACGCTGCGGCGGCTGGAGCAGTCCTCCGGCAAGCTGGCCGCCGCCGCCCTCACCCGCATGGGAGAGCAACTGCCCTGGTACCGGGCGATGCCACCGGAGAACCGGTCGTGGATCGGCCTGGTGGCGCAGGCGGGCATCGCGGCGTTCACCGAGTGGTTCCGACACCCCGAGACGCCCCAGGCGATCAGCACGGACGTGTTCGGCACCGCACCGCGCGAGCTGACGCGGACGATCACGCTGCGGCAGACCGTGGAGATGGTCCGCACCACCATCGAGGTCGTGGAGGCGGCGATCGACGAGGTCGCCGCACCCGGCGACGAGGGCGTACTGCGCGAGGCGCTGCTGGTCTACGCCCGCGAGATAGCGTTCGCCACCGCCCAGGTGTACGCGCAGGCCGCCGAGGCTCGCGGCGCGTGGGACGCGCGGCTGGAGTCGCTGGTGGTCAACGCCGTGCTCTCCGGAGAGGCCGACGAGGGGGCCGTCTCCCGTGCGGCGGCGCTGGGCTGGAGCTCCCCCGAGCATGTGACGGTCGTGCTGGGCACCGCGCCCGACGGGGACAGCGAGCTGACGGTGGAGGCGATCCGGCGTGCCTCCCGGCACGCCAAGCTCCAGGTGCTGACCGGGGTGCTGGGCGACCGGCTGGTGGTCATCGCCGGCGGCTCGGACGATCCGCTGCACGTCGCCAAGTCGCTGATCGGTCCGTTCGCCGCGGGCCCGGTGGTGGCCGGTCCCGTGGTGGGCGACCTGCTGTCGGCGACGCGGTCGGCACAGGCGGCCGCCGCCGGGCTGAAGGCGTGCGCCGCGTGGCCGGACGCGCCGCGCCCAGTGCTCGCGGACGATCTGCTGCCCGAGCGCGCGATGGCCGCGGATCCCACCGCGCGGGCGCTGTTGGTGGAGGAGATCTACAGACCGCTCCAGGAGGCCGGAGCCGCTCTCCTGGAAACCTTGAGTGTTTATCTGGAGCAGGCCAGCAGTCTGGAGGGGGCCGCGCGGATGCTGTTCGTGCACCCCAACACCGTTCGCTACCGGCTGCGACGTGTGACGGACGTCACCGGATGGTCTCCCTCGGACGTCCGTTCGGCGTTCACGCTGCGCGTCGCGCTGATCCTGGGTCGCCTGGCAGACAGGGGCGGGCAGATATAGTCATGCCCATCGGTTTTGTCGGCCTCCCACAATTCCCCTGACCGTTCTTCGTGCCGGTCCCCACCGGCGTGGACATCCGTCGACAAGAGAGAGTGTGAGAGTGCTCGTACTCGTCGCTCCCGGCCAGGGCGCCCAGACGCCCGGCTTCCTGACTCCCTGGCTCGAACTCCCCGGCGTCGCCGACCGGCTGCGTGAGTGGTCGGCCGCCGTCGACCTGGACCTGGTGCACTACGGCACCGAGGCCGACGCCGAGCGGATCCGCGACACGGCCGTGGCCCAGCCGCTGCTGGTGGCGGCGGGGCTGGTCTCCGCGCAGGCGCTGCTGGAGGGCGTCCCGCTGGACTCCCTCGGTGCCGTCGCGGGCCACAGCGTGGGCGAACTGACCGCAGCCGCGGTCGGCGGAGTCCTCACCCCCGAGGCCGCGATGGCGCTGGTGCGCACCCGGGGCCGGGCGATGGCCGAGGCCGCCGCCGTCACCCCGACCGGCATGGCCGCCGTACTCGGCGGTGATCAGCAGGCGGTGACGGCGCATCTGGAGAAGCTGGGGCTGACCCCGGCCAACGTCAACGGCGCCGGCCAGATCGTCGCCGCCGGCACCATGGAGCAGCTCGCCGCCCTGGCCGAGGACAAGCCGGAGGGTGTGCGGATGGTCAAGGCGCTGTCGGTGGCGGGCGCCTTCCACACCCACCACATGGCCCCGGCCGTCGACGCGCTGGCGAAGGCCGTCGAGGGCGTGGCGCCCAACGACCCGCGCGTGCCCTACGTCTCCAACCGGGACGGGCAGGCGGTCTCCGACGGCGGCGAGGTCCTGAAGCGGCTGGTGCGGCAGGTGGCCGGGCCGGTGCGCTGGGACCTGTGCATGGAGACGTTCAAGGAGATGGGCGTCACCGCGCTGATCGAGGTGTGCCCCGGCGGCACCCTCACCGGCCTGGCCAGGCGTGCCCTGCCGGGCGTGAAGACGCTGGCGCTGAAGACCCCCGAGCACCTCGACGCGGCCCGTGAGCTGATCGCCGAGCACGTCTCTCCCGCGGCCCAGCGGCCGGACAGCAGTCGATAGGAGCTTGCGAGAGCATGACCGCGAAGATCAGGCCCGCGAAGGGCGCACCGTACGCGCGCATCCTCGGAGTCGGCGGCTACCGTCCGACCCGCGTGGTGCCCAACGAGGAGATCCTCAAGCACATCGACTCGTCCGACGAGTGGATCCGCTCCCGTTCGGGCATTACCACCCGGCACTGGGCCGGGCCGGAGGAGACCGTCGCCGAGATGACGCTCGCCGCGGCGGGCAAGGCGATCGCGGACGCGGGGATCACCCCCGAGCAGATCGGCGCGGTCGTGATCTCGACCGTCTCCCACTTCAAGCAGACCCCCTCGATCGCCACCGAGGTCGCCCACCGGCTGGGCACCGGCAAGGCCGCCGCCTTCGACATCTCCGCGGCCTGTGCGGGCTTCGGCTACGGACTGACCATCGCCAAGGGCCTGGTGGTGGAGGGCAGCGCGCAGTACGTGCTGGTCGTCGGCGTCGAACGGCTGTCGGACCTGACGGATCTGACGGACCGCACCACCGCCTTCCTCTTCGGCGACGGCGCCGGGGCGGTCGTCGTCGGCCCGTCCGAGGAGCCCGCCATCGGCCCCACGGTGTGGGGTTCTGAGGGCGACAAGGCGGACGTCATCTCGCAGACCGTGCCGTGGGACGACTACCGCGAGGGCGAGGTCGAGAAGTTCCCGGCGCTCCGCCAGGAGGGCCAGACGGTCTTCCGCTGGGCCGTCTTCGAGATGGCCAAGGTCGCCCAGCAGGCACTGGAGGCGGCCGGGCTCACCTCCGACGACCTGGACGTCTTCATCCCGCACCAGGCCAACATGCGGATCATCGACTCGATGGTGAAGACCCTCAAACTGCCGGAGCACGTCACGGTCGCCCGTGATGTGGAGACCACCGGCAACACCTCGGCCGCCTCCATTCCGCTCGCCATGGAGCGGCTGCTGGCGACCGGGCAGGCGAAGAGCGGCGACACCGCGCTCGTCATCGGCTTCGGGGCGGGTCTCGTCTACGCGGCGACGGTCGTTACCCTCCCATAGCCGGATGTTCCGCGCCGCAGTACACCGGACCGCAGTACACCGGACCACAACCCACCACGCGTAACACGAAACGAAGGAGCGCCACCATGGCCGCCACCAAGGAAGAGATCGTCGAGGGTCTCGCCGAGATCGTCAACGAGATCGCCGGCATCCCGACCGAGGACGTCCAGCTGGACAAGTCCTTCACCGACGACCTGGACGTCGACTCGCTGTCCATGGTCGAGGTCGTCGTCGCCGCCGAGGAGCGCTTCGGCGTCAAGATCCCGGACGACGACGTCAAGAACCTCAAGACCGTCGGCGACGCGGTGGACTACATCCTCAACCACCAGGACTGACCGGTCCGCACACCCGTTGAAGCGTTTGTCGCCACCCGCCCCGCGGTGGCGGATGACCGCACTTCCCCTACCAGTGGAGAAATTCCTGTGAACGCGACCCACCACACCGTGGTCGTCACCGGTATCGGCGCAACCACACCGCTGGGTGGCGACAGCGCATCGACGTGGAAGAGCCTGCTCGCCGGCCGCTCCGGGGTCAGGGCCCTGGAGCAGGAGTGGGCGGCCGAACTGCCCGTGAGGATCGCCGCGCGGGCGGCGGTCGACCCGTCCGAGGTCCTGCCCCGTCCGCTCGCCCGCAAGCTGGACCGCTCGGCGCAGTTCGCGCTGATCGCGGCCCGCGAGGCGTGGGCGGACGCCGGCTTCGAGGGCCGCGCCGGGGAGAGCGGACAGGTGGACCCGGGCCGGCTCGGCACCGTCGTCGCCTCCGGCATCGGCGGTGTCACCACCCTGCTCGACCAGTACGACGTGCTCAAGGAGAAGGGCGTACGCCGCGTCTCCCCGCACACCGTGCCGATGCTGATGCCCAACGGCCCCTCGGCCAACGTGGGCCTGGAGGTGGGCGCCCAGGCGGGCGTGCACGCCCCGGTCAGCGCCTGCGCCTCGGGCGCCGAGGCGGTGGGCTACGCCGTGGAGATGATCCGTACCGGACGCGCCGACGTGGTCGTCGCGGGCGGCACCGAGGCTGCGATCCACCCGCTGCCCATCGCGGCGTTCGCCAACATGATGGCGCTGTCGAAGAACGACGGGGACCCGGCGAAGGTCTCGCGCCCCTACGACAGGGCCCGCGACGGCTTCGTGCTCGGCGAGGGCGCGGGCGTCGTCGTGCTGGAGTCGGCCGAGCACGCCGCCCGGCGCGGCGCGAAGGTCTACTGCGAGGTGCTGGGGCAGGGCCTGTCCGCGGACAACCACCACATCGCGCAGCCCGAGCCGGCCGGCCGGGGCATCGCCGACGCCCTGCAGGGCCTGCTGGAGAGCACCGGTCTCAACCCTTCGGAGATCGCGCACCTCAACGCGCACGCCACCTCCACCCCGCAGGGCGACGTCGCCGAGATCAAGGCGCTGCGCAAGGTGCTGGGTTCCGACCTGGACCATGTCGCCATTTCCGCCACCAAGTCCATGACCGGTCATCTGCTGGGTGGCGCGGGCGGTATCGAGACGGTGGCGACGGTGCTGGCGCTGCACCACCGCACGGCGCCGCCGACCATCAACGTCGACGACCTGGACGAGGAGATCGACGCCGACATCGTGACCGGCGGGCCGCGCCCGCTGGGCGAGGGGCCGCTGGTGGCGATCAACAACTCCTTCGGCTTCGGCGGCCACAACGTCGTCGTGGCCTTCCGCACAGCGTGAACGCCGCATGAGCACCGCCCGAGGGGCCCGCCGGACACCGTCCGGCGGGCCCCTCGGGCGTGCGGAGGAGACGGGTTCGGGCGGGGGTGGGTACAGAAGGCGGAGGCCGGGGCCGCGCGGGAGGCCGTGAGCCGTCACCGCGCCCGGGGCGGGGGCGGGCGGGCACCGTCCGGTCCGCCGGGCTCGGTCCTGCGGGGCGCACGGCCGGGGTGGGGCGCACGGGCCGGGCGGGCTCCGGGCCCGGTGGGTACGGCCACGTCGTCGCGCGGCCGCACCGGTGTCAGACCACCTGGTGCAGCCAGCGCACCGGGGCGCCCTCGCCCGCGTAGCGGAAGGGCTCCAGTTCGTCGTCCCAGGGCTTGCCCAGGAGCTTGGAGATCTCGGCTTCCAGCTCGGTCTCGCCGCGCGCGGCCCGGTCCACGGCGGCGCGCAGCCGGTCCTCGGGGATGAGGATGTCGCCGTGCATGCCGGTGACCGCGTGGAAGATGCCCAGTTCGGGGGTGGAGCTGTAGCGCTCGCCCTCCGCTGTGGAGCAGGGCTCGGAGGTCACCTCGAAGCGGAGCATGCGCCAGCCGCGCAGCGCGGAGGCGAGTTTGGAGGCGGTACCCGGCTCGCCCTGCCAGGACAGCTCCGCGCGCCAGGTGCCCGGGGAGGCGGGCTGCTTGATCCAGTCGAGGCCGACGCGCGCGCCGAGCACTCCCGCGACGGCCCATTCGACGTGCGGGCACAGTGCGCGGGGGGCGGAGTGCACGTACAGAACTCCACGTGTCGTCACCGGGACCTCCTGTGTGGTTCGAGTGCGACCTTCCGTGGCGGCCTCGAATCCCTGCCGGCCATGCGCCGGGTCACCGGTCGACATCTTGTCCCATCGGTCACGTGTCTTCCGGCACCCGAAGTTACGAACAGTAAACACTATCCGTGCCGATTCTCCCTAAAAGGGACAGCAAGTGACGCGATGTAATCTGTCAAACGTGTCCGGCGGCCATTTTCGGACCGTCATGGCAAAAGCTACCGTGCCACGGCACCCATGGGGTGACGTACCGTCGGCCGAGGCGGTCAACCCACCCGTCCGAACCATCACCCCACCGGGACACAGGAAGGAACGGGGGCGCACCCGTGCGAGACGACACGCCGTCCGGCCCTCCACCTGCGGTACGTGCCCGCCGCGGAGGACCGCCGCCCGCCGCCTGGGCCGCGGTCGCCGCCACCGTGGCCCTCCTCGTGTTCGCCGTGTCGTGCGGCGGCTTCGGCGGTGGTGCGCCGCACTCCCGGGGCGCGTCCGCCGGTGCCCGCCCCTCCTCCCCGCCTTCTCCCTCCCCTTCTCCCTCGCCCTCGTGGGAGACCGGCCCCGACTCGCTGGCAGCCTTGGGCGACTCCATCACCCGCGCCTTCGACGCCTGCTCGCTGCTGGACGACTGCCCGGAGGCGTCCTGGGCCACCGGCACCTCCCCGGAGGTGGACAGCCTGGCCCGGCGGCTGGGCATCCCCGCCGCCACGACCTGGAACCACGCGCGCTCCGGCGCCCTGATGGCCGAGCTGCCCGCCCAGGCCCGGAAGGCCGCGGCGCACCGGCCCGAGCTGGTCACGGTGCTGATCGGGGCGAACGACGCCTGCCGGCCGACGGTGGAGCGGATGACGCCGGTGGAGGAGTTCCGCGCCGACTTCGCCGAGGCACTGCGCACCCTGCGCCGGGCCTCACCGAAGACCCAGGTGTACGTGGCCGGCGTGCCGGACCTGGAGCGGCTGTGGTCCCTGGGGCGGTCCCACCCGGTGGCCGCGCAGGTGTGGCAGCTGGGCGTCTGCCCGTCGATGCTGGGCGGGGCGCAGGCCTCGGACACCGAGGCGGCAGAGCGGCGGGCGAAGGTGTCGGCGCGGGTGCGGGCGTACAACGCCGCGCTGGCGGATGCCTGCGAGCGCGACACGCGCTGCCGGCACGACGGCGGAGCGGTGCACGAATACCGTTTCACCGCCCGTGAGCTGAGCTCCTGGGACTGGTTCCATCCCGGCCCGGAGGGGCAGCGCGCACTCGCCGAGATCGCGCACCGGCAGGTCACCGCCGCTTCTCCGCCCGCCTGAGCGGCGGAAATCCGCCTCCGCCCCATTGACGCCGACCGGCGCCCGTCATTACATTCGCGCCAGCATTTCGAACGTGTGACGAAATATCGAACGGCAGAGAAGGGCAGCCGCTGTGCGCATCACCGGGATCAGCACGCATGTCGTCGGTACTCCGTGGCGCAATCTGACCTACGTCCAGGTGCACACCGACGAGGGACTCACCGGCGTCGGCGAGACCCGGATGCTCGGTCACACCGACGCCCTGGTCGGCTATCTGCGCGAGGCCGAGGCCAACCACATCGCCGGATCCGACCCCTTCGCGGTCGAGGACCTGGTGCGGCGCATGAAGTACGGCGACTACGGGCGGGCCGGGGAGATCGTGATGTCCGGCATCGCCTGCGTGGAGATGGCCTGCTGGGACATCAAGGGAAAGGCCCTGGGCGTGCCCGTGTGGCAGCTGCTGGGCGGCAGGGTGACCGACCGGGTCAAGGCGTACGCCAACGGCTGGTACACCGTCGAGCGCACCCCGCAGGCGTACCACGAGGCGGCACTGAGAGTCGTCGGGCGCGGCTACCGGGCGCTCAAGCTCGATCCGTTCGGCACCGGCCACTTCGAGCTGGACCACGCCGAGACGCTGCGCTCGGTGGCCCTGGTGGAGGCGGTGCGGGACGCGATCGGGCCGGAGTGCGAGCTGCTGCTGGAGATGCACGGCCGCTTCAGCCCCGCCACGGCCGTCCGTATCGCCCGCGAGGTCGAGCCGTTCCGGCCGAGCTGGCTGGAGGAGCCGGTGCCGCCGGAGAACCTCAAGGCGCTGGCCAAGGTGGCGGAGAAGGTGGACATGCCCATCGCCACCGGCGAGCGCATCCACGACCGCATCGAGTTCCGCGAGTTGTTCGAGTCCCAGGCCGCCGACATCATCCAGCCGGACCTGGGCCACCTCGGCGGCATCCTGGAGACCCGCAAGCTCGCCGCCACCGCCGAGACCCACTACATGCTGGTGGCGCCGCACAACGTGGGCGGCTCGGTGCTGACGGCCGCCTCCCTGCAACTGGCCGGCTGCACGCCGAACTTCAAGATCCTGGAGCACTTCAACGACTTCGCGGACGCCGAGATCAAGAAGGTGGTCAAGGGCGCGCCGGAGGTCGTGGACGGCTACTTCTCCCTCCCCGACGCCCCCGGCCTGGGTGTGGAGCTGGACACCGACGCGGCGGCGGAGTTCCCGCAGCAGCAGGCCCGCTTCGATTTGTGGGCCGAGGGCTGGGAGAAGCGGGATCCGCGCGGAGCCCGGTCGTGAGGCGGGACGCTTGCCGGGGGCTCACGGCGGCCGGGCCGCGCGCCCCGGCCGCGCACCGGTGCGCGGGCACGCCTTCGGAGGCCGGGGATGGCGTGCGGTCCCGTGCGCGCCGGCTTCGCCGGTGCGGCGGGGGACGGTGCGTCACGTACGGCCCGGCAGGGGGCGGCTTTGCGGCGGCCGGCCTCCCGGGCGGTGGTGACACATCCGGGCATCCGGCGCAGAATCCACCGCGAGGGGCGGCCGTCCGTCCCCCGGCGGGCGCCGAGGGCGCCGGCTGTCCGCACGCCGTGGGGAGGAACCGGTGGTGAACACACCCGCGCACACCCCGGCGCCGGACGGCGTCCGCGCCGGCGGACGCGCCGTCCTCGTGGAGCGGCCCGGCGGCCACCGGCTGGTGGAGGCGCCCCGCGGCGAGCCCGGTCCGGGCGAGGTGCGGGTGGCCGTGTACGCGGCGGGCGTCTGCGCCAGCGACCGCGAGGTGTACGCGGGCACCCGTGCCGAGGGCTACGTCCGCTACCCCGTCGTGCCCGGCCACGAGTGGTCCGGCACGGTGGAGGCGGTCGGGCCCGGCGCCGACCCGGCGCTGGTGGGGCGGAAGGTGGTGGGCGAGGGGTTCCGCGCCTGCCTGGTCTGCGACCGCTGCCGCGAGGGTGCCACCAGCCTGTGCACCGGCGGCTACGACGAGACCGGCTTCACCCGGCCCGGCGCCTTCGCAGACTTCCTCGTCCTGCCCGCCCGGCTGCTGCACGTCCTCGACGACCGCGCCGACCTGCGTTCGGCCGCCCTGCTGGAGCCCGCCGCCGTGGTGGCGGCGGCGGTGCTCGCCGGCGGGCCGCGCTCCGGCGAGCGGATCGCCGTGGTCGGGGCGGGCACGCTCGGCCTGCTGGCCGTGCAGTTGCTGGCCGCCGTCTCCCCCGCCGAGCTTCTGGTCGTCGACCCCCGCACCGAACGCGCCGGGCAGGCGCTGCCCATGGGCGCCACCGGGGTGTGCGCACCGCCCGAGACCGCCGGTCTGCGCGGCCGCTACGACCTGGTGGTGGAGACCGCCGGCGCGCCCACCACCGCCCACGACTCCTGCCTGCTGGCCCGGCGCGGCGGGCGGGTGGTGCTGACCGGACTGCCCGGGCCGGGCGCACGGGGCATCGATCCCGTCCATCTGTCCGTCAGCCAGCTCACCGTCCGGTCCGTCTTCGGCGCCCCGCCGGCCGCCTGGGCCCATGCGGTGCGGGCCTTCGGCGCGGGGCTGCTCGCACCCGCGCCCCTGATCACCCACGAGCTGCCGCTGGAGGACTTCGCCACGGCCGTCGCACTGGTCGGCGGCGGCGACCCGGATGTCGGCAAGGTCCTGCTGAAGCCCTGACCCCGCCTTCCCGGCCACCCATGGCCCCGGCCCGCGCCTTCAACCACGAACGACGTACGAGATACCGAACGAGATCGAGTCAGATCGAACCAGGGAGCATCGTGACCGACGCGTCCATCAAACCCTCCGGCCCCCGCCGTCCCGGCGAGGCCGCCCTCGCCTCCCTCGGCCACCCCTGCCCCGACCGGGACCCCTCCGACTCCTCCCCGCACTCCTTCCCCGACGGCGGCACCTGGCGCACCGAGATCCCCTCCGTCGAGGGGCCGGAGGCGCTGGCCACCGTGCTGAAGGAGGCCGAGGCCCTGGACGTCCCCGTCCACCGCATCAGCCAGGGCAGCGGCGTGTGGATGCTCACCGACGCCGAGATCTCCGAGATGGCCGGCGCCTGCGCCGAACGGAACGTGGAGCTGTGCCTGTTCACCGGGCCGCGCGGCACCTGGGACGCCGGCGCCGGCACCCGTACGCCCTCCGGCGGCGCGGGGCTGCGCGCCCGCGGCCACGACGCGCTCGCCGGATGCGTCGAGGACGCCGTACGCGCCACCGAACTCGGTGTGCGCTGCCTGCTGGTGGCCGACGAGGGCGTGCTGTACACACTGCACCGGATGCGGACGCGCGGCGTCCTGCCGGCCGACACCACCCTCAAGGTGTCTGCGCTGATCGGCCCGGTGAACCCGGCCTCGTACGCCGTCTTCGAGCGGCTGGGCGCCGACTCGGTCAACGTGCCCTCCGACCTGACCCTGGAGCACCTGACCGAGATCCGCCGGGTCAGCCGCGCCCCGATGGACTTCTACCTGGAGGCCCCCGACGACCTCGGCGGCTATGTGCGGATGTACGACGCCGCCGAGCTGATCCGGCGCGGGGCACCGGTCTACCTCAAGTTCGGGCTCAGCAAGGCCCCCGCCATCTACCCCTACGGCGCGCACCTGCGCGACGCGACCCTGGACACCGCCCGCGAGCGGGTCCGCCGCGGCAGGCTCGCCCTGGACCTGCTGGCCCGCCTCGGCGCCGGGGAGGGGATGTCCCCGCCCGGCTCCCGTCTGCCCGGCCCCCTCAACCGCTTCCCCGACGAAACCGGGACATCCGCAGAACCAGGAACATCCGCCGACGCCGCCACGTCCGAAGGGAACTGACCGCCATGCACGACCACAGCCGCCGCACCCGTACCCGCACCCGCACCCGCACCCGCACCCGCAGCCTCACAGCCGTCGTCGGCGCCTGCGCCGCCCTCGCCCTGTCCCTCACCGCCTGCGGCCAGAACTCCGACGGCGGCGGGAACGGCGGCGGCGCCGAGGGAGGCACCATCGGCATCGCCATGCCCACCAAGTCCTCCGAACGGTGGATAGCCGACGGCGAGAACATGGTGGAGCGGTTCGAGGCCGCCGGTTACGAGGCCGATCTGCAGTACGGCGACGACAAGGTGGAGAACCAGGTCGCGCAGATCGAGAACATGATCTCCAAAGGACACAAGGCCCTGGTGATCGCCGCCATCGACGGCTCCTCGCTCACCAACGTCCTCGGCCGGGCCGAGGAGGCCGGCATCCCCGTCATCGCCTACGACCGCCTCATCCGCGGCACCGGGAGCGTCGACTACTACGCCACCTTCGACAACTTCAAGGTCGGCGAGCTCCAGGCCCGCTACATCGTCGACGCCCTGAAGCTGGAGGAGGACGGCGGGGGCGCGGACGAGAAGTCCAACCTGGAGCTGTTCGCCGGGTCGCCAGACGACAACAACACCGGCTTCTTCTTCAGGGGCGCGATGAGTGTCCTCAAGCCCCACATCGACGACAAGCGGCTGGTCGTGCGCAGCGGCCAGACCGAGATGAACCAGGTCACCACCCTGCGCTGGGACGGCGGCACCGCCCAGAAGCGCATGGACGACCTGCTCAGCCGCTACTACGGCAGCGAGCGCGTGGACGCGGTCCTCTCCCCCTACGACGGCATCTCCATCGGTGTCATCTCCGCGCTCAAGAGCGCCGGTTACGGCACGAAGGCCAAGCCCTACCCCGTCGTCACCGGCCAGGACGCCGAGCTGGCGTCCATCAAGTCGATCATCGCCGGCCAGCAGACCCAGACCGTCTTCAAGGACACCCGCAAGCTCGCCGAGCAGGCCGTGCGGATGACCGACGCCGTGCTGAAGGACGAGAAGCCCGAGGTCAACGACACCGAGTCCTACGACAACGGCGTCAAGACCGTCCCGGCCTACCTGCTGGAGCCGGTCAGCATCGACGAGTCCAACACCGAGCTGCTCGTGGACGAGGGCTACTACACCGCCGACCAGCTCAAGTAGCCCGGTCCCCACTCCCCCAGGAGCAGTCATGAGCAGCGTTCTGGAGATGCGCTCGATCACCAAGACCTTCCCCGGGGTCAGGGCGCTGTCCGGGGTCGATCTCACCGTCCGGCCGAAGGAGATCCACGCGGTCTGCGGGGAGAACGGGGCCGGCAAGTCGACGCTGATGAAAGTGCTCAGCGGCGTCCATCCGCACGGCAGCTACGAGGGGGAGATCCTCTTCGAGGGCGAGCCGTGCGCCTTCCGCGACATCCGGGCCAGCGAGCGGCGCGGCATCGTCATCATCCACCAGGAACTGGCGCTGGTGCCCTACCTGTCCATCGCCGAGAACATCTTCCTGGGCAACGAGCACGCCCTGCGCGGTGTCGTGCGCTGGGGGGAGACCGTCCGCCGCGCCGCCGAGCTGATGCGGCGGGTCGGGCTGCGCGAGAGCCCGCACACCCGCGTCGCCGACATCGGCGTGGGCAAGCAGCAGCTGGTGGAGATCGCCAAGGCACTGGCCAAGAGGGTGCGGCTGCTGATCCTGGACGAGCCGACCGCCGCCCTCAACGACGAGGACAGCGCCAAACTGCTGGGTCTCATCGGGGAGCTGCGCTCCCAGGGCGTCGCCTGCGTCCTCATCTCCCACAAGCTGGGCGAGATCCGCGAGGTGGCGGACACCGTCACCGTCCTGCGCGACGGGCGGACGGTCGAGACGCTCGCCGTCCGCCCCTCCCCCGGCGCCCCCGCCGAGGTCTCGGAGGACCGGATCATCCGCGGCATGGTCGGCCGCGACCTGGACAGCCGCTTCCCGCCGCGCACCCGCTACCGGGGGCCGGACGCCGGTCGGGTGGCGCTGGAGATCTCCGGCTGGACGGTCCGCCACCCCGTCGACCACCGGCGCAAGGTCGTCGACGGGGTGTCGCTGAACGTGCGGCGCGGCGAGATCGTCGGTCTCGCCGGCCTGATGGGCGCGGGCCGCACCGAGCTGGCGATGAGCGTCTTCGGACGCTCCTACGGCCTGTACGCGGGCGGCACGGTGCGGATCGACGGGCGGGAGGCCGACACCCGTACCGTGCCGGGGGCGGTCGCCCGCGGCCTGGCGTACGTCACCGAGGACCGCAAGACCTACGGACTGAACCTGATCGACACCGTCAGCCGCAACATCTCCCTGGCCTCGCTGCCGAAGCTGACCCGGGCCGGGGTGGTGGACGAGCACCGGGAGCGGCGGGTCGCCGAGGGCTACCGCGACTCGATGAACATCAAGACCCCGACCGTCTCCGAGCAGGTCGGCCGGCTCAGCGGCGGCAATCAGCAGAAGGTCGTGCTCGGCAGGTGGGTGCACGCCGATCCGGAGGTGCTGATCCTCGACGAGCCCACGCGCGGCGTCGACGTCGGGGCGAAGTACGAGATCTACACCGCCGTCGACCGCCTCGCCGCCCAGGGCAGGGCGGTGCTGCTGATCTCCTCCGAGCTGCCGGAGCTGCTGGGGATGTGCGACCGGATCTACACCATGGCGGCCGGGCGGCTGACCGGCGAGGTGGCGCGCGAGGAGGCGGACCAGGAAGTGCTGATGCGTCATATGACGAGGGACGGAAGCCGAGGCGATCGATGACGACCGAAGAGAGTGTCGCGCGCAAGGGACCGGCGGGCGGGCCCGGCCGGCCGGCCGGGGGCGCCCGCGGCGGTAGGGGCGGCAGCGGTGCCGGGGCGCTACTGCTGCGGACCGTGCGCGCCAACATGCGGCAGTACGGGATGCTCGTCGCGCTGGCGCTGATCGTCGTGCTTTTCCAGATCTGGACCGACGGCAATCTGCTCAAGCCCGTCAACGTCTCCAACATCGTCCAGCAGAACAGCTACATCCTGATCCTGGCCATGGGCATGATGATCGTGATCATCGCGGGTCACATCGATCTGTCCGTCGGCTCGCTGGCCGCCTTCGTCGGGGCCGCGGCGGCCGTGCTGATGGTCCACCACGACTTCTCCTGGCCGGCGGCGCTGGCCTGCTCGCTGCTGATCGGCGCGGCGGCCGGCGCCTGGCAGGGCTTCTGGATCGCCTATGTGGGCATCCCGTCGTTCATCGTGACCCTGGCGGGAATGCTGCTGTTCCGCGGCGGCACCCAGATCCTGCTGGAGGGGCAGTCGCTGGCGCCCTTCCCGCGCGGCTTCCAGAACATCAGCCAGGGCTTCCTGCCCGAGGGCGGTCCGCTGGACAACTACCACGACCTGACGGTGCTCATCGGCGTGGTCGTGGTGGCGGTGGTGCTGTTCCAGGAGTGGCGCGGCCGGCGCCGGCAGCGGGAGTACGAGCTGGAGGTGCTGCCGCTGAGCCTGTTCGTCCTCAAGTGCGTGGCGATCGTGGCGGCGGTGGTGGCGTTCACCCTGACCCTGGCCAGCCACCGGGGCGTCCCGGTGGTGCTGCTGATCATGTGCGGCATCCTGATCGGGCTGGGTTTCGTGATGCGCAACGCCGTCGTCGGCCGCCATGTGTACGCCCTCGGCGGCAACCGGGCCGCCGCCAGGCTGTCGGGCGTGAAGGACAGGCGGGTCACGTTCTGGGTCTTCGTCAACATGGGCGTGCTGGCGGCGCTGGCGGGCTGCGTGTACGCCGCCCGGCTGAACGCGGGCACCCCGCAGGCCGGCATCAACTTCGAGCTGGAGGCGATCGCCGCCGCGTTCATCGGCGGAGCCTCGATGAGCGGCGGTGTGGGTACCGTACTCGGGGCCGTCATCGGCGGCCTGGTGCTCGGCGTGCTCAACAACGGCATGTCCCTGGTGGGTATCGGCACCGACTACCAGCAGGTCATCAAGGGCCTGGTCCTGCTGGCGGCGGTGGGATTCGACGTCTGGAACAAGAGGAAGGTGGGCTCGTGAGCACCAGCAGACGCAGTGTGATCGGCGCGGCCGCCGCGGCCGGTCTGGCAGCGACGGCGACCGCGGGACCGGGCGCCGGGGCCGCACAGGCGAAGCCGGGCGGGCCGGGCGGGCGGCCGTCCGCGCCGCGCCGCGCCCGCTTCGGCGAACTGGCGGACGGCACGGAGGTGGATGTCTGGACCCTGTCGTGCGGGGGCACCCGGCTGCGGGTGCTGTCCTACGGGGGCATCGTGCAGTCCCTGGAGGTGCCCGACCGGCACGGCCGGCCCGCCAACATCTCGCTCGGCTTCTCCGACCCGGCCTCCTACGAGGCCCGCTCTCCCTACTTCGGCGCGCTCATCGGCCGCTACGGCAACCGCATCGCACAAGGCCGCTTCAGCCTGGACGGCAAGGCCTACGAGCTGCCGCGCAACGACGGCGACAACACCCTGCACGGCGGCGACCGGGGCTTCGACAAGCGGATCTGGTCGGTGAAGCCGTTCACCCGGCGCGGCGAGACGGGGCTGGTGCTGACGCGCACCAGCGAGGACGGCGAGATGGGCTTCCCCGGAAGGCTGGAGGTCCGGGTGGAGTACGCGCTGGACCACCGCGGCGACTTCCGCATCGACTACGAGGCCACCACCGACAAGCCCACCGTCGTCAACCTCACCAACCACACCTACTTCAACCTCGCCGGAGAGGGCTCCGGCAGCGTCCTGGATCACGAGCTGGAGCTCGCGGCCTCCCGTTACACGCCGGTGGGCGAGACGCTGATCCCCACCGGCGAGCTGGAGCGGGTGGCGGGCACGCCCTTCGACTTCCGGCGGGCCAAGCCGATCGGGACGGACATCCGCAAGGCGCACCCGCAGATCCTGTACGGGCAGGGCTACGACCACAACCTGGTGCTGGACAAGGGCATCACCGCCGGGCCCGAGCACTTCGCCACCGTCCGCGAGCCGGTCTCGGGCCGGGTGATGCGGATCGCCACCACCGAGCCGGGCGTGCAGTTCTACAGCGGCAACTTCCTCGACGGCACCCTGGAGGGCACCTCGGGGCGGGTCTACCGGCAGGGCGACGGCTTCTGCCTGGAGACCCAGCACTTCCCCGACTCCCCCAACCAGCCGTCATTCCCCACCACCGTGCTGCGGCCGGGGCGCACCTACCGTTCCACCACCGTCCACTCCTTCTCCGCCGAGTAGACCGGACGGCCCGTCGGCCCGTCACACGATCCGGATCATGTTCCACGACATCGGCTCCAGGGTGGCGCGCAGCACCCCGCCGGCCAGCTCCGTGCCCTCCACCCGGCGGGGAGCGACCCTCTCGGGACCGGCCAGGGTGTTGCGGGCCTCGGGATCGGCGTCGGCCAGCACGCTGTGCTCGGCGACCCGCTCCGGTTCCAGCCCGTGCAGGGCGACCTCCAGCGGCATGGCGGCGTGCCTGCCGCGGTTGACCGCGAAGACGGTGACGGCGCCGGTGGCCTCGTCCCGCACCGCGGTGGCGTGCAGCAGCGGTACCTCGCCGTACTTGGCCGTGGTGTACGTGGGCGACTGCACCCGCACCTCCAGCACCCGCCCGCGTCCGTGGCGGGATGCCTGGGCGAAGGGGAAGAAGGTGGTCTGCCGCCAGGCCGGGCCGCCGGGCTCGGTCATGATCGGGGCGATGACGTTGACGAGCTGCGCCAGGCAGGCCACGGCCACCCGGTCGGCGTGGCGCAGCAGGGCGATGAGCAGGGAGCCGAAGACGACGGCGTCGGTGACGGTGTAGTTGTCCTCCAGCAGCCGGGGGGCCTCCTCCCAGTCGGGCGGCGGCTCGGCCTGGAAGCGGCGCTGGTACCAGACGTTCCACTCGTCGAAGGAGAGGCTGATGCGCTTGGGCGACTTCAGCCGGGCCCCGACGTGGTCGCAGGTGGCCACCACGTTCTCGATGAAGGACTCCATGTCCACCGCGGAGGCCAGGAAGGAGTCGCGGTCGCCGTCGGTCTCCTCGTAGTAGGCGTGCAGGGAGATGTGGTCCACCAGGTCGTAGGTCTCGGCCAGGACGGTGGCCTCCCAGGCGGCGAAGGTGTCCATCGCCTGACTTGAGCTGCCGCAGGCGACCAGTTCGAGGGAATCGTCGAGCCGGCGCATGGCGCGGGCGGTCTCGGCGGCCAGCCGGCCGTACTCGGCAGCCGTCTTGTGGCCGGTCTGCCAGGGGCCGTCCATCTCGTTGCCCAGGCACCACAGCCGGATGCCGTAGGGCTCCTTGTCGCCGTGGGCGGCGCGCAGGTCGGACAGGGCGGTGCCGCCGGGGTGGTTGGCGTACTCCAGCAGCTCGCGGGCCTCCGCCACGCCGCGGGTGCCGAGGTTGACGGCCATCATGGGCTCGCCGCCGGCCTTGCGGACGAAGTCGATGTACTCGGCGAGGCCGAAGCGGTTGCTCTCCACCGACCGCCAGGCGGCGTCCAGCCGGCGGGGGCGCTGTTCGGCGGGCCCGACGCCGTCCTCCCAGCGGTATCCGGAGACGAAGTTCCCGCCGGGGTAGCGGATGGCGGTCACGCCCAGTTCGCGGACCAGTTCCAGGACGTCGGTGCGCAGGCCCTGCTCGTCGGCACGGGGGTGCCCGGGCTCGAAGACCCCCGTGTAGACGCAGCGGCCGAGGTGCTCCACGAAGGAGCCGAAGAGCCGGGGGTCGACCTCTCCGACGGTGAAGGCGGGGTCGAGGGTGAACCGGGCCGGATGGGCGGTGCTCATGGGTTCCTTCCGTCGGGGACGGGGTGGGGCCCGGTGGGCCCACCCCGGGTTGAAAGGTTTCAGTAAACTACCGGCCAGCCGCCTTCCCAGCGCATCAGGTTGATGCCGAGGGTGGGCGAGCCGTTGTTGTCGCGGTCGTAGTAGTGGTAGACGAGCAGGTCTCCGTCGACGTCGGACATGACGGACTGGCCGCCGGGGCCGACTACCCGGCCGTGGGTCTCCAGGACGACCGTCCCGCCGTTGTCGCGCATGTCCCTGCCGCTGCGGTCCCGGAACGGTCCGGTGGGGCTGGTGGAGCGGCCGACGCGGATGCTGTAGGTGCTGTCGGTGCCGGCGCAGCACTTGTCGAAGGACGTGAACAGGTAGTAGTGACCGCCCCGCTTGACCAGGGTCGGTCCCTCGATGCCGTTGCTGGTGGGGTTGCGGGCGGCCACGGAGTACAGGGTGCGGTCGCCGGGATGCTGCTTGCCGGTGGACGGGTCGAGCCGGATCGTCTTGATCCCCGTCCACCAGGAGCCGAAGGTCATCCACCACTTGCCGTCGTCGTCGACGAACAGGTTGGGGTCGATGGCGTTGTGGTCCGAGCCCGTGGTGGTGGCGTACACCGGGCCGTGGTCGGTCCAGGTGCCGGGAAGCCCGCTGGGGCTGGTGGCCACGCCGATGGCGGAGTGGCTGGAGCCGAAGGTGGACAGGGAGTAGTACAGCCAGTACCGGCCGCCCTGCCTGGAGACGTCCGGCGCCCAGGGGCTGCGCTCGGGCGAGTACCGGCCCCACCAGGAGGGCGGGCTGGGGAAGGCCGCCCCGGCGTGGGTGAAGTGGACGCGGTCGGTGGAAACGCGCGCCTGGGGGCCGTTGTGGGTGGGGTAGAGGATGTAGCGGCCGTCGTCGAGTCGGACCATCGACGGGTCGTGGACGGAGATGTCGCCGGTCACCCGGCCGGGCCCCGGACAGGCGGAGGCGCTGCCGGGGACGAGGGCCATGAGCGCGCCCAGCAGGGCGGCGGCCAGGGCGGGCAGGGGCCGGCGGGCGGGCAGGCGGAGGGACATGCGGGGGGACGCGCTGTGGGGGGAGGTGCGACTGTTCATCGGACTCCTTCGGGAGTTCTCGGCAACCGGCCGGGGTTCACGGCTTCTTGGGACCTCCTCTCCTTCTCTCCTGCGGGTCGGGGCGGGGCGGAACGGGACGGGACGGGAGGGGAGGGGAGGGCCTTCCGTCACTGGCCGGCCAGCCCCGTGTGGGCGACGCCTCGCACGATCTGCCGCTGGAAGAAGGCGAAGACCAGCAGCAGCGGCAGCCCGGCGATCACCAGCGAGGCCATCACCTGGGCGTAGCGGGCGCCGTAGGTGGACTGGACGTTGACCAGGCCGACCGGCAGCGTCATCGCGTTCGGGTCGGTGGTCACCAGGAACGGCCACAGGAAGTTGTTCCAGGTCTGGAGGAAGGTGAAGATGGCGACGGCGGCCAGGACCGGCCGCGACAGAGGCAGCACGACCGTCCAGAACACCCGCCAGCGCCCGGCGCCGTCGACGTGGGCGGCCTCCTCCAGTTCCCTCGGCACCCCCTCGAAGAACTTCACCAGGATGAACACCATGGCGGGGACGGCGACCTGGGGCAGGATCACGCCCCAGTAGGTGTCGACCAGTCCGAGGGAGACCATCTCGGCGAAGAGCGGGGCGATGAGCACCTGCGGCGGCACCATGATCCCTGCCAGCACGAGCCCGTAGAGCGCCTTCCGGCCGCGGAAGGCGGTGCGTGAGAAGCCGTAGACGGCCATGGCGCAGGCCGCGACGGTCAGCGCGGTCGTCACGACCGAGATGTAGGCCGAGTTGAGCATCCACCGCGCCAGGTCCCCGGATGCCCACACCTTCTCGTAGGCGTCGAAGGTGATCCGCGAGCCGATCCACTCCAGCGAGGTGCGCGTCGTCTCGTTCTCGGGCTTGAGCGAGGTGGCCACCGCCCAGGCCAGCGGCAGCACCCACAGCGCCGCCAGGAGAAGGGCGGCGGCCAGCAGCGCGACGCGGCCCGGAGTCCAGCGCGGCCGCCGGCCGGCCTCGCCGGGGCCGGCGGATCCGGCGCGTCCGGCGGGCGGGGCCGGGGGCGGCGCGGACGGCTCCGCGCCGGGGCCGGCGGAAGATGCGGCCGGGTTCACGGCCTTCGCGGTCGCGCTCACTTGGCGGTCTCCTCACGGAAGCGGCGGGTGATCCGCAGATGGATCAGCGAGACGATCACGATCAGGGCGAAGAAGACGTAGGAGACGGCCGAGGCGTAGCCGATCCGGTAGCCGGTGAAGCCGGCTTCGTAGACGTACTGCAGGATCGGGCGGGTGCTCTCGTCGGGGCCGCCGCCGGTCATGATGTAGACCTGGTCGAAGATCTTCAGCGAGGCGAGGAGCTGGAGGACGACCACCACTGCCGTGGTACGGCCGAGCATCGGCAGGGTGATGTGGACCAGCCGCCGCCAGGCGCCGGCGCCGTCCAGCTCGGCGGCCTCGTACAGATGCCGGGGGGTGGCCTGGAGGGCGGCGAGGTAGAGCAGGAAGTTGAAGCCGACCGTCCACCACACCGTGGTCAGGACGATCGAGAGCATCGCGTAGCGGGTGTCGGTCAGCCAGCCGATCCCGGGATCGAGACCGAGGGAGTTCAGCAGCAGGTCGGCCAGGCCGAAGTCGGACGGGTAGATCATCCACAGCCACAGCAGTCCGACGACGCCCGACGGCAGCAGGAACGGCGCGAACCAGCTCAGCCGCCACAGCCACCGGACCACCCGCAGGTGGTGCGCGAGCAGGGCGAGGACGAGGCCCGTGACGACCAGGGGCACGGTGGACAGCAGGGTGAACCACACCGTGTTCCACAGCGACGACCACACCTCGGGGTCCCGCAGGGCCTCGGCGTAGTTGTCCAGGCCGGTGAACTCGCTGTCGGTGCCGGCGATGTTGTCGTCGCCCAGGCTCATCTTCAGGCCCAGCAGCACCGGCCAGACCAGGAAGAGCGCGTACAGCAGCAGGAAGGGCGCGGTGAAGACCAGGCCGTGCTCGGTCCAGCGGCGGCCCGCCGACAGGGGGCCGGCCCCGGTGCGGGAGGCCGCCCGGCCCGGTGGCACCGGGGTGGTGGGCGCGGTCGCGGTCATGCGTCGCCTCCGAGCGGGTCGGGGGTGTCGAGCAGCGCCTGGAGCCGGGCCCTGGCCTCGTCGAGGGCGCCCTGCGGGGTGCGGGAGCCGGTGAGCACCCCGGAGAGGACCGCGCCGAGTTCGATCCACATGGACGACGCCGATCCCGCGAACCAGGCGGGCGGGTCCAGAACGACGTCTTCGATCACCGACCGGTACTCCGACTGGGGCTCCAGTTCGAGGTAGCCGGGCTTCTCCAGGGTGGGCAGATAGGCGGGGACGTGGCCGCCCTTGGCCCACTCGACGGTGTTCTTCAGCATCCAGGCGACGAAGGCGTGGGCCGCCTCGTCGCTCTCGCCGCCGCGGTCGCGCTGGTGCGGGAGGACGAAGCAGTGGGAGTCGGCCTGGGCTGTGGGGTGCCCGAACAGGTTCGGCACCCGGGTCATGGAGAAGGGCAGACCCAGGTTGGCGAAGGTGCTGACCTCCCATTCGCCGCCCAGGAGGAAGGCGGTCTCCCCGCCGCCGAAGACGCCGACCGTGCCGTTGTAGTCGAGGCGGCGGTGGGCCAGGCCCTCCTCGGTGAGCCGCCGCATGAAGCGCAGCGCCGTCAGGGCTTTGCCGTCGTCGATGGTGATGCGGGTGGCTCTCTCGTCCAGCAGGGTGCCGCCGGTCTGGGAGTAGAGGGTGGAGAACAGCCGCCAGGGCCCGACGGTGCCGGCGCCGAGGGTCTCGACGGCCAGTGCGGGCCTGCCGGTCACCTTTCCGGCGGCACGCAGCGCGGCGGTGAACTCCTCCGTCCCGCGGACCGGTTTCAGTTTCCCGTCCGCTTCGAGCAGTCCGGCCTTCCCGCAGATGTCGGTGTTGTAGTAGAGGACCATCGGGTGGGTGTCGAGCGGGACGGCGTACTGCGCGCCGTCGATCCGGCCGCGCCGCCACAGACCGGCGGGGAAGTCCTTCCGGTCGAGCCCGTGTTCGGCCAGCAGATCGAGGTCGAAGGGGTCGAGCAGCCGGCCGGGGCCGAAGCCGGGCAGTCGCGCCAGGTGCAGGGCGGCGACCTCGGGGGCCCGGCCGCCGGCTCCCGCCATGCCGAGCTTGGTGTAGTACGGGGCGCCCCACTGGAGCGTGGACGCCTGGAGGGCGATCTCGGGGTGCGCGGCGCGGTAGGCGTCCAGCATCGTCTGCATGTTGACGCCGTCGCCGCCGCCGTAGAGGTGCCAGAAGCGCAGCCGGGTGCGGTCCGCACCCACGGCGGTGGGAGCGGCGCACCCCGCGGTGCCCGTGGCCCCGGTGGCCGCCCCGGCGGCGCCGGGGCGGCCTTCTCCGCGCGTACACCGGGCGTGCCGCGAGCGCTTCGCGGCCCACCGGGCGACGCGCCCGACCGCGCCTCAGACGACTTCGAGGACGACCTCGATGTTCCCCTCGGTGGCCCGCGAGTACGGGCACACCTGATGGGCCTTCTTCACCAGCTGGAGAGCCGCCTCCCGGTCCAGGCCCGGTATGGAGGCGGTGAGCTCGACCCTGAGGCCGAAGCCGCCGTCCTCCGCCTTGCCAAGGCCGACCCGCGCGGTCACGGTCGATCCGGAGACATCCGCCTTCTCCCGGCGGGCGACGACGCCGAGCGCGCTCTGGAAGCAGGCGCTGAAACCGGCGGCGAAGAGCTGCTCGGGGTTGGTGCCGTCACCGCTCCCACCCAGCTCCCTGGGCGGATTGACGACGACGTCGAGCCTGCCGTCGTCGGTGGCGACCCGGCCGTCGCGGCCGTTCTCGGCGGTGGCGACGGCGGTGTAGAGAACGTCGTCGGGCTGGACGGGCATACGGATCCTCCTGTGTCGGTCTGCATCGGACTGCGTCGAAGCCTTCTGCGGCCGGTGCTCGGCGCTCTGCCTCCGGCGGGGCAACGGGAAGGGGGGTACGGCCGGGACGCGCGGCCTCAGGGGCGTCCCGGCTCCTTCGACGGGGCGTCAGCCGTCCAGACTGACGACCATCTTCCCGACGTTCTGGCCGCGGAGCATGCCGAGGAAGGCGTCCACCGCGTTCTCGATGCCGTGGACGACCGTCTCGTGGTACTTCAGCTCCCCGGAGCGGATCCAGGCGGAGACCTCCTCGACGAACCGCGGCCGCAGGTCCGAGTGGTCGCCCACGAGCATGCCCTGGATCCTCAGCCGCTTGCCGATGACCATCGCGAGGTTGCGCGGGGCGGCGGGCGGCTCGGTGGCGTTGTACTGGGCGATCATTCCGCAGACCGTGACACGGCCGTGCGTCCTGAGCGAGCCGATCGCAGCCTCCAGATGCTCACCGCCGACGTTGTCGAAGTAGACGTCGATACCGTCGGGCGCGGCCTCCTTCAGCTGCCGCGCCACCGGGCCGTTCCTGTAGTTGAAGGCGGCGTCGAAACCGTACTCCCCGGTGAGGAGGGCGACCTTCTCGTCCGAGCCGGCGCTGCCGACAACGCGGGAGGCCCCCTTGAGCCGGGCGATCTGGCCGACCTGGCTGCCGACCGCGCCCGCCGCACCCGAGACGAAGACGGCGTCGCCCTCCTTGAAGGAGGCCACCTCCAGCAGCCCGGCGTAGGCGGTCAGCCCTGGCATCCCCAGCACCCCGAGATAGGTCGTCAGCGGGGCCAGTCCGGCGGAGACCTTCGCCGCGTGCCTCGCGTCCAGCGTGGCGTACTCGCGCCAGCCCAGGCCGTGCAGCACATGGTCGCCCGGGGCGAACCCCTCGGCCTCGGAGGCGACGACGACACCCACCGCGCCACCGTCCATCGGCCGGTCCAGCTCGAACGGCGGGACGTAGGACCTGACGTCGTCCATCCTGCCGCGCATGTAGGGGTCGACCGAGAGGTGGAGGTTGCGCACCAGGATCTGGCCGGCCCGGGGAGCCCGCACGGGGGCCTCGCGCAGCGCGAACCCCTCCGGCTCCGGCCATCCCTGCGGGCGGGCGGTCAGATGCCACTCACGTCCGGTGGCGGGCAACGTCATGAGAAACGCCTCCATGTACTTCAGACTGTGAAACAACCATCCCCTCGATGTTTCATGTTGTCAAGCAAATCGGTACCCTGGGGCCATGGCCTCCCGTCCCGCCCCCGTCGACCCCCTCACCCTCGAGGTCGTCGAACTGATCGGCTCCGTCGTCGTCCGCTTCCACCAGGAGTACGACGAGGCCGCCGCCAGGCACTCCCTGACCGGAGCGCAGGCGCGGCTGCTCGCCCTGCTCCACCACCAGTGCCTGCCCATGCGGGAGATAGCCCGGCGGCTGAAGTGCGAGCCGTCCAACGTCACGGGCATCGTCGACCGGCTGGAGTCGCGCGGCCTGGTGGAGCGGCGCCCCGACCCGGCCGACCGCCGCGTCAAGCTCGCCGCCGCCACCGAGTCGGGCCACGAGACGGCCGAACGGCTGCGTGCGTCTATGGACTTCGCCAGTGAGCCCCTGGCCGACCTGACGCCGGCCGAACGCGCCCTCCTGCGCGACCTCCTCAGGCGCATGCTGGGCGACGGATACGGCGACGGCCCCCCGGCCACCCCCTCGGACACTCCCGCGGACTGAGCGGCACAGGGCCGGGAACGGGGCCGGACGAGACGAAGGGCCCCGCTCTAGGTGCACCACCACAGGAAGCGCTCGCAGGTGGGCGTCGGCTCCGGCTCGGGTTCCGGCTCGGCCGGAGGCGGCGGCGGATCGGCGGGCCGCGTCTCCTGGGGCGGCTCGGGGGTCTGGGTGGGCTCAGCGGTGGGCTCGGGACTCGTGGTGATGCCGCCGCTCTCGACCGCGGTGGTCGAGGGCTCGGCGGAGGCGGAGGGATCCGGCCTCCTTCTCGCCGTTGGCGCCGTCGTCGAGCTCGTCCCCGCCGCCGTCCGGGGAGACGCCCGGCATGGGCAGCTCCTTCAGCACTCCCTCGGTGGTGAACTCCGCGACGCCGAGGGTGGCGATCCCGGCGCCGAGTATCAGGCCCACGACGGTGGTACGGCGCCACCGCCCCGCCCGCGAGCGTGCCCGGCGGCCGCGCCGGGCGGCCGCGCGCGCCGCCGCCCGGCCCTCGCCGGCCCGCCGTCCGGGCCGCCGTCCTGTTCTCCGTGCGCGCCGGGCCCAACGCGATCACCGCGCCCGCCGTACGCCTCCGCTCCGTACGCGTCGCCGTAGTCGGCGGTGTATCCGCCGTACGCGTCACCGCCACCGTGCGGGCCGGACCCCTGGCCGTACGGATCGGCGAAGGCCCCGGCCGAGGGGTCCACCGGCGCCAGGCCGTGGCTGGGTGTGCCGCAACCCGGGCAGGAGAGGGCGCCGTTGAGATGCCGACGGCATGTGACGCAGTAGGTCATGGAGTCCGCAGGGTACGAGGCTCACCGGAAGAGAAGAAAGCACTCCGTGTGAAGATCCGGTGTCAGCCCGCGAAAGCCGGCTGCGCCAGCCCCTGCCCCGCGTCCGGCAGCACCATCAGCGAACCGGCCAGCGGCTCCGCGCCGGGGTCGGTACCCGTCCGGGCCGTGGTGATGTAGAGGTCCCTCAGACCCGGCCCGCCGAAGGCGCACGAGGTGGTGTTGGAGGCCGGGACGGCGACCGTCCGGTCCAGCCTGCCGTCGGGGGTGTAGCGCCGGACCGCGCCCCCTCCCCACAGGGCGACCCAGACGCAGCCTTCCGCGTCCACCGTCAGACCGTCGGGGAAGCCCGCGCCCTCCTCGATCCGTGCCAGCGCCCGGCGGCCCAGCACCTCGGGGCCGTCGGTGTCGAAGACGTCGATCCGGCGGGTGGGGGTGTCGATGTAGTACATCAGCCTGCCGTCCGGGCTCCAGCCCGTACCGTTGCTGATGCTCACGTCCGTCAGGACCGTGACGGCCGATCCGTCCGGGGCGACGCGGCTGAGCGTGCCCCCGCCCGGGCGCTCGTCGTACGCCATCGTGCCCGCCCACAGCGCGCCGTCGGGGGCGACGGCGGCGTCGTTGCCCCGGCGGCCCGCGACGGGCTCGCGGCGCAGCCAGGAGAACGAGCCGTCCCCGTCGTACAGGCCCACCCCGTCGCGGAGGTTGACCACCAGGCCGCCGCCTGCCCGCGGCTTGGCCGCGCCCACGTGCTGCTCGGTCGCCAGCACCGTGCGGCGGCCGTCGGCCGGGGCGTAGGTGTGCACCCGGCTCGCGAGGATGTCCACCCACACCAGGCGCTCGCGCTCCGCGTCCCAGGTGGGCCCCTCGCCCAGCAGCGCCCCCTGTCGCACCGCGACCTCGAGCCGCGCCGTCTTCCCCGATCCGGCCATGCCGTCCCGCCCCTCTCTTCTCGTCGGCTCTCCTCGCGGGCCGCCCACCGTCCGCCCGCCCCTGCCGGCCCGGCTACGCCGCGCCGCGGTGCCCCAGTCGCACCGACAGCTCGGCCGCACCCTCGACCGCCAGGTTCTCCAGCTCGGCGCGCCGCTCCTCGCTCCACCGGATCATGGGCACCGAGATGCTGAGCGCCGCGACCACCTTCCCCGTGCCGTCCCGGACGGGCGCGGCCACACAGCTCACATCGGGATTGGACTCGCGCCGTTCGACGGCGACGCCGCGCCCGCGGATCTCGGCCAGCGCCTCGCGCAGCTCCTGCGGCGAGGTGATGGAGTTCTCCGTCATGGCCCGCAGCGGCTCGTCGCCGGGGCCGGGAAGGCGCGCGTCCAGCTCGTCCGGGGGCAGCGAGGCCAGCAGCATCTTCCCCACCGAGGTGCAGTGCGCGGGCAGGCGCCGGCCGGCGGCGGAAACCATGCGGACCGCGTGGGTGCTGTCCACCTTGGCGATGTAGATGACGTCCGCGCCCTCCAGAATGGCCACGTGCACGGTCTCGTCGCAGGTCTCGGCGACGCTCCGGGCCACCTGCTGCCCTTCGGCGGCCAGGTCGAGCTGCTCGGCATAGCGGCTCCCGAGCTGGTAGGTGCGCACCCCGAGCCGGTAACGTCCGGGCTGCCCGGGCACGGGTACCAGATACGAGCGCGCGGCCAGGGTGGTCACCAGCTCGTGGACGGTGGTGCGGGGCAGGCCCAGTCTCCGTGTGATCTCCGGCGCCGACAGGATCCCGTCCCCGTCGAGGAAGAGTTCCAGGATGTCGAGCGCCCTGGTCACGGCCGGCACGAGGCGCCCCATGGCAGCCCTCCCCTTCTCCCCTGAGGGCTCCGGGCTCGCCGGCACCCGCAGTCGTTCGAGATTCCGAAGAATGACCGGAATCACGAACACAGGCTAGCCGCAGCCCGAAGCACCCCGCAACGCCCCCTCCTCCCCCGGCACCCGGCCCACGCCCCGCATGGACGGCGCCGCCCGTGGAACCCGCATCCCCATGACGAGCACCGTCGTGGAAGGCCGCACGATCGAGCTGACCAGTCTGGACAGGGTCCTCTACCCCGCCTCGGGCTTCACCAAGGGCGATGTCGTGGACTACTACACCTCCGTCGCCGAGGTGCTCCTGCCCCATCTGCGCGACCGCCCGGTGTCCTTCGTCCGCGCCCCCCGCGGTGTGGAGGCCGAGTCGTTCATGGCCAAGCACGTACCGCCCGGCACACCGGAGTGGGTGACGGTGCGCGAGGTCCACCGCGTCGGTGGGAAGACCGACCGCCAGGTCGTCGTCCAGGACCTGCCGACCCTGCTGTGGGCGGCCAACCTCTCCGCGCTGGAACTGCACACGCCCCAGTGGCGGCTTCCCCACGAGGGGATGGCCGACCGGCTGGTGTTCGACCTCGACCCGGGCGCCCCGGCGACGATCGTCCAGTGCTGCGCGGTCGCCCGCCGGCTGCGCGACCTGCTGGAGCGCGACGGTCTGCCCTCGTACGCCAAGACCTCCGGTTCCAAGGGACTGCACGTGCTCGCCCCGCTGCGGCCCGCCGACTCCGAGGCCGTGGCCGGCTACGCCGGGCGGCTGGCCCACGAGGCGGCCGAGGCCCTGCCGGACCTCGTCGTGGACCAGGTGCCCCGGCGGCTGCGTGAGGGACGCGTCTTCATCGACCACGGCCAGAACCTGTGGACGCGGACCACCGCCGCCCCGTACACCCTGCGCGCACGGCCGAGGCCGACCGTCTCCACCCCGGTGACATGGGACGAGGTCGCCGGCTGCGAACAGCCCGGCGACCTCGTCTTCACGGCCGGCGATCTGGCCCCCCGGCTGGAGAGGCACGGCGATCCGCTCGCTCCCCTCCTGGACCCCTCACGCGCGGGGCGGCTGCCGGACGGCTCCTGACGCGGAGCCGCCGGACGCGCCCCGGGAGCTGACCCCTCAGGCGTTCTCAGGTGTCCTCAGGCGTTGCCGGTGCCCCAGCCGTCGTCGAACGGCGTGCGCTGCTCGACACGGCGGCCGCGCAGCATGCGGACCCTGTCGGACACCGGTCCCGGCACACGGTCGCCCATCCGGTCGGAGACCGTGTTCAGCGCCTTGCCGGCCATCTCCCGCCCGTTGTGCGCGGCGGACTCGTAGGCGTTGCGCACCGCGGGGTTCTCGGCGAACTTCCGGGCCCTCTCGCGCAGCTGCTCGTACTTCTCCCGCCCGGCCCGCGTGCCGAACACGTATCCGACGGCAACTCCTACGACGAACGTGAGCCGGTAGCGCATGGCTCCACCCTTTCTCAGGTCTCTCCCGGCGCACCCCGGCCGCGCGGGTGTGCGCCCTGTCGGTCTGCGGCGGACGTTCCACCGGGTACCCCGAGGCGCGCCGCGAATACCGATTTCAGAGCACCCCCCGGCATGCGCTACTGTATTCCTCGCCAGCGGGGAACGCCCCCGGGAAACCGGAATAGGCACCTCCGAGCAGCAGTCCCCTGTAGCTCAATTGGCAGAGCAGCCGGCTGTTAACCGGCAGGTTACTGGTTCGAGTCCAGTCGGGGGAGCAGGACGAGAAGGGCCCCGCGAGGGGCCCTTCTTCATGTGCCCAGGCGGCCCTGCCGGGCCGCCACCGGGAGGCCTGCTCCGTTCCGGCGACCGGCCTTCGGCCGCGGTGACGGGCCTCACCACCCTCGCCTCACCCCGGCACGGGCGGGAGATCGTATGAGCGGCTATGCTGCGGCAGACGGCGCGCACAGATGTGCGTGGCGCGCCGTCCCGGGGCGGTAGCTCAGCCGGTTAGAGCAGCGGACTCATAATCCGTCGGCCGTGGGTTCGAGTCCCACCCGCCCCACTCTCACTCCTTCCGGGGCGCGGAGCGTCTTCGCCCGGGAGCCGGCTCCGGCCCGCGGTCGCTCTCCTGAGCAGCGGATACGCAGCGGCGTCCGGCTGCCGTAAGACCCCCTGTGCGAAACTTGGCCCCGATTCCACACGAACGGGCTCTTCCGGCGGCGCCGCACGTCCCGGGGCCGCCCGATCCGTCCTACGGGGGGAGAGCCTTGCCGATGAAACGCACACCGCTTCCGGGCGTCGGCACCCAGTACGACGTCACCACCCGCTCCGGGCGGCACCTGTCCGTCGTCGTCCACCAGGACGGCCGGCGATTCCTGGGCTTCTACGACCCCGAGGACCCCGACACCTGCCAGGCGTCCTTCCAGCTCGAATCCGACGAGGCCGCCTCCCTGGCCGCGCTGATCGCCCCCGAACCCGAGGCGCCGGACCTGGCCGTCGGGGAGCTGGACCTGGCCACCGAGCGGATCCCGGTGACCGCCAAGTCCCCGTACCGGGGGCGGCCGCTGGGCGACACCCGCGCCCGTACCCGCACCGGGGCGTCCATCGTCGCGGTCCTGCGGCGCACCGCGCCGCACCCGGCCCCGGGGCCGGACTTCAGGCTGGAGGCGGGGGACGTCCTCGTGGTCGTGGGCACCCGCCAGGGCGTCGAGGAACTCGCCCAGATCATCACGGGGGGCTGAGTATGCACGACACCACCATGCTGCTCATCGAGCTGGGCGCCATCATCCTCGGTCTGGGGATCATCGGGCGGTTCGCCGGGCGGATCGGCCTGTCCGCCATCCCGCTCTACCTGCTGGCCGGTCTCGCCTTCGGCCACGGCGGCATCTTCGAGCTCAGCTCCAGCGAGGAGTTCGTCGCCATCGGCGCCGAGATCGGTGTGATCCTGCTGCTGCTCCTGCTGGGCCTGGAGTACAGCGCCTCCGAGCTGGTGGACAACCTCAAGACGCAGTACCCCTCGGGCGTGGTGGACTTCGTCCTCAACGCCACGCCGGGGGCCGTCGCCGCACTGGTCATGGGCTGGGGGCCGGTGGCCGCCGTGGCACTGGCCGGCGTCACCTGGATCTCCTCCTCCGGCGTCATCGCCAAGGTCCTCACCGACCTGGGCCGGCTCGGCAACCGCGAGACACCCGTCGTCCTCGGCGTCCTGGTCATGGAGGACCTGGCTATGGCGGTGTACCTGCCGATCCTGACCACCCTGCTGGCCGGGGTCGGCCTGATGGGCGGCAGCGTCAGCCTGATCGTCGCCCTGGGCACGGTCGGACTGGTCCTCT
Source organism: Streptomyces verrucosisporus (assembly GCF_017114865.1). GTDB lineage: Bacteria > Actinomycetota > Actinomycetes > Streptomycetales > Streptomycetaceae > Streptomyces > Streptomyces fenghuangensis. The sequence continues at coordinate 14,818 of NZ_JADEYH010000001.1, read as the reverse complement.
ACGTCGCGCTGCGCCACGGCCGGCTGATCAGCAAGGCCGTCTCCTCCGACAATCCCGAGCTGCTGCTGCTGGTGGTGCTCGGCCTGACCGTCCTGATCGCCGGCATCGCCCAGCAGCTGCACGTCTCGGCGGCCGTCGGCGCGTTCCTCGTCGGCATCGCCCTGTCCGGTGAGGTCGCCGAGAGCGCCCACCGGCTGTTCGCCCCACTGCGGGATCTGTTCGCGGCGGTGTTCTTCGTCTTCTTCGGTCTGTCCACCGACCCGGGCAACATCCCGCCGGTGATCGTCCCGGCGCTGATCCTGGCCGTGGTGACGGTGGTGACCAAGGTCGCCACCGGCTGGTACGCGGCGCAGCGCGCCGGCATCAGCCCCAGGGGCCGGCTGCGGGCGGGCGGGGCCCTGGTGGCGCGCGGCGAGTTCTCCATCGTCATCGCCGGCCTGGCGGCCGGGGTCGCCACCGAGATCCGTCCGCTGGCCACCGCGTACGTGCTGCTGATGGTGATAATCGGCCCGCTGGCCGCCCGCTGGACGGAGCCCGCCGTCAGAGCCCTGATGCCCCGGCTGGTGCCGGTCTCCCCCGGCCCGTCGGTGCAGCCGCCGGCCGGGACGCGGGAGGGGCCCGGGGCCGCTTCCGACACCGCGGCCCGCGCGGACTCCCCCACCCAGCCGTAGGGCCGGAAGGGGACGCCCGCGGCCGGTGAGGCATCATCTCCCTCATGGGGACAGTCGCCGGTCTGGACAGTTCGTCCGAGTACACCCGCATCGTCGTCTGCGACACCGACACCGGTGCCGTCGTCAGACAGGGATACGCCCCGCATCCCGCGCCCGGAGGCGGCGGGGAGGACGGGGCCGCGGCGGCCGCGGGCAGGCGCACCGAGACCGATCCGCAGGCGTGGCTGCTCTCGCTCGGCGACGCGGCGGCGGGCGGGGTGCTGGAGGGCGTCCAGGCCATCGGCGTCTCGGCTCAGCAGAACGGGCTGGTCGCGCTCGACGAGGTCGGCGACCCGGTACGGCCCGCGCTGGTCGGCAACGACCGACGCGCGCAGACCGCCGCGGCCGACCTCGTCGACGCGCTCGGCGGACGCGAGGCGTGGGCGCAGGCTGTGGGCGCCGTGCCGCAGGCGGCGCAGCCGGTGGCGAAGCTGCGCTGGCTTGCCCGGCACGAGCCGGAGGCGGCCCGGCGCGTGACCGAGGTCCTCCAGCCGCACGACTGGCTGGTGTGGCAGCTGCTGGGCCGTCCGCAGCGCCGCACCACCGACCGCGGTGACGCCTCGGGGACCGGCTACTGGTCGGCCGCCACCGAGTCCTGGCGGGCGGACCTGGCCGAGCTGGCGCTCGGTCACCCGGTGAGGCTGCCGGATGTGCTGGGTCCGGCCGAGCCCGCCGGCCACACCCCCGAGGGTCTGCTGATCTCGGCCGGCACGGGCGAGACGATGGCCGCCGCCTTCGGCCTGGGCGTCGGCCCGGGCGACGCGGTGGTCTCGCTGGGGGCGTCCGGTTCGGTCTTCTCCGTGCACCACCAGGCGCTGGCCGAGCCGACCGGCATGATCACCTCGCTCGCCGACGCCACCGGTATGCACCTGCCGGTGGTGCACACGCTCAACGCCGTACGGGCGCTGCGCGGCGCCGCCGGACTGCTCGGCACCTCACTGGAGGGCCTGTCGGAGCTGGCACTGACCTCCACGCCCGGCTCCCACGGGCTGGTGCTGCTGCCCTATCTGGAGGGCGAGCGCACCCCCGACCTGCCGCACACCGCCGGCACGCTGGCCGGGCTGCGGCGCGAGAGCATGAAGCCGGAGCACCTGGCGCGCGCCGCCTTCGAGGGGATGCTGTGCGGGCTCGCCGACGCCCTCGACGTGCTGCGCGGCCGGGGCGTATCGGTCGGCCGGGTCTTCCTGCTGGGGGCCGCGGCCGGCCTCCCGGCCGTACAGGCGGTCGCTCCGGCCCTGCTGGGCGCTCAGGTGGTGGTCCCCGAGCCCGCCGACTACACGGCGCTGGGCGCGGCCCGCCAGGCCGCCTGGGCCCTGGGCGTGTCCCAGGGCACGCTCTCGCCGCAGCAGCCACCGATGTGGCCCGCGCCCGCCGGCCGGGTCCTGGAACCGGGCGAGGAGCTGGCGGTGGGCCAGGCGGTGCGGCAGCAGTACGCGACGGTGCGGGAGCAGACGCATCCGGGCGCCTTCGGCTGAGCCCGCGCCGGCGGTCCCGGCCGGATGCCGGGTGCCGGGTGCCGGGTGCCGGCCAGGGCTCAGTCCAGATAGCCCCGCAGCTGGTCCGCGTAGGCGTGGTCACGGAGTCTGGCCAGCGTCCTGGACTCGATCTGGCGGATGCGTTCACGGGTGACGCCGAAGAGGCGGCCGATCTCCTCCAGCGTGCGGGGCCGGCCGTCGGCGAGCCCGTAGCGCAGCTGGACGACCCTGCGCTCGCGCTCGCCGAGGGTGGACAGCACCGCGTCCAGGTGCCGGCGCAGCAGCAGGAAGGCGGCGGTCTCCACGGGCGAGGGCGCGTCGCCGTCCTCGATGAGATCGCCCAGGTTGACGTCGTCCTCCTCCCCCACCGGGGCGTGCAGCGACACCGGCTCCCGGGCCAGCCGCAGCACCTCGCCGACCCGCTCCCCGGTCAGGCCGAGCTGGGCGGCGACCTCCTCGGGCGTCGGCTCGTGGCCGCGCTCCTGGAGGAGGCGGCGCTGGACGCGGACGACCCGGTTGATCAGCTCCACGACGTGCACCGGGACCCTGATGGTGCGGGCCTGGTCGGCCAGCGCCCGGGACATGGCCTGGCGTATCCACCAGGTGGCGTATGTGGAGAACTTGTAGCCGCGGGTGTAGTCGAACTTCTCCACGGCCCGGATGAGGCCCAGATTGCCCTCCTGGACCAGGTCGAGCACGGTCAGCCCGCGGCCGGCGTACCGCTTGGCCACCGAGACCACCAGGCGGAGGTTGGCCTCGATCAGGCGGCGCTTGGCCACCCGGCCCATGACCACCAGACGGTCGAGGTCGAGGGCGAGGCTCTCGTCGAGGCCGGGGGTGCGGGCGAGCTTCTCCTCGGCGAACAGACCCGCCTCGACGCGCCGGGCGAGTTCGACCTCCTCTGCGGCCGTCAGCAGGGGGACGCGGCCGATCTCGCGCAGGTACTGGCGGAAGAGGTCGGCGGAGGGGCCGCTCGTGTCGGGCCCGGCAGGCCGGGGGGCGAGGCGGGGTTCCTCCTGGAGGTGGCCGGCGTTCGGTTCCGCCTCCTGCCCGGGGACGGCCCGCGGGTGGCCGGGCGAGGGGGCCTGCGGGCCGTCAGGCGGTACGACGGCCGGGCCGGGAGTGCTCGGGGAGTCGGGGGCGACGGGAACGGCGGGGGCGGCGAGGGCCGCGCCGGCCAGGGTCCGGGTCTGCACGAGGGCGGCCTCCAAGTTGATCGCTGCCGGTTCGGGGCGACACGCGAGACGAGGACGGGCGCGGCCGCACCGCTGTCCGCACCGCGGCGGACGAGCGGCGCCGAGGGGGGTACGCGCTCCGGGGGCTCAGGCACCTCCCTCAGTGTGGGGTACGACACACTCCCGTCACGAGGGGCGTGCGCACGGTTTCTGGACTCCCGGGTGACCGAACGCGTACGGAAGGTGGCAGAACGGGCCGGTGAACGGCCGCCGGCGGCGGAAGGGCGGCGCGGGCGGGGTCCGGCCCCGGTACGGGATCAGGCCGCGCGGGCCTTGAGCGGCCTGCTACGACCAGAGCGCGGCGGCGCCGCGGTCGCGCAGCGACCGGCCGTACCGCTCCAGCGTCCACAGCTGCTCGGCGACGGCCGTCTGGGCCTCGTCCCCGCTGTTCGCCATGCGCGCGAGGGTGCTGCTCAGTTCGGCGATCCGGCGGTTGACCGCCTCCAGGCGCACCTTGACCAGGAACTCCCCGGCGTAGGCCTCGTCGGGCTCGCGCGGGGTGCGCAGCGGCTCGACGCTCAGCTCGGTGATCATCGACCGCACGGTGTCGTCCGGCGCGGCGTCCCGCACCCGGGCCAGGTACTCCCCGTCGGCCCGCTCCACTCCTCCGGCCTTCTCCACGGCCCGGCGTACCTCGGCGTAGGGCTCGGCGGTGAACTCGTCGGCCCCGTAGGCGTCGAAGAGCGGGGAGACCAGCGCCGGGAACTGAAGTGCCAGCTTGAGCAGTTCACGCTCGGCCAGCCGCTGGGGGCTGCGCAGGTCCAGCCGGGGGCCGCCGGGCGCGGGGCCGGGCCGCACCTGCGGTGCGGGCGGCCCGGCGGGGCGGCGCTGCTGCGGGCCTCCCGTGCCTCCGGACCGCCGCTCGCGCTCCCAGCGGGCGAGCTGCCCCACCCGCCGCACCACGAACTCGGTGTCGAGGATGCCCAGCAGCCCGGCCAGGCGTACGGCGTACTGGTGCTGGATCGAGCCGTCCTTGATCCGCGCGACGATCGGCGCGGCCTCCTCCAGGGCGGCGGCCCGGCCCTCGGCGGTGTCCAGGTTGTGCTGCCCGGTGACCGAGCGGATGGCGAACTCGAACAGCGGCGAGCGCCCCTGGACCAGGGCCGCCACCGCCTCGTCGCCCTCGGCCAGCCGCAGTTCGCACGGGTCCATGCCGCCCGGGGTGATGGCGATGGAGGTGCGGGCGGCGAACTTCTGGTCGTCCTCGAAGGCGCGCAGGGCCGCCTTCTGCCCGGCCGCGTCGCCGTCGAAGGTGAAGACGACCTCCGAGCGGGAGTTGTCCATCAGCAGACGGCGCAGGATCTTGATGTGCTCGCCGCCGAAGGCGGTGCCGCAGGTGGCGATGGCGCCGGTGACCCCGGCGAGGTGGCAGGCCATCACGTCCGTGTAGCCCTCGACGACCACGGCCCGGCCGGTCTTCGCGATCTCGCGCTTGGCCAGGTCGATGCCGTAGAGCACCTGGGACTTGCGGTAGATCGCCGTCTCGGGGGTGTTGAGGTACTTCGGCCCGTTGTCGTCCTCGCGCAGCTTGCGGGCGCCGAAGCCCACGACCTCGCCGGTGATGTCGCGGATGGGCCACATCAGCCGGCCGCGGAAGCGGTCGATGGGGCGGCCGTTGCGGCTCTCCTGGGCCAGGCCGGCCAGGATCAGCTCCTTGTCGCTGAAGCCCTTGCCGCGCAGGAAGCGGGTCAGGTGGTCCCAGCCGGCCGGAGAGTAGCCGACGCCGAAGTGCGCGGCGGCCTCCTGGCCGAAGCCCCGCTCGGCCAGGAAGCGGCGGCCGGTCTCGGCCTCCGGCGAGTCGAGCTGCTCGGTGTAGAAGGCGGCGGCGGCCTTGTGCGCCTGGACCAGCCGGATGCGCTCGCCCTGCTGGCGGCCGGGGGCGTAGCCGCCCTCCTCGTAGCGCAGGGTGACCCCGGCCTGGGAGGCCAGCCGCTCGACGGCCTCGGAGAAGGAGAGGTGGTCCACCTTCATCACGAAGTCGAGGGTGTCCCCGCCGGCCTGGCAGCCGAAGCAGTGGTACAGGCCCTTGCTCGGGCTGACGTGGAAGGAGGGGGACTTCTCGTCGTGGAAGGGGCACAGGCCCTTGAGGTTGCCGCCGCCGGCCGGGCGGAGCTGGAGGTACTCGGAGACGACGGCGTCGATCGGGACCGCGTCCCGCACCGCCTTCACGTCGTCGTCGTTGATCCGTCCCGCCACGGCGGAAAGTCTACGGCCGCCCCGCGACATCCCCGGCAGGGCGGGTCCGGGGCCGGACCTCCCGGACGAAGACGAGGTGCGGGCCGACGCCCTCGATGACGAACTCCTCTCCGTGCGTCCGAAAGCCCTGGCGCTCGTAGAAGCCCCGGGCCGTGGTGCGGCCGTTGCACCACAGCAGCGCGGCGCCGCGGGCGGCGGCCTCGGCGGTGCCCGCGCGCAGTACGGCGGCGCCGTGGCCCCGGCCGCGGGCGGCGGGGGCGCTGGCCACGCCCCGGAAGCGGTAGGCGGTCGCGGCGAGGTCCGCCGGCGGGCCCGGGGAGGCTCCGGGGAGTGGTCCGGGGAACGCCTCGGGGAAGAACGTGCCGCATCCGAGGACCTCCGGCGCGTCCCCCTCGTAGGAGGCGATGTGGAACGCGGCGGGGTCTCCGCCCTCGGGGAAGAACGCCGCCTCGCGCGGCAGTCCCGGGCGCAGCACCTCCCACCGCAGGCCGAGGATCTCCGAGGCGGGCACCAGCGCGGTACGGACGGCGGGGACGGTCATGCCGCCACGCTACGGCTCCGCTGCCGGGGCGGGGACGGGCCGGGACCGGGTCGCCGACCGGGTCGGGGCCGGGTCGGGGCCGGGTCGGAGGAGTCCTGCGGGTCAGTTTCCGGCCAGCTCATCCAGCGGCAGCGAGGGGTCGGCCAGCTTCTCCGGATCGGTCTCCCGGCCGGAGCGCACGAGCCGCTGGACCGGCCCGGTGGCGCCCTCGGTGTTCACGCCCAGCCCGGCCAGCACCCGTCCCTCGCTCAGCCAGAAGGCGGTGAACTCGCGCTTGCCGAGGTCGCCCCGGACGACCACCTGGTCGTACGAGCCGGGCGGCGCCCAGCCGGAGTACTCCATGCTCATGTCGTACTGGTCGGAGAAGAAGTAGGGCACCCGGTCGTAGGAGACCTCCTGCCCGAGCATCGCCCGGGCGGCGGCCGGTCCGCCGTTCAGGGCGTTGGCCCAGTGCTCGACGCGCAGCCGGGTGCCGAACAGTGGGTGGTGGAGGGCGGCGACGTCGCCGGCCGCGTGGATGTCGGGGTCGCTGGTGCGCAGCGAGGCGTCCACCGCGACGCCGCCCACGGGCTCCCCGGCCAGTTCCAGCCCGGCGGCGCGGGCCAGGGAGATCCGGGGGGCGGCGCCGATGGCGGCGAGCACGGCGTGCGCCGGGTGCTCCTCGCCGTCTCCCGTACGCACGGCCAGGACCTGGCTGTCCTGGCCGACGACCTCGGTGAGGGAGGTGCCGAAGTACAGGCGCGCACCGTGCTCGCGGTGCAGGTCGGCCAGGACGGAACCCAGCTCGGGGCCGAGGACGGAGTGCAGCGGGGTGGGGCTCGGCTCGATGACGGTGACCTCGGCGCCCCAGGAGCGGGCGGCGGCAGCCACCTCCAGGCCGATCCAGCCCGCGCCCGCGACGACCAGGTGTCCGTTGTCGCGGCCGAGCCCGGCCAGAGCGCCGCGCAGCCGGTCGGCGTGCGCCAGGCGGCGCAGATGGTGCACCCCGGCCAGCCCGGTGCCGGGGACGTTCAGGCGGCGCGGCTCGGCTCCGGTGGCCAGCAGCAGCTTGTCGTAGTGGATCCGGGTGCCGTCGCCGAGCTCCACCGTCTTCGCCTCCCGGTCGAGGCGGACGGCGGGCTGCCCGAGGTGGAGTTCGACGGCGGCCCCGGCGTACCAGGCGGGCTCGTGGACGAAGACGCCCTCGCGTTCGGTGGTGCCGCCGAGGTAGCCCTTGGAGAGGGGAGGCCGCTCGTAGGGGTGGTCGCGTTCGTCGCCGATCAGGATGACGCGGCCGGTGAAGCCCTCGGCCCGCAGGGTCTCGGCCGCTTTCGCCCCGGCCAGGCCGCCGCCGACGATGACGAACGTGCGGTGTGCGTCGACCACGTGCTTCCTCCTCGTTGCGCTGCCCCCCTGCGGTGGATTCCCCGGGAGTGTGCCCCGCCGGCCCGCCGCCGGAAGGGGCGGCGGGCCGGGCGCGCGGGGGATGTCCGGGGAGGGCCCGCGGTCGGCTCCGCGGACGTCTCCCATAGATCCTCCCCAGCCTCCGGGCCGCTCTATCCCCCTTCGCGCGCACCGTCCTCGTTTGTCTGGAACCATCTGGTACGCGCACCCGCCTCCGCGCCTCCCCGCCTCCGCGCGCTCAGACCGCGGGACGGGTCCGGCCGGACGCGGTCCGCTCCGTCGCCGGGGCCTGGAGGACCCGGCGGGCGGTCAGGGCGAGGGAGAGCTCGGCCACCTCGTGGGGGCGGCCGAGGGATCTGCCGGTGAGCTGCTCGAAGCGGCGCAGCCGGTTGAGAACGGTGTTGCGGTGGCAGAACAGCCTGCTGCCGGCCCGCCGGGCCGAGCCGTCGCACTCCATCCAGGCGGTGAGGGTGTCCAGCAGCAGGTCCCGGTCGGCGCCCTCCAGTCTCAGCACCGGGCCCAGCACCCGCTCGGCCAGTGCCGCGGCCAGGCCGGGCGAGGAGACCAGCAGAGCGGCGGGCAGATGCTCGTGGAGCAGGACCGGCGTCCCGCCCGGGGCGGCCGAGCGCAGCGCGGTCTCGGCGAGCCGGCGGGCTTCGCCGATCCGGGCCAGCCCATCGACCGCGAAGCTGACGCCGGTGCGCAGCCCCGGCAGCGCGGGGAGGGCGCCGGCCAGCTCCGCCAGCAGGCCGTCGGCGGCGCCGTGGCCGTCCGGATCACCGGGTTCGCCCGGGCCGCCGTGACCGGCCGGATCTCCGCCGATCACGGCGATTCCCAGGTCGGCGTCGGACCGGGGGTGCCACAGGATCGGTACGGCCTCGGGGACGCGGGAGCGGATCAGGGGGCGGTGAGCCTCCCGGCCGGGGCCCGCGACGGCCACCACCGCGTACCGCCCCCGTTCGGGCAGTCCCAGCGCCTCGGACGTCTCCGTGAGGTCGGCGACGCGCATGGTGCCCTCCAGCAGGGCGTCGGCCATCAGCCGCTGGCGGTTGCCGTGGCGCCAGGCCAGCCGGCGCTCGGTCCGCCGGTACGCCTCGGCGACCACCGCGCAGTGCTCGTCGACGAAGTCCCACACCTCGGCCGCGACGTGGACCAGCAGCCGCGCGCCGTCGGGATCGTGCCGGGTGACCCGGTCCACCAGGGACTGCCAGACCACCGCGCCGCCGAGCCGGAAGGCCCGCATCAGGGCGTCCAGCGGAAGCCCCTGCTCGGCGCGGTCGGCGCCGATCCGCCACGAGCAGCGGCGGGCGGCGTCGCGCAGTTCCTTGGGGCGCAGCAGGGAGCCCACGTTGTGCCGCAGGGAGCGGTACACCTCGTGCCACAGCTCGTCCTGGTCGACGGAGGCGGCGCGGTAGGCGGGCTCCTCCTTGCACAGAAGCTCGACCACGCGGTCGGTGAGCCCGGGCAGTTCGTCCATCAGCGGCCGGGCGGCCCGGTGCAGCACGGCCACGGCCTCGGCGTTCACGGGGGCGCGTACGACGGGATGCATCTCGGTCCTCCACCTGGCGGGTGTCGGGAGCGGCTCGATGCAGCATTGTCAGCAGGCCCGGACCGGGATATCCAGAGGCGTGCGGGAATCGCTTAGCGACCGCTCAGTCTCCCAGGTGTCCTGGCGTACGCGGCCGGCGCCCGGCCGCACCGGTCGCGCCCTCAGCCGTCGTGCCGGCTCTCGCCGGCCGCCGCCAGGACCCTGGTGAGCTCGACCCGGGAGCGGATGCCCAGTGCGGCGAAGACGTTGCGCAGGTGGTGGTCGACCGTGCGGGGGCTGACCGACAGCCGCAGCGCGACCTCCCGGTTGGTGGCCCCCTCGGCCACGCAGCGCGCGATGCGCAGCTGCTGCGGGGTCAGTCCGCCCAGCACCCGCGGCGCGCCCTGCCCCGCCGTCTCGCCGGTGGCCCGCAGCTCGGCGCGGGCCTGGTCGGCCCAGCTGCGGGCGCCGCACCGTTCGAAGGCCAGGAGCGCGTCGCGCAGTACCCCGCGGGCCGCGCCCGGACGGCGTCCGCGGCGCAGCGCCTTGCCGTGCAGCAGCTGGGTGCGGCCGTACTCGAAGTCGCTGTCGATCCGCGCGTGCTCCTCCAGCGCCTTCGCGAACAGCTCCGGCGCCTCCTCCGGCCCGGCGAGCAGGGCCCGGCAGCGGGCGAGCTGGACGGGCGCCATCGGGTCCGCGGTGACGGCGGTCCACTGGGCGAAGCGCGTCAGCGCGGCGCGGGCGGTGCGCCGGTCGCCCGCCTGGGCGGACGCCTCCACCAGGCACGGCGCGGCCAGCGCCTGGAGCGCGAAGTGCCCGCGCCCGCCGCCGGTCCCCGGCAGTTCGCCCGGACCGGTGCCCACCAGCGGCTCCAGCCGGGCCGCGGCCTCGTGCGGTCTGCCGTGCCCCATGTCGCAGCGGGCCAGCGCCCACTGGGCCAGGGTGGCGGCCACGCCCAGGCCGTGCGGGCCCGCGTCCTCGCCCGCCGCGCGGGCGTGCCCGGCGCAGGCGGCCGCGTCCCCCTCCACTGCCGCGGCCATCGCCAGCACCGCGTGGTGGTGGGCGGCGCAGTTGCGCTGGCCGCTGCGGCGGGCGCGGCGCAGCCCGTCCTCGGCGTGGGCGCGGGCCCGGCTGTGCCGCCCGGCCCGCAGCTCGCTGTAGGCCAGGTGCTCCAGCGCCTGGGGTACGACGGCGGCCGGCCCGCACGCCCGGGCGGCGGCCAGGGCCCGGGTGTTGAGGTCGTGGGCCGCCGCGACGTCACCGACGACCAGGGCCACGATCCCGGCCCGTATCAGCCTCCAGGGCTGCCGCTCGCCGGCAGCGTGCTCCAGGACGCGCAGCAGCAGCGGGCCGCCGCGGTCGATGTCACCGCGGAGCACCGCGTCCAGGCCCGCGCGGTAGTCGTCGAGCAGCGGGTCCCCGGCGGGCGTCCTCAGCCCGGCGATACGGGCGAGGTCGGCGCGGAAACCCGCGATGTCTCCGATCGCCCAGGCCGCCTCGGTCGCGTGCAGCAGCGCCCGGCGGGCGGTGTGCGGGTCGTAGGGGCCCAGCAGCCGGGCGGCGTACGACAGCAGCTCATGGGCGTCGGTGACCACACCGTTGCGCAGCTCCAGTACTCCGCGAACGAGTTCGGCCCGGCCGCGCACGGTGTCGTGCACGGGCAGCGCGCGGGCCCGGTCCAGCAGGGCCAGGGCCCGGTACGGGCGTCCGGCCGACCATGCGTGTTCGGCCGCGGCGGTCAGCCGGGCCGCGCGCACACCGGTGTCCTGGGCCGTGCCGAACCCGTCGCCGGACCCGCCGTCGGCTCCGGTGAGTTCGGCCGAACGCCACAGGGCGTCGGCCAGTTCGGCGTGGGTGTGCTCGTCGGTGGCCGTGGTGTCGGAGGCGACGGCGGCCAGCGCGTCGGCCAGTTCCGGGTCCGCGCCCTCCTGCGGCAGGGCGGCCGCGGCGCGGTGGCGCAGGGCGAGCAGCCGGTGCGGCGCTCCCGCGTTCACGGCCTCACCGCCCCGGCCGCCCCCGGCGGGGGTGCCCTCCCCCGCGCGGGCGCCCTCCAGGGCACGGGCGAGCAGCCGGTGGGCGGTGCGCCGCCGCTCGGGCGGCTCGCCCCAGTAGGCGGCGCGGCGCAGCAGCGAGTTCGCGAAGCACAGCCGGTCGCCCTCGCGCCGCAGGGCACCGCGGCTGCGGGCCGGGTCCGCCCCGTCCGGGCCGAGTCCGGCCAGTGCCGCGGCGCGCGCCAGGGTGGAGCAGTCCGCCGTGCCACCCAGCTCGTACGCGGCGGCGGTCAGCAGCAGCAGGGTGCGGGCCTGTTCGGGCAGGTCCGCCAGTTCGGCGGTGGCCGAGCGCAGCCGCGGCCCGGTGGCGGGGAGCGGATGGGGCAGCGGTTCGGCGCCGGCGAGCTGGGCGGGGGTGAGGGAGGCGGCCAGATCGGTGAGGAGGCCGGGGTTGCCGCCGCCGCTGTGCAGCAGCGCCTCGCGTACGGCCGGGTCGGTGTCGGCGGACAGCAGCTCGTCCAGGAACGCGCCGGCGGCCGCGGCGTCCAGCGGCTCCAGCGCGAGTACGGGCAGCCCGGCCAGCAGCGGGTCCTCGGCGCCGTCGCAGTCCGCCGTCACCAGCATCGCCACGGGCAGCGGAGGGCCCAGCCGCCGGGCCGCGAAGCCCAGGACGCGGCGGCTGGGCGCGTCGAGGTGGTGCGCGCCGTCGACGCACAGCAGCAGCGGCCCCCCGGCGGCCAGGTCGTGCAGCAGCGCCGGCAGTCCGGCCAGCACCGGCCCCTCGTCGGCGGGCGCGGCGCCCAGCGCCAGGGCGCGGACGAGGGCGGCGGTGCGCAGGTCGTCCGGTGCCGCCCGGTCGGCCACCGGCCGCAGCAGGGCGTGGAGTCCGCTGTAGGGGACGGCGGTCTCGGCGGCCACGCCCCTCGCGCGCAGCACGGTGCCGCCCGGGCCGGCCCTCTCGAAGGAGGCCGCGGCGTGGTCCAGCAGGGCGCCGGCGCCGAGCCCCGGTTCGGCCCGCACCAGCAGCGTGCCGCCCCGTCCCGCGCGTGCGCCGCCGATCAGTTCCGCAACGGCCTTCCGTGCGGTGTTCGCACCGTGCATCCGCGCATCCCTCCTCGGAAGGGACTTCCAGGTCGCCCGGGTCTGCCTTCACGACAGCACCGAGCCCGCATAGTGTCCATGACAATAAGGCCAGGTCGCGGCCACCGCCCAGCGGCCGGCCGGGCGGCGTGTGCGCTCGCACAACGGCTCCCCCCGCGGCCGCCGGGCCGCGACCGGCCGTCCTACGGTCGGCCCATGACACGAGAGTTCACCTCCTTCGACGGCGTGACCATCCGCTACCACCGCTGGGACCCGGCGCCCGGCATGGACGGCGGACTGCCGGTCGTGGTGCTGCACCACGGCTTCATCGCCGACACCCACACCAACTGGGTCCGGCCGGGCGTCGTCGAGGTGCTGACCCGGCGGGGGCGGCGGGTGGTCGGCATCGACGCGCGCGGCCACGGCCGCTCCGGCAAGCCCTACGACGCCCGCCACTACGGCGAGAGCGCCATGGCACGCGATCTGCTGGACCTGCTGGACGTCCTCGGCGAGGGGCGGGCGCACCTGGTGGGCTACTCGATGGGCGCGGTCACCGCGCTGCTGGCCGCCGCCCGGGACGAGCGCGTCACCCGGCTGGTCGTCGGCGGGGTGGGGGCCGGGGTGGTCGAACTGGGCGGTGTGGACACCCGCGAACTGCCCCCCGAACTGGTGGTGGCGGCGCTGCTGGCGGACGACCCGGCCGACGTGCCGCTGCGGATGGCGGGCCTGCGGATCTGGGCGGACGAGGTGGGCGCCGACCGCCGCGCCCTGGCCGCGCAGGGCAGATCGATGCACCAGGGCCCGACCGCGCTGACGGACGTCACCGTGCCGACCCTGGTGCTCGCGGGCGCGGACGATCCGCTGGCCGCGCGCCCCGGGGTGCTCGCCGACGCGCTCCCCCGCGCCCGGCTCCGGACCCTGCACGGCGACCATCTGACGGCCGTGCGCGACCCGTCCTTCGCCCAGGCCATAGCGGACTTCCTGGAGTCCGCCGACTGACACCGGCCGACGCGGACCGGCCGGGGCGGCCGTACCCGAACCGTTCGCCCCGCGTACCGCCGCGCGTCACATCGGGCGGGTAGCGGGGCGGTGGACGGGGTACACCCATGGCCCACCGGGGCGAGGCAGCAGGGAGCGGTCGGCGGATGCGCGTGATGACGTGGAACGTGTGGTGGCGGTTCGGACCGTGGCGGGAGCGGTACGAGGCGATCCTGGCCACACTGCGCCAGACGCGGCCCGACGCGGTCGGCCTGCAGGAGGTGTGGACCCGGGGCGGGGAGAACATGGCCGGACGGCTCGCCCGCGAGCTGGGCATGCACTGGACCTGGGCGGCCTGGGACGTCCCCGGGCAGTGGCGCGAGCGGCTGGACGACCCGGAGGTCGGCGTCGGCAACGCCGTGCTCAGCCGCTGGCCCATAGCGGACCGGGCCGAGATCCCCCTGCCCCCGGCCGGGGGCGGCGACGAGCGGGTGGCGCTGTACGCGCTGCTGGACGCGCCCGGCCGCCCGGTGCCGTTCTTCACCACCCACCTGACCTCCGCCGCCCACGCCTCGGCACTGCGCTGCCGGCAGGTCGCCGCCCTGGCGGAGTTCGTCGCGGCGCACCGCGGCGGGAGCGGCTTCCCGCCCGTGGTCACCGGGGACTTCAACGCGACGCCCGACTCCGACGAGATCCGGCTGCTGGGCGGCTCGCGCACGGCCCCCGCCGTCGAGGGCCAGGTGCTGCCGGACGTCTGGGAGTACGCCGATCCGGCCGCCCCGGCCGCGACCCGGGACGCGGCCAACCCCTATGTCGCGGCCACCTTCCGGCCCAGCGCACGCGTCGACTACATCCGCGTCGGGCCGCCCGGCCCGGGCGGGATCGGCCGCGTCACGGACGTGCGGCGGGCGGGCGACGGCCCGGTCGGCGGCGTCTGGCCCTCCGACCACGCCGCCGTCGTGGCGGACCTGGCCCCGGAACCGGCCCCGGGGCCGGCCTCCTGAAGGCCCCGCCCGCCTACGGGCGGGCGGCCCCGTCCGGGACGGACAGCGGCAGCGCGCGGACGTCGTCCAGCGGCAGCAGCCGGACACCGCCGGGACGGGCCAGGGCGTCACGCATCCGCAGCACCGGACCGTCGGCCCGGTGCTCCTCGCCCGAGAGCAGGTAGTCCTCCAGGAAGGAGCGGACCGGTCCGGGGTCGACCGTGTCCGGCCGCTCCCCTTCCGTGCCGGAGGCCCGGGCGAGCACCAGCAGCAGCATTCCGTGGACCCGCTCCGCGCCGGGGCGCAGCGCGGGCTGGAAGTAGGGGATGTCCAGGGCCCGGGCGCCGTGCCGGGCGTAGAAGCACAGCCGGGCGGCCGGGTCGCCGCGCTCGCCGTCCGCCTTGTGCGCCAGCGGATGCTCCACCTCGGCGAGCGTCAGCAGCGGCCGGAAGCGCTCCTGCCAGGCTCCCGCGACCACGCCCATCAGCAGGCCGCCGAGCCCGCCGGAGCGGGACCGGGGCCGTACGGTCAGGTAGGACAGCAGCAGCACCCGGCCGGCCGCGTCCCACTCGCCGACGGCCACAGCCTCGGGAACGCCGGCGTCGTCCAGGACGGCGCTGACCGCGACGCTGCCGCCGGGACGCTGGTATCTGACGGCCTCGTGGACCAGGCCCGCGGTCAAGACGGTTCCGCTGGAGACCGCCCGCGCTCAGGGCAC